>NZ_FOTQ01000027.1 GCF_900114635.1 Shimia aestuarii
GTGGCCTTCCTAAGAAACACCCGCGGTCTCCGAGATGGGCGCCAATGCGTAACCCATTGTCTTGGCCCGACGCTGGAGGTTTGAGAGCACGCGTTGCCGATGTCGTTCGTCGTAAGCCGCCGCTCCCTGATCCTGATAGGTTATGCCATGCCGTAAAGCGTTGTAGAACAAGACCGCGATCTTGCGCGCTGTGGCCGTTACGGCCTTTTGTTTGCCGATCCGCGCCGAGAGGCGTCGATAGAACGCGCCCAAGGCCGTGTCGCTTCGGCCAATCGTGACTGCCGCCAGACGAAGGAGGGCGGCCGCACGACTAGAAGATCGGCGTGTCCGTGAGGACAGCAGCTTGCCCCCAGAGATTTTGTTGCCCGGTGCCAGACAAAGCCACGACGTGAAGTGCTTTGCGCTTTTCCAAGCGCGCAGGTCCGTGCCGCATTCGGTCACCAGCTTTAGCGCCAACGACGGGCCGAGACCGTGGATTTGGGTCAGGTCCGTGCCCAACACCCCGTAAAGCGCGGCTCGCACATCAAAGGACGGCGCATTGTGCTGCCTGCCTTTGATCCGTGCCTTCGGCAGCGGAGCCAGACTACCGTCTGCCCGGACAGTCAGCGCTCCAACAGCCGCCTCCAGCCTTCGGTCGCACGCCTCGATTTGTGCTTTGTAAAAGTCGTAAAGTTCCAGAGACTGGGTAAGAGCAAAGACGTGCTCCTCACGGTCATTGCCGACCAGTGCGGCTTTGATCGTATCCATCGAGGATTTGCAGCGAACATCTCGGAACGTTGCCAGCACCTCTGGATCACGCTCGCCGCCAACGATGGCACGGATGATCCGCATGCCCGTCGCACCCGTGATGTCGGAGACGACATGATGCAGTTGAAGGTTCATCTCCATCAACGCCTTCTGCATGTGCTGGATATGCGCGGCGGCATATTCTGTCAGACGCTCGCGCTGGCGCATATAGGCGCGCAGGGTGGCGATCTCCGCCTCAGGGCGGAAACTGCCACGGAGCAGACCGTAAGAATGCAACTGGCGCAGCCATCCCGCATCGCTCACATCAGTTTTGCGGCCTGGCACGTTCTTGGCGTAGCGGGCGTTCACGAGGATGACCTCGAAGCCATGCGCTTCCAGGATTTCGAAGGCTGGGATCCAGTAAACGCCGGTCGATTCCATGGCCACGCTGGTGACACCGCATGACTGGAACCAGTCGGCAAGGTCGTGCAAATCCTTAGTGAATGTCCCGAAGGCGCGCACTGGCATGATATCGGCGTCAGGGTTCACAGCGGCCATGTGCATCGTCGAGCCGATGTCGATCGCGGCCGCCTGAGGGTTGACCATCTTCAGGTCCGGGTGGTCACCGGTTTTGCGCTTCGTCATGGCATCTCCTCCGTTCAAGGCGAAGGGCGTGGGCCATGCAAGTTCGTCATCTTCCTAACCGGGATCACCGCAATAGCAGCGTCACCACTCTCAAGTGCGCATCGGCCCATGTGCCACGTTTTTTAACGGGGTCCAGCCCACCAATAAGCCATCGGCAACTGCCCTTCCGGCGAAGCATAGCACAGGCTGTTTATACCGCGCACAGGCGGGTCGCGGCCCGGAACGGTTTTTTA
>NZ_FOTQ01000026.1 GCF_900114635.1 Shimia aestuarii
ACGCAGTAGACGAACCGCGCCGCTGAGACTTGCCGCCCCCGGTAGCGTATCTTTGGTCGTGTCTTGGATGAGGCCACCCAGCACCCGTTTTCATCCGCCGAGGTCTGAGATAGGAGGGAGGTGGCCCTCGAAAGAGCCTCCTCATAATGATTGTTCATAATGTCCTGCAGCCAGAGCTCGCAGTCATCCCGAAATACGAAGTGCTGATCGCTCATTGGATCACCTCGAATTCTGTCGTCGGAACCTCCCGTTGAAGGTAGTCGCTGACGCTCTCAGTCGGGAAATCAGGACCATAGATCTTACCTCGGTCGATTGAGTAACCGGGGCGTACCCAGATCGCACGGGAATAGTCCTTGCCACCCCATTTGACCTTGGTCTTATGCCATTCGAGTTCGTCCATCAGGTGCTTCGTTTGATTGATGTTCGCATTCAGGTGCTTGCGGATGAACTCAACGACGCTGGCCTCGGGTAGAACGACAAGCCCGCGTTCGTTCAACTGCTCTTCAAGCTGATCAAGGACTGTCTGACGGCTGTTCTGCTGCAGTCGTTGCATGATAGGCGTTGAAAACTCAGCGATATTTAGGCTCTTGGCGTTGAAGGCCTTAGGGAGGTCACGCTGCATCAGGGCATTATGCAGCCGGGCAACACTTGCGGGATCATCAAGGAACCGATGTACCCGCCCCACCAACTCCGCGAAATCAGCGGCTCGCGGGCCACCGGAACGCCCGTCATGATCGACTTCCATGACGTAGTAGCGCCGTTCGCCCTCCTCCAGCCACGTAGGCGCGAAGTTTGAGGTGAACACGAAGCAGCAGTACTGGCGGGACCGTTCAGCCTCGAAGCCCTTGCGTTCAACGAGAACGTCGGGGTCGGTGATGAAGGTCTTGAGCGCATTCGACTGCGGCGATCCCGGGGTGATTTGCGTTTCCTCACAGACGACCAGCTTACTCGTGAGAACCGTTGCATTGAACTGCTGCGTAAGCTTGCCGACATTGTTCTGAACTGCAGTATTTCTAGCCCCGAACAGCACGGACAGGATACGGCAGGTCGTGCTTTTCCCGGTGCCTTTGCTGCGAGAATAGAAGAACGGAGCCCAAGCCGGTTTATCGTCCTCATTCTGAAGGCACCACGCCAACCAGTTCAGGAAGTGTTCCCGTTCCTCTGAGCGCTGAAAGAAGGCCTCGAAGAACTCTCCAACCACCCCATAGTCGGCTGCATTGACTCGAAGCTGTCGGTATGCAGGCGCCGACCAAACATTGGCTGAGACCGATCCGCGCTTCATGATCAGGCGGTCAGGATTTCCGGGTGCGCAGACCGTGGTTCCGTTCCAGACCTGAAAGGATCGCTCGGTGTCCGTGTGCCGTTGCTCGATCAGCAGCTTGAATAGCCCCTTGAACAGCTCGCTGCTGAGCGGAACGTCAGGGAATTCTCCCCGGATCCGATTGAGGATCATGACCTCGACGTCCGTGCGGGATAACGGCGTTCCCAGATGCTCGATATCGTAAAACTTATTGTCCCTGCGGACGATCTGGTTGCCATAAGCCTTCGCCAGCTTCTGGATATGATTCTCGGTAGTGGAAGTATCGTTTTGCATTGATGGTTATCTCCCATCATTGATGCTCCGGTGTATGCGACGCGCCTCGTTCTGAAGGTGGATGATCAGGCCATTTCAAGGGGCGTCTACCGGGTGCATGATCGCGTAGCTTCCTTCTATAGTGTGCCCTGGAAGAAATTCGAGGGTCTTGAAAGGGCGTTTCGGTCAATAAAATAAGGGGTTTGAGGTCAATTTCGGCATAAATCTGATGTCGACACAGAAGGTCGGCTGAATCCGGACGATTCAAGCGTTTAGAAACGATCAATAATCTTCGTCATGAACGCGCTCGAATAGGCGAAGTTTTCACGCTGGTCTTCGAGCCCATATTGCCATT
The DNA here is from genome assembly GCF_900114635.1 of Shimia aestuarii. Classification (GTDB taxonomy): domain Bacteria; phylum Pseudomonadota; class Alphaproteobacteria; order Rhodobacterales; family Rhodobacteraceae; genus Shimia; species Shimia aestuarii. The sequence goes on from NZ_FOTQ01000026.1 coordinate 1,929, forward strand.
TCGAGCCGTGGATTAGATTACATCTTAGACGGTAAGCTATGCGAAGAAGCGTACCTACTACTGTGACGCAATCAGGGTCTAACTGTTGCAACCCCGTAGTTATCCGTTCGAGACTATTGTAATCATTCCAGCACAAGGCATCGAGACGGTGGTTTCCGGTCATGTTGTCTAGATAGCGCGCTTTAAAGAACTCGAAGTAGGGCATGAAGATCTGAAAGTCGCATACCTCAGGGATACTTGTCTCTATGAAACTCTCGACGTCCGTTAAACGCCCCCTTGCGCCCAATTTCTGAAAATCAAAAAGGCTCCAAGTGAGCACGAAATAAGTAATGCCAACCTGAGTAAGCTGGTCTATTTCGCCAAACTGAGGCGCGCCCGCCCGCAACCATTCCTGTACTTCTTTTAGTCCGTGCTCTGCTGCCATTTTATCCTCCAGTCATTTCTCCCTGCTATCCGAAACAGTAACTGATGAAAACGGGTGCTGGGTGGCCTCATCCAAGACACGACCAAAGATACGCTACCGGGGGCGGCAAGTCTCAGCGGCGCGGTTCGTCTACTGCGT
>NZ_FOTQ01000025.1 GCF_900114635.1 Shimia aestuarii
CCTCACAGTTTGTCGGTGAGTTCTGGTACGGCTGCGAAGAGGTCTGCGACGAGGCCGAAGTCTGCGACCTGGAAGATCGGGGCTTCTTCGTCCTTGTTGATCGCGACGATGATCTTCGAATCCTTCATGCCCGCGAGGTGCTGGATGGCGCCCGAGATGCCCACGGCGATGTAGAGCTCGGGGGCGACGACCTTGCCGGTCTGACCCACCTGCCAGTCGTTCGGAGCGTAGCCCGAATCCACGGCAGCGCGCGACGCGCCAACGGCGGCGCCCAGCTTGTCGGCCAGTTTCTCGATCAGGGCAAAGTCCTCTTCCGAACCCACGCCACGGCCACCCGACACGACAACGCCGGCCGAGGTCAGTTCGGGGCGGTCGCTTTCGGCAACCTTGTCTTCGACCCATTCCGACAGACCCGGATTTGCGGCCGCACCAACGGTTTCGACCGAAGCGGATCCGCCTTCACCGGCCGCGTCAAAGGTCGAGGTCCGGAAGGTGATGACCTTCTTGGCGTCGTTCGACTTGACCGTCTGCATCGCGTTGCCGGCATAGATCGGGCGCACGAAGGTGTTGGCGTCGACCACGTCGGTGGCTTCCGAGATCACCATCACGTCCAACAACGCGGCCACGCGGGGCATCACGTTCTTGGCGTCGGTGGTGGCGGGGGCCACGATGTGCTCGTAATCGCCGGCCAGCGACACGATCAGCGCGGCGGTGGATTCCGCGAGGCGATGACCCAGCGAGGCGTCTTCGGCGACCAGAACCTTGGCCACGCCGTCGATCTTGGCAGCGGCTTCGCCCGCCGCTGCGGCAGAGGCGCCCGCGGCCAGAACGGTCACGTCACCCAGCGCCTTGGACGCGGTGACAGCCTTGGCGGTGGCGTCCAGCGCCAGTTCGCCATTGTTGACTTCTGCGAGAAGAAGAACAGCCATTACACAGCCCCCGCTTCTTTGAGTTTTGCAACCAGTTCGTCGACCGAACCCACCACGATCCCGGCGGCACGCTCGGCCGGTTCCTCGGTTTTCACGATTTCAAGACGCGGGGAGACGTCGACGCCGTAATCGGCAGCGGTTTTCTCATCCAGCGGCTTTTTCTTGGCCTTCATGATGTTCGGCAGCGACGCATAGCGCGGCTCGTTCAGGCGCAGGTCGACGGTGATGATGGTCGGGGTCGACACCTTGATGGTCTGCAGACCGCCATCCACTTCGCGGGTCACGACGGCGGTGTCGCCGTCGATGTCCACGTCCGAGGCAAAGGTCGCTTGCGACCAGCCCAAGAGCGCCGACAGCATCTGGCCGGTGGCGTTCATGTCGTTGTCGATCGCCTGCTTGCCGCAGAGCACCAGACCGGGGGCCTCTTCCTCGACGATCTTGGCAAGGATCTTGGCAACCGCCAGCGGCTCAACATCGGTGTGCACGTCATCCGCAGCAACCACCAGGATCGCACGGTCCGCGCCCATCGCCAGCGCCGTGCGCAGCGTTTCCTGGGCCTGCTTGACGCCGATCGACACGGCCACAACTTCTTCGGCCTTGCCGGCCTCTTTCAGGCGGATCGCCTCTTCAACGGCAATCTCGTCGAACGGGTTCATCGACATCTTCACGTTGGCGAGATCAACTCCGCTCCCGTCCGCCTTAACACGAACCTTCACGTTGTAGTCAATCACGCGCTTCACAGGCACAAGTACCTTCATCGGCGGTAGACTCCTCTTGAAACTATCGGGTGGGCACCGGGGTCTCGCCCCGGTAATCATAGAAACCGCGGCCGACCTTTCGGCCCAGCCATCCGGCTTCGACATATTTGGTCAGCAGGGGGCAGGGCCGATATTTGGTATCTGCCATCCCGTCGTGCAGCACGTTCATGATTGCAAGACAGGTATCCAGCCCGATGAAATCCCCAAGTTCGAGCGGCCCCATCGGGTGATTGGCGCCCAGCTTCATGGCTGCGTCGATGCTGGCCACATTGCCGACACCTTCATAAAGCGCATAGACGGCCTCGTTGATCATCGGGATCAGAACACGGTTCACGATGAACGCGGGATAATCCTCGGCACTGGCGGAAATCTTGCCAATACGCTCGATCAGGCCAAGCATCGCCCTGTAGGTTTCCTCGGATGTATTGATGCCCCGGATCAGCTCCACAAGCTTCATGACCGGGACTGGGTTCATGAAGTGCAAACCGATAAACCGCTCGGGGCGGTCCGTCCCGGCGCCAAGACGCGTAATCGAGATGGATGATGTGTTGCTGGCCAGAATGGTGTGGGGCTGCAGGGAGGGTTGCAGATCGGAAAAGATGCGCGACTTGATGTCTTCGCGTTCCGTGGCCGCCTCGATCACCAGATCGCTTTCGCCAAGGTCCCCCAGATCGGTTGTCGTGCCGATCCGTGACATTATGGCAGCTTTCTCGTCATCGGTCGCTTTGCCACGGGCCACCAGGCGATCCAGGTTCTTGGATATGCGCGCAACCGCACCTTCCAGCGCTTCACCCGACAGGTCGTTCAGGCGCACGTCGAACCCGGAGGCGGCAAACACCTGTGCAATCCCGTTGCCCATCTGTCCGGCGCCGATGACCCCGATTGTTTGAAACGTCATTTGGTTTCTCCCGCCTTCACAGCCAGAGCCAGTAAAAGTGCATTGATACGGCGCGCGGCGGAATCCGAACGCGAATTCAGCAACACAGGGACTCTTGCCCCAAGCACCAGTGATCCGGTCTCGGCTTGACCGTGGAACTTCCAGGATTTTGCAACGGCATTCGCCGCCTCGATTGTCGGAAACAGCAAGAGGTCAGCCATCCCAGCGACCTCCGACTGATCCAGTTTCTTGCTGATCGCCGCCGAACGGCTAACCGCGACGTCATAGCCGAACGGCCCGTCCACAACGAAACCCGGCAATTTCCCATCGCGGCTTTCTTCGCTCAGCGCGATTGCATCGCGCGTCGCTGACAGCGCGTCGGATACCTTTTCGGTCGCTGCCACGGCGGCGACCTTGACCGGGTCCACACCAAGCCCACGAAAAAGAGGGGCCGTGTTCAGAATGATCTGTCTCTTCTGGTCAAGCTCGGGGGCCGGAACGATGCCGTTGTCCGTCGCGGCTAGGAACTTGGGATAGGACGCCATTTCCGCCACGGTCACGTTGGACAGAATCCCCCCATCGCGAAGACCGTTTGTGCGGCTTACGATTGCGCGCAGATAGGACGTACTGTCCACATGACCTTTCATCGGGATGCCAGCTTCGCCCGCGCGCACCACCGCAACGGCCTTTTCGGCACATTCTGCGGGCGTTTCGGCGTCACGCAAATCAACCTGTTTCGCTACGTCCACAGGCAGGTGCCGCGCAATCCAACTCGCATCTCCGGTCACGACGGCGCGCCCGACAAGGCCAAGACGCAACGCATCCGCAGCGGCATTGATAACCTCCGGATCGTTTCCGCCCGCAACACACAAGCCGATATCGCGTCCTGCATCTGCAAATCGAGCCATCAATTGCGCGAACCCGCTGCCCGACATCACACCGCCTCTGCCAAGGGCTGAACCGGCCACGTCATCGCCGTTTCTTCTTCGGCCAGCACGCGCACAGCCCCTTCGGCCAATGCCAAGCATTCATTGCTACCGGGATAGACGATGATATCCGCGATACTGCCAACCTTTTCCGTCAAAGCGGTAACAATGCGAGGGCTGTTGACCAGCCCACCGGTGAGGACGATCCCGTCCAGATCGAAGTCAGCCACTGCAGCCATGGCACCAATGGCCTTGGCAATCTGCAGGATCATGGCGTCATAGACCAACCGGGCCCGTTCATTGCTGTCATCGACCATGGCTTCGACCTTGCGGATATCCTTGGTGCCAAGATGGGCGAACACACCCCCTTTGCCATAGAGCTTTTTCAGCAGCTGGTCTTTCGAATAGGCGCCCGAATAGCAAAGCTCGATCAGAGGAAGCGGTGGCAAACCGCCCGCGCGCTCCGGTGTAAACGGCGATATCTCCATGCGGTTCGAGCTGTCGACAAGGCGTCCGTCAACCAAGGCTGCGATCGAAAAACCGGCACCCAGATGCGCGACTACGGCCCGCGTTTCATCAAGAGACTTGCCCTTTGACGCAGCCAGTTTTCGCCCGCATGCACGGATATTCAGCGCATGAACAAAGCTGAACCGAGGCAGCTCTGGACAACCGGTAATCCGCGCCACCGGAGGCAATTCATCCACGCTGACCGGGTCCACCACAAAGGCCCGCACGCCATGTTGAAATGCAATCCCCGCGGCGAGCGGCGCGCCGAGGTTGCTGGCGTGATGGTACGTAGGGGTGTAGAGCGCGAATTGAACAAGTTCTGCGTTCACCTCGATCACGCCCGGCGGCACGGGGGTAAGCATTCCGCCTCGCCCCGCACAGGCGACCAGCCTGTCGGTTTCACTCATCTGCGCAGCAAGAAACGCAGAAACGCATTCCGTGCGATAGGGCAGCTGCGCCGCGATGCTGGGAAACCCCGCCATGACCGTTTCGTCATGTTCGAGGGTCTGCTCACAAACGGTTTGCGGCCCCTCACCTCGCCGCTCGAACAGCGCACAACGTGTGGTCGTGGTGCCGGGATTGATCGCAAGGATAAGATCGCGCGACATGTCGTTTCAGCCTGCGAAACTATAAGCCGTTTTGACGGCTGTATAGAACTCTACCGCGTACCGGCCTTGCTCGCGTGATCCATGCGAAGACCCTTTCCGACCGCCAAAGGGCACGTGATAATCAACACCCGCCGTTGGCAGATTCACCATGACCATACCGGCCTGGCTTTTGTGCTTGAACGCGCGCGCGTATTTCAGGCTGCTTGTGCAGATTCCCGAACTCAGACCGAACTCGGTATCATTGGCCACGGACAGGGCCTCATCAAAATCTGCAACCTTGATGATCGACGCACAGGGACCAAATATTTCCTCACGGCTCGACCGCATCTCGTTTGTCGCATTCACGAACATCGCCGGGGCCTGGAAGTATCCTTCCGTCTCCCGGTTCAGACGCTCACCGCCAATGACTTCGGCGCCTTCTGCCCCCGCGATGGCGACATAGTCGAGATTTGAGAGCAACTGTTTCTCGGAAACAACCGGGCCGATCTGAACCGATGTATCCAGCGGGTTGCCAACCTTGAGGGTTTTCATCTCGGAGGACAAACGATCAACAAACGCGTCGTGAATTCCGGCCTGAACAATGATCCGGCTCGACGCCGTGCAACGTTGTCCCGTAGAGAAAAACGCGCCGTTCAATACCGCAGGCACAGCGATATCCAGATCCGCATCGTCCAGAACCACCATCGGGTTCTTGCCACCCATCTCGAGCTGGACCTTCTTCATGTGCTGCGCCGCCGTGACCGCCAGCCCACGCCCAACCGGAACCGAACCGGTAAAGGAAATGGCATCCACTTGCGGATGGGTTGAGATCGCATTACCCACAACAGACCCCTGCCCCATAACAAGGTTGAACACCCCGGCGGGACACCCAGCATCATAGATGATCTCTGACAAAACATGCGCGCTGGCCGGGGTCAGATCGGCAGGTTTGAACAGCACGGTGTTGCCATAGGCCAGCGCCGGAGCAATCTTCCAGGCGGGAATGGCGATCGGAAAGTTCCAGGGCGTGATCAGGCCAACGACACCAACCGGTTCGCGCATGACATCCACATCCACATCCGGGCGGACCGAGGCGATTGCATCACCGGCCACACGAATGGCTTCCCCTGCGAAAAAGCGGAAAATCTGGGCGGCCCGAACCGTTTCCCCGATGGCCTCCGCAAGGGTCTTGCCTTCTTCGAGCGCCAGAAGCGTGCCGATCTCGTCCTTGCGCGCAAGCAATTGCTGCGCAACCGCCTCGAGCAGATCCGATCGCACCTGGGGCGAAGCGTTGGCCCAGCCGGGCAAGGCAACGCGCGCTGCCGTCGCAGCGACATCAACCTGTTCTGCGGAAGCGCGGGCATAGTGCCCGATCACTTCGGAAATATTCGCCGGATTGCGGTTTTCAGACGCGTCGACACCGTCCAGCCACTGGCCGGCAATAAGGTTCTTTTTCATGACAAGCTCGCGGAGTTAGGACAAATGGGCGGACAAAACCGGGCCGGTAAGGACTGCCCCGCCGCTAGGATAAGCGCGGGGCAGGCGTGTTTTGAAATCAGGCAAACGCCTGCAGTCCGGTCTGTGCGCGGCCGAGGATGAGGGCGTGGACGTCGTGAGTGCCTTCGTAGGTGTTCACGGTTTCCAGGTTGACCATGTGACGGATCACGTGGAAATCGAGGCTGATGCCGTTGCCGCCATGCATGTCGCGCGCGTGGCGGGCGATTTCCAACGCCTTTCCGCAGTTGTTGCGCTTGATGATCGACACCATCTCCGGCGCAGCGTTGGCCTCGTCCATCAACCGGCCCACCCGTAGCGCCGCCTGCAGGCCCAGCGAGATCTCGGTCTGCATGTTGGCCAGCTTGAGCTGGAACAGCTGCGTCTGCGCCAGCGGCTTGTTGAACTGCTTGCGATCCAGCCCGTATTGACGCGCCGCGTGCCAGCAGAACTCGGCCGCGCCCATCGCGCCCCAGGCAATGCCATAGCGCGCCCGGTTCAGACAGCCGAACGGCCCCTTGAGACCCTCGACATTGGGCAGGAGCGCATCGTCAGCCACCGCGACATTGTCCATCACGATCTCACCCGTGATCGAGGCCCGCAACGAGGCCTTGTTCGCGATCTTGGGCGCGCTCAGACCCTTGGCGCCCTTCTCGAGCACGAAGCCGCGGATCTTGTCGCCATGCGCATCCGATTTGGCCCAGACCACGAACACATCCGCGATCGGCGCGTTGGAAATCCACATCTTCGATCCGTTCAGCACATAGCCGCCGTCAACCTTCTTGGCGGTGGTCTTCATGCTGCCGGGATCAGAGCCCGCATCCGGCTCGGTCAGGCCGAAACATCCGATATATTCACCGCTGGCCAGCTTGGGCAGGTATTTTTGACGCTGCTCTTCGCTGCCATAGGCATAGATCGGGTACATCACCAGCGAGCTTTGCACCGACATCATCGAGCGGTAGCCTGAGTCAATCCGCTCAACCTCGCGCGCGACCAGGCCATAGCTCACATAACCCGCGCCAATGCCGCCGTATTCCTCGGGGATCGTGGTGCCCAACAGGCCCATTTCGCCCATTTCACGGAAAATCTCGGGGTCGGTCTGCTCGTTCTCGAACGCCGCCGTCACACGCGGCATCAGCTTTTCATCGCAATAGGCCTTGGCCGCATCACGGATCATCCGCTCGTCTTCAAGCAGCTGACTTTCCAACAGGAAGGGATCTTCCCAGTTGAAGGCATTCAGGTCGGGTTTCGATTGGGGGGCGAG
>NZ_FOTQ01000024.1 GCF_900114635.1 Shimia aestuarii
TGTGAGCGATAGTTGAACTGCGACTCCTATTGCCTTCGAGGGTAGGGAGATCGGCCGAGTTCCACCATCATCTTTTCCCTGAAGACCTCCGCTGGCGTTTTCCACCCGAGGCATTTTCGGGGCGTGTTGTTGAGCCGGTCGCAGATCTGTTTCAGTTCGTGGTCTGAGACGGCCGTGATGTCGTGTTTTCGGGGCAGCCATCTTCGAACCCGGCGATTGGTGTTCTCGACAGTGCCTTTCTGCCAAGGCGAGGAGGGGTCACAGAACCACGTCTGCGTTCCGATCTCGGCCTGAAGGTGCGGCCAGCTGACGAACTCGGTGCCGCGGTCGAAGGTGATAGATTTGCGCGCCAGGTGGGGCAGGTCACGCACCGCTTTCATAATCTTGCCCATGACGGGTTTGGTTCGTTTGTTCGGGTTCTTCAGCAGCACCGTGAACCGGCTGACCCGCTCGACCAGCGATGTGACGTTCGATTGCCCAAGGCTCTGTTTGAACAGCATCAAATCGCCTTCCCAGTGGCCGAACTGGCGGCGATGGGCAACATCATCCGGACGGAACAGGATGCTGACATCGCGGTCAAACTTGGGCGCCTGGCGTTCCCTGGCACGGCGGGGACGGCGATACTTGCGGTGGTTTGGCAGATACCACCACAGCTCCTGCGCCATGCCTTCCTTGGAATAGATGTACCGGTAGATCGTTTCCTGACAGACGCGCAGCCTTGCGCCTTCATAGATCATTCGGTTGCCGATCTGTTCAGGCGTCCACCCATGCTTGAGCCGTTCCACAACTCTTTTGAGCAATTGCGGATAGCGGATCAGCTTGCGCTGCCGCGCACGCCGATCGGCTGCCATCAGATGGGCGGCAGCACCATAGTAGCCGTCACACTTAGGCATGCATTCATCGCTGAAAAAGTTCCGCTTGATCTCGCGGTGGATCGTGGCTTTCGAGCGCTTCAGCACACGCGCCATCTCGCGAACAGGGACCTTAGCATGTCGCCAGCGTTCGATTCTGCGGCGTTCCTCAATGCTCAGTTGCGTGTAAACAGCTCCCATGGCACAATCTCCTCATTAGATAACTCATTGTTTTCTAATAGGAGTCGCACTTGAAGGTAGCGCGCACCCCGGTTACATTATAAATACGCATAATCTTTGTTATGTAATTTTATGTGAACGGCGGAGCAATACTCGGCCACGGTAGCGGCGTCGTTGTGGTGTCGCGGCGGTGTAAAAGTCGGCCACTTTGCCCTTTCATTTGATGGGAGGGCTTGGGGATATTCACCGTGGATTTGTACTTGAAGGTTCGTCACGCTCACTTTGAAGAAGGGTTGAGCGGGCGTCAAATTGCTTGGGGTTTTGGGATCAGCTGAGATAGTGTCGCGAAGATGTTGGCGTACTCGGAGGCGCCTGGGTGCCGGCGGACTACGCCGATCAAGCGGCCCAAGCTTGATCCTTTCGCTGGCCAGATTGACCAATGGTTGTCCGAGGACAAGACCCGGCCACGCAAATAGCGACACACAGCCAAACGGATATTTGAGCGGTTGCGCGACGAATGCGGGTTTGATGGTGGCTATACGATTGTAAAAGACTATGTGCGTGCCAGGAAGCGCATCGGCAAGGAGATGTTTGTGCCGCTGAGCCATCCTCCGGGGTATGGGCAGGCGGATTTTGGCGAAGCGCTGGTTGTCATTGGTGGGATAGAGCAGAAGGCGTACTTCTTCGCGTTTGATCTGCCGCACAGCGATGCCTTGTGGCCAAGACCATGCCCGATGGTACGCGGCAGAGAACCCAGCGGTTCAGCGCAATGCTGTCGCATTACGTGATCGGGGATAGTTATGGCCGCCCCGGCAAGGGCAAGGTCGAAGGTCTGGTTGGCTACGGACGGCGCAACTTCATGGTGCCGATGCCACGCTTTGCCACCTGGGATGCGTTCAACGAGTATTTGGAGAAGCAATGCCACAAACGGCAGGCCGACATCCTGCGTGGTCACAAGATCAGCATTGGTGACCGGCTGGAAGCGGATTTGGCGGCGATGCGCACCCTGCCAGCCGCTCCTTTTGAAGCCTGTGATCAGCAAAGCGGTCAGGTGACGGCGACATCCGTCGTGCGTTATAGCGGCAATGATTACTCTGGGCCAGTTGCCTACGGCTACCGTGAGGTTTGGATTAAGGGCTTCGTAGGTCGTGTGGTGATCGGCTGCGCCGCTGAGGTGATCGCCGATCACCCTCGCTCCTATGACCGGGGCGATATGGTGTTTGACCCGGTGCACTACCTGCGCCTAATCGAGCGCAAGATCATGTCCTTTGATCAGGCGACGCCATCGCAAAACTGGGAGCTGCCAGAAGCCTTCGCCACACTTCAGCGGTTGCTGGAGGCCCGCCAAGGCAAAGCAGGCAAGCGCGAGTACGTGCATCCAAGTGGTTTCTACGCATGGATTCCTACCGGGGGAGAAGATGCAGTAGAAGAAAGTATCGTATTGAAGTGATTGTGAAAAAACTTTTAATCTTACAGGCCAGAAAATGGTAGTTGTTCGACTGTGTTATTATCAGAAAGTCAACTCAGCCCTTGTCCGCCGCGCGCGCCCATGCCGATGCAATCCGATATTCTTCTGGGGTCAGGACATTGCAGGGGTCGTCGTCAAGAGCAATTTCCAAAGCTTTTTCAGGGGCTGCCTGTAGCGCGGTTGTCATGTAGGCCCCATTTAGGAAACCAGTGTCGAGTTTGTCCGCATCCTGTGCATAGACGCGCACAACGTCTTCCGCCAAGCTTTTATGAAGTGCCAGTGTAGTACGTTTTGTGCGAGGCGTTTTATTCAGTTCACGAATCAAGGCAACGCCCATTTTCTCCTGCCATGCGCTGACATTGCCTTCATGACCACAGGCAGAATGAAAGACCCGTGCGATCATCAGATCTTCGTATGACGGGGTGACGTTCCGAATTCTCGTTTCACGCATATTGAAATTTTCGCTGTCGAACAGCAGCCGAAAGAAGTCCGCAACAACGTCATTGCGAAAAAGGCTAGAGCGAATCATCGGCCGGAGCAGTAGGCGCTGTCCGAACACGCTTCGCCAATGCTCAAACCGCTTGTTGTAAAAAAACCCCCAATGATGTGGTTCGGTTTTTGTAGCGAGAAACCTGTGAAACTCGCTCAGGTTACCTTGAAAAAAACCGTGCTTGACACGCTCAGCATAACCAGACACCACCCGTTCGGCATGGGGGCGTAGATAACCGATTATTCTCAGACGGTCACGGTATTCAGGAAAATGGCGCTCCAGAATTTCCGCCAGTGCCTGAGGGCTGACATACTCGAACATCTCGGTCGAAATTACCGCTAAATCCGCATCCGAGCGCCCCACCCTTTCGGCGACTGAGGCAAACAGAGCATCGCGCATTTTCGCATTCGGCCTGTTTGGCATCAAGGAGCGAGCTAACTTTTCGTGTTGCCCATGCCGCTTATCAAATGGCTCTTTGTCTCCAACACCCGGATATAAAATCCGCCGATTTGGAACGACATACGACTTACTTGCTAAGGCGGCTTGAATCGACGTGCTGCCCGTCTTAAAGCCGCCTATATGAACGATCAGCTCATCAACCACAGAGATTTTACTCCTAATCCTTTCATTGGGCGTTCACCATTGGATTCCTCAAGGCATATGTGGCAAGAAGCTTTCGCTTTACGAATTCTTTACGCAGCTCTTCACCATTAATAATCTTGGAAAATGGGGCTGAAGGTTTATCCTGCCGGGAAAACATCGGCTTGCTGATCGTTTTGGGATACATCATGTCGACCCCGACAGATCGCAGCCCGATATACTGTTTTTCCACAAGAGTCCCTTTGGGGACATTGATATCGGCATCATAGGAAAAAATGCTGTACTTTCGCCCAGCCTCCCGCAAAACAGCTTCTGTTTCAGCATACCAACGGTCCAGTTTGGCCGCCCATTCCATAAATTCGTGAAAATCAATTTCAATTTTTAGATCGCTGGTATCTTGATTGACCCAAACGTTCTTTTCTCGAGCCTTGCAAAAGGAAATATAGCTATCAATTCGATTTCGAACTACGAACAACACATGTCGGTTTGAGCTCTCTAAAATCTCTCTGAGATGCGGCCTATTAAGTTGATCAGCAAAAATCTTATACGAGAAAGCTGTTTTTCCAATTTCCGCTACAGCGGCTTTTAGTGCTGCTAGGAACTCAAGGGGCGCTTGGCGTACGAAATTTACAAAGCTCTTATCCTGTGGATCATCATATTGTGTTCCCAAATTGGAATTGATCATCGCCAGAATCCCCTCGTACTTGCTGACTCCGAATACACCTTCTGGACTAAATAATTCCAAGAAGGCCGCATTCTCCTCAAAAGCTCCGAGCGTATCGCAAAAGTAATTTGTTCCGCTGCGAGGGGCGGCAACAATTGTGATTTCACGTACATCTTCCAAGTTCAGCACATACGTCTCCTTTTAGTTCGTCCGAATGGTTAATGATGCTTGCTTTGTCAGAATTCTCGGAAGAACTCAAATCGTTCATCCAAGTAGATCGCAGCCATCTTGCGCACATTCGAAGGGTCGAAACCAGATATGGCGATCGCATGCCAGAACACATCCGGCGAAAGCGGACAAACATGCTGTTGGGCGCGCTCAAACACCTCGTTGAGGAACCCCGCAGGCACATGGTTGGCGCACCAGATGATGTGCTTGAACAACCATTCCAGATAAAGATCCCGGTTGGCTTCCAGCGCCCCGCTCTGTTCCAGCTTCTCGCGAATGATTGTCGCGTGGTCGAAAATCTTGATGTATTTCGTACCCTTTGCGGACACCGTCTGCCCGCTACGGGCCATGCGATGAACATGTGTGGGCCGGTAGTAAAAATCGAACGTCTCCGCCTTGACCGTGGTTTCCCAGTGGAACGGGTTGTCCTCAAAGAAGAAATCCCCTACCGGGAAACGAATTTTGTGCCGTTCCAGAAAACCGCGGCTGTAGATTTTGCGCCACGGGAACGGAGCCATCTTCAAGAGCGTGTCACGGCGGGCACGAATGTTGGTGAGCGACGGCAGCTGTTCCCAATAATGCCCTTCGGGATATTGCGTGAACTTTCCGGTATCATTCCAGTATTCGAGGCAATCGCACACCGTGAAGTCATACCCACCGCTCAGGTGCTGTTCAAGCGCCCCCTTGAGATTGTACGGGATCACCCAGTCGTCACCGTCGATAAAGACCACGACATCGCCCGTGGCCATGTCCAACCCGGCATTGCCGGCGCTGGCCACACCGCCAACGGTGTTTTTTGAGAAATACACCGGGTTAAAGCTGACATTGTCGGGCAGGTTGCGGGCAACCGTGTCAACGATGGTGCGGGTCCGGTCGATGGAACAGTCATCCACCACGATAAGTTCCAGATCGTCGATCCCGACATCAATGATGGATTGCATCGCCGTCGCGATATATTCCTGTACATTGAAACAGGTGATGATTGCGCTGATCTTGCTCATCTGCTCGCTCCCCGCTCCCCGCGCTGCAACCGCCCCAGGGAAGGCAACTGGTTCTTCTGGGCCGAGCTGTGTTCGCCCGTTTCCAGATAAACCTGGAACAGATCAATCTCTTCCTTGTATTTCTTGCGCCACTCGCGGCTCGTCTTATCCTTTCTCGCGCACAGCGTGTCTGTCATCCAGGCGAACATGTCATGACAAAAGGCATCAAACTCGGGAAGCAGTTTCTCGGCCAAGGGATGGGCACCCAGCTCCTTGTGCAACTCATGCAGCAACGGGAACACGCCCATACGCCGTTCGCCGATATAGTTCGTGGCGCGCGTACCCTGCTCGATTTCATAATGGGTGATCAGCGGCGGCGCCCAGCCCAACACGCTGAACCGTTTGGAGCGCATGAAGCTGTGCCAGTGCGGAGGAATATCCTCGTGCATACGCAGGTCGGGAAAGCGAATATCCGCCCGCTCCAGAAAATCGCGGCGATAAATCTTATTCCACGGGAAATTCACCGTGTTGAGGGCCGAGGGCATCTCTTCCAGGGTCACGGTCCCCATAGGGAATGGTGCGTGCTCGATGCGGGTGAAAAACGTGGCATCCACCTGGTGCATTTCATAGCTGTAGCGCTGCTCATGGCTGCGCGCGAGGTGGTATTTGAAAAGGGCAAAATCAGCACCGTTCTCAAGCGGGGCCAGGGCAATGTAATCGAAGAAATAATCTGACAGAAGGTCATCGGCGTCGAGAAACATCACATAGTCGCCGGTGACCAGGTCACGCCCGGTATTGCGCGCCAGAGCCGGGCCGCCATTGGTCTGCTGACGGTGGTAGGTCAGCGTGATATTGTCTGGAAGCGATGCGTTTTGAATGATGTCGGCGGTATTGTCGTCCGAGCAATCATCCACGATCACCAACTGAATATTTTCCGGCCGGGACGAGAAATACTTCAAATGTACTTTCAGTCCCTGAGCATCGTTATATGCAGGGATCACGAAACTGTAGTTTCGTACTGACATGGCTATTTTACCCTCTAAATGTTCAGGTTTTCCACGTTGGACAACGTCACATCAAAATTTACGCCTTCAAAAAAGAAAAGTACTTCAGCGCCAACGGCTTCATTCACCAGCTGGGGATCCGTGCGAATGAACGAAATTTGATCTTCCGCATCGGGTTCCAGCAGAATGACATTGCGGGCAAAGCTGTCCTTGAACCCGTCGGGCAGCAGATAGCGCAGACACGGCCGAAAAGCGGCCACGCCTTCTGCCCGGCCTCGGATCAGCAGCCCTAGGAAGCGGGAGGACCGCAGCGCCTCGACCGACAAGATGTAGGAAAAGGAAAACCACGGGCTCGTGCCCCGATCCATCAGCTGAATGCGGCAGCCTTCCGACGGGACCGGTTCGACAGAGGCCACGACACCGCTGTCTGCCTTGAAATCGACCCAGATATGATCCAGAAGCGCATGTCGTGGCTCCAGCGCCTGTGTAGCCATCACTTCGGACAGCCTGCTCAGGCGGCCATTCTCTGTGCTGAACTCTTTGGCACTAGCTTCGAAAGCTTCGGTCAGACGCAATAAAATAGGGTTGGTCTTCGGCATCTTTTGCGTAGTCAAAGCTTCGGTCAGACGCAATAAAATAGGGTTGGTCTTCGGCATCTTTTGCGTAGTCCTGGAATTATGAAAAACTTTCTAGAGGCGGGATGCCCGATCCCCAAAGCCCTGTCAATGCTGCATTCCGGCCCATCCACCGCACCCACGGGCCCGGTCTTTCGAACTTGGGCAACTGCCGAACTTTCAGGCAAAGCCGGTTGCGCAGGGGTTTGCGGCTGGATCGCTCGTGGCATGTGCGCTATAGGCTGGATGAATTGAGACCGAACATCAAAAGGCTGTTGTTTTGAACATTCTACTTGTAGGCGCGGGCCTTTCCGGCGCGATCATTGGGCGCACGCTCGCCGAGGCGGGGCACAACATCACCATCATCGACGGACGCGACCATATCGGCGGCAACTGCCACACCGAACGCGATGCCGAAACCAATGTCATGGTACATGTCTATGGCCCCCATATTTTCCACACCGACGACGAAGAGGTGTGGAACTATGTCAACAGCTTCACCACATTCATGCCTTACAAGAACCGGGTGAAGACTACGAGCCAGGGCCAGGTGTTCTCGTTGCCGATCAACCTTCACACCATCAACCAGTATTACAACAAGACGCTCCGCCCTGCCGAAGCGCGCGACTTCATCGAGAACGAGATCGCCGACAAGTCGATCACCGATCCGCAGACCTTCGAAGAACAGGCGATGCGCTTTGTCGGTCCCGATCTCTACAAAGCTTTCTTCGAAGGCTACACGATCAAGCAGTGGGGCTGTTCGCCCACCGAGCTGCCGGCTTCGATCCTCAAGCGCCTGCCTGTGCGCTTCAACTATGACGACAACTACTTCTTCCACAAGTTCCAGGGCATGCCCGAGAACGGCTATACGCCGATGATCGAGGCCATTCTCGACCACGAGAACATCACCGTACATCTGGAGACCTGGTTCGACCCAGACACGGCAGGGGAGTACGATCACGTCTTCTATTCCGGCCCGCTGGATGGCTATTTCGGCTACAAGCTAGGACGGCTGGGATACCGGACGCTGGATTTCGAGAAATTCACCGACAAGGGCGATTACCAGGGCTGCGCAGTGATGAACTATGGCGACCGCGAGGTGCCCTATACCCGCATCACCGAGCACAAACATTTCAGCCCTTGGGAAGAGCATGAAGGCACGGTCTGCTACAAGGAATTCAGCCGCGCCTGCGAACCCGAGGACATTCCTTATTACCCGATCCGTCAGGTCAAGGAGAAGGCGCTGCTAAGCGATTATGTGAAGCTTGCCGAAGAAACCGGCGGCGTGACCTTCGTGGGTCGACTAGGTACCTATCGTTATCTCGACATGGATGTGACCATCCGCGAGGCGATGGATACGGCGGCGGCTTTCCTCGAGAGTGCCGCGAAGGGCGAGAAAATGCCAGCCTTCGTCCAGAACCCCCTTTGATAAGCAGCAACGTATCCCGCTTTAGAGCGTCGTTCCTGAAATCTGAATCGGCTGGCTTCCCACGGGGCCATTTTTGTGATTCACCATATGTGGAGGAGAATCATGCGCAAATCGCTATCGCTGGATATACGATAGAGGGACGTCGCGTTGGTGGACGAAGGCCTGTCTTACCGTCAAGCCACGCGGCGTTTGCGGATATCGGCTGCAAGCGCGGTGCGGAACACGGCCTGAGTGCAGCCCCGGCCATGCTGTCGCGCCATCTGATCCATCGCCTTGGCTTCACATATAAAAAAATCGCTGATTGCGACGGAGAGGCTGCGCAAGAGGGTTCGCGCGGCACAATACGAGCGGCGCCACCGCCGGATGCCGAGGATGCGCCTTGAGCCACATCGGCTCGTGTTCATTGTGCTCTGACACCCGAAAATTCAGCCATTTCTGATTAGAGTTTTCCGCTACGATTTCCTGGCTGGGAGAAGGAGCGGATTCGATGAAAGCATCGAGATTCACGGACGCGCAGAAAGCGTTCATCATCAAGCAAGGCGAGGACGGCAAGACGGTCGCCGAGATTTGTCGGGAAGCTGGCATTAGCCAAGCGACCTATTTCAACTGGAAGAAAAAGTATGCCGGACTGCTGCCATCGGAAATGCGTCGGCTGCGTGATTTGGAAGATGAGAACAACCGGTTGAAGAAGATCGTTGCGGATCTGACCCTGGACCGTGAGATGTTGCAGGACGTCATCAAGCGAAAGCTCTGAGGCCGGATCGCAAGCGCGAGATCATCGACGGCGTCCGGGAAGACTGGTCGGTCTCAATCCGACGGGCCTGTGGGGCTCTTCGGTTTGATCGTTCCACCTATCAGTACAAATCCCGGCGCACCGATCCGGCCGCCCTGAGAAAGCGGATCAAGGCGGTTTGTGAGACCCGTGTGCGTTACGGCTATCGCCGGGTGCACTATGTCCTGCGGCGTGAGGGCTGGGAGGTGAATGTGAAGAAGGTTTATCGAATTTACAGGGAAATGGGGCTTCAGTTGCGAAATAAGACGCCAAAGCGCCGGGTGAAAGCCAAGCTTCGCGAAGACCGTAGCGACGCGATCAGACCGAACGATGTCTGGGCGATGGACTTCGTGCATGACCAGCTCGCCACGGGCCGCAAGCTGCGGGTGCTGACTGTGGTCGATACTTTCTCGCGGTTCGCCCCTGTCATTGATCCGAGGTTCAGTTATCGAGGCGAAG
>NZ_FOTQ01000023.1 GCF_900114635.1 Shimia aestuarii
TTACTCGATGATTTTCGACACAACGCCGGAACCGACGGTGCGGCCGCCTTCGCGGATGGCAAAGCGCAGGCCCTGTTCCATCGCGATCGGCGCGATCAGCTCGACGTTGAACTTCAGGTTGTCGCCCGGCATCACCATCTCGGTGCCCTCGGGCAGCTGAACAGTCCCGGTCACGTCGGTGGTGCGGAAGTAGAACTGCGGACGGTAGTTCGCGAAGAACGGCGTGTGACGGCCACCTTCATCCTTGGTCAGGATATAGGCTTCGGCTTCGAACTTGGTGTGCGGCGTCACCGAACCCGGCTTACACAGAACCTGACCACGCTCAACCGCTTCACGGTCGATACCACGCAGCAGCGCGCCGATGTTGTCGCCCGCTTCACCGCGGTCCAGCAGCTTGCGGAACATTTCAACACCGGTACAGGTCGATTTCTGCGTGTCCTTGATGCCGACGATCTCGATCTCGTCACCCACGTTGATCACACCACGCTCAACACGACCGGTCACAACCGTACCGCGACCCGAAATCGAGAACACGTCTTCGATCGGCATCAGGAACGGCTCGTCAACCGCGCGCGGCGGCTGCGGGATGTACGCGTCAACAGCGGCCATCAGCTCGGCGATCTTTTCCGAACCGATATTGTCGTCACGGCCTTCCAGAGCGGCCAGAGCCGAACCTGCGATGATCGGAATATCGTCGCCCGGATAGTCGTATTCGCTCAGCAGTTCGCGGACTTCCATTTCGACAAGCTCAAGCAGCTCTTCGTCGTCAACCTGGTCAACCTTGTTCAGGAACACGACCATGGCGGGGATACCCACCTGGCGGCCCAGCAGGATGTGCTCGCGGGTCTGCGGCATCGGGCCGTCAGCGGCGTTCACAACCAGGATCGCCCCGTCCATCTGCGCCGCACCGGTGATCATGTTCTTCACATAGTCAGCGTGGCCGGGGCAGTCGACGTGTGCATAGTGACGCGCGTCGGTTTCATACTCAACGTGCGCGGTCGAGATGGTGATGCCGCGGGCTTTTTCTTCCGGCGCGCCGTCGATCTCGTCATAGGCTTTGAAGTCACCGAATTGCTTCGTGATCGCTGCCGTCAGAGTGGTTTTACCATGGTCAACGTGACCGATGGTGCCGATGTTGCAGTGCGGTTTGCTGCGTTCAAACTTTTCCTTGCCCATGGTTGGCGCCTTCTAAAAGTTAGGGGGCCTCGCGACCCGTTTTCCTCTACCGCGCGCGACATATTGGGTTGCGCGGCAAAAATCAAGCAGGGTTTCGCGTTATTGCAGCTCCAGCGCCTCGCGCCCCTTGTTGTCCTTGGTTTTCTTCCAGCAACTCGCCAGAACCTCCGGCGGGACATTGTCCACCAAGCAGGCGCGGTTTTCATGGAGCCATTTTTCCATGGCCTTGGCCGCGTTGTAGGTGAGGTTCGCCATCTGCTCTTCCGCGCTCATCGTGTAGCCGGTCCCGACCAATGTCGACCCGCTGAAGCTTTCCAACACGATGATCTCGCGCGGCTCCTTGTTGAACTTGCCCCCTGCGCGGTCATCCCACGCGGTCACCGTGATGATCAGAACCGACTTGGGCGATACGACCAGCGGTACGCCGGGTGCCGCCAGCACGTACCCGCCGATATTCACGCCGAAATGCACCAGCCGCGTGCCTTCATACCGCCCGAACCGGGCATCCACCGCGTTCTTCATCGACGCGATCCAATCCTCGGTCGACGCTTCACGTGACAGCGGTCCCATCTGAATATCGGGCGCCACCACGATATTGTGCCCCAACTGGAAATCCCCAAGGTCCAGCAGCTCTTCATTGACGGGCTGGGTCGGCACCGCGCAGGCAGACAAGGCCAACAGGGCGCTCAGTATCAGGGCTAGTCGCTTCATGTGTCTCTTATCCCGGTCAAAAATCCCGCTACGGATAGCCCAACCCGAACGCGACCGCAATCGCGGCCTTTTCCCACGCGCATCGCGCGCCTATCTTTCAACGTGGAGGAGCCCCCATGACCCAGACCGATCTGCCCGTGCATGTCCCCCTTGCGACCCAGCCGCTGGGTGTTTTGGGTTCTCTCAAGGCCGCGCGTACCAACCTCCTTTCCATCCTGCCCGAGATCGCCGTGCGTCAGCCAATGGTGTCGGGGCGCACCGGGATCCGCTGGCACATGATCATGGATCCGGGTGCGATTCGTCAGGTGCTGCTGGAAAAAGTCGATGATTATCCGAAATCCAGGGCCACCAAGAACATCCTGCGCCCGGCCATCGGCGACAGCCTGTTCATTGCCGAGGATGCCCATTGGCGCTGGCAACGCCGCGCCGCCGCCCCGGTGTTTTCCCACCGCAACGTGATGAACCTTGCGCCCGTCATGAGCGCCGCCGCCGACCGCAGCGCGGCCCGTGTCGCCGCCGCCGGCGACCACGCGGTCGATTTCCTTGACGAAATGGTGCGCACCACCTTTGACGTGATCTCGGACGTGACATTTTCCGGCGAAGGCACCTTTGACAGCGACGCCGTCCACCGCGCCATCGACGCCTATATCGCCGAGGCGGGCAAGATCTCCCTGCTCGACATGCTGGGCTTTCCCGACTGGATTCCCCGGCCCGGACGGCTCTTGTCGGGCAAGGTGGTCGGCCAGATGAAGCAGGTCGCCGACGAGGCCATTGAAGCCCGCCGCGCCCGTGGCTCAGGTGACATCCCCGACCTGCTCGACCTGCTGCTGGCCGGGGAAGACCCCGAAACCAAACGCAGCATGAACACGTCCGAACTACGCGACAACCTTCTGACCTTCATCGTCGCTGGCCACGAAACCACCGCGCTCACGCTCGCCTGGTCGCTCTACCTCTGCGCTTTCGATCAGGAAGTGCAAAACCGTGCCCGCGTCGAAGTGCAATCGGTTCTGACCGGCGACACCGCCACCGGCGCAGATGTCGCCAACCTGCCCTTCATTCGCCAGATCGTCGATGAAGCCCTGCGCCTTTATCCGCCTGCCGGGATCATCTCGCGCACGGCGCAAAAACACGACATGCTTTGCGCGCGCGACATCCACCCCGGCGACACGGTCATGATCCCGATCTACGCGCTGCACCGCAATCACATGCTCTGGGACAATCCCAACGCCTTCCGCCCCGACCGTTTTGCCGACCGCAAGGCGGTCGAGCGCTATGCCTACCTCCCGTTCGGCGATGGCCCGCGCATCTGCATCGGCGCGTCTTTTGCCATTCAGGAGGCGGTCATCATCCTCGCCACCCTGTTGGCGCGCTTCCGGTTCAACCTCGTTCCCGGACGCCAACCCGACCCGGTGATGATCCTTACCCTGCGCCCGAATGACGGCGTCTGGCTCACCGCCGAGCCGGTCTAGGCCCGACGGGCAGCCCTCCCGCCATCTTCGCGCCCTTGCGGGCGCTGCCAGATGTTGAGCCCGGCCGCGCGCCAAAGGCGCACGGCGGGTCCCACCCGATCAAACCCTAAACAAAACCTTGCGTTCGCCTGTGTAACACTCGGCCCCAATCGCGCGTCTTTTGATCCATACCGACGCAATACCGACACGATACCGACGTGAAGCCGACGCCCAAATCCTTAAAAACAAGGGCGTTAACCATTCGATTCGCCTCGCAACCCGTTTCGACAACAAAAAAGGGCCGGTGCTTCTTTCAAAGCACCGGCCCCAATCTCATGCGAGCGGCTCAGGAGAACTTGAAATCGCGCGGGAAGCCATAGGGCGGCTTCTTGCCCACCCCGGCCCGTTTGCCCAGCCACTCGGTCAGGTCCGGTTCATGCCGGGTCTTGCCCCCGCCCATGCTCCAACTCAGCCCCTCGGACCAGTTGAACGTCGCGATATCACTCAGGCCGCCATCCAGCTCCAGCGTCCCCTGACGCCCGCGCGCCATATTGTATTTCTGAAGCCGCACGCCCTTGCCGCGCCCCATCTCGGGCAGCTCGCTCACCGGGAACACAAGGAAACGGCCATTCTTGGACACGATCGCCACGTGATCGCCAACCACCGGCTTGCAGATCACGGCCTTGGCGTCATCCTTGACGTTCAGCACCTGTTTCCCGGTCCGCGTCTGGGCGATAACATCCTGTTCCGCAACAACAAACCCGTCGCCCGCGCTCGAGGCAACCAACAGCTTGCGTTCGGGCGCATGGATGAAGAAATCCACGATCTCGGCTTCGTTGGGCAGGTCCACCATCAACCGCAGCGGCTCGCCCATGCCCCGCCCGCCGGGCAGGTTGGCGGCACTCACCGTGTAGAACCGCCCATTGGTGCCGAACACCAGCAAACGATCCGTGGTCTCGGCATGGAAGATGAACCGCGGCCCATCCCCATCCTTGAACTTCAGCTCGCGATTGAGGTCGATATGCCCCGACATCGCCCGCACCCAGCCCATCTTTGAACAGACTACGGTGATCGGCTCGCGCTCGATCATCGCCTCAAGCGGCACTTCTTCGACCTCGCCCGCCTCGGCAAACACCGTGCGCCGCGCGCCGCCTTCATAATTCTTACCGAACTGGAGCTTAGTCTCTCTGAGCTGCTCGGAAATCCGGTCCCACTGCAAGCCCTCGCTCTCCAGAAGGTCTTCCAGCGCCGCCCGCTCTTCCATCAGCGCGTCGCGCTCACGGATCAGCTCCAGCTCTTCCAACCGGCGCAACGACCGCAGTCGCATGTTCAGGATCGCTTCCGCCTGAACCTCGCTCAGCTCGCCCTCGCCCTTTGCAGGAAGCGGCGACACATAGTCATGCTCAGACGTTGCGCGCACATGATCCAGCCCCCAATCCTCGGCCATCAGGGCCTGTTTCGGGGCGTCGTCATAGCGGATGATGTCGATCACGCGGTCCAGGTTCAGGAAGGCGATGATGAACCCTTCCAGCACCTCAAGACGATGGTCGATCTTCTCCATCCGGTGCTGGCTGCGTCGGATCAACACCTCGCGGCGGAAATCCAGAAACGCCCGCAGCACCTCTTTCATGGAACAGACCTTGGGCGTGACACCGTCGATCAGCACGTTCATGTTAAGGCTGAAACGCACCTCCAGGTCACTGTTTCGAAACAGCATTCCCATGAGGATTTCAGGATCGACATTCTTGGAGCGCGGCTCAAGGATCACCCGGATATCGTCCGCGCTTTCATCCCGGACATCCGCAAGGATGGGCACTTTCTTGGTCTGAATCAGTTCGGCCAGCTTCTCGATCAGCTTGGATTTCTGCACCTGGTAGGGGATTTCCGTGACTACGATCTGCCACTGGCCCCGGCCCAGGTCTTCCTGCTCCCATTTACAGCGCAGCCGGAACGATCCCCGCCCGGTGCGATAGGCCTGCGCGATGTTCTCGCGCGGCTCGACAATCACGCCACCGGTCGGGAAATCCGGCCCCTGAACATAATTCAAAAGCGTATCGTCGCGCACATCCGGCGTCTTGATCATGTGCAGACAGGCGTCGCACAGTTCGGCAATGTTGTGGGGCGGAATATTCGTCGCCATCCCCACCGCGATCCCGCTCGCCCCATTGGCCAGAAGGTTCGGAAAAGTCGCAGGCAAAACAACGGGTTCGGTCAACGTCCCGTCATAATTATCGCGGTAATCCACCGCGTTTTCATTCAGCCCCTCAAGCAGAGCCTCGGCCACCGCCGTCATCCGCGCCTCGGTGTAACGCGACGCCGCCGGGTTATCGCCGTCGATATTTCCGAAATTGCCCTGCCCGTCGACCAGCGGGTAACGCACGTTGAAATCCTGCGCCAGACGCGCCATCGCGTCATAAATCGCGGCATCGCCATGCGGGTGATAGTTGCCCATCACGTCGCCGGAAATCTTGGCCGACTTCCTGAAACCCCCTGTCGCGTTCAGCTTCAGCTCGCGCATTGCATAAAGGATGCGCCGATGCACCGGCTTCAACCCGTCCCGCGCATCCGGCAGCGCCCGGTGCATGATCGTGCTCAGCGCATAGGTGAGATAGCGCTCGCCAATCGCGCGGCGGAGCGGTTCTGTCGTGGCCGGAAGCGGCAGGTTTTCGTCGTCGATCATATCGTTCATGCAAATGGTGATACCGATTGCCCGAGACTCCGTAAAGCAGATGCATGGGGATAACAGACGAAAATTTCCCCCTCAGTCTACAGCTGCTATTGTGGTAGAGTTGATTCCTGTCGAAGTCATTTCGTTTTCAATTTCTTGGTTCGTTCGGAGTAGGTTGCGTGTCGCGGTTTGTATTGCTGAGCTTTGTTTTCCTGGGCTGGGGGTTCTATGAACTCAGCGGCGGCTCTGAATTCGAACCCACACGCCGCGCCGCGCCGGAAACCGCAAAGACCACCTCTCACCCTGCCCCGGTCACGGTGACCGCCACCGCCAAACCAGTGCCCACCCCGGTTCCGACCGTCCGGCGCGACCTGCGCGAACTGGTCACGGCACCGCAACCCACGCCCGCCGTGACGCCAGCGGCCCTGTCCGCCGAGTCCGTGCTCACCCAACCCGCCGCGCAACCCACACTACCACAAGCCATCCTGCCGCCACCGGCGCCCGAACCGCCCAAGGACATCCGCTCGGTGCGTGGCGCCCGCGTCAACATGCGCAGCGGACCGGGCACTGCCTATTCCGTGCTGGCCACGCTGACCCGCGATCAGCAGGTCATCGTGCTCCGAGAACCCGGCAATGGCTGGGCCAAACTCAGGGTGGTCGATACCGGGCGCATCGGCTGGACGTCGTCACGCCTTCTCTCCCCCCCGGCCCAAACCGCCACCGCCGCCGACTGATCCGGACCTGTCCGTCAGGTTTGACTTGATCCCGCGTCCCCTTGCCCTAGTCTGCGCCCCGTGTCCGGCAGCGACGGGAAAGGGCGGCAATGCCACGGAAAACCATCCTCATCACCGGCTGTTCTTCGGGCATCGGTCTTGACGCAGCCCACCGGATGCGCGCCGAAGGCTGGCGCGTCTTTGCCGCCTGCCGCAAGCAATCGGACTGTGACCGCCTGATCGCCGACGGGTTTGAAAGCCCGCTGATTGATTATTGCGACACGGCAACCATCGAAACCGGTCTGGCCGAAGTCCTTGCGGCCACAAACGGCACACTGGACGCCCTGTTCAACAACGGCGCGCGCGGCTTGCCAGGCGCGGTCGAGGATATCCCCACCGAAGGCTTGCGCGATCTCTTCGAAAGCAACCTTCTGGGCTGGCACGACCTGACCCGCCGCATCCTGCCCATCATGCGCGCGCAGGGGCACGGACGCATCATCAATTGCTCCTCGGTGCTGGGCTACGTGTCGATGCGTTATCGCGGCGCCTATGTTGCCACGAAATATGCGCTCGAAGGCTGGACCGACAGCCTGCGCATCGAACTGCGCGGCACCAACATCCACGCCATCCTGATCGAACCTGGCCCCATCACCTCGGCCCTGCGCCGCAACAATGCGGCCCAGTTCTTTCACTGGATCGACTGGGAAAACTCCGCCTTCGCAGACCACTACCGCACCACGCTCGTCAAACGCTTTGCCGACACCGACCGCGGCCCCGACCCGTTCGAACTTCCCGCCACCGCAGTGAGCGACAAACTCCTCACCGCGCTGACCACGCGCCGCCCCCGCGCACGCTACCGCGTGACCACCCCCGCCCACGTCATGAACCTCCTGCGTCGCCTTTTGCCCACATCTTTGCTCGACTGGGTGATCGCCAAAGGGTGATCCTGCGTATCAAATTCGGCGGTTCAGTTTTGCGCCTGATCCGTCTACACCAACGACAACTGCAGTTTTCAGGAGCAGAATCATGGCAAATGACCCCTTGTTCTGGGTAGTGGCTGCCGCCTCGCTGGCCGTATTGGTCATTCTCATGATCGGCATCGCTGGCTTTGCCAAGGGCGGCGAATTCAACCGCAAGTATTCCAACAAGCTCATGCAGCTACGCATCCTGGCCCAGTTTCTGGCCGTGGTGCTCATCATCCTGTTCGCATGGCTGCGCAGCAGAGGCTAAGGCAATGGTTGTTCTGAACAAGATCTACACCCGCACCGGCGACAAGGGCACAACCGCGCTCGGCAATGGCGACCGCGTTGCCAAATACGATGCCCGCGTGACTGCCTATGGCACGTCCGACGAGTTGAACGCGACGCTCGGTATGGCCCGCCTGCATGCCTCGGGCGACATGGACGCGCAACTGGCCGCCATCCAGAACGACCTGTTCGACCTGGGCGCCGATCTCTGCCGCCCCGACATCGCCAAGGATGCCGATGCCGAATACCCGCCGCTGCGCATGATCGCGTCACAGGTGGATCGGCTCGAATCCGAAATCGACGCCATGAACGGCGCGCTGGATCCGCTGCGCAGCTTCATCCTGCCCGGTGGCTCGGCGCTCGCGGCGCATCTCCACCTCTGCCGCACCGTGGCCCGCCGCGCCGAACGCCTTGCCGTGGAACTGTCGCAGTCGGAAGAGGTGAACCCGCATGTCATCACCTATCTCAACCGGCTGAGCGATTGGTTCTTCGTCGCGGCGCGTGTCGCCAACAATAGTGGCAAGGACGACGTCCTGTGGGTACCCGGCGCGAATCGCTGACCGGGCAAGGGGGACACTTGACGCAATTTGTCGCGAGGTAAACTTTCTTGCCCTTTGAAACATTGTTGCAAATAACGTGACGTGAAATCTGAAAACGCGACGTCGCTGGGCGCAAACGTGACGATTTTGCTCTGTTTCGACGTCGTCCGAGCCTATATCAACGGCTCGAGCGCATTCCGAAGAGTCGCCCCGCGGCTCAAAAATCTGATAGGAGTCTACCGCCGATGAAGGTACTTGTGCCTGTGAAGCGCGTGATTGACTACAACGTGAAGGTTCGTGTTAAGGCGGACGGGAGCGGAGTTGATCTCGCCAACGTGAAGATGTCGATGAACCCGTTCGACGAGATTGCCGTTGAAGAGGCGATCCGCCTGAAAGAGGCCGGCAAGGCCGAAGAAGTTGTGGCCGTGTCGATCGGCGTCAAGCAGGCCCAGGAAACGCTGCGCACGGCGCTGGCGATGGGCGCGGACCGTGCGATCCTGGTGGTTGCTGCGGATGACGTGCACACCGATGTTGAGCCGCTGGCGGTTGCCAAGATCCTTGCCAAGATCGTCGAGGAAGAGGCCCCCGGTCTGGTGCTCTGCGGCAAGCAGGCGATCGACAACGACATGAACGCCACCGGCCAGATGCTGTCGGCGCTCTTGGGCTGGTCGCAAGCGACCTTTGCCTCGGACGTGGACATCGACGGCGACACCGCCGTCGTGACCCGCGAAGTGGATGGCGGTCTGCAGACCATCAAGGTGTCGACCCCGACCATCATCACCGTCGACCTGCGCCTGAACGAGCCGCGCTATGCGTCGCTGCCGAACATCATGAAGGCCAAGAAAAAGCCGCTGGATGAGAAAACCGCTGCCGATTACGGCGTCGACGTCTCCCCGCGTCTTGAAATCGTGAAAACCGAGGAACCGGCCGAGCGTGCCGCCGGGATCGTGGTGGGTTCGGTCGACGAACTGGTTGCAAAACTCAAAGAAGCGGGGGCTGTGTAATGGCTGTTCTTCTTCTCGCAGAAGTCAACAATGGCGAACTGGCGCTGGACGCCACCGCCAAGGCTGTCACCGCGTCCAAGGCGCTGGGTGACGTGACCGTTCTGGCCGCGGGCGCCTCTGCCGCAGCGGCGGGCGAAGCCGCTGCCAAGATCGACGGCGTGGCCAAGGTTCTGGTCGCCGAAGACGCCTCGCTGGGTCATCGCCTCGCGGAATCCACCGCCGCGCTGATCGTGTCGCTGGCCGGCGATTACGAGCACATCGTGGCCCCCGCCACCACCGACGCCAAGAACGTGATGCCCCGCGTGGCCGCGTTGTTGGACGTGATGGTGATCTCGGAAGCCACCGACGTGGTCGACGCCAACACCTTCGTGCGCCCGATCTATGCCGGCAACGCGATGCAGACGGTCAAGTCGAACGACGCCAAGAAGGTCATCACCTTCCGGACCTCGACCTTTGACGCGGCCGGTGAAGGCGGATCCGCTTCGGTCGAAACCGTTGGTGCGGCCGCAAATCCGGGTCTGTCGGAATGGGTCGAAGACAAGGTTGCCGAAAGCGACCGCCCCGAACTGACCTCGGCCGGCGTTGTCGTGTCGGGTGGCCGTGGCGTGGGTTCGGAAGAGGACTTTGCCCTGATCGAGAAACTGGCCGACAAGCTGGGCGCCGCCGTTGGCGCGTCGCGCGCTGCCGTGGATTCGGGCTACGCTCCGAACGACTGGCAGGTGGGTCAGACCGGCAAGGTCGTCGCCCCCGAGCTCTACATCGCCGTGGGCATCTCGGGCGCCATCCAGCACCTCGCGGGCATGAAGGATTCGAAGATCATCGTCGCGATCAACAAGGACGAAGAAGCCCCGATCTTCCAGGTCGCAGACTTCGGCCTCGTCGCAGACCTCTTCGCAGCCGTACCAGAACTCACCGACAAACTGTGAGG
>NZ_FOTQ01000009.1:0-102500 GCF_900114635.1 Shimia aestuarii
AGGCCGGCGGCGGAGACGGTAAAGGTGCCGTATCCCTGGTCGGAGGCGGTTGCGGTCGTGACGGGCTGGAAGAGGTCGTCGGGATCGGCGCTGTCTGGATCGGCATGGTCGAGGTCGCCGCTGGCGGCGGTGGTGTTCTCGGCCGGGGTTGCGGCGGTGTCGCCGGTGATGACGGCGCTGTCATTACTGTCCTCTATTCTAAGACGTCCCTCGTCGAAAGCGCCGTCGTTGGTGCTCCTGTCCTCAATTTCTCTGTTGCCGCCACCATCGCCTCGGTTGTCCTCTACGGGGTTTTCACCGTCGATCAGAGGGTCGCTGTCAATCGCGTCCAGATTCTGATTGGAGTCATCGACAGGGCTTTGTTGAACGTTTGGATTCCCGGTAATACTGTCTCCAAATTCGACGAATGTCTGTCCTGCTCCAACTCTGGTTAACGCCGATTGCAGCGCGGCCATCGCATCAGCGATGATGACGTTGTCCTCTGCGTCGTCAGAAGAATTGCGAGGCTCCTCGACAGTGTCGCCATCCCCTCCTTGGATGATCCACTTCGAATTAGTGTCTGTGATGTTCGCAATGAGGTTTCCTGAAAGATCGAACAGCTCAATTTGCCCAACGCTTCCATCCATGTCGCGTGTCAGCGAAACTTCCGTCGTGACCACGCCGTTTTGGGTTTGCACATGGACAACGACTGTCGTGCCTCGAATGCCCATGGTGGACGACGGGGTGTCCACTTGCATCCCACCCGTTTTTGCCACTTGGCCGGCAATGAATACAAATCCGCCCTGAACCAGGCTGAAACCGCCGCTATTCGAGTTGCTATTCGAGTCATATACCAAATCATCGATGACCATCCGTGACCCTGATGACAGGGTGAAGATCGTGCCATCTACGAAAGTCACGGATAACTTTCCTGACTGGTCCGTAATCAGAATGTCGTTCTGGAAAACCTTCGAACCGACGTCGAGCTGTTCTCTGATGCCGCTGGCTCTTTCGACGAATGCGTTGCCATCGACAGCTTCAACTTGTCCAATAGCGCCGGTTTTCGCCACATCTCCAACTTGCGCGTACTGTCCGGGGGCTTCTGGTCCCGCCAATCGTTCAACGATATTGCCCTTTAGAACTGCGCCATTTGGGGCGTATAGGTCTGCAGGTTGCCCTTGAGAAAAGTAGTCGGCAATTCGCAGCGTGGCCGATCCCTTGTTGTGAATATACAGGTCGTGCCCTTGTCTCTCGAATTCGCCGTTAAAAAGAAGCGGAGCGTCAGGAACAACGGTCCGCCCGTCGGTAGACGGCGGAAGACTAATAATTTCAGCAGTTAATTCTACGACTTCAAATTTATCGTATGCCATGAAGTGCCCCCATTTCATGGTTAACGAGCACGTGAGTGAACACTATCAAATTGGCGCCAGTTTGTATTCAGTGTCGAAATCACCAAACGTTCGATTCAGGCTAACATCCGATTTTTTCACTCTCTTTCGCCTGACTTGGTAATGTCTCTGGGTACCGAAATACGAGTTTTTCGTTACCTTACGTCATGGTGGCCATGCCGAATCAGGGGCGAATCGGTCTGGCTCTATTGAGAACAGGTTGATTGGGGAGCATGCACACGTCTATGCGCGCTTGGGCATCAAAATGGATCGGTTGGGTCAGGGTTGTCGCCCTGCTTGGCGTTTTCTTCGGCCTGATTGTTCGCATTGGCGATCCACTTCCCCTCAGTGTTTTGAGAAACGTTTCGCTTGATTTTTTTCATCAGTCTTATCCTCGGGAATACACGCCGCTTCCGGTTGCCATTATTGATGTGGATGATCGGAGTTTGAGCGAAATCGGGCAGTGGCCTTGGCCGCGCACGCGAATTGCCGAGATTGTGCAGAAGTCTACACTGGCCGGTGCTGCTGCAATCGCGTTTGATATCGTGTTTTCCGAACCGGATCGGCTGTCTCCAGGCGCCGTGGCAATGGACAACCCGCGTTTGCCGCCCGATGTTGCGGAGCAACTGAAAAGTATGCCGGACAACGATATATTGCTTGCCGATGCTATTGCCCGAAGCAGGGTCGTTCTGGGGCAGGCCAGCGTTCGGACCATTGAAGGCAACCGGAGCACCAAGATTGAAATGGCGGATGTGCCGCATGCCTTTGTTGGAGGAGACCCGACCCCCTTTCTTCCACAGTTCCCGGACGTCGTGCAGAACCTGCCCATCTTGGAAGCCAATGCTGCGGGGTATGGTGTTTTTTCTGCGCGGCCGGACGTAGACGGTGTCTACCGGAGTGCTCCACTGGTCATCAGCGTTCAGGGCAAGGTCCGGCTTGGTCTAAGCGCCGAGTTGCTGAGGATTGCCACCGGTGGCGGACCATTCCTTGTCAGAACGAACGAAGCCGGAATTGAGGGCGTCGTGATCGCGCGTCAGTTGATCGAGACAGCTCAGGATGGAAGTGTCTGGCCCCATCTGACCCCGTCCAATCGGGCCCGATATGTGTCCGCGACAGATCTTTTGAACGATCGAATGCCGCAGGGAAGACTGGCCGGGCACCTTGTCTTTGTCGGAACATCGGCGATTGGTCTGGAAGACTTCCGCCCCACGATGCTGGGTGTTTCTATGGCGGGGGTCGAGATTCATGCTCAGGTTCTCGAAAATATCATAAGCCAGACAATGTTGAAGCGTCCGAACTACATGATTGCCATCGAACTCGTGGTGACATTGTTCCTTTGCGTTTTGGTCATCTTGTTCGTGCCGGTCATGGCCGCCCGTTGGGTCATCAGCCTGTCCTTGGCCTTGCTTGGGCTCTATGTATCGGTTTCTTACTACTTCTTTACACAGAGGGGGGTGGTACTAGATCCTTCATATCCCGTCATTTCGACATTCCTTACCTTTGCGCTCATGACCACCGTCAACTACCTGCGCGAAGAGCGGTTGCGTCGCTCGATCCGGAATGCTTTCGGGCAGTATGTATCACCTGATCTTGTCGGTCAGTTGAGTGATCACCCGGAAGACCTGAAGCTTGGGGGCGAGACACGCGAACTGACTTTGCTGT
This sequence comes from Shimia aestuarii, assembly GCF_900114635.1. GTDB lineage: Bacteria > Pseudomonadota > Alphaproteobacteria > Rhodobacterales > Rhodobacteraceae > Shimia > Shimia aestuarii. The sequence continues at coordinate 3,030 of NZ_FOTQ01000009.1, forward strand.
TCTCAGATGTACGTGGGTTCACCGCTATCGCCGAAGACTACAAGGATGATCCAGAAGCGCTGACACGCTTGATGAACCAGTTCCTGACCCTCGTTTCGCAGGCGATCATGGATAACGGGGGAACGATCGACAAGTTTATGGGGGACGCGGTGATGGCATTCTGGAATGCGCCGACGAACAATCCGGATCATCCTCGGGCCGCCTGTAATGCGGCCCTGAGGATCATGGCGGACATTCATGCATTCAATGAGCGATCGGCGTATGTGGAGAGTGCAGGCACAGAAGGTGGCGCGCGCGCGCGGGAGCATCACAAGATCAATATTGGTGTCGGCATCAATTCCGGCATGTGTGTCGTGGGCAACATGGGAAGTGAAACCCGCTTTGATTACACGGCCCTTGGCGATCCAGTGAATGTCGCATCGCGCCTTGAAGGGCAATCGCGATACTATGGGGTTCAAGTCATATTGGGGATGAACACGGTCAAAGTCGTCGGCGCCGAATTTGCGATCCTGAAACTCGATACTGTCATGGTGTTGGGAAAGCACCTTCCGGAAACGATATTTGCCTTGCTGGGCGACAAATCCATGAGGGACGAAGCCGGGTTTCAAGAGATCTTTTCTCTCAACGAACAAATGCACGAGGCATATGACGCTCAGGAATGGGACAAGGCACAACAGAAACTGGACCAGATGCAAAGTATAAACGAGCACCTGCAATTGAGTCTGGCGGTGTATCTGGATCTTTTCAGAAGCAGGATCTCGGAGCTTCGTTCAGATCCTCCCGGTGAAGACTGGGATGGTGTCTATAAGTTCACGAAAAAGTCGAGTTAGAGTGGATGAGGAAGGTCATGTATTCCCAGAAGCATATTGGAAAACACAGGCCGTTTTTCTTCAACGTTCGTGCATGGCTTCGGCACGTGCACGTAGAATGGGTTTCGCCAAATAGGACAAAACGGTTTTGCGACCGGTCTGGATATCTACACTTGCAATCATGCCGGGGGTTATCGGGTACACCCGATCCCCGTCCCCCAAATAGGCACGTTCAGTTCGGACGATAACGCGGAAATATTCTACGCCATCCGCATTTTGCAGAGTATCGGCGCTCACGCGGTCCACGACGCCGTCCAATGCGCCGTAAATCAGGTAATCATAGGCTGAAACTTTCACGGAAGCGGGTTTCCCAGCCGTTACAAATGCGACGTCCCGCGGGCTTAGACGTGTTTCTATCAGCAAAGTATCGTCTGTCGGCACGATTTCAATCAAGGCGGCTCCGGGTTGTACAACCGCACCCACGGTCGTTACGTGAACCTTGTTGACCGTCCCTCGGACCGGTGCCTTCAGATCGGCGCGAAATACCCTGTCGTCGGCGGCTCGGAGGTGTTCCTGAACGACCGCGAGTTCCAATTGCAGCCGGGCAAGCCGTTGGCGTGCATTCAAAATGTAGGTGGATTGTGCGGCTTTTATTTCATTTTCGACCTGGCTGATGGCGGCAAGGATTCCGGGTTCCGACGCTTCGCTGACTTCGATGTCACCTGTCAAATCAGCATATCTCGACTGTAGCCTCAGCAATTCGATCTTGGGCACGACGCCCTGCTCAACCAGGTCCCTGGTCTGGTTCATTTCTTCGACAAGTGGTGCAAGCACCGCGCGGAATTTTTCGCGTTTCGTGGAAAGTTCAACAAGATCGATGCGCCGCTGGACAAGCTTTTGCTTCAGGATTTCCAGATCGCGGTTCAGTTGGTCTCGCTGTGACTGGAATAGTTGCTCTTCTGCGATGGTTGCAAGCGGGTTTCGGCTGGACAGAGCCTCGGGAAATTCAAGCTCTGGCGCCATTTCAGCTTCTGCTGTCAGCCGGACCGCCTCGGCCATTAAGGCCTCCTCTTGCTCTCGCAGACGCCCCCGTTCGGATGTAAAATTGGTGTCGTCGATGCGCATCAGGACAAAGCCTGCGTCGACCAAATCTCCCTCTTGCACTTGGATTTCACGCACGATGCCGCCTTCCAGACTTTGCACAACCTGGATCTGTTGCGATGGGATTACGCGACCCGACGCATGCGCGGTTTCCTCGATCTCGAATAGGTATGCCCATAGCATAAAAGACGAAATTCCCGCAGCGATGACTGCAAGCACGCGCCAGGGGCCACCTGATGTGGATGTGTCCCCCGCAGCGGGCACGCGATTGACGAACTCCGTATCGCTGGGGCTACCGAACATCACCTGCTCCTGCCTGTTCGTGCTTTGGCATCAACAATTGAGCCATGACTTCTTCCCGTGGCCCTTCAAGAACCACGCGGCCCCGATCAATCACGACCAACCGCGAAGCCATTGCCGTGAGCGAGTGTCTATGCGTTGACACAATCACCCCGGTTCCGGCTTTTTGCAGTTCGCCCAATCTCGAGACAAGCCGTGCTTCCATTGTTTGATCCATGGCGTTCGTTGGCTCGTCCAGGAACAGCATTTTGGGCCTGCGAAGGATCAGGCGGGCAAGCGAGATGCCTTGTCGTTGTCCTCCGGAAAGCCGGTCTCCTCGCTCCCCGATAAAAAGATCCATGCCATCCGGGTGTTCGGAAACGAATTCGTCCATCGCGGCAAAATACAAAGCGCGCATGACTTCGGACTCGGAGGCGTGATTGACACCGATCGCAACGTTTTCCTGCAATGTGCCTGTGAAAAGTTCGGGGTTTTGTGGCAAGTAGCCTACGCCTGCCCGTAATTCAGCCGGTTCGTACTGGTTGATAGCAATGCCATCTATCAAAACGGTCCCCGAATCCGGCGAAATCAGCCCAGAAATGACCTTGCCCATGGTTGTCTTGCCGGATCCGACTCTTCCCAACAGGGCGACGACTTCACCAGGAGAGGCTTTGAAGTTCAGGTTGTTCAAAGCCGGAACGTGAGCGGCGGGATAAGTGAGGGTGACATTCTTGAGTTCGACTTGCCCATGTTTCACTTTGACGTCATGGGAGATGGATTGCGATTGGTCGACCGGCAGCTTCATGAAACTGTTCAGCGCGCGCAGAGACTTTGTCGCGTACTGTGCTCGCAGGATCGTTTGCGCGATCATCCCAAGGGGCGCCAGAACCCGCCCGGCCAGAATGTTTGCAGCAATCAGGCCACCGATTGAAACCTGTCCTTCGCTGACAAGAAACACGCCCCAGACGATAATTGTCACACTGACGATCTGCTGAATCAGGATGGTCGAATTTGCCGCAAAGCCGGACCAGATGCGCATGCGCCCGTTGACGCGGGATGCATCTGCCACGGCTTTCTCCCACTCGCGCTGCATGACCGGTTCGGCATTGACCGATTTGATCGTTTCAATTCCGGACAAGGTTTCGACCAGCACAATATGTCGCTTGGTTGCCATTTGTTGCGCACGCTCCGCGGACTTTCCAAGCGGAACCTGTGTGATCAATGCGAGTGTGAACACCACGGGCAAGGCGGCAAGGGGGACAAAAGCAAGAGGGCCAACGATCCAGAAGAGCAACGCAATAAAGATGCCAATGAACAAAACGTCGATCAGCGAAACAAAGGTTGCCGAAGAGAAAAACTCGCGGACGGTATCAAAGTCTCTGATCGTACCGGCAATTCCGGCGGCGCCTCCGGGGCGGTTCAGGAGTTTGACATTCATGGCATGAGCAAAAAGCCGAGACGCGACTGTGAGATCGACGCGTTGACCAATATGTTCGATCAGCCCGGCACGAAGCAATCTGAGCACCAGGTCCAAAGAGAGTGCAATGATCACGCCAATCGCCAACGTCCAAAGTGTCACGAACGCAAGGTTCGGAATGACTTTGTCATAGACGTTCATGACGAAGAGCGGCAGGGCGAGGTTTAGTAGGTTGAGGCAAAGTGCCGCCAGAAGCACTTGTATCCATGATCGCCTGCAGTCGCGCACGGCGCTCCAAAACCAGTGCGACCGCCGTTGCTCAGGTTTTGCGATCTCGGGCGAAAACCTGCTCTCGGACAAATCGTCAGCCTTGGTGACAAAAAGCACTCGAGACTGTACCTGGCGTCGTAACTGCCGTAACTTTATTTCCCTTTCAATGCCGCCCTCGAGGGGATCAATGACAATCGCGTTTCCCTTGCGACGGTCGATTTCATTCAAAATAATTGCGCCACCGGTTTTCCGCAGCAGCACGCAAGGCAAAACCATTGGGTCAATACGAGTTGGGGAACGCGTAACCATCCGCGATTTCAACCCGATTGCCGAAAACGCCCTTGCGATCACTTCGAGATCGTTCAGCTTGTACCCGCGGGGCATCCGCGCATCCAGGGATGACGGCGAGAAGCGCTGATCGAAGTGATCCGCGAACCAGCGAACAAGTGCCAAGTCATCTGACGCGGCCAGTTCGTTGTGTGGTGACTGATCTGCCAGGTCCACGGCCTGATGAGCAGTACCCCCATCGGATGTCATTCGAGAGGACCGATTGTCGTGTTGAAAATCAGGCTGCTTGGCGACGTTCTGGCGCGTTCACGGAAATTCGGCTCAAGCGCAATGTTGCTGCGTTTGACCCCGAAATACTCTGCCAAAGTGCCTTGCGTCGCAAGGACGCGAAAAGTGCTGTAGACAAGGCTTGCGTCGGCGCTGACCTTTTGAAACTCGACATTGAACCGCGAGCGTTCCACCTCAAGAAGATCCAGCAGGGTGCGTTTGGCCGCATCGAATTCGGTCGCATAGACACCGACGATGAGTTGGTTTATCTCCAACTGTTGTTCAAGTTGAGTCCTGCGCTCTGCCGACGTCACGTAGTTGTTCCAGGACTGAGCGGCCAATTCGCGCACCTCGCGCACGACGGTGTCGCGCTGGAAGCCAGCTTGGTATTCGGATTGAACAAGTGCATTGCGTTCGAATTTGCGCCCGCCTTGATAAACTGTCCACTTGACCGCCAATCCGACATAGGTATCGCTCCGATCGCCAGACAGACCGTTCCGGTTCATTCCGTAAGTGCTGCCAGCGTTGAGCGAAACTTCGGGTAGGTTGTCGGACAGGACAATTTGCTTGTTGGCGCGTACTTCGTCGATCTTGGTATTGGCGTGATGTATGCGAAAATTGTTGCTGAGCGCACGCTGGGTCAATTGCGAAAGAGAACTGGGAACTTTCGCTGCGAAAATACCGGATATCGAGCTGGGGGCATTGCCGATAACACGTTCGTAACGTGCATTCGCATCGCGAAGTGATCTTTTCACGTCAATAATCGCCAGATTGGCTGCATCCACCCGGTCTTCGGCGGTCAGGAGGTCCGAATACGGCAGTCGCCCGCCGTCAACCAATGAGCGAACACGCTGAGAGATGTCCTGATGCCGTTCCAGGTTGCTGCGCGCGACAGCTAGCAGGCGTTGATTGCGATAGACGTCGAGATAAGCCTCAGTGGCATTCAGCGCCATAGTCTCGGAAGCATCCAACAGTTTGAAAACATTCCCGTCCAATCGTGCAGCGCGTGCATAGACCATGTTCGCGCGCCGATAGCCATCAAACAGGACAAGCTTGGCATTCACGCCGACCTGCTGCCGCCTCTGTGTCTTACTGTTATCTGTTATTGGCAGGAATGCCGGGTCATTCACATGCTGTGCACCGAGTTCGCCAAAAACTTCAACCGTGGGCAGATAGTTTTCCCTGGTTTGGTACAGCTCATAGGCGCTCGCTTTCATTTCGGCGGAGACAGCCTTGATTGACGGGTTGGTGGTGAGCGCGCGTTGTACGGCGGCGCGCAGAGATTCCGCATCTGCAGACGCACCTGCGCCTGACAGAGCCGCTGTTGCGAGAAGCGTTTTGATCAAGACTCTCAATACAGTGCGCTCCGCTATCAAAAAATTTTTAAGTCTTAGACAGTTAACCATACTAAATTATTGGAAATTTGCAAAATTGTGTTTTTGGGAAGTCAACTTCCCCCTTTAAGACGCCAGCGAGGGCTTTGGTAAAGGCATTCGGAGTGCACCGAACGGTGCGGGGATGTCCTTGCTCCTGATATGTATCTTACCGCCTTGTTTTGCTGGGTTTCGGGCCTTCGGTAACGCGTCGGTTTCATGTCGGTATTGCGTCGGTATGGATTTGCGGTTTTCGCTAAACGGCCGGTGTTAACGCGGCGTGCGCAAGGATTTGGTAAGCATTGCCGCGTGACAAGCAGGGCACGCGCGCGGTAGCGTGGCGCATGAAACAAGTTCCCAAAAAAACCACCGATGAAGCGCTGATCCAGGCCTATCTGGACAAGGGCGGTAAAGTGACCGTCGGCGAAACCAAACCGCCCAAGCCTGAACTGGGCCTGAGCAAGAACGCGTGGAACGCGAAACTGACCAAGGAAGAGAAAGCCGCCCGCGACGGGAAGTAAGTGTCGCGGTGTGGGCCGGGTGTCGCCCGATCCGGTCCGGTGGATTTGATATTCCACATATTGAATATTTATGGCGGTGGTGCTATATCTCCTCCAGACCCGGGCCGCGTGGCCCGACCATGAGGAGAAATGAGATGACCCTTGACCGTGCCGTGCTGGCATTTGCCGGCGTGATGGTTCTTTTGAGCGTGGTGCTGACCATGTTCGTGCATCCGATGTGGGTGTGGTTCACCGTGTTCATCGGTGCCAACATGCTGCAATCGGCCTTTACCGGCTTCTGCCCCGCCGCGATGATCTTCAAGGCGATCGGGTTCAAGCCCGGGAATGCGTTCTGAGAATTGACGGAAGACCACTCACGGAAAAGCCCCGCCGGTTAGGCGGGGCTTTTTGCTTTTTGGGGAGGGGCCGGGTAGCGCCCGACCTTGGGCGAGGTGTTGTGTCTTTCCCGTTTTCGCTACGCGGATGGTTTGGGACCGGGCGTCGACCGACCGGGGTGGGCGAGCCAACCTGTTTTTGGGGCGCTTTATGGTGCCAAATACTGCCGACGGTGGTGCGGAGGGAAGAGGGGGCAAAATCGCCCGCCCATGGGGCGGTCGGGCGATGCCCGGCGGCTTGCAGAGCAAGCCTTGATTCCGGGCTAGTGATTATTGGCGGCAACTCAACCCAGAAACTATTTGAGTATCATGCGTCAGTGTATCTAATGTCAGCGTTTTCGATTTTTTCTATTAGTTGATTTAGGTCGTTCCTACATTCTTCAAAACTGTTGCCAAAGCCAATAATGTCGTTCGCGTTATGCGCGAAGTGCTTTTTGGAATGTCGAACGTCATAAACCGAACCATAGATGGAGTTTTCCACATAGTACCCAGCCGACGTGGTTGTGGAATCGTCTCTGGTGATCGTATTATTTAAGTGCGCTATTTGCCCATGGACCACTTCGTTACGTCGCTGCGAAAGCCTCTTAATGCGTTCGAGCATTGTATTCAGTTGTTTGAGCGTTTCGGAGTGGTTTTTAAGACGATATTCGGCCAAGCGTTCAATGGTGGTAGCTCTGGCCCGGAAAGACAATATCGCGCTGTAAGCTTGTGTATCGGAGAAGAAATCTCGAGACGCTAAGTTGGAGTACAGCAAGAATAGGCGAGTTTCCAAGTGTTCCCACTTGGAAACTGCGTACCCAATTGCGAGATAAAGTTCTCTAATATCTTGCGTGCCGTGTTTGAGAACGGGTTTCATCACCGCGTAAATTTCTTATGCTTCAACCGCTTCGGCTCAAGCGCATCGGCCCCCAGACGACGTTTCTTGTCTTCCTCGTAATCCTCGAAGTTGCCTTCGAACCATTCCACGTGGGCTTCGCCTTCAAAGGCGAGGATATGCGTACAGATACGGTCGAGGAAGAAACGGTCGTGCGAGATGACCACGGCGCAGCCAGCGAAATCGACAAGCGCGTCTTCCAGTGCGCGGAGGGTTTCGACGTCGAGGTCGTTGGTCGGTTCGTCGAGGAGGAGCACGTTGCCGCCCTCTTTCAGAAGACGCGCCATGTGCACGCGGTTGCGTTCACCGCCCGAAAGCAGGTTCAGCGGTTTCTGCTGATCGCCGCCCTTGAAGTTGAAGGACGAGCAATAGGCGCGCGAGTTGACCTGTGCGTCGCCCAGTTCGATGATTTCGGCACCACCCGAGATCGACTCCCAGACAGTGTCCTTGGGGTTCAGGTCGTCGCGCGACTGGTCGACATAAGAGAGCTGCACCGTGTCGCCGAGTTCGATCGTGCCGCTGTCGGGCTGTTCCTGCCCGGTGAGCATCTTGAACAGGGTCGATTTACCCGCGCCGTTGGGGCCGATCACGCCGACGATGCCGCCGGGGGGGAGGCTGAAGGAAAGGTCTTCGATCAGCTGTTTGTCACCCATGTGCTTGGAGAGGTTCTCGACCTCGATCACCTTGGAGCCAAGGCGGGGGCCGTTCGGAATGACGATCTGGGCGCGGGTGATTTTCTCGCGCTCGGACTGGTTGGCCAGTTCGTTATAGGCCTGGATACGGGCCTTCGACTTGGCCTGACGCGCCTTTTGCCCCTGCCGCATCCATTCGAGTTCGCGTTCCAGCGTCTTCTGCTTGGACTTGTCCTCGCGGGCTTCCTGCTCCAGCCGCTTGGCCTTTTGTTCGAGCCATGCGGAGTAGTTGCCCTCGTAAGGAATGCCGCGACCGCGGTCGAGTTCGAGGATCCAGCCGGTGATGTCGTCAAGGAAATAGCGGTCGTGGGTGACGATCAGGATGGTGCCCTTGTAGTCGATCAGGTGCTGTTGCAGCCATGCGATCGTCTCGGCGTCGAGGTGGTTGGTCGGTTCGTCGAGAAGCAGCATGTCGGGCGCTTCGAGCAGCAGTTTGCAGAGCGCAACGCGGCGGCGTTCCCCGCCCGAAAGGGTCGACACATCGGCGTCATCGGGGGGGCAGCGCAGGGCCTCCATGGAAACGTCGATCTGGCTGTCGAGATCCCAGAGGTTCTGGGCGTCGATATCGTCCTGCAGCTTGGCCATTTCCTCGGCGGTTTCGTCCGAGTAGTTCATGGCGAGTTCGTTGTAGCGATCAAGGATGGCTTTCTTCTCGGCCACGCCCAGCATGACGTTTTCGCGCACGGTGAGCGATTCATCGAGCTGGGGTTCCTGCGGGAGGTAGCCAACCTTGGCGCCTTCTGCGGCCCAGGCCTCGCCGGTGAAATCCTTGTCGAGACCGGCCATGATCTTCATCAGGGTCGATTTACCGGCGCCGTTGACGCCGACGACACCGATTTTCACGCCGGGCAGGAAGCTCAGGTGGATATTTTCAAAGCACTTCTTGCCGCCGGGATAGGTCTTGGAGACCCCCTGCATGTGGTACACGTACTGATAGGATGCCATGGGTGCCGACTCCGTTCGCCAAAAATCGTTTCAGGGGTGATAGCGGAGGGGGCGGGCGGGGGCAATCGGTTCCGCGTCTAGAGATGCTTTTCAAAGAAATGCGTCGGGTAGGGATCGTCGTTGAAGCGGTCGATCTGGTGCCAGCCGGTGGTTTCATAGAGGCGGATGGCTTCGGGGAGGGCGGCGTTGGTGTCGAGGCGGAGCGTTGTCATGCCAAGGCTGCGGGCCGTGTCTTCGGCGGCGGTCATCAGGCGTTTGGCAAGGCCCAGCCCGCGCGCCGCATCAGCGATCCAGAGACGTTTGATTTCACCATAGCCCTTGTCGGTGCCCTTGAGGCCGACGCAGCCCACGGGCAGGTCGTCAGACATGGCCAGAAGAAAGTTGCCGCGCGGCGGGATCATGTCGGTCGCCTCGGGATCAGCCGAGAGGTTGACGTCAAAGCCCTGCTCAAACCGGCGGGCCAGCTCGGCGTAATAGGCTTGGAGACAGTAAAGCGAGTCCGCGTCGCGGGGATCGGCGGCGATGATCTCGATATCGTCCTGTCCAAGCGCCGAGGCGATGAGGTCCATGGCCGCAAGCAGCGCTTGGGAATTGGGACCGCGCGCCAGAAGGGTCTGGGCGCGCGCGTCGGAGAGGGCGTTATAGGCGGTGAGCTCTTCCTGCCCTTTGGAGGTCAGGGTGGCGGTCCGGCGGCGGGCATCCTCGGGGTCGGGGGTCAGAAGGACAAGGTCTTCTTCCTGCAACGATTTGAGAAATCGGCTCAACAGCGTCTTGTCTAGGCCAAGATAGGTGCGCACGGTTTCAAGGTCGGCCCCGTCGCGCCCGATGGCGTGCAGGACCCGTGCCGCGCCCAGGGGGCGGCCGCGGCCAAGGAAAGACTGGTCCAGAACGCCGGTTTCGCGTGTGACAGCGCGGTTGAAGCGGCGGATGCGGGTGACGGGGTCGTGCGGCATAGTTTACCTTGGTCAACTGTTTTCCAACTTCTAGGGAGCGGATTTGTCGGGGTCAAGCGGGGAGAGGCGCGTCGAGGGCGGGCTTTGCGGTTGACAGGGGGCGGGGGCAGGGCAAGAAACCCTTGATGCGAAATGGATTGCCATACGTCGCGCCGGGTCAGGTTATCGGGCTCTTGGGGGGATCGTTTGATCCGCCCCACCAAGGACATGTGCATATCACTCGCGAGGCACTGCGCCGGTTCGGGCTGGACCGGGTGTGGTGGCTGGTGTCACCGGGCAATCCGTTGAAAGAGCGCGGCCCGGCGGCGCTGAGCCGACGTATGGCGGCGGCGCGCGAGATCATGCAGCACCCGCGGGTGCATGTCTCGGATTTCGAGGCGCAGGCCGGAACGCGCTATACGGCAGAGACGATTGTCAGGTTGCAGGCGGCCTGTCCGCAGGCCCGGTTTGTCTGGCTCATGGGCGCGGATAATCTGGCGCAGTTTCACCTCTGGAAAGACTGGCAGGAGATCATGGCGCGGGTGCCGGTTGGTGTGATGGCGCGCCCGGGTGATCGGGTCGAGGCGCGCACGGCCAAGGCGGCGCAGGTGTTCCGGCATGCCCGGATCGCGCCGCGGCAAAGCCGCGCGTTGGGGCAGGCAGCAGCTCCGGCATGGTGTTTTGTCAATGTGCCGATGGTGGATGTCAGCTCGACCCGTATCCGTGCCAGCGGGCGCTGGCGCTAGGGTTTGCGGGGCAGGGCGGCGCTGGTGATCCCGGCGCCGATGATGAGGGTAAGTCCGCCCCATGTCAGAGGGTCCGGCAGGTCGCCAAAGACAAGCCAGCCAAGCGCGACGGCGCCGACAAGTTGGAAATAGACATACGGGGCAAGTGCGGCGGCTTCGGCGCGGGCATAGGCGAAGAGCAACAGGAAGTTGCCTCCGAGCGAAAAGACCGCGCTGGCGATTGTCAGGCCCACGAGGGCAGGTGTCAGGGCGGGCGTGAGCATCCAGCAGAACGGGGTCAGCACAAGGGCGCTCAGGAAAAGCTGTGTGAACAGAAGGCTGCCGGGGCGGGCCACGGTCGAGAGCCAGCGTGAGGCGGTGAGAAATGCGCCGTAGAACGTGCCTGCGAGAACGGCAAACGCCATGCCGGGACCCATGCTGAGGCTGGGGCGTACCACGAGCAACACGCCGACAAAGCCGACGGCCATGAGCAGCGTGCGCAGGGGCGTGACCTTTTCCCCCAGAAGCAGCACGGAAAGTGCGTAGCTGACGATGGGGCCAACGAAAAAGGCGGCAAAGACATCCGCGACGGGCGCATGTTTCAGGGCGAACTGGATCGAGGTGATCCCGCCAGCCAGCAGCATCGCGCGCAGCCAGATGCGCCAGTCGCGCAGGGCGCGCAGCGTATCGGCCCGCGCCAGGGGCAGTGCGATCAGGCTGCCCAGCACAAAGCGCGACCACGCCACGAAGAGCGGGCTGACGCCGTGTTCGGTGCTCAGCAGCTTGCCTGCCGTGTCCCCGGCGGGGATCATCGACATGGCAACGAACATGAGGGCGGCGAGTTTCCACATGGGTCGCCAGTAACATGTTGGCGACAGGCTCAAAAGCACGTTCTTGGTTCTTGTAAGCCGTCGCGGGGCGGGGTTAGAATCACGGAATGAGAAAGTCATTTTCGAGACGGGTATTTCTGGCAGGGCTTTTGTCCGGGGCGGCGGTTCCGGGCTGGGCGAACCCGCCCAAGGTCTCGTTGCGCCCGGTGCTGCGCCCATCTTCGCTTCTGGCGCGCTCGGCGCCGGGGATGGCGACGCTGATCAAGGCCGCCGGGGTCAGTGGCGTTGTGGGCTGCGCGGTCGCCAATGCCCGGACCGGGGAGATGCTGGAAAGCCACGGGGCGGAAACCGGGCTGCCCCCGGCCAGTGTGACCAAGGCGCTGACCGCCCTCTATGCGCTTGAAACGCTGGGGCCGGACTATCGGTTCAAAACGCGGTTGGTGGCGGTCGGAACCCTGTCCAATGGTGTGCTGAACGGGGATCTCGTGCTGAGCGGGGGCGGCGATCCGACGCTGGACACGAACGGATTGGCCGAGTTGGCCCGCCAGCTCAAGGCCGCCGGGGTGCGCGAGGTCACCGGGCGGTTCCTTGTTTGGGGGGGCGTGTTGCCGCGGGTTGTACGCATCGACAACAAGCAGCCTGATCACGCAGGGTATAACCCGTCGGTTTCGGGGCTGTCGCTGAACTACAATCGGGTGCATTTCGAATGGAAACGGGGCGCCAAGGATTATGCCGTGACGATGGATGCGCGCTCGGACCGCTATCGTCCGGCCGTGACAGTCGCGCGCATGAATATCACCAACCGAGATCTGCCGGTCTATACTTTCAAGCAGGTCAATGGCGTTGATCATTGGACCGTGGCGCGTTCGGCGCTTGGAAACGGGGGCGCGCGCTGGCTTCCGGTGCGGCAGCCCGAGCTTTATGCCGGAGAGGTCATGCGCACGCTGGCTCGGTCTCACGGGATTGTCCTGAAACAAGCCAAGATGACCAGCGGCGCACCTCAAGGGGCTACGCTGGCGACACTTTCCAGCGACCCGTTGCGCGACATCCTCAAAGGCATGCTGAAATATTCGACCAACATCACGGCGGAAATCGTGGGGATGACCGCCAGCCGGGCCCGTGGCGCGCAGTTCAGCGATATTCGGGGATCGGCGGATGCGATGAACCAGTGGGCGGCGCAAACGCTGGGCATGGCGCATGCGGCCCTGGTCGACCATTCCGGTCTGGGAGAGGACTCGCGTATGCGGGCCAGCGAGTTGGTGCAGGTGCTGAGCCGTGCCGAACGCCAGCAGGTGCTGCGCCCGATCCTCAAGGACATTCGTTTGCGTGGGAAAAACGGCAAGGTGGACAAGTTCCATCCGCTGAAGGTGCAGGCCAAGACCGGAACGCTGCATTTTGTCAGCGGGCTGGCCGGGTATGTCAGCGCCCCCGGTGACAGCGAACTGGCCTTTGCGATTTTTGTGGCGGATACATCGGCGCGGGACCGGCTCATCGGCCCGGATCGCGAGCGCCCGCCCGGTGCGCGGACATGGAACCGCAATGCAAAGGCACTTCAGCAAAGCCTTCTGGAACGTTGGGGCGCGGTCTATGGGTCGTGATCCGGTTTGGGTCTGATCACTCGGGCGGTGGCGCGATGATTTCGACCCACATGTTTTTCAGGCCGACCGATAGCGTGAGATCAAAGAGGATCTCGGCGTTTTCCGGATGCAGGCGTACGCAGCCGGCCGACGCGGGCGTGCCCAGCCGCGCGGTCTGATCAGTGCCATGCACCGCGTAATTGCCATTGAAGAAGATGGCAAAGGGCATGGGTGCATTGTTGTAAAGAGACGAGCGGTGATACCGCGACAGGGATTGCGCGCGAAAGAGGCCATTCGGCGTGCATTTGCCGGGGCGTGCCGTGGATACCGGCCAGTCGCGAAAAATGGGCCAGCCGTCAAAGTAGACAGTAAGCGTCTGGGTTGTCTTGTTGACGCGGGCGACTACGGTTTCCGTCGCGCCCGCCGTTGCGACCCCCGGAAGGAGCGCGCAGAGAAGGGCGACAAGGAAACCGCGGAGAGACCTCATCAGGTCATGTGACGCGCCCGGGCGCCGCGTTCGATCCCGGCGGCATGGAGGCGGTCGATTTCAAGCTCGTAGCGGATTTCCTCGAGCAGGCGCAATTCCGGTTCCGCCAGCGAGCCGTCGGCGGCGGCCACGTCACAAGCCAGCGCATAGGCCGTTTCATAAAGCCGCTCGGGCAGGTTGTCGCGCACGAGGCCGAAAAGCGCGGCCAGCCCGTCCTCCTGCTCGAAGAGGTCGAACACGATCTGGCTCACTGTTTTCAAACGGTCGACATCGTATTCACCAAAGACGGGCAGGTTGTTCACCGCCGTCTGGATCTTGATCAGTTCGGCGGTGCGGATGGTTTCATCGCTGGCCGAAATGGCGACCATGACAGCCACGAGGCAGTCCTGCGGGGTAAGCGGGGTAAGAATGTCGTCTGCCACTGTCGATTTCCTCATGAATGCGGTGTTGCAGCGCAGAATATTGACTGGCGACGTCAGGAGCAATAGGAAGCGTCAGATTGCCGGATGCAATGATGTGACCGGCCGCAAAACCCCTTGCATGAACCGGAGATGGACATGTCTGACCTGCGCGACGCAGCCCTCGTATCGAAAGCCTGGCCCTTTGAAGAAGCGCGCCGGGTGCTCAAACGGTACAAGGACAAGGCGCCGGAGAAGGGATACGTGCTGTTCGAGACCGGCTATGGCCCGTCAGGGCTGCCGCATATCGGCACCTTCGGGGAAGTGGCGCGCACGACGATGATCCGCACGGCGTTCGAGGCGATTTCGGACATTCCGACCAAGCTGATCTGTTTCTCGGACGATCTGGACGGCATGCGCAAAGTACCGGGCAACGTGCCGAATGCGGAGATGTTGCAGGAGCATCTGCAAAAGCCGCTGACCTCGGTGCCGGACCCGTTTGGCGAATATGACAGCTTTGGCGATCACAACAACGCCATGCTGCGCCGGTTCCTCGACACGTTCGGGTTCGAGTATGAATTCTACTCGGCCACCGAGTTCTATCGCTCGGGCCAGTTCGACGAGATTCTGCTCAGGGCGGCAGAGCGCTATGACGACATCATGGCGATCATGCTGAAGTCCTTGCGCGAAGAGCGTCGCCAGACCTACTCGATCTTCCTGCCCATTCACCCGGAAACGGGTCGGGTGCTTTATGTGCCGATGAAAGAGGTCAACGCCAAGGACGGCACGATCACTTTTGACGACGAGGACGGCAAGGAGTGGACGCTGCCGGTCACGGGCGGCAACGTGAAGCTGCAGTGGAAACCGGATTTCGGCGCGCGCTGGGCGGCGCTGGGTGTCGATTTCGAGATGTATGGCAAGGACCACTCGACCAATACGCCGATCTATGACGGCATCTGTCGGGCGCTGGGGGTGCGGGCGCCGGAGCATTTCACTTATGAGCTGTTCCTTGATGAAAACGGACAGAAAATCTCGAAGTCATCTGGCAATGGCGTGTCGATCGACGAATGGCTGACCTATGCCTCGACCGAGAGCCTGTCCTATTTCATGTATCAGAAACCCAAGACCGCCAAGCGGATGCATTTTGATGTCATCCCCAAGGCGATGGACGAATATCATCAGCAGCTGCGGGCCTATCATGGGCAGGATCTCAAGGCGCAGCTGAACAACCCGGTGTGGCATATCCATGGTGGGGACGTGCCGCAGAGCAACATGGTGGTTCCGTATTCGATGCTGCTGAACCTCGCATCGGTGGCCGGAGCGGAAGAGAAAGACCAGCTTTGGGGCTTTATCCAGCGCTATGCGCCGGAGGCCAGTGCCGAGACGCACCCCGATCTGGATGCGGCGGCGGGATTTGCGGTGCGCTACTACAATGACTTCGTGAAGCCGACCAAGGTGTATCGCGCGCCGAGCGATCTTGAGCGCGAAGCGCTGGAAGAGCTGCGTGACAAGCTGAAAACGTGGGAAGGTGGCGCGGATGCGGACGAGCTGCAGTCGCTGGTCTTCTCAGTCGGGCGCGAGCGGTTCGACCCGATGCGCGATTGGTTCAAGGCGCTTTACGAAGTGCTGTTGGGCGCAAGCCAGGGGCCGCGTTTCGGCGGGTTCATCGCGCTTTATGGGGTTGAGGAAACCATTGCCCTGATCGAGCAGGGGCTGGCGGGCGAGCTAGCCTGATTAGAAGCCAAGCTTGACGATTTGAGATGCGTGTGACCCCGCCAATGGCGGGGTCATGTCGTTTCAGAACCCACCTAAAACGATCTGCTGCCTGTTCTGTTGCGTAATTATGCGCAGGAGGATGGAGACATGCGTGTTTTTCTTTCGTTTGTGATGGCACTCGGGCTTTGGGGGGCGGTGGCGTCCGCCAATCAGGATGACGTGAAGTTCGTGATCGAAAGCCAAATGGAGGCCTTTAAGGCCGATGACATGGCCGGGGCGTTTGATTTTGCGGCAGACGGGATTCAGAAGGTATTTGGCACAGCCGAACGGTTTGGCGAGATGGTGCGGCGGGGCTATCCGATGGTGCATCGCCCTGAAGAGGTGGTCTTTCTGGAGTTCCGCCAGGAAGCGGGATCGCTTTGGCAGAAGGTGCTGGTCACGGACCAGTCCGGCGTGGTGCATGTGCTTGACTACGAGATGATCCCGACCGAGTCCGGCTGGCGGATTGGCGCAGTCCTGTTGATGAAGCGCGCCGTCGTGGGGACATAGACGCAACGGATAAAGATTTGTTTCTTATAAGTTAAATCCCAAAGCGTAGCGTTTGGGACGGTCGTCTAAGGCCGTGAAAACCCCTTGTCTGATATTTCCCTGCTGTACCGGTTCCAGGGCCGGGGAGTGAGCCAAGCAGCGAAAAGTGACGGTGCCCCGACGAAGATGGGGTGCAGAAAGGGATTTCATGAACAAGGCGATTACGGATGGTGTGCTTTTCACGCCGCCCCAGTTCGAAAACGGGTTGGATGTCTGGTCGAGCGAGGACGGGACGCCGGGGTCCGATACCTATGAGAACGCGTTAAACGCGGCCTTCGTGCCAGCCGATCAGGATTTTGGCGGCTGCCTTGAGCTTCAGAAGACCGACAGTGTGCAAAAGCTGCGCTACATGGGCGAAACACCCATTCTGCCCGGCTGTTACCTGCGGGTCACGGCGCGGGTGAAGGCGATCAGCGGGAACCTTCCTTCGGTGCGGATCGCGGCCTGGGCCGGGAACGGCAGCCATGCCCACGTGTCCGGGCTTACCGAAACCGGGCCTTCGGTGACGTTGTCGTCATATGGCAAAATTGTCGAGGTGAGCGCGATTGTCGGCAGTGGCGGGCGCGACGGGGTCGACATGGTCTGGGGCACCGCCCCTGTCTACGGTCATTTCGGGCTGGACCTGACCGGGTTGAACGGAGGGATCATTCGGATCGACGATATCGAGATCGAAGACATCACTCACGCGTTTCACCGGGACATGATGAACTGGGTCGATGTCAAGGATTTCGGGGCCGTAGGTGATGGCAGCACCGATGACAGCGCCGCCTTTATCGCTGCGGATGCAGCCGCAAACGGACGCGCGGTGCTGGTGTCAGAAGGGGTTCACTACCTCGGGTCCGGCGTGACTTTTGACAACCGGGTCGTGTTCGAGGGCACGGTTACGATGGAGACGAATGGTATTCTGTCCCTGACCAAGAATTTCGACCTGCCCAGCTATATTGATGCCTTTGGTGACGAAGAACTTGCCTTCAAGAAGGCGTTCCAGTCGCTGCTCAACAGTGCGGACCATGAAAGCCTTGACCTCGGTGGGCGGCGGTTGACCATTTCGGCACCGATCGACCTGCAATCCGTTGTGCCCAACCGGACGTCCTACGCGCAGCGCCGTCACATCCATAACGGGCAGTTCTACGTGACCGGTGACAGCGCATGGGACCCGGATGTTGTCACCAGCCAAGCGACCTATTCCGCGAGCGACGGGCGCACTCTGCGCAACGTGGCCAATGTTGCCAATATACAGGTCGGTTCCCTGGTGACGGGCAATGGCGTGGGGCGCGAAATCTATGTGCATTCCAAGAACACCGCGACCCAGGAAGTTGTGCTGACGCAGCCGCTTTACGATGCGGAGGGCACGCAGAACTACACGTTCACCCGGTTCAAGTATATTCTGGATTTCAGCGGGTTCTCGAAGATCTCGCAGTTCCAGATCTCGAATGTCGAGTTCCTCTGCAACGAACTGGCCAGCGGTATCCTGTTGTCGCCAAGCGGCGTGGTGTTTCATCTTCGTGACAGTTTCATTACCCGCCCGCGGGATCGCGGGATCACCTCGCCGGGAGAGGGGTGTCAGGGCATGCTGATCGACCGCTGCCAGTTCCTGACCCGTGAAGGTGGCGAACGGGCGCAGGACCGGGTGACGGTGGCCATCAACACCAATGCCAACGACGTCAAGCTGCGCAACAACCGCGCCAGCCAGTTCCGGCATTTCGCCGTGATCGGGGGCACCAACTCGACCATCACCGGAAACCATTTTTTCCAGGGCGATGGTCAGGCGGACGGGGTACGCACGGCGGGGATCGTGCTGGCGCAGGGCTATACGTCGACCACGATTGACGGCAACTACGTGGACAATGCGACGATCGAGTGGACAAACGAATATGACTCGGAGCCGGAATTCACGGGCGGGTTCTCGTTCGGGGCGCTGTCGATCACGGACAACGTGTTCCTGTCGGGCGACGTGGCACCGTGGTTCGCCTATCTGGTGATCAAACCCTATGGGCAGGGCCATTTCATCACCGGCATGAACGTGACCGGCAACAAGTTCCGCTCGATCAACGGGACGATTGACCGGGTGGACCGGGTGGATACGAGCTTTGCCGGTCTGGATATGGGGCGGGGGAAGAACGTGTTCGTCTCGGGCAACACGTTCCACAATGTCACGACACCGATCTACAACCCGCTTCAGATCACCCACGAACAGAACACCGCCAGCAACACCTGGATCGTCAAATCCGAGGGGCAATTGCCCTTTGGCGGCCGCAGCCGTGGTGTGGACGCGGTGGTGGCGACGAAGGCGCTGCGCAATGGTTCGAACCAGATCACCTTTGCCACGCCCTATGTCGGGCTGCTGTCAGGGAGTGGGCAGGATGAAGTCACGCTGCACTGGGAAACCGCGATGACCGGGGATGTCACGGTAACAGTGCGTATGGACTGATCCCGATGTAGGTGAGGAATGGCGGCGCCTCCGGGGGCCGCCATTTGTCATGGGATCTGGTGCATTCGGGGGCGCGCTTCGCGCCAGACGAGGATCGCGGCGGCGGTCAGGACCAGCCCGGCACCGATCCAGGACACCCGGTCGGGATGTACGCCGAAGATCAGCGCGTCATAAAGCGCGGCAAAGGCGAGGGTCATGTAGAAGAACGGTGAGACAAAGCTGGCATCGGCGCGGGCCATGGCGTTGATGAAACAGGTCTGTGCCATCGCCATCAGGACACCGATCCCGGCCAGCGCGGCCCATTGCGCGGCAGTGGGCATCCGCCAGACAAGGAGCGCGGCACAGGTAGAAATGAACAGCCCGATCGCGTTGTTGATCAACAGGATCTGAAACGGGCGTTCGCGCCCGGCCAGTAGCTTGATGAAGATCACCTCGGCCCCCATGCTGAGCGCGGCACCGAGGGCCAGCAGGGCGCCGAATTCAAGGCTTCCTGCGCCGGGGCGCACAAGCACCAGGGCGCCGCAAAAGGCAATCGCCGCCGATCCCCAGCGCCAGGGGCCGATCCGTTCGCCCAGAAACGGGATGGCAAGAAGCATTCCGACCACCGGGTTCAGAAAGCTGATTGCGGTGGCGTCGGAGAGCGGGATGAAGGCGGCGGCGGCAAACATCAGCGACACGCCACCCCAGCCAAAGGTCGAGCGCCCGACATGCAATCCCCATGCAGGTCTAGATATGGTCGGACGCATCATGGCGGCAACGCCGGAAATGGCAAGAAAGGCGAAAAGAAAGCGGCCATGGCTGATCTGCAGGGGATGGAGTTCCGGCCCCAGCGCCCCGGTGCCAAGCGCCTTGGCCAACAAGGTTGTCCCTGCAGCGAAGGCCGAGGCCGCAATCGTGAGCACGGCGGCGAGGGCAGGGTTGGCGCTGATGGGGGGAACGCGTGTCATTCCTGCACCTTTGCGGCCAATGTTGCGCTTTCGCAAGCGTCGAGTTGGGAATCCTCTTTTCAAACGCCTTTTCCACCGCTAGAGACCGGGGCATGACCAAACACGCACATATCCTTGTTTTGCGACGCCGACGCCTGAGCGCGTAACCGGTTCCGTTTGTTCATTGCGCCACAAATTGGCGCAGACTCTTCCAACATCGTTGACGTTAATGCCCCAAGTGTTGCAGTCACAGGGCTTCACACATGCAAAAGGATGATCCGCATGATCCCGTCCGTACTTCCGACCTATTCGCGCGCACCGCTGACCTTTGTCAAAGGCGAAGGCAGCTGGATGATCGAGGCGGATGGCCGACGTTTTCTAGACCTTGGCGCGGGGATTGCGGTGAACGCGCTGGGCCATGCCAACCCGGTTCTGGTGAACGCTCTGACCGAACAGGCGGGCAAGCTGTGGCATGTCTCGAACCTTTACAACATCGAGCAGCAGCAGGCGCTGGCGGACAAGCTGGTGGACAATACCTTTGCCGACACGGTGTTCTTTACCAATTCCGGCACCGAGGCGTGTGAACTGGCTGTGAAAATGGCGCGCAAGTACTGGTATGACAAAGGTCAGCCCGAGAAGGTCGAGATCATCGGCTTTGAAGGCGCGTTCCACGGGCGTAGCTCGGCCGGGATTGCCGCGGCTGGTGGCGAAAAACTGACCAAGGGCTTTGGCCCGCTGTTGCCCGGTTTCCGACATGTGCCGTGGGGGGATCTCGAGGCGGTCCAGTCCGCGATCGGCGATGAAACCGCTGCTGTCATTGTCGAGCCGGTGCAGGGCGAGGGCGGAATCCGGCCGATGGAAGATGCCGATCTCAAGGCGTTGCGCGTGATGTGCGACGCGGCAGGGGTTTTGCTGATCTTTGACGAGGTGCAATGCGGCGTGGGCCGGACAGGGCGGCTGTTTGCCCATGAATGGGCGGGCGTGACCCCGGACATCATGATGGTGGCCAAGGGCATCGGCGGAGGCTTTCCGCTCGGCGCGGTTCTTGCGACCGAAGAGGCCGCCAGCGGCATGACGCTGGGCACGCATGGGTCGACCTATGGTGGCAACCCTCTGGCCTGTGCCGTGGGCTGTGCGGTCATGGACGTGGTGTCCGATCCCGCATTCCTTGAAGAGGTGAATACCAAGGCCGGGCTGTTCCGTCAGAAGCTTGAAGGGCTGGTGGCCGGACACCCGGATGTGTTCGAGGCGGTGCGTGGTTCGGGCCTGATGCTGGGACTGAAATGCAAGCTGCCATGCGGCGACGTCGTCGCTGCGGGGTATGGAGAAGAGCTGATTACCGTTCCGGCAGCGGACAATG
This sequence comes from Shimia aestuarii, assembly GCF_900114635.1. Classification (GTDB taxonomy): domain Bacteria; phylum Pseudomonadota; class Alphaproteobacteria; order Rhodobacterales; family Rhodobacteraceae; genus Shimia; species Shimia aestuarii. Next base: position 24,210 of record NZ_FOTQ01000009.1, read on the forward strand.
TCGTGCGCCTGCTGCCGCCGCTGACGATTTCCGAAGAGGAAATCGCCGAAGCGGTGGCGCGGCTGGATGCGGCGGCCACGAAATTGGCCGCGGATGCAAAGGATTAATAAGATGAACCATTTTCTCGACATCAATAAGACCAGCGTGGATGAGCTGCGCGGCATCATCGAAGACGCCAAGGCGATCAAGGCGGCGCGCAATGGACGCCCCAAGGGCGCGCCGGATGACCAGCAGCCGCTCAAGGATCACATGGTTGCGCTCATCTTCGAAAAGCCCTCGACACGGACGCGGGTGAGCTTTGACGTGGGCGTGCGCCAGATGGGCGGGCAGACCATGGTTTTGTCGGGTAGCGAGATGCAGCTTGGCCATGGGGAAACCGTGGCCGATACGGCGCGCGTGCTGAGCCGCTATGTCGACCTGATCATGATCCGGACCTTTGAAGAAGCGACGCTTCTGGAAATGGCGGAACATGCGACGGTTCCGGTGATCAATGGTCTGACCAACCGCACGCATCCCTGTCAGATCATGGCCGACATCCTGACCTATGAAGAAAAGCACGGGTCGATTGCAGGCAAGAAGGTGGTCTGGTGCGGCGATGGCAACAACGTGTTCGCCAGCTTTGCCCACGCGGCAGGCCAGTTCGGGTTTGACCTGACCTTCTCGGGGCCGGAGCCTTTGGACCCTGAAATGGTGTTCGTGCAGGAGGCGCGCGGCAAGGGGGCCAAGGTCGAGATCGAGCGCGACCCGGCCAAGGCCGTGGCCGGAGCGGACCTGGTTGTCACGGATACATGGGTCAGCATGCATGATGCACCCTCGGCCCGCGAACGTCGCCACAACCAACTGCGCCCTTATCAGGTGAATGCAGACCTCATGCGCCATGCCAAGGACGATGCGCTGTTCATGCACTGCCTGCCAGCGCACCGGAACGAAGAGGCCACCAACGAAGTGATGGACGGGCCGAATTCGGTGATCTTTGACGAGGCGGAAAACCGGCTGCATGCCCAAAAAGCGATCATGCGGTGGTGCGTCGGGAGGTAAGTCCGACACCTGTCAACAAAACCAAGAGGGCGTCGCGCGAAACCGTGGCGCCCTTTCTTGTTTCACGTTAGGGTTGAGACGCCGCAAATTTGCCCTAAATCCGATCTAGGGCTGATCGGGGCGATTTTCTTTGAGAAAAGGGGGGGCGCAGCATGGCGTCTGATACGGCACATCACTCTGGATCACCGCGGATTGTCGTGGCGGGTGCTGGCGCTGTGGGCTGTTTCATTGGTGGGATGCTGGCGCGGGGCGCGCATGATGTGACCCTGCTCGTGCGCCCCTACATGGCCGAAGAACTTTCGCGCCAGGGTCTGACCCTCACAGATTATTCCGGTATTGACGAAGAGCTGTCTCCGGACATGGTAAGCATGTCCACCACGCCCGAGTGTCTGGCCGGGGCGGAGATCATTCTCGTGACGGTCAAGAGCGGCGCAACGAAGGACATGGCGCAGCTGATCGCACGGCACGCGCCCAAGAGTGCCGTGGTGGTGAGCCTTCAGAACGGGGTTCAGAATGTCGGTATCCTGCGCGAAATGCTGGCCGGATATGACGTGCGTGCGGGCATGGTGGGCTTCAATGTCGTCGCCATGGGGGGCGGCCGGTTTCATCGGGGCACCAGCGGCGAACTGGTGATCGAGAAGGGGCCGGGACACATCGCGTGGACGCTGAGCGTGAAAGATCTGGACTTCACTGAGCGCAAGAAAATGGCGCCTTTGCAGTGGGGCAAGCTGTTGATCAACCTCAACAACGCGCTCAATGCGCTTTCGGGATTGCCGCTCAGGAAACAGGTTCTGGACATGCGCTGGCGGCGGCTGATGGCCGACCAGATGAGCGAGGCGTTGCGGGTGCTTGAGGCGGCGGGGCTTGAGACCATCAACCCGGTTCCGGGACCAGTTCCGATGCGGCATGCGCCAAGGGTTCTGCGCCTACCGACGGTGCTTTTCCGCCTTGTTGCGCGTACGATGCTGTCCATTGATCCGAATGCGCGCAGTTCGATGTGGGCCGACCTCGCGCGGGGGCGGGATACAGAGATCGAAGAGCTGCAGGGGCTGGTTGTAAAGCTGGCGCGGGAAAACGGCATTCCCGCACCGCTCAATGAGCGTGTGCTTGAGCTGGTGCGTCAGGCCGAAAAGATCGGCACGGGGTCGCCCAAGCTGAGCCCGAAAGAGGTGCGGGGACGCAAGCGCTAGGGGCCCCGCCTGGTCTTCAGGAGACCAGGCTGTTCAGGACCAGGAAGATCACGGCCGACATCAAGGCGGCGGCGGGGACGGTGATGACCCAGGCGGCTACGATGGTCATGAAGTGCGAGCGGCGGACCAGCTTGCGGCGGCGACGCTCTTCGGGGGCGATGCGCTTGGCTGCCGGGCGGGTGGCGGCGCTTTTGCGCAGGCGGCGCTCGGCATGCCATTCGCGGAAAAAGCCCACCCCGAAAATACCCCCGACAGCAATGTGTGTCGAGGAGACGGGCAGACCCAGCCACGATGCCACGATCACCGTGATGGCCGCCGAAAGCGCTACACAGTAGGCCCGCATCGGGTTGAGCTTGGTGATCTGCTCCCCCACCATGCGGATCAGCTTGGGGCCAAACAGGAACAGGCCGAAGGAAATCCCCAGCGCGCCGATCACCATGACCCACATGGGGATTGCCACTTTGGCGGCGAAGTCGCCGAATTCGGACGCGTGCACGATTGCCGCCAGCGGGCCAACCGCGTTGGCGACGTCGTTCGCGCCGTGGGCAAACGACAGCAGAGCGGCAGAAAAGACCAGAGGCAGACCAAACAGTGCCTTGAGCGACTTGTTGCGGTTTTCCATACCCTCTGACTGTTTGCGGATCAGCGGCGCGGATACGACATAGGTGATCGCACCGGCGGCAACCCCGATCAGAAGCGCGGTGGTCAGGTCAATCTTGACGATGCGTTTCAGGCCCTTGAGCGCAAGATAAGCGGCAAAGGCGGCAGCCATGATCCCGACGAGAACCGGCACCCAGCGGCGTGCGGCGGCGATCTTGTCTTCCTGATAGATGATCTTGGCCTTGATGAAGGCGAGGAAGGCCGCCGCGATGATCCCGCCCAGCATGGGAGAGATCACCCAGCTCGCGGCGATCTTGCCCATGGTTGGCCAGCTGACAGCGGCAAATCCCGCCGCCGCGATACCAGCGCCCATGACGCCCCCGACCACCGAATGAGTGGTCGAGACCGGCGCACCCACGAAGGTGGCAAGGTTCACCCACAGCGCCGAGGAAATCAGCGCGGCCATCATGGCCCACATAAAGATTTTTGCATCGGCAAAACCGGCGGGGTCAATGATGCCCTTGGAAATGGTCGACACCACGTCGCCGCCCGCCAGAAGTGCACCCGCGCTTTCACACAGGGCCGCAATCACGATGGCGCCGCCCATGGTCAGCGCATTGGCGCCGACGGCAGGCCCCATGTTGTTGGCAACGTCATTGGCGCCGATATTGAGTGCCATGTAGGCGCCGAACCCAGCGGCGGCGACAACAACGAGGTTGGAGGGGAATGATCCGAAGAACACACTGGCCACGATGGCTGCCAGAACAATGAAGGCCAGCGCGATGCCAAGGCCGACTAGGGGGCGCGCCACATAGTTGGTGGCATATTCGACATGGGAAATGCGGTTGAGATCCTTGTCGAGCGTCGACCAGTTCTTTTGATTTGAGGATTCGGGCATCTGTTCCCCCAGACAAACAATTTGGCCGGGGGCTATCGGGGATTGAATGTGAAATCAACGGAGTTGTTACAATTCCGTTACCAGCGCGTCATATTTCTCGCAGTAGCTTTTGCAAACCGGGTTCATCAACAAGCTGGGCCGCTTCGTTCGGAGAGACCCATTTGCGGGTGCGTTCGTCGGATTCGGGAAACTCGTCGACCAGCTTCTCGACCTTGGTTTCATAGACCTGAACTTCAACGGGAACCTCGGCGCCACCGTCCAGGCGCTTGTCGTATTCGTAGGTTCCAACAGCCGATGTGTTGACCTGAGCTTTCTTGACGCCGGCTTCTTCCCAGGCTTCCTGAAGTGCGCTTCCCGGGGCGTCCAGACCGTCAATCGGCCACCCTTTGGGTAGCACCCAGCGTCCGGTGTCGCGGGACGTGATCAGCAGGACCTTGCGCTCTGTCTTGTTGTCGCAAAAGCACAGGGCGGCGACCTGAAGCCGTTTGGGGCGTCGCAACAAGGGTGTGACCACGCTTGAAAGCGCGTTCTTGAGGGCATCCGTCATGGGTTTCTGCTCTGTTCGTCCGTTTTTGTCTGTGCTTTGTATATACGTTGTTTTGGTGGGGTTCAAGGCTTTGATTGGAAAATGTTGGTTTTTGTGTGGAAATGACCGAATTCAGCGCCGTCGGGGCTTGGCGCGCAACGTTGGGGCGGCCTCGGTCGGATCCTCGGGCCACGGATGCTTGGGGTATTGCCCGCGCATATCCTTGCGCACATCCGCGTAGGAGCTTGCCCAGAAGCCGGGCAGATCCATGGTCGTCTGGACCGGGCGGCCCGCAGGCGACAGCAGCGTAACCCGTAGCGGCGTGCGCCCCACACATGGATGCGTTTTCTGTCCGAACATCTCTTGCAGACGCAGTGCGATTTCCGGGTGTTCGCCGGAATAGTCGATCGGTGTCTTGCGCCCCAGCGGGGTGGTGAAACTGGCCGGGGCCTCGCGGTCGAGCAACTGCATCTGGTTCCAGTCAAGGCATGCGCGCAGCGGGTCGAGGAGATCGAGCTTCTTCCAGTCCTGCGCGGTGCGCACGCCGCCGAGATGCGGCAGGAGCCAGTCCTCAATGGTTTCCATCAATGCGGTGTCGGACATGTCAGGCAGATCGTGGCCTGCGTCGCGCACCAGCGTGACACGCGCGATGAAACGTCGCGCCGCGTCGGAGAAGGAAAATCCAAGGTCGCGCACCCCGTCGAGCATGGCGCGGGCGATGGCGTCGTCGGGGGCGTCTTTCCAGATGCGGTCATCCAGCGGCACCGCGCCAAGGCGTTCCTGCGCGCGTGCCACGACGCGACGGTCGCGCTTGGACCATGTGCAGGTTTCGACCCACGCGATCTGGTCCTCAAAGAGCGCGCGAAGTTCGGCTTGGGAAATCTGGATCGCCTGACGGATGCGCGCTTCGCGGGGATTGCCGTCGGTGTCGGTGACGACGATGAACGGGGCGCTGGCCATCGGGTCGGCCTCGTCCATCACGGCGCCCTTGCCGCCCGAGAGGACAAAGCGGGGCGCGTCGCCCTTGCGGTGACCGCCGATGCGGTCGGGATAGGCGAGTGCGGCCATCTCCGCAGGGTTCAGGCCGTCTTTGCCGGATGTCTTCGTGGATTTGGCAAGGCGCTTGGCCTCGTCGCGGATGGTATTGAGAGCGGCGCGGTTGACCTGAAACGGGCGGCGGTCGGTGAAGTGTTTGAGGTCGCTCAGCGCCTCAAGGCGCAGGGCGAGATCGACCGGGGCATTGCGCGCCAAAGGATCACGTGCGGCGAGGAGCGCGGCGAGCGGGGCGGCGGAGGGTCCGGCGATGGTCAGCATATGCGCAAGGCGCGGGTGCAGCGGAATGCTTGCCAATATGCGCCCGTGATCAGTGATCCGATTTTGGGCGTCGAGCGCTTCGAGCATGCGCAACACCGCCTGTGCCTCGCCATAGGTGCCGGGGTTGGGTTGGGTCAGAAAGGCCATGTCTTCGGGCGAAGCGCCCCATTGCGCCAGTTCGAGGGCAAGGCCGGTGAGATCGGCGGCCTCGATCTCAGCAGGGGGGAAGGGCAGGAGCCCGCCTTCTTCGCCCTTGGTCCAGAGCCGGTAGCAAACGCCCTCGGCCACGCGGCCCGCGCGGCCCTGGCGTTGTGTGGCCTCGGCGCGGGTGACGCGCTCGGTGACAAGGCGGGACATGCCCGAGCCGGGATCAAACCGGGCGCGGCGGGCGCGGCCTGCATCGACCACGACGCGGATATCCTGAATGGTAAGCGAAGTTTCCGCGATGGAAGTGGCCAGCACCACCTTGCGCCCCTGTTCGGCGGGGCGGATCGCGGCCTGTTGATCTTTGAAGGGCATGGCGCCGAAAAGCGGGCGGATGGCGCAGTCAGCGGGGAGTTTGAGCTGTGCGGCGGTGCGACGGATTTCGCCTTCGCCGGGCAGGAACACGAGAATGCCGCCCTCGGTTTCCTTGGCGGCCTGTTCGATCAGCCGGGCTGTGGCGGCTTCGAGCCGGTCGTCCTTGCGCATCGGCGTGCCCAGCCAGCGGGTTTCGACAGGAAAGGCGCGGCCTTCGGAGGTGATGACCGGAACGTCGCCCATCAACGCAGCGACAGGGGCGGCATCGAGCGTGGCCGACATGACCAAAAGCATCAGATCGTCGCGCAGGGCATCCGCAATTTCCAAGGAGAGCGCCAGCCCGAGATCGGCATTGAGCGAGCGTTCGTGAAATTCGTCAAAGATGACCGCGCCAATGCCCGACAATTCGGCGTCGGACTGGATCATGCGGGTCAGGATGCCTTCGGTGACAACTTCGATGCGGGTGGATTTGGAGATACGGCTTTCGACCCGCACCCGGTAGCCAACGGTTTCGCCTGCGCGTTCACCAAGGGTCTGGGCCATGCGCTCAGCGGCGGCGCGGGCGGCGAGGCGGCGCGGTTCCAGCATGACAATCCGGCCCTTGGTCAGTCCCGCCTCGAGCATGGCGAGCGGCACAACAGTGGTTTTGCCCGCGCCGGGGGGCGCTTGCAGAACCGCACGTCCGCAGGCATTGAGCGCCGCCAGCAGCGGCGGCAGGGCGTCATTTATGGGCAGGGTCGTCATGCGCCCCCTTATCCGGCAAGGCTTGGGCGAGGTCCAGTCAGTCCTGACGATAGAGCGTGGCGCTGCCGTGGCGGGTCTTGACCCGGAGTTGGGTGGCGCGCCATGTCGCGCCCGTGTTTCGGTAGGTCACGGAAATGGGGGAGGTCTTCATTTCGGCCAGTTCCTCGGCGGAATAGCCGCCGATCCGGTCGTAGGTGCCCGAGCAGGTCACGCTGTCGCCATCGTTGCTGCGGCTGGTGAGCGTGATCCGCACGAGGCGGGTGCCGTCATACTGGGTTTGAGACAACTGGCAGAGTGTTTTGGCGTCCTGATCCTGCAGGACCTGCCACATCAGCGTCATTGGATCATGAGCGCCGCGCAGGTCGGCCTCGGGGATTGGGGTGGCCGGGTCCTGTGCGCCTGCCACCTTGACCGGAAGCGTGCCCGAGTATTCCAGGCGCGTTTCCGAGACGCGGCGGCCGGTGTCGATCGACCCGTCATAGGTAATCGGGCGATAGCTGCCTTGTGAAATGCGCCCGCGCGCTGAAACAGAGAAACGAATACGGCGCAACACCCCGGCAAGCCCGGTGGTGCGAAAGCCGCCCGAGCCGGTGTAGGACGTTGCATTCTCGGAAACGGTCAGGCGCAGTTCCCCGACCTTGAGGCCGAAAGCATGCACGGACCAGCCCTGCGTTTCGGCCAGAGAAGGGGTGGCGGCCATCAGGGCTGCGGCACAGGGAAGCGCAAGCGCAGGAAATCGGCGCGCGCGCCGGGGGCGGGCTGGACAAAGACGGCTGTGACGCGGCATGTACGCTTTCCAACAGGATCAGACAGGTTTGGGCCATGGATATCGCAGATTTGCGCGACAGGATATTGAAACAGGACCGCCGGGCACTGGCAAGGGCGATCACCCTTGTCGAAAGCGCGCGGGCCGACCATCGCGCGCATGCAGGGGAACTGCTCGAGTCCCTGCGGGGCAATGGCAAGCAGGCTTTGCGTATCGGTCTTTCCGGCACGCCCGGTGTCGGTAAATCCACCTTCATCGAAAGCTTTGGCATGATGTTGACCGCCAAGGGGCTCAAGGTGGCTGTGCTGGCGGTCGATCCGTCCTCGGCGCGGTCAGGCGGGTCGATCCTTGGGGATAAAACGCGGATGGAGCGGCTCAGCCGCGATCCCAACGCCTTCATTCGTCCTTCTCCGAGCCAGTCACACCTTGGTGGTGTCGCCCGCCGCACGCGCGAGGCGGTGGCGCTTTGCGAGGCGTTCGGGTTTGACGTAGTGCTGATCGAAACCGTGGGCGTGGGGCAATCGGAGACGGTTGTCGCGGAAATGTCCGACCTGTTCCTGTTGCTGCTGGCCCCGGCGGGCGGAGACGAGTTGCAGGGTGTGAAGCGCGGGATCATGGAAATGGCCGATATCATCCTTGTGAACAAGGCGGATGGCGAGCTGAAATCCACGGCGATGCGCACCTGTGCCGATTATGCCGGGGCGCTGCGTTTGTTGCGCAAACGCCCGCAGGATCCGGAAGGGTTCCCCAAGGCGATGACGGTGTCGGCGTTGCAGGAAGACGGGCTGGAAAAGAGCTGGGACGAGATGACCGCGCTGACCGAGTGGCGGCGCGAAAGCGGGCATTGGGATATGCGGCGCAGCGCGCAGGCCGATTACTGGTTCCACGAAGAAGTGCGGCAGGGGGTACTGGCTCTGTTGGAAAACGGCGATGTGAAGGCCGCGATTGACCAGTTGGGCGCGCGGGTGAGCGCGGGCGAGGTGACGCCGTCCGCAGCGGCGGATCGCGTGCTGGGGATGCTTGACCTCAAGACCGGCTGAGCGGGGGGCGGGCTTTGTGGGGGCAAGCGCGAAAAGCTTTGCCTGAATCACTTGACGCCCCCCGCGTTTCGGCCTAATGACCGCGAACGAAATTCCGGGCGCGGCCTTGGCGGCGCCCCTTTGCATTGACGGGGTCCGCTCCCCGTGGACCGAAAAACGAGGATGTACCCATGTCGCGCCGTTGCGAACTGACCGGAAAAGGCCCGATGACTGGCAACAATGTCAGCCACGCCAACAACAAAACCAAGCGTCGTTTCCTGCCCAACCTGAACGACGTGACCCTGCAGTCCGAGACCCTGGGTCGTGGCGTCAAGCTGCGCATCTCGGCGTCGGCGCTGCGCTCGGTGGATCACCGTGGCGGCCTGGACGCGTTCCTGGCAAAAGCCAAGGACGACGAACTGTCGGCCAACGCGCTGAAGGTCAAGAAAGAGATCGCCAAGGCACAGGCCGCAAACGCCTGATCTGCTTGCGAAAATCGCTTTGAGAGACAGCCCTGTCCGGATCGGACGGGGCTGTTTCCTTTTGTCGCTATACAATCTCGAATGTCCGTGGCTATATGCGGCGTGATGGCAAAGCTGCGCGCATATCTTTCCGGCGTTCTGGTGCTGGTGCTGGTCCTGACGGGGCACAGCATGGCCATTGCGCGGGGGATGCCGGGCGCGTCCGGCTACGCGGAATACTGTATCAGCGAAACCGCTGTCATGGTGCCCGTGGACGGGGAAGGCAACCCAACTGGCCCGGCGCATATCTGCCCCGATTTCAGCCTGTCCCTTCTGGATTACGTGGCGGTTGCGCCTGTGGTTGCGGTGCCTGTGAGCGGCGGCGTGAGTCGCCTTGAGACGTGGCATGTGGCCTCGGTTCACGCGATTCGCGTGGTGGTGGCCTCGGCGCGGGCTCCGCCTGTTTTCTCGTAAGTTCCAAACAAAACAAGAAATCTTACGACTGAAAACGGACTGGAGACCAGAATGTCCTTTAAAACCTTGTCTTTTGCGGCCATTGCAGCCGCATCGTTTGCCCTGCCTGCCTTTGCTGAAAGCATCATCGCGGTGGATGACCCCTATGCGCGCGTCTCGACCAAGATGTCGAAATCCGGCGCGGCCTTCATGGTGATCGAAAACAGCGGTGACGAAGATGATCGCCTGATTGACGTGAAATCCGACATTGCCAAGAAGGTCGAACTGCACACCCACAAGGATGATGGCAACGGCAACATGTCGATGGTGCATGTTGAAGAGGGGTTCGTGATTCCCGCAGGTGGCAAGCACATGCTGATGCGGGGCGGTGATCACGTGATGTTCATGGGGCTCAACAAAGGGCTCGACCATGGCGATATCGTCGGCGTGACGCTGGTGTTTGAAAAAGCCGGTGACGTGACGCTGGAGATTCCGGTCGATCTTGAACGCAAGCCTATGCACGGCATGAAGCACGGCAACTGACGCCATTCGGGACGCTCCAAAATGCGTCCTGAGAGGAGCGTTCCGTCTCGGGCCACCCTGCCTGCAGGGTGGCCTTCGGCGAAACGCGAAAAAGACGGACCCGGTGGGGTCCGTTTTTTCTTTGCCGTGATCCCTAGCGGTGGCGGTCCAGTTCGGCCTCGACCCATTGCGGCACGGTTTGGGATGCAGGGCCAAAGCAGGTCTCGGCAAAATCGGACACGGTGGCGGAGGGTTCGAGATTAATCTCGATCGTATGGGCGCCGTTGCGGGCGGCTTCCTGTACGAAAGCCGCAGCCGGGTAGACCTCGCCCGAGGTGCCAATAGATGCAAACAGGTCGGCCGTGGCCAGATGCTCCCAGATCGTATCCATGTGATAGGGAATTTCCCCGAACCAGACCACGTCGGGACGCGTCGCGGGTGCCTTGCAGGCGGGGCAGGGGTCGTCATTGTGCATCTCGGGTGGTGCGGTCCAGCGCGCGCCACAGGCCGCGCAGAGCGCGCCCGCAAGTTCACCATGCATGTGTAGCACGTTCCTAGACCCCGCCCGTTCGTGCAGGTTGTCGACATTCTGGGTGACGATCACCACTTCGCCGGGGTGATCCCGTTCCAGGCGTGCCAACGCTGTGTGGGCGGCATTCGGGCTGGCACCAGCGGCGTTGGCACGGCGCGCGTTGTAGAAGGATTGCACAAGATCGGGGTTGCGGTGGAACCCCTCGGGCGTGGCGACATCTTCAAGATCGTAGCGGGTCCAGAGTCCGTCCTTGTCTCGAAAGGTGCCAAGGCCGCTTTCCGCGCTGATGCCCGCGCCGGTGAGGATGACGATCTTGCCAGTCATGAAATGCTCCCAGAGTGTTGGATCGCCCCAACCTTGCAGGACCGGGACACAGCGGCAAGGGGTGCTTGACCTCTGTTGGGCCGTGGCGGACATAGAGTTGTGGAAACAGGAGGTCACGCCATGAAGGTTCTGTTCGTGTGTCTGGGCAATATCTGCCGGTCCCCGGCCGCGGAGGGTGTGTTTCGGGAGATGATGCCCGAAGCCGAAACCGACAGCGCGGGCACGGGGGGTTGGCATGTGGGCGAGCCGCCTTATGGGCCGATGCAGGCGGCGGCCCGCGCGCGGGGTTATGACCTGTCCGACCTGAGGGCACGCCAGTTTCGCCGGGACGATTTCGAGACGTTCGATCTGATCATCGGGATGGATAGCGACAATATCGCCAACATGGAGCGCCTGCGTCCAAATGGGAACGAAACCCCGTTGGTACTGTTCACGGACTATGCCCCCGACAGCGGGGCACGCGAGGTGCCGGACCCTTATTACACCCGCGATTTTGACGGGGCGCTTGACCTTGTGGAGGAATGCGCAAGCGGTCTGAAGGCTGCCTTGTCCTGAGACCTGTTACGGAGGCGCGGCCGCATTGAACATGGCGCGGGCGGGAATGGGTTTTTGAATTCCGAAAAGTGAGCCTAGCGCTCGAGCACCCGGAACGTGCCGTCGAGCCAGGGAAAACGCTCCACGGCCGGGGTGATCAATTCCTGACGGATCAGGCTGCGCATGGTTTGCGCGACATCGCGGGGCACCGTTTCGGCCCAATCCCGGCGGGCATAGAGCGAGATACGGCGGCTGAAGGGTTCAAACGGCAGAGGGTGGACCGAGACGCGTTCATGGAACCGGGACGCCCGTAGATAACTGAGCGGGGTGGTGATGGCCCAGCCGATGCCGCGCGACACCATGGCCAGAAGGGTCGGGTTGGACCCGATTTCGAAGCGGTTGGGAAATTGCAGGTCGAGGCGTCTCAGGTGGGCTTCGATCTGGCGTGAAATCAGTTGTTGGTGGTCGTAGCGAAGCAAGGGCAGCTCATCGAGCACGGCTTGCACGTCTTGCGCTGCGGCGGCGGCATCTGCGGGAACAACCAGGATGAAGGGATCGCGAGCAAGCGGGTATTCGGTAATGTCAGCTTGAACTTCGCCCGCCGAGGCCGCGATTCCAAGGTGGAGGCTATTGTCGAGCAATCCCCGCGTGATCTCGTGGCTGGGGGCCGTGATCAGCGAAAACTGGCATTGCGACAGGGACTCGGCAAGGGTTGTGACAAGGCGCGGCGTAAGATCGTTGTCGAAATCGTCGATGATGCCCATGTTGAGCTTGGTCAGATGGGTCAGGTCCATGACCGAAAGTTCGGATTGAGCAAGGCGCAACTGGGCAAGGACCGCGCTCGTGCGCGTCAGATATGCACGCCCCGCTGTCGTCAGCTGCATGGGACGTTTGCCATGATCCAGAAGCGCCGTACCGACGGCTTTCTCCAGGTTGCGAATCTGCTGGGATACGGCAGGCTGGGACAGGCCGGTTGTCTCGGCAGCCTGTGCCACCGAGCCGGATGCCGCCAGCGCTTCGAACACTTCGAGGCCTCGCAGGGTGATGCCTTTTTTCAGCATGCAATGTCTCCGACAGATTTGCCTTTTGTGAAACTGGCGAGGGCCGACGTCAAGTCGGAACGCCGCAAGCTGCCGGCAGACAGGGCCTAGCGCAGATGCCCGCACGACGCGGCGACGACCGTGCCGAATTCCTTGTATCGGCTCCAGAACTGTTCATGTCCGCGCGTGTCGGACTGACGGATTTCCTGTGCTTTGTGAGGGTCGGAAAAAAACGAGGCGGCAAGGCGTTGATCGGCGCGGGACAGGTTCTGGTTGGCGACCTGTTGAATACAGTTGCACATGGGGCGCGTCGCGGCCTTGCGATCAGAGCGCATGCACGCGCGGCTAAGGATGCCAGCGTCGCTTTTGGATGGCATGAACGGGATTGCAATCGCGGCGATCGCCACCGCAAGAATCAAGGGTCTGGTCATGTCTGCCTCATGGTCTCAAGACCGGCGCCCGTGTTTTCACGGTGTCATCCGGAATTGTTTCTTGCGGCAGAGTATGGGCAATTCGGGCGGGAATTTCAATTGGTCTCAGAATTGCAGCCAGATACCGAATTTGAACCGGGCCGGGCGGTCCGGCGACAGTATGACCGACGTGGTGAGGAAACTGCTCTTGCCGATCGCCTGGGCGTGAGTGGGCGTCATGGTAAAAGTTGCCGGTTTTCCGGTTTCCTGTTCAGCGGTGAATTGTATCAGGATCTTGCTGTCCGCGCCAAGCGTGACCCCGAGCGTGGTTTCAAGTTTGCCGATGGCACGGCGCAGGCGGGGAAGATAGGTCAGGGTCGCATCTGCGGACATCCAGCCATGCCTGCCCAGCAGGGTCACGTTGCGCCCCCAGCTGATCCCGGGCCGCAAGGCGACGTCCGTACCCTGAAAGGCCGCTTGAGAGCCCAGCCCGAACTCGACCGCGACCCTTGCCCGATCGCCGCGCCAGATGGAACGGCGGGCAAAGGCGATGGCCTTGCCGTACCCAAGCGTGTCCGCGCCGATGTCGAGCCCGAGAGTCCAGTCGTTGCGTGCCCCGTACTCATAATAAAGGGAGGTATAGCTTTGTTCGGCGAGCTGGGGGTCGGACGGGCTTTCCAGTGCGAGGGAGAGAAAATGCGTTCCGGGCGCACGCGGCCAGGGGCCTGCCAAAGCGGCGTCGGCAGCTAGGAACAGGCCAAGGATGCAGGTGAACGGACGGAACATGGGAGCCTCCAGTCAAGCATTTGGTGATCTTGATGAATATTGTGTTAACGCCTTGCATCTCGATGGGGTGAAAACCGGTAGCCAGCGTGGCAAACGCTGGTCTAAGCTGGAACCATCAAGGAGGAACCGATGCCAAAGATTTCAAAAGACTCCAGCCTTCAAACGGTCATCACCACATTCGAGATGACACCCGGCACCTGTCAGGATCTGATGGATGCGTTGACCGACGCTTATGAGACCTTCATTTCAAAACAGCCCGGCTTTATTGCCGCCGGATTGCACGTGAATGATGCCCAGACCCGGATCGCCAATTATTCGCAATGGGAACGGCGAGAGGATTTCCAGGCGATGCTGCGCACCGACGAGATGCGCGAGCGCAATCGCAAGATCAACCTCCTGTGCCGCAGTTTCGAGCCGGTCATGTATGATGTGGTGGCCGCGTTCAATTGATCCGGTACGCGGTGGACGTGATTTGAATCAAGGCCCTGTACGTCCCACTGTCATAAGGTGAGGCAAAACAGGAGGTGTTGATGTATCGCCATATACTGATCCCGGTATCCTTTGATGACGAGCGCAATGCCAGCGCTTCGGTCAGCGTTGCGCGCCAGCTCTGCAACGCTGATACGCGCGTTACGCTGCTGCATGTGATGGAGCAGATACCGAGCTATGCCATCAATTATATCCCGGAGGGGTTTCACGAAAAGGCCAAGGCCGCGATTGCCGAAAGCCTCGTGGCCCTTGCAGGGGATTTGCCGGATGCACACGCAGAAGTGATTGACGGCCATTCCGCGCGGTCGATTCTCGACTGGTCCGAGCAGAACGGTGTGGATTGCATCGTGATCGCATCGCATCGGCCCGGGCTGCAGGACTATTTCCTGGGCAGTACCGCAGCGCAGGTTGTGCGCCATGCGCGCTGCTCGGTTCACGTGCTGCGCTAAAGCGTGCAGCGCGACACTCATTCACGACCTAAGGAGCGAGAAAAATGTACAAAAACATCCTGGTGCCAGTGGCATCTGACCATGATCCAAAGACCGATCGTGCCGTTGGCGTGGCCCGTCTTTTGAAAGACGGCGGGGGCAAAATCACGGTTCTGACCGTCGTGGAGGCCTTGCCGGAATTCATTTTGACCCAGCTTCCTGCAGGCCAATTGGAAAAAAATCGCAAAGAGATGGAGGCGGGGCTCGCCGAAGATTTCAACGAGGCCGATGACGTCGAAATCGTGGTGATTTCGGGCCATGCGGGGCGTACGATTGTGGATTATGCGCAGGAGCAGGGGATTGACTGTATCGTGATGAACTCGCATCGTCCTGATCTGTCGGATTATTTCCTGGGCAGCACTGCGGCGCGCGTCGTGCGCCACGCGCAATGTGCCGTTCATGTTTTGAGGTAAGGAGTTTGTGGATGCGGACCGCAATTGCAGGTGTCACTTTGTCGGTGGGGCTGGTCATTGCCGGGATGTCCTCAGCAGAGGAACAGAACGGGGTTGGCTTCTCGCAGGCGCAGACCCAGCGGGCCGTGTCCACCTTCAATGACGGTGCCAAGGGCTGCATGGGGGCGCCGGTGGCGTATCGCGTGGACTGCTTTCAGCAGGTCTTTGGGCAGACCGCGCGCGTGATCAGCAAGGCGTCGGCTTATTGGGAGGCCGAGGTGGCGCTCACGCGGGTCAACCGCAACCTCTATACTTTTGTCCGCAATCACACCGACAAGAATGCAGGCCGGGAGCGGGTCAACGGCGCGCGTGTCAAGGCGGTGACGAAAGAGTCGTTGCCCGAGGCGCGCGCGGTTTTCGAGAAAAGCATCGATCAGGCCGTCGTGATCCTGCAAGGCAGCACGGCGTCTGAAACCAAATATTTCGCGCCGATTGCCGAGGCCGTCGCCGGGGTGAGAAACGCGCTGGACTGATTGGTTCAGCGGGTACGCAGGTAGGCGAACCGATAGGCCAGTGCCACACCGCCCGCCCCGCCCAGGATATTGCCCAAAGTTACCCAAAGAAGGTTGGAAAACGCCGCAATGGGCGCGATGTCTGCCCCGGCCAGCATGGCCTGTGGCAGCAGGTACATATTGGCTACCGAGTGCTCGAAACCGAGCAGCACGAAGGCGCTGATCGGCCAGAGAATGGCGAGGATCTTGCCTGCGGCCGTGCGGGCTGCAAAGGTCAGCCACACAGCGAGGCAGACAAGGGCGTTGCACAATACGCCGCGCATGAAGGCTTCGAGCGGTGAGAGGGAGGTCTTGGCCCGGCCGATGGCTTGAGCGGTGTCGCCCATCGACCCGTCCAGCAGGCCAGTCGCTGCCATGGCGCCCGCGAGCGCGAGCGAGCCAATGGCGTTGCCCAGAAAGACCAGTCCCCAGTTGCGCAAAAGCTGTGCCGGGCTGATGCGTCGGTCCACGGCGGCCATTGTCATGAGCGCGTTGCCCGTAAACAGCTCTGCGCCACCCACGATCACAAGGATCAGTCCGAGAGAAAAAACGATGCCCCCCAAGAAACGCGCTGGTCCAAAACCTGGGTCCACGCCGGTCATGACCATGGTGAAGGCCGCGCCGCCAAAGCCGATGAACACCCCGGCAAGCACCGCAAGAGTCACGGTTTGGGCCAGGGAAAGATGGGCCTTGGCGACCCCGGCTTCTTCGACAAAGCGGGCCATTTCGGCGGGTTTGTAGGCATCAAGCCCGGTTGGATTCGGCTGGGTCATGGGGTCCGGGTCCGGCTGGTAGGGTCCTGATGAGACTACAGGATTTGCGGGCCACGCCAAGCATGGGGTTGCCAAAGGTTCGGGGGGCGAAGAGACTGGTGCAAAAGTTCTGAGTATGAGGTGGCGTGATGGCTGAACTTCCCGTGGTGGGCGCACAGTTGACGGTTCTGGATATCGACAAGCACCGCGACTGGTTATTCGAGAAAAACCGGGACCTTGAATTGCCGGAATTCTGCATGGCCGACATCCTGCGGGCACCGGGTGCCTTTGTCGATATGGCCAAGGACAAGCTTGATGGCTGGAAAGGGCGGCTGGGCATTCACGGACCCTTTGCCGGGTTCGAGTTGGACACCAAGGACCGCGACATGCGCACCGTGGTGCAGACGCGCCTCGATCAGGCGCTGGATGTGTGCGCGGCGCTGGACGCCAGGCAAATGGTGCTGCATTCGCCGTTCGACCTGTGGGATGTGCACAATTTTGGAAATGGGCCCAAGGACTTGGACAAGCGCGTCACGCAGATCATGGAAACGCTTGGGCCTGCGCTGCGTCGGGCCGAGGCGCTGGGCGTGATGCTGGTTCTGGAAAACATCAAGGACGTGGACCCGGCCCATCGCGCCGCTGTGATCGACGCCGCTGGCAGTGCGTCGCTCCGCCTTTCTGTCGATACGGGGCACGCAAACTGGGCGCATGTGATGGCCGGGGCTCCGGCAGTTGACCGGTTCATAACGCAAGCCGGTGACATGCTGGGACATGTGCATCTGCAGGATACGGATGGTTATGCCGACCGGCATTGGCCGCTGGGGCAGGGCACGATCGCGTGGCACGGGGTGTTCGAGGCGCTCAAGCGCTGCAAGTCGGACCCGCACCTGATCGTGGAGATCAACGATTTTGACCGAGTGCAGGAGAGCGTTGCGCATCTCGAACGCCTTGGATTGGCACAATAGTAACCATGAGGGGTTAACCGTTTGGGAGAAAACAAAAAACCCATTCGGTATTACGTCGGTATCACGTCGGTATTGCGTCGGTATCGGATTGGTGGATTGGCAGATTAATACGGCGCGCGCTTGAGTTGGGGCGCGTCAACACCTAGGTGGGCGTCATGACCCAGGACCTGACCCTTGGCGTGCGCTCCGGATTGCCCGACGCGCTACGCATCCTTGTCGAAGAGCTGCCCCGCGAGAGCTGGGAGTCGCACCCGGAGTTCGGTGGCATGGTGCAGTTCTGGCTGGACCGTCACCTGATGTTCCGTCGCCTTCTGGCGGCGCTGGAAGAGGATGTGCAGGCGGTGCTTGACCGCCAGATGGCGTTCGAAAGCTATGCCCCCCGGCTGTCGCGGTTCGGGGGCATGTTGCTCAACCAGTTGCACGGGCATCACCAGATCGAGGACATGCATTACTTTCCCCAACTCATGCAGCTTGATGCGCGGGTCGCGCGCGGGTTTGACCTTTTGGAGGCCGATCACGGTGCCATGGATGGGTTGCTGAACGGGCTGGCCGAGGGCGCGAACGCGGTGCTTGGGGCGAAGACGGACGGGCGCGATCGGGCCGGGGAGTTCGCGCGGACACTGGAGGGGTTCCACGGGCTGCTGGATCGCCACCTTGTCGACGAGGAAGAGATCATCGTGCCCGTCATTCTCAACAGCGGGTTTGCCGGGTAGCTCGCGACGCTTGCCCCGGGACCGGGATTGCGCCACGCTGTGATCAGAGCGGGGGAGGCGGTCTTGGATATCAATACGCAAATCGTGAATGACCTGATCGGGGCCAAGGTGGGGTTTGTCACCACCGTGCCCTGCAAGCAGCTGGCCGGGGTGATCGACGTTGTCGAGGCGCACCCGGATATCCTGCACGTGCCGTCGAACAAGGAAGACGAGGGCATGGGGCTTTGTGCCGGGGCATGGATGGGCGGCACGCGGTCGGCCATCATCATGCAGAACACCGCCATCGGTGTGACGATCAACGCGCTGGCGACCCTGATCCAGTATTACCGGATGCCGTTGCCCATGCTGATCTCCTATCGCGGAGAGCTGGGCGAGCCGGTGGCCTGCCAGGTGGAGATGGCGGTACATACCAAGGCGCTGCTCGCACAGTTGAACATCCCGACCTATCATTTTCACCACGAGGCGGATGTCGGTGAGCTGCCGCGGATTCTTGAGTATACCTACATGTGCAACAAGCCCGTCGCGGTGCTGATGGATGCCACATTCTGGAAGGGGTATTGAACCATGATCCGTTACGAGATGCTTCAGAACATCCTGCCGGTGATCCGCGATCAACTGGTGGTGTGCAATATCGGGATTCCGTCGCAGGAGCTTTTTGCGCTGGATGACCAGCCAAGCAATTTCTACATGCTGGGGACGATGGGGCTGGCGAGTTCGATCGGGTTGGGGCTTGCCCTTGTACAGGACAAGAAGGTGGTGGTGATCGACGGGGACGGGTCGGTTCTCACCAATCTCGGAACCTTGCCGACCATCGGGAACAACCCCCGTGGCAATTACGTGCTTCTGATTGTGGACAACGGGTCCTACGGGTCGACCGGGGATCAGCCGACCTATGCCGGGAAAAAGACCTCGCTGGCCGAGGTGGCGCGGGCCTGTGGGTGTGACAGGGTGGTGGAATGCAGCGCAGAAGACACCCGCGCAGCGCTGGAAGACGCGCTGGCGGGGGACGAGATGACCGTGATCGTGAGCAAGTGTGAGAGCGGCAACAAGAAGATGCCGGTGATCACGATGGACCCGGTGACAATCCGCGACCGGTTCATGAAGACGGTGGCCGGGTAGGGCGCTTTAGTGGCAGCTGAACGAGCCGAGCTTGGCGTCGCTCATCAGGCGGTCGAAGTGGTGGCCTGACATGTGCACGAGTGTGCGGTGGTCGCCAGCTTCGAACCAGACCTCGTCGAGCCCCATCAGGGATTTGTCGAGCACGGTCGGAATGCCATAGGCAACGCCCACGGGCGGGGCTGCGCCGATCTCGCAATCCTCGAACACTTCGGCCAGCTCCTCTTCGGGGGCGAGGCCAAGGCGCCGGTTCATCATCAGCTGCAATTGGTGCAGGTCGACGTGAAGATGGCTTGGGATGACAGCGGCAAAGGGGCCTTCCTCCATGTGGATCAGCACGGTCTTGGCAAGGTGATCGCCGGGCACATGCGCCTGTTCGGCGGTTTCGCTTGCGGTCGCCGTGTAGGGGTGCGGGAGCATGTCGAAAGGAAAGCCGTGGGCGTCGAGGTGGTGCTTGAGGCGGGATGCAATGGGCATGGTGTCCTCCAGAGACGGAGGGCGCCGCGGCCGCGTTCTGATGCCTGTTTTTCATGGGCGCAACCGGAGCGCCCCTTGGGTTTCGTGATGGCGAAGTGTGACACCGAACGGGTGAGTCGGGCAAGGGTGGCCGGGTCTACGCAGTATTGCGGATGAAATCGGGGGCGTCGTGCCTATCTCTTTAGGGCGAACAACCAAGGAGGAGATGCTGATGAAATGCCCTGTGGATGGTGCGACGCTGGTGATTGCGGACCGTAACGGTGTGGAGATCGACTATTGCCCGGAATGCCGTGGTGTGTGGCTGGATCGGGGAGAGCTGGACAAGATCATCGAACGCTCCGCCGAATATGCCGCCCCGCCGCCGCCCCCACGCGAACACCGGGAAGACCACCGTGAAGAGTATCGCGGCGATTACCGGGGCAAGCCGCGCAAAAAGAAGAAGATGGGTGGGTTTCTGGAAGACATCTTTGATTTCTGAGGGAAGGGCGCCGGCGGGCGCCCTTTTTTGTTCAGACGACGCTGGACATCATCGCGAGGATCAGAAGCGCGGCGGGGGTGAGGGCCAGGCCAAGCGCCCATTTCAGCGCCTTGTTGTTGAGCGCCATGATCAGGGCAGGGATCACGAAAAGAGCGGTGACGGCGATCCCGATGGTCATGAAGCCAAGCGCCATACCCCGCCCCGCCGCATCCATCGAGGCGTTGACGGTGTCGATCCATGCCCATGTGAAGAGGATCACGTAGGCGAGGGACAGGGCGTAGACGGCACGTTTCATGGAAAGAGGGTAGGCGGTTTTGGGGTTTGTGTCGACGGGGTGGCTTTTTCACCCAAGCGAAATGCAGGGCATTTCGCACGCGCGCGATCGTGGTGATTGCGGGCAATCGCCGATGCGCGAGAGGTACGCCTCTTGGGGTCTTGTGGAGCGGTGGTCTCTCCATTCTCACCAATGCATGATGCTTTGCATCATGCACGCGCCCGACCCGCCCCCATGGGCGGGCGCGTTCCGCACCCACCCCGGGTCGGGCGCGTGGGGTGCCAAATTGCTTCAACTAAGAGTTGCTTTTCGTCTGCATGAAAAGCTATGGATTGCTAATCCCCAGACGAGAATTGAAATGGATGCACATTTTAAAATCACTGAAACGAGAGATCACGAAATAGTAATCTTTGAGGAACAATATCGTTCACTGAGGCGAGAGATTCTTGAACGACAGCAAAGGCGGTTTTGGATCGTAGCCGGTGGTGCCCTTGGTTTGCCAGGTTTGTCTGGGCTAAAAGTAGCGGACTTATTTCTTTTGGAATTTATCTATGCGATGCCATTTTTGATCATCGCGATGTCGCTGCTCTTCATCGTGGAGGTCAACGGTATCGCACGTGCTGGAAGGTTCATTGAGGAAAAAATAGAGAACGCGTTTAGGAATGTTTCGGGTTGGGAGCATTTTCTGAAAGACGGCGGAGCCGATAAGGGTGAGCAAATTCCCGCAGTTAGATTGGCCAATGCGAGCTTCATTGTCCTCATGCTAATTTATTATCTTTTGTCTGCGGCTTTAGCGACTTTCAAGTTGGCGGAGACGTTCAACAACGTTGTGGGTTTGCTTTATGCATCGCTAATGTTCGTAGTATTTGTTTGGTGGATATTTGAGATAGTTCCATTCTTGGGCTATTCGGCGGAAAGTCAAAAGAAAGGGCCTAGGTAAGCCCATTAACGCCCCCGTCTCTTCACATTCCCCCCGCGTTGCCCGGCCCGTCCAGCCGTTGAGCGCCCCTTGGCGCCCACGGCTTTCTCCGCCGCCGCCTCAACCGCGTATTGACGCGCCATGGGGTCGTCTGCCACCGCCAGATCGACCGCCTCCAGCCGCTTGATCTCGTCGCGCAAACGCGCTGCCTCTTCGAATTCCAGGTTCTCGGCGGCCTTGCGCATGTCGGTGCGCAGGCCGTCGAGAACGGCCTCCAGATTGCCGCCGTGCAGGGGCTTGTCGATCTTGGCGGTGACGCGGTTCATGTCGGTGTCGCCCTGATAAAGACCGGCCAGAACGTCCTCGACGTTCTTCTTCACCGTTTCGGGCGTAATGCCGTGTTCCTCGTTATAGGCGATCTGCTTGGCGCGGCGGCGGTTGGTTTCGCCAAGGGCGCGCTCCATCGAGCCCGTGATGCGGTCGGCATACATGATCACGCGGCCTTCGGCATTGCGTGCCGCACGCCCGATGGTTTGCACGAGCGAGGTTTCCGAGCGCAGGAAGCCTTCTTTATCCGCATCGAGAATGGCGACGAGGCCGCATTCGGGGATGTCCAGCCCCTCGCGCAAGAGGTTGATGCCGACCAGCACGTCAAACGCGCCAAGGCGCAGGTCGCGCAGGATTTCGATGCGTTCCAGCGTGTCGATGTCGGAATGCATGTAGCGCACCTTGATGCCCTGTTCGTGCATGTATTCGGTGAGGTCTTCGGCCATGCGTTTGGTCAGCGTTGTCACCAGCGTGCGGAAACCGTTGGCAGAGACCTTGCGCACTTCGTCGAGGAGGTCGTCGACCTGCATTTCCACGGGGCGGATTTCGACCTCGGGATCCAAGAGGCCGGTGGGGCGGATCACCTGTTCGGTGAAGACGCCGCCCGACTGATCCAGCTCCCACGACGCCGGGGTGGCGGAAACAAAGACGGATTGCGGGCGCATGGCGTCCCATTCCTCGAATTTGAGGGGGCGGTTGTCCATGCAGGAGGGCAGGCGGAAACCGTGTTCGGCCAGCGTGAACTTGCGGCGATAGTCGCCCTTGTACATGCCGCCGATCTGGGGGACCGAGACATGGGATTCATCGGCAAAGACAATCGCGTTGTCGGGGATGAATTCAAACAGGGTGGGGGGCGGTTCGCCCGGCGCGCGGCCCGTCAGATAGCGGGAATAGTTCTCGATCCCGTTGCAGACGCCGGTGGCCTCGAGCATTTCGAGGTCAAAGTTGGTGCGTTGCTCAAGACGCTGCGCTTCGAGCAGTTTGCCTTCGTTCACCAATTGGTCGAGCCGCTGGCGCAGCTCTTTGCGGATGTTGATGATCGCCTGCTGCATGGTGGGCTTGGGCGTGACGTAGTGCGAATTGGCGTAGACGCGGATCTGGTCAAAGGTGTCGGTTTTCTCACCCGTGAGGGGGTCGAACTCGGTGATGCTTTCGAGTTCCTCGCCAAAGAAGGAGAGTTTCCACGCGCGGTCTTCGAGGTGGGCGGGAAAGATTTCAAGACTGTCGCCGCGCACCCGGAACGAGCCCCGCTGAAACGCCTGATCGTTGCGGCGGTATTGCTGGGCGACGAGGTCGGCCATGACCTTGCGCTGGTCGTATTCGTTGCCGACCTTGAGGTCGAGCGTCATGGCGCCGTAGGTCTCGACCGAGCCGATGCCGTAGATACAGGAGACCGAGGCGACGATGATCACGTCGTCACGTTCCAAAAGCGCGCGGGTGGCCGAGTGGCGCATCCGGTCGATCTGTTCGTTGATCTGGGATTCTTTTTCAATGTAGGTGTCCGAGCGCGGAACATAGGCCTCGGGCTGGTAGTAGTCATAGAAGCTGACGAAGTATTCGACCGCGTTGTCCGGGAAGAAACCCTTCATCTCGCCGTAAAGCTGGGCCGCCAGTGTCTTGTTGGGGGCAAGGATGATGGCGGGGCGCTGGGTCGCCTCGATCACCTTGGCCATGGTAAAGGTCTTGCCCGTTCCGGTCGCACCCAGAAGCACCTGGTTGCGCTCGCCATCCAGAACACCGGCTGTCAGTTCCTTGATCGCGGTGGGCTGGTCCCCGGCGGGCGAGAAATCGGTCTGCATGACGATGCGCTTGCCACCCTCGAGCTTGGGGCGGTTTTTCACATCCGGGGCGGGGGTGTTCAGGATCGGGGCGTCGGCGGCGTCCATCATGGGAGATTCCTTTCGCTTGGCCCTAGATTTGATCTCTTTTTGTTCTGGTTCAAGGGGGATTTGCCCGGTGGGCTCACAAGCGCTTGGAAACGCGTTCGTTTGTATGCAAAAGATTCGTCTGAGGTGATGCTTTTAGGCGTCAATTGACGTAACGGCAGGCTCGCAAAAATAGTTGCATTGTGCACTTGCGGCAATTGAGCAACATTTGGGTGGATGTTCGGGTCCGCTTCGGACCTAAAATGACGTAAGGTAAGCCGGATTTCTCAAGAATTGGTCAACATTAATGGCCGATTTTGAAGTTTTTGAAAAGCTTGTAGGTGGTTGGGGTAATTTTCTTCTGACGGTCTTGCGTCGCATACGCAGAAATGGGTAGTCTCGTCAGTGCAAGCAGTGCGACAGGATTGCCGGTACAGGCCGCATTACACCCCTCGCTCCCCGTGGTTTGGTTGGCGTTCCGCACTGCTTGCAAGCTCTCTCCCGAAGAATGGACCATGTGATTGTGCAGTTGCGGCAAAGCGACCCGGAATCTGCCTCTTGCCGCAGCGCGCAGAATCCGGGATAAAGCGCCAGAAGCAAGGAGATTGCGATGATTGCGCGTATCTATCAGCCAGCCCGCACCGCCATGTCGTCGGGCACCGCAAAAACCAAGATCTGGGTTCTGGAATACGGGCCCTCGGAAGCACGCGACATTGACCCCTTGATGGGCTGGACCGGATCGGGAGACACCCAAAGCCAGGTCAAGATGCGCTTTGCCACAAAAGAAGCCGCCGTCGAATACGCGCGCGAAAAAGGTATCGAGGCGCAGGTGATGGAGCCTCAGAAGCGTAAGGCCAATATCCGCCCCGGTGGATATGGCGAGAACTTCGCAACGAACCGCAAGGGTCCCTGGACGCACTGAGATTTCAGAAAACCTCTGAGTTCAATGGCCTGCCGCTTGCGGTGGGCCTTTTTGATTCCTGGTGCGGTGACGCCGGAAATGCTGCTTTGTAAAGGGTTTGAGCAGGCAAGTCAGCTGCACCGTTGACAGGTCTTTCCAAAATGCTTAACATGACAACAATTATCGGACGCAGCCGTCCGGTGCTGGTAATGTCAAGCAGAGGGAGGGGGCCATGGCCGTCCTTGAGCAGAATGTCGACAAGCTGCAAGGTTATCTCGCGCGGTTTCGTGAAGGCGGAATTGCGAACCGGATCGCGGGTGCGGATCGCGCCGGAGGGGCGGGGGTGTTCCAGACATGCTCTCCGGTCGACCGGTCGGTGATCTGCGATGTGGCACATGGCACGCGTGACGACATCGACGCCGCTGCGCAGGCCGCCTCGGACGTTTTTGCCGATTGGCGCGACATGCCCGCGACCGAGCGGCGCAAGATCCTGATCAATGTGGCCGAGGCGATCGAGGCGCGCGCCGAAGAAATCGCGCTGTGTGAATGCTGGGATACCGGCCAGACCCTGCGCTTCATGTCCAAGGCGGCGTTGCGGGGGGCAGAGAATTTTCGCTATTTCGCGGATCAGGTGGTGCAGGCGCGGGATGGCCAACACCTCAAAAGCCCGACCCTGATGAACATCACCACGCGTGTGCCGATTGGCCCGGTCGGGGTGATCACGCCATGGAACACGCCGTTCATGCTATCCACGTGGAAGATTGCACCGGCCCTCGCGGCGGGCTGTACCGTGGTGCACAAACCGGCCGAAGCCAGCCCGCTGACCGCGCGACTTTTGGTCGAGATCGCCGAAGAGGCAGGGTTGCCGCCGGGGGTGCTCAATACAGTCAACGGGTTTGGTGAAGAGGCGGGCAAGGCGCTCACCGAACATCCGCTGATCAAGGCGATTGCCTTTGTCGGGGAAAGCCGCACAGGGAGCATCATCACTAAGCAGGGGGCGGATACGCTCAAGCGGATGCACCTTGAACTGGGGGGCAAGAACCCGGTGATCGTGTTTGATGATGCCGATCTTGAACGCGCGCTGGATGCGGTGATTTTCATGATCTACTCGATCAACGGCGAACGCTGCACCTCGTCTTCGCGCCTTTTGGTGCAGGACACGATCAAGGACGAATTCGAAGCGCGCCTGATCGAACGGGTGAACAATATCAAGGTGGGCCACCCGCTGGATCCGGCGACGGAAATCGGGCCGCTTGTGACCGAGGAACACTTCAACAAGGTCACCTCCTATTTCGATATCGCCAAACAGGACGGTGCCACGGTGGCGGCGGGTGGCGAGACCGTTGGCGACGTAGGCTACTTCGTGCGTCCGACGCTTTTCACCAATGCAACCAATGACATGCGCATCGCACAGGAAGAGATCTTCGGTCCGGTGCTCACCTCGATCCCGTTCTCGACCGAGGAAGAGGCGCTGGCGATGGCCAACGACACGGCCTATGGGCTGACCGGCTATCTCTGGACCAATGACCTCACCCGCGCGCTGCGGTTCACGGACAAGCTTGAGGCCGGGATGATCTGGGTGAACAGCGAGAATGTCCGGCACCTGCCCACGCCCTTTGGCGGGGTCAAGGCGTCCGGGATCGGGCGTGACGGGGGCGACTGGTCGTTTGAGTTTTACATGGAGCAAAAGCACGTGGGCTTTGCCACCGGGGCGCACAAGATCATGCGGCTCGGGGCCTGACCTCTTCCTTTTGCCGGAAATATCCCGGGGAGTGTGAGGGGCTGGCCCCTCACCCCCGCCATCGCCAAGGGAGGAACAGATGGGTGAAATCGTACTGGCTGCCAAGATGACACATGTCCCCACAATGCTCATGTCCGAGCAGGAGGGACCGATCAAGGGCAAGCGGCAGGCCGCCATTGACGGGCACCGCGAAATTGCGCGCCGCGCCAAGGCGTTGGGGGCGGACACGGTGGTGGTCTGTGACACGCATTGGGTGATCAATGCCGGGTTCCATATCAATGCCAACACGCGGTTCGAGGGGCTGTTCACGTCCAACGAGTTCCCGCAGTTCATTCAGAACCTGCCCTATGGCTATGACGGCAACCCGGAGCTGGGGGCGGCGATCGCCAAAAAGGCTAGTGACATGGGGGCTTACACGCTGGCGCATCATCTGGACTCGCTGGAGCTGGAATACGGAACGCTGGTGCCGATGCGGTTCATGAGCCGCGAGCATGACATGAAGGTGGTCAGCGTCGCAGCCTGGGCCACGGTGCATGATCATCAGGAGAGCCGCATCGTGGGCGAGGCGATCCGCAAGGCAGTGGAAGAGAGTGACAGCAAAGTGCTGCTTGTGGCGTCCGGGTCATTGTCCCACAAGATATGGGCCAACAAGGACTATGCCGCCAACAATGGCACCTTCACGATTTCCAGCGAGTTCAACCGCCAGATGGACCTTCATGTGCTGGATATGTGGCAGCGCGGGGATCATGCGACCTTCCTCAGGATGTTGCCGGAATACGCGCAATATTGCTGTGGAGAAGGCTCGATGCATGACACGGCGATGCTTTATGGCGCGCTGGGCTGGGACAGTTACGACGCCAAATGCGAGGTCGTGACCGAGTATTTCCCAAGCTCGGGCACCGGTCAGACCAACGTGATTTTCCCGGTGCAGTGACCCCGGAAAACCCGCGTCGGTATCATGTCGGTATCGCGTCGGTATCAGAACCGCCGGGCCGCAATGCGCGTCAGCCTGCCTGCATCAGGTGATGCAGGCAGCCATGCAACGCCGCGCCGTCATCGGTGATGACCGACACCGGGATATCGGCGGGGCGGACCACTTCCATGCCGGGGGCGAGATAGGCTTCGGCAAAGGCGTTGAGCGCAGGAGAACCAAGGATGCCGCGCGCGGTGCTTCCGGCAAAGATCATGCCCGCACCGGGCAGGTACTGGCAGATCAGAGCGCGCGAAAGCTGTCCCAGCCCGCGGGCAAAAAGCGTGATCGTGGCCGCCGCTTCGCGATCCTGTCCGGTGACATAGCCCTGCATGATTTCCGGCCCGCTCAGAGCCCGGCCACAGAGTGCCTCGTGCAGCCGGGCGAGCCCCAGCCCGGAAAACACATCTTCGACCGTGGTGAACCCCGCTGCCGCCGTACCAAGAGACGCTGACAGGGTGTCGCGTACCGAAGCCGGGAGTTCGGCATGGCCCATCTCGGCTTCGAACACGGTGATCCCGCCCGCCGGTCCCGGCTTGGTCAGCCCGACATTGAACCCGGTGCCCATGCCCACGACAAGGCTTTGACGGTTGTTGTCGGGGCGCGCCGTGCCACTGATCGGTTCGGGAGAGAGCTGGGGCAGGGCATAGCAGAGTGCAGAGAGATCATTGATCAGCACCCCGCGCGCTGCGCCGACCATGGCGGCGACCTCGCGCGCACAGATATGCCAGTCGCGGTTGGTCAGCCGCCCCCGACCTTGAGAGACAGGACCGGCGATGGCGATGCAGACGGCGTCAACCCCGGCGCAATCCTGTTCGTCCCGGAACCGCGCGATCACGTCGAGCAGGCTGGCGTGATCGTCATTTGGCGCACGCAACAACGTGTCGCTGCGCAGGCCGGACGCATCGGCCAGTGCAAGACGGGTGTTGGTGCCCCCGACATCGCCTACAAGAAAAGTCATGACGCTTGCCTCTTCATGCCCCTCAGCACTCTACGCCTTCGGGTTTCTTGCCAAGGATGATCATGCCCAGAAGGTCGTCATCGGTGACATCGTCAACCTTGACCGTGCCGACGAGCTTGCCGTTTTTCATCACGCTGGCCCGGTCGCACAGTTCCATCACGTCATGAATGTCATGGCTGATCAGGAAGATGCCGATACCTTCGGATTTCAGCTGCTGGATCAGCTCCGAGACCATTTGTGTTTCGTGCGGTCCAAGCGCGGCGGTGGGTTCGTCCATGATCAGGATGCGCGCGTTGAAATAGACGGCGCGGGCAATGGCGACCGATTGGCGCTGACCGCCCGAGAGGGCCGAGACCGGGTCGTTGAACTTCTGGAAGTTCGGGTTGAGGCGGCCCATGATCTTGCGGCATTCGGCCTCCATCGCGTCGTCATCGACAAAGCCGAAGGGCGTCACAAGCTCGCGGCCCAGAAACAGGTTCGAGGCGGCATCGAGGTTATCGGCCAGCGCAAGCGTCTGGTAGATGGTTTCGATATTGTAGCGCCGCGCGTCGCGCGGGTTGTGGATCTCGGCCCTTTCACCGTTGACGTAGATTTCGCCACCATCGGCCCTGTAGGCGCCGGACAGCATCTTGATCAGGGTGGATTTCCCGGCGCCGTTGTGCCCCAGAAGGCCCACGACTTCGCCCGGGTAGAGATCGACCGAGACATGATCCACGGCCTTGATGCCGCCGAACGAGATGTGCATGTCGCGCATTTCCACGAGAGGGGTTTGGGTTTCCATGTGTCTCTCTCCTCTCTTAGCTGCCGGTCCGGCGGCGATAGACGATGTCGATATAGACGGCGAGGACAAGCACCATGCCGACGACGATGGATTGCAGCGGCGCATCGACACCGACCATGGCCATGCCCGATTGCAGGGACTGCATGATCAGCGCACCGATCACGGCGCCATAGATGGTACCAAAGCCCCCGGCAAGCGCCGTGCCGCCTATGACGGCTGCGGCGATGACCCGCAGTTCATCAAGCGTGCCAAGGTCATTGCCCACCGCGCCCAGACGGGCCGAGGCGATCACGGCGGCAATTGCGGTGAGACCGCCCATCAGGGCAAAGATCTTCACCGTGAGCAGGCGGGTGTTGATGCCGGAAAGCTCGGCCGCCTCGGGGTTGCCGCCGGTGGCATAGATGTAGCGGCCAAAGCGGGTGCGGCGCGAGATGATGGTCATGGTGATTGCGACCGCCAGCAGGATCACAACGGGAATGGCGATGCCATGATTCATGGTGAAGTCATCCGGCACGTTCCAGCCACGGGCCTCGGCAATGCGGGCGGCGGCGCGGTCGGGCACCTTGTAGGAGTTCATCAGCCAGACAAACCCGACGGTGAGCGCGACCACGAGGGCGATCAGCGTGCCTTCGGCCCAGGCCGGTTTCACGGCGATGCCGTGGCGGGCCTTGGTGCGGCGGCTCATCAGCATGACGGCGGTGGCGGCAATGGCGGCGATGATGCCCACGGCCCAGCTCAGCGTTTCGCCCAGCGTGCCTTCGGCACCGCCTCCGAGGAGTTTGAAGGTCGGATCAAGCGGGGCGACGGTTTGGCCGGATGTGACCCACCACGCGGCGCCGCGATAGACGAGAAAGCCGCCGAGTGTCACGATAAAGGCGGGGACGGTCAGGTAGCCGATGATCCAGCCCTGGAATGCGCCGATCATGACGCCGAGCGCGATGCCCGCGATCACGGTGATGATCCAGATCGAAGGGTGGCCCAGCCCGACGATCTCGGGAAGCAGCTTGGCCTGCAGCGCGCCCATGACCATGCCGAGCAGGCCAAGCAGCGAGCCGACCGACAGGTCGATATGGCGGGTGACGATCACAAAGACCATGCCGGTGGCCATAACGGCGACGGACGCGGTCTGAACCGACAGGTTAAAAAGGTTGCGCGGGGTCAGGAAACGCCCATCCGTGGCCAGATGAAAGGTCAGCCAGATCAGCACAAGCGCGCCGATCATGCCGAGCAGGCGCATGTCTATCCCGAGATTGGCAAAGAGTTTTTTTGCCGCGTTTTGCATGTGAACAGCCTCCCTCTCATGGTGTTTCCGGGCCGCGCGGTAGCGGATGCGCGCACACATGTCGTGTCGCCCATGAATACCATGTTGCATGTTCAGGAAAGAAGGGATGGTGTCCCCCCGGGTGGCCCGGAGGGACGCGAAAGTTATTTGCAGTAGTCGATCGTGGCGCCGGCGCAGACGGCTTCCTTGTTGATCCACTTGGCGTCTACAACAAGGTTCAGATTGTCCTGCGTGATCGGGATCGGCTTGAGGAAGCGTGCGTGCATCTTGGTGCCTGCGGGCGAGGTCCACTGGTGCGAGCTGTCGATCTGGGCCAGACCTTTGCCTTCGGCCATCTGAACGGCGATCTTCGCGGCGGCCTTGCCGAGGTCGCGGGCGTCTTTCCAAACCGATACGGTCTGTGTGCCGAGCGCGACACGGTTCAGCGCGGCATGGTCGCCGTCCTGACCCGAGACAGGGATACCTTCCATGCCCTGAGCTGTCAGCGCGGCGACAACGCCGCCGGCGGTGCCGTCATTGGAGGCCACGACCGCGTCGACCTTGTTGTCGTTGGCTGTCAGAATCTGTTCCATGTTGCGCTGGGCGTTCGCGGGGACCCAGCCATCGGTATAGGCTTCGCCGACGATAGTGATGTCGCCCTTGTCAATTGCCTTCTGCAGCACTTCCTGCTGACCGCCGCGCAGGAAATCCGCGTTCGGGTCAGTGGGGGAGCCCTTGATCATGACGTAGTTGCCTTTGGGCTGGGCTTCGAGCACGGCGCGGGCCTGCATCCGGCCGACTTCGACATTGTCAAAGGTCAGGTAGAAGGCGCGGGAATCTTCGATCAGGCGGTCATAGGCGACAACGCCGATGCCTTCGTCCGAGGCCATCTGGACCGCCGGCCCCACGGCAGAGGCATCCTGTGCCAGAATGATCAGCGCGTCTGCGCCCTGTGCGATCAGGCTTTCGATGTCGGAAAGCTGTTTGGCGGACGAGCTTTGCGCGTCGGCCGAGATATAAGTGGCGCCGGCGGCATCCAGTGCGGCCTTGATGGCGGCTTCGTCGGTTTTCCAGCGCTCTTCCTGGAAGTTTGACCAGCTGACGCCGATGATCATGTCCTCGGCCATGGCTGCGGTTGAAATCAGCGCGCCGGCAATGATCGCCGTCGCGGATGCGAAAAGTTTCATGATGTCCTCCCAATTTCTGTGCCCGGTGCAGTTCTTGCGAACGATTTCATGGGCTGAGGACAGTTTAGAGTATTAAATTTGAAAATCAAATTAAATTGGTTAACCTTGCAAAAGGCGCGATATCCGCGCTGTTTAGAGGGGGTGGTTTGCCGGAGGTGGACGGCTCCTGCGGACCAAGATAGACAAGGGAAGGCAAGCCTAAATGTCTGTGAATCAGAGAGAATTCGGGCGGCGTGTGTTGCTGGGAGAAATCCGCAAGCACCGCCGCATTGCCCGGATCAATCTTGCCGATCACACCGGAATCAGCCGCGCAACCGTGACGACAATCACCGCCGAGTTGTTGCGTGAAGGGTTGATCGAAGAGGTGCCGGGCGACTCACCCGAGCGGGACGGCAAGCGCGGCCGCCCCACGGTCGACCTCAGAATTCGCGGCGCGGCGCACTTGGTGGCGGGGGCCAAGATCTCGAACAGGACGATCTCGCTCGTACTTCTGGATTTCGAGGGCAACCAGCTGGCCGACCATGAGGTCATTCTTGATCAGAACGTGTTCGAGGCGCAGGAGCTTGCCGGGGAACTGGCGACGCATGTCGAGGTGCTTGCCCGGAAAATCGACCGCCAGAGGACGGATATTTCCGGGCTGGGCGTCGGCATCGCCGGGATTGTCGATGCGCCGCGGGGGTTCGTGCATTGGTCGCCCCTGCTGGATCAGCGCAATGTCGAGTTCGGGCGCGTGCTGAGCGATGCACTGTCGATCCCGGTCTATCTCGACAATGATGCCAACCTTGTCGCGGTGGCCGAGAAGACATTTGGCCTGGGGCAGGGGCATTCGGATTTCATCGTCGTCACCATCGAAAGCGGTGTGGGCATGGGCCTTTATATCGGGGACGAGATCTATCGTGGCACGCGTGGCTGCGGTGCCGAATTCGGACATACCAAGGTGCAGTTGGACGGGGCGTTGTGCCGGTGTGGCCAGCGTGGTTGTCTTGAGGCCTATGTTGCCGATTACGCGTTGCTGCGAGAGGCGATGATCGCCAGTGGAGACAAGGACGGCAGGCCGGTGGAGGCCCTGTTGCGGGACGCGCAGGAAGGAGACGCGGTGGCCAAGTCCATCGTGGACCGTGCCGGGCGCATGTTTGCCATGGGGCTGGCCAATCTTGTCAATATCTTCGACCCTGAGCTGATCATTCTGGCCGGGGAACAGATGCAGGCGAGCCACCTTTACGCCGAGGAGGTGATCGAGGCGATCCGCGCGTCAATCGTACAGATCGACAAGGCGCCGCCCGAGGTGGTGATCCACAAATGGGGCAACCTGATGTGGGCACGGGGGGCCGCTGCCTATGCGCTTGATAACGTGTCCGAGGCGGCCTTGGCGGAGATGGCGGACCATGCGGGTTAGATTTGGTGCGGCCTTGGTGCTGAGCGCCTCGGTGGCCGGGGCGGCAGAGCCGGAATTTCAGCCTGTGCCGGCGCCGCAACATGTTTATGCCGGAGGGTGGGAACATTACGTGGGTGGCGGTGTGGCAGTCATGGATTGTGACGCGGACGGGCTGCCCGATCTCTATGTCGCGGGGGGCAGCAACCCGGCGCAGGTGCTGCGCAACCGGGGCGGCATGCTGTTTGAGGCAGAAACGCCTGCGGCGCTGGCGCTCACGGGCGTAATCGGGGCCTATCCGCTGGATATCGATAGCGACGGGCGCATGGACCTTGCCGTTCTGCGGGTGGGGGAGAATGTGTTGCTGCGTGGCGATGGCGCCTGTGGGTTTTCCCGCTTTGAGCCGCAGGGATTTGACGGGCGCGACCGCTGGACCACCGCGTTTTCGGCGACATGGGAGGCGGGTCAGTCCCTGCCGACATTGGCCTTTGGCAATTACGTGAACCGGGATGACCCCAAGGGGCCGTTTGAAGCCTGTGATGACAATACGTTGTTTCGCCCGGAGGGTGGGCAATACCGCATGTCGCTGCTTCAACCGGGATTCTGCCCGCTGTCCATGTTGTTTTCCGATTGGGGCCGTCAGGGGCGAGCCGATCTCAGGGTGAGCAATGACCGGCATTATTACGTGCGTGGCGGGTCGGAACAGATGTGGGCGATGGAGGACGCCCCGCGCCTGTTGGGGGCGGAGGATGGCTGGCGGACGCATATGCTCTGGGGCATGGGGATCGCCTCGCGGGACGTGGATTTCGACGGCCTGCCCGAAGTGTATCTCACCTCGATGGGGGATCAGAGGATGCAGCGTCTTGAGGGGCCGGGGGCGGCCTTTGCGGATGTACCTTACGAAATGGGCACAACGGCACACCGCCCCTATCTGGGCGGGGACGGGCGGCCGTCGACCGGGTGGCACGCGAGTTTCGGAGATATCGACCTTGATGGGTGGGACGATATTTTCCTGTCCAAGGGCAATGTCGAACAGATGCCGGACGCGGCGATGGAGGACCCAAACACACTGTTGATGCAGCAGCCCGACGGGACGTTTGTGGAAAAGGGCGATGTAGCTGGTGTTGCGTCATTGGTGCGCAGCCGCGGGGCGGCGCTGGTGGATCTTGATCTGGATGGGCGGCTTGATCTCGTGGTGGTGAACCGCCGCGCACCCATGGAGATTTATCGCAATGTGACCGAGACGGTGGGCAACTGGGTGTCGGTGGCGCTTTTGCAGGATGGTGTTAACCGCGATGCGGTTGGGGCGTGGATCGAACTGCGCGCGGGAGACCGCGTTTATGCACGCGAGATCAGCGTGGGTGGTGGCCATGCCGGGGGTGTGGCCGGGCCGGAGCATTTTGGCCTTGGGGCAGCATCAGAGATCGCGGCGCGCGTGATCTGGCCGGATGGTGCAGTGAGCGATTGGGCGGCAGTACCGGTCAATCATGCGCTGGTGTTGATACGCGCGGGCGACGCGCTGTCGGTTGCGGCCTACTGATCCACGAGCAGGCCGCTGGGCACTTCTGACGGAACGCCAAGGCGGGCATTCAGCGCGCCGGGATCGTTCAGGGCAAAACGCAGGAAGGCGACGATCTGGTCGACCTCGGTATCGGAAAGCGTCATCGGGGCCAGTTCATTTGCCGCCGCGATGGCGTTGATTTCCTCCGGGTCGGACATGATTGCGAAATCGCTGTCAAAGCCGGGGGGCAGAAGAAGCGCCTGATCGGGTTCGTAGGCCCAGAGCGACTCGACCGGGTCGAGGTGGTGGCGGACCACGCCTTCGATGGTGGCATAGGCGCCCGAATGCCCATAGGGGCCGCTGTCGGGCAGGTTGCGCAGGGACGGGGTGCGGAAGCGGTAAAGGTCGGCGTCATCGCCGGTAACACGGGCGCGGCCCGTGTCGCGGTTGTGCCGCTCAAAGCGGGCAGCCTTACCGGGGCCGATTTGGGGCATGGCGATGGCGTGATAGCCGTGGTCGGTCTGGAACTGACCAGCGTGGCAGCTGTCGCATTGTGCCTTGCCATAAAAAAGCGCCATGCCCGCGGCGGCGTCGGGGGGCAGGGGGCGTCCATTGCGCAGAAAGCGGTCAAAGGGGCTGTTGTCGCCGCGCCATTCGAAGATGATGAAATCGGCAATCACATTGGCGATGTCAAAAAAATGGATCGGCGTGTCCGGGCCGAGCACAACATCAAAGCGGGCGCGGTAGTCCGGGATGGCCTCGATCCGCTTGGCAAGGATGTCCCACGCCCCACCGGGGCCGGTGAGAAAGCCCTGGCGTACGGCCTGTGCGACATCGTTTTCCGAATAATGCCCGGCCATCTCATCGCCCGAAAGCACCGGGAACATGGCTTGTGCCGCCAGCGCGCTGTCAAAGCCGCTCTCCATCTCCGCCCCCAAAGGGGTGCGGATGCCAGAGGGGCGGGTGGGGTCTTCTTCAAGGCGGCCGTCATGGAAGAAACGGGTGAACTCGGCCGCGCCGAGGTTGAAAAGGGTGGGCGCGTTGCGCGGGATACGCAGTTCGGGTGGATTATCCGGGTCGATCACCCGGTCAATGCCAAGCCCCGTCGCCCCATCGCCAAAGCCAAGCGACAGCCCGTCGCCTGTGCCAAGGCGCGGGTGGTGGCAGGTGGCACAGGACACGGTTTTGTTGCCCGACAGGATCGGGTCGTAAAACAGCAGGTGGCCCAGCTCGACACGCGCCATGTCCGGTTCGGGGAAAGTGGCGTTGGCTTCGGGGAGCGGCCCGGCAAGGGCGGCTGAGGAGAGAAGCGCGAGGCAGGGGGCGAGCCACTTCATGTCGTGGCCTCGACGCGCAGGGTCAGGCGCTGATGATAGGGCCTGTCCGGAGTGGCGATGATGGGGGCGAAATGCGGATGGTTCACGGCGTCGGGGAAATGCTGTGCCTCAAGGCAGATCGCGTCATAGGCGGTATGTGACTGGCCCGGCACAGGGGGATGCACCGGTTCGAGATAGCGTGAGGAATAAAGCTGCATGCCCGGTTGGTCGGTTTCCAGTGTCAGGCGCAAGCCATCCGGGGCGGTCAGCGTGGCGACATTCCCATCAAGGGCAAAATTGTCGTCATACCCAAGCGCCTGCGGGTCGGCCTCGGCAAAGGAGCGCGCTGTAGTGAAGTCATGCCGGGTTCCCGAGATGGGCAGCAGCGCGCCGGTGGGGATCGAGTCGCCATCGGTTTCGGTGATCTGCGCGGCGGGCAGGCGCAGGACGTGATCGCGCGCGCTGCCATGGCCCATGAGGTTGTAGTAGTTGTGCTGGGCAAGGTTGATCGGGGTGGGGCGGTCGACCTCTGCACCCATGTCATAAGTCAGGGTGTTGCCCGCCAGCGTGATCGTGACCCTAAAATCCGCGCGCCCCGGAAAGCCCTGATCCCCATCCGGAGAGCTCAGGCGCAATTGTACGGCGTTTGTTGCGTCGGGCTCCATCTGCCAGAGGCGCTTGCCGATCCCGCCTGTTCCCCCGTGCAACATGTGCGGCGCGATATTGGCGTCGAGTCTGTGGCGCGAACCGTTGAGCGCAAAGGTGGCATGGCCGATGCGGTTGGCAACGCGGCCCACGATGGTGCCAAGATTGGCGGGGTTGTCGAGATAAGCAACCGGATCGGCATAGCCCAGCACGATCGAACGGCGCGCGCCCTGATGGGGTACGCGCCAGTCTTGCGTGATGCAGCCAAGGCTGAGGATCGCAACCGAAACATCCCCGTCCCGAAGGACATGGCGGCGGATATCTTGGGGCGCGATCCTGCGGGACATGTTTCAGACGAACCGGTTGACGTAGTTTTCGAGCATTTCCTGACGGCCCGATTTTGGGGCGGGATTGATGGCGCCGCTATTCACTTTTTCGAAGATCGTGTCGAAATCGCTGTTCAGCATCGCCTGCGCCTCGGGGCTGTCCCATCCGGCGTAGCGCTCTTTCAGCGCATCCTCAAGCCCGCCGTCTTCGATCATGGCGGCGGCGGCCTTCAAACCGCGCGCGCAGATATCCATGCCGCCAACATGCGCGGCGATGAGGTCTTCGGCGTCCAGCGATTGGCGGCGCAGCTTGGCGTCGAAATTGGTGCCCCCGGTGGTGAACCCGCCATCCTTGAGGATGTGGTAATAGGCCAGCGCCACTTCGGGGACGTTGTTGGGGAACTGGTCGGTGTCCCAACCGGATTGGTAATCGTTGCGGTTCATGTCGATCGAGCCCAGCACGCCAAGGGCGGCGGCGGTGGCAATCTCGTGTTCGAAACTGTGGCCTGCCAGAATGGCGTGGCCCTGTTCGAGGTTGAGTTTCACTTCGCTCTCCAGCCCGTATTTCTGCAGGAAGCCATAGCAGGTTGCGGCGTCGTGGTCGTATTGGTGCTTGGAGGGTTCCTGTGGTTTCGGTTCCACGAGGATCGTGCCTTTGAAGCCGATCTTGTGCTTGTAATCCACAACCATGTTGAGGAAGCGGCCCATGTGATCCAACTCGCGCCCCATGTCTGTGTTGAGCAGCGTCTCATAGCCCTCGCGCCCGCCCCAGAGCACGTAGTTTTCCCCGCCCAGCTTCATCGTGGCGTCCATGCAGGTTTTCACCGTGGCCGCCGAATAGGCAAAGACATCCGGATCCGGGTTGGTTGAAGCGCCGGACATCCAGCGGCGGTGGCTGAACATGTTGGCGGTGCCCCAGAGGAGCTTGACCTTGCGGATCGACATCTTCTCTTCGAAATAGGCGATGATCTCTTCGAAGTTCTTCAGGCTTTCTGCAAAGCTATCGCCCTCGGGGCGGATATCGGCGTCGTGCCAGCAGAAATAGGGCTGGCCGAGGATGTCGAACATCTCAAAGGCGGCGTCGGCTTTGGTGCGGGCGGTGGCCATCCGGTCCTGCGGGTGCCAGGGGCGGACAAAGGTCTGGCCGCCAAAGGGATCGTTCCCTTCCCACGCGAAGGAATGCCAATAGGCGATGGCAAAGCGCAGATGATCTTCCATGCGCTTGCCCATGACGATTTCGTCCGGGTTGTAGTGACGGAAGGCGAGTGGATTGGGGCTGTCGGGGCCTTCATAGGCGATGGGCGCGATGCCGTTGAAAAACTCGGTCATGATTGCAGGGCCTTTACTGCGGGGTAAGAGGAAGCGAAGGCGCGATAGGCGTCTTCGTATGCGGCGCGCAGGTCGCTGCGCGGGTCGATGGTGGTGGCGATCTCGGGGCGGGTCATGACTGTCTCCGGGGCCGCGCCCGTTGCGGCGCAGAGAGCCAGCCGGGCGGCACCGAGGGCCGCGCCGAACTCGCCCTTGGCTGGCAGCGAGATCGGCATGTCGAGCAGCGTGGCGATCAGTTCGACCCAATAGGGCGACTGCGCCCCGCCGCCGATGGCGATCAGGCTGTGCAGGTCGGCCCCGGCGGATTTCAGGGCTTCGAGAGTGTCGCGCAGGGCGAAGGACACGCCTTCGATCACGGCTTGGGAGAGGTCGCGGGGGCCGTGCGCGATATCAAGCCCGATCAGGGCGCCGCGCAGATCGGCATCATTATGGGGCGTGCGTTCACCAGAGAGGTAAGGGAGGAAACGCAAGCGCCCCGGCCCGCCGATGGTTGGTCCGAGAGTGGTAGCAAGGTCGGCAGGCGGTGTGTTGAGTGTGCGGGCCAGCCAGTTGAGGCTGTCCGTTGCGGCGAGGATGACGCCCATCTGGTACCAGCGGCCCGGAACGGCGTGACAGAAGGTGTGCACGGCGCTGGCGGCGTTGGGGGCGTAGCTGTCGCGCCCTGTGAGCAGCACGCCCGAGGTGCCGAGGCTGACGAAGCCGTCGCCTTCGGAAAGCGCGCCGATGCCACAGGCGGCGGCGGCGTTGTCGCCCGCACCCGCGGCGACGACGGTGTCGGGGGACAGGCCCAGATCGGCGGCGACGTCGAGATGCAGGGTGCCAATGGGTTGGTTGCCTTCGAACAGCAAGGGCATCTGATCGCGCCGCATGCCCGAGGCATCGAGCAGGGTCTGCGACCAGTCGCGCGCGCCCACGTCGAGCCAGCTTGTCCCGGCGCTGTCGGACATGTCCGAGGCGTAAACGCCTGTCAGCCAGAAATTGAGGTAGTCCTTGGGCAAAAGCACCTTGGCGGTGCGGGCGAAGATGTCGGGTTCGTTTTCCGCGACCCAGAGCAGCTTGGGTGCGGTGAACCCGGGAAAGACGATATTGCCAGAGAGATCGCGGACCTGTGGCGTGGCATCCAGACGCGCGGCCTGTTCGGCGCTTCTTGTGTCGTTCCACATCATGCAGGGGCGCAGCACCGCGCCCTTCTCGTCCAGCAGGATCGCGCCATGCATGTGACCCGAGACGCCGATGCCTCGGATTGCGGGCAGGAGCGCGGTGTGATCGGCGTGTAGGGCGGCAAAGACCGCGCGGCAAGCGGCGATCCAGTCCGCGGGGTTCTGTTCGCTCCAGCCCGGGTGCGGGCGGGCGGTGTTGTAGCTGGCTTCGCTTGTCGCGACGACGCGCTGTTCGGCGTCGATCACAAGCGCGCGCAATCCCGATGTGCCCAGGTCGAGTCCGACGAACACGGCAGTCCCCCCAAATGTCTCCTCACTTAATTTTAGACTCAAATTAATTTGAAAGGCAAATGCGAAATTTGCCGGAGGTCAAAGATGCAGGTTTTTTGCGAAGTTTTGCATGTGCCGTGCACAGGCCCTTGACCTTCCCCTAACTGGAACCCTTATGTAGCCTGTCATACGAGAAAGACGGGTATGTCATGACAGAGTCGCACGCTGCACAATTACGGGTTTCGGGGCTGAACTGCGCGGGATGCGCGGGGCGGGCCGAGAAGGCTTTGGCGGGGGTTGAGGGGGTCGCGTCGGCCTCGGTCAACTTTGCCAATGAAACGGCGCAGGTCGCCTATGACGCGCCTGCCACGCTGGACGCGCTGATCGGGGCGCTGGAAAAGGCCGGGTACCCGGCGGTCATCCAGGAAACATCGTTCCGGGTGTCCGAGATGACCTGTGCAGGCTGTGTGCGCCGGGTCGAACAGGCGTTGCTTGCCGGGCGCGGTGTGGTCGAAGCCAATGTCAACATGGCGACGGAAACCGCGACGGTGCGCTATGCCGTCGGGGCCACCGCGCCGGACGAGATCGCGGCGCTGGCGACGGCGGCGGGCTATCCGGCCCGGATCGACACCGAAACACCGGACGTGGTCGAGGCGCAGAAGGCGGATGAGTTCCGGGCGCTGAAAACGCGGACCCTGCTGGCTGCAGCATTGGCCCTGCCGGTCTTCGTGCTCGAGATGGGATCGCACATGATTCCCGGCATGCACCATTGGGTGATGGCCAATATTGGCATGCAAAACAGCTACCTGCTGCAGTTTGTGCTGACCACGCTGGTGCTCGTCGGGCCGGGCCGGGTGTTCTATGCCAAGGGCTATCCGGCGTTGTTCAAGGGCGCGCCGGACATGAACTCGCTGGTGGCGCTGGGCACGTCTGCGGCCTATCTGTTTTCGGTGATTTCGACCTTTGCGCCGGGGCTGCTGCCTACGGGAACGGCCAATGTCTATTACGAGGCGGCGGCGGTGATTGTCGTGCTGATCCTTGCCGGGCGGTTGATGGAAGCGCGCGCCAAAGGACAAACCGGGGCGGCCATTCGCAAGCTGATCGGGTTGCAGCCGCGTCAGGCGCGTGTCGAGCGCGCGGGCGAGGTGGTCGAGGTGCCGATCGCCGGGATCGTGGTGGGGGATCACGTCCATGTGCGCCCCGGCGAAAAGATCGCGGTGGATGGCACCGTCCTGTCCGGCGAAAGCTGGGTTGATGAAAGCATGATCACGGGCGAGCCCGTGCCGGTTGAAAAGACACGGGGCGGCGGGGTTGTCGCCGGGACGGTGAACGGGCAGGGCGCGCTTGTGTTCCGGGCCGAAAAGGTCGGTGCGGATACGATGCTGTCCCAGATCATCCGCATGGTGCAGGACGCACAGGGCGCCAAGCTGCCCATTCAGGGTATGGTCGACCGAATTACCATGTGGTTCGTGCCTGCGGTGCTGGTCGTGGCGCTTCTTACGGTGGCGGTGTGGCTGCTCTTGGGGCCGGATCCGGTGCTGAGTCGTGCGCTTGTCGCCGGGGTGGCGGTGCTGATCATTGCCTGCCCTTGCGCGATGGGTCTGGCCACGCCGACCTCGATTATGGTGGGCACCGGGCGCGCGGCCCAGTTGGGCGTCTTGTTCCGCAAGGGCGATGCATTGCAGCGGGTGCGCGATTGCAAGGTGGTGGCATTTGACAAGACCGGGACGCTGACCAAGGGCCAGCCGGAGCTGACCGATCTGGAGGTGTCAAAAGGCTTTGACGCCGATCACGTGCTGACGCTGGCGGCGTCGGTTGAGGCGACGTCGGAGCATCCCATTGCGCAGGCCATTCTGCGCGCAGCCAAGGGCAAGGGGCTGTCGGTGCCCAAGGCCACCGGCTTTGAAGCCTTGGCCGGGTTCGGGGTGCGCGCCACGGTGGAGGGGCATGAGGTTCTGATCGGGGCGGACCGCCTGATGACGGGAGAGGGGCTGGAGCTTTTGGGCTTGGAGGCGCAGGCCGAAAGCCTTGGGCAACAGGGCCGCACACCGCTTTTCATTGCCGTGGACGGGGTGGTTGCCGCCGTGCTGGGGGTGGCCGATCCGGTGAAACCTTCGGCCCGTGAAGCGGTGCGTGCCCTGCATGATCTGGGTCTGCAGGTGGCGATGATCACCGGCGACAACAAGCATACGGCGGGGGTGATCGCCCAGGAGCTTGGCATTGACCGGGTGGTCGCCGAAGTGCTGCCGGATGGCAAGGTTGCAGCACTTGAGGCACTGCGCGACGAGGTTGGTGCCGTGGCTTTTGTCGGGGATGGCATCAACGATGCTCCGGCTTTGGCGTCTGCCGATGTCGGGATTGCGATTGGCAGCGGCACGGACGTGGCCATCGAAGCCGCGGATGTGGTGCTGATGTCGGACGATGTGCGCGGCGTGGTCAACGCGGTGGCGATCAGCCAGCAGGTGATCCGCAATATTGGGCAGAACCTGTTCTGGGCCTTTGGGTACAACACGGTGCTGATCCCGGTTGCCGCCGGGGTTCTGGTGCCCTTTGGCGGGCCGATGCTGTCGCCGGTTCTGGCCGCCGGGGCTATGGCCCTGTCGAGCGTCTTTGTATTGAGCAACGCCTTGCGCCTGCGCTGGGTCGCGGCGGCGGTGGAAACGGCAGAGGCGCAAGGGACGCGTCCGCTGGTTCCCGCAGCGGCGGAATAAGGAGAGTTGGCATGAATATCGGGGAAGTGGCCAAACGGTCGGGCCTGCCATCCAAGACCATCCGTTATTACGAGGAAATCGGGTTCATCACGCCCCGGCGCAGTGAAAACGGCTACCGTGATTTTGATGAAAAAGACCTGCATCGGCTGGCCTTTATCGGGCGGGCGCGCTCGCTTGGGTTCACCATCGAGAACTGCAGGGCGCTGCTTGAGCTTTATGCGGACCAGAGCCGCGCGAGCGCAGATGT
Organism: Shimia aestuarii; assembly: GCF_900114635.1. Classification (GTDB taxonomy): domain Bacteria; phylum Pseudomonadota; class Alphaproteobacteria; order Rhodobacterales; family Rhodobacteraceae; genus Shimia; species Shimia aestuarii. The sequence continues at coordinate 66,371 of NZ_FOTQ01000009.1, forward strand.
GAAGCGGGTGGCCGAAGAAAACCTGCGCGAGATCGACGCCAAGATCGCCGATCTTCAGGCCATGCGGGCCACGCTGGCGCATCTGGTGGGGGCCTGCGCCGGGGATTCCCGCCCCGACTGTCCGATCCTCGAAGACCTCGGGCGCGCCTTGGGTTAGCGGCCTCGCGCGGGGTTTTGCTCCGCTCATAGCTTTTTTCAATATGATCTCGGCGAAATTGATTTGCCGAAACGCCTGCTTTTCCGGGACACTTCGGCAAAGGGCGCAGGCGCGCGGAGCAAGGGGTTTCGCGTGTCCGGCACCCCCGAATGAGATCGCAAAAGGCGGATGCGCGGCCATCAAAACCTTGACAGGCCGCGTTTGAACTGTCGCAGTGTGAGCCAATGCCGGGCGCGCATGGACAGCGCTACAAGAGCAACAGGGACAAGACCGGGACAGGGATCGAACACCATCATGTATAATATGTTGAACACGGGCGTAGGCTGGCTGGCCCGCGTCATGGCCATACTGGGAGGGATCGTGTTGATCGGGTTGATCATCATGACCTGCCTGTCGATCACCGGGCGTGCGCTCATCCCGTTGGGGCTGGGGCCTGTGCCGGGGGATTTCGAACTGGTCGAGGCCGGGGTGGCATTTGCGATTTTCGCCTTTCTGCCCTGGTGTCAGTACAACCGAGGCCATGCGCGCGTGGACTTGTTCCAGCCCGCCTATGGGCGTTTTGGAAATCGCCTGATTGATCTAGTTGCGGACGTGATGATGTTCATCGCCGCCTATATCATCGCATGGCGGCTCTATCTGGGCATGATGGACAAGTACAATTACCACGAAACAACCTTTATCCTGCAGTTCGAGATCTGGATGGCCTATGCCGCCGGGTTCCTCGGGGCCTCTGTGTTCGTGATCGTTGCCGCGTTCTGCATCCTGCGCAGTCTGCGCGCCCTGCTGGGGCGGTCGTCGGAGGCAAACGCATGAGCAATATTGAAATCGGCCTCTGGTCCTTTCCGGTTCTCCTTTTCCTGATTTTCATCCGCATTCCCATCGGTCTGGCGATGATGGCGGTGGGGATGGGCGGCACCTATATCGTATTCGGCTCGACCATGATGACGATGGGACAGCTCAAGCACCTCGTCTATGGCACTTTCTCGAACTACTCGCTGTCGATCGTGCCGTTGTTCCTTTTGATGGGACAGTTCGCGACCCTGTCGGGCATGTCCAAGGGGCTGTTCAAGGCTGCCGAGGCGTGGCTTGGGCATCTCAAGGGCGGGGTGGCGATGTCGGCGATCGGCGCCTGCGCCGGGTTTGGCGCGATCTGTGGCTCATCGCTGGCCACGGCGGCCACGATGGGGCAGGTCGCCCTGCCGGAACTGCGCCGTTATGGCTATTCCGGGCCGCTGGCCACTGGGACCTTGGCCGCCGGGGGGACGCTGGGCATCCTTATCCCACCCTCGGTAATCCTCGTGATCTACGCGATCCTGACCGAGCAGAACATCGCCAAACTGTTTGTCGCGGCCTTTATCCCCGGCATTCTGGCGGCGATTGCCTATATGCTGGTGATCGCGATCTACGTGCGCGTGGTGCCGGGATCGGGCGATGCGCTTGAGCCGGTGCCTTATGCGGAGCGGTTCAAGGCGCTGATCTCGGTCTGGCCTGTGATCCTCATCTTCCTTGCGGTGGTCGGCGGTATCTATGCCGGTATCTTCACCCCGACCGAAGCGGCGGCGGTGGGCGCGGCAGGCACCGGGCTTGTGGCGCTGGTGACTGGCGGGCTCAATGGCAAGAAGATTGTCAATTCGATCCTGACCACGGCCAATTCCACTGCGATGATCTTCCTGATCGTGCTGGGGGCGGGCATGTTCAACAGCTTCCTTGCACTCACGCAACTGCCGCAGACTTCGGCGCAGTGGGTAACGGAACAGGGATTCAGCCCTTGGTTCGTGCTGTTCTGCGTGCTGGTGCTCTACCTGATCTTTGGCTGCGTGATGGACAGTCTGTCGATGGTGCTTTTGACGGTGCCGATCTTCTTCCCGATCATGACAGCGCTCGATTTCGGGATGAGCACCGAGGAATTCGCCCTGTGGTTCGGCATCATCGTCCTGATCGTGGTCGAGGTCGGATTGATCACGCCACCCGTGGGGATGAACCTGTTTGTGATCAACACCATGGCGCGCGACATCCCGATCAGCCAGACCTTCCGCGGCACGGCGCCTTTCGTGCTGGCCGATATCATCCGCGTGGCGATCCTGGCGATGTTCCCGTCGATAACTTTGGCGTTGGTCTGGGCGATCTACTAGCCTGGGCTCATCGCTTGAAAAGGGCCATGGGGCATAGCCCCGTGGCCCTTTTTGCATTCGGACTGCGGCGTTGCGGCGCTGGTGTTGGCGCATGGATCGGGCAGTATGGGGCAAAGTAAAGGAGCACAGATCCCATGAGCAGCGACGTACCCGCCATCCGTGATGGTGAAACCACCCTGTCTTTTGACCCGGCAGAGCGCGTGGACGCCACCGTGCGGTTCATCGGGCGCATTCACACCCCCTGGAAGCGCGGGGATTGCCCCAAGAACGTGACCTCTGCACGGGTACGCGCCGCCGATGAGGGCGGGCGGTTCACCGTGAAACTGGAAGAGGGGTTTGCGCCGGGGCTGACCGGGCTCGAGCCGGGGCGGGGTATTTTCCTGATCTACTGGATGCATCAGGCGCGCCGGGACCTGATCACGCAGGCGCCCAAGCATGTCGACGGCACACGGGGAACCTTTGCCCTGCGCTCGCCCAATCGTCCGAACCCCATGGCGATGTCGGCGGTGACAATCCTGTCGGTTGATGTCGAGACCGGGGAGATCGAAGTGGATGCGATTGATTGTTTCGACGGCACACCGCTTGTCGATATCAAACCGTGGACGGCGGGTGTGGATACGCCGGTGCCGCTGGCAGAGGCCGATTAACGTACCGACGGAGGCGACAGCAACAGGTCGGTGGGCGGTTCGCGCAACAGATCAGCGGCAAAGCCGCCCAGCCTGTGCAGGGCAAATCCGCGGGTATGTGTGCCAAGCACCAGAAGGTCGGGTGTGATGCTGGCGATCTTGTCATGCAGGGCCTGGGTTACGCTGCCAGTCACGATCTCTGGCGGGGCATAGGCGCCGGGGACCGCCGATTTCGCCAGCCACGCATCACGTTTGGCTTCGGTTTCCCGGCGCACGGCCTGGGCCATTTCGCTGACATGCGACTCGCCTGTGAGCCCGGCAAAGGGCACGAGCATTGCGTGGAAGGATGTCATCGTTGCCTTGGGCGCAATGCTGGCCGCCGCCCGCAACGCGGCGGCGCAGGCATCGGAAAAGCTGACCAGCGCAACGGCGGCGGCGTAGTCGCCCTCGACCATGTTCCGGGCGATCAGGACCGGGGCAAGGCTGGCGGCGGCAATCCGTTCGGACGTGGTTTCGCGCAGCTGGTCAAAGAGGCGCCGGGCGCGGTGCAGTCCCATGACGACAAGGTCGGCTTCCTTGTCGATGGCAAAGGCGTTCACCTGTTCCACGGGATCGCCGGCAAGCACGGTGATCGTTGTCAGCGCCTTGCCCGGCTGGCGGGAAAGATAGGCCTCGAGCCGCTCGGAAACCGACTCGCGCAGCTGGTTCACCATGTCTTCGGGCAGGGCGTCATCCACCACCGACACCACGTGCAGCCGCGCGCCGTGTTGCGTGGCCAGAAACAGGGCGCGTTCCAGCGCGCGATCGGAACGGGGGGACATGTCGGTGGCGACTACGATGGATTTCACGGGGGACCTCCTTGCCGGTGCGACCGGGACAAAACATGCGCTTTCCTGGCTACACATTATGCAGCAGCGCCAGCGATGGCAAAGGCGCGGTGTCACGATGGAGGCGGAGGTGCGGCAGAAGTGGCAGCCCGTAGGGGAATCGAACCCCTCTTTCCAGGTTGAAAACCTGGCGTCCTAACCGATAGACGAACGGGCCACGCTGTTGCTTGGTTCAAGGTGGAACAGAAGTCCGGAGAACCGGCTTCGACTGGCAGCCCGTAGGGGAATCGAACCCCTCTTTCCAGGTTGAAAACCTGGCGTCCTAACCGATAGACGAACGGGCCGTGCCGAAGCGTGAGGCGTAATTAGTGAAAGGCCGGGGGCACTGCAAGCGGAAATTTCAAACTGGGCGCGACTTTTTTGACCGCGGGGTTCCGGGGGCGCTGCCCCCGTCGCGAGCAGGCTCGCGACTCCCCCGGGATATTTGCGGCAAAAGGAAGAATGGGGCGGGTGTTCAGGCGGGCGCGGCGTCTTCGAGGCGGAGCTGTACGGTCTGGCGGCCGCCCCACGAATTGAGCTCGAGCCGCCCGGCAAGGTGAAAGCGGGCCTGTCCGTGCGATTCGAGCGCTGGGCCAAGGGGCGTGTCGAAGGCGCCGAAACAGATCGCTTCAAGCCGCGCGCCGAGCCCGTCGCCGAAGGTGATCTTGAGATGGCTGTCACCCACGCGTTTGGCAAAGCGAATCTCGGCCTCGGGGAAGGCGAAGCGGGGGGCGGGGGCGCCCGCGCCAAAGGGGCCGGCCTTGTCGATGTCCTGGACCAGTTCGACCGTGGCGGCGCCGGGCATCAGCAGGGCATCGAGTTTGAGATCGGCAGGACCCGCGCTTCCTGCGCCCTGTTTTGCGAGCAGGTCCGACAGGCGCGCCATGGCCGATTCAAGCTGATCGCGGGCCACGGTCAGACCGGCGGCCATCTTGTGCCCGCCGCCCTTGATCAGTAGGCCCTCGGCGGCGAGTTTCTGGATGGACGCGCCCAGATCAACGCCTGAAATGGAGCGGCCCGAGCCTTTGCCCTCGTCCCCGTCCAGTCCGATGACGATGGCAGGGCGGTTGGTGGCCTCCTTGAGGCGCGAGGCGACGATGCCGACGACGCCGGGATGCCAGCCTTCGCCCGCCGCCCAGACGAGCGGGGCGTCGAGGCCGCGTTCTTCGGCTTGTTCCATTGCGGCGGCGCGTACAGCACTTTCGATGTCGCGGCGTTCGGTGTTGAGTTGGTCCAGCCGTTCGGCCATGGCGCGGGCTTCGTCGGGGTTGTCGGTCGACAGGAGTCGCGCGCCAAGATCGGCCTGTCCGATGCGCCCGCCTGCGTTCACACGCGGGCCGAGCAGGAAGCCGAGGTGGTAGCTGTTGGGGGCCGAATCCATGCGGGCGACATCCGAAAGCGCGACGATGCCGGGGCGGTCACGCCGCGCCATGACCTTAAGCCCCTGCCGCACCAGCGCCCGGTTGACGCCGATCAGGGGGGCGACATCGGCCACGGTGGCCAGCGCCACGAGGTCGAGCAGGTACATCAGGTCAGGGCCTTGCGCGCCCGCGTCGCGCATTTGCCGGTTGGCTTCGACCAGCATCAGGAACACCACCGAGGCCGCACACAGATGAGCGAGGTCGCCGGATTCGTCCTGACGGTTCGGGTTCACCACGGCGTGACAGTCGGGCAGGGTTTCACCGCCCAGATGGTGATCGAGCACGATCACATCCGCGCCTTTGGCGGCGGCGATGGGGCCGTGGCTGAGCGTACCGCAGTCCACGCAGATAATCAGGTCATGGTCGCGTGCAAGGGCCGCCATGGCTTCGTCATTGGGGCCATAGCCTTCGTCGATCCGGTCAGGCACGTAGAGCGTGGCCCGCAGCTCCATGGCGCGCAGCCACGTGACCAGAAGCGCACCGGAGCTGCCGCCATCCACGTCATAGTCGGCAAATACTGCAAGCCGTTGGCGGGTCTTGACCGCCTGCAGGAAGCGGGTGGCGGCCTTTTCCATGTCCTTGAGGCTGCGTGGGTCGGGCAGCAGGTCGGCCAGTTTGGGTTCAAGAAACCCGGCGGCCTCTTGCGGGGAGACGCCGCGCCGGGCGAGAACGGCGCAGAGCGCGGGCGGCAGGGCGGTGTCCTGTTGCAGAAGTTCGGCCGCGCGGGTGATTTCGACCGAGGGGCCAACCCAGCGGCGCCCGGTCAGAGAACTGGAAACGCCAAGAAAATCGCTCATGCCAAGGCCTTGAGAATGTCGTCGGTGGCGAGGGCCTGTCCGAATTCGCCGTGCAGCATGGAGATTTCGGCATCGTGAATCTGTTGTGCCGTCATCGCGGGCAGGCCTGCGCGCCAATCGCTGCGGGCGTGCGTGTCAAAAGCGGCGCAGGCGTCATGGGCCAGCCAGACGTCGAACCCGAGATTGCAGCCCATGCGCATCGAGGTTGAGATGCATTGCGGGGTCGACAGCCCGGCCATGATGAGATCTGTCACGCCGCGCGTTCGCAGGTGCGTTTCGAGGTCCGTGCCGATGAAAGCCGAGTTGGTGTTTTTTTCAAACACCGGCTCGTCGCCTTCAGGTGCGACAATGGCTTTGATCGCGTTGCCGCCTTGATCCGGGTGCAGCGGGCTTGTCGGGCGGGTCGAAAAGTGCCGCACGTGGGCGACGGGCAGGCCCTGAACACGACAGCGCGCCAGAAGGCGCGCCGCTTGCTGTTCTGCATCAGGGTTGTTGCGGGCGCCCCAGAGAGGGCTGTCCATGCCCTCCTGAATGTCGATGAGAACCAGTGCCCGCTTCATTCAGCCCTCGATCGGGGCGCGGTAGGTCATGCGGCGGACCGAACCGGATTTCGAACGCATCAGCAGAGTGGTGGTTTCAACCCAGCCCGGGCTGCGTTTGATGCGCGGCAGGAGCGAGCCGCCGGTGACGCCGGTGGCGGCAAAGATCACGTCGGCGGTGACCATTTCGTCACGCGCATAGATGCGGTCGAGATCGGTGATCCCGGCCTTGGCCGCACGGCCCTTTTCATCGTCGTTGCGGAACAGCAAGCGGCCCCACATCTGGCCGCCCATGCATTTCAGCGCCGCCGCCGCCAGCACACCCTCGGGGGCGCCGCCCTGGCCCATATACATGTCGATGCCGGTTTCCTCGGCCTCGGCGCAGTGCATGACACCGGCCACGTCCCCGTCGGTGATCAGGCGGATCGAGGCACCGGTCGAGCGGACCTCGGCAATCATGTCTTCGTGGCGCGGACGCTCAAGGATACAAACGGTGATGTCCGCCGGGGCGCAGCCCTTGGCCTTGGCCAGCGCTTCGACGCGCTCTTTGGGCGACATGTCGAGCGATACAACGTCGGTCGGGTAGCCCGGACCAATCGCCAGCTTGTCCATATAGGTGTCCGGTGCATGCAGCATCGACCCACGCGGCCCCATCGCGATCACGGTGAGCGCGTTGGGCATGTCCTTGGCGGTCAGGGTGGTGCCTTCGAGCGGATCAAGCGCGATGTCCACGCCGGGGCCGTTCCCGGTGCCAACCTCTTCGCCGATATAGAGCATCGGGGCTTCGTCGCGTTCGCCTTCTCCGATCACCACAACCCCGGCAATGTCCAGCAGGTTGAGCTGTTCGCGCATCGCGTTCACGGCGGCCTGATCGGCGGCCTTCTCGTCGCCGTTGCCAATCAGCGCAGCCGAGGCAATCGCGGCCTGTTCGGCAACACGTGCCAGGCCAAGAGAGAGCATACGGTCATGAAATTCCGCGATTTCGGGCATGGAAATATCCTTGTGCTTAGGTTTGTTCCCGCAATAACGCAGGGGGGGCAATGTCACAAGCCCGCGCGATGTCTCAGCCGGGCTTGTGCAAGTTGCGTGTTCAGACCATCTCGATGCGCAGCGCGACCGGCGCGCTTTCCACGACACCGGTGTCCTGCATGGCTTCAATTGCGGCATCCAGAGCCGCGCGCTGGGTTTTATGCGTCACGATCAGAACCGGGGCCGCCGCATTCTTGTGCTTGGTCTGGCGCATCCGGTCGATGCTGATGCCATTGTCGCCCAGAACCGTGGCGATCTTGGCCAGTGCGCCGGGTCGGTCTTCGAGCTTGAGGTGCAGGTAATAGGGGGCTGGTGAATTCGACTGGGCCGTCTTGGCCTTGCTCAGCGACTTGGCCGGAATGCCGAATGTCGACACCCGGAACCCGCGCGCGATGTCACATACGTCGCCCATCACGGCGCTGGCGGTCGGGCCTTCGCCCGCGCCGGGTCCCCGCAGCACGATCTGCTCTACCGCATCGCCTTCGATCACCACCATGTTGGTGCCGCCCTTGAGCTGACCCAGCGGGCTGTTCTTGGGGACGAGGCAGGGCGACATGCGCTGTTCGAGACCGCGCCCGGTCATCTGGGCCACGCCCAGAAGCTTGATGCGGTAGCCAAGATCGTTGGCCTGCTTGATGTCCTCGATCGAAATGCGCTGGATGCCCTCAAGTTCGACGGCGTCGAAATCGACCTGAGTGCCAAAGGCGATGGACGACAGCAGCGAGAGCTTGTGCCCGGCGTCAATCCCGCCCACGTCAAGGTTCGGATCTGCTTCGAGATAGCCCAGCTTGTCGGCCTCGGCGAACACCTCGTCATAGCTCAGCCCGTCATCCAGCATCCGGGTCAGGATATAGTTGCAGGTGCCGTTCATCACGCCCATGACGCGGGTGATGTCGTTGCCCGCCAGACCTTCGGTCAGGGCCTTGATCACGGGAATGCCGCCGGCGACAGCAGCTTCGAACCGGATCACGCGACCTGCCTCTTCGGCGGCTTCGGCCAGCGCCTGACCGTGATGCGCCAGCAGCGCCTTGTTGGCGGTGACAACATCCTTGCCGCTGGCAATCGCGGCTTCGATCGAGTCCTTGGCGGGGCCGTTTTCGCCGCCCATCAGCTCGACGAATACGTCCACGTCATCGCGTTTGGCCAGCGCGACGGGATCGTCTTCCCACGCGTAATCGCTCAGGTTCACGCCCCGGTCCTTGTCGCGCGACCGCGCGCTGACGGCGGTGATCACCACGGGGCGCCCGGTGCGTGTCGCCAGAAGGTTGGCTTTCTGGCGGACGATCTTGACGACGCCGACACCGACGGTGCCAAGCCCGGCAATCCCAAGGCGCAGGGGGGTGGTCATCTGGCGCTCTCCTTGATGACAGAATGCAATCAAGAGGCCGTGTATCCCAACCCGTTGACCTGTGCAACGGCGCGTCGGAGGTGACATGACGGCTGGGGTGCGGGTTGCCTATTGGGCAGGCGTTGCCTTGACGTCGGCGGCCCGCCGTTTGAGGCGTTGCGCCCGAGCTTCCAGCGCTTCGTCACTGTTCTCGTCCAGGCGAGGTGTATCCATGGCAAGGGTCTGTTCGACCGGCAGAAGCTCGGGATAGGGCGCGGCCGCGGCCGCGGCATCGTCGATGTCGAGCACGTCCCGGCCCGGGCTGCAGGCCGCCGCGATCAGGAACAGGAAGGAAACGTAAATGCGCATGGGTCTCGGATGGCTCGATTTTCCTATCTGTGCCCCAGAGCGACGCGCAGGGCAAGCAGGGGTTTTATTAGAACATATGTTCAGTTAATCTGGGGCCATGGCAAGAACCGCAGGATCACATTCCGAAATCACCGGCCCGCGCGTCCGCACCGCGGCGCTGGCGTTATTTGCGCAGCACGGTTATGCGGCGGTCTCGATGCGCCAGATCGCACGCGAGGTCGGTGTGCAGGCCGGGGCGCTCTACAATTACACGCCGGACAAGCAGTCCCTGCTGTTCGACCTGATGCGCGCGCATCTTGAAGATCTGCTTGCTGCACATGCCCCCAGGGACGGGTCCGATCCGATGGCAGGGCTCGAGCATTTCACCCGGTTCCACATCCAGTTCCACGCCGAACGCCCTGACGAGGTTTTCATTGCCTACATGGAACTGCGCAATCTCAGCCCGGAGAACTTTGCCGAGATCGAAGCATTGCGCCGCCGCTACGAGGACCGGCTTGAAACCATCCTGCGCGCTGGGGTTGAGGCGGGGGTGTTTGCCGTCCCTGACCCCAAGATCGCCACAATGGCCGTGATTGCCATGCTGACCGGTGTGAATACCTGGTTCCGCGAAGGCGGACGGCTTTCATTGGCCGAAGTCGAACAGATCTATTGGGACATGGTGCGCAAATCCGTGGCGATCTGATCTTTGAAACCTGTGGCCGGGGAAGTGTCGGACTTGGGTATTTGTGACCATTGAGAAGCGCTCGGTTCTCACCTCTCAATGGTTCCAAATACCCAAATGCGGGGCGGTTTGGCCTGTCGGGCGGCCGCGTCAGTGCGCGGGCCTGATGAACGTGCCGTTCCGCAGCTCGGCAAAAGCCTGGCGCAGTTCTTCCTGCGTGTTCATCACGATCGGCCCATGCCAGGCCACGGGCTCCTGAATCGGGGTGCCCGAAATCAGCAGGAAGCGTACGCCGCGTTCCCCGGCCTGAACGGTGATCTCATCCCCGGTGCCGAACCGCACCAGCGTGCGATCGCCTGACATGTCGCGGATATTGACCTCCTGACCAGCGACTTCCTTTTCCAGCAGGACGCCTGTCGGCGTGCTGGCATCGGCAAAGGCGGCCTCGCCTTCGAACACATAGGCAAAAGCGCGTCGGTAAGTGTCGATCGGCAGGGTCTTTTTCACCCCTGCCGGGACCGTCACATCCAGAAAGACCGGATCGGCAGCGATGCCATCCACGGGGCCGGTGCGCCCCCAGAATGTGCCGGTGATGATCCGCACATGGGTGCCGTCATCGTCGGTAATCTCGGGGATTTCGCGCGCGTTCACATCCTGATAGCGCGGGTCCACCATCTTTTGCGCGCCGGGCAGGTTGGCCCAGAGCTGGAACCCGTGGTTGACGCCATGCGCATCCGGTGACGGCATTTCCTGGTGCATAATACCCGAACCGGCCGTCATCCACTGAACGTCCCCGGCGCCGAGATTGCCGGTATTACCCAGCGAGTCCTGATGCTCCACGGCGCCAGACAGCACATAGGTAATGGTTTCAATGCCGCGATGGGGGTGCCAGGGGAAACCGGCCTTGTACTTGGCCGGGTCATCGTTGCGGAAATGATCCATCATCAGGAACGGGTCAAGCTCGTCGGGATCGCGAAAGCCGAAGGCGCGATGCAGGTGCACGCCAGCCCCTTCCAGGGTCGGCTGGGCGCGGCGGGTTTCCAGAACGGGGCGGATGGACATGGTGTGACTCCTTTCACGAAGAAATCTAGGCATCGGCCTCGGGTCGTTCAATTCCGGCCTCTGCGCATTTGCGAAGACTGAATGTGCGGGGCAATAGTGGAACGCTGCGGCAGATTGCAAAGGAACCTTTTGCAATTCGGTACGTGCTGGCTAACGTATCGGTTCAGAAAACCATCACCAAAGGCAGGGGAGGGCCAGAGATGCTTGGGTCAATGATGAATATTCCGCTGAATATCGCGGACATCCTGAAATACGCGGCCGAGATACATCCGACCGGCGAAATCGTGTCGGTTCGTACCGAGGGCGACATTCACCGCACCACCTATCGCGAAACGCTGGGGCGCGTGTCGCAGCTGGCCCATGCGCTCAGGGGGCAGGGCGTCGAGATCGGCGATAGGATCGCGACCCTTGCGTGGAACGGGTATCGCCATTTCGAACTCTACTATGCGATTTCAGGGAGCGGGGCCGTGTGCCACACCATCAACCCGCGCCTGTCTGCCGAGCAGATGACTTATATCGTGACCCATGCCGAGGACACGATGCTGTTTGTCGACACCACCTTTGTGCCGCTGGTCGCGGCGTTGCGGGCGCAGTGGCCCGCTGGATTGAAGGTGGTGGTGATGACCGGCCGGGCGCATATGCCCGAGGGCGATTACCTGTGTTACGAAGACCTGCTCGAGGGGCAGCCAGAGAGCTTTGACTGGCCGGTGCTTGATGAAAACACGGCTTCGGGACTTTGCTATACTTCCGGAACAACCGGCAACCCCAAGGGGACGCTCTATTCCCACCGCTCGACGGTGCTGCATGCCTTCATGGAGGCCGTGGGTCTTCCGGATGTCCTGCAGCCGGGGCGCGCGATCCTGCCTGTTGTGCCACTGTTCCATGTGAACGCGTGGGGGCTTCCCTATGCCGCGCCGCTGACCGGGGCGTCGCTTGTCTTTCCCGGCGGTGCGCTGGACGGCGAAAGCCTGTTCAAACTTATGGAGTCGGAAAGCGTCTATTCCGCCTGGGGGGTGCCGACGGTCTGGCTTGGTCTTCAGGGCGAGATCGCGAAACAGGGGCGTCTGCCCAAGGGGCTGGCGGACGTTGTGGTTGGCGGGTCCGCCGCGCCCGCCTCGATGATCCGGTTCTTTGAAGAGAATGACGTGAATGTCTGCCACGCCTGGGGCATGACGGAAATGTCGCCGATCGGGACGACGGGCAACCTGCCGCCCCATCTCGAGCACCTTCCGCTGGACGAGAAGCTGAAGATCAAGGCGAAACAGGGGCGACGCACCTGCCTTGTGGAACTCAAGATCCTTGATGAAGACGGCCAGCGCCTGCCCCATGATGGCGTTGCGGCGGGCGAGCTTTTCGTGCGTGGCCCGGCCATCACGGCGGGGTATTTCAAGAATGACGAGGCCAACCAGAATGCCTTTGACAGCGAAGGCTGGTTCGGCACCGGAGACGTGGCGACGATTGATGCCAACGGCTATCTCAACATCACCGACCGCGCCAAGGACCTGATCAAGTCGGGAGGCGAATGGATCAGCTCGCTGGACCTTGAAAACACGGTCATGGCGCATCCCAAGGTGGCCAATTGCGCGGTGATCGCGATAGCCCATCCCAAATGGGACGAACGTCCGTTGCTGGTGGTGGTGCCTTCGCCCGATGGCAAACCCGAAGTGTCGGAGCTGATGGGGATGCTTGATGAGCATTTCGCAAAGTGGCAGTTGCCGGATGACGTGGTGTTTGTCGATGAATTGCCGCTGACGGCGACGGGCAAGGTGTCCAAGCTGAGCCTGCGCAAACAGTTTGCCGACTACAAGTTGCCCGATGCCTGACGCGCTGAAGACGGAACGTTTGACCGTTAACGGCCAGACGTTCTCTGCCCTGACAGCCGGCGACCCGGAAAAGCCGTTGATCCTGTGTCTGCACGGGTTCCCGGAGTATTCCGGCGCTTTCGAGGATATCCTGCCATTTCTGGCGGGGGAGTATTTCTGCGTGGCGCCGGATCAGCGCGGCTATGGAGAGTCATGGAAGCCAGCCGAGGTAGCGGCGTATGCCATGTCCGAATTGATGGCGGATGCTGCCGCGATGATTGCGCATTTCGGCCGGGGCAAACCGGCGGCGGCCGTGATCGGGCATGACTGGGGCGCGGCGGTGGCCTATGCGCTGGCCTTTCGTCACGCCGACAAGTTCGAGCGGCTGGTGATCGCCAATGGCGTGCACCCGGTGCCGTTCCAGAACGCACTGGCAGCAGGCGGCGCGCAGAGCGCGGCGAGCCAGTATATCGAGTGGTTGCGCGCGGACGGTTCGGAATCCGCGCTGGTGGCCGAGGATCACGCCCGCATGTTCCGTATTTTCTCGGAAAACATGGATATGTCGTGGATGACGCCCGAGAAGCGGCAGGGCTATCGCGACGCTTGGGGGGACGTGGACGGGGTGCGGGGCATGGTGAACTGGTACCGCGCCTCTGCGCTCAAAGTTGCCAAGCCGGGGGTGCCGCTGACCCCGGATGCCCTGCCGCGCCTGAACCCGAAACATCTGCGCGTGTCCATGCCGCATCTGCTCTTGTGGGGGCTGGAGGATACCGCGCTCTTGCCCGAAGCGCGCCAGGGGATCGAACGGTTCTGCGACAACATCGAGATCCACGAGATCGAAGGGGCCGATCACTGGCTGTTGCACCAGCAGCCCGAACGGGTCGCGCGCCTGGTGCTCGATTTTCTCGCCCGTCCCTGATTTCTCAATGGTTTCAAATACCCCCGCCGGAGGCGCCTTGCAGCGCTCGCCCCGCATGCAATCAAAGTGACGTTATGTCGTGAACGGCGATCCTTGCTATGCGGCCCGCGCAGCCTAGGCTAACGATCAGGGAACAGGAGGACAAACATGCGTGGGGACAACCATTTGCCCGCAGCGCTTCAGGGATTGCGTATCCCCGCCGTTGCATCACCGCTTTTCATTATTTCCGTGCCGGCACTCGTCATTGCCCAGTGCAAGGCCGGGATCGTCGGCAGTTTTCCTGCGCTCAATGCGCGTGAGGGCGAAGGCGAACATCCGCTGCTTGATACCTGGCTGACCCAGATCCGCGAAGAACTGGACCGGCACAATCAGGCCAACCCGGACCGCCCGGCCGCACCCTTTGCGGTCAACCAGATCGTGCATCGCTCCAACACACGGCTGGAACGCGATATCGAGCTTTGCCACAAGCACGAGGTGCCGATCTGGATCACCTCGCTGGGCGCACGGGTTGAGGTAAACGAAGCCGCACATGATTGCGGTGGTATCGCCCTGCATGACATCATCAACAACCGCTTTGCCAAGAAGGCCATCGAAAAAGGCGCCGACGGTTTGATCGCCGTGGCCGCTGGAGCGGGCGGACATGCCGGGCCGCAATCGCCGCTGGCGCTGATCTCGGAAATCCGTGAATGGTTCGAAGGGCCGCTTCTGCTGTCCGGGTCGATCGGCACGGGCGACGCGCTTTTGGCCGCGCTCGCGATGGGGGCGGATCTGGGCTATATCGGCTCGCCCTTCATTGCGACGAAGGAGGCCAACGCCCTGCAGGGGTACAAGGACATGATCGTGGAAAGCGGCGCGGATGACATCGTCTATTCCTCGCTGTTTACCGGGGTGTCCGGGAACTACCTGCGTGGCTCGATCGAGAACGCGGGCATGGACCCGGACAACCTGCCCGAAGGTGATCTCAAGACGATGAATTTCGGCGACAAGCGCGAAAAGCCCAAGGCTTGGAAAACCATCTGGGGCTCGGGACAGGGCATTGGTGCGGTCAAGGACGTCACGTCTGTGGCCGACCTCGTGGATCGCTATGAGCGCGAATTCAATGCGGCGTGGAAGCGGCTTCAGAGGCGCATGGCATGAGCGCCATGTTCCACCTTGTGCGTCACGCGCAGGCCAGCTTTGGCGCGGCGGATTATGACAACCTGTCCGAGCTCGGGCATCGTCAGTCCGAAGCGCTTGGCGCGGCGCTGAAGGCGCAGGGCGTGGCCCCGGATGCCGTGTTCATCGGCGCGCAAAAACGGCATCGCCAGACTTGGGAAGGTATGGAACGCGCGCTAAAGACCGGGCTGGACCCGGTGGTGCTGCCGGGGTGGAACGAGTTTGATTTCGGCGGGCTGCTTGAGGCGCGTTTTGCCGGGCGGGATGACCGGCCCGACGATCTGCACACCGACCGCAAGACGCATTTCCGCATCCTGCGGGATACGGTTCTGGAATGGCAGCGCGAGGAAATCGACAATCCGCCCGAAAGCTTTGCCGCTTTCACGACGCGCGTCCGCGAGGCGCGCGAGGTCATCGCACAGAGCGGCGCCAAGGCCCCCATCGCGGTGAGTTCCGGCGGGGCCATCGGGCGCACGCTGGCGGATGTGCTGGACGCGCCTGCCGAGCAGATGATCCTGCTGCAATTGCAGGTCAAGAACTGTGCCGTCGCGCGGTTTGTCATGGCGCGGGGCAACACTTGGATGCACGGTTTCAACGAGACACCGCATATCACTGCGGAGAATGAACAGGACATGCTGACCTATAGCTGAGGGGAGACAGCACATGGACACCAGCACATTGGATACCGAGGCCGTCGCGGGCTGGCTGAGCGCCAACCTGCCGGGGTTCGAAGGCCCGCTTGAGGCCGCCAAGATCGCGGGCGGGCAATCCAACCCGACCTTTTTGCTGACAACACCGGGGCGCAAATACGTGCTGCGGCGCAAGCCGCCCGGCGTGCTGTTGAAATCCGCCCATGCGGTGGATCGCGAGTTCCGTGTCCAAAAGGCCCTTGCCGGGAGTGACGTGCCGGTCGCAGGGATGCATGTGCTGTGTGAAGACGATGACGTGATCGGCTCGGCCTTTTACGTAATGGACCATGTTGCGGGGCGGCAGTTTGACGATCCGCGCCTGCCCGACCTTGATCCAGAGGCACGGGGCCGGGTATTTGACGAGATGAACCGCGTGCTTGCGGCCATTCATTCTGTCGACATCGACGCGGTGGGCCTGTCGGATTACGGACCCGAGGGCAATTATTTCGAACGCCAGATTGCACGCTGGACCAAGCAGTACCGCGCTTCGGAAACCGAGCCGGTGCCGGACATGGATGCGCTGATTGACTGGCTTGCGGCCAACACGCCGCCCGA
This sequence comes from Shimia aestuarii, assembly GCF_900114635.1. Lineage (GTDB taxonomy): Bacteria > Pseudomonadota > Alphaproteobacteria > Rhodobacterales > Rhodobacteraceae > Shimia > Shimia aestuarii. Next base: position 82,477 of record NZ_FOTQ01000009.1, read on the forward strand.
TGATGGCAGGCGCACGCTGGTGCATGGGGATTTCCGCATTGACAACATGCTCTTTGCGCCCGACCGCGAAGAGGTGATCGCAATGCTCGATTGGGAGCTGTCGACCATCGGACACCCCTATGCCGATCTGGGCTCGGTCATCATGCAATGGCAGATGCCTCCGGGCAACGAGGGGCGCGGGCTGGCCGGGGTGGATCGCGCAAGCCTTGGCATTCCAACCGATCAGGCGTTCATCACCGCTTATTGCCAGCGCATGGGCCTGCCCGGAATTGATCGCTTCGGCTTCTACCTTGCCTTCTGCTTCTTCCGCATGGGGGCGATCATTCAGGGTGTTCTGAAACGCGCGTTGGACGGCAATGCGTCTGACCCTGAGCGGGCGATGCGTCTCGGGGCCTTTGTGCCGCGCTTTGCCAAGGCGGGGCTGGAGGCCGCGAAACATGGATAAACGCTATCAGGACAAGGTGGTCATGATCACCGGCGCGGCCAGCGGTTTTGGCGCGCTTGCGGCAGAGATGTTTGCAGCCGAGGGTGCCAAGCTGGGCTTGTCGGATGTGAATGGCGCGCAGCTTGCCGAGGTGGCCGACGCCCTGCGCGCCAAGGGCGTCGAGGTTGTGTCGGACGTGGTGGATGTTTCAGACGAGGCGCAGGTGGCGGCCCATGTGGGTCGGATTGCCGAGACCTTTGGCACCGTGAATGTCGGGATCAATAACGCGGGCATTGGCCATGACGTGAAGCCTTTGCAGTTCCTCAGCACGGATGATTTCGACCTGATGATGAACGTGAATGCCAAGGGCGTGTTCCTGTGCATGAAATACCAGATTCCGTTGATGCAGCAGCACGGGAGCGGCGCGATCCTGAACGTGGCCTCGGCGGCGGGGCTGGTCGGCTCGGGGCACCTGTCGCTTTATGCGGCGGCCAAACATGCAGTGGTGGGCATCACCAAGGCCGCCGCGGATGAAAACGCCAAGCGCGGCATTCGCGTGAATACGCTGTGTCCGTCATTCTCGGCCACGCCGATGGTGGATGAAATGGCGGTACAGGTGGGCGGCAAGGCCGGCCTCAGCCGCGAACAGGCCTTTACCCATATCGCCAGCCGTGTGCCGATGGGACGCGTGAGCGCCCCGGAAGAGGTGGTGCAGGCGATGCTGTGGATCTGTGCGCCGGAAAACTCGTTCATGACCGGGCAGGCGATCGCCATTGATGGCGGCTTGACCGCCGTGTGAAGACCGGGCAGGCAAGAGACATGAGTGAAACACCGCTTGACCCCCGCCTTGATGAAGACCCTTATGCCTTGCAAAAGCATCTTGGGTTCAGGCTGACCCATTGGGATGTGGACTATGCGCGGCTGGAGCTGCCGATCGAGCATTTCCTGATGAACCGGGCGGGCATTCCGCATGGCGGCATCTACGCGACGCTGCTTGATACGGTGATGGGCTATGCGGGCTGTTACACGGGCGATCCGGGGCACAAGAAGCTGGCCCTGACCCTTTCGCTGACCACCAACTTCCTGTCGCGCCCCATTGGGCATGTGTTGATTGCCGAGGGGCGGCGCGTGGGGGGCGGGGCCAGTACGTTCTTTGCCGAAAGCACGGTCAGCGACGAGACCGGCGAAATCATCGCGCGCGGGTCCGGCGCGTTCAAGTATCGCAAGACCCGGCTCTGAGGCGCGTCAGGCCGCTTTGGCCTGCCATCCCGACGCCAATTCGCCCACCGCGTTCAGGATGAAATCAACGATCTCATCCGTCATCAGCACGCTTAGGTTCAGGCGCACGAAGCCCGGTTTGCTGGTGCCGCCACCATGCAGAATGTCCTCGCGGATTTCGGCGCTGAGGGCGTCGTCGATGCTCAGGAGCGCATGCACATAAGGCCCTGCACAGGAACAGCCCCCGCGTGCCTGAATGCCATAAATCTCTGACAGCGCACGGGTAAAAGCGTTGTGGTCGATCCGCTGGCCGTTTGCGTCACGGGGGACGAAGGACAGGATCGGCAGGCGGTCGGGGCGATTGTCGGCCAACAGCTCGATGTTGGGATGTTTATACCAAGCGTCGAAGGCTCGCGCGGCCAGTTGCGCGTTGCGCGTGTCGAAATAGCCCTGTCCGATCACGTCCTTGACGATCATGGCCAGCGCGACGCGGATATCGCCGATCACGTTGGGTGTGCCGCCTTCTTCGCGCTGCTCGAGCCGGGTGACGTAATCATGCTGATGCGCGTTCACGAAAGCCACGGTGCCCCCGCCGGGGCGATAGGGCACATCCGTCTCCACCGCGTCGCGACGCAGGATCAGAACGCCGCTGGCACCGGGGCCACCGATGAACTTGTGCCCCGAAAAAACCAGCGCGTCGATCTCGGCATCCGGGGCCGGGGTCATGGCCATGTGCAGATAGGGGCCGCCGCCAGCGTAATCCCAGACCATGCGTGCGCCATGCGCCTTGACGGTGCGGGTCACCGCCGCGACATCGGGGCAAACGCCGGTCACATTTGCTGCGGCGCTCATGGCGACAATCACCGGGCCGGACTTGGTATGCTCTGCAAGGGCACCATTGAGCGCGTCCATGTCGGGGCCGCCTTTTGCGGCTTCGGGCAGTTCGATCACTTTTGCACCACTCTCGCGCCAGGGCAGGAGGTTGGAGTGGTGTTCATAGGGGCCAACGATGACGGTGGTGCCCGCATCGACCTGCAGCAGGTGGATCAGTTGGTTCAATCCCGCCGTCGCGCCCGAACCAGAGAAGATTACCGCATGGTCTTCGGTGCGGGCACCGCAGAGATCAGCGACAACCTTGCGGGCGTCTTCGCGCAACCGCGTGGTATGGGCGCCACAGAACGACGCTTCGGTGTGGCTGTTGGCATAAAACGGCAGCACCTTTTCCATGACAAAGCTTTCAACCTGACGCAGGGCGCGGCCTGAGGCGACGTAATCGGCATAGATCAGCTTGGTCGGCCCGGCAGGTGTGTCGATCGTGGCGTCCCCGCCGATCAGACCTTCGCGCAGTCCTGACAGGGGATTGGGGTCCTGCCGGAGTTTTTTGGCGAAGTCTTGGAATGCATTTGTCTGATTGGTCATGGGACGCCCTGTTACCGTGAGTGGTGTGCTGTCAGGTTAGCGCTGTCGGGCTGGGGCGAGTTCACTTACTTGATATGGTATGTCATCAATTTTTGTGTCATATGATCGAAATGGTAGGAAAAATGGACAACATTGATCGAAAGTTGCTTGATCTGCTGCAACGCGACGGATCGCTGTCGCAGCGTGATCTGGCGGAACGGGTGGGGCTGTCCCAGAATGCCTTGTGGCGCCGATTGAAGCGTTTGGATGAGCAGGGCATTCTCAAGGGAACGCGGATGAAGATCGATCCGGCGGCGTTGGGGCTTGATCTGACGGTGTTCGTCATGGTGCGTACACGCAATCATTCCATGGAATGGGCCGAGGGGTTTGCAAAGCATGTGGCGCGCATTCCACAGGTGGCGGAGATGCACAGGATTGGCGGAGATTGGGACTATATGCTCAAGATCGTCACCACAGGCATGTCGGGGTATGACGCGGTGTATCGGCGGCTGACCACCGGCTACGAGCTGGACACCGTGACGGGGTATTTCTCGATGGAAACCATGTTGGAGGACCGGCCGCTCGACGTGTTTGGGTGAGGTTAGCGCGGTGGGCCAGCGCCCGCAGGCAAGCAAGTAGACCGCGGGGGCCAGCCCCCGCACCCCCGGAGTATTTTTGGCAAAATGAAGAGGTGGTCAGGCGCGGGCCTTGGCGGCGGTCTGGAGAATGAACTCTGCGCAAGCTTCGGGGGCCGTGAGCGGGATCATGTGGCCATGCCCGGGCAGGAGCGTGGTGTCAAAGCCGAAAGCAGCCATGGGGGTGCCGTGGTGGTCGGGAGACAGAATGGCGTCGTCTTCGGCAAACAGGATGGCTCCGGGCACGCGCAGGTCGGTCGCGTAGCGTTCCGTCAGGTGGGACACGCTTTCGCGCGTGGCCATCAGGTCAGCAGACGCCGAGATGAAGGTTTCCGGGCGCAGCGCAAGCGGTCCGCCTCCTCTGGTTTCGAAGTCTGTGGGGACCGGGTCGGGGGCGAAGATCTCTTGCAGCATGCGGCGGCGGGTGAGCCGCGTCATTGGGACCACAAGCGTGTGGGCCAGAACACGGCGCATGCCGCGCCATTTGAGGTGGAGCGGGCGAAATACGTCGGGAATGCCCGCCTGTGGTTGGGTTGCAGGGCAAAGCAGGGCAAGGGCGGCCGGCGCGTCGGGTCGCTCAAGCGTCATCGCCAGCGCCACCGCGCCGCCAAGGGAATGGCCGACCAGAACCGGGTTGGTGATGCCTTGGCGATCGAGGAATTCCCAGATCATCGTGGCTTGGGCTTCAAGCGTGGCCTGTCCGTCATCCACACGTGTGGAGTAGCCGCTTCCGGGTCGGTCGAGCGCTATCACGTGATGCGATTTGGCCAGAATGTCGACCATTGCATATGTGAAGTGGTGCAGATTGCCGGCCAGTCCGTGGATCAGCACAATCGGTTGCGCCTCTTTGGGGCCGGCTTCGACGTAGTGGATGGTTCCCCCGGTGACGGGCTGGAAAGCGCCGGTCGGAGGCTGCGCAGTTTCAGCGGCGCGCGACAGGGCACGGGTCCAAACGGCAAGGCTCGCGATCAGGGCGAGGAAGACAACAAGGGCGGTCATGCAGGCTCCGGTATGAACCTGCGCATGAGGGCGCGGCTGTGTGGGGGGAGTCAAGTCACAACTGCCGCGCGCGTCATGCGGTTGTTACAGAAACTTCATCATATGGGGTCGGGGAATCGCTTGCCTGAAAATTCACATTTCAATAATTCATGAATTATGGAAAAGACTAACGCCCTGTCGGCCTTTGCTGCCCTGAGCCAACCGCTTCGGCTGGAAGTGTTTCGCCTGTTGATTACGCGGGGCGAGGACGGGATGCTTGCGGGTGAGATCGCTCATGCGATGGATGTGCGCCAGAACACACTCTCGGCCAATCTCTCTGTGCTGTTGCATGCGGGGTTGGTGCGCAACACGCGCGAGGGGCGGGCCATCCGGTATTTTGCCGATACCGAGGGGCTTCGGGGGCTGCTCGGGTTCCTTTTGCAGGATTGTTGCGGCGGGCGTCCGGAGCTGTGTCAGCCGTTGATCGAGGATCTGACATGCGGATGTTGAGCGGGATAGGAATGGGAGCCTCGGAATGAGTGATCACGCGCGAGAGGCCGAAGCCGGTTTGGGAACGTTTGAACGCCTCCTGTCGCTTTGGGTGGCGTTGGCCATCGGGGCGGGCTTGTTGCTTGGCAGCGTGATGCCGGGTGTATTCGGCGCGCTGGCTGCGCTGGAGGTGGCGTCCGTGAACCTGCCCGTCGCGGTGCTGATCTGGGCGATGGTCTATCCGATGATGGTGGGCGTGGACTTCGGATCGCTGGCCCATATCGGGGAACGGCCCAAGGGGCTGGCGATCACGCTGGTTGTGAATTGGCTGGTCAAACCCTTCACCATGGCCGCACTGGGAGTTCTGTTCTTTGAACATGTCTTTGCCGCATGGATCGCACCCGAGGATGCGCAGGCCTATCTGGCGGGGGTGATCCTGCTTGGCGCGGCGCCCTGCACGGCGATGGTGTTCGTCTGGTCGAACCTCACGCGCGGTGATCCGACCTATACGCTGGTGCAGGTGAGCGTGAATGACGTGATCATGGTCTTTGCCTTTGCGCCGATCGTCGCAGTGTTGCTTGGGGTGACGGATATCGTGGTGCCGTGGGAAACGCTGATCCTGTCGGTGGTGCTTTACGTGCTTTTGCCCCTGCTGGCGGGGTTGGTGACACGGTCCCGGCTGGTCCGGCAGGGCGGTGAGGCCGCCGTGGATGCCTTCAAGGCCAAGGTGGCGCCGTTTTCGATCACAGGCTTGCTGGTGACGGTTGTGCTGTTGTTCGGGTTTCAGGCGCAGGTGATCCTGAGCCAGCCTTTCGTGATCCTGCTTATTGCCATTCCGCTTTTGATCCAGTCATACGGCATCTTCTTCCTTGCCTATGGTTGGGCGCGTCTGTGGAAAGTGCCGTTCAACGTGGCCGCGCCCTGCGCCATGATCGGCACGTCGAATTTCTTTGAACTGGCCGTGGCCGTCGCGATCTCGCTTTTTGGGCTGGGATCGGGGGCGGCACTGGCCACCGTCGTGGGGGTGTTGGTCGAAGTGCCGGTCATGCTCTCGCTTGTTGCTTTTGCCAACCGCACGCGCGGATGGTTCCCGACTGATTGAGGACTGAACACATGACCAGAATCGCCATCAATGGCCTTGGCCGCATGGGCAAGCTCGTGATCCGCAGCTTTTTTGACCTTGGGCTGGATGCCGAGATCGTGCTTTTGAATGACGCGATGGGCGACCCCGAGCTGCACGCCCACCTGCTGGAATTTGACACGGTGCATGGGCGTTGGCGGGCGGATTTTGCCTTTGATGACAGTAGTATCACGGTCGATGGCCAGCAGATGCGCTTTACCTCGACACGTGATCTTGATGCCCTGCCGCTTCAGGAACTGGGCGTCGATCTGGTGGTGGACTGCACCGGGGCGTTCAAGACCAATGCCAAGCTGCAGCCCTATTTCGATCAGGGGGTGAAAAAGGTCGTGGTGTCCGCCCCGGTCAAAGAGGCGGATGTGGCCAATATCGTCTATGGCGTCAACGAAAGCGCCTATGACCCGGCCGCGCACCGGGTCGTCACGGCGGCCTCCTGTACCACCAACTGTATCGCGCCGGTGGTCAAGGTCATCAACGAGGCGCTGGGGATCGAGCAGGCGTCTTTCACCACGATTCATGACGTGACCAACACGCAGGTGATCGTGGACCGCGCCCACAAGGATCCTCGCCGGGCGCGTTCGGCGCTGAATTCGCTGATCCCGACGACAACCGGGTCTGCCAAGGCGATCATCCAGATTTTCCCGGAACTGGAGGGCCGCATTGACGGCCACGCTGTGCGGGTGCCGCTGTTGAACGCGTCGCTGACCGACATTGTCTTTGACGTGAGCCGCGACACCACCGCCGAAGAGGTGAACAGCCTGTTCGAAGCGGCCTCCAAGGGCGCGCTTGAAGGCATTCTGGGCTATGAAACGCGCCCGTTGGTTAGCTGCGATTACACCAATGACGAACGCTCGACCATCGTGGACGCCCTGTCGACGCGGGTGGTGAACGGGCGGCACGTCAAGGTCTATGCGTGGTATGACAATGAATGGGGCTATGCATGGCGACTGGCGGATGTGACCCGCATGGTTGTTGCCAGCCTCTGACCATTCACCATGACGGACACGACCAAACCCAACGGCCTTGCGGCCTATGCCACCGTCACGGCGGCCTATTGGGCCTTCATGCTGACCGATGGCGCGCTGCGTATGTTGGTGTTGCTGCATTTCCATGCGCTCGGGTTTTCGCCGGTGCAGCTGGCCTATCTCTTTGTTTTGTACGAGGTGATGGGGGTGATCACCAACCTTTCGGCAGGCTGGCTGGCGGCGCGGTTCGGACTGACCTCGACGCTTTATGCCGGGCTGGGGTTGCAGATCGTCGCGCTGCTGGCGCTGGCGCAGTTTGACCCGGCATGGGGGCTTTCGGCGTCGGTTGTCTATGTGATGTGCGTTCAGGGGCTGTCTGGCGTGGCCAAGGATCTGGCCAAGATGTCGGCCAAATCGGCGGTCAAGGTGCTGGCGCCCGAAGGGCAGGGCATGCTTTTCAAGTGGGTCGCCGTGCTCACCGGGTCCAAGAATGCGGTCAAGGGGCTGGGGTTTCTTTTGGGCGCGGTGCTGTTGGCGGTCTGGGGCTTTGAAACCTCGGTCTGGGTCGTGGCGGCGGTTCTGGGCGCGATCCTGATCGGGGTTGTGGCCTTCATGCCTGCGGGCCTGCCACGGGGAAAGAAATCGGCCAAGTTCTCTCACGTCTTTTCCAAGGACAGCAATATCAACCGCCTGAGCCTTGCCCGCCTGTTCCTGTTCGGCGCGCGCGACGTGTGGTTCGTGGTTGGCATCCCGATCTATTTCTATGCCGTCCTGTCGGATGGCAGTGAAGCGGGCAACCGCGCTGCATTCTTCATGATCGGCAGCTTCATGGCCGTTTGGATCATCCTTTATGGCTTTGTGCAGGGCCTCGCCCCCAAACTGCTTAAGGGGGCCAGCAGCACGACGCCTCAGATCGTGCACAAGGCGGTGGTCTGGTGCGCAGCGCTGACCCTGATCCCGCTTGTCCTTGCCGGGGCGGTCTGGCTGGACATGCCGGGGCTGACGGCGATCCTCGTTGTGGGGCTGTTGGTGTTCGGCTTTGTCTTTGCGGTGAATTCTTCGGTGCATTCCTACCTGATCCTCGCCTTCACCACAGGCGAACGGGTGACGATGGATGTCGGCTTCTACTACATGTCGAACGCTGCCGGGCGGCTTGTGGGCACGCTCTTGTCGGGGCTGAGTTACCAGCTTGGCGGACTGCCGTTCTGCCTTTTCACGGCGGCCCTGATGGCGGGGGCCGCGACGCTGGCGGCGAACAGGTTGCGGGGTTAGACCGGGTCGGCCTCGGGGTGGAGTGCGTCATTGATCCACTCGAAACCATCTGGCAGAGGGATGCGCTGCACGGCGATGCAGGGCTGTTTTTCGAGTTTTTCCGCCGCACGCCGTGCGGCCTCCAACCCGGCAGTGTCCCCGGCCTCGCGACAGGCCAGAGCCTTGAGTAGGTGCAGACCTCGTTCCTCGGGCCGCAGATAGGCCGCCTCCTTGGCTTCGCGTGCCGCTTCTTGTGCATTCCCTGCGCATAGGTGGGCGCGGGCGTTGAAAGTCAGACGCACCAGCTTGAACGGGTCATCCGACCCGCGGATGAGGTAGCCTTCCAACGCTTTCAGGGCATCCTCGATCCGCCCCTCTCGCAGGGCGATCTGGGCTTGCACTTCTACAATTCCCAGGAAGTTCGGGTTGACCTCCAGCGACTGCGCCATGTCGAACCTGGCTGCCTCAAGGTCATCAAGCATCCGCAGGTGATAGGCCGCGCGCGCCCAGAATATGAAATCGCTGTGGGGCTCCTCCTGAACGGCGACATCCAGTTCGCGGCCCAGCTCGGCTGCAAGTGCTGCGTCGAAGGGTTCGAACCTGATCCCCCACCAATTGAGACGGTTCTGTGCTTTCATGGCGAGCGCCATCGGGTCACGCGGGTTCAATGTTACCGCGCGTTCGAGCGCGGCATAGCCGCGCCGCCAGTCTTCGAGACGTTGTTTGAAAAATAGATTTGCGGCACGGGCGCGCAACTCTGACAGGCTCAACTGATCGTCGGCAAGATGCGCCATCCTGTCGCCATCATGCTGGATGGTCTGAAGACGGATGTCCGCCTCGGCCCGCGCCACCACGTCATCGGTAAAGGCGAAGATATCGGATGCGTCGCCATCATAGGTACTTGTCCACACGGTGCTGAAATCCTCGCGCAGGATGAGGCTGATGGCCAGCCGACCCCGCGCGCCGGCAAGACGCAGCCGCCCCCGCAGGATGAACACGGTCGGCGCGGAAGGATCGTCCCCCAAATCAATCGTATCGATCCCGGTGCGTTTCATAGACGTCTGGAGGATCCCGTCATGCAGGTCCGCTGCGACGGCGGCTGTATCCGCATCGTCCGGGGCAAAGCTGAAAGGCTCAAAGCCGATGGAAGGCAACGCACCGGCCGCGCCGGGTGCCGTGACAAGGTTGGCGGGACGCCATTGGTAAAGCCGCATCGGTGTCGCGATGTTCTTGAGCTTGAACACGCCCGCATCCGCAAGATTGCCGCGCCGCGACTCGCTCAACTGGCGAAACAGGTCTTCCGAGAGCATCACCCCGCCCGGGGGAGCTTCGGTTTCGATTCTTTGCGCGATATTGACCCCCGCGCCGTAGAAATCATCCTCGTCCTCGACGATCTCGCCGATATGACAGCCGATGCGCAGCTTGATCACCGCGTGATCGGCCAGCCCGGTCTGCACCTCTTCTGCGCAATCCAGCGCCGCCTCGACGCCCGGAAAAGACAGGATCCAGCCGTCGCCCATCCGCTTGAGAACCTCGCCCCCATGGTTGGCGGCCACCGGTTCCAGAAGCCGGTTCTTGAGGTCGCGCACCGACGCCACCGCCAGCGCCTCATCCCGCCCCATCAGGGCAGAATACCCGACGAGGTCGGCACACATGAGGATGGTCAATCGGCGGTTCATAAGGGGGCATTTCCCTGGCGTGGGCGCTTCGATGTCTCTTCAGGCTAGAATAAAACCTTGGATTGGCCAAACCGGGATACAAGGGTCCTGTCGAAATTTGATCTCTGTCTTGGAAACATCGTGACGGCAACTGTGCAAGCCACCTTGACCAAACCCGCATTTCCGCTCATATGCCGATCCATGACAGAGCTCTCGAAAATCCGCAATTTCTCCATCGTCGCCCATATCGACCACGGAAAATCCACGCTTGCCGACCGTCTCATACAAGAGACCGGCACGGTGCAGGACCGTGACATGAAGGAACAGCTTCTCGACTCGATGGATATCGAGCGTGAACGCGGCATCACCATCAAGGCCAACACCGTCCGCATCGACTACCAGGCGGACGATGGCGAGACCTATGTGCTCAACCTGATCGACACCCCCGGTCACGTCGACTTTGCCTATGAGGTCTCCCGCTCCATGCGCGCGGTCGAAGGCTCGCTACTGGTGGTCGACTCCACCCAAGGGGTCGAGGCGCAGACGCTGGCCAACGTCTATCAGGCGATTGACGCGGATCACGAGATTGTTCCGGTGCTCAACAAGATCGACCTGCCGGCCTCGGATTGCGACCGCGTCGCCGAACAGATAGAGGACGTGATCGGCATCGACGCCTCGGGCGCGATCCAGGTCAGCGCCAAGACCGGGCAGGGCATCCACGAAACGCTGGAAGCCATCGTCCAACACCTGCCCGCCCCCAAGGGCGACCGCGACGCCCCCTTGAAGGCGATGCTGGTGGACAGCTGGTATGACGCCTATCTCGGCGTGATCGTGCTTGTGCGGATCATGGACGGGGTTCTCAAGAAAGGCATGCGCGTTAAGTTCATGTCGAACGGCACCCTGCACCATGTCGACCGGATCGGCGTGTTCCGCCCCGCGATGCAGGTCATCGACGAGCTTGGCCCCGGTGAAATCGGCTTTCTCACCGCCTCGATCAAACAGGTGCGCGACACCCGCGTCGGCGACACGATCACCAATGACCGCAACGGCACCGAAACCGCGCTGCCGGGCTTTAAACCGGCCCAGCCGGTGGTGTTCTGTGGCCTCTTCCCAGTGGATTCGGCCGAGTTCGAAGACCTGCGCGATGCCATCGACAAGCTGGCGCTGAACGATGCGTCCTTCAGCTTTGAAATGGAAACCTCCGCCGCGCTGGGCTTTGGCTTCCGCTGCGGCTTCCTTGGGCTCTTGCACCTTGAAGTGATCCGCGACCGGATCGAGCGGGAATACAATATCGAGCTGATCACCACGGCGCCGAGCGTGATCTATCACGTCTACATGAAAGACGGCACCAAGATCGACCTGCACAACCCCGCCGACATGCCCGACATGTCCAAGGTCGACCACCTTGAAGAGCCGCGCATCAAGGCGACGATCCTTGTGCCGGACGATTATCTTGGCGACGTTCTGAAACTCTGTCAGGACCGCCGCGGCATCCAGCTTGACCTGACCTATGCGGGCAGCCGCGCGATGGTGGTCTATGACCTGCCGCTCAACGAAGTGGTGTTCGACTTCTACGACCGTCTGAAATCCGTGACCAAGGGCTATGCGTCGTTCGACTACCAGATGGAAGACTACCGCGAGGATAACCTCGTGAAGATGTCGGTTCTGGTGAATGACGAACCCGTCGATGCGCTCTCGACCATGGTCCACCGCGACCGCGCCGAACAGCGGGGCCGGGCAATGTGCGAAAAGCTCAAAGACCTGATCCCGCGCCACATGTTCAAGATCCCGATTCAGGCAGCCATCGGCGGCAAGGTGATCGCCCGCGAAACGCTGTCCGCCTTGCGCAAGGACGTGACCGCGAAATGTTACGGCGGCGACGCCTCACGGAAACGCAAACTGCTCGACAAGCAGAAAGCGGGTAAGAAGAAGATGCGCCAGTTCGGGAAAGTGGATATCCCGCAGGAGGCGTTTATTTCTGCTTTGAAGATGGATGGGTGAGGGGGGCAGGGCTTCGATTTTGCGCCCGTTTCACTCTAGGCGATTTCTTTTCGAGTGACTTGGGTGGTGGTCCCAGTTCAGTCGCAATTTGCTCCGCTGTTTTGTCAATTTCGGGGAACAAGTTCTCACGGCCAATGGTCAATACTCGAAGCTCGTCGAGGATCCTTTGCTTACGTGACCCGGAAACGTATACTTCTTCGAACTCTACGTCATCTACAAAGAAATGGTCTTCCGGCCTTAGCCGTAAACCGTACACCAGAAACTCACCAAACTGAGCAGAGATTCTTGCGTTCAACTTTTTGGGGACCACTGCAAATACATTGGAAAGGTCTCTTGGATCGATCCTAGCTTCGAAGCCCGGTCTTTCTATCGAAACCAAGTGTACCAATCTTTTGACATCCGGGTGATTGTTGAACTCAGACACCCATGTTTCTTCGAACTTTGCTTTGTCGTCAGGCTCTCTGTCGAATGCAATCTCTCTGCTTTTTGTTACGTGAGTTTGCACATTTTTTAATTGGCTATCTGATAGGAGGCACAGATTTGAAAGACAGCTAACTGTATCACTATCAAAGTATTTTTGTCTCGGCGGCTTAGGCAAAAAAACTACGACTTCCCCGGTTGTCTCTCGTTTTCGGTTATCGTTTTTGCTCGTTTGACAGGCAAAGAAAAGTGCTACGAGAGGGTTTCGTGTAACGTCTAATAATCGAGTGGGAAGGCCGTAGTGTTGGGCGCGAACCAGTTTTTCTAACGTTGTAGCATCCTTCTCAAAGCTTTCTGGATGAGTCGCTAGCAATCGCTTCAGCATCTCATCCTCTCTTTCTGCCCAATGACTGTTTCTAAAAACCGAAGGAAGAGCGTCGTAAGCTTTGTTGCTATGTCCCCTAAACAACAAGCGACCGTTTGTGCTTCGAAAATCGAGCGATGCAACCCACTCTAGGTATTCTCCCAATGATGAAATCAGCGCCATATCCATGCTATCTTTAATTGAACTCACATCCGGAAATCGTAGCATCCAGAAACGTAAACGGAAACGTTTGTCGGTTTCGGTTTGACCACGAAACGCTGAATTTTTCTTGCCCACGGTTTTGCCCGGCATCGCCGGGCAGCGCCCATGGGCTCCGCCCGTTCAGGCCTGAATTGATCCGCTGGATCACTTCCGAGACGGCCTTCACTCCCCACGGGAGGGCGCTTCACGCCCACCCAGGGTCGGGCGCTGCCCTTTGTTGGTGGGCATTGACTCCCGAACCCCATCCCGCAAACTGCAGTCAACGCGATTTGAACAGGAGACTCCCCATGCCCCTTACTGCTGCTGCCATGCTCGAAGCCGCTCATGCGGTTGTGCCAAAAATCTCGACCGAAGACGCGCAGGCCAAGATGGCCGAGGGTGCGCTTCTCTTGGATATTCGGGATGCGCCGGAATTGCAGATGAACGGGCGCGCCGCAGGGAGCCACCACATCCCGCGCGGGATGCTGGAGTTTCGCGCCGATCCGGCGACGCAGTTTCATGACCCTGAGTTGCGGTTTGATCGTCCGGTGATCCTGCATTGTGCCAGCGGGGGCAGGGCGGCCTTGGCCGGGAAGCTGCTCAAGGACATGGGCTATGCCGAGGTCTACAATCTTGGCGGGCTGAAAGACTGGGTCGAAGCGGGTGGTCCGGCGTCCGAACCGGTCGATCCGGGCATGTGATCGGGATACCGACGCAATACCGACATTATACCGACGTGATACCGATTGGGCATTCCAGCGCCAAGTTGACGCGAACTTCGCGCTGGAATCTTGCGGAAATGCTCAATAGACTTGAGCCCGGACCCGTCAGCCCGTAAGGGTCTTTAGAACGGATTGACTACTCTGGAAGGACGGACATGAGCACTGACCGCGAGACGCTGACACGGGAACTTCTGGCCCTTGTCGCAGATGAAGGTATGGTGGAAGCGTCTGAAATCGCGCCGGAAAAACGGCTCGAAGACCTTGATATCCAGTCGGCCGACTTCGTCATGATCCTGATGGCGATCGAAGAGAAGTACGATGTCTATATCTCGGTCGACAACGAATTGTCGGATGTGGAAACCGTGCAGGACCTTCTGGACCTGGTGATCACGAAAATCGAAGATCAAAAGGCCGCCTGAACGTGAAACGGGTTGTCATTACCGGCATGGGCGCAGTCTCTGCCTGCGGCCTCGGCGCCGACGCGTTGGTGCAGGCCACCCAGTCCGGCGCCTCCGGTGTGCGTCCTGTGAAGTTCACGAATATTGACCAGCAACGTGTTGGGACTGCGGCGGCGCTTGCCCCTGAAACTAAAGAGAAAATCGAAGAGGACGCGGGCCATCGCATGCGCGAGCCAGTGTCCAACTACGCCGTTATGGCCGCGCGGGAAGCCGTGGCTCAGGCGGGGCTTGGCCCGGAGGACTTCGGGGACCGATGTGGTGTTTCGATCGGGTCGGGCTTCGGAGGGGCGCAGACCCTGGATCGCAACTACATGAAGTTCAGTGTTGAAGGCAGCATGCGGCTTGATCCCATGTCAGTGCCCAAGATCATGAACAACGCAGCGGCGAGCTGGGTGTCGATGGAGTTCAATGCAATGGGTCCGGCCTATTGCCTCGCGACCGCTTGTTCCTCTGGAAGCCAGTCGATTGGGTTGGCTTACCAATTGCTGAAGGCAGGCGTGATGGATCGCTGTTTGGCTGGCGGCTCTGAAGCCAGTCTTGAGGGCGGAGTGTTCCGGGTTTGGGAGCTGCTTCGGGTCATGACAGCTGATAAGAATCGGCCTTTTTCCAAGGATCGCAACGGTATGACGCTGGGCGAAGGGTCGGGCGTTTTTGTGCTGGAGACCCTTGAAAGCGCTAAGGCGCGCGGGGCGAACATTCTCTGCGAAATCGCCGGCTACGGTACAAACTCGGATGCCGGCGACCTGCTGCGCCCCAACCCCGAGCGTGCGGCGGCCTGTATGAACCTGGCCCTTGCCGATGCGGGGCTGCAAGGAAGTGACATCGGATACGTCAATGCACATGGCACCGGTACGGTCGCCAATGACATCAACGAAGTTGCCGCGTTGCGTTCTGTCTTTGGCGAGGATCTGGCCGGGCTGGAAGTTTCGTCGACCAAACCGGTGCACGGACACGCGCTTGGCGCGGCGGGGGCGCTGGAACTGGTGGCGTCTTTTGGGGCGTTGCAACGGCAATCGGCCCCCCCGACGATCAACTTCAACGAGGTTGATCCCAAGATCGGAATCGACCCGGTCGGCAATGCGGCCCGCCCGATTTCGACCCGCGCGGTCATGTCGAACTCTCTGGCCTTTGGTGGCATCAACGCGACCTTGATCCTGAAAACCTATGAGTGACATTTCCAGGCGCTGTGTGCGCGGGGTCCGTCTCGTGAATGAAGAGGCGGCGCGTGACCTGCGCGCGGTGTTGGCCGCGCCGGTGGGGGTGGAAACTGGCCCTGACGTGCCGATGATTGCCCCTGCCATGCTGTTAGGGGCGCCGAAGATCAGGGAACTAACCCACGCGATGACACCGCCTGAAGGGCTTGGCGTCGTGCATGAAGCCCAAGTGTTTCAGCGCGCAGCACCCATCTACCCTGAAGGTTGTCCGGAAATCTGGATTTCCGGGGAGGCTGCAGCGATGTCGGCTCGTTTCGATTTTGAAATCCAAAGCGGAGACGCGGCGTTGGCCCGTATGCAGACCCGGTTACGGTTCGTGTCTTTTGAGGAAATGGCCGCGATCCAGGGAACGTCTTTTTCTTCGCGTTTCGAAACATCCCAGACCGTCTGGCACGTGACTGGCGCGATTGGCGCGGAGGAAGTTTTAAGCTATCTTGCGCTGTCGCATGATGGCAACCCGATCCACAGCGATGATAATGCGGCGCGCGCTGTCGGGCTGCCCGGCGCGGTGTTGCCCGGCATGATGCTGTGCGGGGTTTGCGAATACGCGCTGGTACAAGCGTGGCCGGGGATATGGGTGCGGGAGATGAAGGCCCGTTTCATGGCATCCGTGCCCGTTGGGGCAAGTGTGCGCTTTGCTATGGTGCCGCGAAAAACCGACGCTGACGGTTTTGTTCAGATGGCGCGGGTCTTTGCGGTGACGAGTGAAGATATCATCGCCGCGATCATGGATGTGCAGACAGAGCCGGTGATCAACTGAAGCTCAGCCAGGCCCAGACCATCGCGATATAAGTCAGTTGGTGAAGGGCCTGATCCGTGCCCATGGCGTACCAATACATCGGCTGATCCGGGGTCAGGGCGCGGCTTGTAGAATAGCGCGCCTTGGCCCAGTCGATGTGGAAATGCACTACGAACTCGGCCAGAACGATCCACAGGATCAAGGTGAGATCCGTTCCAAACAAGGCAAAGATCACGGCTGTCATAAGCACATGGATGCCAGCATGTTGTGCACGTCCCACGTGCCAGTATTTTTCCCGTCCCATGATCATCTTGGAATTCTGCAGGAAGAAATCCGCAACCAGATGTTTGATCTGGAGCGCTGCAAACAGCAGCAGAATAGTCATGTCATGATCCATCGCCGATGGTCCTGTGTAACCCCTCTCGTCCAGAGCCTAGCGCCTGATATGGATTATCGCAAACTTCGCTTGTCGTTCGTGAAAAAGAAAGCGTTTGAATTGCGCGGGCTAACATTGCTAGCATCGGCCCAGCACGGACAGAACAATTGCCACATTCCAAAAGTGGCTCGGGAGTTCAGACGATAGAACCAACGCTCTTTTCGTTTATATGGAAGTATTCGAAGCGGGATCAGTTGCTGCTCTTGCTTCTGACGGCTTGCCTGTTCCCGTTGCAGTTCCTCACGCTCGAACTGCCCAAGCGGATCATCAATGACGCGATTGATTCCGATCAGTCCATCATCGACGTTTTCGATTATGAAATGGATCAGGAAAGTTTCCTGATCATGCTGAGCGTTCTCTTCCTTGTGGCGGTTCTGGGCCACGGCCTGATGAAGATGCGTATCAACACAATGAAGGGGGTGTTGTCCGAACGCATGTTGCGGCGGTTCCGCTTTACCTTGATCACGCAGATCACACGGTTTCCGCAACCTTACCTGAAACGCACGTCGCAGGGCGAGCTGGTGGCGATGATCACGGCCGAGGCCGAACCGATGGGCGGGATGATGGGGGACGCTGTTTCCCTGCCTGTTATGCAGGCGGGGCAGATGCTCACCATCCTTGCCTTTCTGTTCCTGCAGAGTTTCTGGTTCGGCCTGGCTGCAATCGCCTTGATTCCCCTGCAGGCCTGGCTGATCCCCAAGCTGCAGCGCCAGATCAATCTGCACAACAAGGACCGCATTCAAGAAGTGCGCCACCTTGCCGCCGAAATCGGGGAAACCGCGACCGGAGCGCCCGAGCTTCGCGGCAATGGCGGCTGGAGGTATCGTTTGTCACGGATTACGCGCCGTCTTGGCACGTTGTTCCTGATCCGTCTGACGATCTACAAGAAAAAGTTCTTCATGAAGTTCCTCAACAACTTCATCACGCAGCTGACGCCGTTCTTTTTCTATCTCGTGGGCGGTATCCTCGTGATCCGGGGGCAGGTTTCGCTAGGTGCGCTCGTGGCGGCATTGGCGGCCTACAAGGACTTGTCCAGCCCCTGGAAAGAGCTCCTTAACTATTACAACCGCGTTCAGGACCTGTCGCTGCGCTGGACCCTGATCGGCGAGCGTTTCACGCCGTCGGGCATGATTGACGAGTCTCTTATCCAAGGGGAACCGGAAGACATCCCGCGTCTAACGGGCAACATCGTGTTCAAGGACGTTTATGTGCGTGACCACGATGGCGACTCGGTTCTCGAAAATATCGACATAACCCTTCCACAAGGGGCCTTGGTCGGGATCGCATCTCAGGATGCCGAAGAACGGCGCGCGATCGCGGAATTGTTCACACGGGAAATCGTGCCGATGAGCGGGCGGATCGAGGTTGGTGAGGTCGATCTGTCCCGCGTGCATCAGCGTGTAATCGCCACGCGGGTCGGTTATGCGGATCCGGCGCCTTACGTTTTCGAGGGGACGTTTGGGCACAATGTCCTGATGCCGCTGAAGCGCCGCCCGGTATCGGAGCTTCCCGACCCCGAAGGAGAAGCCGAGGATAAGAAGCGCGCCTATGAAACAGAGCGTACCGGCAACAGCCCCGACCGGTTCTATTCCGATTGGGTCGATCCGACCCTTGCCGGTATGGCGAGCGAGGATGAAGTACATGCCTGGTGGCTTGAACTGATGGACGCCACGGGTGCGGGAAACGCGCTTTTCCGGCGCGGGCTGGACCAGACCTTCAAACAGTCCGACCATGAAGAGCTGGCCGATGCGCTTGTCGAGATGCGCCCGGTGATCCGGGAGAAGATGGAAGAGGCGGGGCTGGACAAATTCTACTATCGGTTCGACCCGACGCAATACAACCCGGCGCTTCCCGTGGCCGCGAACCTTTTCTTCGCCACGCCCCGGAAACCGATTGAGGACACCTCTCCCGAAGCCATCAGCGATTTTCTCGATCTTCTGCATGAGCTGGGCATCGAAGACGGAATCCTGCGCATGTCGCAGGAAGTGATCGAGATGCTCAACCAGACATTTGGTGTGGATGGCACGGATCACCCGCTGTTCCGGCAACTGGGGTTGAACCCGGATGTGTTCACCAACAAAGTCGCGCTTGTTGAGAAGAGCCGGTCTGTGGGACTTGATGCGATGGAGCGCGGGGAACTGGTACAGATGCTGGCCCTGCCTTTCGAAGTGTCCGCCGAACGGATCGGCCCGGGTTTCAGTGAGGAACTCAAGGCATCCATTCTCGAACTGCGGCGGACCCAATCAGAAAAGCTGTCGGAATGGCTGGTGGTTCATTTTGCTCCTTTACGGGAAGACGCCTTTGCGCCCGGGTTGACCGTTCTTGAGAACGCGATTTACGGCAAACTGTCGGCCGCAGCCGGCATGCGCGGCGAGGCGATCCGGGACATCGTGGCGGACACGCTGCGCGAAGCCGGGTTGAAACAGCAGGTGGCCGAATTGCTCTATGCCGTTCCGTCGGGCATCGCCGGGGCAGGGTTGCCGACCGCTTTCTTCGAGCCTTTGGCAATCAGCCGTGCGGCGATCAAGAAGCCGGACATCCTGATCCTGAACCGCTGTCTTGTGAATTATGATGACGCCGAAAAGCAGAGTACCATAGAGAGGCTGCGCCGCCTTTTGCCCGAGGCGACCCTGATCCTGCTGGAAGAGGAGTTCTCCTATCCAGATGCCCTGGACATGGTGCTCGAGCTGGAACATGGACGGCTGAAAGACGGCGGCGCTGTTACGGTGGAAGAAACCGACAATGCCGCAAGCGCGGATCTGCGGCGCAAGATGCGGGCACTGGTTTCGACTGACATGTTTGCCAACCTCTCGCGCCGTCAGTTGCGACTGCTGGCCTTCGGTGCTCAATGGCACCAGGAAAGCGCGGGGAATTACGTTTTCCGCATGGGCGATGATCCTGCGGACGGCGCCTACCTGATCCTCGAAGGTGAAGCCGGGTTGGGATATGAGACAGAAGACGGAAAGCAAAATCTGATCGCAGTGGCGGGGCCGGGGACTCTTGTTGGGGAACTGGCGCTCCTGAGGAAAGAGAAGCGAGCTCTCGACATGCTGGCGCATACCGACCTGGAAATGTTGCGATTGGGGGAATCGGAGTTCATGGCGGTCGTGGAGAATGATGCTTCGACGGCGTTCCGTATCCTTCAGGCAGTTGCGGGCTATGTCGGCGCCCCTAAACAGACCGAGTCGAGCGACGACTCATAGGAATCGCCGCGAGTCGCGCCGGAAATGGGCGTTTCGAATGGCGTCGGGTGCCGATTCATGGCCGGAATTGGGGTGACTCGGTGGCGGATTCGGCGCCTACGGAGCAAAATCT
>NZ_FOTQ01000009.1:107500-108655 GCF_900114635.1 Shimia aestuarii
TGGTGGGCTTTGAAACCGGGACGCCAGTTCCGGTGGAGCCTCCCTTGAGATACCACCCTTATTCTGCTTGATGTCTAACCGCGGTCCGTTATCCGGATCCGGGACCCTGCGTGGCGGGTAGTTTGACTGGGGCGGTCGCCTCCTAAAGCGTAACGGAGGCGCGCGAAGGTTGGCTCAGAGCGGTCGGAAATCGCTCGTTGAGTGCAATGGCAGAAGCCAGCCTGACTGCGAGACTGACAAGTCGAGCAGAGTCGAAAGACGGCCATAGTGATCCGGTGGTCCCAAGTGGGAGGGCCATCGCTCAACGGATAAAAGGTACGCCGGGGATAACAGGCTGATACTGCCCAAGAGTCCATATCGACGGCAGTGTTTGGCACCTCGATGTCGGCTCATCTCATCCTGGGGCTGGAGCAGGTCCCAAGGGTACGGCTGTTCGCCGTTTAAAGAGGTACGTGAGCTGGGTTTAGAACGTCGTGAGACAGTTCGGTCCCTATCTGCCGTGGGTGTAGGATACTTGAGAGGAGTTGCCCCTAGTACGAGAGGACCGGGGTGAACGATCCACTGGTGGACCTGTTGTTGCGCCAGCAGCAGTGCAGGGTAGCTATGATCGGACAGGATAACCGCTGAAGGCATCTAAGCGGGAAGCCCCCCTCAAAACAAGGTATCCCTGAGGGCCGAGGTAGACCACCTCGTCGATAGGCCGGAGATGTAAGTGCAGCAATGCATTCAGTTGACCGGTACTAATTGCCCGATAGGCTTGATTTGATCCAGTAAAAGACAGACTGGAAATCAAAAGCATACACAAAA
This sequence comes from Shimia aestuarii, assembly GCF_900114635.1. GTDB lineage: Bacteria > Pseudomonadota > Alphaproteobacteria > Rhodobacterales > Rhodobacteraceae > Shimia > Shimia aestuarii. Next base: position 108,308 of record NZ_FOTQ01000009.1, read on the forward strand.
CACAGACGTACGTGACTTGGACACGCCGAAAGGCGAAATTAAGCGAAGCCGTTTACTCGGTTTGGTGATCATAGCGCGAGTGAAACACCCGGTCCCATCCCGAACCCGGCCGTTAAGCACCGTAGCGCCGATGGTACTGCATCTTAAGGTGTGGGAGAGTAGGTCATCGCCAAACCTAGTAAACGACTTCCCTTAACGTATCTCTCAATTCGATGATTATCTGGCCTCTTTCCTTATAGCATGAGGCCATGCGGCCAAAATAGCCGCCTGTCGCGGGGTGGAGCAGCCCGGTAGCTCGTCAGGCTCATAACCTGAAGGTCGTAGGTTCAAATCCTACCCCCGCAACCA
>NZ_FOTQ01000015.1 GCF_900114635.1 Shimia aestuarii
GCTCAATAATCTGAAGAGGAAATGACATGGCCGACCATGTGCTCGTAACCGGCGGTGCCGGATACATTGGTTCGCACGCCTGCAAGGCGTTGCGTCAGGCGGGCTATGTTCCCGTCACCTACGACAATCTGTGCACCGGTTGGGAAGACGCCGTGAAGTTCGGCCCGTTCGAAAGGGGGGATCTTCTGGACCGGGCGCGCTTGGATGCGGTGTTTGCCAAGTACCAGCCGGTTGCGGTGATGCACTTTGCCGCGCTCAGCCAGGTTGGCGAGAGCATGAAGGAGCCGGGCAAATACTGGCTCAACAATGTGGGCGGTTCGCTGAGTTTGATCGAGGCGACGGTTGCTGCGGGGTGCCGAAACTTCGTGTTCTCCTCAACCTGTGCAACTTATGGCGAGCATGACAATGTGTTGCTGGATGAAAGTGTCGAGCAGCACCCGATCAATGCCTATGGATCGTCCAAGCGCGCCATTGAAGACATGCTCAAGGATTTCGAGAGTGCTTTTGGGCTGCGTCATGTGATTTTTCGCTATTTCAACGTAGCGGGGGGCGACCCGGAGGCGGAAGTGGGCGAGTTTCACCGCCCTGAGACCCATCTTATTCCCCTGATGCTGGACGCGATTGATGGCAAGCGGGAAGCGCTGACGATTTTTGGCACGGATTACGATACGCCGGATGGCACATGTATCCGGGATTACGTGCATGTTTGTGATTTGGTGGATGCGCATGTTCTGGGCCTGAAGTGGCTGGAGGATGACAAGGGCAGCCGTGTCTTCAACCTTGGCACCGGATCCGGGTTCTCGGTGCGCGAAGTGATCGATCATTCCCGCGCCGTGACCAACCGGGACGTGCCGTATGAAGAGGGACCGCGCCGCCCCGGCGACTGTACCAAGCTGGTTTCCGGCTCGACACGTGCGGGGAAAGAGCTAGGTTGGACCCCGAAACGTTCCACATTGGACATCATGATCGCAGATGCCTGGAGATGGCACCAAAACGGCCATTACGACAAGTAATCCACCAGCGCGGCTTTTGGAGCTGACCCGGGCGCTGAGCGTGTTCGGTGGGCGCCCCTCGGGGGTGGATCGCGTGTGCCTTGCATATCTCAAGGCGTTGAGCAACGCGCCTGCGCCGTGTTTCGGGCTGGCGCGGACCCGGCTGGGATATGTTTTGCTAGACCCGGACGGGGTGCGGGGGGTTCTTACGCGGCTGGAGGGGCGCGTGCCGTGGGGGGAGGCGGATCTCGTTGCCCGGTTACTACGACGTAACGGGGATTATCGTCGCCAGACCGAGGCAGACTTGCGCCGGTTGTGCATTGCACGGTGCCCGGCGTCGGGGTTGGCACGCATGTTGAGGCGGCACCTGCCGGCCGGTAGCGTCTATCTCAATGTCGATCAGGCGAACTTTTCGCAATCCAAGCTGCAAGCGATCAAGTCTGTGCGGGATGCGAAAGTCACCTTGTTCCTGCATGACGCGATCCCGCTGGATTACCCGGAATACCAGACTCCGCAATCGGTCCTGCGGTTTCGCGATTATCTGTCGGCGGCGCAATCCGAGGCGGACCTGATCCTGACAAATTCGGACGCGTCCGTGCAGGCCCTGCGGCGGCATATCTCGCAACTGGGAAGCGTGCCGCCTATTCAGGTTGCGCATCTGGGTGTGGAAGTGGATTTTTTCCAAAACGAAGACAATCTGGAAGTGCCTGCGTTTGACCGGCCCTACATGATTTGCCTTGGGACGATCGAGCCGCGCAAGAATGTCGGCCAGTTGCTGGATATCTGGGAGCGGTTTGCCGCGAAATATCCCGAGGAGAGAATCCCGCATCTCGTGATTTGCGGACGTCGTGGCTGGATGATGGAGGCTTTCTTTGAAAGGCTGGAGGCGTCTCCGCTAAGTGGGCGCGTTGTGCATGAATTTAACGACCTCAATGACACGCAGGTATTTGCCTTGTTGCGTGGTGCGGCGGGGATGGTGTTTCCCAGCCTTTCGGAGGGTTTTGGACTTCCCCCCGTGGAAGCCGCGTCTCTGGGCGTGCCGGTGATCTGCAACGATTTGCCCGTGTTGAGGGAAATCCTGCATGATTATCCCATTTACGCAGCGGTTACGGACAGTTATTCATGGGAAAAGGCAATAATGTCTCTGGCTTGGGAGCGACCGGCGTCAGAGGGACCGGACGGGCAGACCGGAAAGCGGTACTTTCCCCCAACGTGGGAGGCGCATTTCAACACCGTCTTAAGGGTAACGTGATAGCCCCTTTGTCCGGCTTCCCCGCTGACTTGGAAAGGTTGAAGGAAACGGATTGGGCGTCTGGCAATCATATCGGCTCCGAGTGAGACGTCGGGCGCGGCTGGTCCGGGCCATTCGCAAACGTCGGGAATTGCGCAGCATCGTCGATCGTACGAACCAGATCAAACCCAACGATCTTTTGGTGTTTTCGACGCAGCGCAACGAGCAGATCCGACTGCCCTATTTCCTTGAATACTATCGTGAAAAAGGCGCTGGTCATTTCTTTTTTGTGGACAATGACAGCACTGACGGTTCGCTGGAATACCTTTCAGAGCAACCTGACGTGTCGGTTTGGCACACGCGCCATTCCTACAAGAAGTCGCGCTTCGGGGTGGATTGGCTGAACTGGTTGCAGCTGCGCTATGCGCACAATCACTGGTGCCTCGTGGTCGACCCGGATGAGTTCTTTATCTATCCGTTCTGCGATACGCGCCCGATCACGGCGCTGACCGACTGGTTGGACGCGAGCTCTATCAAGTCGTTCAGCGCCATGTTGCTTGATATGTACCCGCGTGGGCCGATCACGGAACAGCCTTATCGTGCCGGGCAAGATCCCCTTGAGATTGCCTGTTGGTTCGATGCGGGCAACTACACCATGTCCAAGAATCCGGATTACGGGAATCTCTGGATTCAGGGCGGACCTCGGTCGCGCGTGTTCTTTCCGGACAATCCGGAACTGGCGCCAGCGCTTAACAAGGTGCCGCTGGTCAAGTGGAACCGGCGCTATACCTATGTCAGCTCGACCCACATGCTTTTGCCGCGTGGTCTTAACCAGGTTTATGACGAATGGGGTGGTGAAAAGGCTTCCGGGCTTCTTCTTCACACCAAGTTCATCGATACGTTTACGGCCAAGGCCGAAGAGGAGCTTGAGCGCAAACAGCATTATGCGGCGAGCGTTGAATACCTCGCCTACGCCAAGCGGTTGCGGGACAACCCGGAACTTTGGTGCAAATGGAGCGAGAAATACATCAATTGGCGCCAGCTTGAGATTCTGGGGCTCATGTCCAAGGGGAACTGGGCATGAGCGTGGGTATCCTCATGCTGGTTCATACGGCGTTTGACCGGGCCGAGCAGGTGGCACGGCATTGGGACAAATACGGCTGCCCGGTCGTGATCCATGTCGATGCCAGCGTGAAACCGGGGCCCTACAAGCGTTTTGTCAAAGCGCTGGCTGATGTAGAGAATGTGAAATTTTGCAAGCGGCATCGGTGTGAATGGGGCAATTGGGGATTGGTCGCGGCTTCGCAGTCGGCTGCAGAGCTGATGCTCGATGCTTTTCCGAATGTGCGCCATGTCTACCTGTCGTCGGGTTCATGCCTGCCGTTGCGCCCGGTGCAGGAGCTGAAGGATTATCTCAAGGCGCGGCCGCGAACGGACTTTATCGAGAGCGCCACGACCGCGGATGTGCCGTGGACTGTGGGCGGGCTGGATCATGAACGATTCACCCTGCATTTCCCGTTCTCGTGGCGCAAACAGCGTTTCCTGTTCGACAAGTGGGTGGATATTCAGCGGTTCCTGAGGATCAAGCGCAAGATTCCGCACGGGATCGTGCCGCATATGGGGTCGCAATGGTGGTGCCTGACCCGTCAGACACTTTCGGCCATTCTGGAAGACCCGGAACGCGAGACGTTTGATAATTACTTCAAGCGGGTCTGGATTCCGGACGAGAGCTATTTCCAGACGCTGGCGCGGCTTTATTCCACCAATATCGAAAGCCGCTCGCTGACGCTTTCCAAGTTCGACTTCCAGGGCAAGCCGCATATTTTCTATGATGATCACCTGCAGCTGTTGCGGCGGTCGGATTGTTTTGTGGCGCGGAAGATCTGGCCCAAGGCGAACAGGCTTTACGATGGTTTCCTGCGTGACCCGGATGGCGCGATCAAGATGACGGAACCGAATCCGGCCAAGATCGATCGCATCTTCGCCAAGGCCGTCGAGCGGCGGACCAAGGGGCGGACGGGGTTGTACATGCAGAGCCGGTTTCCGAACGAGGGTTGGGAAAACGGCATGACCTTCGGGCGGTACTCCGTGTTTCACGGGTTTGCCGAACTGTTCGAAGACTTTGAGCCCTGGCTGGCGAAGACGACGGGAACACAGGTTCATGGCCACCTGTTCGCGCCCGAGCGGGCTGAATTTGCCGGGGAACAGAAAGTTATCAACGGGGCGCTGAGCGATTCCCCGAAAATCCGCGATTACAATTCGATTGCCTTTCTGGCCAGCCTGATCTGGAACACGCGCGGAGAACGGCAGTGTTTTCAGGTCGGGCCGCGCGACGAAGGGGCGCCGGTTTGGTTTATTGCCAAGGACCCGAATGCGCAAATCTCGATGATCAGCGGTGCCTGGGCTTTGTCTCTGTTCAAATCGAATCGGAATTTCGCCGAGATCCGCAAGGAAGCGGCCCGTTTGCAGAAACTCGAAAATGATCAGCTTTGGGCGCTGCGTTCCCCTTATGCCAAGGCGCGGGTGCGAATTTGGACATTGGCTGAATTCATCGAGGCCCCGATGGAGCCCTTGCAGGCGATTATTGACGAGATCGGCACAGGTAATCCGCGCCGCTTGGCCGAGGCGCCGCGCATGACGGACATGACGGGGTTTGGCCAATTCCTGCAGAACCTCAAGAACCAGGGGATGCACCCCTATCTGATGGGCGATTTTCCGGTTGAACAGCCCGATAACGAAAAGAAGAAGCCGCCGCGTAAACCGTATCTGGTGCAGTAAGGGATCATGTCGAGCAAGTTTGACTATTTCGTTGTGTTTGCAGAGATGCGCACCGGATCGAATTTTCTGGAAACCAACATCAACGCCTTCCCCGGCCTGAGCTGTCATGGTGAGGCATTCAATCCGCATTTCATCGGCTATCCCAACCGGGACGAGATTTTGGGCGTCACGCTTGAACAAAGGACGGCCGATCCCAAACGGTTGTTGCAGGCCGTCAAGGATGAGCCGGGGAAGCTTTCTGGATTTCGGTTCTTTCACGACCATGATCCCCGGGTGCTGGATGACTGCCTGAAGGATCGGCGCTGTGCCAAGATCGTGCTGACGCGGAACCCGTTGGACAGCTATGTGTCTTGGAAGATCGCGCAGGCCACCGGGCAGTGGAAGCTGACCGATGTGCGGCGGCGCAAGGACAGCAAAGTGCGATTTGATGGTGAGGAGTTTCGCCGCCACGTCGAGGATTTGCAGACGTTTCAGGTCACCTTGATGAAGGCGCTGCAATTGACCGGGCAAACGGCGTTCTATGTTGCCTACGAGGATCTGCAGGATGTGCAGGTGATGAATGGATTGGCGCAGTTTCTTGGAGTCGAGGATCGGCTGGAGGCGCTGGATACGTCGCTCAAGCGTCAGAATCCCAGTCCGCTGTCGGACAAGGTGTCGAATTTTGGCGAAATCTCGGGGGCATTGGCCGAGTTGGACCGGTTCAACCTGTCCCGTACGCCCAATTTCGAACCCCGGCGCGGCCCGGTGGTGCCGACCTATGTTGCCGCGGCCAAAGCGCCGCTCATGTATCTGCCAATCCGTTCCGGACCAGAGCGCGAGGTCATGCGGTGGCTGGCGGCTCTGGATGGGGTGGACGAAGACACGCTCTTGACCAAGTTCAACCAGAAGACCCTGCGCCAGTGGAAGCGCGGTCATGCCGGGCATAGAACCTTCACCGTGATCCGGCATCCGGTTTCGCGGGTGCATCATGCCTACTGCGCACGGATCCTTTCAACCGGTGAGGGCAGCTATCGTCGGATCCGCAATACCTTGCGCAAGGTATACAAGGTGCCGTTGCCCAAGGATGGTCCCGGCGATGATTATGACGTTGCGGCACATAGGGCTGGATTTCTGGCTTTTCTGGAGTTTGTGAAGGCGAATCTGGCCGGTCAGACCGGTTTGCGCCTGGACGCGCATTGGGCGACTCAGTCGGGTGCCCTGCGGGGATTCGGGGAGTTGGCGCTGCCTGACATGATCATTCGCGAGGACGAAATGCAGTCATATCTGCCGGCACTTGCGGTGCAGGTCGGGCGGATGGATGCCCCCGATCCAGAGCCAGCCAGTTCGGATCAGCCGTGGGCACTTGATGATGTTTATGACGACGAGATCGAGGCGCTGGTCAGCGACATCTACCAGCGGGATTATTGGATTTTCGGATTTGACCGCTGGAAATAGCGGGCCAGGGGCGCCGGATCAGGCGGCCTGAACCTTGTCGGTCTCGGTCAGGATGGTGAACAGGGTCGCCGCTTCCTGGTTGGCACGCAGCTTGGCGCAGATCGACGCCTCGCGCAGTCGACGCGAAACTTGGGCCAATGCCTTGAGGTGTTCGACCCCGGCTTCCACCGGTGCGAACAGGGCAAAGGCGATGTCGACCGGCTGGCGGTCGACAGCGTTGAAATCAACGGGTTTTTCCAAAAGAATGAAGGCGCCGATCACGCTTTGCAGCGCGGGAAGGCGTGCGTGGGGCAGGGCCACACCGTGGCCCACACCCGTTGGTCCGAGGTTTTCACGCTCTTGCAACGCCTCGACAACGCGAGACGCATCCAGATCATAAGCAGACGCGGCGAGATCGCCGAATTCCTGAAGCAGACGCTTCTTGCTGGAGGCGGAGGTAACGACTTTTACCGCCTCCGGCTTGAGGATCGTTGAAAGGTCCATACTGCCTGTGTCTCCGGATGGGTGCGCTGCACCTCACCTCAGTTTTGCGGGTCGATCCAACCGATGTTGCCGTCATCCCGGCGATACACCACGTTCAATCCGCTTTTTCCCTCGTTCTTGAAAACCAGGACCGGTGCCCCTGCAAGCTCCATCTGCATCACCGCTTCGCCAACACTCAGAGATTGGATTTTGGTTTCCATCTCGGCGACGATAACGGGCTGGAGCGTTTCAGGCTCGGATTCCTCAGCTTCCGCTTCTGGCGCGAGGATATACGAGGACGCGCCGAAGAGTTCAACCGGTTCCGAGCGTTCACGGTGATGGTCCTTCAGGCGGCGCTTGTAACGGCGCAGCTGCTTTTCCATCTTTTCATTGCATTCGTCGAAGGCTGCATAGATCTCGGTCGCGTGGGCTTTTGCCTGAGCAGTCAGGCCGGTCGACAGGTGAACGGTCGCCTCGCAGACATATTCATGCGCGCTTTTGGAGAAGACAATGTTGGCATCGGTCGGGCGTTCGGCATATTTGCCCACCACGGTGCTGAGTTCATCCTTCACATGAGTCTGAAGGGCTTCACCGATATCGATGTGTTTTCCGGTTATCTGGTAGCGCATCCTGTCTCCTTTTCGATGACATGTCGGACCATGGGCATGCGTGTGCCGCGGTTTTTGTCAGGTCCGAATGCTGGGAATCGACTTGTTTGATCCTTGTGTCTGACCGGGCCTTTCCAACAAGGCCGCCGGATGCAGAGCGGTGGATTGCAAACATGTCATACCTTGTATTTGGGTATTTCCGGGGGGAAGTGTCAATGACATGAATCCGTTTTTCGACGGATTTTCTTATGACCCCGGTTCAGGAAATCCGGAAGTTGTCGCCAAGATAGACGCGCCGTACATTTTCGTTTTCGACCACGTCATCCGGCGTGCCGGACATGAGCACCTTGCCGTCGTGCAAGATATAGGCACGGTCGACAATTTCGAGCGTTTCGCGCACGTTATGGTCCGTGATCAGCACGCCAATCCCGCGTTTCTTGAGGTCGGCAACGAGGTGTCGGATATCCCCGACGGAAATCGGGTCAACCCCCGCAAAAGGTTCGTCCAGAAGCAGGTATTTCGGGTCTGCTGCAAGGCATCGCGCAATCTCTACCCGGCGGCGTTCGCCCCCCGATAGAGCCAGTGCCGGGGCCCGGCGCAGGTGTTCGATGGAAAACTCGGACAGCAGTTCTTCGAGTCGTTCGCGGCGCTTGTGGCGGTCCTTTTGGGTGATATCGAGGATCGCGAGAATGTTGTCTTCGACCGACAGGCCGCGGAAAATCGACATCTCCTGTGGCAGATAACCGATACCCAGCTTGGCGCGGCGATACATCGGCAGCATAGTCGCATCCTGACCGTCGATCATGACGCGCCCGCCTTCGGGCGTGACCAATCCGGCGATCGCATAAAACGCGGTGGTTTTGCCGGCGCCGTTAGGTCCGAGCAGCGCGACCACTTCGCCCCGGCTGAGCTCCATCGAAAAATCCCGGATGACCACGCGTTTGCGGTAGGCCTTGCGCAGGTTTTCGACCTGCAGCCCGGATGCGCCCTGAGTGACGGAAAGTTCCGGCTTGGCCATGCTTACTCGGTCCTCAGAATGGTTTTAACGCGCCCGTGCATTTCGGCGGTGTTGTCCGTGAGGTTGAGCGTCATGCTATCGGCAGAAATCGTGTTGGGCCCCTGTACCACGGTAACATTGCCGGTCATCACGACGGTACCGGACTCAATGCTGTACTCGGCGCTGTCGGCTTCGGCTACGTCCTCCCCCTGAACGATGAGGACATCGCCAGTGGCCACAAGACGCGAAATCCCAGAAGAATCAGAGGTATAGTGAACATTCACCACGTCGGCGGTCATGCGCATGTCGCCCTGGGACACGTCGACGTTGCCCTTGAACACGGCACTGCCGTCGTTCTGGTTCACGGAAAGGCTGTCTGCGGTGACTTCGACCGGAAGGTTGGTTTCCTGCTGCATTTCGCCAAAGGCGACCTTGAGACCTTGGGCAAAGGTCATGGCCGGTAGTGTGGCCAGAACAGCAATCAGCAGCGGGCGCAACAAATGCACGTGTCACCTCGTAGTGTCTTTGGGTGTGTATACCAGTTTCACGCCCTTTGTGAAAAACAAATAAATATCCTCGGACTCGTCGGCCGGGCGCAAGGCCATGCGGCCCGCGGTCAGTGTCCCGAATGGAGCTTCGGCCAAGATTTCCCCGCCGCTTTCGGCGCGGATTTCCGTGAGGCTGATGATCATCGTGTTGGTCACGATCGAGTAGTTCGAGGAGGTTTCAAGCTTGACGTTGCCTTCAAGCGTGACTTCCTGAAACTCGCCATCGGCCACGCCGGTATTCGCATAGGCCGTATAAAGCGCACCGTCCACGGTTTCGATACGAGCCGTAAGGTTCTCGGCAATTGTGCTGTTTGGGGCATCGGGATCCGGGCGCGCGGTTTCTGCCGTGATGGCGACGGCGTGGCCCTGATCGGTTTGGCCCGAAAAATATGGGGCCGTGATTTGTTGGTTACGCAACCGTTTTTCAAGTTCGACCTTGGCGAAGGGGATCGCGCTGTCGAGGTCAAAGCTACGCGGCACAAGGAAAAGGGTGCTGAGCAGGGCGAGCGCGGCAAGCGGCAGCGCCACCTTGAGCCAAGCGACCAGTTTGGAATATGTAATCAGGCCCCGCACGGGATCAGCCCAGGCCCGCGCGCAGGCAGTCGTGGATATGCAAGAGGCCGATGGGAACGCCAGAGCCGTCGGGATCGACAACGAACAGGCAGGTGATCTTGCGCCGGTTCATGATTGCCACTGCTTCTTCGGCAAGCGCGCCGGGCGCGATGGTCTGTGGCGCTCGCGTCATGACATTCGCCGCCGTATGGTCGAGCAGGCCCGCCATGTGGCGGCGCAAATCCCCATCGGTGATGATGCCAACCAGCGCACCCTGAGAGTCGCAGACGCCGGCGACACCAAAGCCCTTCTGGCTGATCTCGATGAGAACATCCGACATCGGGGTGTCAAAAGACGTCAGGGGCAGTGCGTTTCCGTCATGCATGAGGTCGCGAACGCGGGCCAGCTGCGCACCAAGTTTTCCGCCCGGATGGAATTCGCGAAAATGCTCGGGTGTGAACTGACGGTGTTCCATCAGCGCAACGGCAAGCGCATCGCCGAGTGCCAGCGTCATGGTCGTGGAGCTTGTCGGCACGACACCGGTGCCGCAGGCTTCGTCGGCCTTGGGCAGGATTAACCCAATGTCGGATTGTTTGATGAGCGTCGACTCCGCCCGGCTGGCCACGCCGATCAGCGGGATTTCGAAACGGCGGGTATAGGCCACCAGATCGGCCAGTTCCGGGGTTTCGCCAGAGTTGGAAAGAACGATCACAACGTCGCCCTGCGCCATCATGCCAAGATCGCCGTGGCTGGCCTCGGCAGGATGCACGAAATGCGCCGGGGTGCCTGTTGACGCAAAGGTGGCGGCAATCTTGCGTGCGATATGCCCGGATTTCCCCATGCCCGAAATGATCACGCGGCCTTTTGCGGACAGCAGCAGTTCGACGGCGTCTGCAAACTCGTCACCCAGTCCCTGCCCAAGCTGAGCGAGGGCCGAAGCCTCGGTCGCGATCACGCGGCGTGCGGTGTCCAGAAAGGTCTGTTTATCAGCGTCGGTCATCAGTGGGAAAAAATGTCCTGATCGGGCCACCCGGCAAGGTCGAGCCGGGCGCGCATGGGAAGGAAATCGAAACAGGCTTGCGCCATGTCGGTTCGCCCTTCGCGTTCGAGGCGGGCGTTCAATTCGTCGCGCAGGCGGTGCAGATAAAGCACGTCCGAGGCGGCATAGTTGAGCTGAGCCTCGCTAAGGGTTTCGGCGCCCCAGTCGCTTTGCTGCTGCATCTTGGAGATGTCGACATTCAGCAGTTCCTGTAGCAGGTTCTTGAGCCCGTGGCGGTCGGTATAGGTGCGGACCAGTTTCGAAGCGATCTTGGTGCAATAGACCGGCGCGGTCAGGGCGCCGAAAGCGTTGTACATCGCGGCGATGTCGAAACGGCCGAAATGGAACAGCTTCAGAACGTTTGGATCCTCGAGCATACGGCAGAGATTGGGGGCTTCGGTCTGGGCCTTGGCCACCTGCACAAGGTGTGCATTGCCATCCCCGCCAGACATCTGAATCACGCAAAGACGATCACGGTGCGGGTTCAGCCCCATCGTTTCGCAATCAATGGCCACAACCGGGCCAAGATCCAGCCCGTCCGGGAGGTCGTTTTGATAAAGAAAGTTTGCCATCTTAGCCTCGAAATCTCGGTTGCCTTGCACTTACGGGTTCTGGGGCCGCGTTTCAATGTTTCTTGGGAACGCTTAAGGGCTTGCGGTGCCGGGTAGTTCGCGAAAGAACTGTTGGGTGGACCGGAAAACTGGAGGTGCGACGTGGATCGTGCGGATGTGGTACATGAGAATTTCAAACGGCGGGTTGCTACGGGGGATTTTCCTGAAGGGTCCGCGCCGGACGGGCCGCTTTCGGATGACGAGGCCCTGGCGGTTTTCCGCGCCCAATGCCTGAGTCGCAACCTTGATCGGCGGTCCCGCAAGATGCAGGCCGCAGGGCAGGGGTATTACACGATCGGCTCTAGCGGGCATGAGGGCATGGCTTCCGTGGCAGGCGCGTTGCGCCCAACGGATATGGCGTTTCTCCATTATCGAGATGGAGCGTTTCAGACGCGGCGCTCAGCCCAGGTGCCGGGGGTGGACGCCGTGCGAGACATGCTGATGAGCTTTGCCACGTCGCGGGATGACCCGATGTCGGGCGGGCGGCACAAAGTCCTCGGGTCAAAGGCGCTGATGATCCCGCCACAGACATCGACGATTGCCAGCCATTTGCCAAAGGCCGTTGGCGCGGCCTATGCCATCGGGCTTGGAAAACGCTGTCGACCGGAGCATGCGGTTCTGGAAGACGACGGGATTGTCCTGTGTTCATTTGGTGATGCCAGTGCCAACCATTCGACGGCGCAGGGGGCGATCAACGCTGCGTGCTGGAGCGCCTATCAATCGGCGCCCATGCCGCTTTTGTTTGTTTGCGAGGATAACGGGATCGGGATCTCGACGCGCACACCCAAAGGGTGGATTGCGGCTAATTTCTCGCAGAAGCCGGGATTGAAATATTTTCACGCCGATGGCCTGAACATGTTCGAAACCTATCGCGTCGCACAGGAGGCGCAGGACTATGTGCGCAAAACGCGCAAGCCTGCCTTCCTGCATCTGGGGGTCGTGCGGCTTTATGGCCACGCGGGATCGGATGTTCAGCAAGCGTATTTGCCCAAGTCGGTTTTCGAAGGCTGGGAGGCGCAGGATCCCTTGCTGCATTCCGCGCGATTGCTGATCGAAAAAGGTGTTCTGGATGCATCCGCGGTGCAGGCGATCTATGACGAGACCGAAGCGGAGTGCGCGCGGGTGGCCGAAGAGATTGCCGGGCTGCCCAGATTGCAGACCGCGCAGGATGTCATGGCCAGCCTGATCCCTCCAGCGCGCCCGAATGCCAAGCGAAATGGTCCGTCCCTAGCGCAGCGCGCCGAGGTGTTCGGCAGCGATTTTGAACAGATGAAAACGCCCCAACCGATGTCCCGCCTGATCAACTGGGCGCTGACGGACCTGATGCTTGAGTATGGCGAGCTGGTCGCGATGGGGGAAGACATCGGTGCCAAGGGCGGTGTCTATGGGGTGACGCAGAAACTTCAGAACAGGTTCGGGGCGCATCGGGTGATCGACACGCTTCTGGATGAGCAGAGCATTCTGGGGCTGGCGATCGGGCTGGCGCATAACGGGTTCGTGCCCATCCCGGAAATTCAGTTCCTGGCCTATCTCCACAACGCCGAAGATCAGTTGCGGGGAGAGGCGGCGACCTTGCCGTTCTTCTCGAACGGGCAGTTTTCCAACCCGATGGTGCTGCGAATTGCAGGGCTTGGGTATCAGAAGGGATTTGGTGGCCATTTTCATAACGACAACTCTCTGGCGGTTTTGCGCGATATTCCGGGGATCGTGATTGCCTGCCCGTCGCGCGGGGATGACGCGGCGAGAATGATGCGCGAGGCAGTGCGGTTGGCGCGCGAAGAGCAAAGGGTGGTCGTGTTTGTCGAGCCGATTGCACTTTATCCGATGCGGGACCTGCTGGAGGAAAAGGACGGGATGTGGATGACACCCTACCCCGCGCCAGAGGACCGTATCGCGCTGGGCGAGGTGGGGGTTCACGGGGAAGGTCCGCTTGCGATCCTGACCTATGGCAACGGTCGCTACCTGAGCACGCAGGCCGCCGCGCGGTTGGCCCAGGAAGGCGTTGCGACGCGGGTCATCGACATGCGGTGGCTTGCGCCCTTGCCGGTGGAAGGTATTCTGAAGGCGCTGGACGGGGCGGAGAAAGTGCTCGTGGTCGATGAGTGTCGCCAAACCGGGAGCCAGTCGGAGGCATTGATGGCGATGTTGCATGAGCAGAGTGATTTGCCGCATGCGCGGATTGCGGCAGAGGACAGTTTCATCGCGACCGGTCCGGCCTATGCCGCGACGATTCCGAGCGCAGACAGTATTGCGACTGCCGCACGTGCATTGTGGGCCGATCAGGGCCGGTAAATCGCAACAGCGTAAGCGCTTTACGAAGTGCAAGGCGGTGCCTACATTCCGGCCATGGAAAACAACCCTGCAAGTTCAGTTCGTGATGCGTTGTGCCAATTGGCCGAGGCGCGCGGAGCGACGGGCGCACCTCGGATCGAGCGTGTGGAATTGGAAGGCAGGGTTTACTGGATCAAGCGTCCGGAAGTTCTAAGCTGGCGGTATCGCCTGCAAAAGGGTGATCCAAGGGCGGCTTTTGAACGCGAAAGGCGCGCGTTTCACGAGATGAACGCGGTCAATGCGCCGGTGCCACGGATTCAGGCAGAGGGGCCAGATTTCCTTGTGCTGCCTGATTGTGGCACCGATCTTCGCCGGCGATTTCGGGATGAAGATGACGACGGGAAGCGCAAGGCGCTTTTATGTGATGCCGCCCAGGCGCTTGGGCGGTTTCACACGCTTGGCTTCACGCATGGACGCCCCAGCCCTAAGGACATGTGCCTGGCGAAGGATGGCATTCTGATGCTGGACTTTGAGCGGTACCGGGAAGAGAACAACACACCACGCGGCCATGCGCGGGATCTTGTCGTGTTTGCGTTTAACGTGATCGCGTATTCGCCCCGTGCCAAACAGGATTTGCCCGAAGCGATGCAAACCTATCGCGAAAATGCGCCTGACGGCACCTGGGAACTGGCTCAGGAGTGGTTGGCGCGCCTGCGTTGGGTCAGTTGGCTGGCCATTCCGGGGCAGTGGCGACGCGGAAAGAAGGGCAAAGAGTTCAAGGCGGTCCCGCAGTTGTTCGAACTGTTTCGTGATGCCTGACAGCTAGTCGTTTCCGTCCTGCATGGCGCGCAGGGTTTGCAGGTCAGGCCGAGCGTATCTTTCAAGCGCTGACATGACCGCTTCGCGGGCGTTGGACCCTGCCCAGTCTGCGGGCATCAGGATGTCGGCAAGGACGTTCTGGCGCAGGATCAACCGCCGCCAGTGATGCAGGATGACCAGCCGCAAGGCGGTGCGATCCGCCAGTGATGCCGGGATCGGGCGGTTCAGCATCTGGGTAACCGCAGAGTGGAGCTGTGTGTACTCCGAGCAGAGATCAGGGGGCGCAATGGTGTCAATGGCCCAATTGGGAAGCGTCTGAGGGGAAAAGGCTGTGACGAGGCAATCGTCAAACTGGGAATCGGTATCTGCAACGAGTGCGACGCGCGCCGATAGGGACATCGCATCGTCAGGCAACAAGTCAGCAAAATCCGCCGCAGGAACTGAGGGTGCCGCCATTACCATACGGATGGGTATGTTTCGGGTTGGCGTCGGTGTGTATACTTGGTTGCGTACGGATTGGGTCATGGCGCGGCCCTGATCCGAAAGGAAGTAGTTCGACGCTCTCCCGTCGCGCTCGGTGCGGATCCACCCATCGCGGCGCAGTCGGTGCAAGGCAACGCGCAATGCCTGGTTGTTGATGCCAAGCCGTTCAACAAGCATGTTGAGCGTGCGGCCGGGAAGAAAGTCTTCGGGGCGCTGGCACAGGTCGCCAAGGATCGTAACCACGAGCGACCAGACGCGGATCGGGCCACACTCGGCCACCAACTGAATATCTTTTTGCAGATCAGTATCTTGCATGATCTGATCATAGCCGTGTGACCAAGGGTTCTCAATAGAGCTGAGCGTGTGGTTCGATATGTTCTGCCGCCACGTCACGGTTGGCGGGAGTTGATACCGTGCAAGTGCCGCCGCATTCTGAAGCAAAGTTAGGGAAGGCATCAGGGAGGAGCCAACCCATGTGGCAAGGACCGCGTATCAAGCCCGGAACTGATAGCTATGGCAAAAACCGTGCGGCGATGCTTGCCGCCGTTGAGGAATTGCGTGCACTTGAGGCGCGCACGGCGCGAAAATCCGAGGAACGCCGCGAACGCTTTGCGCAGCGCGGTCAGATCACGCCGCGTGAACGCCTGTCGCGCCTGCTTGATCCGGGGATGCCGTTCCTGAGGCTACACAGTCTCGCCGGATACCTGGCGGATAGTGATGATCCGGAGAAGTCTCTTCCCGGGTCGACTTTTGTGATGGGGATCGGGTTCGTGTCCGGGGTGCGGTGTATGATCCTTGTGGACGACAGCGGTATCAATGCCGGGGCGCTCAGCCCGAAGGCGCTTCAGGCCATGTTGTCGGCACAGGACATCGCATTGCGCCAGAAACTGCCGTTTCTGCATCTCGTGGAAAGCGCGGGGGCGAACCTGATGAACTATCGGGTCGAGGATTGGGCGCTGGGCGGTGGGGTGTTCCGCAATCTCGCGCGGTTGTCGGCGGCAGGTTTGCCGACGGTTGCGGTATTGCATGGGCCATCGACGGCGGGTGGTGCCTATATGCCGGGGCTTTCGGATTACGTGATCGGCGTGAAGGGCAATGGCATCGCGGCCTTGGCCGGGGCGGCGCTTGTCCATGCGGCAACCGGAGAAGTCTCCAAGGACACTGATCTTGGCGGGGCGGAGATGCACGCTACAGTGTCGGGGTTGGTCGAATATTTGGCCGAGGATGATGTTCACGCCATCGAGATGGCCCGGCGGGTCATGGCGCGGCTGGATTGGAACCGGGATATGCTGTCCCGACCCGGGCGGCCCTATGCGCGCCCGCAGCACGATCCCGATGAGATTGCCGGCGTGGTGCCAGCCGATTGGAGCACGCCCTATGACATGCGCGAGTTGGTTGCCCGCCTTGTGGATGGCTCTGAATTCGATGAGTTCCAACCTGATTTCGGGGCCGCGACGCTTTGTCTTCAGGCGCAAGTGCATGGGATCACGGTGGGTATCCTGGCCAATAACGGGCCGATTGATCCAGCCGGGGCGAACAAGGCCACACATTTCATTCAAGCCTGCGATCAGGCGGGAACGCCTTTGGTCTTTCTCAACAACACGACCGGCTACATGGTCGGGGTGGAGTATGAACGCGCAGGTATGATCAAGCACGGATCGAAGATGATTCAGGCGGTGTCGAACGCGCGTGTGCCCAAGATCACGCTTTACACCGGGGCAAGCTTTGGTGCCGGGAACTATGGCATGTGCGGGATTGCCTATGAACCGGACTTCCTGTTTGCGTGGCCGACGTCGCGTTCTGGTGTCATGGGAGGTGCGCAGGCGGCGCGCACAATGAGCCTTGTGGCGCGCGTTGGTGCCAAGCGAAAGGGCGCGGAATTGGATGAGGCGCGGTTGGCGAAACAGGAGGCCGCCATTGAGGGCCTGTTCGATCGACAAAGCTCTCCGTTTTACACGTCGGGGCAAGTGCTTGATCATGGGGTGATCGACCCCCGTGACAGCCGCAAGGTGATCGCGTTTTGTCTTCAGACATGTCTGGAAGCCCGGCGACGGGAAGTAAATCCGAACGCATTTGGCGTGGCGAGGGTGTGAGCATGGCGAAGTTTTCATCCGTTTTGATTGCCAACCGGGGTGAGATTGCCGTCCGCGTGATACGCACCGCACGCGAGATGGGGTTGCGTACGGTGGCTGTTTACTCGGAGGCGGATGCCGGGGCGCCGCATGTGGCGGCCGCGGATCAGGCAATTTGCATCGGTCCGGCGCCCGCTCAGGAAAGTTACCTGAACGGCGCGGCCATTCTGGACGCCGCACGTCAGAGCGGGGCGGGGGCGATCCATCCGGGATACGGTTTCCTGTCTGAAAACGCGGATTTTGCGGCAGGCGTTGAAGCGGCCGGGTTGGTGTTTGTCGGGCCCGATGCGCATGCGATCGAGGCCATGGGGGACAAGGCCGGTGCCAAGATCCGAATGCTTGCCGCCGGGGTGCCCTGTGTGCCGGGATACGAAGGTGCGGACCAGTCCGACGCGGTGCTGAAAGCGGAAGCTGAGCGGATCGGCTTTCCGGTCATGGTCAAGGCCAGCGCCGGTGGAGGTGGCAAGGGGATGCGACTTGTCACGCGGTCCGCAGATTTGCCGGAGGCGCTGACGCGGGCGCGGGCCGAGGCATTGGCAAGTTTCGCAAATGACCGCCTGATCATCGAAAGGGCCATTCAACGCCCGCGCCATGTTGAGATACAGGTCTTTGCGGATACGCATGGCAATGTCATTCATCTAGGCGAGAGGGATTGCTCGGTGCAGCGTAGGCACCAGAAAGTTGTTGAAGAAGCGCCGTCACCAGCGGTTGATGAAAGCATACGGCAACGTATGGGGGCGGCAGCAGTCGCAGCAGCCAAGGCCGTTGGGTATCGCGGGGCTGGGACAGTCGAGTTCCTGCTGGATGAGACCGGAGACTTCTTCTTTCTTGAGATGAACACCCGCTTGCAGGTCGAACATCCGGTGACAGAGATGGTAACAGGACTAGACCTGGTGGCGATGCAGTTTGCTGTCGCACAAGGCGAAGCGCTTGCGCTCAAGCAAGACGATCTGGAGCTGAAGGGGCATGCAATCGAGGTACGGCTTTATGCCGAGGACCCGGCGAACGGATTTTTGCCTGTGACCGGGCAAGTCGCCTTGTGGAAGCCTCCGCAGTGGGTGCGCGTTGATTCCGGAATCGCAACGGGTGTTGATGTGTCACCACACTATGATCCAATGCTTGGAAAAGTGATCGCCTATGGGGAGACGCGTGAAGTAGCGCGGGCACGGTTGATTGCGGGGTTGCGTGAAATGGGTGTTCTGGGTCTGACGACCAACACGGAATTCCTGATCGACGTGTTGTCGCAGGAGGGTTTTGCCAGTGGGCAGGCGACAACTGCGTTTCTTGAGGAGTTTTATCCCCAAGGATGGACGCAGGCCGCACCGGAAAGTCGGGTGATTGCCCTGGCGGCTGTACAGTTGCTTTCAGAAGAAATGCGCGCCGCACAGGCCTGTACGGTGACTTTGGATGCCGGTCTTGCCGGGTTCAGTTCGGACGGGCTTCGCGCGGTGCCGGTGGATCTTGAGATTGATGCTGTGTGTCATGTGGTCGAGGTAGCGGGTTTCGGGATGCCCGAAGTGACGGTCAACACGGCCGATGGGAAGCATGCGCTTGCGTATGGTGAGGGCAATGAGGTGTGCCGCGTGGACGGGCAGCTTCTTCAATGGGTAAGCACGACTGCGCCGCAGGGTGGGTTGTTCTTGCAGGTTGAAGGGCGCCACATGCACGTCCGCCGACATCGGCCATGGCGCTCCGGACCCGGGACGGCGGGAAAAGGTCAGATCACGGCGCCCATGCCGGGGCTGGTTGTGTCGGTTCAGGTTGCGGCGGGTGATGTCGTGGCCGAAGGGCAAACGCTGGCTGTGCTGGAAGCGATGAAGATGCAGCATCAATTGGTTGCGGACCAAGCGGGTGTTGTCGGTGAAATCTGTGTTGCTGAAGGTGCGCAGGTTGTGACCGGAGCGCTTGTTGTGATTGTGGAGGACGCAGAATGACTTTGTCTCAGGCCGAGGATTTTCTGGAGGAAAGCGAGGCGCTCTATGACGTGATTGCCGCGCTCGATGATAAAGCGTTGCGGCAAGTGACGCAGTTCAAGGGATGGACCATCGAAGACGTTCTAGTGCACCTGCATTTCTGGAACAGGGGCGCGGACCTTTCGGCGCGGGACGAAGCGGCGTTTCAGGAGATGGTGGGTGGGGCGATGGTTTCGCTCAAGGAGAATGGAAGCCTCCGCTCGGTCGAGGATTCAGTGATCACCGAGCGCGGAACGGCGCTGCGTGAGGCATGGATTGGGCTGGTCCGGGATATGGCGCCGCGCTGGGCACAGATGGACCCCAAGGCGCGGTTGCCATGGGTCGGGCCGTCGATGTCGGCGCGGTCGTCAATGACGGCGCGGCAAATGGAAACCTGGGCGCATGGCATGGAGGTGTTTGATCTACTGGGAATCGCCCGGAAGGACGCTGAGCGTATTCGCAATATCGTGGTTCTTGGTGTGAATACTTTTGGCTGGTCACATCAGGTGCATGGGCTGAATGTGCCGGAGGCGATGCCGATTTTGGAGCTGACAGCGCCGTCGGGGGACGTATGGACCTTTGGCGATGCAGGGGCCGGACGCATTTCCGGGAACGCGGTGGATTTCGCCGCAGTGGTGACACAGACGCGCGCGGTTGCGGATACCGGCCTGCGGGTCGAAGGGCCGATCGCCGAAACGTGGATGAACTACGCCCAGTGTTTCGCGGGTCCGCCGGAAACGCCTCCTGCGCCGGGTGTGCGGCATATGCAGCAATAAGGGTGTAATATGGACAAGGCCATTCTGACCTGCGCTTTGAACGGAGTTCTGACGGACCCGAAGCAACATCCGGTCCCCGTCACGCCCGAGGAATGCGCACAATCCGCGCGAGAGGCCATGGATGCAGGCGCGGCCGTCATCCACGTCCATTTTCGCCAGCAGGGCGAAGGAAGGGGCCATCTTCCAAGTTGGGAACCAGACGTGGCAGTCGACATCGTTTCGGCCATTCGCGATGCCTGTCCGGGGATAATCATCAACGCGACGACCGGCACGGTCGGGCCTGATTATAGCGGTGCTCTGGCGGTGTTGCGGGCGGTTCGGCCCGAGATTGGCGCCTGCAATGCCGGATCCCTCAACTACCTCAAGCTGCGGGCGAATGGCGACTGGGCCTGGCCACCGATGTTGTTCGAGAATATGCCGGACAAAATACAGGACCATCTTGACGTGATGGACGAGATCGGCGCCCGCCCAGAGTTCGAGTGTTTCGACACGGGGATCGTGCGGTCCGTGGAAATGTTTGTGCGCAACGGCATGGCAAAGTCCGCTCAATATAACCTTGTGATGGGTGTGGCGTCGGGCATGCCCGTGGACCCGGAGTTGCTGGTTCTGTTGCAGCGCTATCTCATGCCGGGGTCGTTTTGGCAGACTACGTTGATTGGTCGGGAAGAGATCTGGACCACCCATCAAAAAGCGGCCGAGTTGGGCGGGATGTTGCGGACAGGGGTGGAGGATACGTTCTACCTTCCGGACGGGCGCAAGACTCGATCGAATGGCGAGTTGATTGACGCCTTACGCAGCTGCGCGGAACAGACGGGGCGCGAAGTGGCGAGCGCAGAAGACGCACGCGTCATGCTTGGCTTGAAACCTGTTTGAACGGGCTTCGGTGGCTGCCGGCCACGCCATCATTGGAGGTAAAAGGGTCTGAAATACCTTGAGTTTCGGGGTTGAGCTTGGAATAGTCGAGGTGTTTGCGTCGTTTGTTCAGGCTCATCATGCGTTTTTTGTCCGTTCTTCTAATCTTATTCCCACACGCGGCCCTTGCATGCGATTACTGCGAACGGAAAGTGACGCTGACACCTGATCTGGCTGCTTGTTACCTGTCGAAATTCGAGGCTGAGATTGAACAGATGCTACAGGCGGGGCTGCCTGTCCAATTGATCAATCTTGGGTCCTGCGATCAGGCAGAAACGGAAAAGCGGGGCGGAGGGTCATTGCCTTCTTTGCCGACCCCGCGCGGTAGGGCAGAGCTGAGCCTCAGCTTTGTTCTTGACGCCGCCGCCATCCGTTGCCTTGCCAAAACACTTGAAACGGAGACCTGGACGCCCGAGCGGATCAAGACATTCGAGATCAATCGTGACTGCGCGCAGGACTAAGCCCAAGGAGCGCGTCAGCGACGAAATGGCGTATGAGGTTCTGGTGGAGGACTCCGGCGCGGAGGAGTCGCCGGAAGCACCGGAGTTCGAAGGCAAAAGACCACCACGGCGACCACCTGAACCGGAAGAGACCGGCGGATTCCTTGGTGGTTTCGAACAAATCATGCGCATCCTCGCCAGTATTGGTGTGGCAGGGGCGGCGATTGTCGGGGTTTTTGAATATATCTCGTCGAACGAGGATGTGCGGCGGGAACGATCGCTTGCGGTGGTGCGGGACTGGCAGGAAGACAAGCTGATCGACCGCTATACGCAGCTTCAGTCCTATGTCGAAAACCAGTTGCAGACCAGCACCCTACCGCCTGCGTCGCTTCCGCCCGAGGTGCTGGCGCGGGCATATCGCAACCTCGGTTATAACTGGATGGTGGATCTGCGCGCTGATGGTGGGGCCGATGCACAGGCGATGGAAACTCACGTGGATCGCCTAACGCTCTTCTTTGCACAGATGGAAATCTGCATTGCGGCCGAGCTTTGCAATGGTGACGTTCTCAATGCTTATTTCCACTCCGAAGTGACAACCTTCTGGCAGTATTTCGAAGGGTACGCCCAACTGCGGCGTGAGGCGAACTATGCGGATTATGGCCGACCGGTTGATGCTCTTGTTGGCCGATTCCAACAGATGGGGCAGCCTTGATCCGGTGGCTCTTGTTGTTGGCTTTTCTACCCCTCGCCGGTTGGGCGCAGGACATGCGCCAGGTGGAACAGAACCTCTCAGTCTTGCGGTTTGATCCGGGCAACGTGGATGGCATTGCCGACGCGCGCACGAGCGATGCGATCACGGCGTTTCAATTTTCCCAAGGGCTCGACGCGACAGGTCGCCTTTCCCCATGGGAGGCGTCTTACCTTGCACGGATTGCCGCGAATGCGGGGATTCAGGCGCCCTTTATCACCGAACTGGACTTGGCTCCGGACGAGACAAGCCGGAAAAACAAAAGGATGTTGTTTGCCAATGGGCTGCACTATGCGGCGACGGTCAGGTACAGGACCTACAACAAAACACATGCCTCGGTCGGGTCGGAGCGCTTTGTTGCGTTGATGGATTCGAATGGGGAACGGCGCCGTGGTTTGATGCGAGATGCAACAGCTTTGGCCCAACAGTCGCGAAACCCGCTGGCCATTGGCTTGATGCATCTTTCTTCCCTTGATGAAACGGAAACCGAAATCCCGGATACGCAGCGCGCGTTGGAAACTTTGCTGCAATATGCCCGGTCTCATCCGGAGGAGAGTGCCTATGGCGACCGCGCCCTGTCGGTTGTTACGTACTACATCCCTCAGCGCGATCTATGCGAAGCGCCGGAAAGCGATGTATTGCGCGCGCTTGTCGCGCAGAGTCTGACCTTGCCAATCGTGGCGACGTTGAATGCTGAAAATCATGGGCGGCTCGTTGATGGTGTTCTTGTCTGTACGCGCGGCGATGCACGCGACCATTTGTACGAGAGTCGCGTGGCCATTGCGCGCGAGGAATCGCAAAGGCAGGTATTTCAGACCGGGTTGACGTGGGCAGCTGATCTTGCGCGACGGGGCAATGCCGAGGCTGCGCAAAGTCTTTTTCAACAGGCGACCCAGATGTTTCTGGACGATGGTCTTTCCAAGGAGATGGGGGATTTCGAGTTCGATCAGGTTTTTCCGTATCAGGCTGCGGTCGACATGGTGCGGTTGGGTATGACGGCAGAGGTCGCCCGGATCATCCGGCACAACAGGAATATTCTGGAGGCCATGGATGCGAGTGTCGGCGCGGGATCCTATGCGTTTGCGTCGAGCTATGACGGTTTTCTTACGCATAGTTCGCAGCTTTCGATCCTGGCGCGCGACTTTGCCGGTCTCAAATGGCTTGGGGCGTTCCTGCATGACAGGAAAGTCGACAATGGCGGCTTTTCCGAGAACCCGGACACGGCGCGTTTCAATGCGCAGGACATTCTTTGGGGAGGCGCCCGGATCGGTCTTTATGCATGGTCGCGCAGTGTGGACAAATCCATGCTGTTGGAAGCCGTGCCAATCGTGTTGCCGGAAATGCTGCGCGACGGAGCGTTGGAGCAGGCGCTGTGGACCAGCCTTCAGGAGGCAAACGCGGCCCTGGAGATCGGGAACTACGAGGTCGCCGAGCCTGCGATTCTGCGCGGTGTGTCGATTGCGCAGACATCGGGCGCCTACGATCAGGTTGGGCGGGACATTCAGATTCTGCAACGCCAGCTCAACCTGTCGCGCCTTGAAGACCTGACGCCGGCGCAGCGTTTGCTTGAGCAGATGGACATCTATTACACGGATGCCTGCAAGAGCCTTGAGGCGGCCAAGATGAGCTATGAGGCGTTCATCGACGTGGATTATGCGGCTTTGGCGGACGATCCCGAGGTGCGGCGGGCCGTCGTTGATGCGAATGCGATGAATAGGCTTTTGGGGTGTTTTTTCCCCCAACGGCTTACGGGGGTTGAGGCACGACTGCTCTGCGCGATCGCGGGGTTTTCGGATCGAAAAGACGTGGCCGAATATGTGCTTGCGGCCCAATGGGACGGCATCGAGAGCTGGAACCGGTATCCGATCATTGAACAGTGCGTGTACGGGCTTTTTGATGCTGGACGGCAGGGCTGGATCCGGGTCGAAACAATCGCCCCCCCAAGCGAATATGACAGTAACGCGCTCTGGTTCATCACGCAGACGCCTCAGAAACGCGCGCAGTTGATTGAGGAAGCGACGACCGAAAACCTGGATTTTGGGTCGAGGGTGGACATGCAGCTCATGGAAAAGCCGCTTGCGCGAATGGAGCGGATGCGGATTGCCGAGGTTTTCCACACGCGTTTTGCAGGGTCTTTTGGGCGCATTGGTCCGTCAAAACAGGACGTCCTTGGCATTCGCGATGCGGCGATTGCGTTTCAGCGCATGGGATATTTCGGGACCGCCGAGATTTACTTTGCCAATGACCAGAGGGTCGATCCATTTGCGTTCGGAACCGAGGACGCGGCAAAGCTGGATACCGATTTGCTGCGCCCTGAACATACATGGCTGCGCCTGCGGTATTCCAGCCTCTATCGTGACTGGGGCAAACCGGATCTGGCTTATGCCGCCATTGGCCCCCTTGCCGAGCGCGCCATTGAAAGGCTGGGGTCCAGCGAAGATCCGTTGCCTGGGACGGTCGAACAATGGGCAAGGCGGTTGAAAGACCTTTTCATTGCCTATCTTGAGCTTCAGTTCGACGATTTGCCCCAAGGGCCGAACTATCCGGCGATTTTTGCGATTCAACAGTATTTGCAACTGGCGCGGTCCACAGCGTCGGCATCGGTGCTTGAGCAGCGGTTGAATTCGGCCAATCCGGCTGTGGCGCGTGAATACCAGGATGTGCAACGGGCTTTGCGGGCGGCTATGCGCGACCCCGCTGGGCAGGGGGCCGCGATTTCCGACCTGAGTTTGCGGCTGCAGGCGATGGAGGCGCAGATGCCGGAAACCGATGCCGCACTGAGGAGCCACCAGATTGGTGTGACCCGTCCCCTTCGCGAGGTCATGCTGTCATTGCGATCCGAAGGGGCGGCAATGCTTGTTGTGACTCAACTAAGCGACTCGGTTGTGTTGATGCTGCTGGACGGGCGGGAGGCCCGTGCGCGTCGGCTCGACTTGAACGTTGAGCGGGTGCAGGCGGCGGTGACAGGCCTTCGCCACAGTATTGTTAAGAGTACCGGCGAAAGGGACATATTTGATCAAGGGTTGGCAAGTCAGCTTTATCACGAGCTGATCGGTTGGGCCTATCCGGATCGGCCGCCCCCGCGGGAACTGCGTTTGGTGACGACTGGCCCGTTCGCAACCTTGCCGTTTGCGGCGCTTCGTCACGAGGATGGGTGGCTTGGTGTGAGCACGATCCTGCGAGCCTCGCCGTCCGTGGCGCGCGGGTCTCAAGCGTTCGAGGACTCCTCGGGAACGACGGGTTTTATCGGCCTGGGTGATCCCAATCTCACAGAGGGTGACGTGGCAGGGCGCAGTGCTTTGCTAGGGGCAGGGGGGGCTTTGGCAGAGCTGCCAGAGACAGCGGCGGAACTTGCGTTCATGGCAATTGTTTTTGGTGGAAATCCGAAAGACGACGTTTTCACGAAAGAGCGGGCAAGCGAGCGGCAAATGCAGGCGTTAAACAGGAACAACCGCCTTGCCGAGGTGTCGGTTCTGGCATTGGCAACACATGGATTGCTGTCACGGGAAACCGGGGCCCTGGAATCGTCGGGTCTTGTGCTGTCGTTGCCCCAGTCGCAGGGGGAAGATGGAATCCTGACTGCGAACGAAATCTATGGATACCGCATTGGGGCGGAGCTTGTCATTCTGTCGGCCTGCAACACCGGTACGCCGGATGCGGACAGGGGATTGTCCGATCTGGCATCAGCCTTTTTGTATGCCGGTGCCGGGGCCATGATGCTGACCCATTGGGAGATCGATAGCGGCGCGGGTGTCGAGCTGACAAAGCGCGTTGCGCTTGAACACCGCATGGCGCAGTCGGCGGATTACGCATTCTCCCTGCGGGTGGCGCTTGAGAAGATGCTCAGCGACCAGAGCGTGGAAAAATTTCATCACCCGCGCTTCTGGGCAAGCCATTTCATTCTTGGGTAATTTTGTACGCGGCATATTTGTTGGAGCTTGATGTGCGACCGACCTTGAGCCGCCGGATCAAAATTTGCTGCAGATCCGGAGGGCGTCGAGGATTGCCGCATGCATGTTGCGCCCTGTGATCGCGTCACCAATGCGTGCCAGGTGAAACATGCCGGACGGGAAATGGGTCTTGAAGGGATATTGGCCATGGATCAGGGCGCTTTGGTCGACCTGCCCCAGGTTTTTCGACCCAGGTTTGAGGTCGTGATAGAGGGCGTCCATCGGTGTCGCGCCATTCTCGACCACCACATGGTCGAAAAACCTTTCGGTGGTTTTGCCCGTCAAGACGTGGCGCAGTGTGGCGCTTACCCGGTTTCCCTTGCGGGACAGGGCGTGAAGCTCGTGCAAGCAGGTGAAGGTGACGCCGTTGGCAGCCAGATCGCGCAGTGCAACAGCAGAGGTGGTTGGGCCGAGATCGTGTAGAAGAGTCCGGTCGGGAGACACGAGTTCGACTTTGTTCCCGACACTTGCCAGAGCGTCCGCCGTGACCGCTGCCGGATGGTCTCCAATCTCGTCATAAAGAAGCACTTCACCGGCAATGCGCGCTTCGCCTGACAAGATATCCCAACTGGAAAGCGCCAGATCACCGCCGGGTATAGGCAAGGGCTCGGGCCACCCGCCTGTTGCAATCACGACAAGGTCCGGGAATTCAGCGTACACGTGGTCAGCTTCGGCATAGGTGTTCAGGCGGATGTCGACACCCAGTTC
Organism: Shimia aestuarii; assembly: GCF_900114635.1. Taxonomy (GTDB): domain Bacteria; phylum Pseudomonadota; class Alphaproteobacteria; order Rhodobacterales; family Rhodobacteraceae; genus Shimia; species Shimia aestuarii. Next base: position 26,444 of record NZ_FOTQ01000015.1, read on the forward strand.
CGTGGTTTCGGAAATCAGCCAATCTGCAACGCTTTGAACCTGTCGGCGGGTCTTGCCCTTGGCGGCGAGGACGAGTTGCCCGCCTAGTCGAGTGGAGGCCTCGAACAGGACAACATTGTGACCCCGAAGCGCGCTGACACGTGCGGCTTCCAGCCCGCCCGGTCCCCCACCGACAATCACTACCTTCTTATGCATGTCGCTGGGTTTGATGGTGTGCGGCAGGGTTTCTTCGCGACCCGTGGCGGCATTGTGTCCGCACACGGCTGGTTTGCCCTGATTGACCCTGTCGACACAGTAACCCAGGCCAACACAGGGGCGGATGCGCTCTTCCTCTCCACGCGCGAGTTTTGCAACAAGGTGGGGATCGGCCATCTGCGCGCGTGTCATACCGACTAGGTCCACGTGACCACCTGAGAGCGCATGGCGCGCCGTGGCGAGATCGGCAATGCCGCCAGCGTGCAGGATTGGCAGGTTGACGGATTGGCGGATGCGACCGGCCACCGTGACATGAGGAGCGGCAGGTAGACCCATTGGGCGCACCCATTCGGCAAGTCCGAGGTCATCGTAGGGCGCGCCAGCGAGAATGTTCAGCAGGTCGACATGTCCGCTATGCTCAAGCATTTGGGCGGTGGCGACACAGTCGTCGGCTCCTAGGCCGCCTTCGGTCAGTTCGTCGCCCGTGATGCGCATGGACAGGACAAATTCGGGGCCGACCTCGGCGCGGACCGCGTCGAGTACCTGCAAGGTGATACGCATCCGGTTTTCCAGCGAGCCGCCATAGTCATCTTCACGCAGGTTGGTGAGCGGTGACAGGAATTGGCCCAGAAGATGTGAATGAGACAAGAGTTCGATGCCGTCAAAACCGCCCCGCTGGCAGCGGCGTGCAGCGGCTGCAAAACCATCGATCACGCGATTTATGTCTTCTTGTTCCATCACCTTGGGAAAGGCGCGGTGAGCGCGCTCGCGAATGCCGGATGGTGCCAGAACCGGAAGCCAATGCCCATCATCCCAAGCGGTGCGACGCCCCATATGAGTAATCTGGCACATGACGGCGGCCCCATGCCTGTGCACCCCGTCGGTCAGTTTCTGGAACCACGGAATAATGCTGTCGTCGCCCACGTAGAGTTGGCCGAACACCGAAGGGCTGTCAGGCGCGATATTGGTTGATCCACCGATCATCGTCAGGGCAACCCCACCCTTGGCCTTTTCCTCGTGGTACAGTCTATAGCGGTCGCGGGGGTGGCCGTTTTCAACATAGTTGGGGGCATGTGCGGTGCTGACAATGCGATTCCGCAGCGTCAGGTGCCTGAGGTGAAGCGGGTCAAGTAGGCTGGCCATGGCGGGTTTCCTTTGAACAAGGCAACGTCGCGAGGGTCGGCCGAAATCACCGGAGCCTCATTTGATGCCTGACCTACACTACCTGACGCGCACATCCGGAGATTTCACCACTTCCGACTCGGATCCCACGAATGACGACTCTTGAAAAGAGTCGAGCCGTTTCAAAAACTCCGTTTATGCGATCAGGTACAAAGGATCATAGATAGGGTGGCGTGCAAGCAGAGATCACTTCGGCAGGTCGATCCGAGATGTTGCGAAACCGATGCGGTTCGCGGCTGTCGAAGAGATAGGCGTCGCCAGCCTTGAGAACCCGTACCTCTTCGCCCACGGTAACTTCGATCTCACCTGAAATCACGATCCCGCCCTCGTTGGCTTCGTGTTCGATCATCGACTCGCCGGTGTCAGCCCCGGCTTCGTAGCGTTCATGCAAAAGTTGAAGCCCGTGGGCCTTGGCATCTCCGACTTGCTTGATTGTGATCATCTTCTGCGCCAGATCGTTGTTCTGATACAGTAGCGAAGTCAGGTCGCGCATTTCGGATGGTGTAAAGAAGGGTTGATGGTTATTGATCGTCTCAGGCTCAAAAAACTCTGACATGGTGATCCCAAGGCCGCCCAATATTTTGCGCAAAGAGGCAACGGAAGGGCTGCTTCTATTGGTTTCGATCATGGATATCTGGCCATGCGGGACACCGGCTGTTTCTGCTAACTGCCTCTGAGACAAGCCAAATTGGGTTCTTAGCGTTTTCAGTCGCCCGCCAACATCAAATTCTTCGGTCACAATGCTGGCTCCTTCTTGGTTTTCTTGATCATACCAGAATTTCCTTCTGGCGCACAAATTTTTCCTAGCAATGCTTTAAATAATGAGCAATAGTAAATGAAATTTTGAGCGTTCCAAAGGAGAATTGTTGTGACCGCCACTGAGAATCTCAAGGCCCGTCGGGCCGCCGCCGTCGCCGTGGGCGTCGCGACACGAGGAATTTATGCTGAACGCGCCGAAAACGCCGAACTTTGGGATGTTGATGGCAAGCGGTTCATTGATTTCGCGGCCGGGATTGCGGTGAACAATACGGGCCACCGTCACCCAAAGCTGATGGAGGCCGTCGCGGCACAGTCGAATGCTTTCACGCACACCTGTTTTCACGTTGCCCCGTACGAAGGCTATATTGCCCTGGCCGAACGGCTGAATACTGCCACCCCGGGTGACTTTGACAAGAAGACCATGCTGGTCACAACCGGTGCTGAAGCTGTTGAGAACGCAGTGAAGATGGCGCGCGCCTACACGGACCGCTCTGGTGTCATCGCGTTTTCCGGTGCGTTCCACGGTCGTACACTGATGGGTATGGCGCTTTGTGGCAAGGTCACGCCTTACAAGAAAGCCTTTGGTGCCATGCCTCCGGAAGTGCTGCATGCACCTTTCCCGAACGAGTTCCACGGGGTCACTGTGGAACAGTCGCTGGCCGTTCTGGACAACATGTTCAAGAGCTCGATCGACCCCGAACGCGTGGCTGCCATGATCATTGAGCCGGTGCAGGGCGAAGGTGGTTTCAACATTGCGCAACCTGAATTCCTGCGCGCATTGCGCAAGATCTGTGACGATTATGGCATAGTTCTGATCGCGGATGAGGTGCAGGCGGGTATCGCGCGGACCGGAAAGCTGTTTGCATTTGAACATGCAGGCGTGGCCGCCGACCTAGTGACGATGGCCAAGGGTCTGGCGGGTGGTTTTCCGCTCTCCGCCGTGACCGGTCGGGCCGAAATCGTCGACGCAGCGCCGGTTGGTGGGATCGGCGGCACCTATGCGGGCAATCCGCTGGCGGTTGCCGCGGCAAACGCCGTTTTTGACGTGATCGAAGAGGAAAATCTCTGTGCACGTGCAACCGAGATTGGCGACATGATCAAGGGCCGGTTGACCGACATCGCCGCACGTCAGGGCATGGAAGCCATTGGCGATGTGCGCGGGCTCGGCGCGATGATCGCCTTTGAACTGGTCACAGATCGTCAGACCAACGCGCCCGACCCAGCGCTGACACAGGCTATCGTGGCCGAAGCCGAAGCGCGCGGGTTGATCATCCTGCCTTGTGGAACACGTGCCAACGCGGTGCGCCTGCTGCCGCCACTGACAACGCCGATGGAGCATGTCGAAGAGGCGCTGGATATTCTCGAAGCCTCGATCGAGGCCGCAATCAATTCAACCGCGCAAGCCGCGGAATAAGGAGACCGGAGAGATGGCAAAGGACCTCGCCCCCCAATCGAAACCCGACCTGAATGCCTTCAACTGGGAAGATCCCTTCCTGTTGGAAAGTCAGCTGCTTGAAGACGAGCGGATGATCCG
>NZ_FOTQ01000008.1 GCF_900114635.1 Shimia aestuarii
AGGCTGTTTATACCGCGCACAGGCGGGTCGCGGCCCGGAACGGTTTTTTAAGATGTCACGCTCCTCGGTCACGCGGGCCAGTTCCTTCTTAAGACGCCTGACCTCCGCTTCTTGGTCCGTCTGCCTTTGCGGCTTTGAGAATTGTGCCATCCAAGTGTAGAGCGATTTGGTGCTGATCCCGAGACGTTCAGCAACCTCTTTGACCGAATATCCACGCTCTGTGACCTGTGACACCGCGTCGATTTTGAACTCATCTGAGTAGCGAATTTGCCCTGGCATTTGCGTCTTCCTTTGCTTCCAAAATTACCAAGCAAAGCGTCTACAAATCTAGGGGCACCTCAGCTCAAACCAGCGCCTTGGAGGTAGTCGTGCGCAATCGCGTTCCTGAGTGGAAAGAGTGAGCCGCGCCAAACAGAAACGCGGGGCCTTGGTGGCCCCGCATCTGGTTGAAAGCCTTAATTTTCGGCGGGTTCCTTGGCGTCAATTGCGGAAAAGGTTTCGGCATGGTCTCCTAGCGCGGTCGCGTCCGCTGTTTGTTCCGGCACAGCCCCAAGATAAAGCTCTTTCAGGCGAGCGTCCTTTTCATCCTTACTTAAGCGCTCGACGCGCTTGGCAAGATTCCAGCGGATCCCAAAAGGATCGATCAGAGAAGCATTCAGGTCGCCCCACCAAGTTGCGACGAGCGGGCTTTCAGGCAGGGCGCCCGCGTCGATGGCCGATTCATATGTTCCTTCTATGTCATCGAGATAGTGGTGCAGCGTCACATGGCCTGTCCCAGCGGTGGGGAGTGCCGCCTTATTCAGTGTCACAAGGAGCGTGGTGCCGGCAATCTTGATCTGCGCATGCAGCATCTCATCGCTGTCCGGTGCGCTAAGAGTGTCGATGACTTCCGCGGCGAATGCGTTGGTGTAATACGCAATCGCGGCCGAGACGTCTTGCACGGAAAGGCTTGCGGTAATGCTGCGAAACCCTTTGGGAACAGGGGCAACTTTCGGGTTCGGGGATGTCATATTTAAAGTCCTTTGATGCGGATCGCCCGAATATGTGGTTATTCGGGCAGACTGGGTTGTTAGCTGGCTGCCTTCTTTTTTGCGTTGGGATGATCGACCGGTTTTTCCCTTGCCGCGGCTTTCGTTCCCATTACGGGACGGGAGGGTTTCTCAAGGGGCCCAAGGGAATTCAAATAGCTCCGATCAAACCCTGCTTGGTACACGGGAAATTCCACCGTGTTGTCCCGGAAGCTTTTCAGCGGTTGCCCCATCCGTAAGATGCCTTCGCGGCGTTGGCGGCGCACCAGTTCGAAATCGACTTCGATCGGGATCATCTCTTCCTGTACATTGCCCTTGTGCAGGATCTGTCCGGCCGGATCGATTACCGTAGAGTAGCCATTGCCGCCCGCCAGAAGACCATTGATATGAAAAATGTAGCTCTGGAACATTGCGGCCGAACCTTGGGCAATCGCCAGATCGGCAGGGCGGTCAACGAAAGAGGCCAGAACGGGGTTGATGATCACCTCGGCTCCCATGGACGTCAATGTGCGGGTCACTTCGGGGAACCAGAGATCATAGCAGATGGACACACCGAAGCGGCCAATGTTGGGAACATCGAATACGCAGAATTCACGTCCCGGGGTCACACCCTTTTCATAAGGGGTGAAGGGGAACATCTTGCGGTAGCGGGTCACCACTTCGCCGTCGGGATTGAACACCGGGGTGGTGTTATAGATACAGCCGTCCTTTTCTTCGAAGTACGAGCCGGGGATCAGCCAGGTATCATAGTGCCGCGCCATTTCAGCGAACTCACGTTCGAACGACCCGCCTGCAGGCTGAGCAGCGTGCAGGGCCGGACCATGGGCCGCCAGTTCGGAAAATACGACCATCTGCACCCAAGGGTAGAGATGGAACAGGATTTCCATCCGCTGCCGCATCTCTTCAAGATTTCGGTGCGTGGTAATGTGCATCTGGATGCCAGCGATTGAAAAGCGCGACATATGTTTACTCCTGTTCTGCGGATGATGAGTGAAGCGGTGTCAGGTTCGACCAGTCCCTGTCCTCTCCCAAGTGGTTGCGGCGCCAGAAGGCAGCCAGCCGTGCGTGGAGCGAACCGTCGGGATCAGGATATGGGTGAACTGCGAATTTCAGGAAATCGCTGTACCAGGTTGGGCGTTCCGTGGAGGCCTGAAGAGTGGTAAGGGTCGTCGCCGTGCTTGAGCCGCCATCGCCATAGCGAATGGGCTGGTGACGGGCGTCGACGTCGTGAAGATTCCAGCTCTGCTCGGTTCCGTCTTTCCAACTTAGCGTTATCTCGCCTTGTGTAGGTCGATAGGTCGCCGTGTAGACAGTACCGAATCCTTCGGCGTAGTTCGTGCTGAAAATAGGAGCGTTCCGGAAGGCCTTTCGCAACTGCGTGGCGGACACGCCGGTTTGTTGTAAGAGTTCTTCGAGCACTTCGGCGCGTTCCATCGTGCGGGAAATGCGCCCATGCCGGGGCCATTCCACGCCCAGTTGGTGGTTTGTGGCCCAGGGTTGTTCGGTCACGATCGTTGGGCGGTCCGGGGCAAGGAACACCGTCGCCCAATTGCCGTTGCGATCGAGCACCGTGACATTGTAGGACATGTGGGAGGGGATGCTGCGCAACACTTCGACGGCATCCTGCACATCACGGCAAGACTGCAGTAGGTAGCGCATTATCAGCGGGATACCAAAACCGGGCCGTCTTTCCACGCGTCCGCCAAAGGTCAGAGACGCCGCGAGACCCGTTTCGTTCATGCCGTCGGCCAAGCCGGCCATCGCTTCGACCATCCCCACGACACGTTGGCCGCGCCACCGGGTCGAGAGCAAAGTTGCCTCGTTAAGATCCGGGTCGAGGTCGTAGTTGCGGATCAGGAACGGGCCGTCGTCATCAACGACAACCGCCTGGCTGCAATTCACCAGGTATCGGGGCGGAGCCCAAAAGCTCAGGAAACGCGCGGCCTCGTCGTCTGCGCCGCAAACTGTATTCAGCTCGTCCCATAAGGTTTCATAGTCAGGCATGTGACGGCGTAGCCCGCGGCGCGCATCTTCCAGTGAGGGAGTGCCGTCAGAGCGATGCCGGAACCATTCGCTCCAGCCGGGCCACCCGTGCGCAAAAACCTTGCGCCAGGCGTCGCCGGGCGCATCTTCAGACAGGCTACGAAAGGTCAGTTGCATTCTTGAACAGTCTTTCCCTTAACTGCCTGAATTCAGATCGCGAACGATGAATACAGGCAGCCCTCCAACACCATGATCCATGGTGTATATTGACATCCGGAGCAGTATTGTCAACATCGCGCCTCATGTTACCTGCCCCTTCTCCCACCGCTTCCATTCGCCAGAGTGATATTCAGCCGCTTCTCGCCGCGTATAGAATTACGCATTACCCGGTGGTTGTCCGGGCACCCCGCATGGTTCAGGGTGGAGGGTTTGGTGATCAGGTCAGCAAGCCCAATACGTGGACCGTCTATTTTCTGGTCGACAACGTTTGGGTGCAGCTGGAAAGCGCACGTGGTTTGCGCCGTGAATGGAGTAGTCTGGATCGGCTCGAAACCTGGCTGCGAGAGCAAGGTTTCGGCTTTTTTTGGGTGCGAAACGACATTGAGCCGGTTGCCTCAGCAGAATCGTGAACCCTGCCCGGTGACGGGCAGGGGCGTTTGGGGTAGAAGCGCTGAGCCTGCAAAAGCAGTCCGGTTAGAACCATTTCCCGGCACTGATGTCGGTCGGAACCGTGACGTTGGTGTTGGGAGACAACGGCACGCTTTTGAATTCGCCTTTAATCGCAGCGTTCCATTTTCGGGCCCGGTCCAACAATTGTCTGCCATCCGACTGCATCCTGCCACGAGCGAGTAGACACCCGAGGTCGGCACCGTGATAGCAATATTCACCCACGCCATAGACGCGCAAGTAGAACGCCTCATCTTCATGGCCTATGGTGTTGATGTTGTGGCTGGGCCGGACGAACTCGATTTCGTCATCTTCGTTCATGCGCCAGACCCCGGATTGCGGCGCCTTGGTGATCAGTTCGACCTTGTCCTCGGTTTGCTTCAGGATCAGCTGAGCCCAATGATCATAGTGGTTCCAACGGCTCTGAACCTCTTCGATGTCAATTTGATAGTCGACATCGAGGTACTCAAGAAGATGGAACAGGAAAAGCGGACAGCCGCCATAGGTTGAAGTAATCAGGTTCGTGGGCGGCGATGCGCCTGAGATGCGCGGATTCAATTCGCCCAAGTAGACTTCGTTTGTGTCGGTATCCAATAAGAAGTCGATACAGTAGACGCCCTTGTAGCCTTCTTCATAAAGACGGTCACCAAACTTGCGTGCCATGTCGCGCACCTTCTCCGGCACTCCGTCCGGAAGAATCGTAGGCGATATGTCATTGCCACACCAGCCTCCTTTGTAGGGTGTGATTTCTTCGAAACCGGTGATGTCTGTCATCACCGGGCCAACTAGCGCACCGTGCCGGGTGGCACAGCCTTCGATCGTTCCGGGCAAGTGATTGAGCCGTTTCATGATCTTCAGCTGTTGGCCAACAATCTTGGATGAGAATTTCTTCCAATCCTCTTCGCTCTTGATGAAGAAGGTGGTGCGACCACTGTCTCCATACGGTGTCTGCACAACCAGATCGCTGCCCAAACCGGCGCGCTCAGCCAGTTTGCTGAGCTCGCCATAGGTATTGGCTTCGCCCATGATGTTCGGGGCGCTGGCCACGCCAGCTTCATTCCCCAGACGGGTGGTTTCAATCTTGCTGTCCAGCCGATTGCGCAGTTCGTTTGACGGAAGCGCGATCTCGAGGCCAATTTCCTTGCAGAGCTCTTCGGTTTTTTCGTCGAACTGCACAAACAGGGCCAAACCCGGTTCCTGGGATTTCACTCTGTCGCGAAATTCCGGGTGATTGACCAGGTAGTTTCCAACCTCCTCCATCGAGTAGAAATCCTGGGCTTCTGTCAGAGTCGGGATAAACACACGTGGGTGCGCGCCGTCAAAAATGTCGAAGTAGTTCACGAATTCCAGCCCGCCAACCCATTGGTCCAGGCCCATCAGGTTGAACGGTGTTGGCATGATGACGTAGATCGGTTTCCGGTTGCTTCTGAGAAAGCGATAGATGTCGGTCAGGCCCGACAGTTGTTCTTTTTCTGGCGACATGTGTGTCCTCCTCACAGGCATGCTAAGTCGAGGGTTACGTTGCGGCAATTTCGAATCGGAGTGTGCGACATTATTGCCTATGGTGGGTGATTGATCTTCGGCGCTGATTTGATAGGGCGCGAGCTTGCTTTTTTGCCTTGATCGCAAGCTTATGAAGCTACCTAAGTATCTACGAAAGAAAGATATTCCTTGTCCTTTCATCCCTTCTCGTTGCGAGAATCTGGAGAAAATACTCTGTATTTCTTCCATAAAACGCGAAACTATTGATTACATCATAGATCATGGTGTACGAGATTGTCTACGTTTACGCGCAGATGCAAGTGGTCCGCGCAAGATCGTGGTTCGCTCTCGCGGACGACACACTAGGAGGAGACATAAATGAAACTAGCCAACATCACCCGCCGTGCCGCTATTGGTGCTATTGCAGGTGCAACAGCCTTTGCGACCCTGGCGACTTCGGCGTCGGCCGACACTGTTCGCCTGCGGTTCCACACGTTCTATGGCACCGAGATCGATCCGATCATCAAGAAGTTCCGCGCGTCGGTCAAAGACGCGTCGGGTGGTGATCTGCGTGTGCAGGTGTTCCGCGGAGGCGAGCTGGTGGCCAGCGATCAGTTGCTGGATGCTGCTTCGAAAGGGTCGGTCGATATTGTCCATGGTGTTGGTGGGTATTGGTCGGGTCAGGTGGACATCGGCAACATCGAAGCCGGTTTGCCTGGTGCCTGGACAAGCGTTGACGAAGCCAAGGCGTTGTTTGCCTCTGAACCCGTTGATGCCCTTCTGACTCAGGCTTACGAAGAAGCCGGCGTGGTCTACCTGGGCAAGGGGTACGGACACAGCTACGATCTTTTGACGTCGGAACCCGTGACCTCGCTCGAGGATCTGAAGACCCGCAAGATCCGCGCGACCTCGAACGTGGCCAAGGTGCTTGAAACCTTCGGAATTCCCACGGTCTACCTCCCTGCGCAGGAACTCTATATCGGCATGTCGACGGGCGTGATTGATGGTGCCATCTATGGTGGGCCGGTCGAATACGAACAGCTGAAGCTAAACGAAACCGCGTCGCATTATACTTACCTGAACATGCTGATGCCCGGTTGGACCGAAACCTTCCTAGCAAATCCTGCCAGCTGGAACGAGCTTTCGGATGAACACAAGGCAATTATGGAAACGGCCGTTGCGCAGTTCGCACAGGACATTCATGACTGGCTTGCCGAAGGTAACCAGTCGGTGATCGACAAGGGCGACGTTTTCGAGTTCTCCACACTGCCGAGCGAAGATTCCAACGCCATCACTGCTGCCTCGCAAGGTGTTTGGGATGAAGAGGCCGGGCGCTCTGAGCGCAATGCTGAGTTCATCCGCATCCTGAAGGAAAACGCGCAGGCGCAAGGACGTCTCTGATGTCTTCCGTGACAAGGTATCTTGTCGCACAGGATGGCCTGTCCGAGTTCGTTGGACGGGCCATTTCCTGGCTGACATTGGCCATGATCGCGGTTTTGATGATCGAGATCGTGTTTCGCTATTTCCTGGATTCTCCAACGATCTGGGCACATGAAACCAGCACCATGTTGTATGGCGGTTTCTGTATTCTTGCAGGCAGCTACACCCTGCGGCATCGCGGGCACGTGCGCAGTGAAGTGATTTGGGGTGCGCTGCCAAAACGTGGCAAGGCGGCCTGCGATACGGTGATCTTTACGCTCGGGCTCATCGTTCTGACAATCTTTCTGAAGATGTCGATCGAGTTTGCTGCCGAAAGTTGGGCGCGTCAGGAATATTCCAACAAGAGTATCTGGCAGCCGCCGCTTTACCCGATTAAGACGGTGATCCCGATCGCAGTCGGTTTGGTGTTGTTGCAGAACATCGCCGAATTGCTGCGGTCGGTGCTTACGCTTTTGGGGATCGACTACGAGGATCCGCGAGAAGCAGAGCTGGACGCAGAGGTGGACCCGGATTTGCTGCCGAGCGTACCTGACAGTGATCCCGATGAAGCGGTCGAAATCGACAAAAATCAAAACTGACCCAGAACGGTTTGCACGGTTCAGATCAACCTGTTCCGAGGGAGATATTTTATGGCCGAACTAGATCCGCTGACGATTACAGCGATTATGTTTCTATCCATGCTGGCGCTCATGGCCCTAGGGGCTCCGCTGGCTTGGGCACTGACCATCTGTGGCGTTTGGAGCGCTTATGCCATCTACGGCGATGGCGGGCTTGACCTGCTGGTAAGCTCTACATTCAGCGCGATGGACAACTTCCTGCTTGTGGCTTTGCCAATGTTCATTTTCATGGGCTTGGTGCTACAGCGATCCGGCATCACCGACGACCTGTTCGAGATGATCCACAAGCTCATGGGCCGCTTGCCCGGTGGGCTTGGCATTGGCACCGTCATCATCTGCGCGCTGATCGCCGCAATGGCAGGGGTCTCGGGCGCCGCAACGGTGAGCCTTGGCATCATCGCCCTGCCGGCAATGCTGAAACGCGGCTATGACGCACGGCTGGTCACAGGGACGATCATGGCAGGGGGGGCGTTGGGCTTTCTGATCCCGCCGTCCGTTCTGATGATCATCTACGCATTCCTCAGTCGCGATTCCGTGGGCAAGCTGTTTGCCGCTGGGCTGGTTCCCGGTTTGATGCTGGCAGGTATCTACATCGTCTACATTTTGGTGCGATGCCGGATTAACCCTCAGCTCGGTCCCCCGGCAGAAGAACAGTTCACGGCCATGGAAAAGGTCAAGTCCCTGCGCTTCCTGATTGCGCCGGGTTTGCTGATCTTCACTGTTCTGGGTTGTATCATTGGTGGCGTCACATCACCGTCCGAGGCTTCGGCCATCGGTGCATTCGGATCGCTGCTGATCGCGGCGGTGCAGGGGCGTCTGAACTGGGACATGCTGCGCTACGTGATGATCACAACCACGAAATTGATGGGCATGCTGATGTGGATCACAATCGCGGCGGTGTTTTTCTCCAAGATCTACGTTGGTGTTGGTGCGGGCATGGTCGTGGGCGAATTGATCGAGGATTTTGAAGTGGCGCCGATGATGGTGATTATCGCCATGCTGGCAACCTACTTTATCCTTGGCATGTTTCTGGATGATTTTGCCATCGTCTTCATCACGGTGCCGCTGTTCGTTCCGATCGTTCGTGAACTTGGCTTCGACACGACCTGGTTCGCGGTATTGTTTATCCTGTCGATGCAATCCGCCTATCTGACGCCGCCCTTCGGCTACAACCTGTTCTACATGCGCTCTGTTGCGCCAAACAGCATCTCGATTGGCGACATCTATTGGGCAGCGATCCCGTTCGTTGTTCTGCAGATCATCGGACTGGCGCTTGTCGTGGCGTTTCCGCAGATCGCATTGTGGTTGCCGAACCTGATCTTCTAAAAGAAATGCCGGTCGGGTGATGTTGCCCCGACCGGTCCGGTTTCATCCCCCAACTGTACAGCTGCTTTATGTCATTTTGACTGGCAGCTGTTTTTTTGTCTGCCGTGTTTTGCTCCCGAAGTTCGAGGCGGTTGAGAGCTGCTCAAAACAAACCAGGCTGTGTGAGGCCGCCAAGAGCGTTGACCTCTTGTTTCGGGGCGTAGGGCGGCAATGCGGCCCCGGAACCCCTTAGCTTTCTCTTTGCTCGGGCTCCGGCACGTTCAGAGTTGACCATGTATCGTCCTGCGGAGGGTTGGGAGGTGTTTCACAGGCTTCGCGATGGATATTCACCTTGGCAATGAAATTTGCCGAGATGGGGGCCGTCGCAAAAAGGAATGCGGTGATCAGCAACTCATGGAAAGAAAATTCTCCCAGAAGAGCGGAGTGTATGATGGAGGCCAAAAGCAGCATGCCAATGCCGACGGTCCCGACCTTGGTCGGCGCGTGCAGACGGGTCATGGGGTCGTTGAACTTCAAAAGCCCGATCACGCTGACCAGAACAAAACCGGATCCGATCAACAGGCAGATTGCAACGGCGTAATATCCGAGGATCTCAAGTGTCATTCGATAATGTCTCCCCGAAGGATGAACCGCGCCAAAGCCACGGTTGAAACGAAGCCAAGCATCGCGATCAAAAGGGACACTTCGAAATAGATTTGCACTCCTTGCGAAATCCCAAGCATCACCACAAGCCCAAGCGCGTTGATAACCATCGTATCGAGGGCCAGAATGCGATCCCCCGGTGTTGGTCCAAGGGCAAGGCGGACCATTGAAAAAATCTGCCCCAGGGCCAAGGCGACGAACGCGATGGCAATGGTTGCGTCGACAACTTGCATAGCCATGTTCATGAGAAGATCTCCTTGAGGCGGCGCTCGTATCGCGTCTTGATTTCGTCCCGCACGCTGTCCGGATCATCGGTGTGCAATACGTGTACCAGCAGGCTGTGGCCTTCGTCGGAAAGGTCGGACGACACCGTTCCCGGGGTCAGCGTGATGGTTCCGGCCAACACTGTAATTGCCTCGGGTTGGCGCAGTTCCAGAGGTACCACGATCCAGGCTGGCTTGAGCTTGGAATTCGGCACGGTCAGAACGATCCATGCCACCTGGATGTTGGCGACGACGATGTCCCAGATGACCAGCAGAGTGTAGCTGATCAACTTGCCCACGCGCACCCCTTTGGGGGTGTCGGGCCACCAGATCGACGTCCCCCATGGAATGACAATGCCAAGGATGATCCCGAATACCACCATACCCGCCGAAACGTCGTTTTGGAGCATGGTCCAAACCACAGCTAGCAGCAGGGTGAGGACAGGGTGGGGCACCAATCTGTTGAACAGACGTGACATGTCAGTGATCCTCCTTCGGAGTGCTCAGTTTGCCGGGAGTTTCCAACACGGTTGAGACGTAGGGTTCCGGCGCAAAAAGCTGTTGGGAGATGGTCGTGGCGTAGCCGTAAACCTGTCCGGCAAACACAGTATGCGCGACAAGGAGCGTGACAAGCCCCCCAACCGATACATAGGACAAGGTGGTTGGGCGAGATGTGACCACCGCGTCTTCGGGCGTTTCAACGCCGTGGGATTTCCAGAACAGCACCGACCCAGCGCGTGCAAAACCGACGATGCTGATCAAGCTCGAGCTGAGAATGATCGCCCAGATCCATGAGAGCATGTCGGTGCCACTGGCGGCGTCGAGAACCATCAACTTGCCGAGGAATCCCGACAGGGGAGGAAGCCCGGCCATCGCGATGGCGCATACGAAAAACAGCCCGGACGTGAGCGAAGTTCCCGCCATCGGTGGCTGGGCCGTGAGGTCCAGATTGGAGCGGCCTGTGCGAACCAGATCTGAGACGAGGAACAATGCGGCGCCCGCAAATGTGGAGTGAACGATGTAGTACAGCGCCGCCGCAATTCCCTCTGCCGTGAAGAACGAGATTGCGACCATCACCATACCCATGGAGCCAATCACGGAAAAGGCAACAAGCCTGTCGAGCTTTTTTGCGGCCAGAACGCCGATCATGCCCAAAGCCAGGGAAATCAGCGCAACTGGTAGCAGCCAAGTGTCCTGCAGCCCGGCCGTCACTTCAAGATCGGGGGGGAAGATCAGCGTATAGACGCGGATGATTGCATAGGCGCCGACCTTGGTCATGATCGCAAACAGCGCCGCGACGGGGGCCGGAGCCTCTGCATAGCTTGACGGGAGCCAGAAGTGGAGCGGAACAACCGCCGCCTTGATCGCGAACACCATCAACAGCAGGACCGAGGCCACGCGGATGCCCACGGTCGCGTCTGGCCCGATCAGGGCGGCGCGTTGACCCAGATCCGCCATGTTCAGGGTGCCGGTCTCGGCATAGATCGACCCCAGCGCGAACAGGAACAGGGTCGAACCGATCAGGTTGAACAACACGTATTGAACGCCTGCACGAAGTCGTGTGTTGCCCCCGGCGTGGATCATCAGGCCATAAGACGCGATCAGCAGGACTTCGAAAAAGACAAACAGGTTGAACAGGTCGCCTGTCAGAAAGGCACCCATGATCCCCATCAGCTGAAACTGGAACAGAGCATGGAAATGGCGCCCGCGATCATCCCAGCGCGAGCCGATAGCATAAAGCAGGACGAAAAGCGCCAGCAGGGACGTCAACAGCACCATCAGCGTCGAAAGGCGATCTCCGACAAGCACGATGCCGAAGGGGGCGGCCCAGTCGCCGAGTTGATAAAGCAATATGTCGCCATCCGCCACCTGCCAGGCCAGGCCCGCAGAAATGGCGATTAGGGCCAGTACGCCGACAACCGAGAAAACGCGTTGTATCCCGATGTGATAACGTGCGGCCAGCACGATGAACGGTGCCAGCAACGCCGGCAGAACGACGGGGGCAATAATCCAGTGAGTCACGATTGGCCCTCCGCCTGGTCTTGTGCGCCTTCCGGCTGGTCGTCCACGTGGTCGTCATTGGACCCGAGGAATGCACCAAGGCCGATCATGACGACCACTGCCGTCATGCCGAATGAGATCACGATTGCGGTCAGGACCAATGCCTGCGGCAGAGGGTCGGTGTAAACCGACATGTCATCGCGTAGCACCGGTGGCGCGGCTGTCGTGAGGCGACCGGACGCAAACAAGAACACGTTCACGGCATAGGTCAGCAGGGACATCCCCAGGATGACCGGGAAAGTCCGCAGACGTAGGACGAGGTAGAGACCGGCGGCGGTCATGATACCGATGGCCGAGGCGACGAGAATCTCCATGTCATACGCCCTCCTGTGTCATTGATCCGGCTTTGTCGGGGGGAGGATCGGTTCGGGATGGGTCGATATCCATGGGGTATTCGCTATCTGGCATATTCGCACGGCGCGCCAATCGCGAGAAGCTTTCCAGAGACAGCATCACCGCGCCAACAACGGCAAGGAATACGCCCAAATCGAATAGTGCTGCTGTCGCCAGTTCGAATTTCTGGAAGGGCGGGATGCGCACATAGGTGAAATCCGACGTCAGGAACGGCTTGCTGAAGAACCACGCGCCCATGCCTGTGAAGCCCGCAATCAGGACGCCTGCGCCGATTACCCCGTGATAGGGGTATTTCAGCCGTGCAGATGTCCAGGCAAACCCGCTGGCCATATATTGCATCACGACGGCAATCGACACAATCAGACCAGCAATGAACCCGCCTCCGGGTTCGTTATGTCCCCGCAGGAAGATGTAAAAGCCGACCAGAAGCACCAGCGGCATCATCACGCGCGTCAGCACCACCATCATCATCGGATGCGTGTCTCCGGCCTGTGGCAGGTCGGGTTCGCGGTTCAGCAACCGTGCGCGGACAGGACCGTTCAAGAGTGTCTCTGTCAGGGCATAGATCAGCAGTGCCGCAATCCCCAGAACGATGATTTCGCCATAGGTGTCAAATCCGCGGAAATCGACGAGGATCACGTTGACCACGTTCGTGCCACCGCCACCCTTGTAGGAGTTCGCGAGGTGGAACTCGGAAATCGGCGTCGCCACGGAATCCCGCAACAAGTAGTGATACGACAGCATGAACGTCGCCAACCCGCCCGCAATTCCGACGCCGGCATCCCGTACGCGGCGTAGGACCGTGCTTTCGACAGGGGTCTGCTTTGGCAGGAAGTTGAGGGCCAGAAGAAGCAGGATAATGGTAACCACTTCGACCGTGAATTGTGTCATCGCCAGGTCAGGTGCGCTGAAGAAGATGAAGCCGATCGAAACCATCAAACCAACGATCCCGATCAACATGAGCGAGAAAAGACGGTTCCGGTGCAGGAACATCAAAGCGACAGTCGCCGCGACCAGCATGGCCCAGCCGGCAATGGGGACGGCCCCCGCCGCCTGCACTGTACGCGTCGGTGCGCCGACTGTTCCGGTTTGCCATGCATAGGCACCTACCGCGATCATTACTACGGATCCAATAGCGGCATACCGTGTGAAAGCGCCGTTATGCAGCGGCAGGATCAATCCCCGGGCCGTCGATACCGCAATTTGGATGACCGCCTCGAAAATCACCTTGGCCTCCGGGCGCGGTGCGGCGTCCCAGGCTTTCAGCAAGGGTTTGAACGCGGCCAGAACCAGCAAGCCGCCAACCGTTGCAATGATCGACATGTACAGGGCGGGTGTCAGCCCGTGCCAGATCTTGAAATGGGCCTTGGGCACTTCGGCTGTGTCACCCAGAACAGACGCTGTAACGAGTTTGACAAAAGGTTCCGCAAGGAATGGTGCCAGGCCGATCACAACCACAAGAATGACGAGGATCGACGGAGGCATCCAAAGGCCCAGGCCGGGATCATGCGGTTTCGAAGGGTAGTCGTCGCGAACCGGGCCAAGAAAAGTGTGGCTGATCAGCCTGAAGCAATATGCAGCGGAAAAGAGCGAACCGAGCGTGGCCAGTGCCGGAACCAGCCAATGCGACTGGAACAGAACGGTGTGGTGCGCCTCTTCCAGCATCATTTCCTTGGACAGGAAGCCATTCAGAAGAGGAATGCCGGCCATGGAAAGTGCCGCGAGCGTGGCGATCGCGAAGGTGATCGGCATCAACCGGCGCAAGCCACCAAGGCGGCGAATGTCGCGTGTGTGGGTTTCATGGTCAATGATACCCGCTGACATGAACAGCGCCGCCTTGAAGGTTGCGTGGTTCAGGATGTGGAACATTGCGGCCAGTGCACCAAACGCAGTTCCGGTACCGAGCAGCATGGTAATTAGACCGAGATGGCTGACCGTGGAAAAGGCCAAAAGGGCTTTCAGGTCGTGTTTGAACAACGCGATCACAGCGCCGAGAACCATGGTGATCAGGCCAGCAGTTGTCACGATCGCGAACCATTCCGGGGTTCCTGACAATACGGGCCACATGCGGGCCATAAGGAAAATGCCTGCTTTGACCATCGTGGCCGAGTGCAGGTAAGCCGAAACCGGGGTCGGGGCGGCCATGGCATGTGGAAGCCAGAAGTGGAATGGGAACTGGGCGGATTTCGTAAAACAGCCCAAGAGTATCAGGATCAATGCAGGAAGATACCGGGGATCGGCTTGAATAAGTTCCCGGCTCGACAGGATCACGCTCAGGTCGTAACTCCCCACGATCTGCCCCAGCAGCAACATGCCTGCGATCATGGAAAGCCCGCCCATCCCGGTCACGGTCAAGGCCATGCGCGCGCCTTGTCTACCTTCGGGCAGGTGTTTCCAATACCCGATGAGCAAGAAGGAAGAGAGCGAGGTCAGTTCCCAAAAAACCAACAGCAGCAGAATGTTGTCACTTAACACGATCCCCACCATCGCGCCCTGGAACAGCAGCAGATAGGTAAAGAACTCGCCCATGTTGTCGTCGCGGCTGAGGTAATGACGGGCGTAAGCAATGATCAGAAGGCCAATGCCAAGGATCAGGAAGGCAAAGAAAAAGCCCAACCCGTCGAGCATGAGAGAAAAGTTCAGTCCCAGAGATGGCAGCCAGTTCACCTGGACCTTGACCACCTCGCCAGCGAGAACGGATGGAAGGTTCGTCAACAAACCTACAAATGCCGCCAGAGAGACAGTGAAAGTCACGCCACCACAGGCTGACCGCCCTGCCGGGTTCATGAGTCCTGGTAGCAGCGCACCAAAAAAGGGAAGAGCAACAATGAAAAAGAGTGACACGTGAACTCCTCAAGCCAGTTTCGTTTTTACTCTTAACCAACTGAATCCGGATTGTGAAACGATTGAAGCAACGGTTGCTTTCGACATAGGTGCCGGAGCGTAAACTTCGGGCACTTTGGAAACTGTTCCATCGGGGAAACGTGCGGGTTGGCTGCCCTAGGGAAGCTTGTTGGTTCCTATCCATGAACTGGGCGGGGTGATCGGTGGAGCTAATGCCCCGGAGGCGGGAGCGCAATGTTTGCAGAAGTTCCGCGTGGCTTGAAATTTGTCAAATAACTCAGCGCCATGAGGTCAAATTGGACAGACGGTCTGTTGGGTGAAGTCCACGGCTGCGCCGGGTGTATTTTTCAAGAATCGTGGAAAGGCAGCGTGAACAGCGGTTGCTCACGGGCCGTGCGGAAATCTGAACCTATCTTCAGCGGCCGTTGCGTCTCGCCCAATTGCCTCAGGTTGGCTCAATTGCCGGGAATGGTCTGGCCCGTGCTCACTCGTCTTGATCGGTTGTTTTCTTGCAAGGTTTGAGCGGGCATGGGATTTTGACCCAATTCAAAGGGAAAATCATTCGTGATCGGAAGCCGGCTCCGAATCGCTCCGCAAGGAAGGTAATTTGCCCCGAGATGTTTGCGCCTGCAGGAAACACACAGCCGGTCGGTTCCGAGTTGCATTTGCGCAAATCATTTGTTTGGCGAGGTGGGACGCTGCCGGCGTTTTTCAAAAGCGAACGTTTATTCAGCAGCGTCTCTCATCGAAGGATGCGCCATTTCAGGCGGTCATGCCACCGTCAACGACGAGCGTTGTCCCCGTGGTGAAGGACGCTGCGTCGGACGCCAGGAAGAGCGCCGCCCCTGAAAGCTCGTCCGGAACGGCGTGCCGGCCCTGCGGGATCATACTGATGATCTGCTTGTAAATCCCTTCATGTTCAAAAAGTGCACCGGCAAAATCGGTTTTTGTTAGGCCGGGCAGGATGGCGTTGACCCGGATACCAAACGCCGCACACTCCTTGGCAAAGGCTTTGGTCATGGATACGACGGCTGCCTTGGAAATCGAATAGACGGCTTGCATGGGCGCGGGGGTCAAAGCGTTAATGGATGCCACGTTGATGATAACGCCGTTTTTTTGCGCGCGCATCATGCGCCCGGCCATTTGTGAGGCCAGAAAATATCCTTTGATGTTAACGTCTATTGTCTTGTCAATCGCGCTTTCCGGCGTATCGAGGATCGGACCGAAATACGGGTTGGCCGCCGCGTTGTTGACCAGAATGTCTAGCCGGCCATGCGTCTGCGCAATTTCGCCGAATGCGGCTGCGATCGAAGCGGTTTCGCCGATGTGACAGGTAAGCGCCGATGCCTTGCCACCGTTATCGCGAATTGACGCGGCCACTTCTTCGCAGGGGCCAATCTTGCGGCTGGCGATGATCACATGAGCGCCGTGATCTGCGAGGCGGCGTGCAATAGCCTCTCCGATGCCGCGGCTGGCACCCGTTACGAGTGCAACGCGTCCCGTAAGGTCAAAAAGAGAGTCGGTCATGAGGGTATCCTGTTGCTGGTGCATTGGGCTGTCGTCCTGTCAGATTGCTTGGACCACCGCGTTTCGTCCATAGGCTGTGCCCCTACGTTACTGGCAGGAAAACACACAACATGCGGGAGTAAGACAGAAAGGGGTGGCATACGCTCTGTATGCCACCCCGCGTTTCAGGACGCCTGCGGAAACCTGCAATGCGATTTTGTCAGTCCAGAAGGTCAAACCGATCGGCGTTCATGACCTTGGTCCATGCGGAGACGAAGGTGTCGAGGAACCGGCCTTCGCCATCTGCGCTGCCAAAGACCTCGGCCAGCGCCCTCAACTGCGAATTGGAACCAAACACGAGGTCAACGCGAGTTCCTGTCCAGACCTGATCGCCATTGCTGCGGTCGCGTCCGATGAAAACACCGGGATTATCGTTGTCCGGTTTCCACTCGGTTCTCATGTCCAGCAGGTTGACAAAGAAGTCATTGCTGAGCGCGCCCGGACGCTTGGTCAGGACACCGTGCGAACTGCCACCATGATTGGCACCCATGGCCCGCATACCGCCAACCAACGCGGTCATTTCCGGAGCCGACAACGTCAAAAGCTGGGCGCGATCGACAAGCATTTCCTCTGGAGAGACCGAATACTCTGCCTTCTGGAAATTGCGGAACCCATCTGCGAGAGGTTCGAGTGGGGCAAAGGAATCGGCGTCGGTTTGAGCGTCCGACGCATCGGTCCGGCCCGGTGCAAAAGGCACTTCGAGATCATGACCGGCCGCCTTGGCGGCTTGCTCGATCCCGGCGTTTCCGCCAAGGACAATCAGGTCTGCCAGCGAAACTTTCTTGTCATCCTGCGACCCGTTGAACTCGGCCTGAATACCTTCGAGGGTTTCAAGGACCCGTGCGAGTTTCTCCGGCTCGTTGGCCTCCCAGTTCTTTTGTGGCTCCAGCCTGATCCGTGCACCATTGGCTCCGCCGCGCTTGTCCGACCCACGGAAAGTGGACGCCGAGGCCCACGCCGTGGATACCAGGTCAGCTACCGAGAGCCCCGACGCCACGATTTTTGCCTTGAGAGCAGCCTGGTCGGCAGCGTCGATCAGCGCGTGATCGACGGCTGGTACGTTGTCTTGCCAGATCAGTTCTTCTTCGGGGGCTTCCGGTCCAAGATAGAGAGAACGCGGTCCCATATCCCTATGCAGGAGTTTGAACCATGCCCGCGCAAATGCATCGGCAAAGGCATCCGGGTTTTCCAGGAAGTTCCGCGAAATCGGCTCGAGCGTGGGATGCATGCGAAGCGAGAGATCCGCCGTGGTCATCATCGGAGCGTGACGTTTGTCCGGGTCATGAGCGTCTACGATCATGTGTTCGGGTTTCACATCCTTGGCAACCCACTGATGCGCGCCTGCCGGGCTTTTGGTCAGCTCCCATTCGTAACCGAACAGAACTTCGAAGTAGCCGTGATCCCACTGGGTCGGGTTGGGCTTCCACGCCCCTTCGATCCCGGACGTGGTCGTGTCGCCGCCCTTGCCGCTGCCATGTGTGTTGATCCAGCCAAGACCCATGTTTTCAATCGCGGCGCCTTCCGGTTCCGCGCCAACCAGGTCCGGGTTGCCAGCGCCATGCGCCTTGCCAAAGGTGTGGCCACCCGCAACCAGGGCGACGGTTTCTTCGGGGCTCATTGCCATGCGCCCGAACGTGTCGATCACATCATAGCCAGATGCCACTGGATCGGGGTTCCCGTCCGGTCCTTCGGGGTTCACATAGATCAGCCCCATCTGAACGGCGGCCAACGGGTTGTCCAATTCGCGGTCACCTGAATAGCGGCCGTTTTCCGCGTCACTGGGCGCCAGCCACTCGGTTTCCGCACCCCAGTAAATGTCTTCTTCCGGCTCCCAGATGTCGGGTCGCCCACCGGCAAAACCAAAGGTCTTGCCGCCCATTGATTCGATGGCCACGTTCCCGGCCAGAAGCATGAGGTCGGCCCAGGAAATCTTGTCCCCGTATTTCTGTTTGATCGGCCAAAGCAGGCGGCGCGCCTTGTCGAGGTTGCCGTTGTCGGGCCAGCTGTTGAGCGGAGCAAACCGTTGCGTGCCCGTTGCGCCACCACCGCGCCCGTCGCTGATGCGATAAGTGCCCGCGCTGTGCCAAGCCATGCGGATGAAAAGCCCACCATAATGCCCATAATCGGCAGGCCACCAATCCTGGCTGTCCGTCATCAGGGCCGTGAGGTCTTTCTTGAGTGCGTCATAGTCGAGCTTCTTGAAGGCTTCACGATAGCTGAATGTCTTGTCCATCGGATTGGACAGGTCGGATTGCTGGTGCAGAATTTTCAGATTGAGCTGGTTGGGCCACCAATCGCGATTGGAATTGACCCCCAAGGTGGCCTGCGCATGCATGACCGGGCATTTGCCGCCGGTGTTGATATCATTTCCGTCCATAAAATCCTCCAATTCCTGTTGAGCGCTGTCCGGCACGTCTGCTCATTAAGACCGACCGGTTTGGCGCGTTGCCAGAGCCCGACGGAGCTTGTGTCCGCCTGATGGGGAAAGCGTAACCCGCATTTATAATTATTCTAAGTTGTACTTTTTTATAGGATTGATAGTTTTTCATTATGATAAATATCACCCTTCGACAGCTGCGTTATTTCGAGGCCCTTGCTCAACAACGCCACTTCGGTCGGGCCGCTGATATCTGCGCGATTTCCCAGCCTGCCTTGTCGGTTCAGATCAAGGAGTTGGAAGAAACACTGGGGGTGCAACTTTTTGAGCGGTCTGCCAGAAATGTGCGCTTGACCAGCTTTGGTGAAGATTTTGCCGTTCGTGCCCGCGAAATTCTCCGCTCGATCGAAGAACTGGGCGACATGGCGCGCGCGGCGCAAACAGGGTTTTCGGGGCGGTTGCGAATCGGAGTTATTCCCACGATCGCCCCTTATCTTTTGCCCAGTATCATTGGCGCCTTGTCACAACGGTATCCCGATCTCGACATTCACGTGCGCGAAACGCTGACATCCACCCTTTTGCGTGAACTGTCGGAAGGTCGGCTGGATACGGCTATCCTTGCCTTGCCGGTTGACGAGCCCGGTTTTGAGGAAATCGCCCTTTTCAGCGAGGAGTTCGTCCTCGTCAGGCCTGGATGGGATGGTGACAAACCTGTGCCTTCTGGAGAGGATCTGCGCAAGATGAGGCTTTTGCTGCTGGAAGAAGGGCATTGTTTTCGGGATCAGGCGCTGGCGTTCTGCAATGTGCGCAACGCGCTTCCAAAGGAAGGGCTGGACGGGAGCAGCCTGTCGACGCTTGTACAGATGGTTGGCGCGGGGATCGGTGTAACGCTTATTCCGGAGATGGCCGTTCCGGTTGAAACCCGTTCTGCAAAAGTGGCGGTGTCGCGGTTCGATGTCGCGACGCCGCGCCGATCCATTGGAATGATCTGGCGAAAAACCAGCCCGCTGGCGCCGCAACTCAAGCAAATCGCCGAAGTGGTGCGACAGTCCGGCGAGGCACTACGCGCCAAGTTGTGACGCGGCACGCGCAAGGGTTTCGATTTCTTCCCATGCGCCTTTCGAGATCAGGTCCATTGGAGCAACCCAGCTTCCGCCGGCACAGATCACATTGGGGAGCGCAAGGTAGTCGTTTGCATTGGTCGGACTCACGCCCCCGGTCGGGCAGAATGTAATTTGGGGCAGGGGGCTGGCGAGTGCGCCAAGTGCCTTGGCGCCGCCTGAAGCTTCCGCAGGGAAAAACTTGAGCATGTCGTATCCGCGCTCCAGAAGCCGCATGGCTTCGGTGGCTGTAGCCGCGCCAGGTAGGAGCGGCAAACCTGCGGCCTCGCATGCCGCGAGAAGCCGGTCGGTTGCGCCCGGTGATACACCGAATGTGGCCCCAGCGGCCTTGGCCAACTGGACATCCTTGGGGGTCAGCAAGGTACCGGCGCCAACGAAGCCCCCTTCCACCTTGGCCATTTCGGAAATGACTTCGAGCGCCGAAGGTGTGCGTAAAGTCACTTCAAGAACGGGCAGGCCGCCAGCAACGAGCGCTTTTGCCAAGGGACGGGCATCCGATGGATTGTTGACAACCAGGACGGGGATGATCGGTGCAATCGCACAGATTTCGCGCGTGCGTTCACTTGCTTTATTAGGGGAAATGGGCATGGGTCAGACCTCGAAAATGGATGCGCCCCGCGTGGCAGGACCGACGGCGTTTCGGAAAGCCGAAAACAGTTCCCGACCTGTTCCTGCATGTGCGCCTGACAGGTCCACGGTGGCAGACGAGCGGCTGTCAAGGTCGTCGACCAAAGCCTCCAACACGCCCTGTTCCGCGTCCACACGCACAAGGTCGCCGTCGCGCAGTTTGGCGATCGGACCGCCATCGAGCGCCTCGGGGCTGACGTGAATGGCCGAAGGGATCTTGCCCGATGCGCCCGACATGCGCCCATCTGTAACAAGGGCGACTTTCTGTCCGCGCCCCTGAAGAATGGAGAGGATCGGAGTGAGGCTGTGGAGTTCGGGCATGCCGTTGGCCCGTGGCCCCTGGAAGCGCACAACAACAACGATGTCGCCGTTCAGTTCACCAGCCTTGAACGCGGCTTTGACGGCATCCTGATCGTGAAACACGCGGGCGGGTGCCTCGACGATGCGGTGTTCGGGCGCCACCGCCGAGACTTTCATGACGGACGTGCCGACATTCCCGCTCAAACGCTTGAGACCGCCCGTCGGTTGGAATGCCCTGTCGTGAGCGCGCAAGATCTTGTCGTTCAGGCTTTCGGTTGGACCATCGGCCCAGTGCAGATTGCCATCCACCAGCTTGGGGTCACGGGTGTAGTTTTCTAGGCCTTGTCCAGCGACGGTTTGCGTATCCGGATGCAACAACCCGGCGGCCAGCAACTCGCCAATCATAAAGCCCAGTCCGCCGGCGGCGTGGAAGTGATTCACATCCGCAAGCCCGTTGGGATAGACACGCGCAAGCAAAGGTGTGATGTCGGAAAGGTCTGAGAAATCCTGCCAGTCGAGAATGATGCCACCCGCTCGGGCCATCGCCACGAGATGGATGAGCAGGTTGGTGGACCCGCCAGTCGCGTTAAGTCCGACGATCCCGTTCACGAAGGCGCGCTCGTCGAGGATCTGGCACACAGGCGTATAGCTGTCGCCAAGTGCACTCAGCGACAGCGCGCGTTGCGCGCCGGAGCGGGTCAGGGCGCTGCGCAGGTCCGTATTCGGAGTGACGAAGCTTGCGCCAGGCAGGTGTAACCCCATGAACTCCATCAACATCTGGTTCGTATTTGCCGTACCATAAAAGGTGCACGTTCCAGGACCATGGTAGGCGGCCATTTCCGCCGCCATCAGGGCGTCTCGCCCGACCTCTCCGGCGGCAAATTTCTGGCGGACCTTGGCTTTTTCGTCATTGGCCAGCCCGCTGGTCATCGGACCTGCCGGAAGGAAAACGGCAGGGAGGTGCCCGAAAGCCTGGGCACCGATGACAAGCCCCGGAACGATCTTGTCGCAAACACCAAGAAATACCGCTGCGTCGAACGTGTTGTGGCTCAGCGCCACGCCGGTTGCCAATGCAATCACGTCCCGCGAAAACAGGCTCAACTCCATGCCGGCTTCGCCCTGCGTGACCCCGTCACACATAGCCGGAACGCCACCGGCCACCTGGGCTGTGCCCCCGATTTCGCGGGCTGCGTCGCGGATCATTGCCGGGTAGGTTTCGAAAGGCTGGTGCGCGGACAGCATGTCGTTATAGGCGGTGACGATCCCCAGATTGCCCGCATTCCCGTTCGCTAGCGCTGATTGGTCGACGCCCGCGCCAGCGAATGCATGCGCTTGGTTGGAACAGCTCAGGTGCCCGCGTGCGGGGCCTCTTTTGGCTGCGGCATCCATCCGGTCCAGATATTCCTGGCGTGTATCAGCGCTCCGCGCGACAATTCGGTCGGTCACGGTCTTTATGGTTTTTTGGAGCGCCATATCGGAACCCTTCAAAGAAATTTCGCTTTGCCCCGGCGTCAGGCGCCGATCGCTCTCCAACGTCGACCGTCTCGATGCAACAGCATCAGGGACTCTTCCGGTCCCGAGCCACCCGCATCATAGGCAACCGGACGCAGCGGCGATTCCTCCCAAGCCGCGATGAGTGGATCGGCCCAACTCCAGGCCGCCTCGACCTCGTCCCCACGCATGAATAGCGTCTGGTCGCCACGGATCACATCCATGATCAATCGTTCATATGCATCTTGAGAATGCAAGTCGCTTCCCAGAGCATCCGCAAAGGTCATGTCCATGTCGACTTCTTTCAACCGCATTCCGCCTGGCCCCGGTTCTTTGATGGTGGTGCGCAGCGTTATGCCCTCATCAGGTTGTAGACGGATGATGAGCGCATTGCCCTTGCGCCCCTCCATGGGCGGAAAGATCATGTGGGGTGGATCGCGGAACACGACAGCAATTTCCGACGCACGCGTCCTCAGACGTTTGCCAGTGCGCAGGTAAAACGGTGTCCCGGCCCATCGCCAGTTGGCCACGGCCAGTTTGAGCGCAACGTAACTTTCAGTGCGCGAGTCTGGTGCCCCGGCATCTTCGGGATACCCGGACATGCCGTTCCAGTCACGGTATTGGCCGCGGACGATGTTGTCCGGGGTCACAGCCCCAAGCGCCTCTATGACCTTGACCTTTTCGTCGCGGACCGCGTTTGGTTCAAACCGCGCAGGCGGTTCCATCGCGATCAGGCAAAGGAGCTGCATCAGGTGGTTCTGCACCATGTCCCGCATCGCGCCGGAGCGGTCATAATACCCGCCACGCCCGGCGACGCCGATTTCTTCGGCGACAGTAATTTGAACATGGTCGATATGTGTGCTGTTCCAAAGAGGTTCGAACAGGGAATTGGCAAAGCGCAGCGCCATCAGGTTCTGAACTGTCTCTTTGCCGAGGTAATGATCGATCCGATAAATCTGGGTTTCGTCGAAACTGCGGAGCAGATCTGCGTTCAAGGCCTTGGCCGAAGCGAGATCGCGACCAAATGGTTTTTCAACGACGATCCGAGTGTCAGGCGTCGCAATCCCGCGCTTGCTGAGCTGATCGGCAATCGAACCAAAGAGATCGGGGGAGACGGAAAGGTAGAAGGCCTGAATCATGTCGGGGCGCAAAAGCTGTGCCAACTCACTCCAACCGGCCGCTCCGGTTGCATCAACCTGCACGTAATACAGCCGCTCGAGGAAGGCCGCGAGGTCGTCTGAGGGGCGTTGGTCGGCGGCCACAAACTCTTCCAGT
Organism: Shimia aestuarii; assembly: GCF_900114635.1. Lineage (GTDB taxonomy): Bacteria > Pseudomonadota > Alphaproteobacteria > Rhodobacterales > Rhodobacteraceae > Shimia > Shimia aestuarii. Next base: position 23,464 of record NZ_FOTQ01000008.1, read on the forward strand.
GCCGCTCTGACCTGATCTCGGAAAGCATCCCCCGACATGTTGGAACGTGCCGCGCCTATGATGCGGGATTCGAGCGGCATCTGGCCGACACGGAACCTGTGAAACAAGCCCGGCAAGATCTTTCGGCGGGCAAGATCACCTGTTGCGCCAAAGATGACGAGGTCAAAGGGGTTTACCGGAATGACGCGCGCAACCATCGGTCTTTAACCCGCCATGCGCAGTGGCGCTGTGGGCGCGCCGCGCAAAAGGGCCCCCATCAGGCGGCCATTGTCGAGCATCCGATTGGAAAAGCCCCATTCATTGTCATACCAGCTTACCACCCGCACCAAACCGTCCCGGGTCACAGAGGTTTGCGCTGCTGCAAAAACAGAAGAGTGCGGATCGTGGTTGAAGTCTATCGAGACAAGCGGGTCTTCTTCGTAGCCAAGAATGCCGGCCAGTTCGCCTTGGGATGCCTCGCGGATCGCAGCATTAATAGCTTCTCGGCTGGCGGCACGTTCGGGCATGAAACAGAAATCCACCATGGAAACATTGGGCGTCGGAACGCGCACGGCTGATCCCTCGAGCCGGCCCTCAAGTTGCGGCAGAACCTGAGAAATCGCACGGGCGGCGCCGGTTGAGGTCGGGATCATCGACATCGAAGCGGCGCGGGCGCGGTAAAGATCGTCATGATTGCTGTCGTGACTTGGCTGATCGCCGGTGAAAGCGTGGATCGTGGTCATGTAGCCGGTCCGAATGCCGACGGTCTTGTCCAGAACCTTTGCCACCGGCGCAAGGCAGTTTGTTGTGCAGGAGGCGTTTGAGACGATCACGTCTTCAGGCGTGAGGTCCTGATGGTTGACGCCAAAAACAACCGTGCGGTCCACGTCGGATCCGGGGGCAGAGATCAGGACACGCTTGGACCCGTTTGCGAGCAGGAGCCCTGCTTTTTCGCGGCTTTTGAACAGCCCAGTGCATTCAAACGCGATGTCAACGTCCGCCCATGGCAGGTCCTGCGGGTTTCGTTCTGAAGTCAGACGGATCGTACTACCGCCCATTTTCAGGGTGTTGCCGTCAAGCGTAACGGGGGATTTCAGGCGGCCATGCACGCTGTCATATTTGAGCAGGTGAAGAAGGTTAGGCGCGGCGGCGAGATCGTTGATCGCGACAACCTCAAGGTCTTTAGCACCGCTTTCGATCAGCGCGCGCAAAACGCCCCGCCCAATGCGCCCGAATCCGTTGATGGCGATCTTCGTGGTCATGTTTTTCCTCCGCATGCTCAGCACCTGAAACCGGTTCAACGCAAATTTGCCAACCGTTAGCGCTATCGGTATCGCTATCGGTACAGGCGTCCATCTCAAAAATCAACCCTTGCTCCGACGTTTTGCGATTGCGCATTCCTGCTTGCGGTTTCGAGGAAGTTGTCAGACCATCGCGCCATGGCAAAAAAGCTTCTTCTGAAAGATGTTGCGCGTCTGGCTGGGGTCAGTGAAATGACCGCATCCCGCGCACTTCGCGGTGCGCCGGACGTTTCGCCGACGACGAAACAAAAAATCCAAGAGATTGCCCGAGATGTCGGATACGTCCCGAATCGCATTGCCGGGGCGCTGGCGTCGAACAAGGTCAATCTAGTCGGCGTCGTTGTTCCCAGCCTGAACAGTTCTGTCTTTCCCGAGGTGCTCTCGGGTATCTCGTCAAGCTTGCGCGACACGCAACTGAAACCTGTGATCGGCGTGACCGGCTATGATCTGCAGGAAGAGGAGGAAGTCATCCGTGAAATGCTGAGCTGGCGCCCGGCGGGGTTGATTGTCGCGGGGTTGGAACATTCCGATCCGGCACGCAGAATGCTGGGCGCTGCTGACTGCCCCGTGGTGGAAGTGATGGATGTGGATGGCACGCCGGTCGCGCATTGCGTGGGAATATCCCATCTGCAAGCCGGGCAGGACATGGCCCGGATCATTCTGGACAAAGGGCACCGGCGCATCGGATTTGTCGGAACGAAGATGCCGCAGGATTTCCGGGCCGAAAAACGTTTGCGGGGGTTTCTGGGTGAATTGGAGAAGAGCGGCGTAACGCTTTGGGATCAGGAGCTTTATTCCGGAGCGTCCTCGATTGAAACCGGGAGGAACCTGACCAGGCAACTGCTTGCGCGCTCACCCGAACTGGACTGCATCTATTTCTCCAGCGACATGATGTCCGTGGGGGCGTACATGCATTGCTTGGCGCAGGGGATTTCGATTCCCGGGGATCTTGCGCTTGCAGGCTTCAACAACCTCGACCTGCTCAAGGGACTGCCAATGCAATTGGCAACGACGGATGCACACCGTTTTGAAATTGGTCAACGGGCGGCGCAGATCGTTTTGGATGCAGGGCAAGGAATGCCCATGACGCCGCAAATCGTCAGGCTCGACCCCAAGGCTGTGCCCGGACAGTCTCTCTGAACTGATCAGGGTGGAAGGATCAGGCGTTGTCGAGCGCCCGTGCGATCAGTTTCGGGATATTCGCATCCTCTCCCAAGGGGCGGAGAAGCTTGCCCTGAAAGTCAGCCTTTTCAAGCGCTTCCGGGATATCTTCTCGACAGTGATCCCCTTCCAGCGCAAAGAAGGGAAGACAGATCGAGTGCGGGCCAAGGCCTGTGGCGGCCGCGTCGACATAAGGCTCTTCCTCGATGAAGCCGAGTTTAATTTTTGATTTTGAAACAAGGGGTTGAAGTGTGTCTGCGAAGGCAAGGGCAGCCTTGGCCGCCTTGTCACCGCGACCTGATCCATGGGCGGCAAGCAGGATCGATGTTTCCTCCTCGCGCCAGCCATTTTCGAGGATCGCGTTCCGTAGAATATCCGACGCCAGCGCGGGCAGGTTCGGATCAAACCCCAGCGGGTCAAGAATGTCCGGGGCGTTCGTGCCAAGCCGTCGGGGAAGCACACGGCTCACGAACCAGCCGTCGGACATGAACATTGGGTAGATGACCCCACCTGCAGGCATTTCGGCTACCTGTGTCTCGAGTGCGTTTGGGGCCGCGATAGTGGCTGAGCGCACGCGCCACCCCTTGAGGTGGCTTTCGACATCGCGTGCCAAATCTGCCAGGCGGCGCTCGGGGGGCGCCGGGTCCGAGGGTTGACCGTGGGCAACGATCAAGGCGTGTTTGAGGGGCTCATCGGTCACGAGGCGGTCTCGACAGCGTTGCGCAGGTCATCAGGCAGATCGAATTCACTCAGGGCGCGCGTCCGTGCATCTGTAGACATTTTTCGCGCGGTTTTGTGAACAATATCAACGACTTTCTCGTGGGAATGCTTGGCCGCGAAGGGAGCGAAGTACCACTTGAGAAAGACAAAACAGATTACGTCTTCCAGCGCCTGAACAAGTTCGTTGCGCTTGATGCCTTCCTTGCGGAGCATCTTGCCCACGGTGTCGATGTCTTCGGCGTCATAGCCCGCATCGGCCATGATCTCGCCCACGCGGGTCGCGTGATGTGCGGCCAGATCGCGACGCCATTTGAGATAGCCAGCGCGTCCCTCGGGATAGTCGGCCCGCTTGAGAACCCAGCGTTCGATGTGCTGACCACGTGCCGCGATTTGCAGGGCGTCCGGGGCATCCGGGAAAAGGCGGGCGACTTCGGAACTCATGCGTTGACCATAGAGCAGGGCTTCGGGCTGGCCTTCGTCCTGGCGCGGGTCTTGTGCGTTGGCGGCATCAATGGCGGCCAGGGTGACGTCAAGTTTGGACATAAAAGGTGGCTCCGATGGCTGGTCTGTTCGAGGCGAAACCTATGTGGGTGCAGGCGCAGGGGCAACCCGGCAAAACCCGAATTTGGCGCTTTGGTATCACGTCGGTATCACGTCGGTATTACGTCGGTATCGAGGTGCCGGATGAGAAACGGACCCGGATTCAGAAGGGTTTTGTTCAGATGTCAGCACGAACCGGCGCAGAGCGTCCGGGTTTATGGGTTTGTAGAGCAGCGCGGCCCCCAGATCGGCGCAGATCTCTCCCAGCGCGGCGTCGCGGTTCGCGGTGATCACGCAGGCCGGGATTGGGCCAAACCGGGCGTGCAATGCTGCGACGGCATCGGTGCCAAATTCTCCGTGATCGAGCTGATAGTCGGCAAGCACAACATCGGGTGCGATGTCAATCTCGGCCAGAAGGGCAAATGCCTCTTGTGCGGAGGCGCAGGCGAGTACGTCTGCCCCCCAGCTTTCCAGCGTCACGGTGAGGGCGTGGCGCAACTCGGCGTCGTTTTCGATCAGGAGCACAATGCGATGGACTGGCATGTCCGCCTCGGTTGACGGGGGGGACGCGGTGCGCGTGCGGGCCGGGCGGGCCAATGGCAGGTCGAGGGCAAAGCGCGTGCCGCGTTCGGGGACGGAGTGCATGACGAGCGGGTGGGACAGCAGGCGACAGGCCCGGTCGACAATGGCGAGTCCCAACCCAAGACCTTCGGCGGGGCTGGCGCTGGCATTGACGCGGTGAAACTCGTCAAAGACTTTCTCGTGCTGATCTTCGGGAATGCCGGGGCCGGTGTCGATGATTTCAACCCGGACACGTCCGTCTTCCTGCGACACGGCAATGTCGACGCGCCCGGCCTCGGTATAGCGCAGGGCGTTGGCGATCAGGTTCTGCAGGATACGGCGCAGGTAGGTGGCATCGCTTTTCACTGTGGCGGGGGCGGCATCGAGGGCAAAGGCCAGCCCCTTGTCGCGGGCTAGTGGCTGCATTTCGTCATGAAGTTGGGCAAGCATGTCGTGCAGCGCAATTTCACCCAAGTCCACGGACGCGGCGCCCGAATCGAGCCGCGAGATGTCCAGCAAGGCCCCGAGGATATGTTCGACGCTTTGCAGGGCATTGTTGGTCTTGGCCAGCCTGTCACGCTGGGCTGCATCTTCGAGATCGCTTTCCAGCGAGGCGACATAAAGCTTGGCCGCCGACAAGGGTTGCAGGAGGTCATGGCTCGCGGCGGCCACGAAGCGGGATTTGGAGGCATTGGCGCGTTCGGCCTCGGCCAGCGCGTCTTCAAGCTCGAGCGTTCGTTCCATCACACGCCGCTCTAGTGTTTCGTTGACCTCGGAGATGGCGCGCATCGCGGCGCGTTCGGCGGAGATGTCGGTAAAGGAAATCACGAAGCCGCCATCCGGCATCTGCTGGGCAAAGACCGCAAGGGTCCGGGTGCCGCCGACCGCGATCTCAAAGGAGAGTGGTGCGCGGCGCGTGTTGCTGCCGGCCCAGTCGGTCAGGGTCTGGGCATCGGCGCCATCGAGAAAGGCCATGTCCCGGCCGAGTTGTTCGAATATGGATGCAAAGGACGAACCGATGCGAAAGCGCCCGACCGGGATCGACAGGAGTTCGCCGACGCGCCCGTTCCAGCCCACCAGCCGGGCGGCGCTGTCAAAGATACAGATGCCCTGGTTGAGATGTTCGAGCGTGGCCTTGATCAGCCGCGCCTGGTCATCCAGCAGGCGTTCGCGTTCCTGACGTTCCAGAAGCACCATGTCGGTGACATCGGTCTGCAGCACCACAGTGCCGCCATCGGGGGTGCGGTGTTCGCTGACCTGCAACCAGCGGCTCCCGGCCATGCGGGCGTTGAAGACGACATGGTTGTCCTTATGAAGGGCAAGGCGTTGCGCCGCCCATGCGGCGGGGGTGTCGCCTTCGGGCAGGGACAGGTAGGGGCTTTCGGACACCAGCCGGACATAATCGCGGAACTGCAGGCCCGGTTTGAAGAGGTGGTGAATGTCGCGCATGTGTTTGCCAAAGCGGCTGTTGCACATGACAAGGGTTTCGTCGGCGTCAAAAAGGGCAAAGCCCTCTTGCACGGTTTCGATGGCGTTGGCGAGGTTGGCGCGGGCGGCTTCGGCGGCGGCGTTGGCCTGCGCAAGCTGGGCGTTGGAGTCGTTGAGAAGGTCGAGCGCCTGTTCGAGTTCGCGGGTGCGGGCCCGCACCTCGTCTTCGAGCATGACCGAGCGTTCGAACTGGGCGTAGGCAACGCCTGCCGCATCGCCGCCCTGTTCGGCGCGGCGCATCAGGGTGCCGATGATCTTGAGAAGTTTCTCGTTCTGCCGCTCAAGGCTGTCTTGCGGGTTGATCAGGCTTTCGGGCATGGCTTAGCTCCGCTCTGGCGGATAGATCGCGACCCCGGTCAGGGTCTGGTTCACATGCATCGAGTTGACCTGTTCGCCATAGGTGGAAAAGCCGACGACACGGTGGCGGGCGAGCAGGCGCGAGAGGTCGTTGGCCATTTGTTTCTGCTCGGCCTCGACCCGGCGGAGCAGGCAGTCGCATCCGAGGATCATGTCGGGCGGCCCTTGTTCGGAAAGGGCGGAAAGCTCGCGTTCGAGATGTGTGACCATGTTTTCCGGTTCGGCCAGCGTGAGGATCACGCCTTCGTCGATGGCCGAGAAAAATACGAGGTCGCCGTTTTCGGCGACCCGCTGGATGGCGCGGACATGGGTCTGTTCGCCGATGCGCACCACAACCGGATGGGCGGCGAAGGTGAAGGTTGACAGCTGTTCGGGGTCTTTGCCGAGCAGGCGCGCATATTCGCGCGCGGCGGGCTCGGCGTTGATTTCATGCACCAGCCGTTTGGCCGGGTCGGCGCCGGTCACGACCATGCGGCGCGGGGTGGGCTGCAGATGGTCGGTGTTGAAGACCCGGATCGGGCAGTCCGAGCGCACCTGGATCAGCACGGCGGCGTTGGTGAGCAGCTGGTCTTCGTGAAGAATGTAGGTGGTGCCGAAATCGTTGCCATCCCCGGCGGAGCCACCAAAGAGCGGCACCGGCCCAAGCCCTACGGCAAGCTCGGCGGCCAGCGCGTCTTCTCGGGTGGAGAGGCCATCGACCAGCAAAAGGGCAAATTCGCTGTGCCAGTCAGGGTGATCGGCGGCCAGCGCGTGGCGGTTGCGGATGGTGTCGGCAATCAGGTCCTGCGGGGCAAGGGTGGTCAGGTCGTCGATGAGAAGCGGCGCGGCGGTGAAATGCGCGCTGGGCAGGCCAATGGCAACAATCTCGCCCTCAGTGTAGCCATCGCGCCCCAGCTCTCCGGCCGTGGTGCATCCGACAACACGCGCGGGCGCGAAGCGGCCACTTGCGGCGTGCATGAAGCCTTTCAGGTCTGTTTGAGGCGACAGGAACAGGATCACGAGCGAGAGGTCGGCAGGTGAGAGCGCCTTGACGAGTTGATCCACTGCGTCGGGGGCGCGGCAATCGGCAAATGCCGTGCGCACCAGTCCCGTTGCCTGAACAGGCTCTGCCATGGACAGGCCTCTGACCTCGTCCATCCGCTCTCCTCCCTTGAACGCCCGCCAGAATAGGCAGGCTAGCCGTTTTGGCGCAAGACCTGGTCGAAACTGGTTTCCTTGGCGATCAGCACCGCCTGGGTTCGGCTGTGTACGCCCAGCTTGCGCATGATCGCTGTGACATGTGCCTTGACCGTGGTTTCGGCAATCGACAGGTCAAAGGCGATCTGCTTGTTGAGCTTGCCTTCGCAGATCAGTTGCAGAATGCGCGCCTGTTGATTGGTCAGCGAAGCAAGACGCGAAAGGGCATCATCGCGTGCCGCGGCGGCATCGTCCTGCATCAGGACACAGCCTTCGGGAACGAAGGTTTCGCCGCGTGACAGAGTGTCGAGTGCGCGGCGAAAAACGTCACGCTGGCTGTGCTTGGGGATGAACCCGGCGGCACCGGCCTGAATGGCAGACGAGATCACGCGGTTGTCGGCCATGGAGGAAACGACCACGATCGGCGCGCGGGTGGCTTTGCGCAGGCGCAGCAGGCCATCAAGCCCGTCCACGTCGGGCAGGTTCAGATCCAGTACGACGAGGTCCGGCGTCGCGCCCTGTTCCAGCTGTTCAAGCGCGTCGCCCAGCCGGGGCGCGGTCGCGATCTCGCGCACGGTCGAGACGGCCTGAAGCGTCATGGTGAGCGCATCGCAGAACAGCGGGTGATCGTCGACCACGAGGGCGCTGTGGAAGCGGGGCTTAGAGCGGGGCGTGGCGGTCAGGGTCATGTCGGTCGGGGCCTTTGTTCCGGAGCCAGCCTAGCAGGGGAATGAAGCCGCGCCAAATGCGCCAAAGGTCGTAAGCTGGGCAAAGTTCTGCCGCACATTGGCGGGCGGGCTTGATTGGTGTCGTCGCAATCTTAGGTATGGGCCGAACAACAAGGAAACCACATCATGCGCACAGCACTTCTGAGGGCAGCACTGGCAGCGGGGGTCGGTTTGGCCGCGCTGCCCGCCTGGGCCGAGTTTCAAACGCTGGAAGGGACCGTCGCTTATCGCGAGCGGATCGCGCTGCCGCCCGGCGCGCTGGTAGAGGTGCAGTTGGTTGATGTGTCGCGCGCCGATGCACCGTCAACCCTGCTTGGGGCCGTCACCGTGCGCCCCGAAGGTCAGGTGCCGATCAGGTGGCAGTTGACCTATGACGATGCGATGGTGTCCGAAAGCGGGCGGTTCGCGGTGCAGGCCAAGATCACGGTGCAGGACAGGACCATGTTCCGCACCACACAGGTGTTTCCGGCGCTGACGCAGGATGCCCCGAAAAAGGTGGACGTGATGGTGAATATGATGTCCGAGCCGGATATGCCGGGGCTGGAAGACACAAGCTGGAACGCGATTTCCCTGCCGGGGATCGAGCTTGATACCGATCGCTTGCCGCTTTTGGTGTTTGACGCCGCGGGCCGTGTCTCCGGGACCAGCGGCTGCAACCGGTTCAACGGTGGGGTGGAACGCGAAGGCAAGGCGCTCAAGTTTGGCCTGATGGCGGTCACGAACATGGCGTGCCCCGGACCTATGGATCAACAGGAGCGAGCCGTGTTCAAGGCGATGGAGGAGACTGTATCCTACCGTATCGACGACGGCACGCTGGTTCTGCTCAACGCGGCGGGCGAGGGGCTGATGTGGTTGAAGGCGGAATAACTCCCGCCATTCTGACCTAGATCAAATCACATAAAGAATATCGCATATAAACCTCGGTCGTAGATTTTCGACCGAGGTTTTCTCATGTTTCGACTCGCCTTTATCCTGCACCTGTTCATCGGTTCCACGCTGGCCGGCATTGGGGTTATCGTTGCCCTTGTCATCGGTCAGGACACGCTGGCCCCGATCCTGATTTCGGCGCTGATCGGATTCATCATCGCCTTTCCGGTCACATGGGTCGTGGCCAAGAAGCTTTACGAAACCGGGGCGTGATCCAGCCACGCCTGCACCGACTGGATGAACTCGCGCGGTTTTTCGGCATGAAGCCAATGGCCCGCGCCGGTGATCTTGGCGAAGCGTGCCTTGGGGAACAGGGCGCGCATGGTCGGGCGGTGTTCGGGGCGCACGTATTCAGAGTCGGCGCCTGAGAGGAACAGGGCCGGGCCTTCGTACGTGCCGTCCAGCTCTGGAAAGGCGAGGATCTTGGGCATCTCGCGGTCCAGCGTTTCGAGGTTGAGGCGCCAGCGCTTTGCCTCAAGATCCAGCGACTGTGTGAAAAAGCTGCGCAGGGCCGGGTCGTGAACGGTTTCGGCCAGTTGGTCCATGGCTTCGGAGCGCTTGGCGACAGTGCTCAGGTCGACGCTTTGCATCGACTGGATGTGCTGGGTCTGGTCATGTTCATAGGTGACCGGCGCGATGTCGGCCACGATCAGACGTTTGACAAGCTCGGGGCGGGTGAGGGCGAGAACCATCGCCGCCTTGCCGCCCATCGAGTGGCCGAGCACATCCATCGGTTTGCCCTGTGCCTCGATCACTTCAGCCAGATCGGCGGCCATGTCCTCGTAGGAATGGGTGTCAAACCACGGGCTGTGGCCGTGGTTACGCTGATCCACGGAAACCACGCGGCGGGTCATGGCAAGACGCTTGCCAATGGCGCTCCAATTTCGGCCCGAGCCAAACAGGCCATGCACGATCAGCAAGTCGGGAAGGTTGGTGGCGGTGCCGTATTCGTTGAGGTTCAACATGACCGCGTGATAGCGCGGCTTGGCGTCGGGTTCCAGAGTGGTTGAGTGTGTCAGGATGTGTGGCTAGGGTTCGGCCATGATCGACGCTTCTGATATCGAAAGAAAGACGGCCCGCCTGTTGCGCATGGCGCGTGAGCAATACGGGGTCAAGGCCGACACGCTGGACAAGGCGATGCACAAGATCGGGCGCCGGGTGCCCAAGCGCGTGCATGATCAGGCCAGGGTCATCAGCGAAGCGCAGAGGCTGGGCGGACACCCGAAGCTGATGTTGCAGGTGGATGCCGACAAGGTCGAGGCCGCGTTCGACGGAATTCAGAAGGCCTTCAAGGCCGAAGACCGCGCTGACCGGCGCATGGGCACGATCCTGAGCACGCTGGGTTCGCTGAGTTTCAACCTGATAGCGGTGGCAGTGTTGCTGATCCTGTTCTTGAAGTGGCAGGGGTTTCTCTAGGGTGCCAACCTTGGGGAAGGAGCACATCGCGCACCACGATCGTGACTGTGACAAAGCTGACATAGAGCAGAAGGTACCATGAGCCCATCTTGGCGAGGCTGACCCAATCCCCCGCGCCTTGACCGTGATAGAGCCAGATGCGCGTGGCGGTGCCGACATTTTCGGCAAGCCACAGGAAGACCGAGGACAGGAAGGCGGCAAGCGGCAGCGGCATCCAGTACCAATTGCCGCCGATATGATACCAGATGCGAGTGCGTGCAAAGAGCAGGACAGTCGCGGCAAACAGCATCAGCCGGATGTCGGGCAGGAAATGGTGCGCAAAGAAGTTCACATAGATGGCTGTCGCCAACAGCATGGTTGTCCAGAAGGGCGGATAGGGGGCAAAGCGCATCTCGAACAGGCGGATGACGCGCGCCATGTAAGACCCGACCGAGGCATACATGAAACCCGAAAACAGCGGTACACCCCACAGTTTGAACACCCCGTCGCCGGGATAGGCCCAGCTGCCGGCGTTGACCTTGAAGATTTCCATCACGGTGCCGGTCAGGTGAAAGAGCAGGATCACCTTGGCTTCGCGCAGGGATTCCATGCGCAGGGCAAGAAACAGCACTTGCAACCCGAGCGCATAAGCCAGCAAGGCGTCATAGCGCGCGACCGGCCAGTCCGCCTGCCATATGCGGTTGGTCACGGTCATGCCGATCAGCAACAGCCCGCCAAACAGCGATGCCCAGCCCTGTTTGAGGCAGAACATCACCAGTTCCGCCAGCGCAAAGGGCAGACGCGCGCGCATCCAGTCGCCAAGACGGCGTTCAAGCGCGCGTGTGGAGGAGATTTGCGTGTCCATCCGGACAGTTAGGCGGCTTGGGCCGGGTCTGTAAACTGATTTTCTCGCTAGGCGTCGGGCTGGGCGGGGCACTGCCAGACGATCTCGGTTGTGCCAAGGAACCGCCCCATGCGATCCAGCTCCGCCTCAAGCTTGGCCGCGCGCGCCGTTGTCCAGCGCACGCCGGGTTCGGCCCAGAGGTTCAGCACGGTGAGCGTGCCACCGGCGCGGTCGGCTTTGGCTTCGATCCGCCCCACGAACCGGTCGCCCTCAAGAAGCGGATAGACATAGTAGCCCCATTTGCGCTTGGCCGCAGGTACGAATATTTCGATGCGGTAATCAAAGCCGAACAGTTTCTTGAGCCGGTCGCGATCGCGCACCACCGGGTCGAACGGGCTCAGTATACGCAGGCGCGATGTGGGGGGTGGGGCCTCGGCCAGCCTCTCGGACAGATCGGGCGGGGCCATCAGGGAAAGCGTTTCCCGGTTCGCGGTCTGAATTTCGACGGGTTGCAGATCGGCGTTGGCGACCCAGCCGCGCACTTCGGCGCTGGTGGCGGCGTCCCAGAACCGCTGAATATCGCCGGGTGTCGCGAACCCCAGCCGGTTGAGCGCCTGTGTGCACAGCCAGTCAAGCGCGGCGGCGTCCTCGATCTCTGTTTCGCGATGCCGGGCCGGGATCACCCGTTCGCTTAGGTTATAGAACTTGCGGAAATTCTCGCGGTAACAGGTGGCAAGCTCGCCCGTGTACCACATGAAATCGAGCGCCAGCTTGTGCGGTGGACGGCGCCACATTTCCTTGGGGCCTTCGATTTGCGAGTCAAACGCCATGGTCGAAAGCGCCCCTTCACGGCCGATCCGCGCCTTGATTGCGGCGCGCCCCTCGGCGTCGGGCATGCCGCGAAACCAGCTGGCATTGCCCATGGTCTTTTCCTTGCGCCCGAACTGGCGGCGCCAATAGGGGTAGGTTTCGACCGGGAGGACCGAGGCGTCATGGGTGAAATGCTCAAAAACGCTGCGATCTTTGGCCAGCATCCGATCCAGCATCGGTTCGCGGTAATTCTGGTTGCGCGACCACAGGATGTGGTGGTGCGCGCGGGCAAGCACCTGAATGGAATCAAGCTGCACGAAGCCAAGCCGGCGGATCGTGGTCAGCGGATCGGCAGGGCCGGTCGGCGTTGGCGCGAGGCCCTGATTGGCAAGCCACAAACGACGGGCGTCCCGGTTGGAAAGGCGAAAACTCATGACGGCAGGCTAGCGTCGGGCGATCCGACATCAAGGCTCAATTCCCCCATCTCTTCATTTTGCCGAAAATACTCAAAAAACAGCCTGCGCCTGCGCTCGCACGGGGGCACAATAAAACGAAAACCGCCGCCCCAGGGGGCGGCGGCTGTTTCAGTCCCGGTGCGTGGCTCAGAGGTTCGGGTAAAGCGGGAACTTGGCGCAGAGGTCGGCGACCTTGGCTTTGACCGCGTCTTCCACGGCGCCGTTGCCGTCTTCGCCATTGGCGGCCAGCCCGTCCACGACTTCGACGATCATGTCAGCGATCTGGCGGAACTCGTCCTCGCCAAAGCCGCGGGTGGTGCCTGCCGGAGTGCCAAGGCGGATGCCCGAGGTGACCATCGGCTTTTCCGGGTCGAACGGGATGCCGTTCTTGTTGCAGGTGATGTGCGCGCGGCCCAGTGCCTTTTCGGTGGCGTTGCCCTTCACACCCTTGGGGCGCAGGTCAACCAGCATCACGTGGGTGTCGGTGCCACCCGTGACGATGTCGAGCCCACCCTTCATCAGCTGATCCGCCAGCGCAACCGCGTTGGCGCGGACCTGCTTCTGGTAGGCTTTGAACTCGGGACGCAGCGCTTCGCCAAAAGCGACCGCCTTGGCCGCGATCACGTGCATCAGCGGGCCGCCCTGAATGCCGGGGAAGATGGCAGAGTTGACCTTCTTGGCGATCTCTTCGTTGTTGGTCAGGATCATGCCGCCGCGCGGACCGCGCAGGGTTTTGTGAGTCGTCGTGGTGGCCACGTCGGCATAGGGGAAGGGCGAGGGGTGTTCACCGGCTGCAACCAGACCGGCAAAGTGGGCCATGTCGACCATCAGGTAGGCGCCGACGCTGTCAGCAATCTCGCGGAACTTGGCAAAGTCGATCTGGCGCGGGATGGCCGAACCACCGGCGATGATCAGCTTGGGCTGGTGCTCTTTGGCGAGCGCGGCCACTTCGTCATAGTCGATCAGGTTGTCCTGCTTGCGCACGCCGTACTGGATCGCGTTGAACCATTTGCCCGACTGGTTGGGCGCAGCGCCGTGGGTCAGGTGACCGCCCGAGGCGAGGTTCATGCCGAGGATGGTGTCGCCCGGTTTGATCAGCGCCTGGAACGCGCCTTGGTTGGCCTGGGACCCGGAGTTCGGCTGCACGTTGGCAAAGCCGCACCCGAAAAGTTCCTTGGCGCGGTCGATGGCCAGTTGCTCTGCCACGTCGACATACTGGCATCCGCCATAGTAACGGCGACCGGGATAGCCTTCGGCATATTTGTTGGTCATGACCGAACCCTGCGCTTCCATCACGGCGGCAGAGACGATGTTTTCCGAGGCGATCAGTTCGATTTCGTCGCGCTGGCGACCAAGTTCGTTGGTGATCGACTCATAGAGTTCCGGGTCACGGCTCGACAGGCTTTCGGTGAAAAAGCCGGGGTCGCGGGATGCAGTCATGGACTAAGCTCCAGGATAAGGTGTTCACGTAGGCGGATGTCCTAAAGGAAAGACCTGACGGATAAAAGGTCCCAAAGCGACGCAATGGCTTGCCCCTGCGCCGCCAATGGTGCAGGGGATAAACATATACCCCGATCGGAAACCCGTGTCGGGGAGTGGAAACGCAAGGTCGAGGCAAAGATGCCCGAGAGAATCGCATTCCTGGCCAGCGAGGCCCCGGTTGCCCAGACAGCGCGGGCGGCGTTGATCGGGCGCTATGGTAACTGCCCCCCGGAAGAGGCCGACGTGATCGTCGCGCTGGGCGGGGACGGGTTCATGTTGCAGACGCTGCACGGCATCAACGGATTGAACAAACCGGTTTACGGGATGAACCGGGGCACGGTCGGGTTCCTGATGAATGCCTATTCCGAGAGTGATCTTCTGGAACGTCTTAGCGCGGCGGAGGAAGAGGTGCTCAACCCGTTGGCGATGCGCGCGACCTGTGTGGATGGCAGCGTGCACGAGGCGCTGGCGATCAACGAGGTGTCTTTGCTGCGCGCGGGTCCGCAGGCGGCCAAGCTGCGCATCACCATCGACGGGCGGCTGCGCATGGAAGAGCTGGTCTGTGACGGGGCGCTGATCAGCACACCCGCCGGATCGACGGCCTATAACTATTCCGCGCATGGGCCGATCCTGCCCATCGGATCCGATGTGCTGGCGCTCACCGCGATTGCGCCGTTCCGTCCGCGCCGCTGGCGTGGGGCGCTGTTGCCCAAGATGGCCAAGGTGCGGTTTGACGTCGTTGAGCCTGCCAAGCGCCCGGTGATGGCGGATGCCGACAGCCGGTCGGTGGAAAACGTGGCCTCGGTGGTGGTGCGTTCGGATGAAAGCGTGCGTCACCGCATCCTGTTCGACCCGGGTCATGGGCTGGAAGAGCGGCTGCTGCGCGAACAGTTCGTCTGATGCGCGCGTTAGGCCGCGCCGCCGCTGAACGGCAGGTGGCGGGCCGCTTCGGTTTGACAGTGTTTACACCAGACCGACGAATTCGGAGTAGAAGCCCGACACATATGTGTTTTCCCAAACATTGCCGTAGAACCGCAGAATATCGGCGGCGCCGTCATTGTTCACGTCACCCGTTGCCCAACCCGCCTCTTCGAACGGCTCGGCCCAGACTTGATTGGGTGCCCAGTTTCTGGGGTTGGCGAAACCGTCCCCTTCTGAGAGGTAGACGCGGAAATAACGTTCCGGATCATCCGGGTTTGTCTGGAAAATTGCGACAAGATCATCCAGACCGTCGCCGTTGAAGTCATCCGCAAGCCAGGTTTGAGCGCTCCAGAAACTCATTGGCACATCAGGCAGCCAATCGGCTGCGTCGGCAAACCCATCCGCTTCGGACAAGAAGACTTGCTGATGCAAGGCACCTCCGGCGCCATGGATGACCACGACATCGTCAAGCCCGTCGCCGTCAAAATCTCCAGTGAGCCAGCGTTGGTTACTGGCATATTCCGTGGGCGTTGCCGCGCTCCAGATAAATGCATCGCCAAAGCCGTCGCCCTCGCTTAGATAGACGCGCTGCCTCACATCTCCTCTGACCCCGTAAAGCGCCAACACATCGGCGTTGCCATCGCCGTTGAAATCGCCAGTCAACCAATGGTCGACATTGTCATAAGGCAGGGCCTCGCGACCGGTCCAGATTTCGGGCGCTTGAAAAGAAACGCGCGCCGCACCGGTTTTGCCTTCTCCCAGATAGACCCGCTGACGCACTTCGCCTCTGACGTCATAAAGTGCCAGAATATCGTCGATACCATTTCCGTCAAAATCCGCGACAAGCCAGGTCTGATCTTCATAGACTGGCATTGGGTTTGGGTCCCGGCCGCCGATAACAGCGGTGTTAAAGCTTCTTAGAGTGTCGCCGAACGGCATATCCACGAAGCGCGCGCCGTTTTCCATGGCCACCAAACCGATGCCGTCAGCCCCGCCGTTGCCTCGAAAATCTCCTACAAGGAACTCCGCGAAGTTGCTGAACGGCCGATCCCAGTAATACTCAAGAAATTCACTGCGCCCCCTCGCGAACCCGTTGTTGAGTGCCGGTGCGTGGATTTCGATTTCGATGGGGGCGGAAATGTTGTTGGCCTCGCCCGTCGGTCCCTCGTCAACCTCATCGCGCGCGTCTACGATAAGCCCCAGCCAATACGTGCCCGGAGTGACGTCGAAGTCTTCGAAAGTGAACCTGTAATTCGGATAGCGAAAGGTGCTGTCGAACAACACTCTGTCCGAGGCATCGATGACCGGGTCTGAAGACAACACGAGCGTGCTGTGCGAGAAATAGGCATCCATGTAGTCGTCATCGTAGCGGCTGCCGTTGATGCCTCGCGACCAATAGACTTGGATGTCCTGGTTCAAGTAGACCGACGTTTGGTTGGCGACAAAGCCCACGATATACACGTCGGTGTAGGATTCTGACACAGCCATACCCATCCTCACTCTCGAAACAACCGCGCGTGCCCGCAGCGTAGACGGGTGCCTGTGGCAAGTCACGGAGGAATCGCGTTCTCTTGGGTGCAGAGGTCACTACGAAGAAACTCTTCGCCGGATTGGTGGGGATTCGATGAATTTGGCAGCTTGGCCCATTTCGACAGTACCGACGTAATGAAAAAGCCCCGCACGGATGCGGGGCTTTCCAGGGCAGTCTTGGGGAGTGTAGGAGACTAGCCCTTGGCGTAACCGATGGTTTGCAGCGCCTCGGTGATCTCGTCCAGGATGGCGGGATCGTCGATGGTGGCGGGCATTTTCCAATCGGTTCCGTCTGCGATGCTGACCATGGTGCCGCGCAGGATTTTGCCCGAGCGGGTCTTGGGCAGGCGATCCACAACGATGGCCAGCTTGAAGGCGGCCACGGGGCCGATCTTTTCGCGCACAAGCTTCACAACTTCCTTGACCACATCGCCATGATCGCGGTCGACGCCGGCGTTCAGGCAGAGGAAGCCGACGGGCATCTGGCCCTTGAGGCTGTCGGCGACACCGATCACGGCGCATTCCGCGACGTCCGGGTGGCCCGCAAGCACTTCTTCCATGGCTCCGGTCGAAAGGCGGTGGCCCGCGACGTTGATGACGTCATCCGTGCGCGCCATGATGTAGACATAACCGTCTTCGTCCATCATGCCCGCATCGCCGGTTTCGTAATAGCCGGGGAAGGAATTGAGATAGCTCTTTTTGAAGCGGTCCTCGGCGTTCCACAGGTTGGGCAGCGTGCCCGGAGGCAGGGGCAGCTTGATGGCGATGGCACCAAGCGTGCCGGGTTCCACAGGATGGCCCGCATCGTCCAGGATGGTCACGTCATAGCCCGGCATCGGCACCGTGGGCGAGCCCAGCTTGGTCGGCAGTTCCTCGATTCCGATCGGGTTGGCGGCAATCGCCCAGCCGGTTTCGGTCTGCCACCAGTGGTCGACCACCGGCACCTTCAGTTGGTCCTGTGCCCAGACGATGGTGTCAGGGTCAGCGCGTTCGCCGGCCAGATAGACCTGTTTGAGGCAGGAGAGGTCGTATTTCTTGACATATTCGCCGGTCGGGTCTTCGCGTTTCACGGCGCGGAAAGCGGTAGGGGCGGTGAAGAACGACTTGACGTTGTGCTCGGAGATCACGCGCCAGAAGGTACCGGCATCGGGGGTGCCGACAGGCTTGCCCTCGAATACGATGGTGGTGTTGCCGTGGATCAGCGGGCCGTAGCAGATATAGGAGTGGCCCACGACCCAGCCCACGTCCGACGCGGCCCAGAACACGTCGCCCGGATCGACGTTGTAGAGGTTCTTCATGGTCCAATTCAGTGCCACGAGCTGACCCGCGGTGTGACGGATCACACCCTTGGGTTGGCCCGTGGTACCCGAGGTATAGAGGATGTAGGCGGGGTGGTTGCCTTCGACCGGGACGCATTCGGCCGGTTCAACACCGTATTGGAAGCCGTGCCAGTTGAAGTCACGCCCCTCTTCGAGGTGAGCGACTTCCTGTTCGCGCTGGAAGATGACCGTGAAGTCCGGCTTGTGCGCGGAAAGCTCGATCGCGCCGTCCAGAAGCGGTTTGTAGTGTACGACGCGGCCCGGTTCGAGACCGCAGGAGGCGGCGATGATCGCCTTGGGCTTGGCATCGTCGATACGCACGGCCAGTTCGTTGGCTGCGAAGCCGCCGAACACCACCGAATGCACGGCGCCGAGACGGGCGCAGGCGAGCATGGCTTCGAGCGCTTCAGGGATCATCGGCATGTAGATGATGACGCGGTCGCCCTTTTCGATGCCCTTGGCGCGCAGGGCACCTGCCAGCGAGGCCACGCGGTTGCGCAGTTCGATATAGGAAATGGCGCGCTTGGTGTGGGTGATGGGAGAATCGTAGATGATGGCGGTCTGTTCGCCCCGGCCAGCCTCGACATGGCGGTCGACGGCGTTCCAGCAGGTGTTGACCTTGGCATCGGCAAACCATTCGTAAAGGTTATCACCCTTGTCAAACAGAGCCTTGCTTGGGGCCTGATCCCAGTCGATGGCCTGCGCGGCCTCCATCCAGAATCCCTCGGGATCGTTTTTCCAACCTTGGTAAACGTCTTTGTACGACATGAGCTTCTCCTCCGAAATCGCTGAAAAGGTGTTACGCAACGCATGGGCTTTGCGGCAAGAACTTTGAGGACGCCGCGTCACATTATCGCGAAATATTTGCAGAGATGGGGTGTTTTTGGTTGCAAACTTTTGCAAATCTCTCGCATTTAGCGGGGTTCGCTGGATTTTTTAAGTAGTTTGCAAAACTGCAAATCTTGTGGCTGCAAAACCGCCATAAAAAAGAGGCGCAGGATTCGCTGCGCCTCTTGAGAGCCTGTGACGTGCCTGGATGTCCGCGGTTCAGCCGTATTGTGTGACCGGGGTGCCGGCAATGGCGGCCACGTTCAGCAATCCGCGCGCCGTGATCGAGGGGCTGACGATATGGGCCTTGTTGCCCATGCCCATCAGGATGGGGCCAACCTCGAGCCCGTCCGAACGCATCTTGAGGATGTTGCGCACGCCCGAGGCAGCATCGGCATGCGCAAAGACCAGGCAGTTTGCCTGACCCTTGAGGCGCGAGCGGGGGAAGATGCGGGCGCAGAGGTCCGGGTCGAGCGCGGTGTCGACGTTCATTTCACCTTCGTAGATGAAGTCGCATCCCTTCTGATCCAGGAGTTCGATCGCGTCGCGCAGACGTCGACCGGAGCCTTCGCGGTGGTTGCCGAATTGCGACTGGGAGCAGAGCGCGATTTTCGGCTCCAGCCCGAAGCGGCGGATGTGGCGCGCCGCACCGATCGTGATGCGGGCGATCTGCTCCGGGGTGGGCAGTTCCATGACCTGCGTATCGGCGACAAACAGCGGCCCGTCTTCGAGGATCATCAGCGACAGGGCGCCGTGGGGCGAGAGCCCGTCGCGGCCCAGCACCTGCGTGACATAGTTCAGGTGCCAGCGATATTCGCCGAAAGTGCCGCAGATCAGGCTGTCGGCATCGCCGCGCTGAACCGCGACGGCGCCAATTGCGGTGGTGTTGGTACGCATCACGGCGCGTGCGATGTCGGGGGTGACGCCGTCACGCTCCATCAGCTCGTGATAAGAGGTCCAGTAGTCGCGATAACGTGGGTCGTTTTCGGGGTTTACCAGTTCGAAGTCGCGCCCCGGTCGGACCGAAAGCCCGTGGCGTTCGCAGCGTGCCTCGATCACCTCGGGGCGGCCGATCAGGATCGGAGTTTCAGTGGTTTCCTCTAGCACGGCCTGTGCCGCGCGCAGAACCCGTTCGTCTTCGCCTTCCGCAAAGACAATGCGGCGGCTTGAAGCGCGGGCGGCCTCGAACAGGGGGCGCATGAGCAGGGCGGATTTGAACACGGACTGGTTCAGTTTCTGCTTGTAGGCGTTCAGGTCGTCGATCGGGCGGGTGGCAACCCCGCTGTCCATGGCGGCCTTGGCCACTGCGGCCGACACAACCCCGACAAGGCGCGGGTCAAAGGGTTTGGGGATCAGGTATTCGCGCCCAAAGGTCAGCTGTTCGCCCTTGTAAGCGGCGGCGGCCTCGGCAGAGGTGGTGATCCGGGCCAGCTCCGCGATTCCGGAGACGCAGGCAATCGCCATGTCGTCATTGATCTCGGTCGCGCCCACGTCGAGTGCGCCCCGGAAGATGAAGGGGAAGCACAGGACGTTGTTGACCTGGTTCGGGAAGTCGCTGCGGCCTGTGGCCATGATGGCGTCGGGTTTCACCTCGCGCACGAGGTCGGGCATGATTTCCGGCGTCGGGTTGGCCAGCGCGAAGATGATCGGCGTGTCGGTCATGCGGGCAACCATCTCGGGCTTGAGCACACCGGGACCGGAGAGGCCAAGGAACATGTCCGCGCCGTCGATCACATCGTCCAGCGTGCGCAGGTCGCTGTCTTGGGCGAACTCGGCCTTTTGCGGGTTCATGTCTTCGGTCCGGCCCTTGTAGACCAGCCCGTGAATGTCGCAGAGCCAGACATTCTCGCGTTTCACGCCGAGTTTCAGGAGCATGTTGAGGCAGGCGATGCCCGCCGCGCCGCCACCAGTAGAAACGATCTTGATGTCTTCGAATTTCTTGCCGGCCACGCGCAGGGCGTTGGTGGCCGCCGCGCCGACCACGATGGCGGTACCGTGCTGGTCGTCGTGGAATACCGGGATGTTCATGCGTTCGCGGCAGAGCTTTTCGACGATGAAGCAGTCGGGGGCCTTGATGTCTTCGAGGTTGATCGCGCCAAAGGTCGGCCCCATGGCGCAGACGATGTCGGCCAGTTTCTCGGGGTCCGGTTCGTCCAGCTCGATGTCGAAACAGTCAATATTGGCGAATTTCTTGAAAAGAACCGCCTTGCCTTCCATCACCGGCTTGGAGGCCAGCGCACCGATATTGCCAAGGCCCAGAACGGCAGAACCGTTGGACACCACGGCCACGAGGTTCTGGCGCGCGGTGTAGAGAGCGGCGTTGGCCGGATCGTCCTTGATCTCAAGGCAGGCCTCGGCCACGCCCGGGCTGTAGGCGCGGGAAAGGTCGCGGCCATTGGCCAGCGGTTTGGTCGCGCGCACCTCGAGTTTTCCCGGCTTGGGATTGGCGTGATAGAAGAGCGCCGCCTGGCGCAGGGATTCATTGCTGTTTTCGGACATGTCAGGACTCGGCTTTATAATTTGGTTTAGCATTAAACTAGTTTTCGCCGCGAGGGAATGGGCAATCCTGACGCAACGGCACACTCTTGCAAATCGCGCAGGCCCGCTCCACAGTTTCCGGGCAGCGAGGGAGAATATATGCCAAAAACACGGGCCGAAATACGCCTGCCCACGCGGGAATTGCGCGACGATATCCCGTTTTACACCAAAACGCTGAAAACGCGCGTGGATTTCCTGCGCCCTTGTGTGCGGCGGGCAGGGCGTGTTTTTTGTTCTCGCTTGGTCTGAAAACCCGCTAGTCTGCGCCGATTGGTGATGTCGAATTTCCAAACTTCGCCTTGCCGGATGCAGGAAGCACGATCGTGGAGGAAACATGAGTCTGGAAAAAGCTGCCTTTGCCGTGCGTGAGAACGCCTATGCGCCCTATTCCCATTTCAAGGTGGGGGCGGCGATCCGCGCCGCCGATGGGACGATCTTTGCGGGATGCAACGTGGAGAATATTGCCTATCCCGAAGGCACCTGTGCCGAGGCGGGCGCGATTGCGGCCATGGTCGCGGCGGGCGAAACCCGGCTGACCGAGGTGTTCGTCGTGGCCGACAGCCCTGTGCCGGTGACGCCCTGTGGCGGGTGCCGTCAGAAGCTGGCGGAATTTGGGACCGGTGATGCGAAGGTGACGTTGTCCAATCTTGACGGCGTGCGGCAGGAAATGACCTTGGCCGAACTTCTGCCGGGTGCCTTTGGCAAGGATCACCTGACCGAGGGCCACGGGGACCGCGACTGAGATGGATGCGCGGGCGATCATAGCCAAGCTGCGGCGGGGCGAGGTACCGGATCGCGCAGAGCTGTCGTGGTTTGCGCGGGGGCTGGCCGATGGCGCGGTGAGCGATGCACAGGCAGGGGCCTTTGCGATGGGCGTGTGCCTGCGGGGCCTGGGCGAAGAGGGGCGCGTGGCCCTGACGCTGGCGATGCGCGACAGCGGCGATACGCTCAAATGGGATTTGCCGGGGCCGGTGCTCGACAAACATTCGACCGGAGGCGTGGGCGATTGCGTGTCGCTGATCCTCGCGCCCGCATTGGCGGCCTGCGGGGCCTATGTGCCGATGATTTCGGGGCGCGGTTTGGGCCATACCGGCGGGACGCTGGACAAGATGGAGGCCATTCCGGGTCTGTCCACGGGTTTGAGCGAGGAGCGGTTTGCGCAGGTGGTGCGCGAGGCGGGCTGTGCGATTGTCAGCGCGACGGCCGAAATCGCCCCGGCAGACAAGCGGCTATACGCGGTGCGCGATGTGACGGCGACGGTGGAGAGCCTCGACCTTATCACCGCTTCGATTCTGTCCAAGAAGCTGGCGGCGGGACTCGAGGGGCTGGTTTTGGACGTGAAATGCGGCTCGGGTGCGTTCATGAAAACGGTTGACGAGGCGCGCGCTCTTGCCGGGGCTCTGGTGGAGACCGCAAATCTGGCCGGGTGCCCAACCAGCGCGGTGATTTCCGATATGAGCCAGCCGCTTGCGGCCAGCCTTGGCAATGCGCTCGAGGTGGCCGAGGTCATGAAGGTTCTATGTGGCGGTCAGGGCGGGGCTCTGGCGGAGCTGTCGGTCTCGCTGGGCGGGGTGTTGCTGGCCGATGCCGGTATCGCGCAGGATCTGGAAGACGGGATCACGCGGATGCTGTCGGCCTTGTCGGACGGGCGCGCCGCCGAGGTTTTCGGGCGCATGGTCGCGGCGATGGGCGGACCTGTGCGGTTCACGGACGACTGGCGGCGGTTCCTGCCCGAGGCGCCGGTGATCCGCGAAGTGCCCGCGATGGAGAGCGGGTACGTGGGCGCGATTGATGGCGAGGCGCTGGGGCTGGCCGTGGTCGCGCTTGGCGGGGGACGTCAGGTGGAGAGCGACGTCGTGGACCCGGCGGTTGGCTTTTCCGACGTGGTGCGGCTTGGGCAATGGGTGGAAAAGGGGCAACCCTTGTTGCGCCTGCACGCGGCGCGCGAAGATGCGGCGCAGCGGGCGGCGGAGGCGGTGCAGAATGCGATTGCGCTGGGCGCGCAAAGCCCCGATTGTCCCCCTCTTGTTCATGAGAGGATTCGCTGATGCCCCGTGCCTTTCTGGTGGTGATGGATTCCGTCGGGTGCGGTGGCGCGCCGGATGCGGACCGTTTCTTTAACGGTGAGCTGCCCGATACCGGGTCCAATACGCTGGGCCACATCGTTCAGGCGTGCGCTGAAGGACGGGCCGAAGAAGGCCGGAGCGGGCCGTTGCAAGTGCCGCACATGGATGCGCTGGGTCTGGGCGCGGCGATCCGGCTGGCGTCGGGCGATGACACACCGGGGCTGGAAGCCACGCCAACCGGCGTTTGGGGCGCGGCCACCGAGCAATCCAACGGCAAGGATACCCCGTCGGGTCACTGGGAGCTGGCCGGGGTGCCGGTGCCGTGGGACTGGACCTATTTTCCCAAAGGGGAACCGTGTTTTCCTGACGACCTGGTGGCGCGGGTCTGTGAAATTGCGGGGACGGACGGGATTTTGGGCAACTGCCACGCCTCTGGAACCCTGATCATCGAAGATCTGGCCGAAGAGCATGTCAAAACGGGCTATCCGATCTGCTACACCTCGGTGGACAGCGTCTTTCAGATTGCGGCACACGAAGAGCATTTTGGTTTGGAGCGCCTTCTGACCCTGTGCCGGGAGCTGGCACCCGTGTTGCATGCGCAAAAGGTCGGACGGGTGATTGCGCGCCCCTTTGTCGGGGATCGTGAGAGCGGCTATACGCGCACGGCCAACCGAAAGGATTTTGCGATTGCCCCGCCCGAGCCGGTGCTGAGCAACTGGATCAGCGAGGCGGGCGGCATCGTGCATGGTGTTGGCAAGATCGGAGATATCTTCTCGATGACGGGCATTGCCGATTGCGTGAAGGGCAGCGACGCCGACCTTATGCTGCAATTGCATGCGCTGGGGCAGAAAGCGGAAAACAACAGCCTGACATTTGCCAATTTTGTCGAGTTCGACAGTGTTTACGGGCATCGGCGCGACGTGTCAGGCTATGCCCGCGCGCTGGAATGGTTCGATGCCGAGATCGGGCGGTTCATCGACGGAATGCGCGATGGCGATCTGTTGATCCTGACCGCCGATCATGGCAATGACCCCACCTGGAGCGGCACGGATCACACGCGCGAACGGGTGCCGGTTCTGTGTGCCGGGGTTGGCGCGGGGCAGGCGGGGATCGTCGACTTTGTCGATGTCGCGGCCAGCGTTGCCAGCCATCTGGGTGTGACCCCTCCGCGCGGAAGGAGCTTTCTGTGACGTCAGCCGAATTGCCCGCCGAATTGCCAAAGGTCGAGCTGCATCTGCATTTCGAAGGGGCGGCGCCTCCGGAGTTCATCCGGCAACTGGCGTTTGAAAAGAAGATCGACATCAGCCGGATATTTGCCCCGGATGGCAGTTATGCGTTCGAGAATTTCGTGCATTTCCTGCAGGTCTATGAGGCGGCGACAAGCGTGTTGCAGACGCCGGAGGATTTTGCGCAGCTGACCCGTGCGGTGTTGGAAAAGAGCGCCGAAAACGGTGTGATCTATACCGAGACTTTCCTCAGCCCCGATTTCTGTGGTGGGGGGGATGTGGCCGCGTGGCGCGAATACCTACACGCCATTCAGGAAGCGGCAAACCGGGCAGAGGTCGATTTTGGTGTCATCATGCGCGGCATCGTCACCCCCGTGCGCCATTTCGGACCCGATCAGGCTAAGCGCACGGCGTTGTGTGCGGCGGAAACGGCCGGGGACTGGATCGTCGGACTGGGAATGGGTGGCGACGAAGGCAAGGGGCATCAGGGCGATTTCGCCTATGCGTTCGACATGGCGCGCGAAGCGGGCTTGCGGCTCACGACCCATGCCGGAGAGTTCGGCGGGCCACAAAGCGTCTGGGAAGCGATCCGTGATCTGAACGTCGAACGGATCGGCCATGGCGTGCGCGCGATCGAGGATCGTGCGTTGGTGCAGGAACTCGTGGCGCGCCAAATCACGCTGGAAGTCTGTCCCGGATCAAACGTGGTGCTGGGGCTTTACCCCGACTTCAAAACTCACCCGATTGCGCGCTTGCGCGACGCCGGGGTGAAGGTGACGGTTTCGACCGACGATCCGCCCTTTTTTCACACCACGATGCGCCGCGAATATGACATGCTGGCCGAGGCATTCGGCTGGGGTATGGACGATTTCCGCGCCCTGAACACAGTCGCGATCGACGCGGCATTTTGCGATGAAGACACCCGCGCGCGGGTCAAGAAAGAACTGGAGAAAGCCTGATGGATCACCTGACCGTCGTCGATCACCCGCTGGTGCAACACAAGCTGACGCTGATGCGCCGGACCAAGACCTCGACGGCCGAGTTCCGTCGCCTGCTGCGCGAGATCAGCCAACTTCTGGCCTATGAGGTGACGCGCGAGTTGCCGATGACGACCAAGCGCATCCAGACCCCGATGCAAGAGATGGATGCGCCGGTTCTCGATGGGCGCAAGCTGGCCTTGGTGTCGATCCTGCGGGCCGGGAACGGGTTGCTGGACGGGATGCTGGAACTTGTGCCGTCGGCGCGGGTGGGGTTTGTCGGTCTCTACCGTGATGAAGAGACGCTTGAGCCGGTGCAATATTACTTCAAGGTGCCGTCGGAACTGGACGAGCGGCTGGTGATTGCGGTCGACCCGATGCTGGCCACGGGCAACTCCTCTGCGGCCGCAATCGACCTGCTCAAGGAGGCGGGGGCCAAGGACATCCGGTTCCTCTGTCTTCTGGCCGCGCCGGAAGGCGTGGCGCGCATGAAAGAGGCCCATCCCGACGTGCCGATCGTGACCGCATCGCTGGATGAACGCCTGAATGAAAAAGGCTATATCATGCCCGGTCTCGGGGATGCGGGCGACCGGATGTTCGGCACCAAATAGATGTAAATCCGCGATATCAACGGTTTACTCATATAGATATTTGCGTCTAGACTGCCCCTACATCTTGTGGGGGCAAAATGAAACTGACCAGAGTCATCGCGATCAGCGTGATCGCGGCATCTTTGGGGTTGGGCGTGGTAAACGCGCAATCCTTCAGTCCCATGGACACGCCGGCAGAGTTTCCCCCGGCGAGTTACAAGGGCAAGCAATATGTGGACAGCCGGGGCTGTGTCTATATCCGCGCAGGTGTGGATGGGGCCGTCGCATGGGTGCCGCGTGTGACCCGCGACCGCAAGGTGATTTGCGGGTTCAAACCCAGCCTGCCAAAGGGCACTGTCGGGGTGGCGCCTGCCCCGAAGTTGGACAAGAATGTTGTCCAGATTCAGCCCGCTGCCAAGCCAAGCGAAAAGCCGTCGATCTTTGGCACCCCCAAACCGGCAAGCAAGCCTGCGACGACCACGGCCCCCAAGGCCACCACCGTGGCCAAACCCGCGGCAAAACCCGCGCCCCAGCCCGCCCCGAAGACAGCGACAGCCGCGGCTCCGAAGCCGACCCCGAAGCCACAAACCACAACCGTGCGCGCGGCGCCGAAACCAAAACCCGCCCCAAAACCCAAGGCGGCGTCGACAACGGCAACCGGGCAGCCGCTTTACACCACACCTACGGCACAGAAACCGAAGGCACGCGCGGCCGCGCCCGCTCCTGCGCCGACAACCGCGCCGGCGTCCGCAACTGCGCCGCGCCGCACGACGGCTCAGCCGCCGCGCGCAGCCGGAAGCCTGTCACCCTGTCGCAACGGTGCGACGACCTACAAGGGGATGGCTGTGCGCTGTGGTCCGCAAAGCGAAAGCCCTGTCACGCCGGGTCGGGGTGGCCCAACCGCACCGCCGCCCAAGATACAGTTTGACCGCCAAAGCGCTCTTACGCCCGGTGCCGTGGGGCAAGTGGTGCGTGAAGGCGACGTGCACCCGGAAACCCGCGTCGTGCCGCGCCATGTTTACGAGCACAACCTCGTGACACACGTGTCCGCAGCCGTGCCGCCGGGGTATCGGCGTGTATTCGACGACGGGCGACTGAACCCGCGCCGTGCCGAGATGACCTTTGCCGGAAAGGCGCAGGCGGATCGGATATGGACACGGGAAACGCCGCGCCAGCTGATCCACCGCCGCACCGGCGAAGTGATCGTCCTGTCCTCGAAGTCCAGCAGCACGGGCGCCCCGTTCGAACCGGAACCGGCCCCGGTGGCGGCAGAGCCGGTTTCGGCTCCTTCGGCCCCGGTCGTGTCGACCCGCTCGACGGCCACTGAGAAATCCCTGCGCCTTGCCGGGACACCCTATGTTCAGATCGGCACCTTTGGATCGTCGGATGCGGCGCAAGCCGCCGCGCGTTCTGTCCAGCGCCTTGGCCTGCCTGTTCGGATCGGCAAGTTTGAACGTGAAGGCGCGACGCAGCGCTTGGTTCTGGCCGGGCCGTTCGCAACGGTCCCTGCCGCCGAGAAGGCGTTGGAAAAATCCTGGGATGCCGGGTTCAACGGGGCGTTCGTTCGTCAGTGATCCCGGCAAATGCCGATCAGCCGTCGCAGATGCCCTGCAGCGCCACCCAATCCCCATCGCTCAGCACCGGCTCCGGCGTGACGGTAAAGGGATCGGCCTCGATCAATGACAGGGTGGTTTCACCCGAAGGATCCAGCGCATAGGCATAGGGGCTTATGCGCAGGTTGTTTTCTGCAAATGCCGTGATGAGCGCCTCGTCCGCAGGGCGTTCGGTCTGGTCAAGGACAAGCGTTTCGGCATGGGCCCGCAGAATCTCGTCTGAAAGGTCGCCCGTGGTCAAGAGCCGAAAGCTGGCCGAAATCCCCGCCGCCTGCAGGACACCGCGAAGCGGATCCCCGTTGCGTAGGTTCTCGGCAATGATGAAACCGGCCACGACATCGGGCTCTTCGTAATCCTCTATGGCGTTCCGGTTGACCAGGACAATCCCACCGGGTAGCGCGGCCGCCGCCGGAACGCCGCTGGGCACGACAACCAGCTTGCGCAGGTTCAGGCGCTGTTCGAGTTTGCGTAGGGCAGAGCTGGCCAGAACGGAGTGACAGGGGGTTCCTGTCAGACGCGTGGCCTGCTCAAGCAGGGCGTCGCCAATATCCTGTCGCTTGGCCTCGGGCACCACCCCCAGCGCGTGGTTGAGCAGGGCACCGGGCAACCAGAACACTGCCAGCGCGGCGATGCTCAGCACTGATCCGGCCAGAACCAGCGTGCGCAAGCGACCGGGCTTCGGGGCCTGCCGCGCCACGGCGGTGCGCAGCTTCTCGATGGCCTCGATCATCTCGGTTTCATCGGCAGCGATTTCCAGCGTTTCACCGGGGTCGCCGTCTGGATGGTACACGGCAGGCCGCGTGCCGGGATTGCGCCGCCGCACGGCCGGAAGCGACCAATGAGTCAGCGCACGGTCCTGCATGTCGGTGATGATCAGCGTGGCATCCCCGATGGACACAATCACATCCTTGCGCTGCTCATCCGGGGAGGCGCGCCATAGCCCGGATGCTTCCAGCCGCTGGTATTTGTCGAGTGCCGTTGTCATGGAGGGCCTGCTCTGCCTCTTCTGGGTCGCAACCTATCACGCCCTGCCACACCTTGCCAGAAGCAGAACCGCGCCCCGTTCCCATTTCTCAACGGTCTCAAATACCTCGGGGGAGTCACAGCCCGGACTGCGACGGGGGCAGCGCCCCCGCCGAAAAAAACTGTGCACCGCATGGCGCGCAATCAGATTTCCTTGGCCAGTTTGCGCAACGCGAATTTCTGGATCTTGCCGGTCGAGGTTTTGGGCAATTCCTGGAAGACAACCTTCTTGGGGGTCTTGAAGCCGGCGAGCTCCTTGCGGGCAAAGGCAATCACCTCGGCCTCTTCCGCCGTTGCCCCCTCCAGAAGTTCGATGAAGGCACAGGGGACTTCGCCCCATTTCTCGTCGGGCTTCGCGACCACGGCGGCAAGGCTGACGGCGGGGTGGTGCATGAGCACGCCTTCCACCTCGACCGAAGAGATGTTTTCGCCGCCCGAGATGATGATGTCCTTGGCGCGGTCGGTGATCTGCACATAAGTGTCGGGATGCTGGATCGCGATGTCGCCGGAATGGAAATACCCGCCCTTGAAGGCTTCTGCGGTGGCGTCGGGGTTCTTGAGATAGCCCTTCATCACGCCGTTGCCGCGGATCATGATCTCGCCCTGGGTTTCCCCGTCCATCGGGATCTGGGTCATGGTTTCATCCAGCACGGTGACATGCTCGATAAAGGGCATCGCCACGCCCTGCCGCGCCTTGATCGCGGCGCGGTCGGCGCCTTCGAGATCGTCCCAGCGGGCGTGATCCCACAGGCATTCGGTGGCCGGGCCATAGACCTCGGTCAGCCCGTAAACCTGGGTGACGTGAAAGCCCATCGGCTCGATCTTGGCAAGCGTCGCCGGTGCGGGGGGCGCACCGGCTGTGAAGACCTCGACCACGTGGTCAAAGCTGCGACGTTGGCTTTCAGGGGCGTTGACCAACATGTTGAGCACGATCGGTGCGCCGCCAAAGTGGGTCACGCCCTCGTCCGCGATGGCATTGAAAATATTGGTGGCGGTGATGTCGCGGCAGCAGACAACCGTGCCGCCGACCATGGGCATCATCCACGTATGGCACCAGCCGTTGCAGTGAAACAGCGGTACAATGGTGAGGTAGACCGGGTGCAGCACGATACGCCAGCTGATCACCTGTCCCATCGCGTTCAGGTAGGCGCCGCGATGGTGATAGACGACGCCCTTGGGGTGGCCAGTGGTGCCGGACGTGTAGTTGAGGGCGATGCTTTCCCATTCGTCTTCGGGCAGAACCCAGTCAAAGCCCGGATCGCCCCCCGCCAGAAGGTCTTCGTATTCCGGATAGCGGCCCGTGGCCGGGTGGCCGTTGGCGGCATCGGCCACTTCGATGATGATCGGGGCATCGCCCTGCATCTCTTCACAGGCGGCCTCGGCCAGTGGCAGGAACTCGGTATCGACAAGCACAACCTTGGCCTCGCCATGATCAAAGATATAGGCGACCGTGTGCACGTCGAGCCGGATATTGATACTGTTGAGAACACCGCCACAGGCAGGCACGCCAAAATGGGCCTCGGCGGCAGCGGGGATGTTGGGCAGGATGGTGGAAACCACGTCGCCGGGCGCGACCCCCAGCCTGGTCAGGGCCGAGGCAAGCCGGGTCACGCGCTCATGGTATTCCCGGTAGGTCTTGCGATGCGCGCCGTAGGCCACGGCAAGATGATCGGGGAATACTTCGAGCGCCCGGTTCAATCCCGACAGCGGGGTCAGCGGCACGTAATTGGCGGCGCATTTGTCCAGCCCGGTTTCATCCTTCATCCAGCCCATGCGATTCCTCCCCTTGGCGGTCTGTCTTGGTCGGGCGATTTTGCGGTGCGGTGCAGCACTTGAAAAGAGGCAATCCCGCGCGCGGTGTCGCAGGTTGGCTTGCAATGACGCAAAAATCCTGTTTCCTCGCCACATGACACGCAGAGCATATCCAACATGAGCCTTGATGCATCCCAGAGCGGGGTCGGCGGCAACCGTCCGCTTGGCGCGGCGCTTTCCATGCTGTCCGCCATGGTGGTGATTGGATTCATCGACAATTTCATCGCGGTGATTTCGGAGACTATGGGTCTTTGGCAATTTGTGGTCATGCGCAGCGTGCTCATGCTGCCGTTGCTCATAGTCATGGCGCGCATTGGTTTTGGCACACTCAGCCCCCGTCGCTGGGTGCCGGTTCTGGGGCGTGCAACGGCTTTGGCGACGTCCATGTTCCTTTATTTCGGCGCGCTGGGATTGATGCCCATTTCCCAGGCGCTGGCGGGGCTGTTCACCTCGCCGATTTTTGTTCTGCTGATCAATGTGGTCGTGCAACGCCAGCGGATAGGGCCTTTTCGAATTCTGGCGGTGGCGTGCGGGTTTGTCGGTATCCTTTTGGTGCTGGAACCAGACACCGAACGCTTCAGCCCCGTCATGTTGATGCCCGTGGCTGCGGGGTTCTTCTATGCGATTTCGGCCATTGCCACGCGCAGTTGGTGTGCGGGCGAGAGTGCGCTGGCGTTGCTGGGCGCGAACATGATCATGCTGGGCGGATTGGCGGCCATGGTGCTTGTCGGTTTGAGCCTGGGTGGCGGGGCGGGCACTGACTACCTGACCCGGCCGTGGGTCTGGCCTGTGCGGGACGCGTTGCCATGGGTGGTTTTGCAGGCAGTTGGGTCACTGGGCGGGGTCTTTTTGATTATCCGTGCCTACCAGATGGACGAACCGGCGAATGTCGCGGTCTTTGAATATTCGGTAATGATCTTTGCCCCGGCAATGGCATGGGTCATGTTTGGCCAGACCCTTGGGCTATGGCAGGGTCTCGGTATTGGTCTGATCGTGCTGGCGGGCACCGTGATTGCCCTGCGTTCGCGGTGATTGATTTCTGATTGGAAACAACTGTTTGATTTTCCCGGACAATGCCGCAAAACCACCGCATTTGAAGCAAACTTGTTTCGAAATTTATTCGCTTATTGGTTGAGACGAGAATGAGGTCGTCTCCCAAGTGAGGAACAGGATGTTCGGCATCAAACGCAACGCACGGCGCCGGGATGTTGAGGCAGGTCGGCACCGGTCCTTGAATGATCCGGTAGTGACAGGCGCGGGGTGTGGCCTGATCGAAGGCACGCGCGTGGCGGGTCGGGGCGGATGGGTCCCGATCGAGCACCTCTCTGTCGGGGACGAGGTGCTGACATTCGACCATGGGTTCCAGAAACTGACGGCCCTTATTCGCGACGAGGCGTGGAGCGAAGAGAAACTGTGCCCCAAGGTGCTCTGGCCATTGGTTGTGCCTGCCGGCACGCTGGACAATCGCGAAGATCTTTGGGTGCTGCCACATCAGGGCGTGCTGATCGAATGCGAGGATGTGTCGGACGCGCATGGTGACCCTTACGCGGTGGCGCCGGGAGCCGCGCTTGAGGTTTTGCCCGGTGTTCATCGCCAGCAACCGGGCGGGTCAGCAGACGCGTTCATGCCGGTTTTCGATCAGGATCAAATGATTTTTGCAAACCACGGTGGTCTGATGTTCTGTCCCAGCCACTGGGGATTGCGCGAGGGGCTGTTGCCCATGAACAACGGCGTGACCGGGTACCGGATGCTGACGGTGGGGGCTGCGAAAGCGCTTTTGGAGGTGATGCTGGACGCCGGGGATGACGTCGCCGTCGCCTGATGCGGACCACCGAAAGTAAAAAAAACGCCCGGTTGCCGCAGCAACCGGGCGCTTTTTCTTTTTCTAAATCCGAGCGTATCAGGCGGCTTTGGCTTGTGGGCCGAACCGACCATAGAAGGTCTGGCCCTTGTCGGCCATTTCACGCAGGAGCGGCGGGCATGCGAAACGGTCGCCAAACTTGGCGGTCAGTTCGTCACAACGTTCGGCGGCCCAAGGCGCGCCAACGATGTCGAGCCACGAGAAGGGGCCACCTGACCACGGCATGAAGCCCCAGCCAAGGATCGCACCGACGTCGCCTTCGCGGATGTCTTCCAGAACACCGGCTTCCAGCGCGCGCACGGCTTCGAGAACCTGTGCAAAGATCAGGCGGTGCTGGACTTCGATGACTTCGGGCTGCTCTTCGAGCAGCGGGAACTTGTCGTTGAAGCCTTTCCAGTAGCCCAGACGCTTGCCGTTTTCGTCATAGTCGAAGAACCCGGCCTTGGATTTGCGCCCGAAGCGGCCTTCATCGACCATCCAGAAGGTCACGTCATCCGCGATCGACTTCGGATAGGCGTCGCCCATCGCGGCCATGGTCGCCTTGGCGATCTTAGCGCCGAGATCAAGCGAGGTTTCATCGACCAGCTGGATCGGTCCCACCGGGAAGCCCAGCAGCTGCGCCGCGTGGTCCAGAAGCGGACGCGCCACGCCTTCGCCAGCCATCATCACACCTTCGTTGATGTAGGGGATGATGCAGCGGTTGGCATAGAAGAAACGCTCATCATTGACGACGATCGGTGTCTTCCGGATCTGGCGCACGTAATCCAGCGCCTTGGCCACGGCGCGCGGGCCGGTTTCCTTGCCCTTGATGATCTCGACCAGCATCATTTTCTCGACTGGCGAGAAGAAGTGAATGCCGATGAACTGATCCTTGCGGACAGAGGCTTCGGCCAGGCCGGTGATCGGCAGGGTCGAGGTGTTGGAGGCAAAGATCGCATCCTCGGGGATGATCGCTTCGACCTTCTTGGTCATCTCGGCCTTAACGCCGGGATCTTCGAAGACGGCCTCAATGATCAGGTCCACGTCCGAAAGCGCGTTGAGATCGGTGGTGGCGTTGATCTTGGCGAGCATCGCCTCTTTCTGCTCTTCGGTGGCTTTCTTGCGCTTGATGCCCTTGTCCATGAAGTTGGCCGAGTAGGCCTTGCCCCGGTCAGCGGCTTCCTGCGAGGTGTCGATCAGAACGACATCCATGCCCGCCTTGGCCGAGACCAGCGCGATGCCCGCACCCATCATGCCTGCGCCCAGAACGCCGACTTTCTTGACAGTCTGGTCCGGCACGTCGGGACGGTTGGCACCTTTTTCCAGCGCTTCCTTGTTGATGAACAGGGACTGGATCATGGCCGAGGAAGAGGGGTTCATCAGCACGTTGACGAACCAGCGCGCCTCGATCTTGAGCGCGGTGTCAAACGGCACCATCGCGCCTTCATAGACGGCGCTCAGCAAGGCCTTGGCGGCGGGGTAAACACCCCAGGTGTTGCCGTTGACCATGGCCGATGCGCCGACGAAGGTCATGAAGCCCGCGGGGTGATAGGGTTCGCCGCCGGGCATCTTGTAGCCCTTGGCATCCCAGGGTTTCACGAGGTCCGCGTCCTTGGCATTGAGCACCCATTCGCGTGCGGCGGCAACCGGATCGTCGACCACTTCGTCGATGATGCCAGCGGCCTTGGCTTTCTTCGGGTCAACCATCTTGCCCTGCAGCAGGAAGGGCGAGGCGGCCATGGCGCCCATCTTGCGCACGAAACGGGTGGTGCCGCCCATGCCGGGGAAGATGCCGACCATGATTTCCGGCAGGCCGATCTTGGCCTTGGGGTTGTCGGCGCAGAAAATGCGATGCGTGGCCAGCGGCAGTTCCAGACCGATGCCAAGCGCGGTGCCGGGCAGGGCGGCTGCAATCGGCTTGCCGCCCTTGTTGGTCTTGGGGTCCATGCCTGCGCGTTCGATTTTGCGCAGGAAATTGTGGCCGTTCATCGTAAAGTCGAACAGCGCCTGGGCCGGTTCGTCGCCCGCGTTGGCGCGGATCGACCCCAGCACGTTGAGGTCCATACCGCCGGCAAAGGTGTCTTTGCCCGAGGTGATCACGGCGCCCTTGATGGCGTCGTTGGACAGGACTTCGTCGATAAAGCCTTCCAGCACCGGGAAAGCGTCGACGCTGAGGACGTTCATGCTCTTGCCGACCACGTCCCAGGTGATGATGGCGACGCCGTCGTCGCCCACGTTCATTGTGAAATCAGTCATTGTTCTTGTTCCTCACACGCGCTCGATGATGGTGGCCGCACCCATGCCGGATGCGATGCAGAGGGTGGCAAGACCCACTTCCTTGTCCGAGCGTTCCAGCTCGTCCAGCAGGGTGCCGATGATGATGGCGCCGGTGGCGCCCAGCGGGTGGCCCATGGCGATGGACCCGCCGTTGACGTTGACCAGCTCGGGATCGACGTCGAAGGCCTGCTGGAAACGCAGCACGACCGAGGCAAAGGCTTCGTTGACCTCGAAGAGGTCGATGTCGCCGATATTCATGCCGCTATCTGCGAGGATTTTTTGCGTCGCAGGCACAGGCCCGGTCAGCATGATCGTCGGATCGGTACCGATCTTGCAGGTCTGGCGGATGCGGGCGCGCGGCTTGAGACCGAACTTCTTGCCGAACTCCTCGTTGCCGATCAGAACGCCGGCAGACCCATCCACGATGCCCGACGAGTTGCCGGCGTGGTGGATGTGGTTGATCGCTTCAAGATGGGGGTATTTCATCAGGGCGATCTTGTCGAAGCCGGGCATGACCTTGCCCATTTCTTCGAACGAGGCCTTGAGGCTGCCGAGCGACTGCATGTCGGTGCCGGGGCGCATGTATTCGTCATGATCCAGGATCGGCAGGCCGTTCACGTCGCGCACGGTGATGATCGACTTGGCAAAGCGGTTGTCGTCCCACGCGGCCTTGGCGCGGCGCTGGGATTCCACGGCCAGCGCGTCGGCCTGATCGCGGGTGAACCCGTATTCGGTCGCGATGATGTCGGCCGAGATGCCCTGCGGCACGAAGTACTCTTCCATGGCGACGGAAGGATCGACGGCAACGGCGGCGCCATCCGAGCCCATCGGCACGCGGCCCATCATTTCAACGCCACCGGCGATATAGGCGTCACCTGCACCACCTTTGACCTGGTTGGCAGCGAGGTTCACGGCTTCCATGCCCGAGGCACAAAAGCGGTTGATGGCAAGGCCGGGGATCGATTCATCCAGGTCAGAGGCCATGACAGCGGTCCGCGCGAGGCAGCCGCCCTGTTCCTTGACCTGGGTGACGTTGCCCCAGATCACATCCTCGACCGCGTGGCCGTCGAGATTGTTACGCTCTTTCAACGCGTTCAGAACGTTGGCCGAGAGGCGGACAGACGTCACCTCGTGCAGGGCGCCGTCCTTGCGGCCCTTGCCGCGCGGGGTACGCACGGCGTCATAGATATAGGCTTCGGTCATTTGAATCTCCTTGATCAGGCGCGGTCCGCGGGGGAACCGGGCATCAGGTCATAAGGGTGTTTCCACCCCGGTGTTTCTTGGATGTTGGTCAGCCAACGGTCGATATTGGGCCAGTCGGCGCGATCGAACCCGAAAGGTTCGGGGTAAAAGAGATAGCCGCAGCAGGAGAGATCGGCATTGGTCATGCCATCCCCGACAATCCAGTCGCGCCCCTCAAGATGGGTGTTGAGCACGTCATAGGCGGCTTTGAGACGGCCCTGATTGAAGGCGATCACGTCGGCGTTGCGATGCTGTTCCGGCAGGAAGTTCATCAGGAACCGGGTCATGCCTGCCTGCGAGGACAGTTTGTGGTTGTCCCAGAGCACCCAGCGGAAGATCTCGTAGTTCTCGTCGCGGTCCTTGCCGCCGAACTTGCCGGATTTTTCGGTCACGTAAGCCTGTATTGCGCCCGATTGGCTGGTGCGGAAATCTCCGTCGACCAGCACCGGGGCTTCGCCCATTTCATTGACAGTGCTGCGATATTCCGGCGTGCGGGTTTCGCCAGCGAAGAAATCGACCTTGACCGGTTCCCAGTCGAGGCCGGAAAGCTCAAGCGCGAGCGCCGCCTTGTAGGCGTTGCCGCTTTCTCCAAAGCAATAAAGTTTGATTGTCATAGGACCCTCCCAGTTTCCGATGTCGCAGCGGGGGTTTCACACCCCCGCACCCCCGTGGAGTATTTCCGGCAAAATGAAGGGGGCGCGGTTTCACCATTCATCAAGGTTAATGCTGTTCTCTGCCTTTTACGGTACAGGCTGGAGAGCCGATGGCCGTGCAAGGTGAAGCTCTGCCACCCCGCCTGCGTTCCGCCTGGCGGTCGGGTCGGGTGGTGGAGTGGACTTGCTTCTTCATTTTGCCAAAAATACTCAATTTCACTTAAGGCGACTGTCTCAGGTGCCAAAAAGGAAGCACCTGCCGAGTCACCGTTTTCGCGCCTCCAGTTCCGAATTGAACATGCGCAGTCGCATCGCCAGCATCTCTCCGTCGGTCACGCTGTCGAAATTTTCGAACAGGAAAGACAGTGCCTCACCTTCGTCCAACCCGGCCTCTGCCGCGAAGCTTCTGAGCTTGCGATAGCCATCCTCGGTCATGGCGACCGGGAAGCGGCGGGTCAGGCGAAAGCGTTTTGGCATGTCTCTCCTCCGTAGGGTGCGTGATGTCACGCACCGTGTATCAGAACGCTTCTGCGTCCAGCGCCATGACCGTGTCCGCACCCGACTGGATACGGGTAAGGTGCATTGCGGTCGCGGGCAGGCGACGCGCCATATAGTAGCGCCCGGTGGTCAGCTTGGTCTCGTAAAACGCGGCGTCAGAGGTGCCCGCGGCCAGTTGTGACGTCGCGGCCTTGGCCATCTGCGCCCACATCAGGCCGAGGCAGACGTGGCCGAACATGTGCATGAAGTCGTAAGATCCCGACAATGCGTTGTTGGGGTTCTTCATACCGTTCTGCATGAAATACATGCCTGCGGCCTGAAGATCCTTGGACGCCGCCTTCAGGGGTTCGATGAAATCCTTCAAGGCTTCGTCGTCGCTGTTGTCCTTGCAGAAATTCTTGACCAGTTCGAAGAAGGCCATGACGTGCTTGCCGCCGTCCTGCGCCAGTTTGCGGCCGACGAGGTCGAGGGCCTGAACGCCGTTGGCGCCTTCGTAGATCATCGCGATCCGTGCGTCACGGGTGAACTGGCTCATGCCGTGTTCTTCGATATAGCCATGTCCGCCATAGATCTGCTGGGCCTGCACGGTCATGTCGTAACCTTCGTCGGTCAGGAAGCCTTTGATGACCGGGGTCAGCAGGCTGACCAGCCCGTCGGCATCCTTGTCACCCTTGCGATGGGCGGCGTCGATCATTGTCGCGCCCCAGAGGATAAAGGCGCGCGCACCTTCGACAAAGCTTTTCTGGTCCATCAACGAGCGACGGATATCCGGGTGCACGATCAGCGGGTCGGCCGGACCGTCGGGGTTCTTGACGCCGGTCACATCGCGGCCCTGCAGGCGGTCCTTGGCATAAGCCACCGCGTTCTGGTAAGCGGCTTCGGCCTGGCTGAGGCCCTGCATGCCCACGCCGAGACGCGCTTCGTTCATCATGGTGAACATCGCACGCATGCCTTTGTGTTCTTCACCCAGCAGATAGCCTTCGGCCTCATCGTAGTTCAGCACACAGGTCGAGTTGCCGTGGATGCCCATCTTTTTCTCGATGTTGCCGACCGACACGCCGTTGCGCGCGCCGATGTTGCCGGCGTCATCAACCTTGAACTTGGGCACGATGAAGAGCGACACGCCCTTGATGCCTTCGGGGCCGCCGGGAATCTTGGCCAGCACGAGGTGCACGATATTGTCGGCCATGTCGTGGTCGCCTGCCGAGATGAAGATCTTCTGGC
Source organism: Shimia aestuarii (assembly GCF_900114635.1). GTDB lineage: Bacteria > Pseudomonadota > Alphaproteobacteria > Rhodobacterales > Rhodobacteraceae > Shimia > Shimia aestuarii. The sequence goes on from NZ_FOTQ01000008.1 coordinate 61,565, forward strand.
CCGAAATCTTGTAGGTGCCGTCGCCTTGCGGCTCTGCCTTGGTGCGCATCAGGCCCAGATCGGTGCCGCAATGCGGCTCGGTCAGGTTCATGGTGCCGGTCCATTCGCAGGACACCATCTTGGGCAGCCACTTGTTCTTCTGCTCTTCGGTGCCGTGTGCCAGAATCGCCGAGGCCGCGCCGTGGGTCAGACCCTGGTACATGGTAAACGCCTGGTTTGAGCCCGAGAACATTTCGCCCACGGCGGTGCCCAGCACGTAGGGCATGTTCTGGCCGCCGTATTCCTCGGGCATGTCGAGCCCGGTCCAGCCGCCTTCTTTGACCTGTTCAAACGCGTCCTTGAAGCCGGTCGGGGTGTAGACAACGCCATTCTCGAGGCGGCAGCCTTCGTGGTCGCCCACGACGTTCAGCGGGGCAAGCACTTCACCGGTCAGCTTGCCGGCCTCTTCGAGGACAGCGTTGGTGAACTCGGCCTCAAGCTCATCATAGCCGGGGATGTCCGACTGCGAGATGTTCAGGACGTCGTGCAGTACGAACTGCATGTCTTTGACGGGGGCGGTATAGGTGGGCATGAATCTCTTCCCTTGAATTGCTCTGACTTACTCAGCGGCTTTTTTTTCTTCAGCGAAGGAGGCGAGGATTTTTTCGCCCCACTTGAGCTGCTCGCGGAGATCGTCGATCGCCTCGTTCAGCTCGTCGCGCTGTTCTTCCATGTCCTGCAGGCGCTGCTGGGCCACTTCGTAGGTGCGCTGCAACTGGGTCGCCTGCTGGTCTCCCATGTCGTAAAGATCAAGAAGCTGACGGATTTCCTCGAGTGAGAACCCAAACCGCTTGCCGCGCAGGATCAGCTTGAGCCGGGCGCGGTCCCGCTTGGTGAAGAGCCGTTTCTGGCCTTCGCGGATCGGGAACAGAAGTTCCTTGGCTTCATAAAAACGCAAGGTGCGCGGGGTCACGTCGTAGGTGTCGCACATCTCGCGGATGGTCAGCAGATTTTCACTCATCGTATCGTCCTCGGCTTCGTCTCTCATCAGACAAAATGGGATATGCCCCGTTGGTTACAATAGAGGTTTACGTTGACGTAAGTAAGACGTTGCGTCACTTTGGAGATGACGCAACTGTCCATCTGAGATGAGCATGTATCGCCGATGTCGGCTGTGTTTAGTTGTTGAAAATAAATATAAAAAACCGCACGTCTTGGCTGTGGACGTGCGGGCAGAGAAGGGAAGTCGCGATTTTGTGACGTTGCGTTTGGCAGCCGTTTTGCGCGGTCAGCCAGATTTTTCGAGGAAGCCGGCGGTCTCGTCACGCAGGGATTTCAGCTCGTTCATGGCGTCGTCCAGCTGTGAACGCTGGTCGAGCAACTCGGCATATTGACGATCTGCCATGTCGATAAACGCGCGCATCTGCGCCTCGGTGCCCTCGTTTTCGTAGATCAGCAACCACTGGCGGATGTCTTCGAGTTTGATCCCAAACTTGCGTCCGCGCATGATCAACGTCATGCGCGCTACTTCACGGGGACCGAAGTAACGCGATCTGCCCTCGCGATCGGGTCGCAACAGCTCGATATACTCATAGTAACGTAACGTTCTCGGCGTGACGTCGAATCGTGCGCACATTTCCTTGAAAGACAGGCGAGTTTCGGACATCTGGCAATTCTCCCTTGTCGGTAAAACTTAGTTCGCAACTGCAGCAAGAGCAACCGCCCCCTTGCCCATTCCGGAAAATGGCGCTCATAAATATGCAAACGAAACGCGGAGCAGCGAATGACCCCGGACAAATCCAAGATTGCAGAGCAGTTCATCAATGCGATCCCGCATTGCAAATCGCTCAACATGAAACTGACCAATATCGGGGCGGGCGTTGCGGAAATGATGTTGCCCTATGATCTTCGGATCGTGGGGGATCCCGAAACCGGTGTCATACATGGCGGCGCGGTGTCGGCATTGATGGATACTTGTTGCGGGGCGGCGGCGATGAGCCACCCGGCGTCTCCGTCAGGCACGGCAACCATTGACCTGAGAATCGATTACATGCGGGCGGCGACGCCCGGACAGACCATTCATACCCGCGCCGAGTGTTACCGGATCACCCGCAGCGTGGCTTTCGTTCGGGCCACGGCGGTGGATGATGATGCAGAGAACCCGGTCGCGACCGCGACGGGCGCCTTTACGGTCGAGGGGATCAAATGATGGCACGCAAACGTCCCGAACCGGTTCAGGTTGTCAAACAGCGGCGCGATGCGGCGCTGAGCGCGCTTGTGCATGGGGTGCCTTACATCCAGTTTCTCGGCATCGAGTTCGAGCGGCGCGGCGATGAGCTTACGGCGATCCTGCCCTTTGATGAGAAGTTGATCGGCAACCCGATCCTGCCCGCGATTCATGGTGGTGTGACGGCTGGATTCCTTGAGACTACCGCAGTGATCGGGCTGGCGTGGTCGGTGATGTGGGATGACATCGAGACAGGGCGGATCGATGTTGAGGAGCTGTCGCTGGGTCACATGCCGCGCCTGCCCAAGACAATTGATTTCACCGTCGATTACCTGCGCTCGGGTCTGCCGCGCGATGCCTATGCGCGGGCACGTGTGAACCGGTCGGGCCGCCGCTATGCGTCGGTGCATGTCGAAGCCTGGCAGGATCAGCGGGCGGTGCTTTTTGCACAGGCGACGGGGCATTTCCTGATGCCCCCGCGCGATGCCGACAGGGATGGCTGACCTCGGCCCCGTCACGCATCGCCGCATTCTGCGCAATGCCCTGCCCATCGTTCTGGCCAATGCCACCGTGCCCATTCTGGGGGCGGTGGATACAGGCGTGGTGGGGCAGCTGGGCGAGGCGGCGCCGATTGGCGCGGTCGGGATCGGGGCCATCATCCTGTCGGCCCTTTACTGGGTGTTCGGTTTCCTGCGCATGGGGACTACTGGGCTGACCAGCCAGGCGCACGGCGCTGGAAAGAGCGGCGAAGTTGCGGCTCTGCTTGTGCGCGCGCTGATGATCGGGATCGCCGGTGGTGTGTTGGTGATCCTGACCCAAACGCTGTTGTTCCGCGCGTCGTTTTTCGTGTCACCGGCCAGTCCGGAGGTCGAGGAACTGGCGCGCGGGTATCTCACGATCCGGGTGTGGTCCGCACCTGCGGCGATCGGGCTTTACGGGTTGACCGGATGGCTGATCGCGCTTGAGCGCGCGCGGGCAGTTCTGGTGATCCAGGTCTGGATGAACGGGCTCAATATCCTGTTGGACCTGTGGTTCGTGCTGGGTCTGGGCTGGGGTGTTGAGGGGGTGGCCTTTGCCACCTTCCTTGCGGAATGGAGCGGGTTTGCGCTGGCCTTCTGGCTGTGCCGGGATGCGTTTCAAAGCCCCGCGTGGCGGGACTGGGCGCGGGTGTTTGACCGCGCCCGCCTGATCGAGATGGCGGCAGTCAATCGCGATATACTTTTACGCTCGTTGATGTTGCAGGCGATCTTTGTCTCGTTCCTGTTCCTTGGGGCGGATTTCGGGGACATCACGCTTGCCGCCAATCAGGTTCTGCTGCAGTTCCTGCACATCACGGCCTATGCGCTCGATGGGTTTGCCTTCGCGGTCGAGGCGCTGGTGGGGCAGGCGCTGGGGGCGCGCGACCGGGCGGGATTGCGCCGCGCGGCGTTGTTGTCGAGCGGCTGGGGGCTGTTTTGCGTGGTCGTGCTGTCGCTGGCGTTCGCGCTGGCGGGCGGCATGATCATCGACCTGATGACCACGGCGCCGGATGTGCGCGCGGCGGCGCGGGACTACCTGCCGTACATGGTGGCCGCGCCCTTGCTTGGTGTGGCGAGCTGGATGCTGGACGGGATCTTCATCGGCGCGACACAGAGCCGGGACATGCGCAACATGATGGTGCTGTCACTGATCGTTTATGTGGTGGCGGTCTGGGCGTTGGTGCCGCTTTGGGGCAATCACGGATTGTGGCTTGCCCTGTTGATCAGCTTCGTGGCGCGCGGGGTGACGTTGGGGGTGCGTTATCCGCGGCTGGAGGCGCTGGCGGAAAGAGGGGCGGGGGCGCTGCCCCCACGTTGAAAATCGAAGGTTTCCAACATTCCCCCGGGGTATTTTTGGAAAAAGAAAGTGGATGAGGGCGCGCGCCGGGTCAGAGGATGTCGAGCACGGCCTCGGGCGGGCGGCCGATCGCGGCTTTGCCATTGGCGATCACAATGGGACGTTCGATCAGAACCGGGTTGTCCGCCATGGCAGCCAGCAGGGTGGCCGCGTCGTCGCTTTTGCTCAGCCCCAGTTCCTTGAAGCGGGCCTCCTTGGGGCGCATCATATCGATCAGCGGCAGGCCGAGCAGGGCCTGCACGGCAGTGATCTCCACTGCGCTTGGTGCATCTTCGAGATAGCGGCGGATGGTGACATCGGCCTTTTCTTCGATCAGCGCAAGGGTTTGGCGCGATTTCGAGCAGCGCGGGTTGTGCCAGATGGTGATCATAGCCAGTCCTCTCGTTTACTTCCGACCGCGTCCGCCACGTTGGCAAAGCCGTCGGCCTTCAGGAGAGCGTCGAGCCCCCGGATGATCTCTTCCGCCAGTGAGAGCCCGCCATAAACCAGCGCCGTATAAAGCTGTACCGCCGTGGCGCCGGCGCAGATCTTGGCATAGGCGTCTTTCGCTGAGGCGATGCCCCCCACGCCGATCAGGGGGATCCGGCCGTCAGTGAGCTGGCTCATGCGCGCCAGAACGCGTGTCGACCTGTCAAACAGTGGCTTGCCCGAAAGGCCGCCTGTCTCGTCGCGGTGGCGGCTTTGCAGGCCGTCGCGCGACAGGGTGGTGTTGGTGGTGATGATGCCGTCAATGCCGGTGTCCTGCGCCACCTCGGCGATTTCGGCGAGCTCCGTGTCGTTGAGATCGGGCGCGATCTTGAGGAAGACCGGGATCGGTTGGGTCAGGGCATTGCGGGTGTCGATCACGCCCGAAAGCAGCGCAGTGAGGGCGGATTTGCCCTGCAGGTCGCGCAGTTTCTCGGTATTGGGCGAGCTGACGTTCACCGTGGCGAAATCGAGGTGCATTCCGCACCGTTCGAGCACGCGGGCGAAATCGGCGGCACGATCGTCGCTGTCCTTGTTGGCGCCAAGGTTGAGGCCGATCACGGCGTCCTTCGGGCGGTTCGCCAACCTCTCGGCAATCGCGTCCATACCGTCATTGTTGAAGCCGAAACGATTGATGGCCGCCGCGTCTTCGGTCAGGCGAAAGAGGCGTGGTTTGGGGTTGCCGGGCTGGGCGCGTGGGGTGGCGGCGCCGACCTCGAAAAAGCCGAAACCGGCGCGGGCGAGGCCATTGAGCGCGGTGGCGTTCTTGTCGAAACCCGCGGCGAGGCCAACCGGGTTCGTCAGGGCGATCCCCGCGAGTGTGGTTTTGAGGCGCGGCGACGTGATTTTTCCGGGGGCCGGAGCCAGCCCCATCTGCAGGGCGCGGATGGCAAGGCCATGCGCGGCCTCGGGGTCCATGCCGCGCAGGGCCTTCATGCCAAGGGATTCAAGCGCTTTCATATGCTTACTCCTGCGGGAAACTGATGCGTGCCGTCGACAAGTGGCAGCGGTTGCGCCCAGACAACATCGGACAGTTGCAGGTCGCGGTAGAGATGGGGAAAGAGCGCCCCGCCCCGGGACGGTTCCCACTTGAGCGCGTTGCCCAGCGTGTCAGTCTCGAGCCCCAAAAGGAAGAGGTTGTCTTCACCTGCAAAATGCTTGGCCGCGGTTTCACCGACCTGTTCGGCGGTCGAAAAATGCACGAAGCCATCGGCAATATCGACGGGGGCGCCCGCGGTGTGGCCGGCGCTGCGCAGGGCCGCCCATTCCTCGGCCCGGAATATCTTGAAGATCAGCATGGCGTTCACATGCATCGCGCGGGCAGCAAGGTCAAGCGCTCTAAGGCTTTGACAGGGGGAGGGCGCAAAGGGCAACATTTCCACATAACAAGACAACAGAGAGGGGATTCTCATGAAAGCTCGTTTGATGACGGGTGCAGCGGCCCTGGCCGTAACGGCGGGTATGGCGACGGCCGACTACTCGCTGACGATTTTGCACACAAATGATTTCCATGCCCGGTTCGAGCCGATCTCGAAATATGACTCGGGGTGTTCAGAAGAAAGCAATGCCGAGGGCAAGTGCTTTGGCGGTTCGGCGCGGCTTGTTACGGCGCTTGAAGCGGCGCGGGCGCGGTCGGACAATTCGATCCTCGTCGACGGCGGGGACCAGTTCCAGGGCACGCTGTTCTACACCTATTACAAGGGCAAGTTGGCCGCCGAAATGATGAACAAGATGGGCTATGACGCGATGACCGTGGGCAACCACGAATTCGACGATGGGCCTGAGGTGTTGCGCGGCTTCATGGATGCGGTGACTTTCCCGGTGCTGATGTCGAATGCGGATGTCAGCGGCGAGGAGCTGCTCAAGGATGCGCTGCGCAAATCGACGGTGATCCAGAAGGACGGCGAGATGATCGGCCTGATCGGCCTGACGCCACAGGATACGGATGAGTTGGCCAGCCCGGGGCCGAACGTGATCTTCACCGATCCGGTGGATGCGGTGCAGGGAGAGGTGGACAAGCTGACCGAGATGGGGGTCAACAAGATCATCGTGCTAAGCCATTCCGGTTACGGCGTGGATCAGCGCGTGGCGGCGGAAACCACCGGCGTCGACGTGATCGTAGGGGGGCATTCCAATACCTATCTCTCGAACACGTCGGACAGGGCCGAGGGGCCGTACCCGACCATGGTCGGAACCACCGCGATCGTGTCGGCTTATGCCTATGGCAAGTTCCTGGGAGAGTTGAACGTCACGTTCAATGATGCGGGCGAGGTCGTTGAAGCGACGGGTGAGCCGATCATCATGGACGCGGCGGTGGCCGAGGACGTGGACACCAAGGCGCGCATTGCCAAGGCGGCTGCACCGCTTGAGGAAATCCGCAGCCGTGTTGTGGCCGAAACGGCCGAGGCCATCGACGGCGAACGCGGGTCATGCCGGTCGCAGGAATGCTCCATGGGCAACCTTATCGCGGATGCCATGCTGGACCGGGTCAAGGATCAGGGTGTCGAGATTGCCATTCAGAACGGCGGCGGCATCCGGGCGTCGATTGATGCGGGCGAAGTGACGATGGGCGAGGTGCTGACCGTGCTGCCGTTCCAGAACACGCTGAGCACGTTTCAGGTGACGGGCGCCACCATCGTGGCCGCGCTCGAAAACGGGGTCAGCCAGCATGAGGAAGGTGCCGGGCGGTTCGCGCAGGTCGCCGGGATGACCTATGCGTTTGACGTCAGTCAGCCGGCAGGCAGCCGGATCAGCGACGTCATGGTGGGCGGCAAGCCGATCGAGATGGACAAGGTCTATGGCGTGGTCTCGAACAACTATGTCCGCAACGGTGGGGACGGTTACAAGATGTTCCGCGGCGCGATGAATGCCTATGATTTCGGCCCCGATCTGGCTGATGTCACGGCCGAGTATCTCGCTGCGCAGGGGCCGTTCAAACCGTATCTGGATGGACGGATCGTGGCGAAATAAAGCCTGTGCTTGACCTTTGCAGCCCCCGCCGGGAGACTGGCGGGGGCTTTTGTTTTGGGGTGCGCATGGACCATCCTCTGATCGACCTGATCAACCAGAGAATCCGCGAGGCGGAGGAAGCGGGCGCGTTCGACAATCTCGAAGGCGCGGGAAAACCGTTGCCCAACATGGAAGACCCGGAGAACGCTCTCATCAACCGGCTGATCAGGGAAAACGGCGCGGTGCCGGAATTCGTGTCGCTGTCGCGGGAACTGGCGACACTGCGTGAAGAGCTGCGCGAAACGGGCGACCGGACGCGGCGGCGGGACATCATGAAAGAGATGTCGATGATGGAAGCGCGCATTGAGCTGGCCCGCAAGGCCCATCGCTAGGAGCCGCCCCTGTGGCGGAGGGATGACGGAGCATGTGACGGACGATGTGCGGACGATTTGCGATCACCTTGCCCACGGACGCGATGGCGCAACTGTTTGCGGCAGCTCCGGCGAATGACCTGCCCACTGTGCCCAACTACAATGTTTGCCCGACAAACCAGGTGCACAGCGTTGTTGGGGGGGCGGGGGCGCAGCGGCGGTTGGTGGCGATGCGCTGGGGGTTTCTGCCGCATTGGTACATGGGGCCCTCTGACGGGCCGCTGCTGATCAATGCGCGGGCCGAAACAATTGCCGAGAAACCGGCCTTTCGCGCCGCGTGTCGCGAAAGGCGATGCCTGATCCCTGTCAGCGGGTTCTATGAATGGACCAAGGACGGCGACGGGGTGCGCTGGCCCTGGTACATCCATGGGAAGCAGACCCTGGCGCTGGCCGGGGTGTGGCAGCGTTGGGACAAGGGGGACACGCCGCTGGAGACCTGCGCGATCGTCACGACCGGGGCCAACGCGGCGATGTCGCGGATTCACCACCGGATGCCCGTCGTCATCGCGCAAAAAGACTGGGGGCTGTGGCTGGGCGAAGAGGGGCATGGCGCGGCGCGGTTGATGCGGGCGCCGGACGAGGATCTTTTGACTTTTCATGCAGTGGACCGGGCGGTGAATTCGAGCCGGGCCGAGGGCGCGCAGTTGATCGAGCCGGTCACGCGGGACGGGCCGCGGTAAGAGGGGGCCAGCCCCCTCGTTTGAAAATGTCGACATTTTCAAACTTCACCCCCGGGGTATTTCCGGAAAAAGAAAGAGCGGCGGTGGCGTTTTCGCGGAAACTGATTCACGAATCCGGACTGTTTTTCGGGGTGGCCTTTCGGGTGCAAAACCGTTCAATAGGCGTCAGGATGACTGTGGGAGCCATGACATGGCGCAAGACCAGGTTCGGATTTTCATCAACGGGTTCGGGCGCATTGGCCGGACCCTTTTGCGGATTTGGGCGCGCGGCGATTTTCCGGATGTGGAGATTGTCGGGATCAACGATATCGAACCGTTGGAAACCTGCGCCTATCTTTTTGAATATGACAGTGTTTTTGGTGCCTACACCGGATCTGTTTCGCATGACGACAAGGGCCTGATCATCGACGGTCATACCATCCCGTTTCACGGCGAACGCGACCTGACCGCGCTTGACCTTAGGGGGGTGGATGTCGTGCTGGAATGTACCGGCATGGCCGGGGCTCGGGCCGTGGCGGAACGCGGGTTGCAGGCGGGGGCCGGATCGGTGCTCATCTCGGGGCCGTCGGACGAGGCGGACATGACGGTGGTGATGGGGGCCAATGAAGCGCTGATGGGCGATCATCGGATCATTTCGAACGCGTCCTGCACCACCAACGCGCTGGCGCCGTTGCTCAAGGTGCTGGATGGCGCCTACGGGTTGATCAGCGGCCACATGACCACCGTGCATTGTTATACCGGCAGCCAGCCGACCGTGGACAAGCCGCGCGGCGATTTGGCGCGCAGCCGGGCGGCGGCGCTGTCGATGGTTCCCACGACGACGTCGGCGCAGCGTCTGATCGACAAGGTGCTGCCGCATCTGAAAGGACGGGTCGAGGCGCGCGCGATCCGGGTGCCGACGGCAAGCGTGTCGGCAATAGACCTGACAATACAAACGGATAAGCCAACAAACGCCACCGATGTGAACGCGCTTTTGAAGGCGGAAGCGGCGCGCGACGGGCTGATCGGCTGGACCACGAAACCGCTGGTTTCGACCGACCTTCGGGCGCGTCCGGAGTCGCTGATCCTGAGCGGGCGCGAGACGTCGGTTTCGGTGGGTGGCCTGTTGCGAGTGTTTGGCTGGTACGATAATGAGTGGGGATTTTCCAACCGTATGTTGGGTATGGCAAGATTGATGGGGCGGCGTGGCGCCGTGCGAGGGGAAACCGGGAGTAAGACATGACAATGGATGACAAGGCGCGTGAAAGCGCCCGCGAGGCAGCTCTCAAATATCACGAGTTTCCCAAGCCGGGTAAGCTGGAGATCCGCGCAACCAAGCCCATGACCACGGGCCGCGACCTCAGCCGGGCCTATAGTCCGGGTGTGGCCGAAGCCTGTCTCGAGATCGAGAAGAACCCGGCAGACGCCACGCGTTATACGGCCAAGGGCAACCTTGTCGCGGTGATCTCGAACGGTACGGCGGTTCTGGGTCTTGGCAATATCGGGGCGCAGGCCAGTAAGCCGGTGATGGAAGGCAAGGCCGTCCTGTTCAAGAAATTCGCCGGCATCGACTGTTTCGATATCGAGGTGAACGAGCCCGATCCGGAAAAGCTCGCCGATCTGGTGTGCCGGCTGGAGCCGACCTTTGGTGCCGTGAACCTTGAGGACATCAAGGCGCCCGACTGTTTCCTTGTAGAGCGTATCTGTAAAGAACGGATGAATATCCCGGTCTTTCACGATGACCAGCATGGCACCGCCATCGTTGCGGCAGCCGCGGCTTATAACGCGTTGATCGTGGCCGATAAAAAGGTCGATGAGATCAAGGTTGTGGCGCTGGGCGCAGGGGCGGCGGGGATTGCCTGTCTCAAGATGTTGATGACCATGGGGGTCAGGCACGAGAATATCCTGATGCTGGATTCCAAGGGCGTGGTACACAAGCAGCGCAACGATCTGACGCCCGAAAAGGCCGAGTTCGCTCAAGACACACCCAAGCGGACCACGATGGAAGCCATGGAAGGTGCAGACCTGTTCCTTGGTGTGTCGGGGCCGGGCCTGTTGACCAAGGAAATGGTCGAACAGATGGCGGACGATCCGATCATCTTTGCGCTGGCCAATCCAACACCGGAAATCATGCCCGAAGAGGCGCGTGAGGCGGCACCGGGCGCGTTGATCGCCACCGGGCGCAGCGACTATCCGAACCAGGTCAACAACGTGCTGTGTTTCCCGTTCATCTTCCGGGGTGCGCTGGATGTAGGTGCGACCGAGATCAACGACGCGATGAAGCTGGCCTGTGTTGAGGCGATTGCCTCTCTGGCGCGGGAAACCACCAGCGCCGAGGTGGGGGTGGCCTATCGCGGAGAAGAACTGTCATTTGGGCCTAACTATCTGATTCCCAAGCCGTTTGACCCGCGCCTGTTGCCGACGATCGCCGTGGCGGTGGCCAAGGCAGCGATGGAATCGGGCGTGGCGACCAAGGAAATTGATCTCTTCGAATATGAAGACCGCCTTGAGGCGCAGGTGTTCCGGTCTTCGATGATCATGCGCCCCGTTTTCGAGGCAGCCAGCCGCACGCGCCGCAAGATTGTCTTTGCGGAAGGCGAAGACGAACGCGTGTTGCGTACGGCGCAGGCAATGATCGAGGAAACGGTGGATACGCCGATCCTGATCGGGCGGCCCGAGGTTGTGGAACATCGTCTGAAGCGCACGGGGCTCAAGATCAAGCCGGGTGTCGATTTCGAATTGATCAACCCCGAGCAAGACGACCGGTTCCGGGACTACTGGACCCATTACCATCGCAAGATGCGTCGCGACGGCGTGACGCCGGATTCGGCCAAGGCGATTCTGCGCACCAACGCCACTGCGATTGCGGCGATTGCCGTGGACCGGGGTGATGCGGATAGCATGATCTGTGGCACCTTTGGCGAATACCGCTGGCATCTGAACTATGTCACGCAGGTCCTGGCCAATGATGATCTGCATCCGGTGGCGTCCTTGTCTTTGATATTGCTGGATAAAGGCGCGCTCTTCCTGGCTGATACCCATATCCACATCGAACCCACCTCAGAGCAGGTGGCCGAGACGGTGATCGCGGCTGCGCGGCATGTGCGCCGCTTTGGCGTGGACCCCAAGATCGCGCTGTGTTCGGGGAGCCAGTTTGGCAATCTCGACAGCCACTCGGGGCGGGTGATGCGTGGGGCGCTCAAGGCGCTGGACTCGCATGAGCTGGACTTTGAATATGAAGGTGAGATGCACACTGATGCCGCGCTTGACCCCGATCTGCGCGATCGTCTGTTCCCGGACGGGCGTCTGACGGGCAAGGCGAACGTGCTGGTCTACTCCAACACCGATGCCGCCGGGGCGACACGTAACGTGTTGAAATCCGTGGCAGATGGTCTGGAAGTGGGGCCGATCCTGATGGGGATGGGCAACCGGGCGCATATCGTGACGCCGTCGATCACCGTGCGTGGATTGCTTAATACCGCTGCACTCGCCGGGACGGATGTATCCAGTTACGGCTAAGAACGCAGGTGTTGCGCGGGGGGTGTGACTCCCCCGTGCGACTCAAAGGTAAATCTCTGAATTTACTGGGAAAAGCCGGTTCTGTTTCGCGTCGGTATCACGTCGGTATTGCGTCGGTGTGAGCAGGAGAGAACAGAAAAGCGCGCCACGGTTAACGTGGCGCGCTTTTCTTTTGGTTAACGGCCTCTAGAGGGGCCAGAACAGCAGGATTGCCGGGATCGACGCGGCGACCACGATCACCTCCAGCGGCAGGCCCATGCGCCAGTAATCTCCGAAGTGGTAGCCTCCGGGGCCAAGGACAAGGGTGTTGTTCTTGTGCCCGATCGGGGTGAGGAAGGCCGAGCTTGCCGCAACCGCGACGGCCATCAGGAAGGGGTCGGGCGAAACGCCAAGGGATTGCGCCATCTGGATGCCCACCGGGGCGGCGACGATGGTGGTGGCGGTGTTGTTGAGCACATCCGAGAGTGTCATCGTCACCAGCATCAGCACGGTAAGCACGGCCCATGCGGGCAGACCCGAGGTCAGAGAAACGAGCGAATTGGCAATCAGCGCGGTGCCGCCGGACGTGTCGAGCGCGGCACCCAGCGGGATCATGGAGCCGAGCAGCACAACAACGGGCCATTCGATATGGGTGTAGATCTCGGAAATCGGGATGATCTTGGCCAGCACATAGGCCACGACCACCAGACCCAGTGCAATGGGCAGGTAGATCAGCCCGAGCGAAGCGGCCAGCACCGCGCCTGCAAAGAGGCCGATGGCGAGCCAGACCTTGGAGTCAGCCGTAACGACCAGCCCCCGATCGGCCAGCGGCAGGCATCCCAGCCAGTCGATAACGTCCGGCCCCGAATCCTTGCGCACGAGGATGAGGAGGATGTCACCGGGTTCGACGATGGTTTTGCGGATCTGGCTGCGGATGCGCTGGCCCTTGCGCGAGATGCCCATGAGCACGGCGCCCTGACGCCACGCCAGACCCAGAGATTGCGCGGTCTTGCCCGCGATACGGGCGGTTTCGGGAACGACAACCTCGATGATATCAAGCCCGTCGCCTGCGGCATTGAGGTGCTCTTCGCGTTTCTCATCGGCAAATTTCAGCGACAGGGCCGAGCGGAATTCGTCGAGCGCGTCCGGGGTGGCTTCGAGCACGAGCGCATCGCCCTCGCGCAGGGTATAGTTGCGCGCCGCGCCATAGAGCCGCTTGCCGTCGCGGATCAGGCCAAGAACAGCGACGTCGCTTTCCTCGGCCTGTTCACCGAGCTCGGCGACCCGCTTGCCGATCAGCTTGCTCTCGGTCGGAATGGTCAGTTCGGCAATATACTGGCCAAGATCCGAGACCTTTTTGCCCGCATCTTCGCGGTCAGGAATCAGGCGCCAGCCGATCAGGGCGACAAAGACCAGCCCCGCAAGCGCGGTCAGTCCGCCCACCGGGGCAAAGTCGAACATCTTGAAGGGCGCGCCAAGGGATTCTTCGCGGATCGAGGCGATGATGATGTTGGGAGGCGTGCCGATCAGCGTGGCCATGCCGCCGAGGATGGTGGCAAAGCTGAGCGGCATCAGGGACTTGGCGGGGCTGCGCCCGGCCTTGCGAGCGGTCTGGATGTCGACCGGCATGAGGAGAGCAAGGGCGGCGACATTGTTCATGAAGGCGGAGAGAACGGCGCCGATACTGCCGATGATCGCGATATGGCTGCCAAGACTGCGGGCGCTGTCGACAAGGGTGCGGGTGATCAGGAACACTGCCCCCGAGCGCACCAGCCCGGCCGAGACCACCAGCACCAGCGCGACGATGATCGTGGCCGGGTGGCCAAAGCCCGTAAAGGCATCCTTGACCGGAACAACGCCCAGTACCACGCCGATGAGAAGCGCCGAAAAGGCTACGAGGTCATAGCGGAACCGGCCCCAGAGCAGCATGACAAAAACGCCACCAAAGAGGGAAAACAGGATGATCTGGTCGGTGGTCATGCGCGCCCCAAGTGTTTTACCCGATCCAAACGCAGCAGGCATAGGAATGCAAGCTGCTTGCGGGTCTTGGCCGGTCTGCCTTATAGAAGCGTCGATAACGCGACCAAGCGCAGAAGATTACCGGAGGCGAAACATGGCCGGCCACAGTAAATGGGCAAACATTCAGCATCGTAAAGGGCGTCAGGATGCGGCGCGCTCCAAGCTGTTTTCGAAACTTTCCAAGGAGATCACCGTCGCCGCCAAGATGGGCGATCCCGACCCGGACAAGAACCCGCGCCTGCGTCTGGCGGTAAAAGAGGCCAAGTCGCAGTCGGTCCCGAAGGACGTGATCGACCGCGCGATCAAGAAGTCGGTTGCCGGTGATGGCGACGATTACGAAGAAATCCGTTACGAGGGCTATGGCCCCAATGGCGTGGCGGTGATCGTCGAGGCGATGACCGACAACCGCAACCGCACCGCGTCGACCGTGCGCTCGACCTTTTCCAAGAACGGTGGCAACCTTGGCGAGACCGGGTCGGTCGGGTTCATGTTCGACCGCAAGGGCGAAGTGGTCTACCCGGCGGATGCGGGGGATGCGGACACGATTTTCGAAGCCGCGATCGAAGCGGGCGCCGAGGATGTGGAAAGCAGTGAGGATGGCCATGTCATCTGGTGTGCGGACACAGACCTCAACGAGGTGTCGAATGCGCTCGAAGCGGCTCTGGGCGAGAGTGAATCGACCAAGCTGGTGTGGAAGCCGACCACCACCACCGAGATGGACCTTGAGGGCATGCAGAAGCTGATGAAGCTGATTGATGCGCTGGAAGATGATGATGACGTGCAGCGCGTCACGGCCAACTTTGAAGCCAGCGACGAGGTGATGGACCAGCTCTGAGGGCCGGTTGCATCCTGCGAGTTTTCCAAGGGGCGTGCCACGGGGCGCGCCCCTTTTTCGTTGCCCGGACGACGCATCGAGCCAATCATGGCGTAGGACGTGATTGGGGCGGAGCCGAGGCCGGTCATTTCCCATCTTTTGAGGAGAAGGCGACGGATGATTTCTTATGTGACGGTTGGTGCGGATGACATCGCGGCGGCTAAGCGGTTTTACACGGCTTTTCTGCCGGCGCTTGGGTTTGGGCTGGAAGAGGGACCGGAGGGGCTGAGTTTCTCGCTTCTGGTTGACGAAGCGCAGACTCAGGTTTTGCCGGATTTCTATGTCAAACCGCCTTTTGACGGGCGGCCTGCTTCGGTTGGCAATGGCGCGATGGTTGCGTTTGAGGCGCAAACGCAGCAGCAGGTGCGTGCGCTGCATGCGGCGGCTCTTGCGGCGGGGGGAACCGATGAGGGCGGGCCGGGCTTTCGGGCGGAATACGGGCCACGGTTCTACGTGGGATACCTGCGTGACCCCCAGGGAAACAAGATCGCGCTGTTTTCAAGCAACCCGGCAGAGCCGGGGCGCGACGGCTAGGGCGCAGCGGCGGGATTATGCGCCGCTGGGCTGGGTGGCCAGTTTGCGCGCGCGCAGCTTGTCGAGCGGTAGGCCTAGGCAGGCGGCCCCGGCAAGCGGCCAGCGCAGGATCAGGTTTTGCAGAATCATCGGCCCGCCTGTGCCAAGCATCAGTCCGAGAATGACAATGGCGAGCAGGGGGATCGGCTGTCCGGTGGCGTGCCAGAGTTTTGTGGTCAGCGCCGTGAAGAACACGTGGAACAGGTAGATCGCGTAGGAATAGGCGCCGATCCGGGCAAGAAAACCCGAGGACAGGCGCAGCATGATCAGGCCGAAACAGGCAGAGAAGCCAAGGTAGATGGCGATCAGGCGGCGGGGCAGTCCGGTGAGATCAAGGTTGTGGGTGGCGATGTTCCAGCCGATGACGAGGCCAATCACAAGGAGCGCCGCGCCGACCGAACGGGCGAGCGGGTGTGTGCGCAGTTTCTGGCGCAGCTCCGGGGTTTGCGTGAGCAGATAGCCCGACATGAAGAACGGCAGCAGGAACACGGCGTTCACGATCGAGAACCAGTTGGTCATGGGAAAGGGCAGGATGGCAAAGCCCCACCACAGGATGCCGAGCGCACCAAGTCCGAGCGCGACGGTCTTGTGATGTGGGCCGCCGAAAACACAGGTCAGCAGGACGAAGGCCGTCATGATCAGGAAACTGGCCTGCAGGAACCAGTAATGTGCAAAGGAAGTCACGAAGATCATCGGGTAGGGCATCGGATCGCCCCCGGTGACAAAACGTGCAAGCCAGAACAGCGACCCCACCACGGCCATGGGCAGAAGCAGGCGACGGGCCTTCTTGCGGATCACGGTGCGCGCATCGGGCAACAGCCCGGTGGCGCGGGCAAAGACCATGCCGGAGATGAAGCTGAAGATCGGCATGCGCATGTCCTGCGTGGTGTGGCTGACGATGCTGACGGTGTTTTCCCAAGGCAGTTCCAGCCCGTAATCGGGGGAAATGCCAACCATATGGTGCAGGACAAGGATGAAGCAGACGATGGCCCGGATGGTGTCTACTTCGATGCGCATGGCGGCGCGGGTCTGGTCAGGCAGGGAATGTGCAGTCATGCGAGGGCCTCTTGCAAGTCCGGTGCGGAAAGGGGGCGTTCAAATCGGTCTTTGCGGGGACAGTTTGCACGCAAACGGGGCAAAAAGCAGGCCCGCGCCGTTCGTTTTCACGACAGGTTCCCTTGAAATGACGGCTTGTGCACAAGAGGCAGGTCCGCCGCAGTCAGAGGGTCAGATCAGGGTCGACCTGGCCGCGCGGCGGACTTCGCGGGTCAGCGGCGCCAGGGCGGGGGCGACCAGCCGCGAGGCCTGCCAGTGGAGCGGCACGTCATGGGGGGCGTCAGGCAGGAGCGGCACGAGACGCCCCGAGGCGATGTGATCGGCGACCAGTGCCTCGGGGTTCATGCCCCAGCCCAGCCCGAGAAGGCAGGCCTCGACGAAGCCTTGCGAGGAGGGCAGGCGGTGGCTGGGCGGTGTCGGGGCGCGGCCCAGATGCCGGGTCATCCAAATCTGTTGCAGGCGGTCCTTGGCATCAAAGCGCAGCATCGGCGCGCGGGCGATGTTTTCGGCAGTTACCGCTTCAGGAAACCAGCGTTGCATGTAGTTTGGGCTTGCGGTGGCAAGGTAGCGGATCGCGCCAAGGGGGTGGCTGTCGCATCCGGCGATCGGGGTTTCATGGGCGGTGACGGCGGCCACGACTTCGCCCCGGCGCAGCCAGTCGGCGGAGAAATCCTGATCGTCGACGACGAGGTCGAAAAGGATGTCGGGCACCCGCGCGGCCGCGTGCAGGAACCATGTAGCGAGGCTGTCGGCATTGACCGCCACCCGCAGGCGTGCCGTGCGGGGCGTGAGACCGGCAAGGTCGCGGGCGAGATCCTGTTCCAGCAGGCCCACCTGATCGAGATGCGCGGCCAGACGGCGCCCGGTTTCGGTGCCGCTGCAGGGCTGGCCGCGCAGCACCAGCGGCGTGCCGACCCGTTCTTCGAGCGCCTTGAGCCGCTGGGAGACGGCGGATTGTGTGATGCCAAGCGCCGCAGCCGCACCGTCAAAACTTCCCGTGCGCAGGATCGCCGCCAGCGCGGAGAGTTGGGCGTAGTCGATTTGCATTAGCTATGCTTATGTTAAGGTAGAATCTTTAATTTGTGTAATGTGGCGGAGCGGCGTAGGCAAGACCCGGCACAAAGAGGGGGCGCAGATGATCGAAGCGGGTATCGCGGGGTTTGCATTGGGATTTTCGCTGATCATGGCGATCGGGGCGCAGAATGCCTTTGTGCTGCGGCAGGGGCTGCGCGGCGAATACGTGCTGCCGTTGGTGTTGACCTGCGCCATTTCAGACGCGCTGTTGATCACCGCCGGGGTGGCGGGGTTCGGGGCGCTGGTCTCGGCCAATCCTTGGGCCTTGACGCTGGTGCGGTGGGGCGGGGCGGGGTTCCTGTTTGTCTATGGTGCGATGAACTTCCGTGCTGCCTTTCAGGGGGAGGGCAAGCTTGAGGACAAGGGGCGCACGGCAGGCTCGCTCAACGGAGCGTTGACCACCTGCCTGCTGCTCACTTGGGCCAATCCGCATGTCTATCTCGATACAGTGGTCCTGCTCGGGGGCATCTCGGCGCAGTACAACCCGGCCTGGGCCTTTGGGGTTGGCGCAGCTCTGAGCAGTTTCGTCTTCTTCTTTTCGCTGGGTTTTGGCGCGCGGTTGCTGCGCCCTGTGTTCACGAGCGCGCGGGCATGGCAGGGGTTGGATATCCTGGTCGGGCTGACCATGTGGGCGATTGCGGCCAAGCTGGTGCTGTTCACTTCGTGATCGCGTCGGGCTTGTTTGGGCCGGGACCTTTGTGCTTTGCTGGTCGTGAAACCACGCAAGGAGAAGCATCGCATGATCCGAAATGGCATGATTGCCGTCGTCACCTTGGCGGTTGGTCTTGGCGCCGCAGATATGACCTTGGCCAAGGACAAACCCGGAAAAGGCAACAAGAAGGGCGCCAGCAGCCAGGTTCTCGACAAGCCGGGAAAGGGCCCAAAGGCCATCCCGCCGGGGCAGATCAAACGCTATACCCGTGGGGCCAAGCTTCCTGGAGATCTGAAATACAGGGATATTGGCGACCTGTCCAAATGGAAACTCAAGCCACCGGGCAAGGGAAATCGTTATATCCGGGTGGATAATGAAATCCTTGAAGTGACGGATGACTTGTCGACCGTCGTGGATGCCGTGGGGATCGTGGACGATCTTTTGCGCTAGGTGAAAAGATACATGAAATCAAAATATGCAGTAATTGCCGTTGCGGCGGCCCTGTCGACGGCGACCTCTGCGATGGCGCAGTGCCCCGTACCCACGCCTTCGGCTTCAGCCAGCGGTTGGCGGGTCGAGGCGGGGGACAATGGTTATGTCGCGGAATCGGCACGGTATCCGGATGTGACCGTGCGGCTGGATATGCATTCGCCCGGCCGGCCTGAAATCCTGTTCTGGAGGGCTTTGCCACAATATGGCGGGCGTGTCGGGGTCATGCGTTTTTTCGCGGGTGAGCCGGGCACCTCTTATCTCGTGACGCTGGTGGATCAGGTCGTTGTTGACCTGACCACCGGGCGAGAGATCGGGCGGGGCACCTATACCGAAGACTGCAACCCGGTTGAATGGACATGGCACAAGAACCGTGTGGAGGTGGATGATCCGGGCTTTGGAAGGCAAGTTTTCGAGCTTCCCTGATCGCCGTCCCTTCGCTGCACAGCCCATGTGCGTCTTCGAAGCTTGGGGGCGGGCGGTCTGCCCCCATATGCTGAAGGGACACAAGGAGGAGTGCCGACATGAGCTGGAACCCTACGCTGGAACCGCATTGCCCCGACGCGGGTGATCTGGAGTCGATTGAAACCGTGATCATTCCGCGCGCCCGTGATCTGGGCGGGTTCGAAGTGCGCCGGGCGTTGCCTGCGCCACGGCGTCAGATGGTGGGGCCGTTCATATTTTTCGACCAGGCCGGACCGGCGGAGTTCCTGACCGGGCAGGGCATCGATGTGCGCCCGCATCCCCATATCGGCCTTGGCACTGTGACCTACCTTTACAGGGGCGAGTTTGAGCATCGCGACAGCCTTGGCACGCATCAGATGATCTATCCCGGCGAGGTGAACTGGATGGTGGCGGGAAATGGCGTGACCCATTCCGAACGCACCAGCGCGGCCACCCGTGCTGCACCAAGCAGCCTGTTCGGCATCCAGACATGGATTGCTTTGCCCGAGGATCATGAAGATGACGCGCCGATGTTCGAGCATCACGGGCGCGCGGCTTTGCCAGTGCTCGAAGGCGAAGGCAAGGAGGTGCGGTTGATCCTCGGCTCGGCTTGGGGGGAAAAGGCGCCGGCGACACTTTTTTCCGAGACCTTCTATGCGGACGTGATCCTTGAGGCCGGGGCGAAGCTTCCATTGCCCGAGGATCACGAGGATCGTGGGCTTTATGTGACCGAAGGGGCCGTCGAGATTGCCGGAGAGCGGTTTGAGGCCGGGCGGATGATGGTGTTTCGCCCCGGCGATGCGATCACGGTTAAAGCCGGAGCGCAGGGCGCACGGCTGATGGCGTTGGGGGGCGAAACGCTCAATGGGCCGCGCCATATCTGGTGGAACTTCGTGGCCTCGTCCAGGGAGCGGATCGAAGAGGCAAAACAGGCCTGGGCCAAGGGAGATTGGGAAAATGGGCGGTTCCATCTGCCGCCCGGCGACGCGGATGAGTTCATTCCCCTGCCCTGAAGCCATGCGAAGAACGCAAGGTCGTTAACCTGTTTCCTATCTCGACAAGGGGCGGCAAACGTGGTGGTGTGGCGCCATGACTGAGAACCCCGCCCATCGCCCTGTTATCGGCATCTTCTGGATGTTGGTGACGGGCCTGTGTTTCGTGGCCGTCACCGCGCTCGTAAAGCTGGTTGGTATTCGAATCCCGGCAGCCGAAGCGGCATTCCTGCGCTATGCGCTGGGTCTCGTCTTCCTTTTGCCGATGATCGGACCGATCCGGCGGGCGCGGCTGACCCGGCGCCAGCTGGGCCTGTTTGGCTTGCGTGGGGTGCTGCACACCGGGGGTGTGATCCTGTGGTTTTTTGCCATGGCGCGCATTCCATTGGCCGAGGTGACGGCGATGAACTATCTCGCGCCGGTCTATGTGACGGTGGGGGCGGCGCTGTTTCTCGGGGAAAAGCTGGCCCTGCGTCGGATCATGGCGGTGGTCGTGGCGCTGATCGGGACGGCGATCATCCTGCGTCCCGGGTTTCGTGAATTGGACATGGGGCATATTGCCATGCTGTTCACCGCCGTGTTCTTTGCCGGGGGATACCTGTTGGCGAAGGTGTTGAGCGACGAGGCCAGCCCGGCCGTGGTTGTAGGCATGTTGTCGATCACGGTAACGATCGGGTTGGCCCCTGCGGCAGCGGCTGTCTGGGTGACGCCGACACCTTGGGAACTGGGTGTTCTGTTTCTTGTCGCCTGTTTCGCGACAGCGGGGCACTACACGATGACCATGGCCTTTGCCGCCGCGCCGGTGACGGTGACACAGCCCGTCAGCTTTCTGCAACTGGTCTGGGCGGTGCTGTTGGGGCTGGTGCTGTTCAACGAGGCGCCCGATATCTGGGTGATCGTCGGCGGGCTGGTGATCATTGGGGCGATCAGCTTTATTACGTGGCGCGAAGCGGTTCTGAACCGGCGACAGATCACACCGCTGGTGGGGCAGACCAAGCTCTGATCTTGGGGGCTTCGCAGGCGAGGTCGTGCTGTGCGACGTGACCCATTTTCCGGGGCTGGACCGTTGGCAGGCCGAGCGCATTGTGATGCAGGGGCTTTGGACCAGCACGGATGACCCAGCATCGCAGATCCTGATCGAGGGGTCGGATGTTCAGGAAATCTATGGCGGCGCGAGGATGAGTCGGCTCTTTGCCCAGATCGCGCCGCGCTGTGAGGATGCGCCCAATGTCGGCCCGGTGATGATCCAGACCGACCCGGAAAGCCGCGAGAGGTTTTGTTACCTTATTGAGGATGTGTCAGAGGATTGGCTGGAGCTGATCTATTTCGGCAACCCGAACCCGCTGGTATACTGGCGCTGACAGGGATCAGACGTCGGAGGTCAGAAGCAGGTCTGCGACCTTGCGGGCCTCGGCGCGCGCCTGGATGGGATCGAGCCTGACTGCCGATTGCGCCGCTTCGAGCCAGACACCATCCATATAGCTTTGCAGGGCCACGCGCACGGTTTCGCGGCGGTTTTCCGGCAGGAGCGCGCTCAACTCGGCGCGGAAATGCGAGGTGACGCGCGCCCGGTTGATCTGGTGCAGGCGGGCCAGCGTCGGCACATAGGGGGCGCTGCCCCAGAACTGCACCCAGAGTGAACATTGTTCGATCGTGTAGAGCCGGTCGGAAAAGTTGGCATCCAGAACCGCCATCAAACGATCATGCGGCGACTTGGCCAAGGCGTAGCGTTCCAGCATCGCTTCTTTCAGCATGGTCATCAGGTGGCGCATGGTCGCCTCCATCAACCGTTCCTTGGACCCGAAATAATAGTTGATCGACGCCGCCGAGGCCCCGGCCAGTGCGGCAATTTCTGCCATGGTGACAACCGCATAGCCCCGCTGATGCACGGCGGTGATGGTCGCTTCGATCAATTCCTGATGGCGGATGTCGCGGATACGTGTTCGGCCCATGGATCAACTGTGGCCGCTTGGGGCGGGGGACGCAATATTGTTGTTTAAATAAAAAATTTAAATGCCCATTTAAAAAATTGAAGTCGAATGCTAACGTGACCCGATCCGGCGCTGTCGGAGTGGTTGAACGGGATGGGCTGGAGCGCTTGCAAAGGGGCGCGTCCGATCAAATGCGGAGAAGGCGGATGCAGGCGGATTACGTGATTGTCGGGGCCGGGAGCGCGGGCTGCGCCATGGCTTATCGTCTGAGTGAGGCAGGTAAATCGGTTCTGGTGATCGAACATGGTGGCACCGATGCGGGACCGCTTATCCAGATGCCTGCGGCTCTGAGCTATCCCATGAACATGTCGCTTTATGACTGGGGTTACAAAAGTGTACCCGAACCGCACCTTGGCGGGCGCGAGTTGGTCTGCCCGCGCGGCAAGGTGATCGGCGGGTCCAGTTCGATCAATGGCATGGTCTATGTGCGCGGCCATGCGGGCGATTATGATCACTGGGCCGAAAGCGGCGCGACCGGGTGGGGCTATGCTGACGTACTGCCCTATTTCAAGCGCATGGAGCATTGGCACGGAGGCGAAAACTCGGACGGGTTCCGCGGGACGGACGGGCCGTTGCACATCACGCGCGGGCCGCGCAGCAACCCGTTGCATGCGGCTTTCGTCAAAGCCGGGGAACAGGCCGGCTACCCGGTGACGGATGACTATAACGGTCGCCAGCAGGAAGGCTTTGGCGCCATGGAAATGACGGTCTGGAAGGGGCAGCGCTGGTCGGCGGCGAATGCCTATCTCAAACCGGCGTTGAAACGTGAGAACTGCGATCTCGTGCGCGGGTTGGCGCGCAGGGTCGTGATCGAAGGCGGGCGCGCCGTCGGGGTCGAGATCGAGCGGGGCGGCAAGGTGCAGGTGATCCGGGCCAATGCCGAGGTGGTGCTTGCCGCGTCGTCGCTGAACTCGCCCAAGCTGCTGATGCTGTCGGGGATCGGCCCAGCGGCGCATCTGGCCGAGCATGGCATCGACGTTGTGGCGGATCGGCCGGGCGTGGGGCAGAACCTTCAGGACCACCTTGAAGTCTACATGCAATATGCCAGCAAGCAGCCGATCACGCTTTACAAGTACTGGAACCTGATCGGCAAAGGGCTGATCGGGGCGCAGTGGCTGTTCACAAAGACCGGACTTGGCGCGTCGAACCAGTTCGAAAGCGCGGCCTTTATCCGGTCGCGGGCGGGGATCGACTATCCCGATATCCAGTACCATTTCCTGCCCATCGCCGTGCGCTATGACGGGCAGGCCGCAGCCGAGGGGCACGGGTTTCAGGCCCATGTCGGGCCAATGCGGGCCAGGTCGCGGGGCGAGGTCACGCTGGCTTCGGCCGATCCCAAGGCGGCCCCGAAAATCTTTTTCAACTACATGTCCGAAGAACAGGACTGGATCGACTTCCGCGCCTGTTTGCGGCTGACGCGCGAGATCTTTGAACAGGACGCGATGAAGCCTTTCGTGAAGCATGAAATCCAACCCGGCGCAGCTTTGCAAACGGATGACGAGCTAGACGGGTTCATCCGCGAACATGCCGAGAGCGCCTATCATCCCTGTGGCACCTGCAAGATGGGCCGGGCGGATGATCCGGGCGCCGTGGTCGACCCCGAATGCCGGGTGATCGGGGTTGAGGGGCTGCGTGTGGCGGACAGTTCCATCTTCCCGCGTATCACCAATGGCAACCTCAACGGACCGTCGATCATGACCGGCGAAAAGGCGGCTGACCACCTTTTGGGGCGGCGTCTGCCATCGGCCAATGACGAGCCGTGGTTCCACCCCGGTTGGCAGGCCGCTCAGAGGTGATTTTTGTGCGTTTTGCGCGGGCTGTTTGATCCCTGTCAAAGCGGGTGCCGACCCGGCACCGATACGGTTTTGTCAAACAGAACAAAACAGGAGCGCAAACAATGTCCCACACCCCCCATGAACTGGCCGAGGAATTTCCGGAATTCGTTGAAAAGATGAGCGCGCTGAAGGTCAGCGATGCCCATTATGCCAAGATGCACGAGGAATACCACGAGCTGAATCGCAAGGTGCACCGCGCCGAGACCAACGTCGAGCCGCGCGAAGAGCTTTCCGAGGTCGATCTGCGCAAGCGGCGCGCGGCGCTCAAGGACGAGATCTACGCCTATCTCAAGGCAAACTGATCAATAAAGCGCCAGAGGCGTGGCAGGGCATCGGATCGCCAGAGGTCCGTATGGCCCGCGCCTTTGACAGTCAGGAAGTCTTTCCTTCGGGATGGGGCGGCAGCGAAAATCTGTCGCCCCATTTCTATGGGGATGAGGTCATCTTTGGTGCCGTGCAGGACCAAAAGCGGCGGTCCAAGTGCCTCGGCGCGTGTCAGGCTGGGCCATTTGTTCTCAAGTTTTGCGGCGAAGTCACCCGTGCCCGGATAATGATGCTCGGCCAGATCCGAGATTGAGGTGAAGGGCGCTTCGAGGAGGATGGCCGCGGGTGGTCCGAACCCTTTATGCGAGTTGGTGGACGGGGTGGCCATCAGCGCGATAGCGACGGCGGTGCCAAGGCTTTCGCCATAGAGAATCACGCGGCCGGCGGGAAGATCGCTGAAGCGGGTAAAAAGCGCATGATAGGCTGTTTCAGCGTCCCAAGTCAGCGCGGCCTCGGAAGGGGTGCCGGTGCTGCCTGAAGAGCCGCGATAGGCGGGCGCGAAAAGACCATAGCCCCGGTCAAGAAACCGGCGGAGGCGGCCTGCGCGGACCGCGAGGTTTCCGGCGTTGCCGTGGAAATAGAGGATCACCGGTTTGCCCGGCGCAGGATCGGCCGTCCAGGCAATTAGGGTCTCGTCGTCATTGTGAAAACGGTGCTCGGTGACACCGGAGAGCCCCGCATCGGCCGGTTCCACATGCGAGGGGTCAAAAGGGTAGAGCACAAACCGCTCCGCCACGCTCGATAGGGCGATCATGCCAAAAGACCCCAGAACGACAAGCGTCAGGAGCTTGAAGAGAAGGCGCATCACCCCACCTCGTAGGGCAGAACGCCACGGGCATTTTCATTAATGGTCAGGCGGCGTTCCAGAGGCGGAACCGAGCGCTGATGGCAATGGGTGCGTTCGCAGATTCGGCAGGAAATTCCAATTGGCTCAAAGGCTTGCGGGTTCGAGATGTCCATGTGGTCGGCATAGACGAGCGCGTCCGCGTGGCGGATTTCGCAGCCCAGAGAGATCGCGTAGCGCCGTACCGGTGCGCCGTAGTGACCCCCCGATTTCGACACGTCGCGTGCGAGCGAGATGTAGCGGACCCCGTCCGGCGTCTCGGCAAGCTGGCGCAGGAAGCGGCCGGGGGTTTCGAAGGCGCGGTGCACGTTCCAGAGGGGGCAGGCGCCGCCGAAGCGGGCGAATTGCAGGCGGGTGGCCGAGTGGCGCTTGGTAATGGTGCCGGCCTGATCAACGCGCACGAAGAAGAAGGGAATGCCCTTGGCGCCGGGGCGCTGCATGGTGCTGAGGCGATGGGCGACCTGCTCGATCGAGGCGCCGAAGCGGTGTGACAGGAGCTCCAGATCGTGGCGGGTTTCGCGGGCGGCATCAAGGAAGGTGGCATAGGGCATCAGCGCGGCCCCGGCGAAGTAATTTGCCAGCCCGATCTTGGCAATCGCGCGGGCGGCGTCGGTCTGGAAACGGGCAAGGTCCAGCGTGGCTTCGAGCAGTTTGTCGCTTTGCAGAAGCGCCACCTGCAACAGGAGCTGGAAGGTCTGGGTTTCGGGCTGGGCATAGCGCGAGATTTGCAGACGGCCGGTTTCCGGGTCGAACTGGCGCAGGGGTTCAATGTCGGAATAGGACACGGAAATGCCCTTGTTGCGCAGGGCCGAGATCGCCGTGGCGCGCACGCCGCCCTGATCCGGCGCCTGAACCGCGAAATGTTCGGCGGCGCGGTCGACGGCGTCTATGTAGTTGTCACAATAGTGAAAAAAGTCGCGCACCTCGTCCCAGGGGCTGGCCTGCATCTGCACATCCTGCCGCCCAAGGGCTTCGTCGAGCGAGGCGAGGCGTTCGTGGGTTTGGCGATAGGCGCGGTGCAGTTCCAGAAAGGCGCGGGCCAATGCCGGGGCGTTGGAGGCGGTCAGGCGCAGGTCGGCCAGGGGGGCCGAGGTTTCGGCCAGAACCGGATCGGCCAGTGCTTCGCGCATGTCCGAGACAAGGCGTTCGCTGTCGCCAGTGGAAAGCTCGGTAACGTCAAGGCCGAACTCCTGTGCGAGCGCCAGCACCACCGTGGTCGACACCGGCCGGTTGTTGTTTTCCATCTGGTTGAGATAGGGCAGAGACACGCCAAGCTTCTGGGCGAAGTCCTTTTGCGTGAGGCTGAGCCGGGTGCGTATCTCGCGCAGCTTGGCGCCGGCATAGAGTTTCTGAGTGGGCAAGGCGGGCTCCGGTCACAGGGGTTGCGTAGCTGCAAAGATAGCTTTGCAAAGCACCGTACGCCAGTGGCGATGTGACGAGGCCGGCGAATCGGGGGTTAACCCAGTGTTTGTTGGCGAATCCGAGTTCGGTAACGTGTCGGTATCACGTCGGTATTGCGTCGGTATGGATTTGGGTTTTGCCGGAATTTGTCGACGTTAACGCGGCGCGCTTTACCAATCATGAGGAATTGATCGCGGGTGTTCGCCCATCAGGGTGTTACCTGTTGGTGGACCTCGATCACGTTGCCCTCGGGGTCATGGAAGAAGACCTGATGCCATTCCTTGGCAAAGGCGGTGCCATAGTCGGAATAGGGGATGCCACGCGCGTCAAGGATGGCAAGGAAGGCGGCGAGGTCATCGGTGCGAAAGGCGATATGGCCGCGTTCAACCGGGTTGATGACCCGACCGTTTTTGAAAGCCACGTCAAAGGCGCGTTCGGCAAGGTGCATTTCCATTTTGCCTTCGGTGGCGAAGCGGATCTTGCCATCATATCCCGAGGTGCTGTCGGCTTGGGTGCGCGGAAAGTTTTCCTGGGGGATGTCGTCCAGTCCCAGCACGTTGGTATAGAAATCATGCATGCGGTCGACATCGTCAGCCACGAAGTTGATGTGATGGAATTCCAGTTTCATCCGGCTTGCCTGTGGTCTACTGCCCTTGATGGCCCGTGGTAGCATTGTGCAAAGGGCGCAAGGAAGTGGAAACTTGCCGCTGTAAAGCGTTGGCCGTCAAAGGTGCAGGCGGCGTTCGCGGCGGATCACGGCGAGGATGGTCAGGAAGCCTGCAAAACTGGTGGCGAACATGATCCACAAGAGCGGGAGCGGGCCGGAACCGGGTACAAGGAGGGCCCCGGCCAGCGCCGACAGCCCCGCGCCGCCGCCGATCATGATCGAGCCGGACAGGCCCGATGCGGTGCCCGCAAGATGCGGGCGCACGGAGAGCGCGCCGGAGGTGGCGTTGGGGATGGTCAGCCCGTTGCCAAGGCCGACAAATGTCATCATGCCAAAGAACAGTTCGGCGCTTCCGGCGCCGCCAAAGACGATCAGGATCAGAACGCCGATCCCGGCGGCGGCAATGGCGCAGCCCGCGACCACCATGCGATTGATTCCGAAGCGGACCGAGTAGCGCCCGGACAGGAAGTTGCCGATGAAATAGCCCACGGCCGGGGCGCCGAAATAAAGCCCCATCAGGGCGGGGGACAACCCGTAGATATTGGTGGCTACAAAGGGCGCCCCGCCGAGATAGGCAAAGAAGGCCCCCGAACTCAGACCGCTGGCCAGCGAATAGCCCCAGAAGCGCGGGCTGGTGAGCAGCTCGGGGTATTCGCGGAACTGTTTGGCAAGCGAGAGGCCGCTGCTTTGCTTGGTTTCGCCAAGATCCGCCCAGGTGAGCACGAGAATCAGCAGGCCCACCGCGAACAGCAGCCAGAAGCTGGCCTGCCAGCCAAAAGCCTGATCCAGCAATCCGCCAAAGACCGGGCCAAGCATCGGCACGATGGTCATGCCCATGGTCACATAACCGATCATCGAGGCGGCTTCGTCTGCCGGAACCATGTCGCGCACCACGGCGCGGCTCAGCACCATGGCCACCACCACCGCGGCCTGCATCATGCGGAAGGTCAGAAACAGGGTGACATTGGGGGCGAAGATGCAGCCCAAGGTGGCGAGCAGAAACAGCACCATGCCGCCAAGAATCACCGGGCGGCGCCCGAGTTTGTCCGAGATCGGCCCGACAAGGATCTGCAACACGGCATTCACGCCGAGATAGACCGCCACGGAAAGCTGCATGACGCTGTATTCCGTGTCAAAATGCGCCGTCATGCTGGGCAGGCTGGGCAAGAAGATGTTCATGCTCAGCGCCGAAATCCCGGCCAGCAGGATCAGCGTGAAAATGTTCGGTGGCGTGGAGCGGTCGAGGAACTGACCGCGCGGTTTTGAACTCATGAGTTCAGAGGTAAGTGCTGGACGCCGCGTTGTCCATCATTGGTATTTGATTTGTGTAGTTTTTGCTGTTTTGCAATATTCAGTCAAAAGATTTTCCATACTTTGCAAATTTGCCGAATTAAGCTTTGTATGGAGGGTCGCTGCGGCTATGGTCTCTTTCAAATCATAGGGGACATGCCATGAAAGATATTCTCCAGCAACTGGAAGAACGCCGGGAAGTGGCCCGGCTGGGCGGCGGACAGCGCCGGATCGACAGTCAGCACGCCAAGGGCAAGCTGACCGCACGCGAGCGGATCGAACTGCTTCTGGACGAGGACTCGTTTGAAGAGTTCGACATGTTCAAGACGCACCGCTGCACCGATTTCGGAATGGAAAAGGACAAGCCCGCAGGCGACGGTGTGATCACCGGCTGGGGCACGATCAATGGCCGCATGGTTTACGTGTTCAGCCAGGACTTTACCGTGTTCGGCGGGTCGCTGTCGGAAACCCACGCGGAAAAGATCTGCAAGATCATGGACATGGCCGTACAGAACGGCGCGCCTGTGATTGGTCTCAATGACTCGGGCGGTGCCCGTATCCAGGAAGGCGTGGCCTCGCTTGCCGGGTATGCCGAAGTGTTCCAGCGCAACATCATGGCTTCGGGCGTGGTGCCGCAGATCAGCGTGATCATGGGCCCCTGTGCCGGTGGTGCGGTGTACAGCCCGGCGATGACCGACTTCATCTTCATGGTGAAGGACACGTCCTATATGTTCGTGACCGGCCCGGATGTTGTGAAGACCGTGACCAACGAAGTGGTGACCGCAGAGGAACTGGGCGGGGCGTCGACTCACACCAAGAAATCCTCGGTCGCGGATGGCGCGTTCGAAAACGACGTCGAGGCGCTTGCCGAAGTGCGCCGCCTTGTCGACTTCCTGCCGCTGAACAACCGTGAAAAGCCGCCCGTCCGCCCGTTCTTTGACGAGCCGGGCCGGATCGAAGATTCGCTGGACACGCTGGTGCCCGAGAACCCCAACACGCCCTACGACATGAAAGAGCTGATCGTGAAGCTGGCGGACGAGGGCGATTTCTACGAGATCCAGGAAGATTACGCCAAGAATATCATCACCGGCTTTGTCCGCCTTGAAGGGCAGACCGTGGGTGTCGTGGCCAACCAGCCGATGGTGCTGGCAGGCTGTCTCGACATTGACTCGTCGCGCAAGGCCGCCCGGTTCGTGCGCTTCTGTGATGCGTTTGAAATCCCGATCCTGACGCTGGTTGACGTGCCGGGCTTCCTGCCGGGGACCTCTCAGGAATATGGCGGCGTGATCAAGCACGGTGCGAAGCTGCTCTTTGCCTATGGCGAAGCGACGGTGCCGAAAGTGACCGTGATCACCCGCAAGGCCTATGGCGGCGCCTATGACGTGATGGCGTCCAAGCACCTGCGCGGTGACTTCAACTATGCATGGCCGACGGCGGAAATCGCGGTGATGGGCGCCAAGGGCGCAACCGAGATCATCCATCGTGCCGATTTGGGCGATGCCGAGAAGATCGCCAAGCACACCGCCGATTACGAAGACCGGTTTGCGACGCCCTTCGTGGCCGCAGAGCGGGGCTTTATCGACGAGGTGATCCAGCCGCGCGGCACGCGTAAACGGGTGGCCCGGGCCTTTGCCAGCTTGCGCAACAAGTCGGTCAAGAACCCGTGGAAGAAGCACGACAACATTCCGCTCTGAGCGGAGCGTTGAACACGCAAGGTCGGGTGGGTTTGTAACCCACCGGACCCATTGAAAGGGTGGGTAGCAGACCCACCCGACGGAGGATGCCATGACACAGCTCTGGAACAACCAAGCCTTCAGCGTCTCGCACGCCGATGACTCGCCCTTCGTGGGCGAGGGGCTGCGGGCGTTCTTTGAGTATCGCGACCTTGGCATCCAATCCGCCACCAAGGGCAAGTTCGGCGCGCATGTGATCCGGGCCGTGCCGGGGATGGAAAGCCCGGGCGCGTGGCATTCCCATGAGCTCGACTTCCAGATGGTCTATGTGACCAAGGGCTGGGTCGTGTTCGAATACGAAGGGCAGGGCGAGCACATGCTGCGCGCCGGGTCCTGTGTGTTGCAACCGCCGGGGATCAGGCATCGCGAGTGCCGTCATTCCGATGACATGGAGCTGATCGAGATCATCAGCCCGGCGGAATTTGCCACCAATGACGAGGACGCACCGGAATGAGCCGGACGGGCTGGCATATCCTTAGCGAGGGGGAGACCCTGACGCTGGCGCGGCGCAACCGCGCGCGGCTGGATGTGGCGGCGCGCACCGAGTTGCCCGATGCCGGGCGGCTGCGCATCGCGCACCAGGTCCGGCAGGACATGTGGCGCGCGCTCCAGGGGCTGCGTGGGTTTTCGCCCGTGGTGCAGGTGCGCCGCGAGGCAGGTCAGCTGCATATCACCGCCGGGGGCGAGATCGCCGGAGCGTTCAGCCGGGAATACGTGGAAAACATGATCCGGGACGTGCTTGAGCACCCCGAACGGCGGTCGCGGTGGATCCGTTATGCGCGCCGGTCAGGGGGGCAGTCATGACCCGGTGGGCTGCATGGAATTTGTTCGGCGGGAATATTAAGTCCCGCCCCCATACGGCAGCGGATTTTCCGCGCCGGATGTGCCATACTGTGGGCGCAGTAGCGAGATTCGCCGCGTTTGGAGGGGCCCTTTGTGGCGCGGCCGCGGCCGGGGTTTTGGAGGAGACACCGGCCGTGCCCTCCGGCAACGAGATTCACCTTCAGGAAATCCTGCTTGAGACCCGAGATGACAAGCTGCGGGTGGCGCGGTTCCGTTATATCATGCCGCTGATCCGGCAGGGGGTCGAGTTCGCCGAGATCGAAGACGATTTTTTCCACCTGTGCATTGGCGTTGCGGTGCCGTATCTGACCACGCAAGGCGAAACGGTGGATCAGGTCGTCATTTCGATGGCCGACCGGGAAACGGAATTCGGCGTCATGGACACGCTCGCGACGCAATATTTCGAAGCCTTCACGGTGCAAGATGGCACCTGTATCTGGGAGGGTTTCTGATGACACCACAATATCTTGCGCAAAGGAATGCAGGCAGGGACGCGATTGCGGCTTTGCGGCCACATCACATTAGCTTGGCGCCCTATCCGTATCTTTTTGCAGTAGAATCCACTATTCTCCGGTCACGTCGCCCGTGGGCGATCGTGGGGCAGGCAGGGTCGAATGGCCCTGTTTCCAATGAAAACAAGAACTGGAGAAACAGATGTCAAAGAGCATCAAAGCATTCCTGGCCCTTGGCCTTGTTGCACTTGTCGCAGCCTGTGCAGACACCGCACAGGTTGAAGAATATGTCGTGGTCGACCCCGAGCCGATCTCGCAGGAACCGGTTTACACCGGCAAGTACAAGTAAGCTTGGCGCCAAGCGATTCGGGCAGGCCCTCGGGCCTGTCCGCCCAGCCCTGAGCCAGAACGCTCCTGTCATCCGGAGGAGCGCGGCATGATCAAGCACAAGGGCTTTCCGGGTCGTCTTCCGGGTACGGATTTCCAGTTTGTCATTCGCCGCGCCAACCCCAAGGGCGCCACGCCGATCACCCGGCGCGAACGGTTCAAGGACCGCCGTCCGGCCGACCGGCGCGCGGATGCCGGGTTCATGACCGCGTTGTGGGATCATTTCGGGGACCAGCCGTTTGAGCGGGGCAACCTTGATGCCGGGCGGCTGAGCTGGCTTTTCGGGCGCGAAGTGAAACCGGTGGACCCCGACAATTTCGACCCCGAGGATTACGAAGCGCTGCTGGTGATCGACGTGGACGTGGCGCGGGCCTCGTTCCCGGATGCGATCGATGGGGGGTGGGCATGATCTTGCCGATCCGCGCGCAGAATGGGCAGAAAGCGGCCCAAGGTCAAAATCTCTCGACGCAAGCCGTTGAGATGACAAGAAACCATGCCAATATGGACCATGTGGAGCACGGGCTTGTTCGGGTCCGCTCCTGTAACAGTGTATTCCGTTACCCTTCCCCTTTCGGGTGGTCCTGTGGCGTCCCTGCGGGATCACCCGTTTTTTCTAGTCAAGCCGTGGCGTATAACGCGGTCAGAATGTCGGGAGGAATGCCCGGCCGATCAGAGGAAACAGGCAAATGTCAAAAATTTGGAAATTCGCTCTTGCCGGCGTGGCCGCTATTGGGCTGGCGGGCTGTGGAGACACATTCGGTGAGCAGGCGCTCATCGGTGCGGGCGCCGGTGCGGCCACGTCAGCCGTTGTCGGGGGCAGCGTCGCTGCGGGTGCGCTTGTCGGGAGCGCCGCAAACGTCATCTATTGCAAGGAAAACCCTGGCAAGTGCTGATCGACTGAATTCCTCGGCCCGGTTTGGGCTGATCGAAAATGAACACGCCATCTGTGCCCTGTCGGGCGCAGGTGGCTTTTTTGTTGCCAATTCCGGCGCGACCGTGTCGCGCGGGACAAGAACCAGAAGGGACATGACATGTTCGACAAGATCCTGATTGCCAACCGTGGCGAGATTGCCTGCCGGGTGATCAAGACCGCCCGCAAGATGGGCATCAAGACCGTGGCCATCTATTCGGATGCCGACAAGCAGGCGCTGCATGTGCAGATGGCCGATGAGGCCGTGCATATCGGCCCGCCCCCGGCGAACCAGTCCTATATCGTCATCGACAAGGTGATGGATGCGATCCGTCAGACTGGCGCGCAGGCGGTGCACCCGGGTTACGGCTTCCTGTCGGAAAACTCGAAATTCGCCGAGGCGCTTGAGGCCGAAGGCGTGGCCTTTGTCGGCCCCCCCAAGGGCGCGATCGAAGCCATGGGCGACAAGATCACCTCGAAGAAGATCGCACAGGACGCGAACGTGTCGACCGTGCCCGGTTACATGGGCCTGATCGAGGACGCGGACGAGGCCGTGAAGATCTCGAACGAGATCGGTTATCCGGTGATGATCAAGGCCTCCGCCGGTGGCGGTGGTAAGGGGATGCGGATCGCGTGGAACGACCAGGAAGCGCGCGAGGGGTTCCAGTCGTCCAAGAACGAAGCCGCGAACAGTTTTGGTGACGACCGGATTTTCATTGAGAAATTCGTCACCCAGCCGCGCCACATCGAAATTCAGGTTCTCTGCGACGCGCATGGCAACGGCATCTATCTGAACGAGCGCGAATGCTCGATCCAGCGCCGGAACCAGAAGGTTGTGGAAGAGGCCCCGAGCCCCTTCCTTGACGAAGGCACCCGCAAGGCGATGGGCGAGCAGTCGGTCGCGCTGGCCAAGGCGGTGGGCTATGCCAGCGCCGGGACGGTGGAATTCATCGTCGATGGCGACAAGAACTTCTACTTCCTTGAAATGAACACCCGTCTGCAGGTGGAACACCCCGTGACCGAGCTGATCACTGGTGTCGACCTTGTCGAGCAGATGATCCGCGTCGCGGCCGGCGAGCCGCTGAGCATCACGCAGGACGATGTGGGCATCAACGGCTGGGCGATTGAAAACCGCGTATACGCCGAAGACCCCTATCGCAACTTCCTGCCGTCGATTGGCCGCCTGACCCGCTATCGCCCGCCCGCCGAAGTGGCTGCCGGTCCGATGCAGGACAATGGCAAATGGGCCGACAAGGCGATCGAGGGCAAGGATTATGCCGTGCGCAACGATACCGGCGTCTATGAAGGCGGCGAGATCAGCATGTATTACGACCCGATGATCGCCAAGCTTTGCACATGGGCGCCGACCCGTGACGAGGCGATCGAAGCAATG
The DNA here is from genome assembly GCF_900114635.1 of Shimia aestuarii. GTDB lineage: Bacteria > Pseudomonadota > Alphaproteobacteria > Rhodobacterales > Rhodobacteraceae > Shimia > Shimia aestuarii. The sequence goes on from NZ_FOTQ01000008.1 coordinate 95,891, forward strand.
CGCAACGCGCTCGACGGGTTCGAGCTGGAAGGCATTGGTCACAACCTGCCCTTCGTGAGCGCGGTGATGGACCATCCGAAGTTCATCAGCGGCGACATGACCACGGCCTTTATCGAGGAAGAATATCCCGAAGGGTTCGAGGGCGTGACCCTGCCGAGCGACACGCTCAAGAAGATCGCGGCGGCCACCGCGGCGATGCATCGCGTGGCGGAAATTCGGCGCACCCGGGTCTCGGGCCGCATGGACAACCACGAGCGCCGCGTTGGCACGAAATGGGTTGTAACGCTGCAGGGCGAAGAGTTCCCGGTCAAGATCAAGGCCGACAAGAAGGGCTCGACCGTCAAATTTGCCGATGGCGACAAGCTGCGCGTGACGAGCGATTGGACGCCGGGCGATCAGCTGGCCGAAGTGAAGGTTGGCAAGGAGCTTCTGGTGCTCAAGGTTGGCAAGATCTCGGGCGGGTTCCGGATCCGCTCGCGTGGGGCCGATCTGGCTGTGCATGTCCGCACGCCGCGTCAGGCCGAGCTTGCCAAGCTGATGCCGGAGAAGGTGGCGCCCGATACTTCCAAGCTGCTCTTGTGCCCGATGCCGGGTCTGATCGTGAAGGTCAACGTGGAAGTTGGGCAGGAAGTGCAGGAAGGTCAGGCGCTGTGCACGGTGGAAGCCATGAAGATGGAAAACATCCTGCGCGCCGAGAAGACCGGTGTCGTCTCCAAGATCAACGCCGCAGCGGGCGACAGCCTTGCCGTGGACGACGTGATCATGGAGTTCGAATAAGGCGATGTCTGCGCGGCGACACATATGGCACGAAGCCCCGGATCATATCCGGGGCGGGGGAGCCTTGTGCGCCGCGCATGTCCCGTCTCAGCGGGACGGGCGGTGGCTGTCGCGGATTTCCTGTTGCCGCAGCGGCATCTTGTCGATCGAGGCAGAGATGGCGCGCACGTCCCAAGGGAAGGGTTTGCGCAGGTACGGATTGCCGTCCTTGCCAATCAGCACCAGCATGAAGCCGCGCGGGCGCAGCGCTTCGCGCAATGCCGATTTTGCGCCCGGATTGGTGTCGGAGAGCACCACGACATCGCGTTCGGCAAGCTCGTCGGGAAGCGCATTCAACAACTCCATCTGCTGGGCAAAACGCGGATCGCGGTCGGTGTCGGCAAAAATCACCAACGGGCGTTTGATCCAGCGGAATTCTTCCAGCGTGGCGGTTTCGCCATTCTGGAAAAGTGCGTCTTCCGACGCTTGCGCATCGGTCTCGGCGGCCTGTGCAATGGCAGCGGGAGCGGCCAGAAAGACAGATAGAACAAGGGCTAAGCGGTGGGTCATGATCTCTCCTGCTCAGTCCAATATATGGGGTGGCGCCCGATTTGCGACAGGCAAATTGGAAAGCCACGGGAATTTTATGTCCGCCTGACCCGGCGGAGGAAAAATGGCCGGCGCCCGCTCGGGCGGGGCCGCGTGAGACATGGACGAGGAATTGGATATGACCGATACCAAGAAATGGGCCGAACTGGCCGAGAAGGAACTGCGCGGGCGCCCGCTGGACGATCTGACCTGGAAGACGCTGGAAGGCATCGACGTCAAGCCGCTCTATACCGAGGAAGATACCGACGGGCTGGACCACATGGGCAGCCTGCCGGGCTTTGGCCCCTTCACGCGCGGCCCCAAGGCGACGATGTATGCCGGGCGTCCGTGGACGATCCGTCAATATGCGGGCTTTTCGACCGCCGAGGAATCCAACGCCTTTTACCGTCGCAACCTTGCTGCGGGTCAACAGGGCGTGTCGGTGGCCTTCGACTTGGCGACGCACCGTGGCTATGACAGCGACCACCCGCGCGTGGTGGGGGATGTCGGCAAGGCCGGTGTGGCGATCGACTCGATCGAGGACATGAAAATCCTGTTCGACGGCATTCCGCTCGACAAGGTGTCGGTGTCGATGACCATGAACGGCGCGGTGATCCCGATCCTTGCCAACTATATCGTGGCCGGTGAAGAACAGGGCCATGACAAGGCGCTTCTGGCCGGGACCATTCAGAACGACATCCTGAAAGAGTTCATGGTCCGCAACACCTATATCTACCCGCCCGAACCGTCGATGCGGATCATTTCGGACATCATCGAGTACACCAGCAACGAGATGCCGAAATTCAACTCGATCTCGATTTCCGGCTACCACATGCAGGAAGCGGGCGCGAACCTTGTGCAGGAGCTGGCCTATACGCTGGCGGACGGGCGCGAATATGTGCGCGCGGCTATGAATGCGGGCATGGATGTCGACAAGTTCGCAGGCCGCCTGTCGTTCTTCTTTGCGATTGGCATGAACTTCTTCATGGAAGCGGCCAAGCTGCGTGCGGCGCGTACGCTCTGGCACCGCATCATGACCGAGTTCGGTGCGAAATCCGAGCGTTCGAAAATGCTGCGCACCCACTGCCAGACCTCGGGCGTGAGCTTGCAGGAGCAGGACCCCTATAACAACGTGATCCGCACTGCGTACGAGGCGATGTCGGCGGTTCTGGGCGGGACTCAAAGCTTGCACACCAACGCGCTTGACGAAGCCATCGCGCTGCCCACCGATTTCTCGGCCCGGATTGCGCGCAACACCCAGCTCATCCTGCAGGAAGAGACCGGTGTGACCAACGTGGTCGATCCGCTGGCGGGCTCCTATTACGTTGAAGCGCTGACCGACGAGCTGATCCAGAAAGCCTGGGCGCTGATGGAAGAGGTCGAGGAAATGGGTGGCATGACCAAGGCCGTGGCCTCGGGCATGCCCAAGCTGCGGATCGAGGAATCGGCCGCAACCCGTCAGGCGATGATCGACAAGGGCGACGAGGTGATCGTCGGGGTCAACAAGTACCGCAAGGACAAGGAAGACCCGATCGACATTCTGGACGTGGACAACGTGGCCGTACGTGAGAGCCAGATTGCCCGTCTCGAGAAAATCCGCGCGACACGTGACAACGCGGCCTGCGAGGCCGCGCTGAACGAGCTGACGCGGGTTGCGAAAGAGGGAGGCAATCTGCTCGCCGCCGCTGTGGAGGCAGCGCGCGCACGGGCATCTGTTGGGGAAATCAGCATGGCTATGGAAAAGGAATTCGGTCGTCACCGCGCCGAGGTCAAGACGCTGGCCGGAGTGTATGGCGCCGCCTACGAGGGCGACGAGGGCTTTGCCGCGATCCAGAAATCGGTCGAGGACTTTGCCAACGACGAGGGGCGCCGTCCGCGGATGCTGGTCGTGAAGATGGGGCAGGACGGACATGACCGTGGTGCCAAGGTGATCGCGACAGCCTTTGCCGATATCGGCTTTGACGTGGATGTGGGCCCGCTGTTCCAGACCCCGGACGAAGCGGCGCAGGACGCGGTGGACAACGACGTGCATGTCGTCGGGATCTCGTCCCAGGCCGCCGGGCACAAGACGCTGGCACCGCAGTTGATCGAGGCGCTCAAGGCGAAAGACGCGGGTGATATCATCGTGATCTGTGGCGGGGTGATCCCGCAGCAGGATTACGAATTCCTGCAGAAGGCGGGTGTGAAGGCGATCTTTGGCCCCGGCACCAATATTCCGGAAGCCGCGCAGGATATTCTGAAGCTGATCCGCCAAGCGCGCGGGTAAGGGCTGCCGGGGGGGTTGCCCCCCCGGACCCGCAGGATAGCCGGGGGTTTTGCACCCCCGGACCCCCGCAGAGTATTTCCGGCAAAATGAAGAGAGAGGCGCGGTCCGAAAGGGCGGCGCCTTTTCCTGTTTGTGAAAGGGCTTTCAACTTGGTCAGGGAAGGCGTTTTATGCGGGCAGGTAACGTGAGGGAGGCGCGCATGGAATTGGATCATCTGGCGGTGGCCGGGGAGACGCTGGACGCGGCGGTGGCGCATATTGAAGAGGCGTTGGGGGTGGAGATGCTGCCCGGTGGCAAGCATGATCATTTTGGCACCTATAATCGGCTTTTGGGCCTCGGGGGCGGGTTGTACCTTGAGGCGATTGCGATTGATCCGGAGGCGGAAAAGCCGGGGCAGGCGCGGTGGTTTGATCTCGACCGGTTTTCCGGCGGGCCGCGGTTGCAGAACTGGATCTGCCGGGTGACGGATATGGATGCGGCGCTGGCGGGGCTGGATGTGGATGCCGGGGTGCCGGTGGCGTTGAGGCGGGGCGATCTGCGCTGGCGGATGGCGGTGCCCGGGAGCGGTGTGTTGCCGTTTGACAATTGTTTTCCGGCGTTGATTCAATGGGATGTGGCAGTGACACCGGCAGAGCTTCTGGCGCCGTCGGGCTGTTCCTTGCGGCGTCTTGAGGTGGCGCATCCACAGGCGGCGTCGTTGCGGGCAGCGGTGGCTCTGGACGATGCGCGGGTGGTGTTCGTGGAGGGCGAAAGCGCGTTGCGCGCCGCGTTCGACACGCCACACGGGGTCAGGGTGCTGGCATGAAGCTGCGTCAGGCGGAGCCGGGGGATGCGATGGCGATTGCGCGGATCTGGAACCGGGAGATCCGGGACGGTGTGAGCACGTTCAACAGTGTCGAGAAGCCGGTGGAGGAAGTCGCGGGGATGATAGCGGCGCGTCCGCAGGCCTGGATCGTGGCCGAAGTGGAGGGCGTCGTGGCCGGGTTTGCGACCTGGTCACAGTTTCGCGGCGGTGTGGGGTATGCCCACAGTTTCGAACACACGGTGCACCTGGACGCGGTGGCCCGCGGGCGGGGCGTGGGCCGCGCGTTGATGGCGGCGGCGGAAGAGGGCGCGCGCCGGGAGGGGGCACATGTCCTGGTGGCCGGGATATCCGGGGAGAACGCGGCGGGAATCGCCTTTCACGAGGCCATGGAATTTCGGCATGTCGGGCGGATGCCCGAGGTGGGGCGCAAGTTCGGCCGCTGGATGGATTTGATCTTGATGCAAAAAATGCTGTGATGCGGCGCTGACTTCTGCGTTTGCAAAGGATATGGTCGCAACATGTCGATCTGGACCCGTATTTCCGATGCTTTGTCCGCCCTTGCCAAGGGCGAGGGGCTGGCGGCCGTTTTCGAGCGGCTGAGCACGCCGCCGGAGCGCTCGATTGCCTTCACCATTGCCGTGATCGGACTTGGCGCGAAAATGGCCAAGGCCGACGGGCTGGTGACACGCGACGAGGTGACGGCCTTTCGCGAAGTGTTCCAGATCGCGCGCGAGGACGAGGCGCAGGCGGCGCGGGTGTTCAACCTTGCGCGGCAGGACGTGTCGGGTTTCGAGGAATATGCCCATCGGATCAAGGGGTTGTTCGGGCCGAGCAATCAGGGCTTCTGTGACCTGATGGAGGGGTTGTTCCACATCGCGGTGGCGGATGGCGAATATCACCCGGCCGAAGATGCGTTTCTTGCCCGGGTGGCGGAAATCCTTGAATTTCCCGAACCGGAGTTTCAAGCGATGCGGGCGCGTTACGTGCCGGATGCGGAGCCGGACCCCTATAGCGTGCTGGGCGTGACGCCGGACATGCCGCTTGTCGAGATTCGCAAGGCCTGGCGCAAGCTGGTGCGGGAAACCCACCCGGACAGCATGATTGCGCGCGGGGTGCCGGAAGAAGCGATCCGGCTTGCCGAGAAGCGGATGATCGACATCAACCGCGCCTGGGACCAGATCAACGAGGCCGCGTGATGCGGATCGCCACGTATAACGTGGAGTGGTTCAACAATCTGTTTGACGCGCGTGACAAGCTTGTCGTGGATGATCGCTGGTCGGGGCGGCAGGACGTGACCCGCGCCCAGCAGGCCGAGGCGCTGGGCATCGTGTTCACGGCGATGGATGCGGATGCGGTCATGATCATCGAGGCGCCAGACCAGAATGGGCGGCGCGATGCGGTGGCCGCACTGGAAGATTTTGCCCGCGCCTTTGACCTGCGCACGCGCAAGGCGGTGATGGGGTTCATGAATGACACCCAGCAGGAGATTGCGCTTCTTTATGATCCGGACGTGTTGAGCGCGCGCCACGATCCGGTTGGCGAGGAAACCGGCAAGAAAGGCGCGGGCGATGCACCGCGCTTTGACGGGGTGTTTCGGATTGACCTCGATATTGACGCGACCGAAGACCTTGTGAGCTTTTCCAAGCCGCCGCTGGAACTGGCGGTGCGCACGGCAAAGGGGACCGAGCTGCGCATGATCGGGGCACATCTCAAATCCAAGGCGCCGCATGGGGCGCGCAACCGCGACCAGGTGATGCGGCTTTCGATTGCCAACCGGCGCAAGCAGCTGGCGCAGGCGATCTGGCTTCGGGCACGGATCGAGGCACATTTGCGGGCGGGAGAATCGCTCATTCTGCTTGGCGATCTCAATGACGGGCCGGGGCTGGATGAATATGAACACCTGTTCGGGCGGTCCTCGATCGAGATCGTCATGGGGGAAGAGGGGCCGTTGGGGTTGTTTGATCCCCATGCCCGCGCTGCGCTCAGGCGGCGGCTGGGGCCGGTGCCGACCTCTGCGCGGTTCTTTCTGCCCAAGCAGGGGCGGTATCTGCAGGCGCTGCTGGATTACGTGATGGTGTCGGAGGACCTGCGGGCGCGAGAACCGGTCTGGCGGATCTGGCATCCGTTTGATGACCACGATTGCTGGAAGGTGCCGGAGTTGAGAGAGGCGCTGTTGACCGCGTCAGATCATTTTCCGGTGGTGTTGGATATCGACATTTGAAATGGCAGGGCTTGAGGCCCATATCTGATGCTATGAGAGTATATGTGATTGCAGTTTGTGCGGCGCTGGCCGCACCGGTGGCCCCCGTCATGGCCCAAGCGCAGGGCAGCGAAGAGGACTCGGGCACGAGCCTGATGGAAGAAGGCGCGCGCCTGTTCCTCAAGGGATTGCAGCAGCAGATGGAGCCCGCCCTTGAAGGGTTGCAGGGCTTTGCCGAGGAGATGGGCCCGCAGATGCGGTCATTCTTTGTCGAGATGGGACCGGCGCTTCAGGACCTGATGGAGAAGGTCGAGGACTGGAGCGCCTATCATCCGCCGGAAATGTTGCCCAACGGCGATATCATCCTGCGGCGCAAACAGCCCGAGGAACAGGTTGATACGCCCGAAGAGGGTGAAACCGATATCTGAGGGGGCCAGCCCCCTCGGTTGAAAATGCGGGCATTTTCACCCTTCACCCCTGGGATATTTGCGGCAAAAGGAAGTGGGGGCCTGGCGCGCGTGCGTCAGGGCATGCGCAGTTCATTGAGTGTCGCGGCGCCGCTGTTGGGGGCGTTCAGGATGAAGAGTCGGTCGAATTGCGCCTGTGTCATCTCAACCGGATCCGGCGCGCCAAGCGCGGTCAGGATGCCGGGAAGAGTTTCGACATGACCGACGATGAGCACACGGTCGCCTTCGTGATCGAATTCCAGCGCATCAAGAAGCGCGGAAGGCGTGTTGGCGGGAAATGAGATCAGGGGCAGATCGAGGGCATTGGCGATGAGGGTGCCGGTCTCCACCGTGCGGCGGGCCTCGGAGGTGATCACGACATCGAGGCCGACGGGGCGCAGCATCGTGGCCCAGTTGGCGGCGCGCGCGCGTCCGTCTTCCGTCAGCGCAGGGTCGGGGCCGTCCTGTTTTTCGGCATGGCGGATGGCAAGCACCAGCTCTTGCGCATGGAGGGGGGCGGCGAGCCACAGGGTGAGGAGCAGAAGCAGGGTTTTGACAGGTTTGTTCATGGTCTTCTGCTCTTTTGACGTGGCTGTCAGCCGGTGATCTCGACATGGGGCGTGGCGTCAAGGGCGCTGCAGAGCGAGTGGAACCGGGCCTCGGCCACCTCGCCGAACAGCGGCTCGGCGGCGGCGGGCAGGATCAGGTGCAGTTCGCGTTTCTTGGGGTGCCATTTGAGATACCCCATGTCGTCGCGGTTCTGAATCCAGAGCATCGCGCCAAGGCGCATGGCCTTGCCGAGAATTTCCGCCTGAACCTGGTTCTTTTCGTCGAGCAGCCCGGAGAGGGCCTCAAAGCCGGTGCCTTCGCGCTTGTTGCGGTAGCGGTGCAGCAGGGCGAGGCCGAGAAACACCCGTTCGGAATGTTTCAGACCGCCCAGATTGGCGCGGGTGGCGGCGTCGAAACAGGTCTGGGCACGGTAGTCGGGATGCGCGCGCCAGCTCACGTCATGCAAGAGGCAGGCGGCCTTGATCAGGCGTTTGCGCTCATGATTGGCGGAGCGGAACAGGGAATGCAGAAAGGCGTAGAGCGATTTGCCGAAACCGGGCAGGCGGGCGTCCTTGGCCTCTGCAAAGCGGCAGGCTTCGATCAAGGGGTCGCGGGCGCGCAGGCGGTCGGGCATCTGTTCGTAAAGCATGCCTTCGCGGATGCCATAGCTGGAGACCGCGATGTCATGCGGTTTGAAGCGGCGGACGACGCCTTTGAGCACCTCGATGGCGATGGGGACGAGTTCCATGCGGCTTGAGGAGATGCCGCAGCGCGCGCGCAGCTCTTCAAGGTCGTTCTCGGCGATATAGCGGGCGGTGGCCCGTACGGATTTGCCGCTCATGCGGTATTCGTGCAGCACGTGCAGCGGGTAGCCGCGCCGCTCCATGTCGATGCGGGCAATGGCGCGCCACGACCCCCCGACAAGGAAGAGGCGGTTGTTCTGGACACCCATCTCGGCCTGAAGACGGTCGAGGGTTTCGTCGATGAAGTCCTTGCGCCCCTTCTTGCCCCCTTTGAGGTCGCGCAGTTTGAGCGGGCCAAGTTGGGAGGTGACACGGCGGCCGACCTCGCCGTTGTTGATCTCGGCCAATTCCATCGAAGAGCCGCCGATGTCACAGACCAGACCGTAGGCGCCGGGCCAGCCCAGAAGCACACCCTGTGCCGAAAGGCGGGCCTCTTCGCGGCCATCGATCACGTGGATGGTGACACCGGTTTCGCGCAGCACATCGGCGCAGAATTCGGCCCCGTCATCAGCTTCGCGCACGGCTGCGGTGGCGACAGCGGTCAGCCCGTCGAGCCCCATTCCGTCGGCCAGCCGCTGAAAGCGGTGGATCGCGGCGAGGGCGCGGCGGCGACCCTCGGGGTTGAGGTGGCCGGTTTCGCCAAGTCCGGCACCCAGCGCACACATGATCTTTTCGTTGTAGAAATAGGCCGGGCTGCGCGCGGCGCCGTCAAATACCACGAGACGGACCGAGTTGGAGCCCACATCCACCACGCCGACGCGCGACAGCGCGCGTGCCTCGGGGTCGTTAAAAAGCGGACGCCCAAAGAGCGCCCAGTCTTTTGCGGGTTCCGAATTACCGTCCATGCCGTTCCCCGAATACGTGCCTGTCTCAATGTGCGCCAGTGACGGGACCGGGTCAATCTTCGGTATGGGTCAGTTTGGGCACATCCGAGGCGCCGGCAGAGCCACGGCCCGACAAAGAAGGGTTCTCCATGAAGAACCTGTGGCAATTGAACGCAAATTCGCCTTCGGGGACGAGGGTGCGTTCAAACGAGCCATCGGGCTTCATCACCCAGCTTTGGGCCACGTCAGCCAGGTTGGCGGCCATGACCTGGCTCACGATCTGGGCCTTGACGGTGGCGTTGTTGATCTCGACCAGTGTTTCCACGCGACGGTTGAGGTTGCGGCCCATCCAGTCGGCGGACGAGATGAAGACGCGCGCTTTCTTGTGGGGCAGGCCGTGGCCATTGCCGAAACAGACGATGCGGGAATGTTCAAGGAAGCGCCCGACGATGGATTTGACGCGGATATTGTCGCTGAGGCCCTTGATACCGGGGCGCAAACCGCAGATGCCGCGAATAACGAGGCTGATCTTTACCCCGGCCTGGCTGGCGGCGTAGAGCGCGTCGATCACCTCGGCGTCGATGAGCGAGTTCATCTTGGCCCAGATCTCGGCGGGTTTGCCAGCCCGCGCGTGTTCGCTTTCGGCGGCGATCATCTCGAGCAGGCGGGATTTCAGCGAGATCGGGGAAATCGCGAGGTTGTCGAGCTTTTCCGGCTCCACGTAGCCCGAGAGATAGTTGAACACCTTGGTCGCGTCGCGGCCCAGTTCTGTGTCGCAGGTGAAGAAGCTGACATCGGTGTAGATCTTGGCCGTGATCGGGTGATAGTTGCCGGTGCCATAATGGGTGTAGGTCACAAGCTGGTCGCCTTCGCGGCGCACCACGGTGGAAATCTTGGCGTGAGTCTTGAGGTCGAGGAAGCCGTAGACCACATGCGCGCCCGCGCGTTCAAGGCGGCGGGACTGGCGGATATTGGCGGCTTCGTCAAACCGCGCCTTGAGTTCGACCAGCGCCGTGACGGATTTGCCGTCCTCGGCGGCTTCGCACAATGCTTCGACGATGGGCGACAGCTTGGAGGTTCGATAAAGCGTCTGCTTGATCGCGACGACGTCGGGGTCGCGCGCCGCCTGTTGCAGGAAACGCACCACCATGTCGAAGGTTTCATATGGGTGATGCAGCAGCATATCTTTCTGTCGGATGGCGGCAAACATGTCGCCGTCGAAATCCTGTACCCGTTCGGGCACGCGGGGCGTGAAGGAGGGCCAGAGCAGGTCGGAGCGCTCATCCAGCACCAGCTCCTTGAGGTCGGCGAGGCCGATCATGCCGTCGATCTCGACCACCTCGTCTTCGGTGACGTGCAGCTCGTCCATGATCAGCGCCTTGAGCGACTTGGGGGCGTCTGTCGAGATCTTCATGCGCACGACTTCGCCGCGGCGGCGGCGTTTCAGGGCAACTTCGAATTCGCGCACGAGGTCTTCGGCTTCGTCCTCGACCTCGAGATCGCTGTCGCGCAGCACGCGGAAGGCACAGTGGCCCTTGGCCTTGTAGCCGGGGAACAGGCTGTCCAGATGCAGGAGCAGCAGTTCTTCGAGCGGCAAGGCGCGGGTGGTGCCTTCGGGGGCGGGCAGGAAGATGAAGCGGTCGATTTGGTGCGGGATCGGCAGAAGCGCCTGAAGCGCGCGCTTGTCTTTGTTGCGTTCCAGTTGCAGCGCCAGCGAATAGCCGGTGTTGGGGATGAAGGGGAACGGGTGCGCCGGGTCGATGGCGAGCGGCGAAAGCACCGGGAACACCTTGTTCAGAAAGACGGATTCCAGATGGGTCTTGTCGTCATCGGTCAGGGATTTGTGGTCGAGAATATGGATGTTCTCGGATTCCATTTCGGCGCGCAGGGCGATGAACATGCGCTGCTGGCTTTGCAGCAGGTTGCGGGCATCGTCGTTGATCAGGACAAGCTGTTCGGCGGGGCTCAGCCCGTCCTGGGCCGGGGTGGAATTGTTCTCGCGCACCAGCTCGCGCAGGCCTGCGACGCGCACGGTGTAGAATTCGTCAAGGTTGGTGGCCGAGATCGACAGGAACCGCAGGCGTTCGAGCAGGGGGACGCGGGGATTCTCGGCCTCTTCCAACACGCGCCAATTGAAACCCAGCCAGCTGAGTTCGCGGTTGTAGAAGCGTCCCGGGCCGGAAAGATCAATTTCGGGCAGGTCGATCGGGGCGGGGAAATCGGATTTCAGAAAGTCGGCTTGGGTCATGATACGAACAATATAGGGAGTGGGTAACGGGATCGTAACACTAGGCGTGTTTTTTCAGGACGTCCAGCGGGTTAGCCGTGTGGGGACAAGCGCTTTAGAGGCCGCTTGAAAGGCGTTTGCAAATGCCTTGGCGCTAATCCTTGAGGACGCGCTTGGCCAGGGCGCGGGTGACGGGGCGTTTTTCGCTGAGCGAGAGCTGATCCAGCGCCGCGACCAGTTCCGTGACAGCGACAAAAGAGCGGTCCATGTGCTTGAGCAGGTAGGGGATGGTGTCCGGTGTCGGCACGAGCTGGCGGTCGGCGAACTGCTTGGCCAACACCGCCATCAGGAGCATGTCGTCGGGCTGATCCAGCGTCGCCACGGTGGTGCCCATCATGCGGCTTTTGAGATCGGGCAGCGTCAGCCCCCAGTGACCGGGTTCGCCTTCTCCGGTCAGCAACAGGGAGTGGCCTTCGGCCAGCACGAGATTGTGCAGGTGGAACAGGGCGGTCTGGGCCCCGGGATCATCGGCAATGGAGGGCACGTCCTCGACCGCGACGGGGCCGGTGGCGAGCGCGGGGATGGTTTCGGCCACAAGTGCGGATGCCGCGACGATGCGTGCGCCCGAAAGCGCGGCCCAGACATGGGTCAGGTGGGTTTTCCCCGCGCCGCTCGGGCCAGACAGGATCAGCTTGTTCCCCGCCCAGTTGGGCCAGCTTTCCACCAGCCCCAGCGCCATGGCATTGGCGGGGCTGACGAAGAAATCGTCACGCCCGAGTGCTGCCCGGACGGGCAGGTCGAATGGCAGTTGTTCAGCCATGGAGTCAGTCTTTGTCCTGTTGGTCGACGCTGAGGCCGAGATAGAGCCGGGACGTCATGTATTGGCCAGTGAAGAAACGTGCAAGAACCCCGATGGAGGCGGCCACGGGCACGGCAATCAGCATGCCGACAAAGCCGAACAACGCCCCGAAGACCGACAGGGCCAAGAGGAGCCAGACCGGGTGCAGGCCGACGGAACTTCCGACCAGCTTGGGGGTCAGCACGTTGCCTTCGATCACCTGGCCCACGGCAAAGATACCGGCAACAAGGCCGATCGAGAGCCAGTCGCCCCAGAACTGGAACAGGGCGAGGCCAATCGCCAATGCGCCGCCGATCAGGGCGCCGAGATAGGGGATGAAGGTCACGAGCCCGGCAATGAAGCCGACCACAAGGCCGAATTGCAACCCGACCACCATCAGCGCCACGGCATAGTAGGTGCCGAGGATCAGGCACACGGTGCCCATGCCGCGCACGAAAGAGGCCAGCGTCAGGTTGATGTCATGCGCCAGCAGACGGATGACCGGGGCATGATCGCGGGGCAGGAGGCGGTCGATCTCGGCCACCATATTGTCCCAGTCCAGCAGCAGATAGAAGGCGACCACGGGCACGATCACCAGCAGCATGACGATGTTGATCACCGAAAGCGCCGAGTTCAGGACTCCGGACAGCAACTCGCCGCCGCGCTCCTGCACCATGGCGCCCAACGAGGCGAGTGATTTGTGGATGACGGAATCGGGCTGGGACAGGCTGGGGAGTTTGGCGGCCACGAAGTTGCGCAAATCGCTGAACAGCTCGGGCATGACTTCGACGAGCGCGACGGCCTGATTGATCAGCGTCGGGACCACGGCGAGGATGGCAATCACGAAGGTCAACAGGCAGACAAGCGTGATGATCACGGTGGCCGTTGTGCGGGAGAACCCCATGTTTTCAAGGCGATCCGCAACCGGATCGAGGAAATAGGCAATGGCGCCGCCCAGGATGAAGGGCAGCATGATGTCGCCCAGATACCAGAGCGCAACGAAAAAGATAACAGCGGCCAAACTCCAGTATTTGAGCTGGTCGCGCACGGGCAAGGCCATGACTGTCCCCTGTTTGTTTGCATTGAATGTGACCAATCCGGCCGCAGATTCAAGGCCAGAGCGGTTAATCGGTTGAGTTAGATCCCGTGACAGGCCCGGTGATCGCCTCTGTTATGGCAGGGATGAACAGATCCAGCCCCGGCAGGGAGGGGTGGTTTTCATCGCTGAGCAGCAGTTTGCCGTCGCGGATCACGTCACAGGTGGTCGCGTCGCAGGAGAAATCGGCCGGATCGATCACGGTGATGGCGTTGTCGGGAAGGTCGGCGGCCGCGATGGCGCGGGCAAAGATCTCACGAAGGGGAGTTCCCAGCGCGTCTTCGTAGGCGCGGGGGAAACCTTCTTTTTCGGGCAGCGGGCTGCCCCACCACATCCGGGTTGCGTAGTAGCGTGGAATATCGACCAGCGGACGTGGCGCCGGCAGCACGAGGATCACCTGCCGCCCCTTGGAGATGCGCTGCAACTGGGCGGCAAACAGTTCGACAATGGCCTGTTCCCGCAGGCCGCGGGTGTTGGGGCCCGATGCGTCCAGCGGTCTGGCATAGACCCCGTCCTCGCCCACTTAGCCGAACATGTTTGGGCCGGTGTCGTTGAACATGTATTTCTTCCAATGTGCAAAAAGCACGATCCGGGTGATCTCGGGATGAGCGTCGAGATAGGTTTCCACGAGGTTATTGAACACCGGGCATTGCTGGGCGCGGGTCTGGCCGTGGATGATCAAGCCCGAGATCGGCATGCAGCTTGACAGGGTAAGCTGGCGGACGGAGTGGCCGCGTTTGGCAAGGTCATCGGCCAGCGGCTCGGCAAGGCGGGCGGCATGGCTGTCGCCCCAGACGGCAATGGTCTCTGGCTTGTCGGGCCCAAAGCGGCAGGAGGTCGAAAGGTCGACGCCGGGCACTTCGCTGCGCACATAGAGGCATTTGCGGTAGGTCGGACCCCAGGATTGGCGCATCGCGAGCACGTCCAGAACCTGGGGCGGCATCCGTTTCGGGTAGCCCTCGGTGACCTCGCCCCCGATGGCAATCAGCAGGATCGCCAACGCGCTGGCCATGAGCAGGCGCGGTTTGAACCGGGGCAGGGGGCCGGGGGTGCGGAACGGTTGTTCGACAAATCGCCAGCTGAGCGTCGCAAGGGCGATCATCAGGGCAAGGATCACAAGCAGCCCCCAGAGGGTTGCGGGCCAGAAGTTCGACGCCTTGAGCATGCTGATCACCGGCTGGTGCCAGAGATAGAGCGAATAGGAGATCAGACCCACAAATCGCATGGGCGGGTTGGCCAGCAGCGCGCGCAAAGGGGCTGATGCTTGCGGGGCCACGAGGATAAGAGCCGTGCCGACCACCGTTGGCAGCGTCCAGAGGCCCGGCCACGGAGCGGCGGGGGGCACGATCCAGAGCCCGGCAAGGATCAGGACCAGTCCAACGGCATAGAGAGGTGTGTGCAGGTCGGCGCGCAAGGGGCGGTTGCGCTCGGCCCAAGCGACCATGACCCCGGCCAGCAATTCCCACGCGCGGGTGTGCAGCAGGTAAAATGCCTCGGTCCGGTATTCGCCGCTTCTGGTGACGGCGAGCGCGAGGCTGATGGCGATCAGGCCAAGCAGCACCGGCGCGATCAGGCCGGTCCGCCAGCGCCACAGGAGCAGCAACAGCAGGGGGATGATGAGGTAGAATTGTTCCTCGATCCCGAGGCTCCACGTGTGGATCAGCGGGTCCAGCAGCGCGTCGGGGTTGAAATAGTCGATGCGGGTCAGGAACCAGATATTGGACAGCGACAAGAGCGCGGTCACGGCGGCCCCGCCCATGTAGCGATAGGGGTGGGGCATCAGGGTGAACCACCCCAGCACCATCACCGCAAGAACCATGACCACCAGCGCCGGCAGGATGCGTCTTGCGCGCCGGGTGTAGAAATTGCGGAAGCTGAACCGCCCCGCGGCAAGGTCATCAAGGATATTGCCGCCGATCAGGTAGCCCGAGATCACGAAGAACACGTCGACCCCGGCATACCCGCCCGACATCTGCTTGAGCCCGATATGGTAGAGCACCACCCCAAGGATGGCGATGGCGCGAAGCCCGTCGATATCGGTTCTGTATGCGCGTGCCATGATGGGGCTGCCTGTCTGTTTGTCGCCTTCTAGCATGGCTGCAGATCAAGGCAATGCCGCCTTGCGCTCGACAATCAGGCGCGGGGCGGCTAGCCCTTTGAGGATGACGCGTATCAACGAGTTTTTTTCCGACGAGTCGCCCGAAGGCCGAATGGCCGGGTCGGTCAGCGCGGCGGATACGCTGGCGCAGATCAACCGGATTGCCGAAGCGCGCACGGTCGAAATGGCCTGGCGCATCGGTATTGAGGCGCTGGGTGCGTTTGGGTTCGAGCGCGTGAACTATGGGTATACCCGCTACCGCGTCGGGGTGGGGATCGGTGATCCCGCGGATGCGTTTTTCCTGAGTACCCACGCGCTTGAGGCGATAAAGCACTATCACACCAGCGGGCTCTATCTCAGGAGCGCGGATTTTCGCTGGGTGCGCGAGAATGTCGGCGCCTGCAGTTGGGGCTGGGTGCGCGAAGAGCGCCGGGCCGGGCGGCTGAGCGCGGATGAATGTGCGGTCATGGACCAGCTCGGCAGCGGACGTCAACGCGCGGGATACACGGTCAGCTTCCCGGTCAACACGCCGCGCTCGAAGGGGGCAATGGCTCTTGCGGCGCGTGTGGGGGTGCGCCAGCAGGAGGTGGATGCGCATTGGCTCGCCCACGAGGACGGTTTGATGGCTTTGACGCATGTTCTGCATCTCAAGCTCAGCCAGATGCCCCTGCCGGTTGACCGGGCGCGGCTGACGGCGCGCCAGAGCGAAATTCTGGGCTGGATCGCGGATGGCAAGGCGATGGCGGATGTCTGTATCCTGACCGGGCTGTCGCGCAGCGCTGTAGAAAAACACCTGCGCGCGGCGCGCGACCGTCTGAACGTGGAAACCACCGCTCATGCCGTTGCGAAGGTCAGTTTCCTGAACCAGTTGTTCGTGCAGCACGAAACCGGGGCCTGAACGGGCCTTTATCGGACGGATGGGCCACTTTCTGCCAGTGCGGAAATCCGCAGTGGTTGAAATCCGGGAATGTTGACATACTTTTGGTATTCCGTGAGTCGAAGCCGGGCAGCCGGTTTCGGAGTAGCATGTGGTGAGGTCAATTGATCTGGCCGTTCCCGCCGCATTCGCGCTGTCCCTCTTTCCCCAGAAGGGGGGCAGCGCACCTTTCACCTCCCCAGGATGTATCTTCCGTCAAGGCGGCTCTTGTGCGAGCGGGCGCAAAGCCATAAACGACAGGGCGAATGAACCGTCCAAGTGTCGCAAGGAGTGCACATGCGCCTGTCCCGCTATTTCCTGCCCGTGCTCAAGGAAACCCCTGCCGAGGCCCAGATTGTCAGCCACCGCTACATGTTGCGCGCCGGCATGATCAAACAGGCCAGCGCCGGGATCTATTCGTGGCTGCCGCTGGGCTTCAAGGTGCTGCGCAAGCTGGAAAACATCGTGCACGAGGAACAAGTGCGCGCGGGCCATATCCCGATGCTGATGCCGACGCTGCAATCGGCGGACCTTTGGCGCGAGTCGGGGCGCTATGACGGCTATGGCGAAGAGATGCTGCGCATGCAGGACCGGCACGGGCGCGACATGCTGTTTTCGCCCACGGCTGAAGAGATGTTCACCGACGTGTTCCGCAGCCATGTGAAAAGCTACAAGGACTTGCCGCTGACCCTTTACCAAATCCAGTGGAAGTTCCGCGACGAGATCCGCCCGCGTTTCGGTGTGATGCGGGGGCGCGAGTTCCTGATGAAGGACGGCTATAACTTTGACCTGACCAAGGAAGACGCGCTGCACGCCTATAACCGCCACCTGGTGAGCTATCTGCGCACCTATGAGCGGATGGGGCTGCAGGCGATCCCGATGCGCGCGGATTCCGGGCCGATCGGCGGCGATTACACGCATGAATTTCTCGTGCTGGCCGAGACCGGCGAGAGCGAAGTGTTCTATGACGCAGAGATCACCGATCTGAAGTTCGGTAACCGAGAGATCGACTTTGACAGCGTGGAACAGTGCCAGGCGGTGCTCGAAGAGTTCACCAGCCGCTACGCCCGCACGGATGAGACCCATGACGAAGCCGTGTTCAACGCGCTGCCCGAAGAGCGCCGCCGCGTGGCGCGGGGGATCGAAGTGGGTCAGATCTTTTACTTCGGCACGCAGTATTCCGAGGCGCTGGGCGCGACGGTGCAGACGCCGGATGGCAGCAGCGTGCCGGTGCATATGGGCTCGCACGGTATCGGAGTTTCGCGTCTCTTGGGGGCGATCATCGAGGCCAGCCATGACGACAAGGGCATCATCTGGCCCGAGGGTGTGACGCCGTTCCATTGCGGGATCGTCAACCTCAAGCAGGGCGACGACGAGGCAGATGCGGCCTGTGAGGCGCTTTACAAGTCGCTGACCGCGCTGGGGCTGGAGCCGCTTTATGATGATCGCAACGAGCGGGCCGGGGGCAAGTTTGCCACCATGGACCTGATCGGCCTGCCTTGGCGGATCACGGTGGGGCCGCGTGGGTTGAAGAACGGGGTGGTAGAACTCACTTGTCGTCGTACCGGGGAAAGCGAAGAATTGCCGCCCGAGCAGGCGGTGGAGAAAGTGGCCGCGATCTACGCCGGTTTGTAAATTGTGCGCCCCGTTGGGGCGCGCAGGTTTTTGGGGCCGCCTGGCGGCCCCGTCCGCTTCCAGCGGGAGTATTTCTGGCAAAATGAAGTGAATGGGCCGCGCTTGACCATGGTCAGGTGCGCGCCTAGGGTCGCGCGCAACAAGAACCGGAGCAGACATGACCGCCCCTTTTGCCCCATTTGAGTGGATGATTGCCTGGCGTTACCTGCGCGCGCGGCGCGCCGAGGGCGGCGTGAGCGTGATGACGTGGATCAGCCTGATCGGCATTACTTTGGCGGTGTTTGCGTTGATCGCGACATTGTCCGTGCGCTCGGGGTTTCGGGCCGAATTTGTCGATACCATTCTGGGCGCCAACGCGCATGTGACGATCTATCAGAGCGGATTGGTCAGTGAAGGCGGCAAGGTCGATCGTTCGATTTCCGATTTTGACGGGATGGCCGAACGGTTGCGCGCGGTGCCCGGCGTGACGCGGGCCGCACCGCTGGTGAAGGGGCAGGTGATGGCCAACCTGCGCAACCGTAATGCCGGGGTGGAAGTTTTTGGAATCCGGGCGGAAAACCTTGCTGAGCTGCCGCGAATTGCCGACCCGGAGACCGGGGATGGCGACATTGCGCGGTTTGGCGAAGGCATTGCGATCGGCTCGGGCGTGGCGCGGGAACTGGGCGCCTCTGTGGGCGACCGGATCAAGATTATCTCGCCCAATGGCGTGAAAACGGCCTTTGGCACCTCGCCGCGGGTGAATGCCTATGAGGTGGTCTATATCTTCTCTGCCGGGCGCTATGATATCGATCGGACGCGGGTTTACCTGCCCTTCACCGAGGCGCAATCCTTTTTCAATCGTGATGGGGTGGCGGACGAAATTGAAGTGATGGTTGAAGTGCCGGAGGCGGTGGACCAGATGGCGGTGCCGCTGATGCGGGCGGCGGGCGAACGGGCGCTTGTCTGGACGTGGCGGGATGCCTCTGGCGGCTTTCTGAGGGCGCTGGAGGTCGAGGACAACGTGATGTTCATCATCCTGTCGATCCTTGTGCTGATCGCGACCATGAATATCGTCTCGGGGCTCATAATGTTGGTAAAGAACAAGGGGCGCGATATCGGCATCCTGCGCACCATGGGATTGACCGAAGGATCGGTGCTCAGAGTATTCTTTATTTGTGGGGCGTTTACGGGGCTTCTTGGAACCATTTTTGGCGTCATTCTGGGATGCCTTTTTGCGATCTACATCGACACGGTGTTCGGATTTGTAAACATGATGATGGGCGGCGGGACGTGGGATCCGGCCATACGAGGCATCTATCACCTGCCTGCGAAGCTCGAACTTGCCGACGTTTTGAGCGCGGTTTTCCTGTCGCTGGGCCTGTCTTTTGTGGTGACAATCTTTCCAGCACGGCGCGCGGCGCGGATGAACCCGGTGGAGGCGCTGCGCTATGAGTGATGTTGTGCTGTCTCTCAAAGGGATTACCAAGCGCTATAATAAGGGCTTGCCGGGCGAAGTGCAGGTGTTGCGCGGGGTGGATCTGCAACTGTCGTCGGGCGAGATGGTGGCGCTTGTGGCGCCGTCGGGGGCCGGGAAATCCACGCTTTTGCATATCGCGGGTTTGCTTGATCAGCCGGACGAAGGGGCGGTTGAAATTGGCGGCGAGGACCTGAGCGGGCGTTCGGACCGGCGGCGCACGGTGGCACGGCGGCGTGATGTGGGATTTGTCTATCAGTTCCACCACTTGCTGCCCGAGTTTAATGCGCTCGAAAACGTGGTTCTGCCGCAACTGGCCAATGGCGTGGCGGGCAATGAGGCCGAGAAACGGGCGATGGAACTGCTTGGGCGCGTCGGTGTGGCCGAGCGCGCGACGCATCGGCCTGCGGCCCTGTCGGGCGGCGAGCAGCAGCGCGTCGCCTTTTGTCGAGCTTTGGCCAATAAACCACGGGTTTTGCTGGCAGATGAGCCGACGGGTAACCTTGATCCCGGCACGTCCGACCAAGTGTTTGGCGCCTTGATGGAACTGGTGCGCGGTACGGGGCTCGCGGCGCTGATTGCAACGCATAACATGGAGCTGGCAGCGCGTATGGATCGTGTTTTGCGGCTTCAGGACGGGGTCCTGGTCGACGCCTAGGCCTGCTGCGTGAGCCAGACGCCGGCCGCCATGAGGCCGATCCCTCCGGCGCGGGCCAGTGAAAGCGGCGAGACCTGCGCGCCGAAGAGGCCGAAATGGTCGATTGCGGCGGCGGAAATCAACTGACCCAGAAGCACGAAGAAGACCGCGTTGCCGATGCCGAATTTCGGCGCGACCCATGTGATCGAAAGCACGTAAAACGCCACGAGGCAGCCGCCGAGGAACAGGTGTTTGGGGGCGGCGATGGCGCCCGCCATTCGCGGCAGTTGGCCGCTGGCCCCGGCAACGATGAGGGCCGACAGGAAGGCGACCACGAAGAGGATCACGCCCGCGGCCAAGGGCGAGCCGAGGCGCTGACCCAGCGCGGCGTTGAGGGCGGCGAGGACCGGGATGCCGATCCCGGCGGCCAGCATGGTGAGGGCGTAGGTGGTTGTCGGGGGCATCGGCGGGCTCGTCTCAGGAAGGCAGGAAGAAAGTGGCCGTCGCGGTGGCGACCAGTTTGTCAGACGGCATTGCGGTCATCGAGGCGCGGCAGAAGATCAGCGCCTTTCCTGCGCGCACGATCTCGGCGTCGCAACGGATCAGATCACCCGTGCCGGGTCGCAGAAACACGGTGTCCAGATTGGTGGTGGCCACCGGTTTGGGTTCGCCAAGGAACCCCATCGCGGCAAAAACCATTGACGTGTCAGCCATTGCCGCCAGCGCCTGGCCGGAAATGATGCCGCCGATCCGGGCCAGATCGTCGGTAATCGGCATGGTCAGGGTTGCACCTTGGGGCGAGATATCGGTTATGGTCAGGTCAAGCGCCTTGACCCATGGGGCAAAGGCGTGTTCGAGCACCGACTGGGCGTCGGCCGGGGTCATGGTCATGCGCGTCTCCAAGATGTTTCGCGGCGGCGTGTTGATGCCGAGAATGGCGGGCGCGGGCGGGGATGTCACGCGCTATGATCGGGATCAAGGTCGGTACAGCGGGAACATGAGACCCTGAGAAAGGGCGCAAGATGGGGAACAATGCCATGCGGGCAGGACTGACAGGATGGATCACGGCATTGGGCCTGCCGCTTTTGGTGGTGGCCTGTGGCATCAACGTGGCGCAGGGGCGCGGCGTATACGAGCGAAATTGCGTGCAATGTCACGGGGATACCGGATTGGGCGATGGGCCGTTTGCGGACAAGTTGCTGAAGCCGCCCACGGATCTGACGGTTCTGGCGCGCAATAATGGCGGCACGTTTCCGGCCATGTATGTGACCGAGATCATCGATGGGCATTCGCGGTCTGAAGATTTTAGCGGCGCGATGCCTGAATTTGGCCCCGGTTTGGGGGGAGAAGAGTTGCAGCTTGGTCCGTTGGTGGATTATCTCGAGACCCTCCAGCGGTGAGCCGAACGCAGTCAACAGGGGTATAGCTATGAAGAAACTGATTTTTTCGTTCCTGATCATGGGGATGTCCGGGGCCTGTATCGCGGGGGATGCTGAGGACGGGGCCGCGCTTTACATGGATCATTGCGCCACCTGTCACGGGATTGACCTGACCGGGCAGGGGCCGATGGCCGGGGTGATGGTGATCAAGCCGGCGGACCTGACCGCGCTCAGCGCAGGCAATGGCGGGGCGTTTCCGCTGGTCCGGGTGATCCAGCGCATTGACGGGCGCGATCCGCTGGTCAGCCATGGCAGCCCGATGCCGGTTTACGGCGACTTTTTCGAAGGGTTCGACGTGGCGATGAAGACCGATGCGGGTCAGCCGATCATGACCTCGAAGCCGGTCGCGGACCTCGTGGAATATCTCAAGAGCGTACAGAAATGAAATACTGGATGATGGCGGCCGCTCTGGGCGTCGGGGCGATGGCCTGTGCCGAGGCGGAAATGCCCGAAGCCCCTGAAGGGGAAGCGATTTTTGCCGAGAACTGCGCGCTGTGCCATGGCGCGGGTGGGCGCGGAGACGGAGCGATTGCCGCCGGGTTGCGCCCCCGGCCCAGCGATCTGACACAGATTTCCCGGAGGGCCGGGGGGGCATTTCCCGTGGCCGAGGTGTTGAGCCAGATCGACGGCTATGAGCGGGACGCGATTGCCGGAGTGGATATGCCGGAATTTGGCGCGCTTCTGGAGGGCGATCTTGTGCCGGTGGACACAGGTGACGGGGTGATGACGCCGACGCCGCGCCCGCTGGCGGCGCTGTTGGCCTATCTTGAGAGCATCCAGCGTTAGGAAAGCGCCCGTGCCGCGGCGGTGATGGCGGATTGCGTGCGCGCGAGATCGTCATCGGTGAGCGCGAGGCAGGGATAGGTTTTGCCGGGCGATTTGAAGATGCCGTTGGCGCGCAGGCTTGCATTATAGGCGGCGGCGCGTGCGGTGTTGGAGGATTGCACATCGCGGTAATCGCGCACCGGAGTCTCGGTGAAAACCACTTCGAACAGGGTGGGGTCTCCGACAATCTGGTAGGGGTGTCCGGAGGCATCCAGCGCGGTGCGGGTCATGGCCATGACCTCTTCCCCCCGCTGGCGCAGGGTGTCATAGGCCCCGTCGCGGCGCAGGATTTCCAGCGTTTTGAGCCCGGCCACGGCAGCGACCGGGTTGCCCGAGAGCGTCCCCAGCATCATCAGCCAATTCTCGGCACCGACCTTGGATTTGTCGAAATGGGCCATGATGTCGGCGCGCCCGGCGATGGCGGCAAGGGGCATGCCGCCGCCGATCACCTTGCCCAGCGTGCAGAGATCGGGGGTCGCGCCGTAAAGCGCCTGCGCGCCGCCATAGGCAAAGCGAAAGCCAGTGACGACCTCGTCAAAGATCAGCAGGCAGCCATGTTTGTCGGCCTCATCCCGCAGGGTTTGCAGGAAGCCGGGTTCGGGCGGGATGATGCGTTGCAGGGGTTCGACGATGATCGCGGCAACCTGTGGCCCGTATTCGGCAAGAAGCGAGCGTATATAGTCGATATCATTGAATGGCGCGATCAGCATGTGTTCCGCAACGGCGGCGGGGATGCCGGCGCTGTCGGGGATGGCCTGGGGGAAATTCGCGCGCTGTTCGGGGGCGAGGCTCATTTGCGCTTCGGCGGACATGCCATGGTAGCCGCCCTCGAACTTGATGATTCGGTCGCGCCCGGTGTAGGCGCGGGCAAGGCGCATGGCGTACATGTCGGCCTCGCCACCCGAGGCAAGAAAGCGGAGCTGTTCAGCGCAGGGCACGGCGGCGCAGATCTCTTCGGCAAGCTCGATGGCAAAGGGGTTGTTGGCAAAGAAGGTCATGCCATGAGGGAGTTGGGCGCAGATGGCGTCGATTACTTCGGGGGGATTGTGGCCCAGCAGCATCGGGCCGGAGCCGATCAGGTAGTCGACATAGGTGTTGCCGTCAGTATCGGTGACGCGGGCGCCGTGACCCGAAGCGATACAGATCGAAGGGTCGAAATTGCCTAACCCGCCTGCGGGAAAGACGGCGCGGGCGCGGGCGGCCCAATCGGTGTCGGAGGCAATCGGGTGCATGTCAGTCACTCCAAGATTAGGTCGGGCGCGCCAAGGGCCGCGCGGTCGGGGGTGATGCCCAAACCGGGGCCGCTGGGCGGCGCAATCTGGCCATTGTCACGGGTGGGCCCGTAGGGCGCGAGGCGTGGGGCCACATAGCCCGAGAGATCGCAGGTATTGAGCAGGCGCGCGGGTGGGGTGCTGGCCGCGAGATGCAGGAGCGCAGCGGTGGTGATGTCGGAGCCCCATGTGTCTTCGATGCAAAGTTTTGCGCCCAGATGCAGGCAAAGGTCGCGCGCGGCGCGGGTGGCGGAGAGGCCGCCGAACTTGGACAGCTTGAGGGCAACGGCGTCCATGATGCCAAGCCGGTGTGCCTCGAGCAGGGAGGCGGTGTCATGCGCGTTTTCGTCAAGTTTCATCGGCAGGTTTGTGGCGGCGCGCACGCGGGCGCAATCGGCCAACGTGGCGCAGGGCTGTTCAAGCATGATGTCGAGATGCGCCACGGCGCGGCCCACGCGCGTTGCCTCAAGCGAGGTCGCGCCACAGTTCCAGTCGCCATAGACCAGCGGGCCGGGGCCGACGGCGGCGCGGACCTTGGTCAGGCGTTCGACATCGGTTTGCCAGTCGCCCGATGCGCCGAGTTTGACCTGAAACTGTGTGATCCCAGTGGCTTGTGCTTCGCGCGCGATGGCGGCCATGTCGTCGGGCGCGATGCAGGTGATGGAGTGATAGAGCGGCATGCGCGCGGCCTGTTGCCCGCCGAGCAGGGCAAAGAGCGGCAGGTTTGCAGCCTGTCCGGTGAGATCCCAGAGCGCGATGTCGAGGGCGGATTTGGCATAGGCATGCCCCTGCAGATGGGCATTGGCGCGGGCCATGAGCGCTTCGGGTCCAATCGGGTTGGCACCGAGCAGGATCGGGGCCAGGTCGCTCAGCGCGGGCGCGGCGCCGCGCGCATAGGCGGGCAGGTAATGCGGGATCGGACAGACCTCGCCCCAACCGGTCAGCCCGGTGTCGGTGTCCAGTGCAAGGACCACGGTTTCGACCGTGTCACAGGTTTTGCCATCTGCCATGTAATAGGCCGCGTGGCTGGTCAGGGGCAGGTGCCAGAGCGAGATGCGGGTGAGTTTCATGGGCGCCACGCGTGGGGGCGTTGCCCCCACACCCCCGAAGTATTTCTGGCAAAATGAAGCATCAGGGCATCTCGTAGGTTGCGGTGGGAGGACCAAGCATGTCCTCGTCGGGATGCACGCCAAGGCCGGGGGTGTCCGGCAGGGTGAGGTGACCGTTGGTGGCGCGGGGGCCGCGGCCGGGGGCGATTTCGGCGGTAATCATGTCCTGACAGGCCCAGACCGCGCGGCAGTTTGCGTCGGGGATGGTGGCGGCGAGGTGCAGCGCCTCGGTGTCGGCCAGCACGGAGCCACCGGTGGCCATGACAAACATGTCCATGCCATGGGTCAGTGCGATGTCGCGCATGCGCACGGCCTTGGTCAGCCCGCCAACGCGGTTGAGCTTGATGCCGAAGACCTCGGCCAGTCCGTCGCGGGCGATGCGGGCGGCGTCTTGCAGGGTAACGAGGGATTCGTCGACCGAAACCGGCGCGCTGTGCAGGGGGCGCAGGGCGGCGATATCGTCCAGCGTTTCGCAGGGCTGTTCGAACATGACGTTCAGGTCCTCGGTGGCGGACATCACTCGCAGGGCCTGTTGGCGGGTCCAGCCGCGGTTGACGTCATAGAGGATGATCTCGTTTTCGGCGCGCAGGCTTTCCACATCGCGGATGCGGGCAATGTCGCGGGCCACGTCGCCGCCGATCTTGACCGAATGGGCGATATAGCCGCGCGCCCGGTAGCGGTCCATGACGGCGCGGGTGTCTTCGATGGTCTTGGCTCCGACGGAGGAGGCGATGGGGATTGGGCGGTTTGTGTGCGCGCCCACCAGGGCAGCAATGGAGAGGCCGGCGGCCTGTCCGGCGATATCCCAGCAGGCCATGTCGATGGGCGATTTGGCATAGAGATGCCCGGGCAGGGCAAGGTCCATGGCGCGCTCGACCGCAAGCAGGTGGCGCGGGTCAAGCCCGAGGATGAAGGGGGCCATGGTTTCGATCCCGGCGCGGATGCCGGGGCCGTGGGCGGGCACATAGGTGTGGCCCCATGGTGTGCCTTCGCCCCAGCCGACAAGCCCTTCGTCGGTTTCGAGTTTGACGAAGGTGGCATCGAGCGTTTCGAATTTCAGCCGTCCGCCCGAGAGCCAGTAGGGATGTTCCAGCGGCAGGTCGCGTTGATAGACGGTGATGCGGGTGAGTTTCATGGCACGGCGTTCCGGACGGGGGCCGGGACCTCCTGATTGGCTTGTGTCGGTCTCGGACTCATGCGCTCATCCTTGGCAGGCCGGTCAGCCCGGCGCCGCGCCAGAGTACCAGTGCCAGCACAGGGCTGTCCGTGGTGGTCATGGCGTGGCGTTGGTTGGAAAGATGATGGCGCGTGTCGCCGGGGCGCAGGGTTTCTGGAGGGCACCCCTCGGCCTCGAAGAGGGCTTTGCCTGCGATGATGTAGTAGAGTTCCTCGGCTTCGTGCTGGTGCCATGGATAGTAGAGATGCGCGCCCCAGTAGGCGATATAGGCGCGGATCGTGTCGGACTGGAAATGTCCTGTGGGCCCGACAAGCTCGAAATACCCATAGCGGGCGAGAAAATCTGCGCCGACCTCGTCCTTGGTATAGGTCTGTTGCCAGTCGGCGAAATCGCACACATCCCGGACCGCATCGCGCAGGGTCAGCGTGGCTTCGATATGACCATCGGCCCAGTCCCTGAGGATGTCGGCGGCGGGGACATGGCGGCGGGTGGGTTTGGTGTTGGGCAGGGCGAGGGGCCAGCCCGCGAAACCGAGCAGGGGCGGGGTCGCGGCCACGAGCATGGTCAGGGCGTGGTAAGCATTGGCAAAGGCGAGGGACGAGTCGGGTTGTGACATGGGAAAACCTTTGGGTCAGGGGATCACGACGATATTTCCGGTATGTTGCTTGGCGATGAAGGCGGCTTGGGCGGTGCGCAGGTCCTTGAGCGGGTAGGTGGCGGCCAGCGCCGGTTTGATTTCACCTGCCTCGATGTAGCGGATGATGTTCTGCATTACCTCGGGCGGGATCACGGTCGAGCCGGTGAAAGTGAGGTCGCGCAGGTAGAAGGTGCGCAGGTCCAACTCAACAAGCGGTCCGGCGATGGCGCCCGAGCAGGTGTAGCGCCCGCCGCGTTCAAGGATGTCGATCAGCTTTGGCCAATCGGGGCCGCCGACGATATCGGCGACCACGGTGATCTTTTCATTCGCGAGCGCGGCGCGCAGGTTTTCGGGTGCGCGGGGCAGGATGCGATCCGGTCCGAGTTGGGCGACCTCGGCGTGTTTCGTTTCCGAGGCCATGGCGATCACGCGCGCGCCGCGGCGTTTGGCAAGCTGCACCAGCGCGCCTCCAACGCCCCCCGAGGCGCCGGGGATTAGCACGGTGTCCGCCTTGGTCACGTTGGCGCGGGTGAGCATGCCTTCGGCGGTGGAATAGGAACAGGAAAAAGTGGCCAGTTCCGCGTCGCTGAGCGGGGAGGAGATGGCGAGGGCATTGCTGGCGGGGATGGTGGCATATTGCGCAAAGCCGCCATCGCGCTCGGAGCCGAAATAGCCGGTCTTGTCCTTGTTCTCCAGATCCTCGGGGTCGCGCAACCAGTTGTCGGTGAGGACACGTTCGCCGATGCGGGCCGGGTCAATACCGTCGCCCACGGCAACAATCCGGCCGCAGATATCGGCGCCCTGGATTCGCGGGAAGGTGAGCGGACGCCCTCCCCATGTCGGGTCGTCTTCATCGACCGCGTCAAAGGCGCCGCCGGTGGTCGCATCATCGACGGCCTTGGAGTACCAGCCCGACCTTGTGTTGACGTCGGTATTGTTGAGGCCGCAGGCGCCGACCTTGATCAGCACCTCGCCGGGGGCGGGGCTGGGGGTGGGCCAGTCCTCGCGCCAGTCATAAGCGTCAAGATCGCCGTGGCCGGTGAGGATCATGGCCTGCATGGTGGCGGGAACGGTCATTCGGCGGCCTCCTGCGTGGCGTCGGTTCGGGGAAGGAGGGAGCCTGGATCGTAGGCGGCTTGGACCAGGACACGGGCGGGGCGGGGCTGGCCCGCGATGATCACCGTGAGGTCGATGCCGGGGGTGGCAGCAGCGGGTTTGAGATAGGCAAAGGCGAGGATTTTGCCGACCGTGTGGCCATAGGCGACCGAGGCGGTGGAGCCGACCACGGTATCGCCCATGAGCACGGCTTCGCCGCCATGGCCATCATGTGTCCCGTCAGGATCAATCTCGAGATAGGTGCAGATCCATGGCAGGTTGGATTGGGCGCTGGTGCGGGTTGCTTCGGCCCCGAGGTAGTCCTTGTCGAGTTTCACGAAACGCATGACATTGGCTTCGGGCAGGGTGACTTCGTTGGTGAGTTCGCCTGCGCCGGGGAAGGCCTTTTCCATGCGCAGGGCGTTCATGGCGAAAGAGCCGTAATTGGCGATGCCGTGAGGCTGGCCCGCCTGCCAGAGCGCGTCATAGATCGCGGGGGCGGCGGCGTTGGGCGTGTGCAACTCCCAGCCCAGTTCCCCGGCATAGGACATGCGGAAGGCCCAGATTTTATGGCCCGCAACGGTGATTTCGCGGGCCGAGAGCCATCGGAAACCGGCGTTGGAGAGGTCGGCGTCGGTGCATTGCGAGAGCACGTCGCGGGACAGGGGGCCGTTCAGCGAAAGCGCCGACCAGTCGCTGGAAAGGCAGGTGATGGTGGCGTCGGCATCGCCTTGGTGGCGGTGCAGGTGGTCGAGCAGGCGTTGCTCAAAGAAGGCGGCGCAGACGAGATAGAAACGGTCTGCGGCCATGCGCACGATGGTGGTTTCAAGCTCGATCCGTCCGCGACGGTTGAGCATATGGGTCAGGGTGATCGAGCCGTCTTTTTGCGGCATGCGATTGGCGGTGAGACGGTCGAGCAGGGCGTAAGCGTCGGGGCCTTCCACAATGACCTTGGTAAAGGCGGTCACGTCCATGAGGCCGACCCGTTCACGCACGGCCTTGCATTCAAAAGCGACCATGTCGTGCACCACGTTGCGGGTGAAGCTGTAATGGTCACGCTGTTCCACGCCATTGCGGGCGAACCAACGGGGGCGCTCATGGCCATAGACCTCTTCATGTACGGCGCCCGCCTTTTTCAGCTGATCATGCAGGGGTGAGGGTTTCACGGGGCGTCCGGTGAGCCGGTTGAAATGCGGGAACGGAATCTCGTGGCGCAGGCAATAGTCTTCCTTGGCCTTGATCACCTGCCATTCGGGGGTGGCGTATTCTCCGAAGCGGCGTGGGTCGTAGTCGCGCATCGAGATGTCGGCGGCGCCATGCACCATCCAGCGGGCCAGTTCGCGGGTCAGCCCCGGCCCCCAGCCGATGCCGATCTGGGTGCCGCAGCAGCACCAGTAGTTTTCCACGCCGGGTGCGGGGCCGATCAGCGGGTTGCCGTCAGGCGGGTGCGAGATGGCGCCGTGCACATCGCGGGTTATGCCGAGATCGGCAAAGATCGGCATACGATCCAGCGCGTTTTCGAGCCATGGCATGACGCGGTCGTAATCGGCCTCGAACAGCCAGTTTTCATACTCCCACGGACACTCATCGAGCCAGACCGCGTTGGGATTGGCTTTCTCGTAGATGCCGATCAGGCCCTTTTTCTGTTCCATGCGGATATAGCCGGAGACCTTCTTGTCATCTCGGATGACGGGAAGTTCGGTGGGCAGGTCGCGGAATTCCGGCACTTCGTCGGTGACGAAATAGTGGTGCGTCATCGAGGTCATGGGCAGTTGCAGCCCTGACCAGTCGCCCATCTGGCGGGCATAGGTGCCGCCCGCATTGACCACGTGTTCGCATGTGATCGTGCCCTGATCGGTTTCGACCACCCATTCATGGCCGCGCTTTGTGATGTTGCTGGCGCGGCAGCGGCGGATGATGCGCACACCCTTGGCGCGGGCCCCTGCGGCCATGGCCATGGTGACGTTGGTCGGATCGACATGGCCGTCATCAGGGGTATGCAGCGCGCCCAGAACGCCGTCGAGATTGTAGAAGGGATGCAGTGCGCCGACGCGGTCGGGGCTGACCAGCTCGATATTGAAGCCAAGCGAACGGCCCACAGACAGGGTGTGACGCAGCCAGTCCATTTCATCTTCGGTATAAGCCAGCCGGAAGGACCCGCAGCCGTGCCATGTCACGGGCTGGCCGGTTTCCTGCTCCAGCCCGCCGGAATAGAGGCCGATATTGTAATCGACACATTTGCCGAGCGAGAAAGACGAGGTGGAATGCGTGATCTGGCCCGCGGCGTGCCACGTGGAGCCGGAGGTCAGTTCGGCCTTTTCCAGAAGCACCGTGTCGCCGCCCCAGCCTTCGTGGGCGAGGTGATAGGCGAGGCCGACGCCCATGACACCGCCGCCGACAATGACAACGCGGGCGTGGCTTGGAAGGGAAGATGAGGACATGAGGCCGACTCGCTCTGGCACGGTTGTTTCCTGTGGACAGGCTAGGCAATCATTTGTACCATCGTCAATCATGAATGACACAAATGTATCAAAAACCGTTTTGACCCGCCTGTCTCAGGAATGGGATGATCTCACCCCCGAGGCGCAGAAAGTGGCACGCTATGTGCTTGAAAACCCGCGCGATGTGGGGGTGTCGACCGTGCGAGAGATTGCCGAGGCGGCCAAGGTCAAGCCAAATACCGTGGTGCGCATGGCGCGGCAGGTGGGGTTCGAGGGCTACGATGATTTCCGCGAACCGTTCCGCGAGGCGATTCGGCGTGGGGCGGCGTCTTTCCCGGATCGGGCGCGGTGGTTGCAGGATATTCGCCGTCAGGGGGAGTTGGGTGGGCTTTATGCCGATATGGTGAGTGCGGCCCTGCGCAACATTGAAGAAACCTTTGCAACGATCAGCGAAGAGGCGCTGCGCGTGGCGGCAGAAGCGATCTGGAACTCGCGCAATGTCTATACGCTGGGCGTGGGGGTCAACAATTCCAACGCCCGCAATTTCACCTATCTTGCCAGCACCGGCATGGTGCAATTTCATGCCATCCCGCGCGCCGGATCGACGCCGGTGGATGACATTGCCTGGGCAGATGAGCGCGACGTGCTGATTGCCATCACCTGTGCGCCGTATCGGCGCGAGGTGGTTGAGGCGGTCGAGGTGGCGCGGGAACAGGGGATGTGCGTGATCGGGATTTCGGATTCGCCCGCGTCACCGATCATTCGCGGGGCCGCGCATGGCTTTGTCGTGGCCGCCGACACGCCGCAGTTCTTTCCCAGTTCGGTGTCGACCATCGCCCTGCTGGAGACCTTGCTGAGTTTCGTGATCGCCTCGGCCAGCCCCGAGATCGTGGCGCGGGTCGAGAAGTTCCATGAGCGCCGCCACCAGTTGGGAATCTATCAGGAGGACCTGCCATGAGCGACAGCCCCGTCCATTCGCTTGAGGCCCGCTACTATACCGATCCGGCAATCTATGCACAGGAGATGCGGGGGCTTCTGGCGTCTACGTGGCAATTTGCGCTGCACCTGTCGGATATTCCCAATGTTGGGGATTACGCCGCCTTCGAGATTGCCGGAGAAAGCCTGTTTGCCATTCGCGGGCGGGACGAGGTGGTGCGGGTGTTCTACAATGTCTGCCAGCACCGGGCGCATGAGATGGTGTCGGGACGGGGCAATACGCGGGTGGTGGTCTGCCCCTATCATGCGTGGACCTATGAATTGAGCGGCGGCCTGCGGGCGGGGCCGAATATCAAGGCAGTGCCGGGGTTTGATCGCTCCGAGATCTGCCTGACCGAGGTTCGCAGCGAGGATTTCCTTGGCTTCCTGTTCGTCAATCTCGACGATGACGCCGCGCCAATGGATGACTGGTATCCGGGGGTGCGCGCCGAGCTGTTGGAATTTGTGCCCTGGATCAGGGAACTCGCGCCGCTGGAATGGGTGGAGGTGCCCGAAAACTGCAACTGGAAAGTGTCGGTCGAGAATTACTCGGAATGTTATCATTGCCCGATCAACCACCCGACCTTTGCCGAAGGGGTGGTCAAACCCGAGACCTATGACATTCAGCCCGACGCGGGCGGCGGTTACGTGCTGCGCCACACCACGGAATGCCAGAGCCTTGAGAAGATGACCTATCCCGTGGATATGTCCGTGGCCCATGCCGGGGATTATCAGAGCTGGTTCCTGTGGCCGATGTTCTCGTTCCAGTGCTATCCGGGCAATGTGCTCAATACCTATCACTGGCGGGCCGAAGCAGTGGATCGCTGCACGGTCTGGCGCGGCTGGTACACGGCGGGTGGAGCAGAGAGCGACGTGATCCGGGCGTTGGCGGTGCAGGATCGCGAAACCACCGTGGAAGAGGATATCCGGCTGGTGGAAAGCGTCCAGCGCGGGCTGGCCTCGCGCGGGTATCGACCCGGCCCGCTGGTGCTGGACCCGCAATGCGGCGTACACTCGGAACATTCGATTGCGCGGCTGCAGGAGTGGATGCGCGCGGCGGTGGACTAGCGGCAAGAAAGGGGTGGCGATGATGCGGGGGCAATGTTTTTGCGGGCAGGTGCGTTGGGAAACCGACGCGCCGGTGCTTTGGGCCGGGCATTGTCATTGTGACAGTTGCCGGCGGGCGACCTCGGCCCCATTCACCTCGTTCTTCGGTGTGGCGCGGGACAGCGTGCGCTGGTCCGGGACGCTGGCCGACTACGTGACATCAGGTGGAAAGGTGCGCCGTCAGTTTTGTCCCGCATGTGGCACCCAGTTGACCTATCAATCCGAGGCCTGGCCTGAGGAGACACACCTTTATGCCGCGACGCTGGACGATCCGGCGCAATTTTCCCCGCAGGCGCATTACCACTGGGCCGAGCGCCTTCCTTGGCTGGCGATTGCCGACGACCTGCCCAAGTTTGCTGCCTCAGCGGATGGGGCGGAACCCGTTGCCTGAGCGATTGGGCGATCCTTTGCGCCCCGGATACGCTTGCATGGTGGTTTGAGGAGAATATGCATGACGGCACCCTATGCTCTTTATTATTGGCCGATCCCGTTCCGGGGGCAGATCATTCGCGTGATCCTCGCCTACGCCGATGTGGCTTGGTGTGAGGCGGATTGGGAAGAGGTTGGCGCGCTGAAGGAGCGGTCGATCGGGGACCTTCCCTATCCGTTCATGGCACCGCCCCTGCTGGAGGATCGCGAGGCGGGGCGCTGGATCAGTCAGTTGCCGGCGATCACCATGTATCTTGGGCGCATGCACGGGCTGAGCAGGGTGCCGGACACGGAATTGCGGCTAGTCTGTGATGCGTCGGACATTTTGGTAGAAATCACCCGTGGCCATGGTGCGCAAATGTGGGACCGGGCGGCGTGGGATGATTTTGTCGCGGTCCGCTTGCCGCGCTGGATGGGTTTGCATGAACGGCTGGTGATCGACGAGGCACTGGATGCGGGCGAGATTGACCTCTCGCAGCTGATCCTGACCGGGCTTTGGCACAATATGGTGCGCTGTCTGCCGGGGTTGCGCCCGGTTCTGGCGGCCCATGCGCCGACCGTTGCGGCCCTTGTTGATCGGGTTGCGCAGACGTCGCGGGTTGCGGCGCTGTTTGCCACGTGGGACGATGGCCCGGCGCGCTATTGCGCGGGTGAGATTGAGGCGTCCATCTTGGACATGCTGGAAGGGAAAGAAGACATATGAGCCTGTTTGACGAAGACCTGTTCCTGAAAGGGTTGGAACAGCGCAAGGGGACGCTTGGCGCGGAGTACGTGGAAAAGAACCTTGCCGCCGCAGACGAGTTTACGCGCCCCTTTCAGGAGGCGATGACGGCGTGGTGCTGGGGCTTTGGCTGGGGCGACGACGTGATCGCGCCCAAGACCCGATCGATGATGAACCTCGCCATGCTCGGTGCGCTGGGCAAGATGCATGAATGGGAAATTCATCTCAATGGCGCGCTCAACAATGGCGTCACGGTGGAAGAGGTGCGCGCGATCATTCACGTGGTCGGCATCTATTGCGGCGTGCCGCAGTCGCTGGAGTGTTTCCGCGTGGCGCGCAAAGTGCTGGAAGAGCGTGGGTTGATCTGAAACGGGGCAAAACGCGTGCAAGGGAGCGTGCGCCCGTGGTCATGCGCGCGCCAATGCGATATCGGACGGGAGAGTGCAAAAGGAAGCTGTTCCGATGATGTCGTCCCCCGTTCAGTTGACCCGTGATCTTGTTCTGATTGGCGGAGGCCACGCCCATGCGCTTGTGCTGCGCATGTGGGGGATGCGCCCCTTGCCCGGCGTGCGGGTGACGCTGATCAATCCCGGACCGACGGCGCCCTATTCGGGCATGTTGCCCGGCCATATCGCCGGGCATTATGCGCGCGATGATCTTGATATCGACCTTGTGAAACTGGCGCGTTTTGCCGGGGCGCGGCTGATCATGGCGCCTGCCGAGGGGATTGATCCCGTGGCGCGGACGATCGCCGTGCAGGGGCGGGGGGAAATCGGCTATGATGTTGCGTCGATTGATGTCGGGATCCATGCCGAGATGCCGGGGATCGAGGGCTTCGCAGACCATGGGCTTGGGGCCAAGCCATTGGATGTCTACGCGAGCCGCTGGGCCGCGTTTCTCGACGCAGCCGCCAAGGGCGATGTCGCGCCCGAGGTGGCGGTCATCGGGGGTGGCGTGGCCGGAAGCGAGCTGGCGCTGGCCATGGCCCATGCGCTGCGGGCGCGGGGATGCGCGGGCAAGGTGACGGTGATCGAGGCGGGGCCAAAGATTACCGGGCGCACGGCAGCGGCCGAGCGGCATTTGCTGGGCGCAATGGGCGATCTGGGCGTTGAGGTCATGACCGAGGCGCAGGTGGCGCGGGTCGAGGCCGAGCGGGTCATGCTCAAGGACGGCACATCGGTGCCAAGCCGGTTCACAGTCGGTGCCGCCGGGGCATTTGCCCATGGCTGGCTGGCCGAAACCGCGCTTCCCCTGACCGAAGACGGGTTTGTGCGGGTGCGTGACAGCCTGCAGGTCGAGGGGTTTGACGATCTTTTTGCGGTAGGCGATTGCGCGCATATGGGGGCCACGCCACGCCCCAAAGCCGGTGTGTTTGCGGTGCGCGCTGGGAAAGTGCTGCAGGGCAATCTGCGCGCGGTTCTGTCGGGGGGGCAGACGCGCGCGTTCCGTCCGCAAAAGGATTACCTCAAGCTGATCTCGCTGGGTGGGAAATCTGCCGTGGCCGAGAAATGGGGGCGTACGCTGGCCGGGCCGACGCTGTGGCGCTGGAAGGACCACATTGATCAGAAATTCATGGACAAGTTCCGCCAGTTGCCCGCGATGACCGCGTCAAAACCGCCGCGTGAGGTGGCGCTGGAGGCAGTGCCGGAGCAGCCTTTGTGCGGGGGCTGTGGTTCAAAAGTGGGGCCGGGGACTTTGGCCGGAGTGCTGGAAAGACTGCCGCGACTGGGTCGGTCGGATGTGCTTTCCGGTCCCGGGGATGATGCGGCGGTCTTGCAGGTGGGCGGCGTGCAGCAGGTGGTGACGACGGATCATTTGCGCGCCTTTACCGAGGATTTTGGCCTGATGGCGCGGATTGCGACGGTGCATGCGCTGGGCGATATCTGGGCGATGGGGGCAGCGCCGCAGGGGGCGTTGATGTCGGTGACACTCCCCCGGATGAGTGCGGCATTGCAGGCGCGCAGCATGGAAGAGATTCTGCGCGAGGCGGGGGCGGTTTTGAACGAGGCCGGGGCCGAGATTGTGGGCGGGCATTCGACCATGGGCAGCGAGTTGACCATCGGGCTGACGCTGACCGGGCTGGTCGAGGAGGCCGCGATCACCCATGCCGGGGCGCGGGTCGGGGATGTGCTGATCCTGACGCGACCCATCGGGTCAGGCACCGTTCTGGCGGCAGAGATGCAGGGCAAGGCGCGCGGCGCGGATGTGCAGGCGGTGCTTGCCGAGATGGCGCGCCCGCAGGGGGATGCGGCGGCAATCCTTGAGGGTGCGCATGCGATGACGGATGTGACCGGGTTTGGGTTGGCCGGGCATCTGATGGCCATGTGCCGGGCGTCGGGTGTGGCGGCGGAACTCGATCTGGGGGCAGTGCCTTTCTATGACGGCGCGCTTGATCTGGCCGAGACGGGCCATCGTTCAACCATCTGGCAGGCCAATGCCGACAGCGCGCCGGTCTTTGGCGCGACCGGGGCGCGTGGCGCGTTGTTGCATGATCCGCAGACGGCAGGCGGGCTTTTGGCGGCGGTGGAGGCCGGAGCCGCCGGGGCTCTGGTTGAGGCGCTGCGGGCCAAGGGCCACCAAGCGGCGGTGATCGGGCGTTTTGAAACGGGCGCGCCTGCGATTACTGCAGGGTGATGATCTTGCGCGCTGCGGCGGCAAGCGTTTCGTCGCTCAGGTCGGGCAGGTCGATTGGTGTGGAATCCGGCGCATGGGCGCGGCTGATGCGCGTGTAGCGCGGGTCGTAATGGACCTCGATCAGCTGTTGGGCGAGGGTGCGGAAATCGCCGGATTTCGCGGTTTCCCGCCACTGGGCCACCTGTTCATGCCCATGATAGCGCACGAGTTTCTGCAGGATCTGATCAAGCTTGTCAGTGTCTTCAATCATGTCGGGATAGGCGGTCAGCAAGTGATCAGCGCGCGCGGCCAGCGGCGCGGTAAGGCGCAGGTTGGGCGCGGCGATCATGGCCTGCCACAGGGTTGGCGGAATGATCAGGCGTCCGATCTTGGAACTTTCGGCCTCGACATAGACCGGGCGGAACGGGTCGAGCCGCGCCATCCCCGTCGCAAGGCGGCTTTCAAAGGTTTTCTGGCTAGGCTGATGCGCGCTCATCGGGCCAAAGAGCGAGCCGCGATGTTCGGCCATGGCTTCGAGGTCGAGCGTCTGCGCGCCTTGAGCTGCGAGGTGATCCAGAAGGCGGGTCTTGGCCGTGCCGGTGCCGCCATCGATCACCACCACGGGGCAGGGCATGGGATCGTCATAGAGCGCCCTGGCGACAAGGCGGCGATAGCGCTGATAGCCACCGTCCACCGTGTCGGCGCGCCAGCCGATCTGTTTGAGGATAATGGCGACGGAGCCGGAGCGCTGCCCTCCGCGCCAGCAATAGACCAGCGGGCGCCAGCCGCCTGGACGGTCGGCCAGCGGGCCTTCGAGGTGGGCGGCGACGTTGCGCGAGACCAGCGCGGCGCCGATCTTGCGCGCCTTGAAGGGATCGTCCTGCACATAGATCGTGCCGACACGGGCGCGTTCTTCGTTCGACAGGGCGGGTAGGTTGATCGCGCCGGGGATGTGGTCTTCGGCATATTCGGCAGGGGAGCGGACGTCGATGATCTCGTCAAACGGAAGAGTGGCGAGGTCGGATAGCTGGGTCAGCTCTTGGGGCATGAGGGCGGTCCGTCAGTTGGGCAGACCGGTGATAGCGTGATGTGGTGGGGTTGGCCAGCACCTCGCCCGGAATCAAGGCGTGCACGCACGCCGCCGGGCAGCGCCCGACCGCCCCATGGGCGGGCGCTTTTGGGAGGGTGGTTTGATGCTCTGAGGTGATCAGAGCTGGGCGAGATAAAGTGACTTACTTGTGCGGAGAAGCGCCCACCCACGGACGGGCGCTGCCCGGCGTTTCCTCAGTAAGCGTTCATGGTCAACAGCTCATATTCTGCCACCAGTTCGTCATCCTGGTTGGTCAGGGTCACGTGCCAGCGAACTTCGCCATATTCGTCGTTGCGCTTGGTCTTTTTCTTGACCGTGAGACGCACCTTGATGCTGTCCCCAGCGGACACCGGCTTCATGAAGCGCAGACCGTCGAGACCAGTATTGGCCAGAACCGGACCTTCGTTGGGTTCCACGAACATCCCGGCGGCGAAGGACAGGAGCAGGTAGCCATGCGCAACGCGGCCCGGGAAGAACGGGTTCCGGCGTGCGGCCTCTTCGTCCATGTGGGCATAGAACGTGTCGCCGGTGAAGTTGGCGAAATGCTCGATGTCGTCCATGGTGACGGTGCGCGGCGCGGTGTGCAGGGTTTCACCAATCGACAGTTCGCCGAATTTCCGGGTGAAGGGGTGAGCCTCTTCGGTGATCTCTGCTGCGCCCGGCACCCATTTGTCACCAATGGCCGACAGGATATCGGGCGAGCCCTGAATCGCGGTGCGCTGCATGTAATGTTTCACGCCGCGAATGCCGCCGAGTTCCTCGCCACCACCGGCGCGACCGGGGCCGCCATGTACCATGTGGGGCAGGGGAGAGCCGTGGCCGGTGCTTTCCTTCATCGAGTCGCGGTTGTTGAAGTAGATGCGGCCATGGAAGGCGCCCGCACCGATGGCAACTTCGCGCGCCACGGTCGGATCGTGGGTGATGCA
The DNA here is from genome assembly GCF_900114635.1 of Shimia aestuarii. Taxonomy (GTDB): domain Bacteria; phylum Pseudomonadota; class Alphaproteobacteria; order Rhodobacterales; family Rhodobacteraceae; genus Shimia; species Shimia aestuarii. Next base: position 133,823 of record NZ_FOTQ01000008.1, read on the forward strand.
GGAGGTCACAAGCGAGCCTTGCCCTTTGTTGGCCAGCGCAATCGCGTGATCAACATCGCGGTAGCCCATGACGGTGCTCACCGGACCAAAGGCCTCGGTGTCATGCACGCGCTGCGCGTTGTCGGGATCGGCGCAATGGAACAGCATCGGCGGCACAAAGGCGCCTTTCTCGGCGTCGGCCCCATCGACGGTGAAGTTGTCGGGGTCGCCAAAGACGCGCTCGGCCTCGGTTCCGATCAGCGCGGCCTTTTCCAGAACGTCGCGCTTCTGGCCGCCCGAGACCAGCGCGCCCATGCGGGTGGTTTCAAGACGCGGATCGCCGATCACGGTTTTCGACAGCCGCGCCGACAAAGCCTCGATCAGCGCCTCGACGCTGTTTTGCGGGGCGATGATGCGGCGGATGGCGGTACATTTCTGACCCGCCTTGGTGGTCATCTCGCGGCTGACTTCCTTGACGAAGAGGTCAAACTCGGGCGTGCCGGGGATCGCGTCGGGGCCAAGGAGGGAGGCGTTGAGGCTGTCGGCCTCGGATGTGAAACGGGTGTTGTTTTGCAGGATCAGCGGGTTGGAGCGCAGTTTCAGCGCGGTGTCGGCCGAGCCGGTAAAGGCCACGGCATCCTGACAGGTGAGGTGGTCGAGCATGTCGCCCAGGCCCCCGGACACCAGTTGCACTGCACCGGCGGGCAGGATGCCGGAATCGATCATCAGCTTGACGCAGAGTTCGGTCACGTAGCAGCTGTTGGTGGCCGGTTTCACGATGGCCGGAACCCCGGCGAGCAGGGTCGGGGCGAGCTTTTCCAGCATGCCCCAGACCGGGAAGTTGAAGGCGTTGATATGGATCGCGACACCCTGGAGGGGCGTGCAGATGTGCTGACCCAGAAAGGTGCCGTTGCGCGACAGCTGTTCGATCTCACCGTCCAGATAGACGTGGCTGTCGGGCATCTCCTTGCGGCCCTTGGAGGCAAAGACCAGCATGGTGCCGATGCCGCCGTCGATGTCGATCATGTGGTCCGACTGGGTCGCGCCGGTGTCAAAGGAGAGGTCATACATCGCCTGACGATGTTCGCGCAGGTGCATGGCCAGTGCCTTGAGCATGCGGGCGCGGTCGTGGAAGGTCAGCTTGCGCAGGTTCGGGCCGCCGACGTTGCGGGCATAGTCGAGCATGGCCTGTACGTCGAGCGCGTCATTGCCGGCGGTGGCGATGACGTCGCCCGTGATGGCGCTGGCGATGTTGCGCGCGCCTGCGCCAGGGGCGATCCATTGGCCGGCGGCAAAGCTGGAGATGTTCTGTACGGTCATAAGTCTTGGTCCTCAGGTCAGTGTGGCGGGCAGGCGGGCGTAACCGCGAAAGCGGATGCGTCCCCCGCGCTGTGCGCCGGGTGTCAGGTGGTAATTCGGATAACGTTGCAGGAAGCGACCCACGGCAATGCGCCCTTCCATGCGGGCCAGCGTCAGGCCGACGCAGGTATGTGCGCCGCCCGCAAAGGCGAGGTGTTTGTTGGGGCGGCGGTCAAGCTGCATCTCGTCGGGAGAATCGAACTGGCGCGGGTCGCGGTTGGCGCCACCCATGCAGAGATGCAGGTCGGTGCCCGCCGGAATGGTGACGCCGTGCAGGGTGATGTCGCGCGTGGTCAGGCGGTTGCCGAACTGGTTGGGGCTTTCGAGCCGCAGGAATTCATCGACGGCGGTGGTGATCAGCTCCGGATTGGCCAGAAGCTCGGCCCGTTTGGCCGGATGCTGATCCAAAAGGGCGATGGCATTGCCGATCAGGTTGGTCGTGGTTTCGTGACCCGCATTCAGGATGAAGATGCAGTTCTGATAAAGCTCGACCTCGGTGAGGTGATCCCCGGTCGTCTGCATCAGGCGGGTGAGCACGTCGGTTTCGGGATCGCCCGGATGGGCGCGGCGGTCTTCGATGATGTGGCGCAGGAAGGCCTTGAAATCGGTGACGGCCTGATGGCCGGTGGAAAGTTGTTCGTCGTTCAAGGCTGGTTCCAATGCGCCGAGAATGGCCAGAGACCAGTCGCGCAAAGGATCGCGTTCATCGCGCGGAATGCCCAGCAAATTGCCGATCACCTCGATCGGAATCGCCCCGGCAAAGGCTTCGATCAGTTCGACCTCGGCCTGATCGGCCATCTCGTCCAGCAGCGAGTCGATCAGAGTCACCAGACCCGGTTCCATCTGCGCCAGTGCGCGGGGGTTCATCGCACCGACCATCACCTTGCGCACGCGGGTGTGCAGCGGTGGGTCGTTGAACACGAGAGAGTTGGTGTGATGCTCATAAAGCGGGGAATCAACGCCGTATTTCGGGCCGAACACCGCCTTCTTGTCCGAGATGAACGTGTCCGTGTCGCGGTAGACCATATCGAGATCGGCGTAGCGCGACAGGATGAAGGACCCGTCAGGCTGTGCACAGACCGGGGCCTCTTCACGCAGGCGCGCATAAAACGGATAGGGGTTTTCGTGGAACCCGTCAGGCGGGGCCGTCAGTGTCAGGATATCGGACATGGTTCGCTCTCCTCCCAAGGAGCGGAATCATCTTCTCGTTATTTATTGACCAACCGTTCGGTTTATGCAAGTAAAGACTCGGGACGAGGCCCAGACAGGGTGCAGAGGAGGCATCATGAGCGAAACGATTCTTGTGACAGGGCATGGCAACTGGGTCGAGGTGACTCTGAACCGCCCGGATCGGCTCAACAGTTTCAACGACGAGATGCATCTTGCGCTGCGCAAGGCGCTTGAGACCGCGTGGGACGCGGGTGCGCGGGCGGTCTTGCTAACCGGGGCGGGGCGCGGGTTCTGTGCCGGACAGGATCTGGGCGATGTGGACCCGTCGGCGATGAAGGAACCGGCCGATCTGTCGGTCACGATCCGGACCTTCTATTCCCCGTTGATCAAGCTTTTGCGCGAGATGGACATGCCGATTGTCTGCGCCGTGAATGGCGTGGCCGCCGGGGCGGGGGCGAATATCGCGCTCGCTTGTGACATCGTGCTGGCCGGGGAAAGCGCGAAATTCATCCAGTCTTTCGCAAATGTCGGCCTTGTGCCGGATGCCGGGGGCACCTGGGCGCTGACCCGTCTTCTCGGGGAAGCCCGCGCCAAGGCGCTGGCCATGACCGGTGCGCCGGTGACGGCAGCACAGGCGGCGGATTGGGGCATGATCTGGCAGGCACTGCCGGACGATGAGCTGATCGACGCGGCGCGCAAGCTGACTGAGAAGCTCGCCAACGGGCCGACCGTGGGGTTGGGCCTGACCAAGGCGGCGATCCAGGCGGCCAGCATGAACACGCTTGAGGATCAGCTTGAACTGGAAGCCGAGTGCCAGAAACAATGCGGGTTCAGCGCGGATTATGCCGAAGGGGTTTCCGCCTTTCTGAACAAGCGCAAACCGAACTATCAGGGGCGCTGAGACCATGACGCCGAAGGAACGCGCCGAAAAAGCCGCCGCCGCGATGTGGGCCAGCGACCGCGCCAGCCAGCACATGGGCATGGCGATCACCGAGATCGACGAAGGCCGGGCGGTGCTGACGATGACGGTGCGTCCTGAGCATTGCAACGGGCACGGCATCTGCCATGGCGGCGTGACCTTTACGCTGGCCGACAGCGCTTTTGCCTTTGCCTGCAACAGTCGCAATCTGTCCACCGTGGCCCAGCACAACATGATCAGCTACATCGCGCCCGGGCGCGAGGGCGATATTTTGACCGCCGATGCGCGCGAAGTCAGCCAGACCGGGCGTAGCGGCATTTACGACGTTAAAGTCACCAATCAAGACGGTGCCATGATCGCCGAGTTCCGTGGGTTCTCGCGTCAGATCAAGGGCCATTTGTTCGACGAATAGTCGAAAGGAGGAGAAACATGCAGGATTTGACACCCCCCCGTGATATTCTGGACCCGATCGAGATTGCCTCGATCGACGAGATCCGCGCGCTGCAGCTGGAGCGCCTGAAATGGTCGGTGCGCCATGCCTATGACAACGTGCCGATGTACAAGCAGCGTTTCGACGATGCCGGCGTGCACCCGGATGACCTGCAATCGCTGGCCGATCTGGCAAAATTCCCGTTCACCTACAAGAATGACCTGCGCGACAATTACCCGTTTGGCCTGTTTGCCGTGCCGCGTTCGCAGATCATGCGCCTGCACGCTTCGTCGGGGACGACCGGTAAGCCGACCGTGGTGGGCTATACCGCGAATGACATTTCGAACTGGGCTGACCTTGTGGCGCGCAGCTTGCGGGCCGCGGGCTTGCGCAAGGGCGACATGGTGCATAATGCGTATGGCTACGGCCTCTTTACCGGCGGCCTTGGGGCGCATTACGGTATCGAACGGCTTGGTGCGACCGTGGTGCCGATGTCGGGCGGGCAGACCGAGAAACAGGTGGGCCTGATCACCGATTTCCAACCCGACGGGATCATGGTGACGCCGTCCTACATGCTCAACATCCTTGAGCAGTATCACAAGGTCGGCATGGACCCGCGCGACTGCTCGCTCAAGGTGGGCGTGTTCGGGGCCGAGCCCTGGACGGACGCGATGCGCAAGGAAGTCGAAGAGGCGTTCGACATGCATGCGGTTGATATCTATGGACTTTCCGAGATCATGGGGCCAGGTGTGGCCAATGAATGCGTCGAGACCAAGGACGGTCCGGTGATCTGGGAAGACCACTTCCTGCCCGAGATCATTGACCCCGCCACCGGCGAAGTGCTGCCGGATGGTGAGATGGGCGAACTGGTCTTTACCACGCTGACCAAAGAAGGTCTGCCCATGATCCGCTATCGCACCCGCGACCTGACCCGCCTGCTGCCGGGCACCGCGCGCAGCATGCGACGGATGGAAAAGATCACCGGGCGCAGCGACGACATGATCATCCTGCGCGGCGTGAACGTGTTCCCCACCCAGATCGAGGAGCAGGTTCTGGCAACCGGCGGGCTGTCCAGCCATTTCCAGATCGAACTTTACAAGTCGGGTCGCATGGATGCGATGCGGGTCTTTGTCGAAGCGGCTGCGGACTCGACCGACAACCTGTCCAAGACGGCTGCGGCGCGCATGCTGACCAAGCGGATCAAGGACATTGTTGGCGTTTCCACCGAGATTATCGTAGGAGACCCGGGAGCCGTCGAACGCAGTCAGGGCAAAGCCAAGCGCGTCGTCGACAACCGCGACAAGGAGTGAGTTTTGGCCAGAACGATCGCAAAGGACCACGACCAGAAACGCGAGAACATTCTCAAGGCTGCGGCCCGGGTGTTTGCCAACGAGGGCTTTGACCGGGCCTCGATGTCGATGCTGGCGCGCGACTGCGGGATTTCGAAGGCCAATATCTATCACTACTACGACAGCAAGGATGCCATTCTTTATGACATCCTTGAAACCTACCTGAGCGCGCTGCGCGACCGGATCTGCGGGATCGACCTTGATGGGTTGGACCCGCAGGAAAAAGTGTTCCGCGTGGTCCGCGAAATCCTGATGGCGTATCAGGGCGCGGATGACGAACACCGCGTCCAGATCAACGGTGTCGAGATGCTGCCACCCGAACAGCAGAAGGTGCTGCGCGGGTATCAGCGTGATATGGTGACGTTCCTGAGCGATATCCTGGAACAGGCCGCACCCGACGTGCTTGGCGCGGACAGCGCCAAGTTGCGGGGGGCGACGATGTCGGTCTTTGGCATGCTGAACTGGTATTACATGTGGAATACCGGTGCCGGTACGCAGGCCCGAGAAGACTATGCGCGGCTGGTCAGCAACCTGACACTAGGCGGTGTGCCCACAATCTGAACCCGACAGGAGTCCGGTCCGTGTTCCGTTTGATGCTGGGGGCGCCCGGTCCTGCGAGACCATGAACATGTTGCGGTCTCCCGCATCTTCGACTTAGCCTGTGGGTAAACTCAGGCAAGAAGGATGGTGGGCATGTTCAGGATTATTGCCGCTCTGCTGTTGTGCAATTTCGGGTTTCCGGCAGCCGCCGCGACGTTTTCACTCGACACCACGGCCGGGTGCATGGCCCGTATGGAAGGCACCATTGAACGTGGTGATTTCGAGCGATTTCAGTCTTTTGCAATGCAACATCTGAAGCCGTCCAATCATGAGGAAGGCACCGGCGACGTTGTGCTTTGCCTGAACAGTCCCGGCGGATCGCTTGGAGAAGCCGTCAAGATCGCGGATTACCTTGAACGGAATTACGTGGGAACCGCAGTGGGGGACGGGGATCAGTGCCTGTCGGCCTGTGCAGTGGTTTTCATGATGGGCACAAGGGCGCTGATCGAGGATTTTACCATCAATCGCAGTTTGCACGTGAATGGCACACTTGGGTTTCACAGGCCGCAGTTCAGCCTGCCTTCGGGCGGCAGCTATTCGGCAGAGGTGGTGAACCGCTCGTTCCAGCTCGCACTCGAGGCGACGCTGCAGTTCGTGCAACTGGCCAACCGGATGCAGAATTACGTGGCGGTGCCGATGGTCGAGGCGGACCTTATGGAGGCGATGTTCGCGCATGAGGGCGAGGATTTCTTCTATATCGACACCGTGGGCAAGGCCGGGCGCTGGAAGATTGATGTGACGGGCTTTCCCGTGCCAACCGAAGTCAGCCCGCGCGAGGCGCTGATCGCCTGCGACAACCTTTCGGAGTGGCTGACGCAGGTGCCCGGGGCGGACCTGTCCATCGCGACGGATCGGGGTGGCATCAACTACCTCAAATCCGCAGTGGCGCGGGTACGCGTGCACGCCGATGATCCGGGGGATACCTACTTTGTGATTGGGCGTGTTGACGGAATGGGCGACCGGGAATGTCGCGTGAAGTTCGATTTCTCGCCATCCGGGTTGGAATGGGGCGTGGTACAGGCTTGCGGGGGAACGCTGCATGAAACCCGCGCGATTGGGGAACATTGCGATATCGACATTACCGGCAGGGACGTGAGTTTTGCCAATATGAGCGCGAACCCCACCATCGCCATGTTCCCCCCCGACACACCGTTGCGCACACTTCCATCCTATGCCGCGCAGGTGGCTGCCGAGGCGCCGGATATCAACGCGGCCTTCGACATGCCGATCTATGGGGGCTGTGGTGTCAGCGAGGGGCAGGGCATGGTCGTTACGCGGGTCGAAAACTTTGCCAATATCCGCGATGCAGCGGATTTCAGCGCGCGCGTGGTGGCTGAAGCGCCCAGAAACACCCGTTTGTGGGCGCTTGAACGCGGTGGCCGGCTGGTCGGGTCCGATGCAACCCGCGCCCGATGCCGGACGGCATGCCAGGCGTTGGGTCGCTATTGGGACTATGACGACAAGGCCCAGTACCGACGTGACCGGGAGGCGGTGTCCCAGTGTTTCGAGGACAACGCGATCTGGTACCGGGTGGAAGACGCGGCGGGTAAACAGGGTTATGTCAGCGCCAAGTTTCTCAACCATCCGTGGGATGGCCACAACCCCTGACGCCGTGCATGCAAAAAGCGGCGCCCCGATAGAGACGCCGCCTTCTGCAATTGTGTCATTTTGCGAGCCGCTTAGCCCGCCTTGAGGCCCAGCTTGTCCAGCACGGTCTTGGCCTCGGCTTCCCAGCGTGTGCGGAGCTCGGCATTGGTCGACTTGCGCAGGCCCATCTTCTTGAGGCTGTCGGCCTTGGTCGAATCCGCCGCGCCGAACGAGGCCGCGACGCGGGGCCACCAATAGTCTACCGACGCCTGCAGGCCGTCCGCATTGCCACCTTCGACGAGCTTGGTCAGCCCCTCTTCGGCCAGTTCCGCATGGCGTGCTTCGATCGGCGCAATGGCGCGGAAGGCTTCGGCCAGCGGCTGGTAGGACACCATCGAGAACTCTGCCATCTGCACGGCCACGGCGCGGCCCATCAGGAGGTTCATCACCACCGCGTCGGACCAGCCGTTCAAAGGATAGTTAAACACCGCAAGTCGCATGTCGTGATCGGTGCGGCTGGCGCCGATATCGGCATCGCGGTCAAGCCGCGCGGTCCACGGGTGGTGGTTGGCATAGCGGTCACCGTCCACGCCGAATTCCCCCATGACCTTCAGCACGCGGTTGGCGTTGTCGGTCTTTTCCAGCACGATCTTGGCGGCGGCGATGCGTTCCTTGATGCCGGGACCGGCATTGATCACGTCGGCAAAGCCTGCGGCACCGGCCAGTTCGCTGTCCACGAAGGTGGTCATCAGCTTCATCAGCTCGGCACGATAGCGCGGCGGCACGTTCATCGGGTTGGTCAGCACGCCACCCTGGGCGAGATAGCTGTCGAGGCTCATTTCTTCGGTCATTGTCTTTCCTCCCTTACTGGTCGAAGTCGACAACGACGTTGTCGGTCACGGGATAGGACTGGCAGGAGAGGACATAGCCCTTTTCTACCTCGTAATCCTCAAGTGCATGGTTGGCGACCATTTCCACTTCGCCTTCCAGAACGCGGCAGCGGCAAGTCGAACAGACACCGGCCTTGCAGGCATAGGGGGCGTCCATGTTGCCCGCCAGCGCGGCGTCGAGAATGGTTTCGTCTTTCGGCATCTGGATGGTCTGGGTCGAGCCATCGAGCGTGATCGCCGCGGTGGCCTGGTTGGCGCCCGAAGCGGCATCCTTGCTGACGGCCTTCTTCTTGGCGCGACCGGGCTGGGACGAGGCGAAAAGCTCGAACTTGATCTGTGCATCATCAAGGCCGTGGGCGCGCAGGGCGCTGGCGATGCCCAGCATCATCGGCTCGGGGCCACAGATGAAGGCGGTGTCGACTGATGTGATGTCGATCCAGCCGGTCTTGAACAGCTGGGCGCATTTCTCTTCGGTGACAAGCCCGGTGAAAAGGTCGATTTCCTGCGCGTCCGCTTCAAGAACGTGGATCACGTTGAAACGGCCCATGTAGGTGTTCTTGAGATCTTCCAGTTCCTCGCGGAACATGATCGTATTCACACCCTTGTTGGCGTAGACCAGCGTGAAGGTGCTGTTCGGTTCCTGCGCCAACGTGGTTTTCAGGATCGACAGGACAGGCGTGATGCCGGAACCACCGGCAAAGCCGAGGTACTGTTTTTCGTTGGCCGCGTCCAAGGCGGTAAAGAAGCCGCCCATGGGGGGCATGGCCTGCAGCGTGTCGCCGACCTTGAGCTCTTCGTTGGCCCATGTCGAAAACGCCCCGCCGTCAACACGCTTGATGCCGACCTGCAGAATACCTTCATCTTTCCCGGCGCAAATCGAATACGAGCGGCGCAGTTCCTCGCCGTCGAAATCCTGGCGGAAGGTCAGGTACTGGCCTTGGGTGAAATCAAATTCCTCGGCCGCGCCGTTGACGGGCTTCAGGGTCACGACAACAGCGTCGCGGATGGTCTTGTGGATGTCGGTGACTTCCAGATCGTGAAAACGTGCCATGGGGCTCCTCCCTCAGATACACTTGAAGTATTCGAATGGTTCAAGACAGTCCTGGCAGCGCCATTGTGCCTTGCACGGGGTCGAGCCGAACTGGCTCAGCTTTTCGAGGTGATCGCCGCCGCAACGCGGGCAGCGTTTTGGCCCGCCCGCCGGTTGCGGCGGGGCGATGCCGTATTTCTCCAGCGCGGCACGCGCGCTGTCGGACATCCAGTCAGTGGTCCAGGCCGGGCTGATCTGCTGTTTCAGCTCGATCTTGGTCAACCCGTGATCGCGCAGGCAGGTCTCGATATCCATGTTGATCATCGAGGTCGCGGGGCAGCCGGAATAGGTCGGGGTGACAGAAACAACACAGGTGTCGCCGTCAAATTCCACGTTCCGGATAATGCCGAGATCGACAATCGTGATCACCGGGATTTCCGGGTCCGGGATGGTCTCCAACCATTCCCAGACCTGTTTCACACTTGGCTGGGTCATTTTTGTTGTCCTTGCGCGGGTGGGGCTCTGAGGGTCAGAGCCCCGTTTGGCTTACCATTCGCAACCCGGATAGGCGCGTTGCAGCCACTGCATCTGGGCCAGAAGATGCCCGAGATGCTCGGTGTGCATATAGCCGGTGCGACCGCCCTTGTGGGCGAATTTGCCCTCGGGGATAGTCAGCGTGGCTTCGGCCAGAACTCGGCCCACCAGCGCGTCATATTCTTCGCGCAGGCTTGCGGGGTCGGGGGCGATGCCGGCTTCGGCCATGGCCGCGTCGACTTCGTCGCTTTCGAACATCTCGCCCACGTATGGCCAGAGGTATTCGAGCGCTTGCTGCATCCGCTTGTGGCTTTCCTCGGTGCCGTCGCCAAGGCCAACCACCGTGTCCGCCGAGCGTTCCACGTGATAGGCGACTTCCTTGCTGGCCTTCGCCGCAATGCCCGCCACGGTTTCGTCCGAAGACTTGATCAGGCGCCCCATCAGGACCGACTGGAAGGCATCGAACAGGAACTGGCGCAGAAGCGTGCGGCCGAAATCGCCGTTGGGCAGTTCGGTCAGCAGTACATTGCGGAAATCCCAGGCGTCGCGCAGGAACGCGAGATCGTCGGCGCTCTTGCCTTCGCCCTGGACTTCGGCGGCGTAGCCCAGCCACATCTGCGACTGGCCGATCAGGTCCAGCGCGGTGTTGGCCAGAGCGATATCCTCTTCGAGGATCGGCGAGTGGCCGCACCATTCAGAGACGCGATGGCTCAGAACCAGCGTGCTGTCGCCAATGCGCAGCAGGAACTGGAGCAGCTTATCCTTATCAACAGCCATTACATATGCCCCACTTCTTCGGGGATGTCGAAGAAGGTCGGGTGACGGTAGACCTTCGACTCCGAGGGTTCAAACAGCGGGCCTTTTTCGCCCGGTGCGGTTGCGGAAATGTGCTTGGCTTCCACCACCCAGATCGACACGCCTTCGTTGCGGCGGGTGTAGACGTCGCGGGCGTTCTTGATCGCCATATCGGCGTCCGGGGCGTGCAGGCTACCCACGTGACGGTGGCTCATGCCATGCTGACCGCGGATGAAGATTTCCCAGAGGGGCCATTCGTTTTTCATGAGCTGATCTCCTCCTAGCTCTGATTATTCTGCGGCAACTTTGCGGGTGGCGCGTTTGCGGGCGTGTTCCATCAGCCCGTCGCGGACCCATTGGCCGTCTTCCCATGCCTTCACACGGGCGTTCATGCGATCGACGTTGCAGGGGCCGTTGCCCTTGATCACGTTGAAGAATTCCGACCAGTCGGGATCGGAGAAGTCATAGTGACCGCGTTCCTCGTTCCACTTGATGCCCGGATCGGGCAGGTCGAGGCCGAGATATTCGATCTGCGGCACGGTCTGGTCGACGAATTGCTGGCGCAGCTCGTCGTTGGACTTCACCTTGATCTTCCATGCCATCGACTGTTCCGAGTGGGTCGATTCACTGTCATTGGGGCCGAACATCATGATGGCGGGGAACCACAGGCGGTTGACCGCGTCCTGAGCCATTTTCTTCTGTTCGGGGGTGCCAAAGGCCATTTTCATGATCGCGTGATAGCCCTGACGTGCGTGGAAGCTTTCTTCCTTACAAATCCGGATCATGGCGCGCGAATAGGGACCATAAGAGGTCCGCTGCAGCGCCACCTGGTTCACGATGGCCGCGCCATCAACCAGCCAGCCCACCGCGCCGATATCGGCCCAGTTCAGCGTCGGGTAGTTGAAGATCGACGAATACTTCATGCGACCTTCGTGCAGCATCTCGACCATCTCGTCGCGGCTCACACCCAGCGTTTCGGCGGCCGAGTAGAGGTAGAGACCGTGGCCGGCTTCGTCCTGTACCTTGGCAAGCAGGATCATCTTGCGTTCCAGCGTCGGCGCGCGGGTGATCCAGTTGCCCTCGGGCAGCTGGCCAACCACTTCCGAGTGGGCGTGCTGGCCGATCTGGCGGATCAGGGTGCGGCGATAATCCTCGGGCATCCAGTCGCGCGGTTCGATCTTGATGTCATTGTCGATCTTGTCCTGAAACGCGGCTTCCTCGGGCGACATTTCATCGCGCGACTTTACGCTGTTCGAGGCGGTCTTAATCATCTGTGCATACATTGGGTTCTCCTCCCATTATGACTTCGTGCAGCTTCTTCCGAAAACCGGTACCCACTTTTCGGGCTACACTGTTACACACGTTCCAGGATCAGGGCGGTGCCCTGTCCAACTCCGACGCACATGGTGCAGAGCGCATAGCGCCCGCCGGTGCGTTGCAATTGATAGGCGGCGGTCAGAACCAGCCGTGCGCCCGACATACCGAGCGGGTGGCCAAGCGCGATGGCACCGCCATTGGGGTTAACATGGGGAGCGTCATCGGCCACGCCAAGCTCCCGCAGCGTCGCCAGCCCTTGGCTGGCGAAGGCTTCGTTCAATTCTATCACATCCATCTGTTCGATGGTGAGTCCGGTGCGTGCCAGAACCTTGCGGGTTGCCGGGACCGGGCCAATGCCCATCACGCGGGGTTCCACACCTGCCGCAGCCATGCCGACCACGCGGGCCATCGGCTTGAGACCGTTCTTTTCGGCAGCAGCGCCGGTGGCCATCAGGATCGCCGCCGCGCCGTCATTCACGCCGCTGGCGTTGCCAGCCGTCACCGAGAGATCGGGGCCGTTGACGCCCTTGAGCTTGCCCAGTTTCTCGGCGTCGGTGCCGGGGCGGGGATGCTCGTCTGTGTCGACCACGATCGGGTCGCCCTTGCGCTGAGGCACGGACACCGGGGTGATCTCGTCCTTGAAGATGCCGGCCGCATGCGCTGCGGCCCAGCGGGCCTGGCTGTTGGCGGCGAACTTGTCCTGATCTTCGCGGGAAATGTTGTAGTCGGCGGCGACGTTGTCGGCCGTCTGCGGCATCGAGTCGGTGCCGTACATCGCATGCATCTTCTTGTTCACGAAACGCCAGCCGATGGTGGTGTCATAGACCGCGTTGGCGCGGGTGAAGGCGCTGGTGGCCTTGGGCATCACGAAGGGCGCGCGGCTCATGCTTTCGACGCCGCCTGCGATGGCCATGTCGTAATCGCCAGCCTTCAGACCGCGCGAGGCCATGCCCACCGCGTCCATGCCCGAAGCGCAAAGACGGTTGATCGTGGTGCCCGGTACATCGGTCGGCAAACCCGCCAGAAGGGCCGCCATGCGGGCCACGTTCCGGTTGCTTTCGCCCGCCTGGTTGGCATCGCCATAGATCACGTCATCGATGCTGGCCCAGTCCACTTGCGGGTTGCGTTCCATCAGGGCCGCGATCGGCAAAGCCGCCAGATCGTCAGTGCGAATGGATGACAAGGCGCCGCCATAGCGCCCGATCGGGGTGCGCGTGGCATCGCAGATGAATGCGTCCATGAAAATTCCTCCTACGGGTCCTGTTCGATTAGCTGACCGCACGGTTGGGATATCTCGGAATCTGATTCGGCGCAATAGAGAAGTTACAGAAGTTAAGTATTTTCGTTTCGCGCGTAACATATCGACGGATGCCCCTACTTTCCCTGCAGAGGAAGCGGCTTCAAAGCTGGCGGGCGAGGTCCAGTAGTGCCGGGTTGTCGGGCAGGCGTTCCAATGCCTCGGCAAGCACCTTGCGTGCCGCGTCTTCGCCGCGCAGGGCCCCGGCGATGCGCACCAGCATGACCCAAGCATCGCCGTGGTGTGGATCAAGCGCCACCACGGTCTGGAAGGCGCGTTCTGCCGAAGCGAATTCGCGCTGGGTCAGCGCGATGCCCGCGATCTGAAGGTGGGCTTCGGGGAAATCGAACTGGTTCTTGAGGAACTGCACCATCGCGCGCGAGGCCGGCCCATAGGCTGGGCGCAGGGCGGCAGGCGCGCTGTCCGGCGGGATGGTCACAACGGCGCGCGCCGCCGCGAGGCGCACATTGCGCGACGGGTCTTCCAGTGCTGCGACCAGATATGGGGCGGTCAGCGTTGCCGGGATGGCGCGCAGCGCGCTCACGGCATTGGCGCGGATCAACGGGTCGCCGTGTTTCAACAGGGGGGCGATGTCGTCGATATGCACAGCATCGCCCGCATTGGACAGCACCCAGAGCGCGGTGGCGCGGGCCAGCGCGTTGACCTCGCTATCCCCGGCCAGATCAATCAGCCCCTTGGCCCCCGCCACCGGATCGGCCAGCCCCTTGGCCAGCGCGGTCCCAAAGTGCGACTGCGTCCAGCGCCCCTCGGGGTACCAGTCGGCAATGGCATCGGCGGCCCATTTCGGGGATTGGCCGGTATGACAGTCGGTGCAGGCATCCGGCGCGCCCGTGCTGTCTGCAAGGTCGGGGCGCGGAATCCGGAAACTGTGGTCGCGCCGTTCATCGACGCCCATATAGGTGCGCTCGATCATGTGGCAGTTCTTGCACTGAGCACCGTCGCTGTCGGCGGCATGGCGATGATGGGACGGGGCGTCGTACTCCTTGAGTGCCAGTGAAGGGAAATCGGGGTTCCCGGCGGGGGAATGGCACTGTGTGCAAACGGCGTTGCCTTCTGCGACGCGCTCATTGCTATGCGGGTCATGACAGTTGCCGCAGCCAACGCCCTTGGCGTACATCTGCGATTGCAGGAACGAGCCATAGACATAGACTTCGTCCAGGATTTGCCCGTCCGGGTGATAGGTGCCGGGGCGCAGCAGGGCGAGGTTATAGGCGTCGTGAAAGGCGGTGCCGGGCGCGGGGCTGCCGCCGCCAAAGGCTTCGCGCCGGGCGTGGCACCCGGCGCATTGCTGCATCCCGGCCTCGGTGTCCGAAAAGTCGACCGCAAAGCCATAGGATTTGGGCATGTCGCCGCTGTGGCCGCCTTTGACCAGTTCAAGGTGTTTCGCGCCGGGGCCGTGACAGGCCTCGCAGCCGACGCCGATCTCGACCTGGGTCGAGTTGTAGCGGGCCGAAGGCGGGTCAAAATTCTTGACATAGCCGGTGGCGTGGCATTCCGCGCAACGCGCGTTCCAGTTCTTGTAGGGGCCGGTCCAGTGCAGCCCGTCGCCGGGCGGCAGGTCAAGGTCGGGATAGATGTGATACCAGCGTTTCTCATCCACGTCCCAGGCCACGTCAAAGCTCTGCAAGCGCCCCGGCTCCGTCTCCAGCAGAAGCTGTTCCAGCGGAGCGACGCCACCGACGGAATGCACCTTGTATTCGGTCGTCACTCCGTCCTTTTCGGTCACCCGTACCATCCGGGTGTCGCCGTCGCGCCAGAACTCGGTGCGCATCCCGTCATGTTCGAACACCTCACCCTCAAACGCCCCGACCAGCATGTCCCGCCCCGGCATCCGCCATGCCAACGCATGATGGGACGATTGCCAGGCGTTCGTTTCTTCGACGTGACAGTCGGCGCAGATGGTCGAGCCGACATACCCGTCCTGCTCTGCCATCGCGCCAAGGGACAGCAGGATCCAGAACAGGGCGGCGAGCAGGACAGGAAGAGGCCGGGGCGAGGCGGTCGGGAAAATGGGCATGAATGTCTTTCTTCAATGGTGCCGTGGTGCCGTCGGGTTCAGGGCAGGCAGGGCGCCTGTTTTGGGCGCGCGGGGGCTAACCCGCCGGGCCAAGTGAAACAGGCCGGACAGGGATTGCCAATAGCGTTCTTCTCGCGCGTCAGGGCGCGCTCCATAGCGCGCGGCGCCGATGTCGGCAAAGGCCGCTTCGATCCGGGTGTGCAGACCGGCATCCTGAACGGGGCTGCGCGCCCGCCACAGATCATACGCGGCGCGGGTTGCCCCCAGATCACGCTGCCGCCGCGCCTCCTGCAGGTGCCGCCAAGCAAACCGCGCACTATCGAGATAGCGCTGTCGGTGCGCTGCACGCCAGCGGCGCAAAGGCGGGGTCAGGCGGCGGATCAGCCATGTCACGAGCAGACCTGCGAGCGCCGCCACAACACCCAGCGCTCCGATCCGGCGCCAGTCGCGCGGTTCGGGGGGCGCGGGCGGGGCGGTGGCCGAGACCGGGATCGGATCGGTGGTGGCGGTTTCTACCTTGCCGCTGGCGATATTGTACCAGTCAAGCGACACGCCCAGCAGTGTGCCATCAACGCCCCCCTCGGCCATGTAAACGGTCGTTTCGCGCCGTGTGCCCGTTACCTTGCCGCGATTGTCCTTGTCGCTGACCTCGGGCGTTTCAGGATAGGCCCGTACCCCCGACAGCACCGCGTCGGGCGTCAGCTCGGGCAAAAATATCCCCGACAGCCCTTCGGTTTCCGCCGTGATCACCCGCGAAAAACTGTCCCCCGCCTGCAGGCCCTCACTCGTGCCTTCAATGGTTTGTGTCAGACGCAGCGCCCGCGCGGCGATGAAGGGATCAAGTCCCTCGGCCCCCTTGGGCAAGATGCCGGTAATGTTGCGCGCCTCGATGGCAAGCTCCGCGCGCAGCGGCGCGGCATTGGGCGGATCGGCATAGACAACGGTCAGGGTCTGGGCGGGCAGGCGCACCGTTCCCGGCACCATCGGCGTGATCTGGTAGCGGCGCGAAATCCCCGACCAGGTTTCCCCATCAATCCTGCGGCTGGTCGAGGTGCTGGCGCGTTCGGGCAGGCGCACCATGAGGTTGGGGGCCTCGAAGCTTGGCCAGACGGGTGGTTCGGGCATCCATGTCGGCACCAGAACCGTGATCCGCAACGTGAGCGGCTGGCCCGGCAGGGTTTCGGTGTCCGAGAGTTCGATCTCGAGAACCGGTGTGCCCTGCGCCATTGCGATCGTGGTGCAGAACGAGAAAACGAAGGCGAGCAACAGGCGCATCATTGATTGGCCTCCGCCGCTTCGAGCCGGAACCTCTGGCGCAGGAAATCGCTTGTACGGGTGTCGACCGAGTTCATCCACTGTTCGGTGGATAGGTGCTGGGGCGTGTCTTCTTGCGCCGCGTCGATCTGGGTGTCTGCGCCGCGACCGGACTCATTGTCGAACACCACGTCATCGGCCCCGATCCCCGACTCTTCGCCAGTGTCCGACTGTTCGCGGGTTTCCTCGACATAGGTCACGATGGCCTTGGCCACGGGCAGGTTGGCCTTTGCGCCGGCATGATCGGGGTCAATTTCCAGCGCCCGTTCAAAGGCGCGCACCCCGTCGCGATAACCGCGCGATTTGATATGGGCCATGCCCTGCGCAAAGGCGGCATCGGCCGTCTCGATCCTGGCAAAGGTTTGCGCGGCGGCTTCATATTGGCCGCTGCGATATTGCGCGACCCCTCGGAGGTAGGGATCGGCAAAATGCTCAGCGGCGCTGGCATAGTCCTTGGCGCGGAACGCCAGCCAGCCCTGTTGGTCCGGGGTGAGGAACCAATCGCGCCAGCCCTCGGCTTGAGCCTCGGACGCGGGCAAGGTCAGCCAGACCGCGAGCAAAAGACCCCAGACCATGCTCACCCCACGCCGGAACCAGAGCAACAGCAGAAGCGCAGCGGGCCACGCCAGCCACGCCCCGCGATCCTGCCACGGCTGGGCCGCGTCTTCGAGCTGGGCCTGACGATAGGCGGCTTCGAATCCACGCTCCAACCGCCTCAGGTCGCTGGTATCCGGGGTCACGCCCACAACCCGCGCCGAGAGGCCGGAAAGGGCGGCGATCTCCTGACCCTCGGGCAAAAGCGTGAGCACCGCCAGCGGGGTCGACCCGGCCAGTTCCGCAATGCTGTTGGCTTCGGGCAGGCTCATGTCGTCGAGCAAAAATAACACGCCACCCGGTGTGTCTTCACGGGCGAGCATGTCGAGCGCCAGCGCCATGGCCGCGCTTGGCGCGTCGCCTTCGCTGGGCATCACCTCGGGGTCCAGCCCTTCGAGATAGGGTTGGATCACGGCGCCATCCTCGGTCATCGGCACGACGGAATGTGCGGTGGCGGAATAGGCGATCAGCGCGGTGCGCGCCCCGGCGCGCATCTCAAGAAGGTCCTGGATTTTCTGCTTGGCACGCGCCAGCCGCGAGGGGGCCACGTCGGTTTCCGTCATCGATGGCGTCACCTTGAGTGCGATCACCATCGGCGCGGTCTGGGCGGCGAAGGGCTGGGGAACGCGTGACCATGTCGGGCCCGATCCTGCGAATATGATCAGGGTCAGGCCAAGTGCGACGAGATCAATTGGCTGCCAGCGCGCCCTGTCGCCCAGTCCAATGGTCAGCGCCGCCTGAAGATGCGGTGCCATCACATTGCTGGCCTGACTTTGCGGCGCATCGGGGCGCCGCACGCGCCACCAGATCACCGCCAGCGGCACAAGCCCGAGAAGCACCAGCGGACGCAGGAAATGAAAGGCCGAGAGTGCGGTTTCAAAGCCGGTCATGAGGGTGCCCTCCGCCGGGTGGCTCCAAGATGCAGCCACGCCAGCACCCCCAGTCCGAGAAGGGCGGCCAGCAGGAGCGGCCAGTGTGACAGGGAAACACGCGGGCGGTGCGAAAGTGTCTCGATGTCGCGCGGTGCCAGCGCGTCGATACGGTCATACACTCGGGAAAGCGCTTCGCTGTCGCCTGCGAAGAACCCCGCGCCGCCCGTGCGTCGCGCCAGGTCTTTGAGCAGGTTCATGTCCAGCCGGTTCTCGCCGCTGGCGGCGCGATCCCCCACGCCGACGGCATAGATTTCCACGCCGCGATCCGCCGCGATTTCGGCGGCATTCAGCGGGCTCATGCGGCTCGCGGTGTCATTGCCATCGGACAAAAGGATCAACAGGCGCTGGTCAATCTCGCTGGCCTCGAAGGTGCGGATCGCAAGCCCGATGGCGTCGCCCAAAGCCGTATGCGGCCCGGCCATGCCCACCTGCGTCTGTTCCAGAAGGGCCAGCACCGTTTCAAGATCGGCGGTCAGCGGGGTTTGCACGAAAGCGCGGCTGCCAAACACGATAAGCGCCATACGGTCGCCCTCGCGCCCTTCGACGAAGCCCGCCACCACGTCGCGCACGGCGGCCAGACGCTGCTGAGGTTTGCCATCGGGACCGGGAAAATCGACCGTGTCCATCGAGCCCGAAATGTCGATGCCCAAGACAACATCGCGCCCGGCCTTGGTGATCTCGACCGGTTCGCCAAGGCGCTGTGGTTGCGCCAGCGCAAGGATTAGCAGACACCAGACCGCGATTGCCGTAGCCATCTGGACCCGACTGCGGGCAATCACGGCGGCACCGGGGCGCGGGGCGCTTCCCGCCGCATCGCTCAGACGGCGAAAGAACGGCAGGCGCAGCGCGCTTGTCCGCGTGCGATAGGGCGGCACAAGCCGATGGATCAACAGGGGCAGGGGCAGAAGGGCAAGCACCCAAGGCGCGGCGAGCGAGATCATGCGCGACCCCCCACCACATGCCCACGCACCCATTCACAAGCCAGCGCGTTCAGGCCATGTACCAGCTGGGGATTGGGGGAATAGGCCGCATCGGCAAGCGCCTGTCCGGGGCCATCCCTGAACCCTGCCGCTTGGCTCGTGTCTTCGAGAAAGGCCAACCATCCGTTCCCCGTCAACGACGCAACCTGCGCACGCGGAAAGGCCGCCAATGCCGCGCGCTTGAGGATGGCAGACACCGCAACGGGGTCATCCCCTGCATCACGCAACGCCGCCAATGCCGCGCGGCGATAGGCATTGGCCCGATGGCGGCGCAGCACGGCGCGCAGCAAAAGCAGCAGCGCGGCCAATAGAAACCCGGCCAGCACGATCCAGCCTTGTGTCTGAGGCACCATCGACACCGGCGCCGGGTCCGGCACCTCCTGCAGCTGGTTGATCAGATCGACCAGCGTCACGTATTCGACGGTGTCTGCGGTCTCGCTCATCGTGGCGGCACTCCGAGCAGGCGCTGCAACTGGGGCAGGGTGTCCTCGGCACTGGTCAGCGGCAGCACCGAAAGGCGCATCTTCATCTGCCAGTCGAGGATTTCCGCCAGCCGTCCCTGCGAATACTCGATCAGGTTCTGGCGCACGTGGTCGTCGCGGAGATCAAGTTCCGCCTGCAGCACGCCATCCGACGCGGTCAGTCGCGCCCCCTTGGGCAAAACACTGGCCGAGGGGTCGGTCACAAGGCCCAGCACCAGATCATTATGCAGAGACAGGCCCGACATCAAAAGGCGCGTGTCGTCGTCGATCTGGTCAAAATCGCTGAGCACGATGACCAGGTGATTGCGTGGCGCGATCTTTTGGACCGATCGCAACACGTCATTGATCGCCAGTGGGGCGCGGGACGGGGCCTCGGCATGCAGCATGGCGTTGGCCCGCGTGAGCGCGATCAGGAACCGGTCCAGCGTGGCCGCGTCGCGCCGGGGGCGGATTTCCGAAATATGGTCGTCGCCAAAGATGATCCCGCCCACCCGGTCGCCTTGGGAAAGGACGCGGAATGCGGTGATCGCGGCGGCTTCGGCGGCGGTCACGGATTTCATGTTGTGGACGCTGCCATAAAACATCGACATGCGCTGATCGACGACAATCAGCGTGGGGCGGTCGCGTTCCTCGGTAAAGACGCGCACATGCGGTTTGCCGGTGCGCGCTGTCACCTTCCAGTCAATCGCGCGCACATCATCCGAGGGCAGGTAATCGCGCAGTTCCAGAAAATCGAGCCCCCGCCCGCGAATGCGCGAAGCATGGCGGCCATTCAAAGCGCTGCGCGCGGGTTGTTTCGACGTGAAAGACAGTGCCCGTGCCCGCGGTTCCAGCGCACGCAGCCCCGCAAGCGAGACGTGAATGCGCGGATCCTCCTGCGGCGCCTTGGGCCGGGGCAATGTGCCGGTGCGCAGTCTGGCGGCTCGGTCCATCCTTGACGCTCCTTTAGGGCAGGGCCACCTGTGCCAGCATCTCGGCCACCACCGCATCCGCGCTGGTACCTTCGCCCTGCGCTTCATAGGTCAGGGTCAGGCGATGCCGGAATACGTCCCCGGCGATGGCGCGGATATCCTCGGGATCGACATAGTCGCGCCCCTTCATCCACGCATGCGCCCGCGCACAGCGGTCGAGCGCCAGCGAGGCGCGCGGGCTGGCCCCGACCTCGATCCAGCGCGCCAGATCGGTAGAGAAATCGCCCGGCGTGCGCGTCGCCTGCACCAGCGTCGCCATGTAGGTTTCGATCGCATCCGAGGTGTGGATCGCGGCAATCTCGCGGCGTGCAGCAAACACGGACTCTTGCGGGATGGGGGCGGGTTTCTCGGCGCCTGCCTTGGACGTGTCTGTCGTCGCGGCCTGCTCCTCGCTCCGGACCAGCCGGATCACCTCGACCTCGTCGGCCAGCGGCGGGTAAGTGATCATGACGTGCATCAGGAACCGGTCCATCTGGGCCTCGGGCAGGGGATAGGTGCCTTCCTGTTCAATCGGGTTCTGCGTGGCCATCACCATGAATAGCGGCGCCATCTTATGTGTCGTCCCGGCTACCGTGACCTGACGCTCCTCCATCGCTTCCAGAAGCGCGGCCTGCACCTTGGCCGGGGCGCGGTTGATCTCGTCGGCGAGCACAACGTTGGCAAAGATCGGCCCTTGCTGAAACTGGAAACTCGGACCGTCAGGCGTTTGCAGGTACATCTCGGTGCCGGTCACGTCCGCAGGCAGCAGGTCGGGCGTGAACTGAATGCGGCTGAAGTCGCATTCAAGGTTCTTGGCCAGCGCCTTGATCGCGCGGGTCTTGGCAAGGCCGGGCAAGCCTTCGATCAGAAGGTTGCCATTGGCCAGCAGGCCGATCAGAAGGCGGTCGATCACGTCCCGCTGTCCGATAATCGATCCGCCGATCCGCGCGCGCAGGGAGTCGATCTGCTGCAAAGGAGTCATGTCTGCCACGTTGCTTTACTCCGCCGTCTTGGGAAACACTTTGGCCCAGTCGTTTTTCATGTCGATCAACACCCAGCCGCGCGCGTCGGCCTCGTCCTGACCTCGGTTCAGCACGCCGATATGTCCCTCGCGGTCATAGGCAAACTCGCGCTCTGCGTCGGTGTGATGGACGATCAGGCCCAGCCGTGCGCCATCTCCGGCGGTGCTGAATTCCAGCATCTCGAAATCCCCGTCGGAATTGCCCCCGGCAAGGATCGGACGCCGTCCGATATGGTGCATGATCCCGACAGGCTTGCCCGCCTTGTCGTCGACAAAGAACAGCTCACCTCCCTTGATGATCGTGGGCACGCCGTCGATCACTTCATAGCGCGATGTCGTGGAAGAGCCGATCACTTGCTCGGGCGGGATGCCATAGGCGTCCTCGGCAAAGGCGCGGATGAACTGAATGCCGCCGCCCGACACGATATAGGTCTTGAAACCCTGATCGCGCAGATATGTGAGCAGTTCCAGCATGGGCTGATAGATCATCTCGTCATAGCGCATCCCCGTGGTGGGGTGGCGCGCCTCGTCAAGCCACGCGGCGACATCGGCGTGGAACTGCTCCAGCGGCATATCCGCATGCGAGGCGCGCAGCACCTCGACCAGCCCTTCCTTACCGGTGGCGAGAAGGGCCTTGTAATCCTTGGCGGCCGCTGCCTTGAGCGCGTCCGACGTCAGGATCGCGGGATCGGCGGCGCCCATCTTGGCGACTTGATCCACTGCGTAGATGAGTTGGAAGTAGACCGGCTGTTCGGCCCAGAGCGTGCCGTCATTGTCAAACGTGGCGATCCGGGCGGCGGGGGTGACATAGGCGTCGCTTTTCGGGTCGGTGACACTGTCGACAAAGGAGATGATCCGCGCCTTCGCCGCCGTGTCGTTCCACGAGGGCAGGGGATCTGCAATCGCGGGCGCTGCGACAAGCGCCAAGGCAAAAAACAGTTGTTTCATGGCAAGCGGTCCTGAAAAGGGTCGAATGAGAAAGAGAGGCGGGCGAAGTCACTTTCGCCCGCCTCCGTGGTTTCGTCAAATCGCGACCTGCCGAGGCTTACGGCGTACCCGGGGGCGCTGTCAGCTTCTCCATGACCTTGTCGAGGCTGAAGCTCGCAGCCTCCTGGCGTGGTGGGTATTCCTTGAAGGTCTCAAGGAACTGGGCCACGTAGGCTTGCGCCGGGACAAGCATGTAAGCACGGTCCAGCATCCAGTCGTAGTAGGTGTTGGAGGTCCGGTACGCACGCTCATAGGGATCGCGGCGCAGGTTGGTGATAAGGGGCACGCGCAGCGGCGTCAGCGGTTCCATCCAGGCACGCAGTGTTGCCCAAGCCTTTTGTTCGAGGAAGGTGATTTTCCAGTCGCCGAAGCGGAGCGCTGCAAGGTCGCCGTCATCCGTGAAATAGAAAATCTCGCGGCGCGGGCTCTTGTCGGTTTCACCGGTCAGCATCGGCAGGATGTTGTAGCCGTCGAGATGCACGCGATAGTCACGCCCGCCTCCCACTTCGGCAACGGTAATCCCGTCGAGCAGGTCTTCCTTGACGGTTTCGTTGCCAGCTGCGGCGAGGAAGGTCGGCAGCCAGTCCATGTGGTGCACGATTTCGTTGGAAACGGTGTCGGCCGCAATCTTTCCGGGCCAGCGGACCATGGCAGGCACGCGCCATCCGCCTTCCCATTGGGTGTTCTTTTCACCCCAGAACGGAGTCATCGCCGCATCCGGCCACGTGTTCATGTGCGGGCCGTTGTCGGTCGAGTAGAAAACGATGGTGTTGTCGGCAATGCCAAGCTCATCGAGAAGGGCAAGGAACTCGCCGATATGCATGTCGTGTTCGATCATGCCAGCGGTGTACTCGTCCACCTGCTTGCCGACGATCTCGTTGGCCTTGGCCCACTTATCCTCGGCAACATGGGTGCGGAAATGCATCCGGGTGCCTGACCACCAGACAAACCACGGCTTGCCCTGGTCCTCGTTGCGCTTGATGAAGTCGATGGCGGCGGCGACGGTTTCGTCATCCACGGTTTCCATGCGCTTCTTGGACAGAGGGCCGGTGTCCTCGATCGTGCCATCCGCCGACGACTTGATCACGCCGCGCGGGCCGAAGCGTTCGCGGAAGGTCGATCCGTCAGGCAGGACGGCGTCATTCGGATAATCGATATTCTCCGGCTCTTCCTCGGCGTTGAGGTGATAGAGGTTGCCGAAGAACTCGTCAAAGCCGTGGTTGGTCGGCAGGTGTTCGTCCCGGTCGCCAAGGTGGTTCTTGCCGAACTGTCCGGTGGCATAGCCTTCGGCCTTGAGAAGGCCGGCAATGGTGGGATCTTCGACCTGCATGCCTTCCTTGGCACCGGGCAAACCCACTTTGGACAGGCCGGTGCGGAACACCGACTGGCCCATGATGAAAGACGAGCGGCCCGCGGTACAGGATTGTTCACCGTAATAGTCGGTGAACATCATGCCTTCATCGGCAATCCGGTCAATGTTGGGGGTCTGGTACCCCATGAGCCCACGGGTGTAGGCCGAAATGTTCGATTGGCCGACATCGTCGCCCCAGATCACGAGAATATTTGGCTTGTCCTGCGCCTGCGCTGCCGAGGCAATGCCCCCGATCAGAAACGCAGCCGCGAGGACAGGTCGCCTCAGGCTTACTGAAAATAACATGCGCGTATCTCCCCGTCGCATAAACTGGTTTTGTCCAGTGGCGTCATTCGCCACAAGAATGTTACGAGTGTGCAGGGGAAACAAATCGTTTTCCACCACTCTTCCAGATAGTTTCGCTTTTCGAAACTGCTTGCGCAGTTCTTGAAATCAACCATGGCGCGAAACTGGATTGGATTCACCCTATTTGCATGGTCAGGGTCGGTGTGCCGAATTCAGCGGGGCCCGTCGTCGCCGTTTTGAAGTCTGTCGAGCCAACTCTTCCCGGGTTCCCCGGGCAGGTTCTCCGTGACAGTTGATTCGAAAAAGTAATGAACATATTAATAAATTTGCCGACCTGCCGGCCCTTGCGGCGAAAATTGCGCTGGATCATGGAGGGCTTTGTGGCACTCTGGCCAAAGACCAAGGAGACCGACATGCCCGACCCCGCCAGCGCGTCCGACAAGGACATGAACATCCTGTTCATCATGTATGACCAGTTACGGTTCGATTACCTGAGCTGCGCCGGGCACCCGCATCTGGACACGCCCAACTTTGACCGGGTCGCGGCTAGGGGCGTGCGTTTTACCAACGCCTACGTCCAGTCGCCGATCTGCGGCGCGTCGCGCATGAGTTTCTACACCGGGCGCTATACCTCGTCGCACGGGGCGCAGTGGAACGGGTTTCCCCTGCGTGTGGGCGAGCAGACACTCGGGGATCACCTGCGCCGGATCGGCATGGATTGCTGGCTTCTGGGCAAGACCCACATGAAGGCCGATGCCGAGGGCATGGCCCGTCTCGGCCTCAGCCCGGACAGCGAAATCGGCGCACGGCAGGCGGAATGCGGCTTTGACAGCTGGATCCGGGACGATGGGCTCTGGGGTGAAGGTCCGGACGGGTTCTACGACGAGAAACGCTCGCCCTATAACGAATATCTCAAGTCCAAGGGCTATCCGTCCGAAAACCCGTGGTCCGATTTCGCCAATGCCGGGATTGACGAGAATGGCGACATCGCCTCGGGCTGGATGTTCAAGAATGCCGACAAGCCCGCCAATATTCGCGAGGAAGACAGCGAGACACCCTGGCTGACCCAACGCGCCATCGAGTTCATCGACCAAGCCAAGGGGCGCTGGTGCGCCCATGTCAGCTTCATCAAGCCGCACTGGCCCTATATCGTGCCCGCGCCCTATCACGCCATGTACGGTGCAAACCATGTGCCGCAGGCGGTGCGCAGCGATGTCGAGCGGGAAGACCCGCAACCGGTTTACGGCGCCTATATGGAGAACAAGATCGCACAGGCCTTTCAACGTGAGGATGTGCGTCAGAAGGTGATCCCGGCCTATATGGGGTTGATCAAGCAATGCGACGATCAACTGGGCGTGCTGCTGGATCACCTCGAAGCCACGGGGCGCATGGACAGCACGATGATCGTTCTCACCTCCGATCACGGTGACTATCTTGGCGATCACTGGCTGGGCGAAAAAGACCTGTTTCACGATCCCTCGGTCAAGATCCCGATGATCATTTACGACCCGCGCGGCGAAGCCGATGCCACCCGCGGCACGACCTGTGACGTGCTGGTCGAGTCGATCGACCTCGCCGCGACCTTTGTCGAATTTGCCGGGGGCAGGGTGCCCGATCACATCATCGAGGGGCGCTCGTTATTGCCATGGCTCGAAGGCAGGACACCCGAATGGCGTGACTTCGCGATTTCAGAATATGACTATTCCGCCACCCCGCAGGCAGTAAAGCTTGGCGTCGAACCGCGTGATGCGCGCCTTTTCATGGTGTTTGACGGCCGCTTCAAACTGATCCATGCCGAGGGTGGCTTCCGCCCGATGCTTTTTGATCTTCAGGAAGATCCGCAGGAATTCCACGATCTGGCCAAGGGCACGGCGCACGCGGCCGAGATCGACCGCCTATACGGCTATCTTGCCCAATGGGGGCGGCGGTTGTCGCAACGCGTGACCCGCTCCGAAGACGACATCAAGACCATGCGCGGCCGGTCCGGTCGCAAGGGCATCTTGCCGTTCCTCGTGGACGGGTCGGAAGTGCCCGAGGAACTGACCGAGAAAATCCGAGGCACGGCGCCGAAACGCTATGTCGGGGGCTGAAACAACGGGTCCTGCGTTGCGGCGGGGCGCGCGGGCGGGTACCACTTGGACGGGTGCCCCAGAGTGCGCCTTGATGAACGGGATCTGAACCGCCAATGACAGCCTTCACCTTCCTGCATAGTTCCGACCTGCATCTTGGAAAAGGCTTCGGGCGGATGCCCCAGGACCTTCGGGGGCGGCTGATCGAGGCCCGCCACGAGGTTTTGTCTACGCTCGCCAAGGTGGCGCGGGCACACGGCGCCGGGCATGTGCTTCTGGCCGGGGATACGTTTGACACGACTGGTCCGTCCGAGCAGGTGCGCCGACAGGCGGCGACCGCCATGCGCGCAGCGGATGATCTGCACTGGTGGATTCTGCCGGGCAACCACGACAGCTTGGGTGGAGAAGAGCTCTGGGCGCGTTTCCAAGACGAGGCGGGGGATAACGTGCATGTGCTTAGCAGGGCGGCGCCCGTGGCCATGGCGCCCGGTGTGCACCTACTGCCGTCGCCCTGGCCTCATCGCTTTCCGGGGCGCGACCTGACCGCGTGGATGGTCGATTGTGCAACCCCGCCCGAGGACTTGCGGATTGGCCTGGCGCATGGTGGCGTGGTGGATTTTGGCGATAATTTCGACAGTTCCGCCACGATCCCGCCCGACCGGGACAAGACCGCGCGGCTGGATTACCTCGCGCTGGGCGACTGGCACGGTCCCCTGTCCATCGGTCCGCGCGCGCAGTTTTCCGGCAGTCCGGAGCGCGACCGCTTTCGCCATGCCGGGCGCGGCTCGTGCCACGTGGTCACGCTCGATGCCCCCGGTGTCTTGCCCCGGATCGAGCAGGTCGTCACGGGGCGGTTTCACTGGGGCGCTCCCACGTTATCGCTGACGCCGGGGCAGGACGTGACCAGCGCCTTTGAGGCGCTTTTGCCTTCCGATCGCGGTGCGCGGCGCGACCAGCTTCTCAAGCCGCGATTGCAGGGGTTCCTGCGCCTTTCGGAACGCGCGGCGCTCGAGACCGCGATTGCCGAGGCGTGCCCGGATTTTGCGCTGCTGGAGGTGGAACAGGGGGAACTGGCGACCGAGTACGAGGCCGGGGATATCGACGAGATAGCCCCGTCCGGCGCGTTGCGCGAGGCGGTGGACGCGCTCTTTGCCGAAGCCACGGCAGAAGGTGGAGACACCGAGACCGCCGAACTGGCGCAGGCCGCGCTCAATCGTCTGTGGTCACTGGTGCGCGAGGTCTGAGCCATGAAGATCACCACGATTACCCTGCAGAATGTGCGACAGTTCATCGACCCGGTTGCGATCTCGGGCATTGGTGGCGGGCTGAACGTGTTGACGGCCGCGAACGAGGCCGGCAAATCCACCTTCTTTGACGCGCTGCATGCGGCGTTCTTTGCCAGCCACCGCTCGTTTGACAAGGTGGTGCAGGGGTTGGTGCCCAATGCCGGGGGCAGCCCCTCTGTCATGGTTGATTTCGAAAGCGCAGGGGATGTGTGGCGGCTTGAGAAAAGCTGGGGCCGCAAAGCTTCGGAAAAGGCCGCGCGTCTCTATCGCAATGGAACGCTTGTCGCGCAAGCGGGCGAGGCCGAAGACCAGCTTGCCGGGGTGATCGGTGCCCAGGCGCAGGGCGGTCCTGCAGGGCTTTTATGGGTGCGCCAGGGTGTTGTGGACATGTCCGAGGGCGGTGCCGAACAGGTCGCGCGGCGCGGCATCATGGACTCGGTCGCGGGAGAGGTCGAGGCGATGACCGGCGGGCGGCGCATGGAAGCGGCGCTCGCTGCTGTGCGCAAGGCGCTGGACGCGGAAATCACATCGCGTGGCCCCAAGAAGGACAGCACCTACAAGGCACGTATCGACGAGGTCGCGACCCTTGAAGAGGCACAGGCCGCGCTCGAAACTTCGGTGCGCGCGCAAGAGGATGATCTGGCACGCCGTCGCAAGGCGCGTGCGGAATTGGCCGAAATCAGCGCACCCGAAATCCGCCAGGCCGACGAAAAGGCCGCCGCCACCGCTGCGCAGGCGCTCGCTGTCGCGCGGGCCCATGCCGACAAGATCAGGACCGCAGCCGGCACGGTCGACACCCTGAAAGCCAGGCATGACAACGCGGCTGACAGGATTGACCGTCTGGACCGGGCGCTGGGCGAGGCCAGCGCGGCGAGAGCGGCGCTTGATGCCGCAACGACGCAGGTGACGCAGGATCGCGCAGAATACGAAGTCGCGGATCAGCGCCATGAAACAGCCCTTGCCGCCGATACCTGCGCGGCGAAGGCGGCCAGTGCGGCATCGGCCGCCCTGCAGCAGGTCTTGCGCGCCCAGGGCGCCGAAGCCGCCCGCGCCGAACGTGCCGCGCTTGAGAAGAGGCTCAAGTTGGCCGACGAGACACGCTATCACATCGAGGCGCTTGACGCGCAGATCGCGCAATTGCTGTCTGCAGATGCGCTGCGTCGGCTCGATGCGCTGGCCGGGGATGTTTCGGTTGCAACGCGCGCCCGGGATGCGGCGGCGGCGTCCCTGACCATTCACTATGCAAAGGGGGCGGAAGCGCGCATCACCCGGGGCGGACAGGTCGTTCCCCCGGACACGCCCCACCCCCTGCCGGATCGCGCAATTTTTGACATAGAAGGGGTCGGGCAGCTCGTGTTCCGACCTGGAGAAGGCGGTAGCGCCGACAGCCTCGCCAGGGCCGAAGCCGCCCTGTCCAAGGCGCTGGCCGAGACGGGGCATGCCGAATTGGCCTCCGCGCGCGCCGACGCAACGGGTCGCGTCACACTAGAGGCGCAAAGACGCGACCTTTTGGCCGATCTCAAGGCACTGGCCCCGGACGGGCTGGAGGCGCTGCGTGCGACACTTGCCCGTTTGCCCGAACCCGCCGGGCCGGATCCTGATCTGCCGGATCTCGTCACAGCAGAGGCCGAGGAAGTCACGGCGCGGGAGGCCCGGAACGGCGCCAAGATCGCTCTGGAAGCCGCGCGACAGGCGCTGTCAAAGGCGCGCGACGCGCTGAGCCGAAGCGAAGCGGCGCTCACTGCCGCCCAAGGGCGCCACACGCGCGCGCAGGCAGAGTTGTCGGCTTTTTCGGATGCGGCGGCGGCCTTGGACGAGATGCGGAGCTTGGCCCAAACGCTGCAAGCCGAGCTTGCCGGGGCCACCGCCGAGCTGGACGCGCTGAGGCGCGAGGCGCCGGATCTGCGCGCCGCCGAAGCCGCAGACAAACGCGCGCGTTCGGTGATCGACACCACGCGGGAACGGTCGCAGGCGCTCGAAATCGAGCTGGCCCGGTTGGATACGGCCATTGGGCAACGTGGCTCGGAAGGGATCGAGGAAGAACTGGCGCTGACCACGGAACGGCTCTTGTCGGCGCGTGCGGCGCTGGCCGCCATCGAATTCGACATCAAGGTCAACCAGCGTCTCTTGTCTGCGCTGGAAACCGCACGGGCAGGGGCGCGTGACCGCCATGTCGCCCCCGTGGTCAAGGAACTCGTGCCGCTGCTGCGTCTGATCTGGCCGGACGCATCGCCGGTGGTAGATGCCGAAACCGGCATGATCACCCGGCTCACCCGCCGCGAAATCGAAGAAGAGGTCGATATGCTGTCGGGCGGGACGCGCGAACAGCTGTCGCTGTTGGTGCGCCTTGCCTTTGCGCGTATTCTGGCGCGAGAGGGACGCGCGGCGCCGGTCATCCTCGATGATGCGATCGTCTACACCGATGACGATCGCATCATGCAGATGTTTGATGCCCTGACTTTGCAAGCCGAGGACGTTCAGGTGATCGTCCTGTCCTGCCGCCAACGCGCGTTCCGAGAACTGGGGGGCACGCTGCTGACAATATCTCCCGCTGCCGGCTGATGCCTTCCGCAGCCGAGCAGGGGGAACGATCCGCCTTGATCCCCGCCGTCAGGCGCTTGGAAGACGCGTGGCGGCAATCCGGTTTTCGTGTTCACGGCGACTGATGTCGACGATCTTGTCAATCAACCTCGGCACGGCGGGATGATGGACCTTGCCCTTCAATGTCGCCACGGTCCAAACTCCGGACACCCCAATGTCGATCGGGATTTTCTTCAGGATTCCAAGCGAAACCTGGTTACGCACAGTCCCCGCGGTTGTCAGCAATACGAGGTCACTCTCGGCGACCGCATCACGCAACGCGGCAATGTTGTGGCTGGTGACAGCAATCAGCGGTTCAGCCCCGTTCCATTCGATTCCGAGGAACTTTGCGAGGTCGCGCAAAACGTCTTCAGGAAACTGGGGACCTGCGAGTTTGTACCGGGACAGGTCGCGCGGAAGGGGATTGCGGATTGTCAGGATCGGGTGGCCCGGTCGGCAATAGGCACCGCCTGACTGCGGGGACAGTTCGACCAGGTCCATGTCTTCCACATGGCTTCGCATGTCGCGCATGTCCCCGACGATGACGTCGCACATTTCATCCCGCAGCGTCGGTTTGAGTTCGACCGTTTCGCGCACGATCATGTCCAGGGTCACGTTGGGAAAGGCATTGTGCCACTCCGCGATGATGGGTCCGGCAAGTGCCGTGGAAAACACCGGTGGCACACCGAGCCGGATATGCCCTCCGGTTCCCGCGTTCAGGTTGGCAAGCGTTTGCTCGAGGTTGCGTGACTGAAACAGGATGGCCTCGACCCGGGCAATGATGTTGCGGCCTGCCGCCGTCAGCCTGACCGGGCGTTCGGACCGCTCGAAGAGGGTCATTCCCAGTCGGGTTTCGAGGCTTCTGATCGAATTGCTCAGGGCAGGTTGCGTGATGTGGGCGAGTTCGGCCGCACGGGCAAAACTCCCTTCCTGTGCCACCAGCTTGAAGTGGTGGAGCTGCGTCAGATTCTGCAAATTCCATCCTTTTCGTCGTTCGTATGGGCAACGTACTGCGGCGGTTCACTGCCGGGGCGGGGTGCAAGTGGCTGATTTTGGGCAGAAACGCATTAGCATTCATAGCATGAATTTTATATATCAAAAAATAAATTTGCGCGAATGTAATTTCACACTGATGTTTCTACCGAAAACGCAACATGCGTCAGGAGGAGCACCATGACCATTCTCAAATCTCTCGTCATCGCTGGGGTCGTTGCAATCGCCGCGACAACTGCCCAAGCCGAAACCGTTCTGAAACTGGCCACCGCCGCCCCCGAGAAAACTCCGTGGGGGGCGCAGGTCAATCGTCTGGCCGCCGCGATTTCCGAAGAAAGCGAAGGCCGGCTCAAGGTCGAGCCCTATTTCAACTCGCAATTGGGTACGGAAAACGACACGCTTGCGCAGTTGGCGCGCGGGCGCATCGAGATGGGTCTTTTCACCGTGAGCGCCGCCGGTCAGCAGGCGCCCGAAGTTGGCCTGATGCAGCTTTATGGATATTTTGACGACAATGATCAGCGCGCCTGTGTTCAGGACAAGTACCTGACAGACGAAATCCGCACGCGCCTTGCGCCCAAGGGGGTGTATTTTGGATCATGGGCCGAAGTCGGCAATGGTTACCTGATGTCGGACCGCGAAATTACCGATGTCGATCAGCTCAAGGGGCTGAAAATTGGTATTTCCGTCAACAGGATCAACACGGAACACTGGAAAGTCTTTGGCGCTAACCCCGTTCCGCTCAGCCCCGGCGAAGCGGCGTCCTCGGCGTCGACCGGTCTGATTGATGTCTACCCGACGGTCTACACCTTCTACATCCCCTCCGGCCTGAGCAAGATTTTCCCGATCGTGAACGAATACAACTATTCGAACGGCCCCGGTATGTTTGCCGTGAGCCAACGGGTGATGGATCGATTGAGCGACGAGGACCAGGCCGCGATCAAACGGGCGTTCGCCCGCGATGCATTTGCGTCCAAGGCGATCATGGACGAGATCTTTGCCTTCGAAGACAAAATGCGGGCGCTCCACACATCCCAGGGCGGCAAGATCGTGACCCTGACCGACGATCAGGTGGCGGGTATTCGTGGCAAGCTGGCGCCCTGGTGGTCGGCCATGGCCGCAGATTACGGCGCAGATGGCGAAGCCATTTTCCAGTTGATGGAAGAGGCCAAGGCCGCCTGCTCGGGCTGACCCCGTCAACCCTGATCCCGCACGAAAACAGGCGCTGCCCCGCGTGAACGGGGCGCCGCATGCGCCACGTGGAAAGCTGATCCCATGACATATCAATCTGTTCCCATGCCCGTGACACGGCTCTTGCAGGTCTGGCACCTGCTGGAACGCTGGGTCGCCGTGATCGCATTTACCCTGATCGGCGTGCTGATCTTTGGCGATGTCGCCGGCCGTGAATTCATCGGTCCCGTGGGTGGGGCGCTGGGTTTCGACATGGGGTCGACCGGCATATATGGCGCCCGCAAGATCTCGCTGTTCCTTCTGGTCATCGGGGCCTTTGCCGGGCTCGGCGTCAGCGTCGCGACCGGTACCCAGATCGTGCCCCGCGTCGCCTTCAAATGGGTGCCCACAAGCTGGGGGCCGTATGTTGACCGCATCTCCAACGGGCTGAGTGCCGCCGTTTTTCTGGCCGTCGCCTATTACGGCTGGGTTTTTGTCAACGCCTCGCGTGACATCGGCACCGTGATGCCGGGTCTCGACGTCCCGGTATGGATTTTTCAGGCGGCAATCCCGATCGGCTTCGTCTCGGCGGCCCTGCGCTATGTCATCTTTTTCATCTGGCCCGGCTCGGCCCCCGCACGCGAGGAGATCCCGGAATGAGCGCGTTTGGTCTTCTTGCACTTGTCCTTGGTCTGCTCATCCTGCGCCAGACCCTGACCGTTATCCTTTTGGCCGCGATTGCCTATGTGCACCTTGTCTGGGGGCATGGCTACCTTGACTACATCGTCGAGGATATGTGGACGTCGCTCAACAAGGAGCTGATCCTGTCCGTGCCCCTGTTCCTTTTATGTGGGGCGGTCATGACCGAGGGCACGGCGGCCCGTCGTCTGGTGCGTATCGTGCGCGCCATCACGGCGCCGACACGTGGCGGTCTGGGCGTTGCTGCGATCGTTTCCTGTGCCGTCTTCGCCGCCATTTCCGGCTCGTCCATCGTGACCATGATCGCTGTCGGCTCGGTGCTTTACCCGGCGATGAAGGAAGCGGGTTATACCAACCGTTTCGCCCTTGGCACCGTGGTGTCGGGGGGCACGCTCGGCATCATCATTCCGCCGTCGATCCCGCTCATTCTTTATGGTCTTGTCACAGAAACTTCGATCGTTGACCTGTTCCTTGCCGGAGTCTTGCCCGGACTGGTTCTGATCGTGCTCATGATCGCCTACGTGGTGTGGGCGAACCGCCATCGCCCGGCGCAAAAGATGGACTGGGCGGAACTCTGGGCAGCGCTTCGTGCCGGAATCTGGGCCGCGATGTTCCCGGTGATCCTGCTCGGCGGCATCTATTCTGGATACTACTCGCCCACCGAAAGCGCGGCTGTTGCCCTGGTCTATGCGCTGATCATCGAGTTCTTCGTCCACAAGGAGATGAAGATCCGTGACTATTTCAACGTTGTCACCGAAACTGCCAAGCTTGGCGGCGCGCTGTTCCCGCTGATCGCGGTGGCGCTGTCGCTGAACTTGATCCTGACGGAATATCGTGTGCCCGCACAGATGGTCGAGATCGCCCAGACCTACCTGACCAACCCCTGGACGATGCTTCTGGTCGTGAACCTGCTCTTGCTGGCCGTAGGGGCCTTCATGACTACGAACGAGGCCATCCTGATCCTTGCCCCGATCCTGATGCCGGTGGCGCAGGCCTATGGTTTTGATCCGGTGCATTTCGGGATCATCATGATCGTGAACCTCGAAATCGGCTACCTGACGCCGCCCGTGGGCATGAATCTGATGGTCGCCATGGTGACATTCAAGGAAAAGTTCAGCGACATCCTCATGGGGGTTCTTCCCTATATCGCGGTGATGATTGTTGGCCTTGCGATCATTGCGTTGGTGCCATGGCTTTCGCTTGGACTGCTGTGATGGGAGCGGCCGTGTCAAACTTGGAACGCCGGGCCGAAAATTTCGGCCAGCTCGACCTCGGCAATCAGGTGCCCGATATCCGCCAATTGCGCAGCGCGTGCCGGGTGAATGCCCCACGCCCGGTAGCTTTCGGCGTCTCGCCACGTGCCAAGAACACAGATGCGATCAGGATCCTCGACGCCGGCATGCAAAGCGCCTTCGATGAAACCGGGGATCGCCGCGGCGCATTCGCTCAGAACACCCCGGTCGTGGAAAACCTGCATGGCCGCCGGGCCCTTCCCGGGCTGAACGCGCACAACAAGAATAGACTGAAACATGGTCGCGCCTTTCTGAAGACAAACTGGGGTAACTGTCATGCCTGAAAAGAACCTAAATGTCCGTCCGACACTAGGGCAAGATAGCGGATCGCCCATACTTTTTCGCAATGCGCGCATTTTTAACGGCAAGGACGAGACCCTGCTGGAAGGGTATGACGTGCTGGTTGCGCAAGGCCGGATTGCAAAGCTTGCCAAGGGAATCGGCGCCGATGCCGGGTGGCGCGAAATCGACGCAGAAGGCCGGGTGCTCAGCCCCGGTTTCATAGATGCGCACGCTCATGTCATGTTTCAGATGTCCTTTCCCGAGGCATTTGGATCTGACGAGTTTTACTGGGCTTACAAGGCGACTGCGGCCGCCGAAACCTATCTCATGAATGGATTCACGACGATCCGGGATGTTGGTGGCAACACCTTCTCGCTCAAGAAGAACATTGATGCCGGCGTGCTGGCCGGTCCTCGCATCTATCCGTCGGGCCCGATGATTTCGCAAACCTCAGGCCATTCAGATCACCGCCAGGACTGTCACAAATGTGCGGCCATCCTGAACGAACCGTCAGTGCCGATGAAATACCATATGGTTGCCGTGGCCGACGGTCATGACGGCGTTTTGCTCGCCGTGCGCGAGGCATTCCGCCGTGGCGCGTCCCAGATCAAGATCTGCACCACCGGCGGGACGGGGTCATATGCCGATCCGCTGGACGTGACCCAGTTCCTGCCGTCCGAAGTGCAGGCCGCCGTGGCCGCCGCCAAGGATTGGGGCACCTATGTCTGCACGCATGCATATCATGATGAAGGCATCCGGCGCGCCGTTGAGAATGGGGTGCAATGCGTCGAGCATGCCAACCTGGCCACCGAAGCGACCCTGCGCATGATGCAGGAACAAGGCATCTGGCTGTCGCCCCAAGTCATCGTCTACACCAAGCACCCTCTGGGTTACACCGACGATCAGAAGGCCAAGCATGACGAGGCCTATGACGGCATTGACCGGATGATGACCGCCGCCAGGAAATTAGGCTTTGAAAAGATCGCCTTTGGTTCGGACATCATCACCGACCCCGAGCTGCTGGCCCGGGTGAATGATGAATTCAAGCTCCGCACAAAATGGTTCACGCCCTTCGAAGTGATGCGCCAGGCAACGGCGTTGTCGGGCGAACTGCTGGCGATGAGCGGCCCGCGCAACCCCTACAAGGGCAAGCTGGGCGTGATTGAGGAAGCGGCCTTTGCCGACCTCCTGCTGATCGACGGCAACCCTCTTGATGACATCGAGATACTGACCCGTCCCGCTGAGACCCTGGACCTGATCATGAAGAACGGCGTGATCCACAAAAACACGCTGCAGCGTTAACCTCTGGAGAAAGACATGTCTGACCAATCTGCCGACTACGCGTACCGCATGCGGTCTCAGGTCTCGATTCCCAAGCTGCTGGAATGCGGAGACGTCGCCCATTGGTGGTGCACCCATATTTCCGAATGCATGCCCACGGCCCTGATCCATTCTCCCTATGCACCGGGTGGGCTTGACGACGCACCGAACGATGCTGTGATGGATATCACAGCCGAGACCTCGTTTGGCACATTGTCCCTGCGCGACTTCCTTGCCCATCCACAAAGCGGGGCGCGTGGCATCGTCGTGATCAAGTCGGGCAAGATCGTTGCCGAAAGCTATCCCGACCTGAGGGCTGATCAGCCGCATCTCTGGGCGTCCTGTGCCAAGCCGACGGCGGGGCTGATGGTTGAACACCTGATCGACGCCGGCCTGATCGACGAAAGCAAGGGGATTGGCACATATGTGGCGGCCCTGCGCGACACGGATTGGGGCACGGTGAGCGTGCGCGACGTAATGGACATGACGCCGGGCATGGATTGCGAAGAGAACGACGCAACCCGCGCGGACCCCGGCTCCAACGCGATCCGAGCCTTCATGGCCGAGTTCAACCATCCGCGCAACGGCCGGGTCGAAACCCTGCTGGAAGTGCTGCAGGCCAGCCGCCGCGTCGCCACCCCCGGTGAAAAATTCGAATACGGGTCGCCCTGCACACAGGTGTTGGTCTATCTCGCCGAAGCCGTTTCCGGATTGCCCTGGGCGGAACTGTTCCGCCGCAATGTCTGGTCCCATATGCGCGCCGATGGCCCGTTCCAGGCCCACCTGACACCGGATGGCGTGGCGCTGGCGCATGGCGTGGTGTCGTCGCGCCTGCGTGACATGGCGCGGTTCGGAATGCTTTACACACCGAGCTGGCCGCGCGTGGCAACTCAACAGGTGGTGGACGATGTCGTGCTGGCCCGCATCCGGTCTGGTGTGCGCGACAGGGCGTTTTTCATGAACGGCTATGACGGTCCGGTTTTTGTCGACAGGCTTGGCGATGACACGATTCTGGGAAATGCCCGCCAGTGGGACTGCATCTGGCCCGATGGCGACCTCTACAAGGGTGGTTTCATGGACCAGGGGCTGTACGTTTCCCCGGATCGGGACCTTGTGATCGCTTATTTTTCGACAACGGCCGAGATGCAGCTGACGCGCTACCTGCGCCCGATCGCAACGTCCGACCTTCTTTCCTGATCCCGCCTACGGAGCCATGCCATGACCCAACATGTCCCCACCAAACGCCTTGAAATGACTCTCGAGGATCGCCTGACCCAGGAAAAGGGCTGGGTTTACATGACCGGCATGCAAGCGCTTGTGCGTCTGCCGATCCAACAGCGCAAGCGCGACGTCGCGGCGGGGTTGAACACCGGTGGTTATATCTCGGGCTATCGCGGCTCTCCTGTTGGGACCTATGACATGAGCCTGTGGCAGGCGGAAGGCGCGCTCAAGGAGCACAATATCGTCTTTCAGCCGGGGCTGAACGAGGACATGGCCGCCACTGCCACATGGGGCAGCCAGATGGTGGGCCTGTTTCCGGGTGCAAGGGTCGATGGGGTGTTCTCGATCTGGTACGGCAAGGCGCCGGGGCTGGATCGGTCCATGGACCCGATCCGCCATGCCAACCTTGCCGGAACCAACCCAAAAGGCGGCACACTTTTGCTGGTGGGGGATGATCACGGGGCCAAGTCATCGACACTGGCCTGCTATTCCGACCTCAACTTCGCTTCTCTCGGTGCGCCGCTTCTGGCCCCGGCAAACGCGCAGGATGTGCTTGATTTTGGCCTGCACGGCATCGCGCTCAGCCGCTATTCTTCGACCTTGGTCGGCATGAAACTGGTCACGGACGTGGTCGAGGGCGGTGGTTCGGTCCATGTAGCGCCCGACAGTCCCAAGATTGTTCTCCCGGAAGGCGATGTGCCGGAAACCGCGATCCGTCCTTTTACCCCGATTCCGGAACAGGAACGGCTGTTGTGGGATGTGAAGTTGAAAAAGGTTCTAGCCTATGCCCGCGCCAATAATCTCAACCGGATCAGCGGTGCGGAAGATGCCCGTATCGGCATCATTGCCGCCGGGAAGTCGTGGCAGGACCTGAACCAGTCACTCGCGGGTCTCGGTTACAAGAACGGCAGGCTGGGCAATTTGCCGACCCGCCTTTTGAAGGTTGGCATGGTCTGGCCGCTGGACGATGCCGCGATACGTGCCTTTGCCAAGGGGCTCGACACCGTGATCGTGGTCGAGGAGAAGCGGCCCCTTCTCGAAGATCAGATCCGCGCGATCCTCTACGGCTCGGACCTTTCCCCGCGTATCGTGGGCAAGACTTTCCAGGGCCAGGCTTATGCCTCGGACGCGGGGGACTGTGCCTTTCCCGGACATGGCGAGATCGAGCCCAACATGATCACTCGCGTGCTGGTGCGGGTTGCGAAAGAGACCGACGCCGATGCCGGGCTGTCACTGCCCAACCCGCCCGAAGTCCCGCCCGCGCTTGGTGCAGGCGCCATGCGCCTTCCGTCCTTCTGTGCGGGCTGTCCGCATGGGCGCTCGACGCAGGTGATCGACGGCAGCCGCGCACTTGCGGGCATCGGCTGTCATACCATGGCGATGTTGCGGGACCCGATGAAGACCAACTCGGTCTCTCACATGGGCGGCGAAGGCGGCATGTGGCTGGGGCAGTTCCCGTTCACGGACGAAAAGCATGTTTTTGCCAATATGGGCGACGGGACCTATTTCCATTCCGGCCTGATGGCGATCCGCGCGGCGATCGCCGCCAAAGCCACCATGACCTACAAGCTCTTGCATAACGGCTTCGTCTCGATGACCGGCGGTCAGCCCCATGATGGCGAGATCAGCCCGGAACAGATGGTCGAACAACTGCTGGCCGAGGGCGTCGAGCGGATCGCGCTTGTCACCGATGAGACCGACAAGTTCGACGGCAAGCCCTTTGTCGGCGGTGGCGTGACTCTGCACCCGCGCACTGAACTGGAGCGCGTGCAAAAAGAGCTGCGCGAGAAACCCGGTGTTACCGTTCTGATCTATGACCAGCCCTGCGCCACCGAACGTCGCCGTCTGCGCAAACGCGGCAAATGGGTGGACCCCGACAAGCGCGCGTTCATCAACTCGGCGGTCTGCGAAGGCTGTGGGGATTGTTCGACCGTGTCGGCCTGTATGGCGATCGAGCCGCTGGAGACCGAATTCGGTCGCAAACGCCAGATCAATCAGTCCTCCTGCAACAAGGACTTCTCCTGTGTCGAAGGCTTCTGCCCTTCTTTCGTGACCGTGTCCGGCGCAAAACCGCGCAAGGCCAAGGTGTCGGATGCTGCGATTGACATCAGCCATCTGCCCATGCCCAGCCCCCGCGCGATTGACGGGTCCTGGTCGATTCTGGTGTCCGGCATCGGCGGGGCAGGGGTTGTGACCGTCGGCCAGACACTGGCCGTGGCGGCCCATGCGGATGGCTATTTCTCGTCCAACCTCGACATCACCGGGTTGGCGCAGAAATATGGCGCGGTGCATTCGCACATCAAGCTGGCCGTGTCGCCGGACAACATGCGCGCCACGCGCATTGCCGTAGGCGAGGCGGATGCGCTGATCGGTTGTGATCTTGTCGTGGCCGCTGGGGACGAGGCCATTTCCAAGCTGACGCCGGGCAAGTCGGTCGCCGTGACCGACACCACCGTTGTACCGACCTCGGAGTTTTCCAAGAACCCCGACTGGCAGCTGAATGGCCAGGAACAGCTTGAGCGCCTGACACGCGTGCTGGGTGACGCCGCGCGCGGCATGGATGCCCAGCACCTGGCGGAAAAGGTCATGGGCGACCGGGTGTTTGCCAATATGCTCCTGATGGGGGCCGCGTGGCAACAAGGCGGCATCCCGCTCTCGCTGGAAGCGATCCACCGCGCGATCGAGCTTAATGGCGTTGCCGTCGGCAAGAACAAGCGGGCCTTCGATCTGGGCCGCCTTGCCATGGCCGATCCGCAGGCCGCTGCAGAACTGGCCGGGGACAGTGCACCGATCCTGCTGGAAAGCCGACGCGAAACTCCTCTTGACGATGTCATTGCGCAACGTGTCGCGCAGCTGACCGCCTACAAGAACGCGGCCTTTGCGAAGCGCTATTCGGACATGTTGGATCGCGTGGCCGCGGCTGGACTGTCCGAGGCCGCGCAGCGGGCCGTGGCCAAGGGGTATTACAAGCTGATGGCGGTCAAGGACGAATGGGAGGTCGCACGGCTCTACACCCGTCCCGAGTTCAAGGCACAGCTTGAAGAGACCTTCGAAGGCGACATGGATCTGACTTTCTATTTCGGCGCTTGGCCCTATGGCGGAACCGATCCCAAGACCGGAAAACCGGTCAAAGGTGCGGTCAAAGGCAAGACGGCGATGCGCTTCTTTGGTCTGCTGAACCGCCTGCGCGGCCTGCGCGGGACCGTCTTCGATCCGTTCCGCAACAATGCCGAAGCCAAGCTCGCCCGCAAGCTCCTGTCCGACTACGAGGCCGATATCGACTTTGCGCTGGCCAATTGGTCCGACGCCACTGCGGCTACACTGACCGAGCTTCTCGACCTGCCCGAACACATCCGCGGCTATGGCCACGTGCGAAAACGCCACGCCGAAGCCGCCACAAAACGCCGCGCCGAATTGCAAGCGGTGCTCTCGAACACAGCCGCAAACGCGGCCTGACCGGAAGGACCGGATATGAAACTGAGATCAGACAAGGTCACCGTTGGCGCGATGAACACGGGCGCGCGCGCACTCTGGCGCGCCACCGGCACGCAACCCGAAGAATTCGGCCGCCCGATCATCGGTATCGCCAACTCGTTCACGGAAATGGTGCCCGGTCACGTCCACCTGCAGGCGCTGGGGCGCCTTGTGGCCCGCGAAATCCGCAAGGCCGGGGGGGTGCCGAAAGAGTTCAACACCATCGCAGTGGATGACGGCATTGCCATGGGCCACGAAGGCATGATGTACTCGCTGCCCAGTCGCGAGATCATTGCCGACGCGGTGGAATACATGGCCAACGCCCATGCCATTGACGCCCTGATCTGCCTGTCGAACTGTGACAAGATCACACCCGCCATGTTGATGGCGGCCAACCGCCTGAACATACCAACGATCTTTGTCTCGGGCGGGCCGATGGAATCGGGCAAGTTCGACTATCGCGGCAAGCATATGAAGATCGACGCGATCGACACGATCTATGTCGCGGGCGCTGCAGATGCCACGCAGGAAGAGATCGACGCCGTCGAAGAAAGCGCCTGTCCAACCTGCGGGTCCTGCGCACTCATGGGCACCGCAAACTCGATGAACTGCCTGACCGAGGCATTGGGCATGGCGTTGCCGGGCAACGGCACCATCGTCGCCACCCATACCGACCGCGAAGACCTGTTCAGAAAGGCGGCGCATCGGATCGTGGACATGGCCCACGCCCATTACCGTGATGGCGATGACAGCGTCTTGCCGCGCGCGATCTGTTCGCGCGAGGGGTTGGAAAACGCCGTGCGCATGACGATGGCCATTGGTGGCTCGACGAACACCATCCTGCACCTCTTGGCGATTGCGCAGGAATCCGGGGTCGCCTTCACCATCGATGACTTTGACCGGATCAGCCGGGAAACCCCGTGCCTGTGCAAGGTGTCCCCGTCCGCGCATGAAGTCTTTATCGAGGACATGCACCGCGCCGGCGGCGTGATGGCCGTGGCCAGCGAATTGCTCAAGGCCGGGCTCTACAACGCGGACAACCCAACCGCGCTGGGACAGCCCGTGTCGGCCTATTGTGGCGACTGGGACATTACCAATCCGGAAAATGACGAGGCCCGCAAATTGTTCTCCGCAGGTCCGGGCGGCATCCGCTCGATAAAGGCTTTCTCGCAGTCGAGCCGCTTCAAATCGCTCGACACCGACCGCGAGAACGGCGTCATCCGCAGCGCCGAACACGCTTTTACCAAGGATGGCGGCTTGGCCGTTTTGCGCGGAAACCTCGCGCCGGATAGCTGCGTGGTCAAGTCGGCAGGCGTCCCGGAAAACATTTGGCGGTTCCGAGGCACCGCGATTGTGAGCGAAAGCATGGAAGAAGCGCTGGAAAAGATCCAGAATGGCACCGTGCAGGAAGGCCATGTCGTCGTGATCCGCTACGAGGGGCCGCGCGGCGGGCCGGGGATGCGCGAAATGCTCACCCCCACGGGAATGCTCAAGGCGCGCGGGCTGGGTGACAAGGCAGCCTTGATCACCGACGGGCGCTTCTCGGGCGCAACCTCCGGTCTGTCCGTGGGCCATGTCTCGCCCGAAGCCGCCTCGGGGGGCGTGATTGCACTCGTCAAAGACGGCGATCCGATCGAATTCGACATCCCGAGCCGAAGCGTCACTCTCGATGTACCCCGGGAAGAACTCGACCGCCGTCGCGCCGAGATGAATGCGCGCGGTGACAAGGCGTGGCGACCTGCGACGCGTCAGCGTGACGTGTCCACATCCTTGCGGGTCTATGGGCTGATGGCATCCTCCGCCGACAAGGGCGGCGCGCGTGACACCGAACGCCTTGCCCGGCTGGAACGGCTTTCGGCAGAAGGATAAAGACGCGATGAGCATCACAGTCACCCTGTCGCGCGCCCTTCCGCTCCCGGCGATCATGGCCGCAGGGCAGGGCGTAACCTTTCTGCCCGTGGACACCGTGCGGGACATTCCGCATGGCACGCGGGTGCATGTCACCACCGCGCTCGATCCCCTTGGCGACGGGGCGATTGCCTCGCTGCCCGACAGCGTCGGCCTGATCGCAAATATCGGCGTGGGCATCGACAATATCGACCTTGATGCCGCCCGTGCGCGCGGCATTGCCGTTTCAAACACGCCTGTCGTGACCGAGGACACCGCAGACCTCGCCTTTGCCCTGATCCTCGCCGCCAGTCGCCGGGTTGGCGAAGGGGAACGCTATCTGCGTGCGGGCCACTGGTCTCAATCCGGGGCGGGGGCGCCTTTGGGGACGCGTGTCCACGGCAAGACGCTGGGCCTGATCGGGTTTGGCGAGATCGCCCAGGCCGTGGCCCGCCGGGCCGCCGGGTTCGGCATGGCGATCCGCTACTGGAACCGCACCCGCCGCCCCGAGGCAGAGGCCGCGACAGGCGCAGAATACGTGGAGTCGTTGCAGGCGCTTATGGCCGGAGCCGACATCCTTTCGGTGCATACCGCGCTGACGCCAGATACCCGCAACCTGATCGGGGCGGACGCGCTTGCCGCAGCCCGCAAGGGGGCCATCCTGATCAACACCGCACGCGGTGGGATCGTGGATGAGGATGCCCTGTGCGACGCGCTCGAACAAGGCGACATTGCAGCTGCGGGTCTCGACGTGTTTGACGGCGAACCGCAGGTATCGCCGCAGCTGCGGGATCGAGAAGACGTTGTTCTGACACCGCATATCGGCAGCGCTACGGTGGAATGTCGCACCGACATGGTGCGCCGCGTCCTTGCCAATGTCGTCGCTTTTCTCGAAACCGGCGCCCCGCGCGATCCGGTCTGATCCCGACCTTTCAATCGGAGCTCCGCCATGCCCACGATGAACCTCGTCCCCGTCACCAGCAATGACTATCGCCGGATTGCCGAACGCCGGATGCCCAGACCGCTTTTCGACTATGTAGATGGTGGGGCCTATGGCGAGGGGACGCTGGCCCGCAACGTCAGCGATTTTGCCCGCATATCTCCGCTGCAAAGGGTCATGCGTGATGTCTCCGGGGTGGACACGGCAACCGCGATGGTCGGCACCGATTGCACCTTGCCAGTTTCGCTGGCCCCGGTTGGCATGTGCGGCATGTTCGCCCGCCGCGCCGAAGTACAGGCCAAGCGTGCCGCCGACACGGTGGGCGTGCCGCTGACCCTGTCGACCATGTCGATCTGCTCTCTGGAAGAGGTCGCCGCCGTCTCGGACAAACCATTCTGGTTTCAACTCTACATGTTGCGTGACCGTAAGATTGTCGAGGAACTCCTGAACCGCGCCTGGGCGGTTGGCGTCCGTACGCTTGTCTTTACCGTGGACCTCGCCGTGGTGGGCGAGCGGCATCGCGATACCCGCAACGGAATCGCCGGCGGCGCTTCGCCGTGGGGTCGGTTCCGCGCTGGTCGGCTGTCATACCTGACGCAACCGCAATGGCTGGTCGATGTCGGGCTGCGCGGCAAACCGCACTTGTTTGGCAATCTTGCCGAATACGTCCCCGCCGCCACCAGCCTGC
The DNA here is from genome assembly GCF_900114635.1 of Shimia aestuarii. GTDB lineage: Bacteria > Pseudomonadota > Alphaproteobacteria > Rhodobacterales > Rhodobacteraceae > Shimia > Shimia aestuarii. The sequence continues at coordinate 177,932 of NZ_FOTQ01000008.1, forward strand.
CCGAGTATCGCGACTGGGTCGGTCGCCAGTTCGATCCGTCGGTGACATGGGAAGACATCGCTTGGTTACGCGGCATCTGGAACGGCAAACTGGTCATCAAAGGGGTCCTGTCGCCCGACGACGCCGCCAGCGCGGTGGATGTCGGGGCGGACGCTGTGATCGTGTCGAACCACGGCGGGCGCCAGCTTGACGGTGTTTCCTCGTCCATTTCGGCCCTGCCTGCCGTGGTCGACAAACTTGCCGGGCGCGCCGAGGTGATGATGGATGGCGGGGTGCGCAGCGGGCTTGACGTGTTCCGGGCGCGTGCACTGGGTGCGCAAGGGGTGATGATCGGCCGTCCCTGGGCCTATGCCGTGGCCGCTCGTGGCGAATCCGGCGTGGCCAGTCTTCTGGGTGCCTTCAAGCGCGAAATCGAAGTTGCCATGGCGCTGTGCGGTGTGACCCGCATGACGGACGTCACCGGGGACCTTGTGCAGGTGAAAGACCTTTGAAATCGATGCGGCCCCGGTCTGCGTGAAAACCAGCATTACCCGGTTCCGACCCGCTCTGGAACAAAAAGCGCAGGATTGTTTCAAAGGATGCGGGAAGTTGCCTGATGCAACTTGACGCCCGAAATTCAATGCAATAGTACCCATCCTCGTTGAGCGGGCGTTGTGTAGTGGTAATACCTTAGCCTTCCAAGGAAGTGATGTGAGTTTCACCGAGTAGCATTGAGTTGCTAATAGTTTCATTTTGTTGAACAATTGATTGCACTGAGTATCACTCAGTTTCATCTAATATCATGCAGTTACCGACAAAAAGCCGACAAAATGCCAAAGCTCACAGAGACCTTCGCCCGCAAGGTTCCACAGACAAAATCGGGGACCGACAAGCACTGGGACAGCGAGGTGAAGGGCCTCGTTCTCTTCGTCGGCAAGCGGTCGAAGACCTGGTATTTCCAGAAAGACGTAGGCGGCCAGACGCAGCGGGTTCTGATCGGCCGGTTTCCGACGATCTCGGCTGATGTCGCACGCCAGACCGCGATGGGCTTTGCGCTGGAATGGGGCAGGGGGGCGGGCAAGAAGCTCCAGATCGGGGCGCCGACACTTGAGGTCGCGATGGAGAGCTACCTGGCGCGCCCCAAATTGCGGTCGGAGGCGCACAAGCACACGGTGCGCATCCAGTTCGACAAGCATCTCAGGGATTGGCTGAAGCTGCCGCTCGACGAGATCACCAAATCCATGGTTGCCGATCGGCACCGATCAATGGCGGCAACGCCGTCAGCTGCCAATCACACGCTCAAATACTTCCGGACGGTCTGGAACCATGCTCGACGGGTACATGACCTGCCGGAAAGCCCGACCATAGCGATCGAATGGTTTGAAGAGCAACCGAAAGGCACGATCATCGAGGACCTGGCGCAATGGCGCAGGGAGGTCGATGATCTCTTCAATCCGATCCATAAGGTCTTCTATGAGTTGGCCCTGTTTACAGGTTTTCGGAAGACCGAGCTTCTAACGCTGGAGTGGCGGAATGTTCACGAAGACCACATCCACCTGCCGGTGACCAAGAACGGGCGCAGCTTCGATCTGCCGATCCTGCAGCTTCACCACGAAATTCTCGCGCCTGTGCAGGGTCTCAGCCGCCAGTGGGTGTTTCCATCGCCGAAGTCCTTGACGGGTCATGTTACCGGCCCGGAGAAAATCACCTGGTCTCCGCACGCACATCGGCGCACCTTTGCGACGGTGGCGATGGAGGCGGGTGTGTTGGAAGAGGTCGTCGGCCGACTACTCAACCACACGCCACTCTCGATTACAGGGCAGAGATATGTAAAACCATCATTTGATGCATTGCGGCCCGCCATGGAGACCGTCTGCGAAGCGCTTGGAGAGCGCATTGGGTTCTCAGCGGTTTGAATGATACTACGCGTTTGGTTATGAGACTGCAGATGATAAACGCCCGACCTTCTCGAAAATTGGCAAGACTGGCGCTTGCTGTTTTTGGCCTGACGCTGGCAAGCACGGCCATCGGAGCCCCCAGGAAAATTGAAGGGTCTGTCAACAAGGTCCGCGACGTTGACACGATCGTTGCCGTGGGAACACCAGTCGGGCTGAACGGTGTGGACGGAGCTGAACTTGGAACCAAAGTGGGGCAAGATACCAGGCGGTGGATGCTATATCACTTGCGTGACAAGATAGTTGCTTGCGATTTGAGTGGCGAACGGACTTGCGACCGTTGGGTTGGTGAGTGTTATCTTGATAGAGTCGATATTGGCGCTGCTTCGATTGCAGCCGGGTACGCGCTCGACTGCCCACGCTATTCTGGTGGGCGCTACAAAGGATTGGAAGCACCCTCGGCCAAAAGTCGCATCAAGCGCGCCAAATACTGCAATTAACGCCCCTGGATCTGCACCTATCAGGGGTAGCAATCGATAGTAGCCGCAGGCGACGATATGGGGGTACTCGCCTGCGGCCCGCTGGCGGAACAGCGCAAGCATTGCGAACCACTCACACAACGCGTTTGTTTTTTTGACGGCCATCCAAGAAATTAAGATCGCTGCACGCGACGAGCGAGATTTGCCGCAAAAGTGTTGGCTTTCGGTCTTAGGATCCCAGGTTTTTCCGGGGCGGCGCGCCGTTTCGCGACGTGAGTTTGCACAGTTTTCGGCACTTTGAGGGGCCAAAGAAGTGATTCTGCGAGCGCTTTGCAGCGGGTTCGGAAACGGGCTCGGAACCCGAGTGCAACTCGATACCTGCCGTCGTCAACATGCGTCGATCCTGGTTTTTCTGCTGCCAAGTGAGAAAGTATTCGTAAGTCTTTTCTGAGGTTTGCGGGGAAATTTCCTCTTGGCATCGGTGTTTTGTCCGCGTGCGTCTTTTTTCGCAACATGTAGGTCAGTCTAAACTGATTTCAGGGATTGCGAATCAACATGTTGTGGTTAGTTGGCTCGGTTTGGGTGAAATGATCAATATGAGGTGGGACGTGAATGACAGCTCCTTTTCAAAATTCTTCGAAGGAGTATCGTGATGCAGTCGAGAAGAGAGACCCGGCTTTTGAGCCGGGTGGAAGTTGAAGAACAATACGGCATCCCCAAAAGGTATCTCGAAATCGCCGCGACACGCGGCGAGGGGCCGTCCATCGTGCGTATCGGCCGGCTGGTTCGGTATCGGGTGTGCGACATCCAGAAGTGGCTGGAAAACAGCGTGGAGGATATGGGCAATGCGTAAGGACATAGAAACGCAAGCCGAGCAATCGCATCTTCTCGGGGACCAATCGGAAATAGTCGGTGACGACCCCATTGCAACGGCATTCAAGAACGGCAGGCCAGTTGACATGGAAAATGAAGATTTGCTGGAAGAGGCTGGCGAGGGCGCCGCCACAAGGCCGCCCGCGCAAGGCGAGGCGCCAAACGCGCGCATTAAACCCGGCTCAGACGTTGCTTCAAGGCTGATGGTTGCCCCTGTTGTCGCCCTCGGTCACGATAGCGGCAACTACTATTTTATTCCGCCAAGCGGTCAGCTTCGCAAACTGTCAGCCGAGCAACTAGAAGGCGGCAGAGGCGTCAAGGCGTTGTTTGCCGGCAACGGACCTGATGTGGAAGAGTGGTGCCGCTCCGAGTTCCCAGCCAGGAACAACGACTGGTGCCATAAGCAGGCCGGTATGTGGATCATAGAAAAGTGCAACGCCAAGGGTGTGTTTGATCCGAGCAGCGCCGATTTGCGGTCCATTGGTGTTTGGCGCGACCAAGACAAATGTGCCGTTGCGCATTGTGGAGACATGCTTTTCCGTCCGGATGGAAAGAGTCTGTCCGTTGCCGCCCATCATGCAAAGCACGTCACAGTCGGCGCAAGGCCGATCGCGGCGCCAGACTTTGACCGCCTTCCCTTTGATAGTCTTAATCGGCTGATGCACGAAATCGAAAGACTGTGGGGATGGCAGCGCGACGTAGATGCGTCCATTTGGTTTGGATGGGTCGCCGCCGCCAGCCTTGGCGGTTTTCCGAACTGGCGGACACATTTGTATGTTCACGGCAGTCGCGGGAGCGGGAAATCAAAGCTGATCGAATTGGCCGACTGCTTGCTGGGTGACCTCTCAGGCGAAGTTATCAATGATGCCACCGAAGCCGGGCTGAGGCAGTCCCGCAACAACCAAGCCCGACCGTTGCTCATCGATGAATTTGAACCGGACGACAATCCGCGCAATTCTTCACGCCAGGACAGCATGCTGGCGCTGTTCAGGAGGATGTCTGGGGAAAAGGGTGGCCGGATATCACGCGGCGGCTCTGACCACTCGGCAGTATCCTTTCGGATGCTCGGATCGGCCTATGTTACTTCAATCAATCATATTCATCTGGAACCACAGGATAGGTCCAGATTTGCGGTTTTGGAACTGGGTTCAATTCCTAAGCACAAAGACCCTATGGCAGCAGCTGGCGACCTTGAGCGATTGTTTGCCCAGTGTGCGACCTATTCTCAGAAGTTTCGTGGCAGGCTGCTCCAGCAGAGTGTACGTTGGGACGACACCCACAAGGCTATTTCCGCGAAGGCTCAAAGTATCGGCGCCGATCCACGTCAGGCGGCTACGGCCGCGACCATTTTGACTGGCTTGGACTTGGCTTTGTTTGATGGGCAAATCGACCAACTCCGTTTGGATGATTTGCAGGCCGCCCTGGAAATCTTGATCTCAGACTCTGCAGAGGCTGACGAGGGATCAGAGGGGCGTGATGTGCTGGATCACCTGCTGAGCACATCGCTGTCGCTGGACCATGGGGTGAAGCGGACGGTTCGTGAGTTGATTTGTTCGGACAAGGACCAAGAACAAATTCTTGGCGTGGATGACGCTGGCGGGGCGCTGAGACGCCATGGTATCTTCGTGGACAGCAAAAAGCGGCTGGTGTCCTTGCGCACCGGTAGATCCACACCGACCGCCAAGCTCTACGCTGATACAAAGTGGCGCAATGGCGCCCATTCCTCAGCTCTACAAAAACTCGAAGGCGTCGTGCGCCCCAAAAACTCAATCCGGCTTGCGCCAAATGAACAGCACCGCGTTGTCCAAGTGCCGTTTGCTTGTTTGGGTTTTGCCGAGGGCTGATAAGCAAAAAGCTATCCAGCGGAACATAGCAGGTGTCCCAGGTAAGTATCAGAAAGGTATTGTGAAATAGTGCTTGGGACACTTGTGACATGCTGCAAGGCACACACACATTTATATCCAGCGAAAGAGACGGCTCAATATCTATGCAAGAATACTGTCTTTGGTGTCACGAAAAAGAAAAAGTTCAACTTTCCTTGGACTTAACTGGGACAGACGGGTGTCCCGGCGGTGTCGCAACTGTCCCTGGCGCATGCGGAGCCATTCATAAGCATAAAGGCTTGAGGGTGAGGGGTGGGGCAAATCCCTAAAACCGCCCAAGCCGCAAACCCGTCTCTCCCCGCACGTACAGATTTTTTTTCCTGAAATGGTCGAGTTTTCGAGTAAGTAGGGGAGAACGTCGCTTTTTGATTTGCCAGTTTTTGCAAGTTGGCGCGGCAATAATTTGTGTGAAGATAAGTGTATCTTTTCAGTGCGTTATGCGGCGACATGAGCGCAAAATGCCAGTGTTTTCCCAACACCTTTGGGCGCGACGGAAATCGAACTGTTTTGGAATCATTTTTCCCGACGGTCGATTACCCAGGGCAAGGCCGTCCAATGCGAATAAGCTGCGTTGAAGCGTAGCCCTGTTCTGCGTCAACGTCAGCTCATTGTTCCAACCGGTCATCGATGGTGAGGGCAGCGGACGACTGCTGCGAGCCTGGAGCAGACGGTGGTGGTGTACGCTGTGTTCACCACTAAGCGGGAAGCCCCCATTCTCGCCAACATGCTCCCATGATCGCTATTTGGGCAACCCGGCCATTTCTAAACCTTCAAGTAGTTTTTGCCTGTCGATCTCTCGCTGCAACCACATCCGTTCCTTGTGCTTAGTGCGCGTGTATTGCGGGATTATCTCCAGCAATCGAGAAATCGCTGCCTTCGACTGTTCGGCCTCTCCAAGGAATGCGCAAGAGGCTGCGAGAAATGTATAAACGCCGAACCAGTTAGGCTTGATTAGAATGCACCTCTGGCATTCCTGCTTCGTGGTCTCGTAATTTCCGCCAACGAAATTTGCGATGACAATCGCCATTTGGCGCTGCGACCTGTCCAGATCGCGCGGGCTTATGTGATCGGCCTGAAAACAGATCTCCAACGCCTCCTTGCTCTGTCCGGTAAATGCGAGCGCGCTAGCCAGTGAACTGTATGCAGACGTGAGGCTAGGGTCGAGTTTCAGCGCGGTTTGGGCTGACAGAATCGCTTCGGGAAATTGACGACAGAAGACATGGACGGCAGCTTTGGCATCGTAGGCCAACGGGTTGGTCGGGTCAGTTTCGATCGCTCGGCGGGCAGCGTTTTTAGCAATCTGCAACTCTTCGTCCTCGTTCTCTCCCCACAATTGGTAAACCGCCGTGACATGGCATCGAGACAACATCGCCCATGCCGAGGAGAAATCCGCATCCAGATCCAGAACCGTTTGCAGGTGCGCAATGGCCTCACGGTTCGAGCTTACCGTCATCTTCTGCATCAGCTGCACGGATCGCAGATAGTGGTCCCAGGCAGAGAGGTCACCAACCCGGACTTTTCGCGTGCGCTCAATCTCGGCAAGCGTGATCTCTGGAATGATGGCCGCGGTCAATGCCGCTGTCATCTGGTCCTGCAGATCGAAAACGTCTTCAAGCTCCCCATCGAACTTGTCGGACCAGATCTCCGTGGCGAGCGTTGTATCCACCAGTGTTGCGTTGACACGTATCCTTTGCCCCGCCGTCCTTACGCTACCTTGGACAATGTAGCGGGCGTTCAACGCTCGGCCTACTTGCTGTGGGTTAACCGCGTTCGGGTCGAACGAAAAGGACGAGTTCCGGGCAACCACCCTAAATAGTTGAGATTTTGACAGGGATGACTGTAGGTCATCGCAGATCCCCCGCACAAGGTACTCTTGCCCTTCGTTGCTGGACAGGTTTAGAAACCTCAGAACGGCCACCGAAGGTTTCGAAGATTGGTGTTGTACGCCCGAAACGTGTTGATCGGCAGGCACGGTTTCACTGTTTTCAGGCAGCCACTGCCAAACCGCCATCGGCCGGTCTATGTTCTTGAGCTCAACGTTGCCCATGGAAACAAGCTGGTTTGTGATCTGTCCGTTCAAATGGCCGTATGCCGACTGAGACATCAGGATGCTGCCGGGCTCAGCCAACCCCTCAAGGCGCGATGCTACGATGACGCCGTCGCCAAAAATGTCGTCGCCATCTACGATCACGTCGCCGACATGCAAGCCAATGCGCAGCACCACACGATCCTCATTGCCCAGCCGCACATTTTGACCTGCGATCTTTTTCTGAATCGAGACTCCGGACGAAATGGCGCTGGAAACGCTTCCGAACTCCATGAGGAAACCGTCGCCCATCGACTTCACAAGCCGTCCGCCGTTTTCCTCTATACATTGCATGATGACCGCAGCGACATCCTTGATGCGGGCGTGTGTGGCCACCTCGTCGCGTTGCATTAGGCGCGCGTATCCAACGACATCGGCGCACATCACGGCAACAAGTCTTCTGGCCTTCACCGGCAGAGTGTTATCAAGGCTTGTCGAGTGCACGGCGCATCATCGCATCTTGCAGTAATCTATGGCGTCTTCGAGGCGATCATTGCCCCAGAACAATTCCTTTCCCACGACGAATGTCGGTACCCCGAAGATGCCAAGCGCTCTCGCTTCATCGGTTTCCGCATCGAGCCTTGCAACCGTTTCTGGGCTCTTCGCCATTTCCATGATGGAGTTGGCATCCTGTCCGACCACTTCGAGGCACCCGATCAGGTCAGGCTCTTCCATGCCGCCGTGCTTCGTTTCGAACCATTTTCGGTAATAAGCCTGAATGAAGTCCTCACCCCAACCAAAATCAAGACCGATGCGTGCCATTCGGTTTGCTAGATGAGCCTGAGGATTGGGATAAGGCGCGGGCAGGATCGGCTTCAGCCCCAGTTTCGAGGACTTTCGCGCCAGATCGTGCCACATATAGGCTGTCTTTGGCGAGCCCTCCTTGAACGGAAGCCCTCCCAATTCGTCAAGAATGGTCTTGAGCTGGAAGGGCCGCCAACGCGTTGACACATCGTTTCTCGAGCAAATCTCCGAGCAGCGCATGACGCTTAGATATGTGTATGTACTACCAAGTGAAAACCAGAAATCGATTTGTCCCTTCATGCATCCGAACCTTCGTCAGAGTATATTTGGGAATCTTAAATCAGAAAACGTACAACATCTACCTGAAGACGCAGCCGTATGGGAAGTGAATTTGTGATGACGGAGAGGGGCAAACACGAGTTAAGGGGCGTAGAAGGCTCATGGCAGGTGTCTAGGAAACTAGGGGCACCTCAATCTTTGCTTCCACTGTCATACTCATTTCCTTCCTCATCCATTGGGGTTACCTTCTTGTTTGTCTCAGTTTCACACGGCTATTGGATACCACCGAAACAGATGTATTTGATTTCAAGGTAGTCTTCTGTACCGTATTTTGAGCCCTCACGACCGAGGCCCGACTGCTTCACACCGCCGAAGGGCGCAACCTCTGTCGAAATCAGACTGAGGTGCCCCTAGTTTCCTAGACACCTGCCTTTTCCAGTTTGAGCTGTCGTTCTTCGAAGTCAACGGGCGACAGCATGCCGTTGTTCGTATGTTTGCGCTTTGGGTTGTAGAACAGCTCGATGTATTCAAAGACATCTCGCCGGGCTTCCTCGCGCGTCCGGTATTTCCGGCGTCTGACCTTTTCCCGCTTCAGGAGCTGAAAGAAGCTCTCAGCCACTGCGTTATCATGGCAATTGCCCCTGCGGCTCATTGAATGTTCCAGATTGTGTTCGCGCAGGAATGCGGCCCATTCACGGCTGGTGAACTGGGCGCCTTGGTCGGAGTGGATCAG
>NZ_FOTQ01000006.1 GCF_900114635.1 Shimia aestuarii
ATGGGCAAGGAAAAGTTTGAACGCAGCAAACCGCACTGCAACATCGGCACCATCGGTCACGTTGACCATGGTAAAACCACTCTGACGGCAGCGATCACGAAGCAATTCGGTGACTTCAAAGCCTATGACGAGATCGACGGCGCGCCGGAAGAAAAAGCCCGCGGCATCACCATCTCGACCGCGCACGTTGAGTATGAAACCGACGCGCGTCACTATGCACACGTCGACTGCCCCGGCCACGCTGACTATGTGAAGAACATGATCACCGGTGCGGCGCAGATGGACGGGGCGATCCTGGTTGTGAACGCCGCTGACGGCCCGATGCCGCAGACCCGCGAGCACATCCTGCTGGGCCGCCAGGTGGGTATCCCCGCCATGGTCGTGTTCCTGAACAAGGTTGACCAGGTTGACGACGAAGAGCTGCTTGAGCTTGTCGAAATGGAAGTCCGCGAACTGCTGAGCGAATACGACTATCCGGGCGACGATATTCCGATCATCGCAGGTTCGGCTCTGGCCGCTCTGGAAGGCCGTGACGACAATATCGGTTCGGAAAAGATCGCCGAGCTGATGGCCGCTGTTGACGCGTACATCCCGCAGCCGCCGCGCGCGGTTGACGAGCCGTTCCTGATGCCGATCGAAGACGTGTTCTCGATTTCGGGTCGCGGTACGGTTGTGACCGGTCGTGTTGAGCGTGGTGTGATCAACGTGGGTGACGAGATCGAGATCGTCGGCATCAAGGACACGCAGAAATCGACCTGTACCGGTGTTGAAATGTTCCGCAAGCTGCTGGACCGCGGTGAAGCGGGCGACAACATCGGCGCGCTGCTGCGTGGTATCGACCGTGAAGCGGTTGAGCGTGGTCAGGTTCTGTGTAAGCCGGGTTCGGTGACGCCGCACACCAAGTTCGAAGCCGAAGCCTATATCCTGACCAAGGATGAAGGTGGCCGTCACACGCCGTTCTTCGCGAACTACCGTCCGCAGTTCTACTTCCGCACCACCGACGTGACCGGGACTGTTCAGCTGCCCGAGGGCACCGAGATGGTGATGCCGGGCGACAACCTGAAGTTCAACGTCGAGCTGATCGCGCCGATCGCGATGGAACAGGGCCTGCGCTTTGCCATCCGCGAAGGCGGCCGCACCGTCGGTTCCGGCGTTGTGTCGAAAATCATCGAGTAAAGCCGAGTTTTTCGCAGAAGAACTCTGACGGGCGAAAGGCGATTTGGCTCACGGGCCAAGTCTGCCGAAAGCCACTCAGAAAAAACCAGCCAAGAGCCGCCTCCCGGGGCGGCTCTTTTGCTTGCAAGAGGGGGTGACTTTTCGACGGCCCTCTGTGTCATCCGGTCGCACGCTGCTAGCGCAGCGACTCCGCTGCGCCTGCATAATTGCCCACGAAAAACCCATTTGTCCCAAGCTGTTCAAGCGAACGGTATGCCGTGGTGCGCCCGGTTGGTATGCCGTGGTATTCATGTAAGTCGTTATTTTTATTTGATTTTTGATCGGTCATTCCTCCTTTTGAATGTATTGCAGCGAGGGAGGAAGACATGGACAAGCTGAACCTGATTGCGTGGCACGGCCGCACGGAAACTGCGTTGGGCGGGGTGTCGACACAGCGCGCAGCGCAAATGCACGCCACCCTTGGTCCCCGAAATACCGCGCCGCCGCGAGATGGTGATCTGTTGCCGCCGCTCTGGCATTGGGCTGCTTTTCCGCCCGCTATTCCGATGGAAGAGCTTGGCGACGATGGACATCCCATGCTGGGGGATTTCCTGCCGCCGGTGAATCTCAAACGGCGCATGTGGGCGGGTGGCATGTTGCGGTTCCGCGCGCCGCTGCGGGTCGGGGATAAACTGCAGCGCAGCTCCCTGGTGCGCGACATCACGGAAAAGGAAGGCGCGGCGGGCCCGATGGTGTTCGTGACCGTGGATCACCAGATATTCGGCCCGGCAGGGCTTGCCATCGAAGAGCGGCAGGACATCGTCTATCTGCAGATTCCCGAAAGCTATGACCCGCCGAAAAAACGCGCCATGCCGGAGGCGCCGGTGCTGCGCCAAGATCATGCGACCCCTGCGACCCTGCTGTTCCGCTATTCGGCGATGACCTTCAATGCCCATCGCATTCACTATGATCTCGATTATGCGCGTGAGGTTGAGCATTACCCCGGTCTGGTGGTGCATGGTCCTTTGCAGGCGACTTTGCTGATGCAGGCGGCCTGTGCGCATAAGGGGCGGGTGCCGGATGATTTCCATTTCCGGGGCGTGCATCCGATGTTCGCCGGGAAAGACCTTGAGATTGCGGCTGTCGAGGAAGACGGGGCGCTAGCGCTTTGCACCGGGCAGGGCGGCCACCAGGGCATGCAGGCCACGGCGATCTGGGAGGATACGCAATGAGCATTCTCAAAGGGATGCGCGTGGTCGAGGGATCGGCCTTTGTCGCGGTGCCGCTGGCGGGGATGACACTGGCGCAAATGGGGGCCGAGGTGATCCGGTTCGATCGTCTGGGCGGCGGGCTGGATGCCGGGCGATTGCCGCTGGCCCCGTCGGGGCAGAGCCTGTTCTGGGCCGGGCTCAACAAGGGAAAGAAGTCGATCGCGGTGGATATGAAAGCGCCCGAGGGACGTGAATTGATCACCCGGATCGTGACCGCACCGGGTGATGATGCTGGGCTGTTCCTGACCAATCTCAGGGTGCGGGGATGGATGGATTACGAAAGCCTGTCGCAGCACCGCGACGACCTGATCATGGTGAGCCTGAGCGGGGACCGTCACGGGCGGCCGCAGGTGGATTACACGGTAAACCCGGCGCTTGGCATTCCCGATATCACCGGGCCCGAAGGGTATCCCGATCCTGTCGCCAATGCGCTTCCGGCGTGGGATCTGATCGCGGGGAACCTCGTGGTGTCGTCTCTGTTGGCGGCTGAGCGGCACCGGTTGCGCCGGGGTGTCGGGCAGAATGTGGACTTGTCGCTCAAGGACGTGGCGGCGGCAACGCTTGGGCATTTGGGTATGATCGGGGATGCGGTTGTGAACGAGGCGCCGCGAAGTAAGTCCGGCAATGCGCTTTATGGCGCCTACGGGCAGGATTTCCTGTGTGCGGATGGCCAGCGCGTGATGGTGATCGGGCTGACGGACCGGCAATGGCGCGGTCTGGTTGAGGCAACCGGCATCGCAGATGAGATCTCGGGGCTTGAGGCCCGGAGTGGCAGATCCCTGCGGGAAGAGGGGGCCCGCTGGGATCTGCGCCATGATATCACCGCGATACTGGCGCCATGGTTCGCCGCACGGCGGCTGGCGGATTTTGCCGCGGATTTTGATCGGCGGGGGCTGACGTGGTCGGTGTTTCGTACGGTGAAAGAGGCGGTGGCGCAGGATCCGGACCTGTCGACGGACAATGCAATGTTCAGGATGTTGCACCAGCCGGGGCTGGGGACGTTTCCCGTGCCGGGTATGCCCGCAACATTCTCGGAGGCGGCGCGCAATGCGCCGGTGGCGGCGCCTGTGCTGGGGGAGCACACCGAGGAAATCCTGTCGGAGGTGGCGCAATTGGATGATACCGAGATTGCGGGGCTATTTGATCGCGGTGTCGTCGCGGATCATTCCAGCCTGCAGGGGCGCGCGGCATGACAGGCTGAGCATACTTTCCCATAGGGCAAGTAGTGATTGCAGTTTCACGGGAATTGCCGGATAGAGGCGTTGCGATGCAGCGCCTCTTTTGCATCCACGGCGCTTGCCCTGACGCCCTTCCCGAAATGCCCATGGGCCGGGAGTTCATGGCCACATTGCCCTGGCCGGGCTTTTAGTTTGTCAGGAAGACATGACCACGAATTCAACGTCCCCAGATGCGCCCGTTCAGGCCATTGATCCCTTTTGGCTGCGCCTGATCAAGCGCAGCGTCCTCGTGCTTTTGGGGCCGCTCTATTTCCTGTTCATTGGGTTCGTCCCGTTGCTTTGCGCACGGCGAAAGGGGTTTCGCGGCTGGTACTGGCGGTTGGTCAAGCGCGCCTGTTCGCGGCTTTTGTGGCTGCTGAGCATTCGGGTGGAGATGTCGGAGGCAAACAAGCGGGATCTGGCGGGGGACACGGACAGTGTCATCGTGATCAATCACCGCAGTCACCTTGATGGGTTCACGTTGATGGACGTGGTGCCGGACGAAAAGTGGTTCACCTTTGCCGCCAAGAAAGAGCTGTTTGATGCGAAGCTCTTGAAGACGGGGTTTCTGGGTGCGGGATTGGTCGAGATTGACCGCAAGAGTGGCAAGGTGGCGATGGAAACGCTGAGCAAAGCGGTTCAGGAGATGCCCGCGCGTCGTTCGGTTGTGTTGTTTCCGGAAGGGACGCGCACGAAAACGCAGTCGCTTGGGGAGTTCAAGGCGGGGGCTGTGCTGGTGGCGCGTGAATCCGGGCGCAGTATTCGCCCGATTGTCATTCTGGATTCAGACCGTTTGTTGCCGCGTGGCCAGTTCATGCCCTTGAGCGGGACGGTGCGGGTGGTGGCGTTGCCGCCGTTTCACTGTGACCCGGAGGCCCCTGTGGACGATGATGTGGCGCGTCTCAGGGCCGAAATGATGGCCGTCTTTGACCAGAAGTGAGTGCTGCGGGTCGGGAGGGAACGTCCCACGGGGCAGTGTCGCCTCTGCCCCGTGGGGTGCGCTTAGCCGACGACCCTGTAGCCGCGCTGGCGCATGCAACTTTTGACGATGTTCTCTTTCTTGGTGTTCTGATCGATCGCGCTGGCGGTCAGACCGGCAAGGGCACCGACGGCGGCGGCGTCGCGTACGTTGTTGCCCTTGTTGTTGAACACCGCGGTGGTCGCAGCTGCGACCCCGGCGCCGGCGGCGGCCTTGCCCCCGGCGTTGCTGTCGAGCGCGCCCTGTGACGCGGCGAGGTTCTGACAGGCCGAGAGATCGGCGTAGTAGTTCGGGCCAACGGCCCCATCGATAACGGGTTCGTAGCTGGCGCCGGTGTTATCGCAGGCGGCCAGAAGCCCGGCGACGGGCAAGGCGAGAATGAGTTTAGCGTATGACATGGTGAAATCCTTGTTCTCCAGCCCGCGCGCGATCGCGCGCGCGGTGTCTTTGCCGTGTAAATGGGAAAGCCGGCGGCGATTCCAAGGGCAGTTCCGGTGCTTCAGCCAATAGTCGCCGATGCCATGCGCGATGGCCCGCGCACGGAGGGGGACCCAAGCGGGCCGGTCACATGACGGTTACGGAAATAACCCTTGCCCCCTGCACCAATCCCAACTATACGGCGCGGGTTCTCAAGGAGAACGTGGCGGCGGGGTGATTCCCGCCGTTTGGGTTCGATGAGGGTTTGCGGTGGTCGCAGGTCCTCCTCTCAACTCCAACGCCTATGAAAAGGCTGACGAAATGCAAAGTCAAAACATTCGCATTCGGCTGAAGGCTTTCGATTACCGTGTTCTGGATGCCAGCACACAGGAAATCGTGAACACGGCAAAGCGCACCGGCGCAACCGTCCGTGGCCCGATCCCGCTTCCGAACAAAATCGAGAAGTTCACCGTTCTGCGTGGTCCCCACGTTGACAAGAAATCCCGCGATCAGTTCGAGATCCGTACGCACAAGCGTCTTCTCGACATCGTTGATCCGACTCCCCAGACCGTGGACGCGCTGATGAAGCTCGACCTCGCGGCTGGTGTTGACGTCCAGATCTCGGTCTAAGGAGGGTATCACGGATGCGCTCTGGAATTATCGCAAAGAAAGTGGGCATGACCCGCTTGTTCATGGAAGACGGCAAGCAGATCCCTGTGACCGTTCTTCATCTGGATGGCCTTCAGGTCGTCGCACAGCGGACAGTTGAAAAAGACGGTTACACCGCCGTTCAGCTGGGCGCCGGTTCGGCCAAAGCCAAACGCACCTCGCAAGCCATGCGCGGCCACTTTGCAGCTGCAAAGGTTGAGCCCAAGCGTAAGCTGGTCGAGTTCCGCGTCGAAGAAGATGGCCTGATTGAAGTGGGCGCCGAAATCACGGCGGAGCACTTCCTGGAAGGTCAGAAAGTGGACGTTTCGGGCACCTCGATCGGTAAAGGTTTTGCCGGTGCCATGAAGCGCTGGAACTTTGGCGGTCTGCGTGCGTCGCACGGTGTTTCGATCAGCCACCGTTCGCACGGTTCGACCGGTCAGTGTCAGGACCCCGGCAAGGTGTTCAAAGGCAAGAAAATGGCCGGCCACATGGGTGCTGCCCGCGTGACCACCCAGAACCTCGAAGTCGTCAAAACCGACGCCGATCGTGGTCTGGTGTTCATCAAAGGCGCCGTTCCCGGTTCCAAAGGTGGCTGGGTCACCGTCAAGGACGCCGTGAAGAAAAAAGCGCCCGAAGGCCTGCCGTTCCCGGCAGCCGTGAAGGCAGCTGCAACCGAAGCACCGGCGGAAGAAGCTCCCGCGGAAGGTGGTGAAGCATGAAACTTGATGTGATCAAACTGGACGGCGGTAAAGCCGGCGACATCGAGCTGAGCGAAGACCTGTTTGGTCTGGAGCCGCGCGCGGACATCCTGCACCGTGTGGTGCGCTGGCAGCGCAACAACGCGCAAGCCGGTACTCACAAGGTCAAGACCCGCTCGGAAACCAGCTACTCGACCAAGAAGATCTATCGCCAGAAGGGCACCGGCGGCGCACGCCACGGTGACCGTAACGCGCCGATCTTCCGCAAGGGTGGTATCTATAAGGGCCCGACGCCGCGTTCGCACGGCCACGACCTGCCGAAGAAATTCCGCAAGCTTGGTCTGCGTCACGCACTGTCCGCCAAGGCGAAAGCCGGCGAACTGGTCGTGATCGACGCTGCAGAAGCCGAAGGCAAGACCGCCACACTGGCCAAGCAGGTTGCAAACCTGGGCTGGAAGCGCGCGTTGATCATCGACGGCGCGTCGGTGAACGAAGGTTTCGCCAAGGCAGCCAAGAACATCGAAGGTCTGGATATCCTGCCGACGATGGGCGCAAACGTCTATGACATCCTCAAGCGTGACACGCTGGTGATCACCAAGGCGGGTGTCGAAGCACTGGAGGCTCGACTGAAATGAGCGCGAAGGCAGAACATTACGATGTGATCCGCAAGCCGATCATCACCGAGAAATCGACCATGGCGTCCGAAAACGGCGCGGTTGTTTTTGAAGTGGCAATCGACTCGAACAAACCCCAGATCAAAGAGGCCGTTGAGGCTCTGTTTGGTGTGAAGGTCAAAGCGGTCAACACCACCATCACCAAGGGTAAGGTCAAGCGTTTCCGCGGCCAGCTGGGCAAGCGTAAAGACGTGAAAAAAGCCTATGTGACCCTCGAAGAAGGCAACACGATCGACGTGACCACCGGTCTCTGATCGTGCCGGGGTGAGAGCCCCGTGCCGGAAGAAACAAGAAGCCCTTCGGTTCGCGCCGAGGGGCTTTTTGTTTCGCGGGGCGTTGCGTCTCTTGCCTCAGAGAGGCACGTCGTCATAGGAGCGCGCCGTCCCGGTCGAGGACATGAGCGTCAGCATCCGTGTGGCTTCGTCGGTATAGTCTTTCATGGCATCCTGAAAGAACTCGGTCTGCAGCTGCAGCAGCTCTGCCGGGGATTTGCAGGACAACATCGCCTTTTGCGTTTCCATGTCCTTTTGCAGGCGCTCTGTCATGAAGCGAACGCTTTCGGCCATGATGTCCTGCCAGACCTTGGCGGCGGCCGGGTTGAAGGCGGCCATCGGGTCGAAAGCGGCTTTTTCGGCGGTTTTGGTGTCTTTGGATTTTGTGGCCATCTTGGGGTCTCCTCATGATGTGGTGCTTGACCTTGGGGAAGGTTCATGGGGAAGTCTAGCACGATGGCGGGGGAGGGGATTTGATTTGGATCGTGTTTTGGGTATTGGCGTTGATCACACGACGATCCTGTCGAAGAACGCGTGTCGTGCTTGTGCCCTGACTATTTTCGAGCCGGATGGGGCACCTTACGTGGCCTACCCGGTCCGTCCGTAGAATGTCATCCGGGCTTCCTCCGACAACGATATGCCCGGTTCCGCATTGTAGGCGAGTACCGCCAGCATGCGCGTTCGACTGCCTTCGTTCGGCGCGACCCGATGGATCGAATTACGGCCCCGGAAGAATACAAGCGTTCCGGCCTCGGCTTTCAGTTCCTTGACTGGCCTGCGACCCGAAAGGATACCGTCTACCGCATCAAATCCCATTTCTCCGGCATCAGCATTCCTTACATTCTCAACATACTCGAACTGCCCGCCCTTTTCAGGGGCCTGAACCATGAGGGTAATTGCAAAAGAGGAGTTGTCAAAATGCCAACCGAGCTCTTGTCCGGTATTGGCGAAGTGCAGATTTATTGATGACAACGGATCGGCGTATTCATACAGCGCCTCCTCCCCGAGAACTTCGCACAAAAACGCCTGAAACAGAACTGAGCTATAGAGCGCTCTGAGTGCAGACCCTTCGGGGATCAGATCATCCGTAATGCAGCCTTTGGACGACGTGACCAATCGGTTGCGCGGATGGTTGGCATCAAAGGCTGGATCCGGTGCACTAAGATAGACGGTGTGCTGTTCAGTCTTGGCATAAACCTTGTCTTGGTTGGCGAGTCCCTCCTCCCGGATCGCGGATATGGCGGCCTCGCGCACGAATCCCGGCATCGTTAACACCCCGGTGGCGTCAAAGGCGGCTTTGCAAGAGGCCCGAAAATCCGTGTCTCCGATAGGATAGGCGGAGAGGTCGACGATATCTTCGAGTGTCATGGTGCGTCCTTGAATGTGTTGGGGTTTTGGCGAGTGAGAGAAAAGGCTAACAACCCAACCATTGAATGAAAATCGATTCATTGCAAATGCTTGGCCAATCGTCACTTGCCACTCACCCCCGCCCCTGCTAAAGACCCTCATCTTCTCGGCCTCAGATTCGTTCTGGGGCCGGTTGTTATTTAGTCGGGCACCTACGGGGGCCTATACCACTGGCACCTTAGTAGTGAGTTTTTTCCAAGAAAACTTGCGGGCGGGGGCCTCAAACATAGCCAGGGGACCACCTCTGGTACTGTAAAACGGAAGACAGAAAGCATGGCACTCAAGTCGTATAAGCCGACGACGCCGGGCCAGCGCGGGCTGGTGCTGATCGACCGTTCGGAGCTTTGGAAAGGACGTCCTGTCAAAGCCCTCACCGAGGGTTTGACCAAGTCGGGCGGCCGGAACAACACCGGACGGATTACATCGCGTCGTCGCGGTGGTGGGGCAAAACGCCTTTACCGGATTGTTGACTTCAAACGGAACAAATTTGATGTGGCGGCCACCGTCGAACGGATCGAATACGACCCGAACCGGACCGCATTCATCGCCCTGGTCAAATACGAAGACGGCGAGCAGGCCTATATCCTCGCTCCGCAGCGTCTGGCGGTTGGTGATCAGGTGATCGCGTCGGCCAAGGCCGACATCAAGCCGGGCAACGCAATGCCGTTCTCGGGCATGCCGATCGGTACCATCATCCACAACATCGAACTGAAGCCCGGCAAGGGTGGTCAGATCGCACGTGCCGCAGGTACGTACGCACAGTTCGTTGGTCGTGACGGTGGCTACGCCCAGATCCGCCTGAGCTCGGGCGAACTGCGCCTGGTGCGCCAGGAATGCATGGCAACCGTTGGTGCCGTGTCGAACCCCGACAACTCGAACCAGAACTACGGTAAAGCCGGTCGTATGCGCCACAAAGGCAAGCGCCCGTCGGTCCGTGGTGTGGTTATGAACCCGATCGATCACCCCCATGGTGGTGGTGAAGGCCGGACCTCGGGTGGTCGTCACCCGGTTTCGCCCTGGGGTAAGCCGACCAAGGGTGCCCGCACCCGCAACAAGAACAAAGCGTCGCAAAAGCTTATCATTCGCTCGCGTCACGCCAAGAAGAAGGGGCGTTAATATATGTCTCGCTCTGTATGGAAAGGCCCCTTTGTCGATGCTTACGTGCTGAAAAAAGCCGAAGCAGCGCGCGAGTCGGGCCGCAACGAAGTTATCAAGATCTGGTCGCGCCGCTCGACGATCCTGCCCCAGTTCGTGGGTTTGACGTTTGGCGTTTACAACGGCCAGAAGCACGTTCCCGTGCTGATTACCGAGGACATGATCGGTCAGAAATTCGGTGAGTATTCGCCGACCCGTACCTACTACGGGCATGCTGCCGACAAGAAAGCGAAGCGGAAGTAAGTCATGGGCAAGGCAAAGAACCCCCGCCGCGTGGCTGACAACGAAGCAATGGCCAAAGTCCGTATGCTTCGCACGAGCCCGCAGAAACTGAACCTGGTGGCCGCGATGATCCGTGGCAAGAAAGTTGAGAAGGCGCTGACCGACCTGACTTTCTCGAACAAGCGGATCGCGCAGGATGTGAAGAAATGTCTTCAGTCCGCAATCGCCAACGCCGAGAACAACCACAACCTGGACGTCGACGAGTTGATCGTTGCCGAAGCCTACGTGGGCAAGAACCTGGTCATGAAGCGCGGTCGTCCGCGTGCCCGTGGCCGTTTCGGCAAGATCATGAAGCCGTTCTCGGAACTCACCATCACGGTGCGCCAAGTTGAGGAGCAAGCCTAATGGGTCAGAAAGTCAATCCGATCGGCATGCGCCTCCAGGTCAACCGCACCTGGGACAGCCGTTGGTACGCAGATACCAAGGACTACGGTGATCTTCTTCTGGAAGACCTGAAAATCCGTGAGTTCATCAAGAAAGAGTGCAAGCAAGCTGGTGTTGCACGTGTGATCATCGAGCGTCCGCACAAGAAGTGCCGCGTCACGATCCACACTGCACGTCCCGGCGTCATCATCGGCAAGAAAGGCGCGGACATCGAAACCCTGCGCAAGAAAATTGCCGCGATGACCGACTCGGAACTGCACCTCAACATCGTTGAAGTGCGTAAGCCCGAGCTGGACGCTCAGCTGGTTGGCGAGTCGATCGCTCAGCAGCTGGAACGCCGTGTCTCGTTCCGCCGCGCGATGAAGCGTGCCGTACAGAACGCCATGCGCATGGGCGCCCTGGGTATCCGGGTGAACGTTGCTGGTCGTCTGGGTGGTGCCGAGATCGCACGGACCGAATGGTACCGTGAAGGCCGTGTGCCGCTGCACACGCTGCGCGCCGACATCGATTACGCCGCATCCGAAGCGATGACCCCCTACGGGATCATCGGGATCAAGGTCTGGATCTTCAAAGGTGAGATCATGGAGCACGATCCGTCGGCACGCGACCGTAAAGCACAGGAACTCCAGGATGGCCCTGCACCTCGCGGTGCTGGCGGTCGTCGCTAAGGAGGAAGAGAGATGCTTCAACCAAAGCGTACTAAATTCCGCAAGATGCACAAAGGCCGGATCAAAGGCCTCGCAAAAGGCGGTTCGGACCTCAACTTCGGCTCTTACGGCCTGAAAGCCACCACGCCCGAGCGCGTGACGGCTCGTCAGATCGAAGCAGCACGTCGTGCCATGACGCGTCATATGAAACGTCAGGGCCGCGTTTGGATCCGTATCTTCCCCGACACTCCGGTCACCTCGAAGCCGACCGAAGTTCGTATGGGTAAAGGTAAGGGTTCGGTTGATTATTGGGCATGCAAGGTCAAACCCGGCCGCGTGATGTTCGAAATCGATGGCGTATCCGACGAAATCGCCCGTGAGGCTCTGCGTCTGGCAGCGATGAAACTGCCGATCAAGACCCGCATCGTGGTTCGTGAAGACTGGTAAGTTGGCGAACGGGTGATCCCGTTCTGTCGCAAAAGATTGAACCCCTGCCATGAAAATGGCGGGGGTTTTTCCCGTTTGAAGTGTGCGGGATTCTGATAGGGTGCGTCTGGGTAGCAGAATGCGGGTATTTGCGTGAAAATCGGCGCAGATGCATTCGGTCTGTGATAGGCTGCGCACAGTTTTGTTTTGGAGGCCTCATGCGCGTAGAAAGCCACCGCACTAGTGTACGTTATATTCTTGATAATTACCCGGATTGCCCACAGCGGGACATGGCGCTCAATATTCTGAGGAAAGGCAATGTCGATCTCGCAGAAGCCTGGCTTGATGCTCTGGACGAGATGATTGCAAAGGGGCAGTCGGCCTTAGCTGCTGACGATACAAAGGTCCGGCGCAGCACCGGATAAGGAATACAAGGGAAAAAGTGTCCCCTCGCATCGGGGGCTGGGCTGGGCTATGACACCGGGATGGCCCAGATCGAATCTCTCTTTGTGACCCGGCTTTACCGCGCCAAGCTCTCTGAATACGGCAAGCCCGTTGATCCTGAGGAGCTGGAGGTGTCCTGTTACTCCATCGCCGAAGATGACGAGGCCGGGCAGGCCTGGTGCGAGGAAAACGGATATCCGGGATACACCTCTTATGCGTCGCTGACGGACCTTGCGTGGCGGTTTCCGATCTTTGCGGATATTGTCGAGGCGCTGGACCAGCATGTTGCGGCTTTTGCCGAAGATCTTGAGTTTGATCTCGATGGGCGAAAGCTGAAGCTTGAAGACCTGTGGATCAATATCCTGCCCGAAGGCGGTACGCACAGTTCGCACTTGCATCCCCATTCGGTGATCTCGGGCACGACCTATGTGTCGATGCCGGGCGGTGCCAGTGCGCTGAAGCTCGAAGACCCGCGTTCGGGCCGCATGATGGCGGCGCCGGTTCGCAAGAAGGATGCGCGGCGCGATCTGCAACCGTTCATCTATATGAAGCCCGAGGTCGGGGACGTCCTGCTTTGGGAAAGCTGGCTGCGCCACGAAGTGCCCATCAACATGGCCGAGGATGAGCGGATTTCGGTGAGCTTCAACTATAAGTGGGAATAGTGCGGGAGTCTCAATATCCAACGCATTTGTCTCGACATCCAATACGCCAAGTGGACGTGAATGCCATATTTCTTTCATCAGACAACAAACAACCCGATGGAAGGAAATCAAGATGTTCACCAAGGCCGCAGTTTTCACCGCCGCAACCCTGTTCACCGCATCGATGGCCGCTGCATTTCCGGCAGATCTTCAGAATGGTGATGCCACCAGCTCCGTCGAAGTCAGCTCCAGCTACGACGTCGCCGATACGCGCGGCATGGATAACCGCCAGGATCGCCGTGACACACGTCAGGATTGCCGTCAATCCGAAGGCGTCGGCGCCGACAAACGCCAGTGCAAACAGAATGGCCGTGGCTGACCCCTCACTCCTTTGCGAATTCCACCCCGGCTGCTGTTCGTAGCCGGGTTTGCTTATTGCGTCAGTGCGCTAAGGTGAGGACATGATGACCGCACGCAGCGAGCGCTTTACATTTGTCAGCCAGAAATTGCAGTCCGAACTGGGATCTGCGGTGCAACAGCGTTTGTTGCGGCGTGTCGGTCGCGCGCCGGGGATGCGCACGCTTGCCACTGTGATGCAGGAGGCCGAGCTTGTGCGCCTTGCCTGTCAAGAGGCGCAGGACCCGACACTGGCGGCGCGGCTCGGTGCCCAGTTTCGTGATGCGCAGACCCTGGTGGCCTATGTGTCCCGGAGCGCACGGAGTTTGCGCGAGGCCGTAACCTATGCAGCGCAGTTCATTTCCCTGTCGGACGACACGCTTGAATTGACCTTGCAAAAGGTTGGCGAAATGGACGTGTTGCAGCTGCGGTGCACCCAAAACGCGCTGGCGCTGAACCACCGTTACCAGGAATTTCTGATGTTTGCGTTGCTGACCCGGATCCGCGCGGTTGCCGGACGTATTCTGCGACCGCAGGCCGTGCTTCTTGCCCACCCGCTGCCGGATGGCAGGGAAACCTTCGAGCACATAGCCGGGTGCCCGGTGCATTTCGGGGCCGAGGCAAATGGTATTCATTTTGTGCAGGGTGCCCTGGATGCGAAGCTCGACACACATGACCCGGCACTTGTGGATCATCTGCGCGCTTTAGGGGATGCGAAACTGTTAGAACAGGCGCGCCCCAAGATGTCGTTGAGCGGCCGCGTCGAGCGCATGTTGATTGACGCTTTGCCGGGGTCTTTTCTGGGGGCGGACGAGGTGGCTGCCCGTTTGGGGATGACGCGCCGAACTCTTGTGCGAAAGTTGACCGCAGAGGGGACTTCGTTTCGCGACTTGTCCGCTGCGCTGAGATATGCGCTTGCGCAAACCTATCTGCGAGAAGGTTTTGGCGTGTCGGAAACCTCATTCCTTTTGGGGTATGCTGATCAGGCGACGTTTTCGGCCGCCTTTCGAAAGTGGTCGGATACAACGCCAACGACTTTTGCCAAGAGCGGCTGACAGTCCCGGTTGCTTCAAATCATTTGGCGCCAGATGCGCGGGGGTGCAGGATAGTCTTGGGTAACCAATCGAGAGCCAATGACCGGTTTTGACACGAGTTTCATTACTGAAGGGTGGGCAGGGCATTTGTCCTACCTTCTTTTGGTATTGTCGATGCTCATGCGCCGGATGCTGTGGCTGCGGATTTTCGTGATTGCATCGGCCCTCGCTGGAATCGCGTTTGATCATTTCTGGCTGAACAATCCGGTGGGCGTGTTCTGGCAATCGCTGCTGGTCATCGTAAATCTCGCCGAGTTGACCATCCTCTGGCGGAATGACAGGAAAGCCGTGTTCTCGGAAGAGGAGAACAGGTTCCGGGCGCAGTTCCTGTTGGCCTTGTCCCCCGGTCAGACGCGCCGGTTTCTTGATCTGGGACGGTGGGAGGATCTGCCGGAGGGGCGGGTTCTGACGGTCGAGGGAGTTCAGCCCGAATTCCTGTGTTACCTGTCGGACGGCGAAGTGGCAGTTCACACGGACGGGCGGTTGGTGCGTGTCGTTGGCGGCGGGCATTTCATCGGAGAGATGTCTCTGATCGGGGAAGAGGTTGCCGCGGCGACAGTGATCCTGCAAACGCCGGCGCGGGTCTGGCGGATCGAGCGGGCCAAGGTGGTGCGCCTGCGCCAGACGAACCACGCGACAATGGCGGTTCTGGAAGCCGCATTTGCGCGCGACATGCGTACGAAGCTTATGTTTCAGAACGCCCGGACGGAGGGCGGCTCTTCGGTGTGAAGGGCGTTTCCGACGACCGGGAGGTTAACCCGTGCCAGTATGCGCAGCGAGTTTCAGATCGCGCGTAATCCGTTCGATAAAATCAACTTGACGCCTTGGGGACACGAACGCGCGTTTGGAAACCTCGAACAATTCGAACATGACCAGCACGGGCGTACCATCCCGGTAAACAAGGCCGACTTCCTCGATTTGATTTCGAATGTCGGTTGAATGATCCTCGACCAGCCCGGCAAGACGGCCGGTGATCGCGATGCCAAAGATACCGCCACCAAAATAGGCGATCATGGGGGCATGGTGGCGCATCGCATCCGAGATGCATTCAGCAATATCGGTGATCTGATCGCAGAACTCATGCGACGTGCATCTTTCATAGATGTCGACGATATTCGTAACCGTCAGGATTTCCAGCCGTGTTCGGCTGAACTCCAGCCGCCCCATCTGGGCGAGGTAGTTTTCAAAGGCATGAACGCGCAGAACGCCATCCACATCATTGATGGGCAGTGCGTCTTCGAGCGCAAGTTTGGGAAGGTCGCCATGGCTCGTATCCTCGGCTGCATGGGCGACGGCGTTCCTGTCCAGCTGTTCGGCCTGGAACGACGCCCGTTCTGCGAGGCTGATCCTGAGTTTGATATCCTCGAATTGGAACGGTTTGGTTATGTAATCGGTAGCTCCGGCAGCAAAGGCGGCATCAACGTGCGACTTGCCCGACATGGCCGTTACCATGATGATCGGTGTAAAATGGTATTCGGGCATGGACCGGATCAGCGCACAGAGTTCGACCCCGGTCATTATGGGCATCTGGATGTCCAGCAAGAACAGGGAATAGGGCCGGGAGGCAGTTTCCAGCAACTCGAGAGCGTCCGCACCGGAGGTGGCGGTATCTATGTCCTGGTGTCCAAATGCTTCGAGAGAAGCCGACAGAATGGACAGAATATCCGGATCATCGTCGACGATCAGTATTTTCATAAATCCTCTCCTATATGCGCGGCGAGGGCCGGGCGAAATACCTATGGCAGCATGGTCAACTAATCGAGCGGATGCACTACAACATCAGGGAAAGTTTACGATAGGTAAATACTCGCATAAATTGCATTGAAGGCAAGGCCGATTTTTTGCGGGATTGGTCGTGTGGTGTTTTGTTGCACTATGTGCCATGCAAGATCCGGCAACCGGATATCAATCTACAAGTGTGCGGCGTGGATGTTCCTTTCCTTACCAGCGGGCTTTTTCTTCAAGGCCCCTTGCCAACCCCACCCGTGACCCGTATAGAGCGCCATCTCACGGATTCCCGTTTCGACGGGATTCGTGTGTTTGTCATTTGTCCATCAGGTGCAAGGTCACCCCTCACATAACCCAGGGGGCCTTCTGATGTATGAGAAAGGAAGAGGCGCATGAACGCCAAAGAACTGCGTGAAAAAACGCCGGATCAGCTTCGTGAAGAGCTGGCCAATCTGAAAAAGGAAAGCTTCAACCTGCGTTTCCAGGCCGCCACCGGCGCGCTTGAGAACCCGGCGCAGATCCGTAAGGCGCGTCGCAACGCGGCCCGCGTGAAGACGATCCTGAACGAAAAAGCAAAAGCAGCCGAGTAAGAGGAGCCGAATAGATGCCCAAACGTATCCTGCAAGGCACCGTGACCTCGGACGCCAACGCCCAGACCATTACCGTGTCGGTCGAACGTCGCTTCACCCACCCGGTTCTGAAGAAGACCATTCGTAAGTCCAAGAAATACCGGGCTCACGATGAGAACAACGCCTACAAAGTAGGGGATTCTGTTCGCATTATCGAATGCGCACCGCGTTCGAAAACCAAACGCTGGGAAGTTTTGGAAGCCTAAGAGTCTCTTCACAGAGGCTCCTGGCGACTAGACTTAACA
Source organism: Shimia aestuarii (assembly GCF_900114635.1). Lineage (GTDB taxonomy): Bacteria > Pseudomonadota > Alphaproteobacteria > Rhodobacterales > Rhodobacteraceae > Shimia > Shimia aestuarii. The sequence continues at coordinate 16,813 of NZ_FOTQ01000006.1, forward strand.
GTTAGTCGAAACCCTGGGGGCAACGCCACGCATCGGCGCCCCAAAGGTCGGGAGAAACCACATGATCCAGATGCAAACCAACCTGGATGTTGCTGACAACAGCGGCGCGCGCCGTGTTCAGTGCATCAAGGTTCTGGGTGGTTCCAAGCGTAAATACGCATCCGTGGGCGACATCATCGTCGTCTCGGTCAAGGAAGCCATTCCGCGTGGTCGCGTTAAGAAGGGTGACGTCCGCAAGGCCGTCGTCGTACGCACCGCTAAAGAAGTCCGTCGTGAAGATGGCACCGCGATCCGTTTTGATCGCAACGCAGCCGTTATTCTGAACAACAACAACGAGCCGGTTGGTACCCGTATCTTTGGCCCGGTTGTTCGTGAGCTGCGCGCCAAGAACTTCATGAAGATCATCTCGCTCGCGCCGGAGGTGCTGTAAGATGGCTGCTAAGCTGAAAAAAGGCGACAAGGTCGTCGTTCTGGCCGGTAAGGACAAGGGCAAGGAAGGCACCATTGCTTCCGTTGACCCGAAAGCCGGCAAAGCTGTTGTGGACGGCATCAACATCGCCATCCGCCACACCCGCCAGACCCAGACCGCACAGGGCGGCCGCCTGCCCAAGGCCATGCCGATCGACCTGTCGAACCTGGCAATCCTGGACGCAAATGGCAAACCGACCCGCGTTGGCTTCCGCATGGAAGGCGACAAGAAGGTCCGCTTTGCCAAGACCACGGGGGACGTGATTGATGCTTGATAACACCGACTACACCCCGCGTCTCAAGGCCGCGTACAAAGACACCATCCGTGCCGCTCTGAAAGAAGAGTTCGGCTACAAGAACGACATGCAGATCCCGCGTCTGGAAAAAATCGTTCTGAACATCGGTTGTGGTCGTGCGGCTGTCAAAGACAGCAAGAAAGCCAAGTCCGCACAGGCAGACCTGACCCTGATCGCCGGTCAGAAAGCTCTGACCACCGTGGCAAAGAACTCGATCGCAGGCTTCCGCGTACGCGAAGGCATGCCGATGGGTGCCAAGGTGACGCTGCGTGGCGACCGTATGTACGAATTCCTCGATCGTCTGATCACCGTTGCGATGCCGCGTATCCGCGACTTCCGTGGTGTGAAGCCGAGCTTTGACGGCCGCGGCAACTTTGCCACCGGTCTGAAAGAGCACATCGTGTTCCCCGAGATCGATTTCGACAAGGTCGATGAGAACTGGGGCATGGATATCGTGATCGCCACCACCGCTGAAACCGACGCCGAAGCCAAGAGCCTGTTGAAGCATTTCAACATGCCCTTCAACGCGTGATCGGGAAGGAAAAGAGACATGGCTAAAAAAGCAATGATCGAACGCGAGAAGAAGCGCGAGCGTCTGGTGGCGAAATACGCAGCCAAGCGCGCCGAGCTGAAAGAAATCGCGAATGACGAAAGCCGCCCGATGGAAGAGCGTTTTAAAGCGCGTCTGAAACTGGCGAAACTGCCGCGCAACTCGTCGGCAACCCGTCTGCACAACCGCTGCCAGCTGACCGGCCGCCCCCACGCTTACTATCGTAAGCTGAAGGTATCGCGGATCGCTCTGCGGGAACTGGGCTCGAATGGCCAGATCCCCGGCATGGTGAAATCGAGCTGGTAAGGAGAGAACGATATGAACGATCCTATCGGTGATATGCTGACCCGTATCCGCAACGGCCAACTGCGTGGCAAGTCGACCGTGTCGACCCCCGCATCGAAGCTGCGCGGCTGGGTTCTAGATGTTCTGGCCGACGAAGGCTACATCCGCGGCTACGAAAAGTCTGAAGAGAACGGCCACCCGGCGTTCGAAATCAGCCTGAAGTATTACGAAGGCGCTCCTGTCATTCGCGAACTGAAGCGGGTTTCGACCCCCGGCCGTCGCGTTTACATGAACGTCAATGACATCCCCGTTGTCCGTCAGGGCCTCGGTGTGTCGATTGTCTCCACCTCGAAAGGTGTGATGTCGGATGCAAGCGCACGCTCCAACAATGTTGGCGGCGAAGTGCTCTGCACGGTGTTCTAAGGAGAAGCAGATGTCTCGTATTGGTAAAAAACCGGTCGAGCTGCCCAGCGGCGTTACTGCCTCTGTCTCCGGCCAGACCATCGAAATCAAAGGTCCGAAGGACACCCAGTCGTTCACCGCAACTGACGATGTCACGATTGCAGTGGAAGACAACGTTGTGACCGTGACTCCGCGTGGCATGTCCAAGCGTGCACGTCAGCAATGGGGCATGTCGCGTACCATCGTTGCCAACATGGTAACCGGCTGCACCACCGGCTTCAAAAAAGAGCTGGAAATCCAGGGTGTTGGTTATCGTGCGCAGATGCAGGGCAATGTCCTGAAACTGTCGCTTGGCCTGTCGCATGACGTCAACTTCGAAGTGCCCGCGGGTATTACCGTGACCGCTCCGAAGCCGACCGAAATCATCATCGAGGGCACCGACTCTCAACTGGTGGGTCAGGTTGCAGCGAACATCCGCGAATGGCGTAAGCCCGAGCCCTACAAAGGCAAAGGTATCCGCTATAAAGGTGAATTTATCTTCCGCAAGGAAGGTAAGAAGAAGTAAGGACCAGACAGATGGCAAACAGCAAACGGACACTGTTCCTCAAGCGCCGCCTGCGCGTCCGGAACAAGCTTCGCAAGGTAAACTCGGGCAAGATGCGCCTGTCGGTACACCGTTCCAACAAGAACATCAGCGTTCAGCTGATCGACGATGTGAACGGCGTGACCCTGGCATCGGCATCTTCGCTGGAGAAGGATCTTGGCATCATGGGCAAGAACAACGTGGAGGCCGCCGCAAAGGTGGGCGCCGCGATTGCCGAGCGCGCCAAGAAAGCCGGCGTCGAAGAAGCATATTTCGATCGCGGCGGCTTCCTCTTCCACGGAAAGGTGAAGGCTTTGGCCGACGCCGCGCGTGAAGGTGGCCTGAAGATCTAAGATCTGTGGGGGACGTTCGCGTCCCCCCGATGATCCGGGGGCCCTCTGGCCCACCAGGATTGGACAAAATCAGGCGCAAAGCGCCAAAAGTTTATGGAGTGCCTCATGGCAGAACGTGAAAACCGCCGGGGTCGTGGCCGCAACCGCGAAGAAGAAACCCCGGAATTCGCCGATCGTCTCGTTGCGATCAACCGTGTGTCGAAAACCGTGAAAGGTGGTAAGCGTTTTGGCTTTGCCGCACTCGTGGTTGTTGGCGACCAGAAGGGCCGCGTTGGTTTCGGCAAAGGTAAAGCGAAAGAGGTCCCCGAGGCCATCCGCAAAGCCACCGAACAAGCCAAGCGCCAGATGATCCGCGTGCCGCTGCGCGAAGGCCGCACCCTGCACCACGACATCGAAGGCCGTCACGGCGCCGGTAAAGTGGTCATGCGCACCGCGCCGGAAGGTACCGGGATCATCGCCGGTGGTCCGATGCGTGCCGTTTTCGAAATGCTGGGCGTCAAGGACGTTGTTTCGAAGTCGATCGGTTCGCAGAACCCCTACAACATGATCCGTGCCACCATCGACGGTCTGCAGAAAGAAAGCAGCCCCCGTCACGTGGCAGCACGCCGTGGCAAGAAGGTTGCCGACATCCTGCGCAAGGATGACGCACCGGCTGCCGAAGCCGCTGAAGCGTAAGGAGACAAGCACATGGCCAAAACCATCGTCGTCAAGCAGGTCGGTTCGCCGATCCGCCGTCCGCAGGACCAGCGCGCCACTCTGATCGGCCTGGGCCTGAACAAGATGAACCGTACCCGTGAGCTGGAGGATACTCCTTCGGTCCGCGGCATGATCAACAAGATTCCGCATCTGGTGGAGATCATCGAAGAAAAAGGCTGAGTCCTTTTCTGACGGTTTGAGAAATTGAGCGCCCCGCAGGACACTGCGGGGCGCTTTTCATTTCCCACAGTGTATTTGATTGCCTTGTTATGCGTTTGCTGCATGGCGGGCTTGCTTGGGTGATACTTGTTGCGCCCAATAATCAGCCTTATCTGAGCCTCATCGCTGAAACAGCAATCAAACGCATCGGGTTGACAGAGGTTTGTCCCCGAACCGACCAAAAGGAAATTGACAATGGCTTATGCAAGCACTTCGCGTGCCTCCTCGGGCATTCTTGAAACCATCCGCTCTGCAATCGCGTCGCTGTTCAGCGGCTTTGCCCAGCGTTCGGTGTACAACCGCACCTATAACGAACTGTCGCGCCTCACGGATCGCGAACTGGAAGACATCGGCCTGCACCGCTGCGACATCAAGGCGACCTGCACGGCGGTTGCGTATCGCTAAGTCGCTCGGACATGACTATCTTTCAAACGCCCTCGGACATGTCCGGGGGCGTTTTGTTTTTGCCGGCGGTCTTTTCGGTTGCAAAAAAGACAGGGATCGGCGCGGGCACACCTTTCACGGCGTATGGACCCAGGCGATTGTCCAGAAGGTCCACCCGCCGCGCTAAGTCTTCCGACATGAGGATGGTTTGGCCGGTCTCGGCGCACAGCGCTTCGATACGGGCGGCAAGGTTGACGGCTTGTCCCATGACGGTGAAATCAAGCCGCCGCTCCGAGCCGATGTTGCCATAAAGAACGTCCCCAAGGTGCAATCCGATGCCGAAGCGGAGATTCCGCGTCTGTTGTGACGAGGCATCCAGGGCGGCCTGCAAGGCCTTGTGTCCGGCATTGACCGGATTGTCGGTCACCGGAAAGATGGCGAGGACCCCATCCCCCATGAATTTCAGGATTTCGCCGCCATTTGCGCGTACGGCGGTGTCAAGGAGGTCGAAATAGGCGTTGGCGATGGCGACGGATTCCTCGACGGGGAGTTCCGCGTTCATCTGGGTCCAACCGCGAAGGTCACTGATCAGGATTGCGGCGTCGAGATGATCGACGTGCCCCCGCGTGATCTCGCCCCCCAGAACCCGTTTCGCGGTGCCGGGGCCAAGGTAGGATGTGGCCACCGCTTCGGACAGGATGGACAGGCGCATGACCTCGACAAGTGGCGCGGTGGCGAGGGCGACGTCGCAGAATCCGCGAATATGGTCCGCGCTGAACCCGTCCGCCGCGTCAGTGACAAAGATCATAATGCCGCTCAGGTGGTCGCCAAACCGAAGCGGCAGGCCAAAATAGTCCGTTGCGCCGCGTGCGCGCAATTCGAGAAAAGCAACGTGATCGTCAGACGTGAGCGCCGTCAGATCCTGACGCACGGGTGCACGGGTTTGAATGATCCGGGCCATGGGGCTTCCGGCGTAAGCGCTGCGTTGTTCGAGGCCGTGCGGGCTTGCAAAAACATCGTTGGTGGCGGCGTCACGGTCCCAAATCGTGCTTACCGCGGTCATGAGCGGATGGACCGTCCGCATGGCCAGCCGAACGCGCAGGAGGGGCACTCCGTCCTCGGCAATCCGGTCGGCCAACGCCAGAGTCAAAGCTTCGAGATCAGGTATGTCGGGGCCGACGCTGAGAAGCCAGTCGGTGATTTTCGCGTGATTCCAAGCCATGGTCCAAGAGTAGCCCATCAAGAGGCGGCGCGCATCGGCCCCGGTGAATTTCAGGGTGCTTGCATCGGTGCGCCGCCTCGTCTATACGCGCCCGGTGGCGTGCTGCGCCACAGAATCAACAAGCAAGAAAAGCCGTGTTTGACCCGCTTACGCTTCAGGGGTCAGTTCCGGCAAAGGAGAAGCGATATGAAACTGCACGAACTTCGTGACAATCCCGGCGCAACCAAGAAACGTATGCGTGTTGGCCGTGGCCCCGGCTCTGGCAAGGGTAAAATGGGTGGCCGTGGTATCAAGGGTCAGAAATCCCGTTCGGGTGTGGCAATCAATGGCTACGAGGGTGGCCAGATGCCGCTCTACCAGCGTCTGCCCAAGCGTGGCTTCAACAAGCCGAACCGCAAGAAATTTGCCGTTGTGAACCTGGGCCTGATCCAGAAGTTCGTCGACGAAGGCAAGCTGAACGCCGGCGAAACCGTGACCGAAGAAGCGCTGGTGGCCTCGGGCCTCGTGCGCCGCGCTCTGGACGGTGTGCGCGTTCTGGCCAAGGGCGACGTGACCTCCAAGCTGAACATCGAAGTGACCGGTGCTTCCAAGTCGGCCGTTGCGGCTGTGGAAAAAGCAGGCGGCTCGCTGACGGTCAAAACCGCGCAAGCGGCTGAATAAGAGGTTGTGAGCGGGTCCGCATCCGCTTACATACCCTACCAAGTTTTCCTAACGCCGCCTGACCGGAAAACGGTTCTGGCGGCGTTTTCATTCTAAGAGAGATCCGCATGGTATCTGCAGCTGAACAAATGGCGGCCAACACGAGCTGGGCCGCGCTTGGAAAAGCAACCGACCTTCGCAATCGCATCCTTTTCACGCTGGGCCTGCTGATTGTCTATCGTCTGGGTACCTGGATTCCGGTGCCCGGCATAGATGGGCTCGCGCTGCGCGAATTCATGGAAGGCGCGGCGGCGGGTCTCGGGGGCATCCTGTCGATGTTCACCGGGGGCGCACTGGGCCGGATGGGGATCTTTGCCCTCGGCATCATGCCTTATATCTCGGCCTCGATCATCGTTCAGCTTCTCGGCTCAATGGTGCCTGCTCTTGAGCAGCTCAAGAAAGAAGGCGAGCAAGGCCGCAAGAAAATGAACCAGTACACCCGCTATGGCACGGTGGCGCTGGCAACTCTGCAGGCCTACGGTCTTGCCGTGAGCCTTGAGGCCGGTGAGCTTGTCACCGATCCGGGCATGTTCTTCCGGTTCTCGTGCCTTGTGACGCTGGTTGGGGGCACCATGTTCCTGATGTGGCTGGGTGAGCAGATCACCGCACGCGGCATCGGTAACGGGATCTCGCTGATCATCTTCGTTGGTATCGTTGCAGAATTGCCTGCGGCTCTGGGTCAGTTCCTTGCCTCGGGGCGCTCGGGCGCGATCAGCCCGGCGGTAATTATCGGCGTGATTGTCATGGTTGTGGCCGTGATTGCTTTCGTGGTGTTCATGGAGCGCGCGCTGCGCAAGATCCATATCCAGTATCCGCGCCGTCAGGTGGGCATGAAAGTCTATGACGGTGGCTCGAGCCATCTTCCCGTCAAGGTCAACCCGGCAGGTGTGATCCCGGCCATTTTTGCCAGCTCGCTTCTGCTGCTGCCGACGACGATCTCGACCTTCTCGGGGGCGCAGACCGGCCCCATCATGTCGACACTTCTGGCCTATTTCGGTCCCGGCCAGCCGCTGTACCTGTTGTTCTTCGTGGCGATGATCGTGTTCTTCGCCTACTTCTACACCTTCAATGTCAGCTTCAAGCCTGACGAAGTGGCGGACAACCTGAAGAACCAGAACGGCTTTGTGCCCGGCATCCGCCCCGGCAAGCGCACGGCGGACTACCTTGAATACGTGGTTAACCGCATTCTTGTGCTTGGCGCGGCCTATCTTGCGGCAGTTTGTCTCCTTCCGGAGATTCTGCGTGGTCAGTTTGCGGTTCCGTTCTATTTTGGCGGGACGTCGGTTCTGATTGTGGTCTCGGTGACGATGGACACCATTCAGCAGGTTCAGAGCCATCTTCTGGCCCATCAGTATGAAGGGCTGATCGAGAAATCGCAGCTGCGCGGAAAAAGCAAGAAGCGCGGCAAGAAGGGAGCTGCTCGTCGATGAATATCATTCTGCTTGGCCCGCCGGGTGCCGGTAAAGGAACCCAGGCCGCGTTTTTGGTCGAAGATCGTAACATGATCCAGTTGAGCACTGGAGACATGCTGCGTGAAGCCAAGAGCAGCGGTTCGGAAATGGGCAAGCGCGTTGCCGAGGTCATGGATAGGGGCGAGCTGGTCACGGACGAGATCGTGATCGGCCTGATCCGTGAGAAACTGGAAGGCGACAAGAAGGGTGGTTTCATCTTTGACGGGTTCCCGCGCACTCTGGCACAGGCCGATGCGCTGGGGGCGTTGCTGGACGAGATGGGCGAGACACTGGACGTTGTGATCGAGATGCAGGTCAATGACGACGTACTGGTCGATCGCATCGTGAACCGTGCCAAGGAAGCCGTCGCAGCGGGTGGTACGGCGCGTGCGGATGACAACGAGGAAAGCCTCAAAGTGCGCCTGATGGCGTACTACAAGCAGACCTCGCCGCTGATCGGATATTACCATGCCAAGGGTAATCTCAAGGGTGTTGACGGTCTGGGCGAGATTGCCGAAGTCAAGGCCAGCATCGCGGGCGTGCTCGGTTGATGACCGACGACATCGGGAAACACTCAAAGAGCGGCTTGGGAAAGCGGCTCTTTTTCATTTTTGGTGGCATTGGCCTCCTGTGCCTGATCGGGCTCTTGGTGTTTGGCCATTACTTCAGAGAGTATGCGTACCGCTGTATTGATGTGACGGCGGATACCTACATTCATGATGCGACGGAACGCGCAGCCGAATGTGGCTGATTTCGCAAACCCGTAGTGGATGAAAAAGGGCCCCGGCGCGATGCGCGGGGCCCTTTTCCTTTTCCGGCCGCAGCGTCTAGTGGTGCTTGCGCTCGGCCTTGAGACCGCGCCAGATTGACCAGCACATCAGCAACAGGACCAGCGTGAAGGGCAGGCCGGTTGAAATCACCATGGCCTGAAGCGAGGCAAGGCCGCCCCCGATCAGGAGGGCAATGGCGACGGCACCTTCGAAGATGCACCAGAACACGCGCTGGGGCACCGGGGCGTCGACCTTGCCACCGGCGGTGATCGTGTCGATCACCAGCGAGCCGGAGTCCGAGGACGTCACGAAGAAGACCACGACAAGGATGATACCGATGAAGCTGGTGATGCCTGCGAGGGGCAGTTCGGCCAGCATCTCGAACAGTTTCAGCTCGAGAGGCGCGTCCTTGACTGCCGTGACACCGTCATTGATGAACTGGGTGATCGCGGTGCCGCCAAATACAGACATCCAGAGCACGCAGACAAAGGTCGGGATCAGCAGTACGCAGATGATGAATTCACGCACGGTGCGACCACGGCTGACACGGGCGATGAACATGCCGACAAAGGGAGACCACGAAATCCACCACGCCCAGTAGAAGGCGGTCCAGCCCTGGCTGTAATTGGCGTCTTCGCGGCCGAACGGGATCGACAGCGGCACGAGGTTGGCAAAGTAGGATACGATGCTGTCCCAGAAGAGCGCGAGAAGGGCTGCGGTGGGTCCGACGATCAGCACGAAGATCAGGAGCAGGAAGGCCAGCCCCATGTTGATCTCGGACAGAACCTTGACCCCGCCATCCAGTCCACGCACCACCGACACCAACGCGATGGCGGTGATCCCGGTGATCAACAACACTTCGGATGTAGTGCCAACCGGCAGACCGAACAGGAGATTGAGCCCGGCATTGGCCTGCGTCGCGCCGTAGCCAAGGGAAGTGGCCAGGCCAAACAGCGTAGCAAACACCGCCAGAATATCGATGATATGCCCGGTCCAACCCCAGACCCGTTCACCGAAGATCGGATAGAAGGCCGAGCGGATCGTCAGCGGCAAGCCCTTGTTATAGGTGAAGAGCGCCAGTGCAAGGGCGACAACCGCGTACATGCCCCAGGGGTGCAAGCCCCAGTGGTAGATGGTCGCTGCCATGCCGAGCGAGACCGACGCGGCCTGATCGCCTGCAGCAGCGCCAAGCGGCGCCCAGTCGGTGCGCACGCCGCCTTCTTCGGAGATACCGCCGAGCGAGGTGGAAAAATGGCTCATCGGTTCGGATACGCCATAGAACATCAGGCCGATGCCCATACCGGCGGCAAAGAGCATCGCGAACCACCCCGGATAACTGTAATCCGGCGTTGCTTCTGCCCCGCCAAGGCGGATCTTGCCATAGGGGCTGATGATCAGGAACAGGCAGAAAATGACAAAGATGTTGCCCGCGCCAAGGAAGAACCAGTCAAAATTGCTGGTCAGCCATGGGCGCAGCGCGCCAAAAATGGATTCCGCCTGTTCCGGCAAGGCCAGCGCGTAAAACACGAAGGCGACGATGGAGAGCCCGGAAATCAGGAAGACCGGGTTGTGAATGTCGAGTCCGAACGGACCCACCTGGGTTTCGATATTGTCCTGACCAATCTCGTATTGGGTATCGATCAGTTCCGACGCCCCTTCCGGGTTCGGTATCCCCTGATCGTTGCTGGTATCGGCCATGGTTGGCCTCCTCTCATAGGGTATGGATGAATGGAAATGTCTGTTTCCGCCGGGGCGCGATCAGCGCACCACGAGCACCGAGACCTTGGCGTGCCCGGCAATTGTGCCGCCATTCGAAGGCCAGATGTAATCGGTGAGGTTGGGAATATGGCTTGCCATGACCACAAGGTCCGCTCCGGTATCCGAGACCGCCTTGAGCAGGGTTGGATCCAGATCAATGGTCGGATCGTGGCTGGTGACGGCGTGCGCGCCGGTGGCAATGCCACGTGCGGCCCCTTCTTCCTTTGCAAACGCGTCGAGTTTCGCTGCGAACTCCTCTGGCGTGTGGGCCACCGATCCGGGCGTGTTCGCCGTCACGGCAACATAGGTCACGCGCGAACCATAAAGCTTGGCAATATCCGCGGCACATTTGAGCGCCCTGTCCAGTCGCCCGACATGGGCAAGATCGACAGGGACCATGATGTGTTCAAACACAATTTCTCCCCTTTTTTTCTGGCGCGTGGCGCAATGGGGCGGAAGCCGGCACAGGGGCGGGTCAGTCCCGATGCGCGCGCGCGGTTCACTTGCATCGGCCTTTTGGTGGGCCAATGGAGCCAGCCTAGCGACGAAAATGCCTAAGAAACGGGCAGACCCGGCCAATCGGTGCCAAAATGCGACGTGTGGGGGACGGATTTGGTAAGGGAACAGCCGCGCACAGGAGGGGGCGCCGGTGAATGCCTTGACCAGTGGACGTGCAATCTCGGGAGTATGCGGGGGATTCCACGCGCGTTTGCGGCGCGGATGATACTACTTGACGATGTCCTTGAGGGTGTTTTTGACAAGCCGGGGAACAAAGATGTGTTCGCGGTCCTTGAGGTACGTCTTGGAAAGCAGATCAAAGACATCGCGCGACAGGATCACCGGGAGGTACTGATCGCGCGCGCGAGAAACGATCTGGTGCTCGGTTTCGAAGTCCGAGATGTCATAGCCCACGGTAAGCGTGCCATCGCGGGTCGGCGTGTATCCCAATAGCGAAAGCCGATGGTAGAAGCTGGCACTGTATTTTTCGACGCCCTGAGCCGATGCCCTGAAGTGGATTTGGCGTCCGTCGGCAATCTCGATGATCCGCAGAAGGACGATGTCGGTCGGATCGGCAATGATGACGTCGTCGTATTCCCGCCCGATGCTGCGCAGGCTGACGTCATCATTGAAATCGCTGAGCTCGCCTTCTCGGCTGGCGGTCATGAAACAGCTGGATTGTTCCTGATCCCCGACTATGACGATGCGCTTGGGTGCATATCCAAGTTCCTGTTCGTAAGAACGGATACGGCGGACAGCGATTTCGACGCGATGTGGTGGCATGTCGTAATCTTGGGGGCCCGGTAGGAACAATTGATCGTCCTTGACCGGGAACAGAACATATTCGCCAGCCTCGGAGGTGTTGATCTGGTCGAGCACTCGCTCAAATCCCGCATCGCCCTCGGCGGGGGCGAACTTGCCCCAGAGCGGCGTATAGGCGGGGCGCACGGATGAAAGCGTCAAGCCAATCATCGGATCGTCGAGGGTCAGGCTTTTGCCGACCTGATCTCCATCTCCGACAAACAGCAACGAAAACCCCGGTGGGAAGGAATACCGGGCGGTTCCGGCGTCGATCTGGCTGCGCAGCTTTTCCTGTGCGCCTCCGACATGGTCCTTCCAGTTGTTCTTGTTGATGCGGCGCCAGAGTTGCCGCAGGCCAACCACGCCAAAAGAGTAGATGATGATATTGGGCACATGATACATCAGGTGCTGTTTCTTGACCGGCTTGCCGATCAACCCCCAGACATAATCAAGAGCCTTGGCCAGCCGCTCTGGCAAAAGAAAGAAACCCGGCAGAACCTCGATCAGCCATTCGCCAACCTCGGGAAAAATGACGAGGACTGACGCGAAGAAGAGCGATATCCAAGCCGCAACCCGCAGCATGAACTTGCCGAATGTCGATGTTTCCGGAAAGCTGTGATCGAGAAACGATGTGACCTGATCTGCGGCGATACGGTCGCCGTTGCGGACCTGTCCGGCAAGCTTGATGAGGGTTTTCTTGGTAAGGGGAGCTTCCATGGCGATTGGTTCGTTCCGGGTCATATCTGCGGAGGCAAGGCTGGTAAAAAAGTTTCAAAAACCGTAATTCTCGCGGCCCGTGACTATGAACCGGGTTCGGGCCAGCTTTGGTAATGTTGGCGGGGATCGGCCGCAAGTGCAAGGGCTGGGTTGACCCGCGGGGCAGGGGATGTAGAAGGCCCCGGACCCGATGCCCATTACGTCATGGGAAGTTTGTCGCCCGCACCCTCTTGACGTATTGGGAAAAACCCCATATCGACCCCCATCCCTTCGGGGAATCGTTTTTGCGGACAGGATTCGTCTGTCTGCAGACCACCTCGTAAATGCTGGACCTGCCGGCGGTTCTCGCCAGGGTCAAGTGTTGTGAAAAAAGGTTCCGGGGCTACGGAACCGCAACGAAAAGGAAAGTGACACGTGGCACGTATTGCCGGCGTAAACATCCCGACCCACAAACGGGTCCCGATCGCCCTGACTTATATCACTGGTATTGGCCCCGCATCGGCCAAAGAAATCTGCGCCTCGGTGAACATCGACGAAACCCGTCGTGTGAACGAGCTGAGCGACGCGGAAGTTCTGGCCATCCGTGAGCACATCGACGCCACCTACACCGTTGAAGGTGACCTGCGTCGTGAAGTGCAGATGAACATCAAGCGTCTGATGGACCTTGGCTGCTACCGCGGCCTGCGTCATCGCCGCAACCTGCCTGTCCGCGGTCAGCGCACGCACACCAACGCGCGCACCCGTAAAGGCCCCGCCAAGCCGATCGCCGGCAAGAAGAAGTAAGGAGGGTTTAGGACAATGGCACGCGATAAGACTCGTATGAAGAAAAAAGAACGCAAGAACATTGCTTCGGGCGTTGCGCATGTGAACTCGTCATTCAACAACACCAAGATCCTGATCTCGGACGTGCAGGGCAACGCGATCTCGTGGTCGTCGGCCGGCACCATGGGCTTCAAAGGTTCGCGGAAATCGACCCCCTACGCCGCTCAGATGGCTGCAGAAGATGCAGGCAAGAAGGCACAGGATCACGGCGTCAAAACGCTGGAAGTCGAAGTTCAGGGCCCCGGTTCGGGTCGTGAATCGGCTCTGCGCGCACTGGCTGCAATCGGCTTCAACATCACCTCGATCCGTGATGTGACCCCGATCGCACACAACGGCTGCCGCCCGCCGAAGCGCCGCCGCGTATAAGCACATATTTTTCTTTCTGGGGCCGCGTGTTTTTCACGGCCCCAGTTTGTCGTTTGAAACCTCGGGCGTCTGGCTCTTTTTGGACATGGGAGACAGGCAGGAATGGAGGGACGCATGATCCACAAGAATTGGGCAGAACTGATCAAGCCGACCCAGCTTGAAGTCAAGCCGGGCAACGATCCCGCGCGTCAGGCTACCGTCGTGGCCGAGCCGCTGGAACGTGGCTTTGGTCTGACCCTTGGCAACGCGCTGCGTCGCGTTCTGATGTCGAGCCTGCAGGGCGCGGCGATCACCAGCGTTCAGATCGACAACGTGCTGCACGAGTTTTCCTCTGTGGCCGGTGTACGTGAAGACGTGACCGACGTGATTCTGAACCTCAAGGGCGTGAGCCTGCGCATGGAAGTCGAAGGCCCCAAGCGCCTGTCGATCAATGCAAAGGGTCCGGGAGAAGTCACCGCTGGCGACATCAGCGACAGCGCAGGTATCGAGGTTCTCAACAAGGACCACGTGATCTGTCACTTGGATGACGGCGCCGATCTTTACATGGAACTGACCGTCAACACCGGTAAGGGCTATGTGTCGGCCGACAAGAACAAGCCGGAAGACGCCCCGATCGGTCTGATCCCGATCGACGCGATCTATTCGCCGGTCAAGAAGGTCTCCTATGACGTTCAGCCGACCCGTGAAGGCCAGGTTCTGGACTATGACAAGCTGACCATGAAGATCGAAACCGATGGCTCGATCACGCCGGAAGACGCCGTGGCGTTTGCCGCACGCATCCTGCAGGACCAGCTGTCGATCTTCGTGAACTTCGACGAGCCGGAAGCGGCTGGTCGCCAGGAAGAAGACGATGGTCTCGAGTTCAACCCGCTGCTGCTGAAGAAAGTGGACGAGCTGGAACTGTCGGTGCGTTCGGCCAACTGCCTGAAGAACGACAACATCGTTTACATCGGTGATCTGATCCAGAAGACCGAAGCCGAGATGCTGCGCACGCCGAACTTCGGCCGCAAGTCTCTGAACGAGATCAAGGAAGTGCTTTCGGGCATGGGGCTGCACCTTGGCATGGATGTCGAGGACTGGCCGCCGGACAATATCGAAGACCTCGCCAAGAAATTCGAGGATTCGTTCTAAGGATCGGTTAGGTGCGTGCGAGCACGCACCCTACCACCACGCCGTAGGGTGCGTGATGTCACGCACTGTTGGTTAAATGCCCGGGAGAGCCGGGGAAAGCATGGGCAAATCCGCCCCAAGGAGAGCGGCTGACACGCATCGGCCGCCAGACAAAGCAAAACCGCCCGTAGAGGGCAACAATTGGAGTAAGACACATGCGTCACGCACGAGGCTATCGCCGACTGAACCGTACCCACGAGCACCGCAAGGCGCTCTTTGCAAACATGGCCGGCTCGCTGATCGAACATGAACAGATCAAGACGACCCTTCCCAAGGCAAAAGAACTGCGTCCGATCATTGAAAAGATGATCACGCTTGCCAAGCGCGGCGACCTGCACGCCCGCCGTCAGGCACGTGCCCGCCTGAAAGAAGATCAGTACGTCACCAAACTGTTCGACATCCTTGGCCCGCGCTATGCCGACCGCCAGGGTGGTTATGTCCGCATCATGAAGGCCGGCTTCCGCTATGGTGACATGGCACCGATGGCAATCATCGAATTCGTGGACCGCGATGTGGACGCCAAAGGCGCCGCAGACAAGGCCCGCGTCGCGGCCGAAGAAGCGGCCGCTGACGAAGAATAAGTTCTCTCGGGAGTTTCCCGTTTGACTGGCCCCCGCCTGCGTCGCAGGTGGGGGTTTTCTTTTGCTTGCGAGGCCGAACAGGGTGGTGGGGTGGCTTGTAAATCTTTGACGCGCTTTGCATATCTCTTGGCAAAGGCCGAGAGGAGAGATCATGTTCCGAATTGCCGTGACCGCATTGGCCATTTCGCTGGCCGGGATTGCCGGGGCCGAAACCAAGGTGCCCCAGAACCAGACAGAGATTGCCCTTGGATTTGCGCCGCTTGTAAAAGAGGCCGCGCCCGCCGTGGTCAATATCTATGCCAAGCGCGTGGTCAACGTGCGCAACAGCCCGTTTGGCGGCGATCCCTTCTTTGAAAACCTGTTCCGGGATTTTGGAAATGCCCGCCCGCAGGTGCAGAACTCGCTGGGGTCTGGCGTGATACTGAGCGATGACGGAATTGTGGTGTCGAACTATCACGTGGTCGGCATGTCGACCGATATTCGCGTGCACCTGAAGGATCGGCGCGAGTTCACGGCCAGGGTTCTTTTGGCTGACGAAGAGGCCGATCTTGCGATCCTGCAACTGGAAGACGCGCGCGATATGCCGTTTCTGAACCTTCGCGACAGCGATACGGTTGAGGTCGGCGAACTGGTTCTGGCCATTGGCAACCCTTTCGGGGTCGGTCAGACCGTGACCAGCGGGATTGTTTCAGGGTTGGCGCGTTCCGGCGTGGCCACGGGCAATGCGCGCGGGTACTTTCTGCAGACCGACGCGCCGATCAACCCGGGGAACTCCGGCGGTGCGCTGATCGACATCAACGGCGACCTGATTGGGATCAATACGTCGATCCTGACCCGCTCGGGTGGTTCGAACGGGATCGGCTTTGCGATTCCCGCGCGGCTTGTGGCGCAGTTTGTCGAACAGGCGCGCGCCGGGTTCACAACGTTTCAGCGTCCGTGGGCCGGGATGTTTGGACAGCCCGTGGATGCGGACATGGCACAGGGGCTTGGGCTTGAGCGGCCGGGCGGGATCGTCGTGTCCGACCTGCACCCGGAAAGTCCGTTCCACAAGGCAGGTATTACCCCCGGAGACGTGATTTTGGAGGTGGACGGCCAGCCGGTGAACACGCCTTCGGAGATGATCTTCCGCATGTCGGTGGCCGGTTTGGGAGAAGAGGCGGATATCCTGATGGTGCGTGACGGCGACGAAGATCACCGCAAAGTTCAGCTTGATGTGGCACCCGAGACCCCGGCGCGCGAAACCGTGACGACGGGGCGGCGCTCGGCTGTGCCGGGGCTGGTCCTGTCGAATATCAATCCGGCGGTATTGGGCCAGTTTGGTTTACCGCTGAGCATTGAAGGTGTTGTTGTGGAGCAGCCCGGCGAGATCGGGACACGGATGGGGCTGGCGCCGGGGGATGTGCTGCGTGCGATAGATGGTACCGAGATTGCGACCACCCGCGATGCGGATCAGGCTTTGCGCGCGGCGAAGAAGCGGCTTACGCTGGATGTGCAGCGTGGCACGCAGCGCGTTGTGATGCGTTTCAGACTGTAGGGCAGATGGCTGATCTTTTTGACATGACACCCGAACCTGCGGAGGGCGGAAAGGAAGCGCCCCGCCCGCTGGCGGATCGATTGCGGCCCCGCGCCTTGTCCGAGGTGATCGGGCAGGATCAGGTGTTGGGGCCGGAAGCGCCCCTGGGCGTGATGCTGGCGTCGGGGTCTTTGTCGTCACTGGTATTCTGGGGGCCGCCGGGCGTGGGTAAAACCACGATCGCACGGCTTCTGGCGGATGAAACGGACCTGCATTTTGTGCAGATCAGCGCGATTTTTACCGGCGTGCCGGAGCTGCGCAAAGTCTTCGAAGCGGCCAAGCTGCGGCGGGCCAATGGCAAGGGTACCTTGTTGTTCGTGGACGAAATTCACCGGTTCAACAAGGCCCAGCAGGACGGGTTTCTGCCGTATATGGAAGACGGCACGATTCTTTTGGTGGGGGCGACAACAGAGAACCCGTCTTTTGAGTTGAATGCCGCCTTGCTCAGCCGGGCGCAGGTGCTGGTGCTGGAGCGGTTGAGCCTTGCCGATCTTGAACGTCTGGCGCAGCGCGCGGAAGGGGAACTGGGGCGCGGATTGCCCCTGGACGGCCCGGCGCGCGAGGCGCTGTTGGAGATGGCCGATAGTGACGGGCGTGCGCTGTTGAACCTGATCGAGCAGGTGATGGCGTGGAAAGTGACCGGCAAGCTGGATACGGACGCGCTCTCGACCCGGCTGATGCGGCGGGCGGCCAAGTATGACAAGTCGGGAGATGAGCACTACAACCTGATTTCCGCCCTGCACAAATCGGTGCGCGGATCGGACCCGGATGCGGCGCTTTATTGGTTTGCCCGAATGCTTGAAGGTGGGGAAGACCCGCGGTTTCTGGCGCGGCGGCTGACCCGGATGGCGGTGGAAGATATCGCGCTCGCCGACCCGCAGGCGCAGTCGATCTGTCTTGGCGCGTGGGAAGCCTATGAGCGGCTGGGTTCGCCCGAAGGGGAGCTGGCATTGGCACAGGCGGTGATCTACCTCGCGCTCGCCCCCAAGACCAATGCAGGCTATGCGGCGTACAAGGCGGCACGAGCGTTGGCAAAGAAAACCGGATCGGAGATGCCGCCCAAGCATATCCTGAATGCGCCGACCTCGCTGATGTCGGAGCAGGGTTATGGCGCCGGGTATCAGTATGACCACGACGCCAAGGACGGGTTTTCGGGGCAGAACTACTTTCCGGAGGGGGTGAAGCGGCCGGTGCTCTATTCCCCGGTCGAGCGTGGGTTTGAGCGTGAGTTGAAGCGGCGGCTGGATTATTTCACCAAGTTGCGGTTGCAGCGGGATGTTTAATGGGGGCGCTGCCCCCGTCGCAGCGCGGCTGCGACTCCCCCGGGGTATTTCTGGAAAAAGAAAGTCAGGGGTGCTGCGCTTGACATCCGGCGTGGCGCGCGCGATGGACCGGGCATGGTGACATCTTTGGCATATGTGGCGCTGGGCGGCGCGATGGGCGCGAGCCTGCGATACCTTGTAGGACTGGGCGTCGTGCGTCTTGTCGGGCACGGGTTTCCAATGGCGATCATCACTGTGAACATCCTCGGGTCGTTCCTGATGGGAATGTTCGTGGTCGCTGCTGCATATCGCGGTTTGACGCATTTGTCGCCGCTGGTGATGACCGGGTTGCTTGGGGGCTTCACGACGTTCTCGGCGTTTTCGCTTGAGGCGGTGAACCTGTTTGAGCGGGGGCAGGTTGGGGCCGCGGTAAGCTATGTGCTGATCTCGGTTTTGGGATCGATTGGCGCGCTGGTCCTTGGAGTCATTGTCGCGCGAGGAGTATTTGCATGAACCGTGTACAGACAATCATCGTCGGTCCGGGTGATACGGATCAACGGCTGGACCGCTGGTTCCGGCGGATGTTTCCGCATGTTGGGCAAGGGCGGATCGAGAAGATGTGCCGCAAGGGGGAAATCCGCGTCGATGGCGCGCGGGCCAAGGCCTCGACGCGGCTGAGCACCGGGCAACAGGTGCGCATTCCGCCGCTGCCGGAACCCGGGGAGCGGCCCGAACCGGGCAAGATGCGGATCTCGGACAAGGACGCGCGGATGATCCGCGACTGCGTGATCTATCGCGATGACCACATCATTGCGCTCAACAAGCCGCCAGGTTTGCCCACGCAAGGTGGCAGCAAACAGACCAAGCATGTGGACGGATTGGCCGAGGCGCTGACATTTGGTTACGAGGAAAAACCCCGGCTTGTGCATCGGCTCGACAAGGACACGTCCGGTGTTCTGTTGCTTGCGCGGACTCGGCCGATGGCGGCGGCGCTGACAGCGGCGATCCGGCATCGGGAGACACGCAAGATCTATTGGGCGGTGGTGGCCGGGGTGCCAACACCGTATCTCGGCGAAATCAAGTATGGGCTGGTCAAGGCGCCGGGCCATGGCAAGCGCGGTGAGGGCGAAAAGATGCATTGCGTGCATCCACGCGATGTAGAGTCCACGTCCGGTGCCAAACGTGCGATCACGCAATATGCCACGCTCTACCGGGTGGCGAGCCGCGCGGCATGGGTGGCGATGGAACCGATCACCGGGCGCACACACCAGCTTCGCGCCCACATGGCCGAGATCGGGCATCCGATCATCGGGGATGGCAAGTATGGCGGTTCCGGGCAGGAAAACCTTGGCGATGGTTGGGGCGCGCATCTAGGTGGGATCATCAGCAACAAGCTTCATCTGCACGCGCGCACAATGCGCTTTGAGCATCCGGTGACCAAGAAGCTGATCACGGTGGAGGCGCCGTTGCCCGAGCACATGGAGCATACGTTCGAGACCTTTCAGTGGACACCGGACCTCGCTGCGGATGATCCGTTCGAGGCGCTGCAATGAGCGATTTGCGCCTTGTCGTCTTCGACGTGGACGGGACGCTCGTGGACAGCCAGGCCGATATTCTGGGGGCCATGATGTCGGCTTTCGAGGCTGTCGAAATCGCCGTACCGGAGCGTGAAGACGTGCTGGGTATCGTCGGGTTGTCCCTGCCGGAGGCGATGGAGCGTCTGGCGCCGGACGCACCTGCGCGCATGCGGGAGAAAATGGTTGAGGCCTACAAGTCGAGCTATATGCAGCGGCGTCGGGATGCGGGGACGCAAGTGTCGTCGCCCTTGTATCCGGGGGCGGCGGCTGCACTCGCACGTTTGCGGGCCGTGGACGAGGTTCTGTTGGGGGTGGCCACCGGCAAATCCCGGCGGGGTCTCGATAAGCTGATCGAAGGGCATGGTCTGCAAGGGATTTTCGTGACCGAGCAGGTGGCCGACCATCATCCCTCGAAACCGCATCCAGCGATGCTGCATGCGGCGATGCGGGAAACGGGTGTCGCTGCAGACGCGTCGGTGATGATCGGCGATACGAGTTTTGACATGGAAATGGCACGGGCTGCGGGGATGCGGGCCATCGGGGTCAGCTGGGGCTATCACGACCGCAAGGCCTTGCAGGCGGCGGACGTGGTGATCGACCGGTTTGACGACCTGGACCGGGCCTTGGAACAGATTTGGGAATGACGGAATGAGCGGCTGGGCAAAAAAGCGATTCTGGAAGGAAGCATCGGTAGGCGCCGAGGAAGACGGGTATTCGGTGCAACTTGACGGGCGGGCGCTCAAGACGCCGGCCAAGGCAAGCCTGATTGTCCCGACCGAGGACATGGCGCAGGGTATTGCCGCGGAATGGGACGCGCAGGAAGGGGAAATCGATCCGACGACCATGCCGGTCACACGGTCGGCGAATGCCGCAATTGACAAGGTCGCGATCCAGCACGCCGAGGTCGCGGACATGTTGGCTGAGTACGGGGGCAGTGATCTGCTTTGTTACCGTGCCACTGCGCCGGAAGAACTGATCGCCCGGCAGGCAGAGGCCTGGGACCCGCTGTTACGCTGGGCGTCCGAGTCTCTGGGGGCCGACCTGAGGGTTGTCGCAGGGGTGGTCCACGAAGCCCAGGACCCGGCGAGCCTTGGGCGGTTGCGCGAACGGGTTCATGGGTTCAACAATTTCGAACTGGCCGCCTTTCACGATCTGGTCAGCCTTTCGGGTTCGCTCGTAATCGGCTTTGCAGCGACTCGGAATGAGCGGCCAATCGAAGAGCTTTGGCGGCTCTCCAGAATCGATGAAACCTGGCAGGAAGACCAATGGGGCGTCGACGAAGAAGCCGCTGCGCAGGCCAAAACCAAAGAACTGGCATTCCTGCACGCCCATCGCTTTTTCAATATGTCGCAAAAATAAACTGAATTGTCTGATACTTGCGTGGCGGATTGTTTGGCGCAAGCAATGATTGAATTCGTTGATGGAGCCCTTGACGTTTCGCGATGAATGCGCCCAAACTGTGACAGTGGGGTGTAGGGGCTTGTGTCCCGTTGCCTCCTATACGGCTATCCAAGGCCGACAATCCGCCCGAAAACGGGTGGAACATCAGGAAGAGGTAAAAATGAAAAAATCCGTAATTTTTGGTGCGCTGACCGTAGCGGGCCTGGCTGCTGGTGCTGCGGCCGCTGGAACGCTTGACGATGTAAAAGCGCGCGGCAAGCTGAACTGCGGTGTGACCACCGGTCTGGTCGGCTTTGCTGCACCGGACGCGAATGGCGAGTGGGGCGGCTTTGACGTCGGTGTTTGCCGCGCGGTTGCTGCTGCTGTTCTGGGGGATCCCAAAGCTGTTGAGTTCGTGCCGACCACCGGTAAGACCCGTTTCACCGCGCTGGCGTCGGGCGAGATCGACATGCTGGCCCGCAACACCACCTGGACCTTCTCGCGTGACGTGGACCTGAAGTTCACCTTCGTGGGCGTGAACTATTATGACGGTCAGGGCTTCATGGTTCCCAAGGAGCTGGGTGTGTCCTCGGCCAAGGAACTGGACGGCGCAACCGTTTGTATCCAGACCGGCACCACAACCGAGCTGAACCTGGCGGACTTCTTCCGCTCGAACAACATCAGCTATGAGCCGGTTCC
Source organism: Shimia aestuarii (assembly GCF_900114635.1). Classification (GTDB taxonomy): domain Bacteria; phylum Pseudomonadota; class Alphaproteobacteria; order Rhodobacterales; family Rhodobacteraceae; genus Shimia; species Shimia aestuarii. The sequence goes on from NZ_FOTQ01000006.1 coordinate 38,395, forward strand.
GATCGAAACCAATGCAGAAGCACAGCAGCAGTACCTTGCCGGTGCCTGTGACGTGTACACCACCGACGCTTCGGGCCTCGCGGCAACTCGCGCGACCTTTGAAGATCCGTCGGCGCATGTCCTGCTGCCCGAGATCATTTCGAAAGAGCCGCTGGGCCCGCTGGTCCGTCACGGCGACGACAACTGGGGTGACGTTGTGCGCTGGACGCTCAACGCTCTGATCACTGCAGAAGAACTGGGCGTGAGCTCGGCAAATATCGGCGAAATGTCCGCCGGCACCAACAACCCCGAAGTGAACCGTCTTCTGGGCAGCGAAGGCAACTTGGGCGAAATGCTCGGTCTGTCGGCTGACTGGGCCAAGAACGCCATCATGGCGAGCGGCAACTATGGCGAACTGTTCGAGAAGAACATCGGTGAAAACACTCCGATCGGTCTGGCCCGTGGCCTGAACGCTCAGTGGACCGATGGCGGCCTGATCTACTCGCCGCCCTTCCGGTAAGATCCAATCAATGAAGGGCGCGAAGGAAACTTCGCGCCCTTGTCACATAAGGTGACACAACAAACCAAAATTCGGCCACGGCACAACGTTGTCAAAGAATACTCAATCGGCCGAGTAACGGGGAAGTATCCAAATGACCACTTTGACCGACCCTCCCAAGGCGTCGTTCCGGCTGTCTATGCTCATATACGACACCCGGTATCGTTCCTTGACGATCCAGGCTGTCGCGATGCTGGGCTTCATGTTGCTGGCGGCCTGGCTGCTCAACAACACGCTGACCAACCTTGCCACGCTGGGCAAACCCATCGACCTCGGCTTTCTGGGCGAACCTGCGAGCTATGACATCAACCAGCGCCTGCTGGATTATAATAGTCGCGACACGCATCTGCGTGCCTCCTTCATCGGATTGATCAACACGCTTGTCGTCGCTGTCCTGGGCTGTATCACGGCCACGATCGTCGGCGTTTTGGTAGGTGTCCTGCGCCTTTCCAAGAACTGGCTGGTTGCCAGGATCATGACCGTCTACGTGGAAATGTTCCGCAACGTGCCGGTGCTGCTCTGGATCGTGCTGGCGATGGCCATCCTGATCGAAAGCCTGCCCGCGCCGCGCGCATTCAGGGGGGACAACCCGGAAGCCACAATGAAGGTTTTCGACAGCGTGGCGATCACCAATCGCGGGGTTTACGTCCCCGAGCCGCTGTTTTCCAACAGCCTTGGCAGTATCCACCTGTTCGGTGACTCGTCGCTGCGTTTCGACGTTTCCCTGGATCTCATGGCTATTCTGGTCGTTCTGATTGCCAGCATCTTTGCCGTGCGCAAGGTTACGTCCCGCGCCGCCCACATTCAGGAGACGACAGGGGTCCGGCCCAAGACGTGGCACGTCAACCTTGCCATCCTGTTCGTGCCGATGATCGCGCTTTTGGCGGTGTTGGGCTTTCATCTGGGCTATCCGGAGTTGAAGGGTTTCAACTTCACGGGCGGTACCCATATGCGCAACTCGCTCATTGCACTCTGGCTGGCGCTGTCGCTCTATACGGCGGCCTTCATTGCCGAGATCGTGCGGGGTGGTATCCTTGCCATCAGCCATGGTCAGACCGAGGCGGCAAACGCGTTGGGCCTGCGTCCGGGCAAGACGATGCGCCTCGTGATCCTGCCGCAGGCGCTGCGGGTGATCATTCCGCCGATGATCTCAAACTATCTGAACCTCACCAAGAACTCGTCGCTGGCGATCGCGGTGGGCTACATGGATATCACGGGTACGCTGGGCGGCATCACCATGAACCAGACAGGCCGCGAGCTTGAATGCGTTCTGATGCTGATGGGCTGTTACCTTCTCATTAGCTTGAGCATCTCGATGGTGATGAACTGGTACAACGCACGCGTCGCATTGGTGGAGAGATAAGATGAGTGATCAAGCTTTTGTCCGCACCGAAATGCTCCCTGAAAAGGAGCCGCCGGCGTCGACCGTTGGTATCGTCGGCTGGCTGCGTGAAAACCTGTTCTCGGGCTGGTTCAACTCGATCCTGACCGTCGTGGCGCTGGGGTTTATCTACTATGTGCTCTCTGGGCTGGTGCCGTGGGTTTTCCAATCGGTCTGGAACGCGGACTCGCTGAATGAATGTCGCGAGATCATGACCGAGACCTGGGGCAGCACACATGGGCATGCCTGTTGGGGCGTGGTGAACGAGCGCTGGTTGCAGCTCTTGTACGGGTTCTATCCGGATCATCTCTACTGGCGCGTTAACCTTGCGCTGGTGCTGACGCTGGTTGCCCTGGCGCCGGTGCTGTTCGCGGAGCAAAGCCCACGCCAGCTCTGGTACCTGACTGCGGCCTATCCGTTCCTGATGCCCTGGCTCTTGTGGGGTGGTTCGATCTGGGGGCCGATCATGGTGGCTGCCGGGTTTGCGATCGGCTATCTGGGATACCGCATTCTGGTGCCTGTCGCGGGTGGCCTTGTCGCGATCATCGCGGCGTTTGCCCTACCGATCATCTGGTGGCTGTTCCTTGCGGGCGGCGTGGCCGGTGCCATTGACAGCGTCATCCCGATCGGGATCGAGGCCGTCGAGAGCCGCAAGTTCGGGGGCTTCATGCTGGCCGTGTTGCTCGGGATCGTAGCGATTGGCTGTTCGTTGCCCATCGGCATCGTCCTGGCACTGGGCCGTCAGTCGGACCTGTTCATCGTCAAGACGCTGTGCGTCGGGTTCATCGAGTTCATCCGGGGCGTGCCACTGATCACGCTGTTGTTCGTGGCATCGCTCTTGCTGAACCTGTTCCTGCCGCCGGGCACCAACTTTGACATCATCTTGCGGGTGATGATCATGATGACCCTGTTTGCCGCGGCCTATATGGCCGAGGTGATCCGGGGTGGTCTCGCCGCGCTGCCCAAGGGCCAGTACGAGGGGGCTGACAGTCTTGGTCTCAACTACTGGCAGGCGCAGCGTCTGATCATCATGCCCCAGGCGTTGAAAATCTCGATCCCTGGCATCGTGAGCACGTTTATCGGCATCTTCAAGGATACCACCCTTGTGTCGATCATCGGGCTTTTCGATGTGATCGGTTTGTCCAACGCCATCCGGGCCGATACCGCGTGGAACGGCATCTACTGGGAACTCTTCGCGTTCATCGCGTTCCTGTTCTTCATCGTGTGCTTCTCCATGTCCCGCTATTCCATGTACCTGGAGCGCAAGCTTCATACAGGTCACTAATTAGGAGTTCATGAAATGTCTGAACTTATGACTGACCGCGAGATTGACCGCTCCAAGATGCACGTCTCGGACAATGTCGCGATTGAAATCACCAATATGAACAAGTGGTACGGATCGTTCCACGTTCTGCGCGACATCAACTTGACGGTGAACGAGGGGGAGAGGATCGTGATCGCCGGGCCGTCCGGCTCTGGGAAATCGACCCTGATCCGCTGCATCAACCGTCTGGAAGAGCACCAGCAGGGCAGCATTGTCGTGGATGGGACCGAGTTGACCTCGGACCTGAAAAACATCGACAAGATCCGGTCTGAAGTTGGTATGTGCTTCCAGCACTTCAACCTGTTCCCGCACCTTACCATTCTGGAAAACTGTACGCTGGCCCCGATTTGGGTGCGCAAGACGCCCCGTAAAGAGGCGGAAGAAACGGCAATGCATTTCCTTGAGAAGGTGAAGATCCCCGAACAGGCCGACAAGTATCCCGGCCAGTTGTCCGGTGGTCAGCAGCAGCGTGTGGCCATTGCCCGCTCGCTGTGCATGCGTCCGCGCATTATGCTGTTCGACGAACCGACCTCGGCGCTTGACCCGGAGATGATCAAGGAGGTGCTCGACACCATGATCGAGCTCGCCGAAGAGGGCATGACCATGCTCTGCGTGACGCACGAGATGGGCTTTGCCCGTCAGGTGGCGAACCGCGTGATCTTTATGGACGCGGGTCAGATCGTGGAACAGAACGAGCCGGAAGAGTTCTTCAACAACCCGAAGAGCGACCGGACCAAGCTGTTCCTCAGCCAGATCCTCGGTCACTGATCATATTGAAAATAGAAAGAAAAGGCGGGGTTTTCCCCGCCTTTTTCACGTTCGGACCAATTCACGTGGAATGACGAATTCTTCGACATTGCCGGTGCCAAAGGCAACATCCTGCCAATGGTCTATATTGAAATTGAAGACGGTTGTGGCGCCGGTCGGGTAGTCGAGAAAACGGGGATGAGAAGGCAGCTTTGCAGCCAGTCTTTGCGCGAATTCTCCGTTTCCCGGATTGTGCCCTATCATCATGACCTTGGACCCCTTGGCCTGCTTCAGGACGTGGAGCATTGTAACGGCCTCTGCCAGATAGAGTTCCGGAAAACTCTCGGGTGCCAGATCAAAACCCATCAGGTCAAATGTTTCCAGCGTGCGTTGCGCCGAGGAGGTCAGCACCTGATCCGGTTGCATGTTTTCACCGCGCAACCAGTCCCCCAGAGCCTTGGCAGATTCACGGCCGCGTTTGTTGAGCGGGCGGTCGTGATCGGAAAGCGTTGGCATGCTCCAGCTTGATTTTGCGTGCCGGGTGAGGATGAGCTTAAGGGCCATTGGTTAAGAAAGCCTGCATATGAAGCGCGGATTGTGCCTCTACCCTGCCATAGCCCTGCGAAACGGGGCAAGCGCGGCGGGCCGCGCAGCCCTGCGACATGCAACTGCCCTGACGATTTTGGGTGAGGTATGCGCGACAGGCGTCAACGTCATAAGCGCCGCCGGAAAAGGCGTCTACGGGGCAGGATGTGCGGCAAGGCTGCGCCGTGCAGGTAGTGCAGGGATTGGGCAGAGGGGCTGGCAGGTCAAGCGTTTGCTGGAAGGCCAGCGCGCCGCGGAAGCTTACGAAAAGACCCGCAGTGTCGTGTGCGAGGAGGGATATTGGAGAGGGGTGACACCGCCCGGTGCGCAGGGCCCATTGGTAGAAGGGCTGATAGGGCGGCCCGCCATAGGGGAAAAGGGGATGGGCATTGAAGGCTACGGCAAGGCTTGTGATGACGCGTGAGGACCAGCGGTCGACCGGGTTGGGCGTGCCGTCGAGATACTCGGATTGAGCTGTGAAGGCCTCCCAAAAGCCTGGCTCGCGCGGGCCGAACATCAAGAGCGTGCCAAAGCCGGAGAGATGTTCGTCGTCAGGAGCGGGGTGAAATCCGCCAAGGATTTCAAGATGTTTGGCCCGAGCAGCCTTTTCGATCAAGGCATAGGTCATTTGCGGAAGAACGGCAGGGCAAGGCTCCAGCCAAGTTTGTTGGGGCGTTTGTCCTGCCATTGCAGGCCGATGGTCATGCCCTCATGGCCCTTGGCAGGTTGGGCGATATAGGTGCCGAAAAGGCGATCCCAGATCGACAGGGCAAAGCCGAAATTGCTGTCATGTTCGTGGCGGTGAATCGAATGGTGGACGCGGTGCATGTCCGGCGTAACCAGCACCAGCCGCAGGGCACGATCCAGCGGCAGGGGTAGCTTGATATTGGCGTGGTTGAACATGGCGGTCCCGTTCAGGATGATCTCGAACAGGATGATGGCAAGGGCCGAGGGGCCAAGCAAGTAGACAAGCCCGATCTTGAGCAGCATGGACAGGGCAATCTCGACCGGGTGAAAACGGATGGCGGTGGTCACATCGATGTCGCGATCGGCATGATGGACCCTGTGCAGACGCCAGAGGAACGGGATTTTATGGGTGACAAGGTGCTGAAACCAAATAGCAAAATCAAGGATCAGGATGGCGAGGACAAGTTCGATCGGTCCGGGCAGAGCGATGAGGTTGAAGAGGCCCCAGCCCTGTTGGCCCGCATCCACAGCCGCACCAACGGCAAGAAGCGGCAGGGCCAAAGCCAGCACGCGCAGGGTTACCGTGTCGATGATGGAGAGCGCCCAGTTGGTCAGCCAGCGGTGCCCGCGCGGCTGGGAGCGGGCGCGGCGCGGGGCGAGGGCCTCGATAGTGGCGAAGAGGGCAAACAGGCCGCCAAAGATGGACAGTCGGATCAGGGTTTCATGTTCCATGCAGGGCCTCATGTGCCGGGGATGGCACATGATATATTCCACCCGAAGAATATTTAAACCCCTCGCGTGATCAGTCGCCCCGGATCAGCGACCCTGCACCGTGTTCGGTGAAGAGCTCAAGCAGGCAGGCATTGGGGGCGCGGCCATCAAGAATGACCACGGCGCGTACGCCGCCTTCGATCGCGTCCAGTGCGGTTTCAGTCTTGGGGATCATGCCGCCCGCAATCACACCTTCGGCTGTAAGGTCCCGGATTTGCTGGGCTTTCAGCTCGGTCATGACGTCACCTTCGGCGTTCTTGACCCCTGCGACATCGGTCAGCAGAAGCAGGCGGTCCGCCTTGAGCGCGGCGGCAATCGCACCGGCGGCTGTGTCGCCATTGACGTTGAAAGTTTCCCCGTTGCGGCCCGCGCCAAGCGGGGCAATCACCGGGATCGTGTCATTGGCAAAGAGATCCTTGAGGAATTTCGGGTTCATCTCGGCGGGGGTGCCGACGAATCCGAGATCGGGATTGGTCTGGTCACAGACCATGAGGTTGGCGTCCTTGCCTGAAAGACCCACGGCCTTGCCGCCCTGACCGTTGATGGCCTGAACGATGCGTTTGTTGACGACACCGGAGAGCACCATCTCGACCACCTCGACGGTGGCCGCATCGGTGACACGTTTGCCGTTGACGAATTCCGATTTGATATCAAGGCGTTCCAGCATCGCGTTGATCATCGGGCCGCCGCCATGCACGATTACCGGGTTGACGCCGACCTGCTGCATGAGCACCACGTCGCGGGCAAATTCTTCCATGGCTTCATCGCTGCCCATGGCGTGGCCGCCGAGCTTGATGACGACAATCGCATCCGTGTAGCGCTGCAGGTAGGGCAGGGCCTGGGACAGGGTGCGGGCGGTGGCGATCCAATCGCGGTTCATGTCTTGTTTCTTCATCTCGGCTGACCTCTTTGGAGGAAGTAGTTACCGATTTGCTAAGGTGCTGCCAAGTGCGCGTTGCCGTCGCGGCAGGAGAGCGAGGTGCGAATCGGGTGTAAAGAGTTGGGTTAACAGAGAAAAGGCGCTTCGGTATCGCGTCGGCATCACGTCGGTATTGCGTCGGTATTTTTGCGCAGGGTTTGCGGGTTAAGGCTGCGGACGCATCATTCGCGGAGGGAAGGTGACGGGATGTGTGAAATTTCGGGCGAGAATTTCATCGGACGGGAGGGGGGCGCTGCCCCCGTCGCAGCGCGGCTGCGACTCCCCCGGGGTATTTCCGGAAAAAGAAAGAAGGGGGCTCAGCGCGCGGCGTGGACCTTGCGCAGGGCATATTTCAGGTCGGATTGCAGGGCGTCAAAATCGCGGGCGGCGGTTTCGGTTGCGCGGCCGATCAGAACGTAGTCCCAGCCCGGTTTGCCGTGGACGGGCAGGACCAGCCGGGCAATTTCGCGCAGGCGGCGTTTGGCGCGGTTGCGGGCGACGGCGTTGCCGACCTTTTTCGAGCAGGTGAAGCCGACGCGGATCATGTCGGGCGCAACGTCTTCGTTGTCGCGGCGCGGGCGGGCCTGAAGCATCATGGCCTTGGTGCCCTGTTTGCGGGCCCGGGCGGCGGCGACGAAATCGCGGCGCTTTTTCAGGACCTCCAGACGCGCAGAAACCGCCGGAGGCTTTGTCCCCGGGCTCTGTGAGCCTTGTGCGGGGGCCTCCGGCGGTGTCATCTGCGTCAGAACGTCAGATCGGTGAGCTTATGCGCTCAGCGACTTGCGACCGCGTGCGCGGCGTGCGTTCAGAATCTTGCGGCCTGCTTTGGTGGCCATGCGCGCACGGAAGCCGTGGCGGCGTTTGCGAACCAGGTTCGAGGGTTGATAGGTGCGTTTCATCGCTCCGGTCTCCGTATTATCAGGGCGCCCAGGCGAGGAATCGCGGGCCCATGTGCTATTCGAAGCCCGGTCTATAGGCGGGTGCCGGACTTATGTCAAACGCGAGATGGCGGTTTTGCTACAAAAAAGCAAGCCCAGGGATGCGGGATTGTTACAGTTCGCCGGGTTGGGGCGATTTTCTTCACGAAACCGGGGTTTTGCGATCAAGGAGCCGTGAGTTGACTGTTGTTTCCCGGTTGGTTGGCGCATTTTGAAGCCACAGGTCAAAAGACGGAAAGAAGATGGTTCAGGTGACGGAAACGGACAGAGACGAGAAAACGGGATGGGGACGGCTGGTGCCGTTGCTGGCGATTCTCGCCGTTGCGGTTCTGGGCGCGTTCACGTTGAAGGATGTGTTGAGTTTCGAAAGCCTGAGCCAGCATCGCGAGGCGCTGATTGCGTATCGGGATACGCATTACCTCGGGGCCGTGCTGGTCTTCATGGCGGTTTACGTTGCCATAGTGAGCTTTTCGCTGCCCGGTGCAACGGTGGCGACGCTGACCGGGGGGTTCCTGTTCGGCACTTTCCCCGGTGCTCTGTTCAATGTCGGTGCGGCCACGGTGGGTGCGGTGGTGATCTTTCTGGCTGCGCGCTGGGGGCTGGGTGAGCGGCTGGCAGCGCGGATGGATGCGTCGGAGGGGCGTGTGAAGGCGATCAAGCGGGGCATTGATGAAAACCAGTGGTCGATGCTGTTCCTGATCCGGCTTATGCCGCTGGTGCCTTTTTTCGTGGCGAACCTTGTGCCTGCGCTGGTTGGGGTGTCGCTGTGGCGGTTTGCCCTTTCCACCTTTGTCGGGATCATCCCCGGCGCGCTTGTCTACACGTCGGTGGGGGCGGGGCTGGGCGAGGTTTTTGCCCGCGGAGAGACACCGGACCTTGGGGTGATCTTCGAGCCGCATATCCTGTGGCCGATCCTTGGGCTTTGTGCGCTTGCCGCCCTGCCGATGGTGATCAGGGCCGTGCGTGGCCGGGAGGCGCTTTGATGGAAGAGATCAAGACCGATCTGCTGGTTATCGGGGCCGGGTCCGGGGGGTTGTCCGTGGCGGCGGGGGCCGCGCAGATGGGCGCGCGAGTCGTGCTGCTGGAAGGGCACGAGATGGGCGGGGATTGCCTTAACTGGGGCTGTGTGCCGTCCAAGGCGCTGATTGCGAGCGGTAAGGCGGCGTTTGGGCAGGCGCATGCCCGCGCCTATGGCGTGGCCGATGTGACGCCCCAGGTGGACTATGCGGCGGCCAAGGCCCATGTGGCGGACGTGATTGCGCAGATTGCCCCGGTCGACAGCCAGGAACGCTTTGAAGGGTTCGGTGTGCGGGTGATCCGGGACTATGGCCGTTTCGTTTCACCCAGGGTGGTGGAGGCCGGGGGGCACAGGATCACGGCGCGGCGGGTGGTGATTGCCACCGGGTCGAGCCCGCTGGTGCCGCCGGTGCCGGGGCTGGAGGATGTGCCGTACCTGACCAATGAAACCTTGTTCGAGTTAAAGGAAAAGCCCGACCACCTGTTGATCATCGGCGGTGGGCCGATCGGCATGGAGATGGCGCAGGCGCATGTGCGGCTGGGCTGCAAGGTGACGGTGATCGAAGGGGAACGGGCGCTGGGCAAGGATGACCCGGAAATGGCGGCGTTCGTGCTTGCGGCGCTGAGGGGCGAAGGCGTGGAGATAGCGGAAGGCGCGATGGCGGCGCAGGTGTTGTCGGAGCAGGGCCGGATCACGGTCGAGACCAAGGATGGGCGCAGCTTTACCGGATCGCATCTTTTGATGGCAGTGGGGCGCAAGGCCAATACCGACAGGCTGGACCTTGGGGCGGCGGGGATCGAGACCACCCGGACCGGGATCAAGGTGGACGCCGCGCTGAAGACCACGAACCGGCGGGTTTATGCGATTGGAGATGTTGCGGGGGGCATGCAGTTTACCCATGTGGCCGGGTATCAGGCCGGGGTGATCATCCGGTCGGCGCTGTTTGGGCTGCCGGCCAAGGCGCGGACCGACCATATTCCCTATGCGACCTATACCGACCCGGAGCTTGCGCAGATTGGTCCGACCGAGGCCGAGGCGCGTAGGGTTCATGGAGACCGGTTGACGGTCGCGCGATTCGAGTTCGATCACAACGACCGTCTGATTGCCGAGCGCAAGGCGAAGGGGCTGATCAAGGTGATGGTGGTCAAAGGGCGGCCCGTGGGCGTGTCGATTGCTGGGCCGCAGGCCGGGGAACTGATCAATCTCTGGGCCCTGGCGATTGCCAACAAGCTCAAGATGTCGGCGGTGGCGGCGATGGTGGCGCCCTATCCGACCGTCGGGGAAATCAACAAGCGGGCGGCAGGGGCCTATTTCTCGCCGCAACTGTTTGATAATCCTAAAGTCAAACGGGTGGTCGGGTTGGTACAACGCTGGCTGCCCTGAACCGGGATAGGCAATAGGTCATGCTCAACACGCTTTCAGGCCGTTTCCTGATTCTGACCGTCATCTTCGTGATGCTGGCGGAAGTGCTGATCTTTGTGCCATCCGTGGCGCGGTATCGCGAGGATTACCTGCTGTCGCGGTTGGAGCGGGCGCAGATCGCGTCGCTGGCGCTTTTGGCGGATGACATGATCGACGCCGAGCTTGAGGAAGAACTTCTCAAGAATGCCGAGGTCTATAACGTGGTTCTGCGGCGGGACGAGGTGCGCCAGCTGATGCTGAGCAGCCCGATCCCACGCCCGATTGATGCGACCTATGACATGCGCAATGCCGGAGCCGTCGAGTTGATCCGGGACGCGATGATGCAGCTTTTTCACAGCGAGGACCGGGTGATCCGGGTGATCGGAGCGCCGGTGCGCGAGGCCGGATTGCTGATCGAGATCACCATGGCGACCAGCGGACTGCGCATGGCGATGTTGGATTACGGGGTGCGTATCCTTGTGCTGTCGGCGGTGATTTCGGTGGTGACGGCGTTCCTGTTGTTCCTGGCGGTGCGGGCGATTCTCGTGCGCCCGATCAAGGGTGTGGTCGGGTACATGCAATCCTATGCCGCCGCGCCGGAGGATGCGCGCCGCATCATCCAGCCGACCGCCGGTGTGAGCGAGCTGCGGGAGGCGGAAGAGGCGCTGCAGAGCCTGCAGATCGAGCTGACCGCGGCGCTGAAGCAGAAGGAGCGGCTGGCGCAGCTGGGCGGGGCTGTGGCCAAGGTGAGCCATGACCTGCGCAATATCCTCACGTCGGCGCAGCTATTCACCGACCGGATCGAAACCAGCGAGGACCCGCTGGTGCGCCGCCTTGCGCCCAAGCTGGTGAATTCGATCACCCGCGCGGTGCATCTGTGCGAATCGACTCTGGCCTTTGGCAGGGCCGAGGAGCCGCCCCCCAAGCTGACCCGCCTGCCATTGCTGAATGTCGTGTCGGATGTGTTCGAGGGCGAACGGCTGGCAGTGGGGGAGAATGACTTGAGCTTTGCCGAAGATGTTCCGGCGGGGCTGATGGTGCGCGCCGATGCGGAACAGCTTTACCGCGTGATTTCGAACCTCGTGCGCAATGCGCGTCAGGCAATCGTGGCCACCGGCAAGCCGGGCGAGATCGCCGTGAGCGCGCATGAAGACGACATGGCATGGTTCATCGAAGTGCGCGATACCGGGCCGGGCCTGCCGCCCAAGGCGCAGGAACACCTGTTCCAGCCCTTCCAGGGCGGGATTCGCAAGGGCGGGTCGGGTCTTGGGCTGGCGATCTCGGCCGAACTGGTGCGCGGACACGGCGGAACCCTGACATTGAAGGGCACCGGGGAGGACGGTACGTGCTTTGAAATCTGCCTTCCCAAGGGGGATGTGGCAGATCAATGAATTTTCTTGAATTTTGCCCTTGCATACCCCGGGCGTTGGGACTAAATCCCACTCCACCGCGCTCTGGTAGCTCAGCTGGATAGAGTACTTGACTACGAATCAAGGGGTCGGGGGTTCGAATCCTCCCCAGAGCGCCATTACCTTTCCATTGAATGTCATACGGCCCTGACCCACGTGTCATGACGTGACCCAATTCACGATTTTGTCCGTGTAGTCTGTTCCTGCTGAGCGGCCACGTGGCGCAGGCGGGAAGGAGCGCGGCAATGCTATTTGGCATGGGTGATATGGCCCGCAGGCGCAGCTGATGGAGTTGCCCGATGAGAAGGGCGGCGCTTTCCCTATGACGGCCTGGGGGCTTGCCCTAATCCCCTGATCCAAAGGAAAAGTGCGGCCAGCTACAATCGGGTCCAAATGTTGCCTGAGAATGGTGAGCGGCAACTCGGTCAGAGCGCGGCGAAAGCGGGCTGTGAGCCCGAAGTCGACGTTTTTTCGCTTCGCGTTCCTGACGCTCAAAAAGCTTTGCGGTTGGGTGATGGCCCGCTAACGTGGAGTTACGGACAGGGGAGAAGTCCAATGCAGACAGTCCAAACCGAACGTCACCGCGATTATCTTGGCCCGGTCACGAATACCGACATTTGGGATGAATTTCAGCTGCGGCCAAATGACGTGATTGTTTGCACGCCCCCTAAATGTGGCACGACATGGACGTTGAATATCGTCATGATGCTGATACATGGCAGGGTCGTTCCGGATGCCGGCAACAGAGAAGAAGCACCTTGGCTCGATTGTGGATTTCGCGACCGAAAGGCAATCGCCGCAAAGCAAGCCAGCCTGACGCGTCGGCGCTGCCTCAAAAGCCATACGCCCATGGACGGCATCTCATATGGTTCAGAGCCAACCTATATCGTTGTGTATCGTCATCCGGTCGATGCCCACTTCTCGTTTCGTAGCCACGTTGAGAACATGAAAGATGCTGGCCCTCTTTTAGAGATGTTCCCCGACGATATACGGACAGGTTTCAACAGATTTGTTGAGGGACCACTGACCGATACGGGCACGGATGATCTTACTGTGCACTCCATTATACATCATTACCAGCAGGCCAGAGCGCGTGAGGGCAAGGGGAACGTGCATTTCTTCCATTACGCCGATTTGAGCAAAGACCTGCACGGACAGATTGCGCGGCTTGCTCGAATTTTGGAAATCGATCTGTCACCGGAAACACTGACTGCGCTGACAGAGGCAAATACATTTGCCAGTATGCGCAAGGTAGTCGAAGCCAGCGAAAGACGCTTTCACAAAGATTCGCCCTTCGTGGACCAAGCGAAGTTCTTTGCGTCCGGCACATCCAATAAGTGGGAAGGCCGCCTTAGTGATAATGAATTCGCACGCTACCATGAAAGCTGCGCTTCGCTCCTGTCGCCCGAGCACGCTGCCTGGTTGAACTGGGGGGATCAGCGAGAACCGTGAGGCTGTCGTAATTTGATATGACGCCTCGGTCATACACAAACGCTTAACAGAATCTTCGTCCCGCTCAGCATTGTCATGAGACGGCGCCAGCGAATGGCGGCTTCGTCCACATAACCGCCAATGCTTGTGTCGCGCGCAGCGCTTTGATTTGCGGGACTTTGCCGCCGTTGCGACCCGTCACAACACAAGCCAGCGCCCGACCGTGGGTGGGCGCCGCCGGGACGGGTTATGAGTGCATGGCCCGGGCGCGGTCGCGGAGCTGGAATTTCTGAATCTTGCCGGTCGAGGTCTTGGGCAGGGTTTCGAACAGGACCGCCTTGGGGGCCTTGAACCCCGCGAGGTGGGTGCGGCAGAAGGTGATGATCTCGTCGCCGGTGGCCGCGGCCCCGTCGCGCAGTTCGATGAAGGCACAGGGGACTTCGCCCCATTTCTCGTGTGGCATGGCAACCACGGCGGCGGCTTGCACGGCGTCGTGCCGGTAGAGCACCGCTTCGACTTCGACCGACGAGATGTTCTCGCCGCCCGAAATGATCACGTCCTTGAGGCGGTCGCGGATCTGGACATAGCCGTTTTCATGCTGGACCGCGCCATCACCGGACCAGAACCAGCCGTCTTCGAAAGCCTTCGCCGTGGCCTCGGCGTCTTTGTAGTAGCCCGCCATGACCGTGTTGCCCCGGATGGCGATTTCCCCCTGCGAAGTGCCGTCACGCGGGACGGGCGCGCCTCTGTTGCGGTCGATCACCGTGACCTCTTCGACCATGGGGAAGGCAATGCCCTGCTGGGCCTGCAGTTCGGCCTGTTCCGCCGGGGTGAGGGTGTTCCAGTCCTCCTGCCAGAGGCATTGGGAGATGTGGCCATAGGTTTCCGTCAGGCCATAGACCTGCATGACGTCAAAGCCCATGGAGCGGGTCTTTTCCAGAACCGAAGGCGGCGGTGGCGCCCCGGCGGTCAGGACGCGGATTGCCGGATCGAACGGTGCGGCGTCGCTTTCGGCTTCGGCCAGCATCTGCAACACGATGGGGGCGGCACCGAAATGGGTCACGCCGTGGGTGCGGATGGCCTCCAGGATCAGGTGGGCCGCTGGCGCGCGGGTGAATACCACGGTGGCCCCGAGCATGGCCATCAGCCATGGGTGCCCCCAGCCGTTGCAGTGAAACATGGGCACCACCGACAGGTAGACCGGGTAGGGGGGCACCTGCCACGCGGTCCCGGTGCCGAGCGCCATCAGGTAGGCGCCGCGATGGTGGTAGACGACGCCCTTGGGCCGCCCCGAGGTGCCCGAAGTGTAGTTCAGGGCAATGGCATCCCATTCGTCATCGGGCAGGGCGATGGGCATGGGATTGGCGGCGGTCAGGTCGTCATAGGTCGGACCACCAAGCGGGGCTTCGTCCACCGCGTTCGGATCGACGATTTCAACCACCGGCAGGGTCCGGCCCAGCAGCGCGAATGCCTTTGACAGGAGCGGAGCAAGCTCGCGGTCCACGATCACCAGCTTGGTATCGGCGTGATCCAGGATATAGGCGATAGTGTCCGGTTCCAGCCGGGTATTGAGCGTGTTGAGCACCCCGCCGCAGAGCGGCAGGGCAAAGTGCAGTTCGAAGAGTTCCGGGATGTTCGGGCTGAGCACCGACACGGTGTCGCCCTTTTCGACGCCAAGTCCGGCAAGACCGCTGGCCACCGCGCGGATGCGCCGGGCGGTTTCGCTCCAGCTGCGCCGGATGTCGCCATAGATCACCGCCGTGCGCGGGCCGTGCAGGGCCTCGGCCCGGCGCAGGAAGGACAAGGGCGACAGCGGCACGTGGTTTGCCGGTACTTTGCGAAGGGCTTCGAAGTGTTGGCGCATCCCGGTTCCGCCTGTCTTAGCTGTTGGGCCGCACGCGGGCGGCGGTCTTGTTGGCGAAGGCTTCGAGACGTGCGCGGGCGTCCGGCTGGGTGTTGACGATGCCGCCGACAAACGCCTCGGCATAGGCCGCATCAAGGCCGGACATGTTCTTCATGTGGCTGACCGCCGAACAGATCGCAAAGTTGGTCAGGGGCAGGTTCTGGGCCACCTTGGCGGCGATTTCCATCGCCTTGTCCATGCTGGAACCTTCGACCATGTATTGCGCAAGACCAAGGTCCACGGCCTCTTGTCCCTGATAGACGCGGCCCGTCAGAACCATGTCGATCATGCGGTATTTGCCGATCATGTCCGATACGCGGATCGTTGCGCCACCGCCGGTGAAAATGCCGCGCTGGCCTTCGGGCAGGGCGAAATAGGTGGTGTCGTCCATGACCCGGATATGGGCGGCGCTGGCGAGTTCAAGGCCGCCGCCGACAACCGCACCCTTGAGCGCGGCAATGATCGGCACCCCGCCATATTCCATCTTGTTGAACGCCTCGTGCCAGCGCAGGCAGACATGCATGAAGTCATCGGCACTGCGGTCGGCCTTCCAGTGTTCGACCAGATCGAGACCGGCGCAGAAGTGATCGCCTTCGCCCGCCAGCACGACGGCCTTGACCCCAGCCATGCGCGCGCCGCTGAAAAAGCGGATGAGTTCTTCGATGGTGGCCACGTCGAGCGCGTTGCGTTTGGTCGGGCGGTTGAGGGTCACGACATAGAGGCCGTTTTCGCGGGGCGAAATGGCGAGGGTCTCGTAGGTGTCGGGGTACACGACATCATTCATGGGTCTGGTCCTTTCGGGGCGTTATTCGGGGAAATCCGCGTCAAGCAGGCTGCGGGTGCCATGCAGAATACGGGCCTGTTCGGCGGTACAGTCGGGCAGGATGTTCTGGGCATAGAACAGCGCGGTGGCGATTTTCGAGGTCATGAACGGTGCGTCCTGACCAGCGTCCAGCGCCGCCTGTGCGGCCAGCGCGCCCTTGGCCAGTTTCCACCCTGCGGCCAGCGTGCCGGACAGCATGAGGAAGGGCACGGAGCCTGCAAAGGCCGCGTCGATGTCCTTGCGGCTGGTGTCGAGCAGCCAGTCGAGCGCGGTTTCGAAGGCGGCGCGCGCCTGCGCGAGGCTTGTGCCGATCGCCTGTGCGTCGGCGTTGCCTTGGGCCAGCAGGGCTTCGGTGTCGGCAATCCGGGCGGCGAAGCGGCGGGCGGTGTCGCCGCCGTCGCGCATCACCTTGCGCCCCAAAAGGTCATTGGCCTGAATGGCCGTGGTGCCTTCGTAGATCGGCAGGATACGGGCGTCGCGATAGTGCTGTGCGGCTCCGGTTTCCTCAATGAAGCCCATGCCGCCGTGGACCTGCACGCCCAGCGAGGCGACTTCGACTGCGCGTTCGGTGCAGAAACCCTTGACCAGCGGCACCATGAACTCGGCCAGCGCGGCGGTTTGCGGGTCGTCGCTGTGGTGGGCCATGTCCAGAAGTCCGGCGGTTGCGGCCGCCATGGCGCGCCCGCCTTCGGTGATGCTGCGCATGCGCAGCAACATGCGGCGCACGTCGGGGTGGGAAATGATGGCGACGGCGTCGCGGGCCTCGCCGTTGACGGGGCGGCTTTGAACGCGCTCGCGGGCATAGCCCAGCGCGCGCTGGTAGGCGCGGTCGGACACGGCAATGCCCTGAACCCCGACCGAGAAGCGGGCGGCGTTCATCATGATGAACATGTATTCCAACCCACGGTTTTCCTCGCCGATCAGGAAGCCGGTGGCGTCGTCATAATCGAGTACGGCGGTGGGGCTGGCGCAGACGCCCAGCTTGTGTTCGATGCTCACGCAGTTGACGGTGTTTTCGGCGCCCGGTGTGCCGTCCGGCCCGACCATTTTTTGCGGAACGATGAACAGGCTCAGCCCCTTGGGCCCGGCGGGGGCGTCGGGGGTGCGCGCCAGCACGAGATGGATGATATTCTCGGTCAGGTCATGCGCGCCGTAGGTGATGAAGATCTTGGTGCCCGAGATGCCATAAGTGCCGTCGTCGCGCTGCGTCGCCTTGGTTTTCACGAGGCCCAGATCGCTGCCCGCCTGCGGTTCGGTCAGGTTCATGGTGCCCGACCAGCGCCCGGAAATCAGCGGTTCGAGGTAGGTGGCCTTTTGTTCGTCAGAACCGGTCAGAAGCAGGGCTTCGATGGCCCCGTCGGTCAACAGCGGGCAAAGGCCGAAGCTGGTGTCGGCAGCATTCAGGATCTCGACCGCCGCCGCACCGGCTGCGCGCGGCAGGCCGATGCCGCCATATTCAACCGGATGGGTCAGGGCCTGCCAGCCCATTTCGACAAACTGTGCATAGGCCTCTGCATTGGCCTCGGGCAGGATCACGCGGCCTGCTTCGAACCGGGCGCCCGCGATGTCCCCGGCACGGGACAGGGGGGCAACCTGTTCGCTGCAGAACTGGGCAAAGCCTTCGAGTGCGGCCCCGATGTCGGGCAGATCGTGATCGGCATAGGCCGGGAGCGTGGAGACCTGATCCCAGTGGGAGAGGTGCTCGATACAAAACATCAGATCTTTTACGGGGGGCTGGTAGGACATGCCGGGCTCTTTCGTCATACTATGGGTTTACGTCATCTAGCGACCGTATGGCTTGCCGATAAGCTCATTTCTTGCCAAAATTGTATCCGATCGCGCCAAACCGAGGATAACATGACCCGTCAGGACCCCGTCTCTTTGACCACCGTATCGGCGGGGTTCATCCAGGATTGGCTGGACGCGCTGAAACTGCGCTGCGCGCCGGAAGAAATGGAGGCGCTGTTGAAGCGGTCGGGGTTGCAGACGGGTCCGATGACCCCGAACCAGCGTGTGACGATGAACGAGATCGCGCGTCTTTACCAGCTTGCCGCGCCCGAGACGGGGGACGAGATGATGGGGCTTTGGAGCCGTCCCGTCCGCCCGCGCGCGTTGCAGCATCTCGTGACCGTGCAGCGCGAGGCGAGCAGCCTGACATCGGCGCTGTATCGTTTCTCGACATACTGGAACCTGATCCTGGACGATGTGCATCTTGAATTGCGCAGCGCTGCGGGCGAAGTGGAGTTGGCGATGATCCCCTGTGCCGAGGTGACGCGGCCACAGCGTTTCGGGCACGTTCTTCTGCTGAAACTGGCGCATGGGTTGTTGTCATGGCTCGGGGGCGCGGAAACACCTGTGAAGGCGGTGAGATTCGCCTTTGCGCGCCCGGATTATTATGCCGATTACGCGGTGATGTTTCCCTGTCCGGTGGGGTTTGGCGCCCCGAGCACGAGCATCCTTTTTGACCCGGAGCAGTTCACCCGCCCCATCACGCGCAGCCCCGCCGAGGCGGCCGAGTTCCTTGATCGGGCGCCGCTTGACTGGCTGTTCACGGGATCGCGGGCCCATACCAACAGCCTTCGTGTTCGTGCTTTTCTTTATGGGGCCGACTGGGAGAGCTGCAGCCTTGCCGAGGCGGCGGAAGCGTTGAAAATGACGCCCCGGACGCTGAACCGGCGGTTGAACGAGGAAGGGACATCGTTTCAGGATATCAAGGACGCGCTGCGCCGGGACATCGCGATCCGGGCGTTGCAGAGCGGTGCGGAGAGCATCGAACAGATCGCCTTTGACACCGGGTTTTCGGCCCCGGCCAATTTCCACCGCGCCTTTCGCAAATGGACAAACCGCACGCCGGGGTCATATCGGGTGTAGGGCGGGGGGCTGACCGATCCATTTTTGATTGACTCGCTGACGTCACGAAACTATCGGTCGGTCAGCTCTCAGCAGAGGGCATGATTTGGAGTTTGCGCGGATGAATTGGCTTCATCTTCTCAATGCCGGACAGATCGAACCCGCGTAGTCCTGCGCGGCCTTGACGCCGGTGATCAACGCTCCCATCCTTTCCTAAATCTTACACGAGGTTTGTTCGAATGCCTGCAGAACAACCGCTTTCTGAATCCATCTACGGCATTGACCGTTGGAGCAAAGGCCTTTTGACCGTGTTGCCGAACGGGGATGTCGCCCTGTGCGATCCGGCCAATCCCGAGGCCCCGGCGGTCAGCCTGCCGGCGATCCTGCAGGACCTGCAACAGAGTGGTATTGCCAGCCCGCTCGTGCTGCGGGTCAAAAGCTTTCTCGAGGCGGAAATCCGTCATCTCAACGAAAGCTTTGCCAAGGCGATTGAAAAGACGGGCTATCGCGCGCCGTATCGTGGGGTTTTCCCGATCAAGGTGAACCAGCAGTCACAGGTGGTGGACCGGATCGTCGAGTTCGGGCGGCAGTACCATTACGGGCTTGAGGCCGGGTCGAAACCGGAACTTGTTATCGCGCTGGCCCATCGTCTGTCCAGGGAAGCGCTGATCATCTGCAATGGCGTCAAGGACGCGGAATTCGTCCGGCTGGCGATCCTGTCCCGGCGGCTGGGATTCAACACGGTTATCGTGCTGGAAAGCCCCAAGGAGGCCGAAATCGTCATCGAGGTGGCGCAGGAGCTGGGCATGGACCCGCTTTTGGGGGTTCGGGTCAAGCTGACCAACCAGATCAGCGGCAAATGGACCAGCAGTTCGGGCGACCGGTCGGCCTTTGGCATGAACACCGATCAGTTGCTTCGGGTGGTAGACCGGTTGCGGGACAAGGGGCTGTTGCATTGTCTGAAGTTGCAGCATTCGCACCTTGGCAGCCAGGTGCCGGACGTGAACGACGTGCGCCGCGCCGCGATCGAAGCCTGCCGGTATTTTTCGGAGCTCACCCGCGAGGGGGTTCCGCTGACTCATCTGGACTTGGGCGGCGGGCTTGGCGTGGATTACACCGGCGAAAAGCGGGCCTCGGACAATTCGATCAACTATTCCATGGAGGAATACTGCGCCAACGTCGTCGAGACAGTGGCCTATGAGATGGACGAAGCGGGGATCGAGCATCCGGTGCTGGTGACGGAAAGCGGGCGGGCGGTTTCGGCGACGTCGTCCATGCTGATCTTTGATGTGCTGGAGAGCACCCTTTATGACGCGCCGGACGCGCCGGAGGTCGAGCCGGATGACCATCACCTGATGGCCGATCTGGCAGCGATTTCGGGTTATCTTGTGCCGGAGCGGGTTCAGGAATGCTGGAACGATGCGCTTTTCTATCGCGATGAGCTGCGGGCCATGTTCCGGCGCGGCCATGTGGAACTGCGCCAGATGGCGCGGGCCGAGCGGATCTACCTGCACCTCATGGCGCGGATCAAGGACATCGCGCGCGAAGGTGAGCACGGCGCGGATCTGGACATGGAGCTGAAGAAAATCGCGGATGTGTATCACTGCAATTTCTCGCTGTTCCAGTCCTTGCCGGATGTCTGGGCAATCGACCAGTTGCACCCGATCGCACCGCTTCAGATGCTGGATCAGGTCCCGGACCGGCGCGCGGTTCTGTCCGACATAACCTGTGACAGTGACGGCAAGATGGACCAGTTCATCCTGAGTGGCGGCATTTCTCCGTCCCTGCCGGTGCATACGCTGCCCGAGGATCAACCCTATTACCTTGGGGTGTTCTTTGTCGGTGCCTACCAGGAGACGCTGGGCGATCTGCACAACCTTTTTGGCGACACCAACGTGGTGACGATCGACCTGCGTGCGGATGGCGGGTTCGACCTGTTGCACGAACAGGAAGGCGACACGATTGCCGAGGTGCTGTCTTACGTCGAGTTCGACCCGGCGGCCTGTATCGCGTCGTTCCGCAGGATGGTGGATGAGGCGATTTCGGCCGGGCAACTGACGGCGAAGGATCGCAAGACTTTGATCGGGGCCTATCGGGACTCGATGAATGGATACACGTATTTCGAATAACCACGAGGAGACACCCATGGGAAAGACGCTTGTTGTTGGTGCCGGTGGCGTGAGCCACGCAGCAGTGCACAAGATGGCCATGAACGCGGATATCTTTACGGAGATCACGCTGGCCAGCCGGACCAAGGCCAAATGTGACGCCATCGCCGCCAGCGTGAAAGAGCGGGTGGGCGTGGAGATCAAGACCGCCGCGCTGGACGCTTATAACGTGGCCGACACGGTGGCGCTGATCAAGGAAACCGGGGCCGAGATTCTCGTGAACCTGGCGTTGCCCTATCAGGACCTCGTGCTGATGGATGCCTGCCTTGAGGCGGGCTGTCATTACCTTGATACCGCGAACTATGAGCCCGAGGATGTGGCCAAGTTCGAATACCACTGGCAATGGGCCTATCAGGACAAGTTCAAGGAGGCGGGTCTGACCGCGATCCTCGGGTCGGGCTTTGATCCGGGCGTGACCTCGGTGTTTGCCAAGTGGCTCAAGAAACACAAGCTTGATACGATCCGCCAGATCGACGTGCTGGATGCCAATGGCGGTTCGAACGATCAGGAGTTTGCCACCAACTTCAACCCGGAAATCAACCTTCGCGAGGTTCTGGCCGAGGTGCGTCACTGGGAAGGGGGCGAATGGAAAACCAGCCCGGCGATGACCACCAAGGTCGAGTTCGACTTCCCGGCGATCGGGCCGAAGAACATGTACCTGATGTATCACGAGGAACTGGAATCGCTGTCGACCCATTTCCCCGAGATCGAGCGTGCCCGCTTCTGGATGACCTTTGGTGATGCCTATATCATGCACGCCAAGGTGCTGGAAAATGTCGGCATGACCCGGATTGATCCGGTGATGCATGACGGCAAGGAAATCATCCCGATCCAGTTTCTGAAAACCCTGCTGCCCGATCCAGGCGATCTGGGTGCTGAAACCAAGGGCAAGGCCTGCATCGGCGACATCGCCACGGGTCAGGCCAAGGACGGCTCGGGCGAGAAGACCTACTATATCTACAACATCTGCGACCACGAGGAATGTTATGCCGAGGTTGGTTCGCAGGCGGTCAGCTATACCACCGGCGTCCCCGCCATGATCGGCGCGGCGCAGGTGCTCAAGGGCAACTGGGTGGAACCCGGTGTCTGGAACATGGAACAGCTCGACCCGGACGATTTCATGGACATGCTGAATGCCCATGGTCTGCCCTGGCAGGTGCACGAACTCGACGGTCCGGTCGAGTTCTAAAACATCGCCCGGCGGCAACGCCGGGCAGCGCCCGACCCGCCACGTTTTGCCGAAGGCAAACCTTCGGTTTGACGGGCGGGCGCTACGCTTCCGCCCCGGTTCGGGCGCTGCCCTCGTCACTTGGAGCACACCCAATGTCTGACATGATGCAAACCCAGGCCGGAGACGCCGGCGCCTTTCGCAACTTTGACCTCTCTCGTGTACCCGCGCCCTGTTTCGTGGTCGACGAGGTGGCCGTGGAGCGTAATCTTGCCATCCTCAGGGATGTCTCCGACCGTTCGGGCGCCCACGTGTTGAGCGCACTCAAGGCGTTTTCCATGTTTGCCCTTGCCCCGCTTGTGCGTCAGTACCTTGGCGGCACCTGTGCATCGGGCATTTACGAGGCGCGGTTGGGGCGTGAGGAATACGGTGGCGAGGTCGCCACCTTTTGCGCTGGCTACAAGGACGCCGATATCGACGAGATCCTGTCGCTGTCGGATCACATCATCTTCAACAGCCCCGCGCAGAAGGATCGTTTCCTTGACAAGGCACGGGCGGCGGGTGTGCAGGTCGGGCTGCGCATCAACCCCGAGCATTCCGAGGGCGAGATTCCGAAATATGACCCCTGCGCGCCGTGTTCGCGCCTTGGCACCCCGGTCAGCCTGCTGACCCCCGAGGTGCTGGCGGGTGTCGACGGGCTGCACATGCATACGCTTTGTGAACAGGGGTTCGAACCCTTGCAGCGCACATGGGAGGCGGTCGCGCCCAAGCTTGCCCCCTATCTTGCGGACCTGAAATGGCTGAACTTCGGGGGTGGCCACCACATTACCCGTGACGATTATGACCGCGAGGCGCTGATCACCTTCCTGCGGGGTATCCGGGAGTCCCATGGCGTTGATGTCTATCTCGAACCGGGCGAGGCGGTGGCGCTGGATGCCGGTATCCTTGTCGGTGAAATCCTTGACCTGCCTGTGAACGGCATGTCCCTTGCCATCACGGATATTTCGGCGACCTGCCACATGCCGGACGTGATCGAGGCCCCCTACCGCCCGGCGCTGATGGGGGAAGCCGAAACGGGGACGACCTATCGACTGGGGGGGCCGTCCTGCCTCGCCGGGGACGTGATCGGGGACTACACCTGGGAGCGGCCGCTCGAGATCGGACAGCGGTTCGCCTTTCTCGATCAGGCGCATTATTCGATGGTCAAGACCAATACGTTCAACGGTGTACCTCTGCCGACGATTGCCCTTTGGAACAGCGACACGGATGCGCTGAGGATCGTCAGGCAATTCGGATACCAAGACTTCAAAGAAAGACTGTCATGAGCATTTTCCTCGAGAGCGAACTTACCGAACACGAGCGCGGCGCAGACGCCTTGTTCCACGTCATTCCGGTGCCGCTGGAACGCACGGTGTCTTATGGGGCGGGCACGCGGGAGGGGCCGGCGGCCATACTCGAAGCCTCCAATGAGCTGGAGCGTGAGTGCAAGGGCAAGGTGCCCTGCGCCGAGGGGATCTACACCCATGCACCGGTCGATTGCGAAGGCCCGCTGCCCGAAGTGATGGCCCGGATCGCGGCCAAGACCGAAGCCGTGGCGCAGGCGGGCAAGATACCGGTGACGCTGGGTGGAGAGCATTCGCTGAGCTACGGGGCGGTGACGGGCGTGGCGCGCGCGCTGGGGCAGCCGATCGGGTTGGTTCAGATCGATGCCCATGCGGACCTGCGGGTCGCCTATCAGGGCAATAGGCATTCACATGCCTCGGTGATGCACCTTCTGGCCGAAGAGGGCGTTCGGCTTGCACAGTTCGGCGTGCGCGCGCTGTGCCAGCAGGAGATCGACAGCCGGGTCGCCAACAAGGTTTTTTACGTCGACGCCGAAGAGCTTGTGACAGGCAATATTCATGCGGTCGACCTGCCCGAGGATTTCCCGGAGTTGGTCTATGTCAGTTTCGATGTCGACGGGCTGGATCCGAGCCAGATGCCCGCGACGGGCACGCCGGTGCCCGGGGGGCTGAACTTCTATCAGTCGGTGCAACTCGTCGAGGCCGCGCTCAGGGGGCGGCGTTGTGTCGGGATCGACGTGGTAGAACTTGCGCCGAATGGCCAGACCGCATGGGATTTTACCGCGGCCCAGATCACCTATCGGCTGATGGCGGCCTGCTGCGCCTAGCGGCCGTGTCTGCCCGCGCGCCGGGATTACTTGGCTGGGGCCGGAAAGGGCGCGCCTCGGGGGGGCATGCTTTCCGGCCGCAGATTTGACGGGGTTTCGGAAAACCGGGTCTCCGCCTGTATCCCCGGATGTCTGCTTGTCAGGACCACAGCACGCCTGAGGACCGGATCACCCATGTCCAGTCCTGCTATTGCACGACGGCATTCGTCCATTCCTTGATGAAAACGCTTCTCTTGAGGCGATCCAGATAGGTCATCAGAGCCGGTTCCAGACTGATGACCGACGGGTTTGCCCCGGCAGGGTTCAGTTCCAGAGGCGGCAGCGGAAAGTTCCCGCCGGAGGGCGCCGCAGTTTGAACCTTGATCATGTATCGCAAGAAGTCGCTTGCCGCACCGGGATGCGGCGCGTGCCGAGAAACGAAGCCAGTGCGCATCATCGTCGTGGGGAAGTCAGAAGGCCGAATGATCTCGAAACGATTGTCGCTCTTCTGACGCGAGACAGCGTAGCTTCCCAGTACATTGTACGCCACCAGCAGGTCGCCCGAAGCGACGTGATCGATCATATCACCCGAACAGCAATACAGTTTCGCATCAAGGCTTCCCATCACCTCCATGAGCCGCCAGAAAGTCTCCGAAGCGCGCGCGTCCTGAGTGGCAAAAAGATAACCGAGGCCGGATTGGCGTATGTCATAGGTGCCCAGCTTGCCGCGAAAGGTCTCGGGAGCCGCGCGCAGCACCTGGATCAGCTCTTGTCGGGTTCGGGGTATGGGCTTGTCGGCAAAGGCATTGCGGTTGACGACGATTGTCGCGGGTTCCGAGGTAAAGGCGAACAAGCGTTGCCGCCATTGGGCCCAATCAGGAAGGTCAACACCGCCAACCTCAAGCGCGAACCCGTCATTGACCAACTTCAATTGCAGGTCCATGGCGCTTGAAATGACAATGTCGAATGTGTCCGGCGCGGCCTGGAACCGTCCCGTGATCTCGGCGGTGCCGGTCACGAAGTATTCGACGGACCACGTGGGGTTCTCGGCCAGAAACCCGGAAATGATCGGGGCAAAGAACACGGTATCCGTGCTGGACAGGATGCGCAGTGTCTGAGTTGGCGCGGTCCCCTTGAAAACTTGGCGATCCTCCCAGTCCTGCGCAGCTGACAGAACCGGCAACAGGCAAAGGATCAAAGCGAAAAAGTTGCGCATGCGCCGCCTCCGGGTAGGTTTGACAGGGTGAGTGTGCCGCCATGGGCCTCTGCCACGTCCTGGGCGATGGTGAGTCCCAACCCCGAGCCAATGATCCCCCTGGCGTTATCCCCCCGCGAGAACCGGGTCGTCAGATCGTCGATTTCATCGGGCGGAAATCCCGGTCCCTGATCACGAATTTCAATGCGTGGTTTCGGATGCGCCATCACCTGGATCGCGATCTCGCTTTCCGGTGGGGAGTATTTCAGCGCGTTGTCGATCAGGTTGCGGAGTGCATTTTGCAGCAGAATGGCATCCCCCGTCGCAACCACGCTGTCAACGCCCGTGACATGCAAATTGATGTCCTTCATTTGAGCCACTGGGGTCATGCGGATCACCAGTTCGCGAACCATCTCCAGCAGATCGACCTGCTCTCGTTCCAAATGGTCGGCCCGGAAGGTGATCATCGCGTGATCCAGCAACTGCCCCGCCGCGCGCGAGCTTTCGTCGATTGCCCGGATCATCGCGCGTAGCGCCATCCGGTTTTCATCCCGATCCACCCGTTGAAGCGTGGCTTCGGCATGGGACCGGACCGTTGCCAGAGGGGTGCGCACCCGATGGGCGGCCTCGGCGATGAAGTCCTCGGACTGTTTGAGAGATGTATCAAGCCGCCCCATCAATCGGTTGAGCGAGGCAACCAGCGGGGCCATCTCGTTTGGAACCGGGCCTGCGACCGGGCTCAGATCATCCGGGCCGCGCCGCGTGATCGAGTTGGCCAGACGGCGCAGGGGGCGGATTGTTGTCGATGTGGCCCAGAAACTCAGAACCACGGTGAGCAGAAAGAACCCGGCCCCGAAGATCACGACGTTTCGGGAAATCCGGTTCAGCGTTACGGCCAGGGCTTCCTGCGTTTGGGCGATGGAAACAGACACGATCGTTCGCGTGTCTGCCCCGATCAGCGTCCTTGCCGCCGTGGCCATGCGTATCGCCGTGCCGTCCAAATCAACCGTTCGATGCACCGTTGCCGCGCCTGAGACCGCGGTTGGTTCGGGAAGGATGTCATAGCCCGAAAGCAGTCCGTCGTCCTGATAGATTGCATAGAACACCCGATCATCCGCATCCGTGCTGAGCATGGACAGGGATGCATATGGAAAGTCGACCTCGACGGCACCTTCGCGCAGAATTGCCGCGTCAAGGATCGAGCTGACCGAGGCCGCCAGAATGCTGTCCTGCCCCTGCTGGGCAATCTGCGCCACGTAGCCCCGGATCACGACGAAGACCAAAACGGTCAGCACTGCGGCGCCGCCGATCAGGGTCAGCGTCAAACGGGTGCGGAGCGACCCCGAGACGTTGACAGTGTCACTCATGATCCAGCCTGTAACCAAGACCGCGCAGCGTGGTTATCCGCAACGACGCGTGTTCAAGATGCCTGCGAAGTCGACCGATATAGACCTCGATCGCGTTTTCCGAGACATCCTCATCATAGGAAAACAGCCGGTCGAACAGTTTGTGCTTGGGGAAGATTTGTCCCGGCGCATTGATCAGAAGCTCCAGCAGGCGCAGTTCGCGGTTGCGCAGGGTTATGGCCTTGCCATCTACGGTCAAGCTGCCTGCCACGGGATCAAAGCGCACATTGCCAAGTTCGATCACCCCTTGCCCGGTGCCTGCCTTGCGCCGCAGAACCGCCCGGCACCTGGCCTGCAGTTCCTCGTGATCGAAGGGTTTGGTGACATAGTCGTCAGCCCCGAGATCAAGCATGCTGATTCTGTCAGAGACCTGTGACCGGGCGGTCAGAACGATGACCGGCGTGTCCTTGCGCCCGTCGCGATGCTGTTTGAGAAAGCTGCGCCCGTCCCCATCGGGCAGCATGATATCCAGCAGGATCAGATCGTAGTCCCCGGTTTCCGAAAAGGCGAAGGCATCCTGAATTCTGTCAGCATGATCAACAACATGCCCATCCATGCGCATGCGTGCGCAGATCGCATTTGCCAGCTCTGCATTATCTTCGACCAAGAGAAACTTCATCGGCTTTGGGCACCTTGGTTCAGCGTGACAGGTCCATGTCAGGTTGTTGTGGTTTGCTTGGTCAACTGAGCCGCCTTTCGGACAGTTGTCAAATTTTGGAGGAAACCATGACGACATTCTCACTTGGCCGCCGCGCTCTGATGGCAGCCGCAGTTGCGGCCATGGCGTTTGTAGCCCCGGCTTCGGCAGATGGACACAAGGTGCTCGACAGCATCCACTTCTTGATCCCCGGCGGCGCCGGTGGCGGTTGGGACGGAACCGCGCGCGGCACTGGCGAGGCGTTGACCAAGGCGGGTATCGTCGGCACGGCGTCTTATGAAAACATGTCCGGTGGCGGTGGCGGCAAGGCAATCGGCTACCTGATCGAAAACGCCGAAAGCAGCCACGGGACGCTGATGGTCAATTCGACCCCCATCGTGATCCGGTCGTTGACCGGCGTTTTCCCGCACAATTTCCGAGACCTGACATTGGTCGCGGGTACGATTGGCGACTATGCCGCCATCGTGGTGGGCAAGGACAGTCCGATCAATTCCATGGCCGATTTGCTGGCCGCATTTGATGCCGATCCGCGCGGCACCGCCATCGGCGGTGGCTCGGTTCCCGGCGGTATGGACCATCTGGTCGCCGCGATGGTGATGGAAGCCGCAGGCAAGGACGCGCTGGCTGTCAAGTACATCCCATATGACGCGGGTGGTAAAGCCATGGCAGCTTTGCTGTCTGGTGAGATCGCGGCCCTGTCGACCGGCTTTTCCGAGGCTGTGGACCTGGCGAATGCCGGGGAGGTCAAGATCATCGGCGTGACTTCGGCGGATCGTGTGCCGGCGGCGCCTGATGCCATGACCATGAAGGAACAGGGTATCGACACCACCTTCGTGAACTGGCGCGGGTTCTTTGGCGCGCCGGGCCTGCCGGCGGACAAGCTGGCCGTGTACCAGGATGCCATTGCCAAGATGTACGACACCCCGGAGTGGGAAGATGTTCGCGCGCGCAACGGCTGGGTCAACATCCACAATTCAGGCGACGACTTCAGAACGTTCCTGGAAGACCAGGAAAAGGTCATCGGGGACCTGATGAAGAAACTGGGCTTCCTCTGAAGCAGGTATCGGCAGAGCGGGGGACCGCTCTGCCATTTGAAAAAGGGAGGGGACAATGGCACTTGATCGCTGGATTGCGTTGGTTCTTGTCGGGATTTGCCTGGCCTATGGATATGCGGCCTGGTTCACAATGGATGGCGGGTTGGCCCCGTTCATGAAACGCAACCCGATCTGGCCCAGCACTTTTCCCAAGGTCTTGTCGGTTCTCGGCCTGATTGCCGCGCTGATCATCCTGTTTGGCCTGGAAAAGAGCGAAGTTTCGGAGCCGGACATCGATTACCGCCGCCTTGGCGACTATCACCTGGGGCAGGCGCTTTTGCTTCTGGGGCTGATGGTGGCGTATGCGCTGTGCCTGCGCCCGCTTGGTTTCCTGTTTTCAACGACTGCTTTCCTGATCCTTGGCTCGGTCATTCTGGGGGAGCGCAAATGGTTTGTGATGGTGCCTGTCTCGGTATTTGCCACGCTGGTCGTCTGGTATCTCGTGCAACAGGTTCTTGGCATCTACCTGCGCCCGCTGCCGGGCTTTTTCGGAGGATAACGGGATGCTTGAAGGACTTCTGATCGGCCTGCAAACCGCGTTTTCCCTGCAAAACCTGCTGATGGTGATCGGCGGGTGTCTGATCGGCACTTTCATCGGCATGTTGCCGGGACTTGGCCCCATGTCGATTATTGCCATCATGATCCCCGTCGCCATTTCCATGGGTGATCCCTCTGCGGCGCTTATTCTGTTGGCTGGTGTCTACTATGGCGCCATTTTCGGTGGATCGACCTCTTCGATCCTGCTCAATGCGCCCGGGGTGGCGGGCACGGTTGCCTCCAGTTTTGACGGGTATCCGATGGCCAAGCAGGGCAAGGCAGGCAAGGCGCTGACGATTGCCGCGATTGCCAGCTTTGCCGGAGGAAGCATCGGCGCCTTGCTCCTGATGGTGTTCGCACCGGCTCTGTCCTCGGTCGCGCTGTTGTTTCATTCGGCCGAGTACTTTGCGCTCATGGTCGTGGGCCTGTCGGCGATCGCCGCTTTTGCAGGCACCGGGCAGGTCGCCAAGGCGTTGATGATGACCATTCTTGGCCTGATCATGGCCACCGTGGGGGAAGGCGCTCTGTTCAACCTGCCGCGTTTCACAATGGGGATCATGGACCTGCAGTCGGGCTTTGGCTTCATCACGCTTGCAATGGCGATGTTTGCCTTGCCCGAAGCGTTGTTCCTGGTCCTGAAACCAAAGACGCCGCAAGACAGTCAGGATGGCGAGATCAAGGATCTGCGGATCACTTGTGCCGAAGCCAGGGCAATTGCGCCGGTCATCGGACGCCAATCCCTGCAGGGGTTCTTCATCGGGGTATTGCCCGGGGCCGGGGCAACCATTGCCAGCTTCCTTGGCTATGCGGTGGAGCGCAATATCGCCACCAAGGAAGAGCAGGAAGAATTCGGCAAGGGCTCGATCAAGGGGCTTGCTGCGCCTGAAACCGCCAATAACGCAGCCTGCACGGGGTCGTTCGTTCCGTTGCTGACACTGGGCATTCCCGGTTCGGGCACCACCGCGATCCTGCTTGGCGCGCTTATCGCGCTGAATGTCACGCCGGGCCCGCGCCTGATGCTGGATGAGCCCCAGATATTCTGGGCTGTCATCATGTCGATGTTCATCGGCAACCTGGTGCTGCTGATCCTGAACCTGCCGCTGATCCCCTATATTGCCAAGGTGCTGTCGATCCCGCGCAACTATCTGATCCCGTTCATCCTGTTCTTCACGCTCATGGGGGCCTATATCGGCCAGAACAACGCAACCGAGCTCTTGTTGCTGGTCGCTTTCGGGATCTGTGCCACGGCGTTGCGTTTTGCGGATTTCCCGCTTGCGCCGTTGCTTATCGGGTTCATCCTTGGGGGAATGCTGGAAGACAATTTTGCGCGTTCGATGCAGCTCTATGACGGGATTGGGTTCATTTGGGAGCGCCCCATGACGTTGGGTCTTCTGGTGATCGCCGCGTTGCTGGTTGTGCTGCCCAGCTATCGGGCGCGGCGGGCCCGCCTTCGTGCCCAGGGAGTTGCCGACGGGGACTGACAGAGGCCAAGAAAATTGCCGTCTCGCACATGGAGTCTCATTAGGTCGACATTCCGTGAATCTCGGGTGTTTCCAAGGCTTGTTTTGCCGGGCCTTGTGGACCGGCACCGGCGCGTCAGAACGGAATGGTAGCGGCGGCGGCTTCGACCGCCTTGCTCACATCTTCCAATCCGGCGGCCGGGGCAACGGTGGCCACATTACCGGTTGCCGGGGCGTGGCGTTCAACGGTCTGGCCCGAAGTTTGCTTCGAAAATCCTCAAGAAGCGGGCGCAGCACTTGCGGGCTCATTCCAACTGGGGCTCGCAACTGGACGCGATGTCCGTGGAGATGTCCGGCCAGCGGCACCACACTTGGCGGGGTGTCATACATGAGGGAGAATTCCTGGAATGCTATGTGACGAAGACGCGGGACAAGAAAGCAGCATTGAAATTCCTCAAGATATCAATGCGTAGGTTTGGGCGACCCGAAGTTATCGTTACGGATAGACTTCGGTATTACGGCGCAGCAATGAAGGAAATCGGGACGCGGGTCGGCAGTAAACCTGCCCAAGCTGAGACGAGTTCGAACGGGTCTGGCTGCACTGTTCTAGAAAGTCTGTGCTTGGGGCGAATCGTTGGTCTGGGCTAGGCTCGGGGCAACAACAGTATTTAATTGGTCGCGATGTTTCCGCTGAAATCGTGTTGTGGAGATCAACTGATGTTGAGGATTTTGGGTTTCGCCTTGAGCGCAACCTTTGTGCTTTTCACTCATGCGCTTTGGGCTGATGAAGCGAACTGCCAATGGCAGGATCAACTCGTCTGCGCCTGTGAAAATGCCAACATCTCCCTTGACGATCCGAAGTGGCGGGCCTGTTTTCTGGGTGACGTGAATTACGCCACGACGACGCAGGTCGATCCGCTTTCATCGAGGGCTTTTTCGGCCTTGAACTGGCCCGTTACCGTGGACGAAAACGGACAGGCGATCATTGGTGTTCCAGATCTGGATGCCGACCGGCAAGGGGATTGGACACCGGTTTGGGCAACTTGGAAAAGCACCAGGCAGATCTTTCGCGGTGGACAACCTCCCTTGGGGTGGGATGATCTTCAAAGTGCCGTTCCAGCAGCCTGCAGCGAACTGATTCTGGACGCCGAAATGGCCAAGGTCGCATACGCGGATACGATCTCCAGGGCTGTTCCTCCAAGATTGCTGAACGAGTATCTCAATCCCGAAGGGCATGCTCTGCTGGATGCGGCAGGCCAGCCGGTGCGTTATGACATCATTTTCAATAGGCAGGCTTACCAGTACGTGGTCGAAAACAAGCTTTGGGACCCGCGCAGTCTGGAGCAGTACATTTCCGCGAATGGCAAACTAGACATGCCTATGGGGAGTTGGGACCAAGGCGCCGACAATCCAGCGCGTCGCGGCGCCATTGCCCTGAAAACGTCATGGAAAATCCTGACCGATGCAGATGACCCAGAACGATTTCACAAGCAATGGGCCTATATCACGCCGGTCATCTCGGAAGGGCGTCGCATCCACGATTGCCAATTGAAGCCGGTTGCGCTTGTTGGAATGCACATCGTCTACAAAACGGAAACCATGCCTGAATGGGCGTGGGGAACTTTCGAACATGTGGACGTTGCACCGACATGGGACCAGATTGGGGATACCAATGCCGGGATCACTCCGTCTGGCGAAAAGGTGCCTGACTGGCTCTTCTTCAAAAAAAATCATTCGGGTGCGGCACAGATCAACGTTGCCCCG
This sequence comes from Shimia aestuarii, assembly GCF_900114635.1. GTDB lineage: Bacteria > Pseudomonadota > Alphaproteobacteria > Rhodobacterales > Rhodobacteraceae > Shimia > Shimia aestuarii. Next base: position 70,719 of record NZ_FOTQ01000006.1, read on the forward strand.
AAATCTGCTTTGGTCGGGAAACCTTCACGGATCGCGAAGGCCTATGAACCAGGTTATTATTTCGGACCGGTCGGCGCCAAAGGCTATTCCGCAACTCCGTGCGGACCCGCCAATCAGGAGTTCCACTGCATCAACAAGCTGATGTGGGATTTCTTTTCCGGTTCGGTGTTCGAGAATTACCATCTGATCGGCACGCAATGGCGACAGGGCGGGGCGTATGACGGGTTGCTGATCCCGCAAATCCTGGCGAATTCCACCATGGAATCCTACAGCCAGACCACGTCGAGCTGTATCGGATGCCATTCCTATGCGGGACCGTCCGATGAGGCGGGCAAGAAGCGGGTATATGATTTTCTCTTCACTTTTGAACGCGATGTGAACACGCTGTCCGTTCCAGTACAGGGAAATTAGGAAACAGGTTTGACGACATCACCTTAACTCCGGCAAAGAGAGGAATACGACATGGCTGAACAAGGCACCCCTGCGTACTACACCACGATGGCAGTGGCGAAGTTGTTCGAGAACGAGCCGATGAGGGCCGAATTCATGAACATCTACAGCCAAAGCACAGCGGCTGCGCAAAAGTACCTCGAAGACAACCTTGATATTCCAGGACCGATGGCGGAGGCGATTGTCACCAAGAAAGACAAGGAACTTAGCGATTTCGTTGGCGCGAACGTCTGTACTTATCTTTGGTGATCCGCGCCTGATCGGTTCGGGATGATCTGCCCACAGTCCCATGTCGAGGACGCCTTGAGCTTGATTGGACCCAATTTGATTGGGGCTGCATGTGCACGGAGCGTTTCCGCCTTTGCGGCGTCACTGCCAGATGTTGCGTCAGGGCACGTTCTGGAATGTCGGCTGGGCGAAGCCGGCGGTATTTGCGATTATTCGTTTGTGTTGAGCCGGGGAAATGGGGGGCTGGACCGGTTTGCAGCTTTTGTGCCGGAGGACCCGTTCTGGTCTCAAACAGCGGAAGTAATCCGCTCTGCAGAAGGGGCGCTTGTGGACGCGGGCCTGATCTGGCTCGAGGTGGATTTTGGCGCGAAAGAACCGTCTCGCCCAAGTTTCTTTGTGTCGCATGGTCCGGATCTGAGGACGCGCGCCGAGAGGTTTGATTTGGCCCGTGCCTTGGCGGGGGTATTTGATGTGTCACTAAGGGATGCCCTGGATACCCTGATGCGGAAGTTGCCCGAGCCGGTTGCGCCGAAACAAGCCGGGATCATGGCCGGACGCTCGGGAAGACAATTGAGACTGGTGCTGGACGGGATCAAGGTTTCACAAGTTTGCGCCATGTTGGCGAGGATTGGGTGGCCCGGACATGCGCGGTCGCTGGTCCGTGTTTCGGACTTGGCACGACAGCTCGCTGGAGATGCATCCTGCCGTGTTGATCTGGATCTGGACGAAAGAGTGGCACCGTCAGTTGGACTCGAGTTGGGGTATCCGGCGCTGACCGATCCGGAACGTGTTGTAAGATGCCTTGAGGCAGAGGGGCTGTGTACACCGGATACGGGTTCAGCGTTGCATTTGGCGATGTCACGCCGGACTCTTGCCAAGCCACGAACAGGCGGTCGGATCGACTTTGGATTGAACCACTTGAAGCTTGGCTTGCGTTCCGCAGCGGCCGACATCCAGGCCAAAGCGTATTTCAGTTTGGTTAACTTGCCTGACTTTCAAGGTAATTCCGTCTAAGATCGAGATAAACCAACCGGAGAAGACTGACGTGATCCGCGCAATTCAGGACAAAACAGTCAGGTCCGGCCTGTTCATGGCGGAAAGCGATGAAGCTGGTGAACCGTTGCTGGTCTGGCAAAGCCCGGCGCAAACTCGCTTGCAGCAACGGCGCCTAGAAGCGCGACTGGCGGGCCTGCAGCAATTATCGGGAACACAGGTTGCGCAGGTGGTCGATTTCGACATGGACCACGATATTGCGCAGGTCGTGATGATGCGCCCCACAGGAGACCCCTTGTCGCGGGTGACCGGGCGAGGGGGATTGCGGGTAGGGCAATTCCTGGGGCTTGCCGTTCAAATGGCCGGTGCCGTTCAATCCCTGCACAATCGCCGCATCCCGCATGGTCATATCAAGCCGGAGGCGCTTTACGTGCATCCGCAAACCGGTGCCGTGACGCTGGCGTTGCATCCAGATTCCATGATGCAACCGTCCGGGCGTCCTTCGGATATTGCCGGGCGCGCATTGGAAGATATTGCTTATTCAGCGCCGGAACAAAGCGGGCGGATCGAAACAGTCGCAGACCTGCGAGCGGATTTGTATGCGCTGGGCGTAGTGTTCTACGAAATGCTGACGGGTGCTCCGCCTTTCAACGCTTTGGACGAAATGGAGCTGGTGCACCAGCATTTGGCCGTCCCTCCGAGACCGCTTTCGCAAGCGCGCAAGAATGTGCCCCGCCAGCTGGCACGACTGGTGCACAAGCTTTTGGAGAAGGGGCCAGAAGCGCGGTATCAAACAGCCTTTGGCCTCTTGAGTGATTTGAAAAGATGCGTCGAGTGTTTTGAACAGGACACCGATATCCCCGAATTTGTTCTGGGCGCTCAGGATGATCACTCGGTGTTTCATATCCCTGATCGCCTGTTTGGCCGAGAGCGGGAAGTGCGGCGCATGAACGAGGCGGCTGAGCGGGTGTGTGCCGGAGGCGTGGAATGCGTGCTCTTGGCCGGTCGAAGCGGGACGGGAAAATCGGCGCTCGCTGCAAAATTGCGTGATCTCGGGGGGACGGCACCACAGCCGCTGTTCATTTCGGGAAAATACGAGGAAATCCAGAGCCTGCCGTATCTGGCGATTATCGAGGCCTTGCGTAGCTTTGTTCTGCTCAAGGTGTCGCAAGGCCCTGAGGAACTGGAGAGCTACCGTTTGCGGCTCGTCGAGGCTTTGGGCGACAACCTGGGTGTGATCGCTGAGTTCCTGCCAGAGCTGAAGATGGTGACGGGCGACATCTCCGCTCCGGTGAACGCTGACTCGATGGAGCGCAATCAGCGTTTCCGGCTGGCCATTCAGGCTTTCTTTGAAACGATGTCGGACCCGGATAGCCCGGTCATCCTGTTTCTAGACGATTTGCATTGGGCCGAAGCCGCATCCATAACATTGCTTGAGGATATGATCCGCACTGCGCGCCTGTCTCATCTTCTGATCGTTGGAGCCTACCGCGACAATGCGAAAGGAGCAGGCGAGAAGGCAGCACGTTTGATCGACGCGTTCGTCGATGCTGGCTATCCTTGCGAAACCCTGAACATTCGCCCGCTTCAGGGGAATGATACGCTCGAGATCATCGCCGAATCCATGGGGCTTGAGGATCGTTCGGTCGTAACTCACCTGGCGCGCGTTTTGCATGGCAAAACCCAGGGCAACGCGTTCCACCTGCGCCGACTATTGGCTGTGCTCTATCAAGAAGGTGCAATCCGTTTCGATATGGAGGCGGCGCGATGGGTCTGGGGCATGGACGCCGTTACTCAGCACGTGGTCGAATCCGATGTCGCTTTGCTTATGACGGAGCGGATCGAGCTATTGTCGCTGCCAGCATTGGAAATACTGCGATACGCAGCTTGCTTCGGTACCAATGTGGCCCCGGAATCGTTGCAGTTGCTGAGCGAGCGGGGTGAAGACGAGATCGAGGCTTTGTTGCAGGAAGCCGCGGACGCAGGCTTCCTCGAGCGTGACGGAACGCAGCAGGAGTTGTTCCGCTTCTCGCATGACATGGTGCGAGACGCGGCCTACCGTTTGACACCTGACGAAGACCGCGCCTTGCTGCACTATCGCATCGGGTCCTTTTTGTTGGGCGACATGGAGGACATGAACACTGATGAGCGGCTTTTCGTTGCGTTGGATCAAGTAAATCGGGGCATTGACCGCCTGCGAGACCCCCCCGTGGGCCGACTGATTGTCAGTGCTTCGCTTGCGGCGGCATACCGGGCCAAGGCTCTGGCGGCCTATGACACCGCGCATCGTTACCTCTCTGTGGCAATGAGCATTTCAACTGATCTCGGCGGAGTCGACTGGGATGTCGAGCCCGAAATCACGGCGCGTCTGCGGCGGGAGATGCTGGAGATGACTTTTCTTGTTTCCGGTTTCGATGCCGCGCGGCCGCTTTTTGAAGAACTGCTCGAGAACTTGCCCACGCCTAGTGAGAAAGCCCGGATCTACCAGTTGCTGGTAACGCTGTTCACATTCCGGTCGGATTATGAGCAGGCGTTGGAATTCGGGGTCGCCGGGTTGAAGCTTTTGGGTATTAATCTGTCCGCACCGCTGAACCCGAAGATCGGACAGCAATTGGCGTTGACCCATCTGGCTTTGCGCAAGCATGATGTCTTTGATTTTTCGTCGTTGCCGGAAATGGAGAACGAAGCGTCCGAGCAGTTGATGGAAATGCTCATGATCGTTTCGACGCCAGCGTTTCTGACCAACAAGGACCTGTTCGTTCTTATCTCTCTTCGGATGTTCCGGATCACGTTGCGAGACGGTTTGACAAGTGCGGGCATCTTCTCGATCCAGAACTATGCCATCGTGATGTATATCGCATTCAAGTCCGTTGACCGGGCATTTCGCATTGGCACGAACCTTTTCCCGCTACTGGAAAGCCGGAACGTCTCTGCGCAGGTGCGCGGACGATTATATTATACTTACTGCGTCGTGGTCGCATGGCATTTCAAGGATTACGACGAATTGCATGCCCTGTTGGGCGAGGGCATCGGACACAGCTGGTCGGCGGTAGATCTGGAATATGTGGGGTACTTTTACTACGGCTTGTTGAAGTACACTTGGGTTGGCTGCAAGCCACTATCCAACCTATTGGCGGAGCTTGACGAGTTCGATCGGTACCAGAAACGTCTCAAACACGAAGTACTGAACGATATCACGTCTGTTTACCGCCGGGCGCTGCAACGGCTGACGGGCAGCGTCGAGGACCGGGCGTGGTCCAAACAGGATAGTGAGCTGTGGCGTGAAATGGCGGGCGAGGCAGCGGTGGGCAGTTTTCTGACCACCGAAATGCTGCTGACCCATATCTATGGCGACTGGAAGGTCGTTCGTAACCTTTACACCAGTTTGCTGGCCGAAGAGGGGTTCACGACGCTGGGCCCCGAGTTTGTCGATTATCACCTGTTGTCTGGGTTATGCATAACGCGTCCGCCATCCGTATCGCTTGGCTTGAGTCACCGTCAACGCAGATTGCGGTTACGTAAACACCTCAAGGCGCTCAAGAGGTTGCAGGATCATTTTCCGACCAATCACAGCTTTCAGTATCTTTTGTTGCTTGGCGAGGCCGAGCGGGAGAAGGGAAACGCGGAGACCGGCCTGCTTTATGTCACCGAAGCCGTTGAGCGCGCCGAGGAGGCAGGGATCTGGTCTTATGTCGGAATCGGATGCGAATGTGCAGCCCAGGCCGCGAAGGAGTTGGATGACAAGACAGCCCGTGAAATGTGGCTGCGGCGCGCGTTGAATGCCTATGACAAATGGGGTGCCCAGTCGAAATGTGATGAGTTGTTGGACCAGCACCCTGAACTGGAAGTGATCGCGACTACTGCTGATATGATCGGGCAACCGTCCGAACTGGATTTGTCGACCATCGTCAAGACCAGCCAGGCGATCTTGGAGATCACGGACGTAAACACGTTGCTGAAAAGACTTTTGGCAATTGCCGTAGAAAATGCAGGTGCGAATCTTGGTGAACTTTTCCTGCGCAGGGACGGCCGTCTGGTTCTCGCGGCGAGTGCAGATACGTCGCACGGAGATGTTTCGGTGACGCTCATCAAGCCGAACCTCCCTCTTGGCGAACTTTCAGATCAGAAACACCCCAAAGACCTTGTGGCCCGTGTCGAGGCGATGAAAACCTCCGTGATTCTGGCAGACGCAAGTACAGCTCCGGGTTATGAGCGCGACCGCTATGTACAGCGCAACGCGCCGAAATCCCTTTTTACGATGCCGATCATCGGGTCGGGCGAGGTGCTTGGAGTGCTGCACCTTGAAAATACTCTGGCCAAAGGTGTGTTCACCCCCGCCCGTCGGGAAATCCTGTCAACGATCATGACGCTGGCGTCGATTTCGCTCACCAACGCGCTGCTTTATGCGCGACAGGAAGAGGCCCTGGAAGTTGAAAAACGCGCTTCACGCGAGTTGGCAAAGATCAACCAGGCGAAGGACGAATTCCTGGCCAATACGGGCCATGAACTGCGTACGCCCTTGAATGGGATTATCGGTCTCGCGGATGGAATGCTAAGCGGTGCCAACGGGCCCATTCCTGATCAGGCACGGGCGACTCTGGATTTGATCGTTACTTCGGGGCGGCGGTTGAGCAACTTGGTCAATGATATTCTGGATTTCTCGCGGCTCAAGGACGGGCAGATCGACCTAAAGGCTGTTCCACTAGATCTTCATTCAGCCATCAACGTCGTTTTTGCCTTGATGGACAACCGCGCGCGGAGCGCGGAAGTGACGCTGGTCAACGAAGTGCCGCAGAACGCGCCCAACGTGCTCGCGGACGAAAACAGGTTGCAGCAGATCTTGTTCAACTTGGTGGACAACGCCGTCAAATTTGCGCCCGGTGGTACAGTACGGATGGGGTGCGTCGCGAAAGGCGATCGCGTGGAGATCATTGTTGCAGATGATGGGCCGGGCATTCCCGAAGAAAGCAAGACACAGATATTCCGTGGGTTCGAGCAGGTCGATGCTTCGTCCCGCCGTGAACAAGGGGGACTCGGGTTGGGGCTCGCCATAGTCGAGCGCCTGACAAAACTGCAAGGCGGCGAAATCACGGAAGTTGGGACCTTTGGTCAGGGCGCACAGTTCCGGGTAGACCTGCCTGCGACGGAAGAAGAGGCAGTTGCGCAACACGCCGGAGGTGACACAGTCTCTCGGCCGATCGTTGATGTGGGCTCTTACATGGCAGACGTGATTCTGCGGCCGTCACAGAACATTGGCAAGAAACGTCGCAACAAGGCCTTGCTGGTGGACGATGATCCAGTGAACCTTCAGGTTCTTGAAAACTACATGTCCCTTGAGGGGTTCGAAACCCAATCCGCAAGTGATGGAGAAACAGCACTAAAGCTGGTCGCTGACGGGTACGAGCCGGATATCGTTCTTCTTGATGTGATGATGCCGCGTATGTCGGGTTACGAAGTCTGTGCGAGGTTGCGTGAAACGCATCCGGCATCGCGCCTCCCAATTGTAATGCTGACGGCCAAGAACCGGCTTGAGGATTTGCGTGCCGGATTCGAAGCGGGCGCAACGGATTACCTTGCCAAACCGTTTTCGCGTGACGAGCTTTCAGCACGCATGCATGCTCACCTGTCTCTGACACGGGTGTCCAATGCCTATAAACGCTTTGTGCCGGTCGAGTTTCTTGATTTTCTGAAACGGGATAGCATCCTTGACATTGATTTGGGTGACAACGTTTCGCGCAACATGACGATCATGTTCACCGACATTCGCGGGTTCACGACAATTGCGGAGAACATGACACCGCATGAGAGCTTCGAGTTCTTGAACGAATACTTCCGTCGGATCGGGCCTATTGTGCAGGAACACAAAGGGGTGGTCGCGCAATTTCTTGGAGATGGCATGATGGCTCTGTTTCCAAACGAACCGCAGGATGCGTGCAACGCGGCAATTGAAATTCAGCGAGAGCTACGCCGCATCAATGTTGACCGCGCGGCGCTCAACCTGGCACCAGTTGGTACCGGGATCGGGCTGCATTCCGGCGATCTGATCATGGGTATCCTTGGGGACAGGTACCGGTTGAACGGCAATGTCGTGTCGGACACGGTGAATGTCGCCGCAAGACTCGAAACCTTGACGGCGCAGTGTGGAATATCCATCGCGGCCTCGGGCGTGGTCGTCTCCGCTTTGTCAGAAAATGTGCGCGCCGAATGTCGCAAGATGACACGCGTGCGAATGGCTGGAAAGTCCAATGCCATGGATGTGTTCGAGATATTTGCAGGTGATATCGTGCCGGACATTCGCATGAAACAAGAGACGCGGAGTGCCTTTGAAGCGGCGGGAGAGCATTTCCGCAATGCCCAGTTTGGTCTGGCGCAGTTGGCCTTTCGCGACTTGTCCGACAGGTATCCTCGAGACTCGGCTGCAGCGTGGATGGCCGAACGTTCACGGCAGTTGGCAGTCAGCGGAGCAGAAAAAGATTGGCAGGGCGCGGATACGTTGACGCAGAAGTAGGGTTGAAGATGGTTCGACGCTGCCACTTGGGTGGCAGGGTAATCTGAAGCTGGCCTTTGGGCGGGGTACTCGTGCTCATCAATGGTGCGGCGATCGCCGAGTGGCGCCAGCTTTGTGCGGAGTAAAACGCAGCTTTACTGTCCAAGCTCAGACGCATTCGAAACCGTCTGACAGCGCCGGCAAATCGCTTTCGGCAGACGGTGTCAGGATCAATGTTTCCTGGACCTGGAATCCCCGGCCAGCAATGTGTCGATGAACTTGGAAAACAGCTCACCTTGAGAGTTGATCTGAAGCTTGGAGTAAATGTTGCGACGGTGGATGCGAACTGTGCCGGGAGAGATTTCAAGAATACGCCCAACAGCGTCGGCGGAATGCCCTTTCAACGTATGTTCGACGACCTGCCGTTCGCGAGGGGTAAGGACGCCTTCGCCAAAACTGGTGAAGGCAATCTCAACACTGTTTTGGAGAGAGGCATCGGATTCGGGGTTGGCGCTGTTGTCAAAACTGCTCGCCAGGGTCTTCCAATGCCTTGCACAGGTTGCCCGTACAATCGGCCAGTATTCCTTGAGTTGGCGAATCTCCTTGGCTGAAAATGCTTTCTCGGCACGCATCAGCGAGACAACGACAGTCGCGTTTCCGGGGAGGTCGATGAAGAAACCGATCTCTTCTGCAAGCCCGGTCCGCGCATAGTAGTTTCGAAAATACTCCCCCTGAAAAAAGCGGTCTGGGGCAAGTTCCTTGATCCGGTAAAGCCCCGGAGCGACATTGTTGACGCAAGCGAGGTAAAACGGATCCAGCAAGTAAGGCCCTTCCTGATAGTCCTCGACGAAAATTTGACGTTTACCCCTTGGGAAATCGTCAAAAAGGTCCATCGGACGAGCTGATCCGAGATACCCGAAAACAACGGTGAAATCGAACGGCGCGATCGTGCGAAGTGTATTCGAAAGGGTGTTGGCGAAGTCGTCGGCTTCGATTGAATCGACGAGTTGTCCGGTTGCCTCGATCAAGCTCAAAATGCATCCCTCTCGGGTTTTTTAGTGAATATACCCAAAACGTGATATATACATCAGTTTTGATTTTTTTTACAGTTTCCGACAATACGATGGTAGTCCAAAAATCAAAAAAAGATAGGGATAAATGGAAAGCGTGCAATATGCCACCAAGACAGATTTGGTAAGCGGAAACGCGATTGCCGAGCTTAGAGGCGTGACCAAGCGCTACGGTTCAGTGTTGGCCGCCAGTGATCTCGATCTTGCAATTGAGCCGGGCGAATTTCTTTCGTTTCTGGGGCCATCAGGCTGTGGCAAAACCACGGCATTGCGCATGCTGGCAGGGTTCGAAACGCCGACCGAAGGTCAAGTGCTGCTAGACGGTGAAGTCGTGAACGATGTGGACGCCCATCATCGTCCAGTGAACATGGTGTTCCAGCAATACGCGCTTTTTCCCCATATGACGGTGGCTCAAAACATCGGCTATGGCCTGCGCCAAATTCGTCCGCGTATCCCCAAGGAGCAGATCAATGAAAGGGTCGGCAAGGCGCTTGCAACTGTACGCCTGGCCGGGTTCGAAGACCGGCGTATCTGGGAGATGTCCGGCGGTCAGCAGCAGCGCGTTGCGCTAGCGAGGGCCATTGTCAACGAACCAAAGCTTTTGCTTCTTGACGAACCGATGGCCGCGTTGGACCGAAAACTGCGCAAGGAAATGCAAATCGAATTGCAAGACTTGCAGCGGGAACTGGGTATTACCTTTGTTCTTGTCACGCATGATCAGGAAGAAGCTCTGTCGATGAGCGACCGCATTTGCATCATGCGGGATGGAAGAATAGTCCAGATCGGGTCGCCGCAGGAACTCTATGACACTCCGAAATCACGGTATGTCGCCGATTTTGTCGGTACGTCCAATTTCTTTGACGGCAAAGTCGTCGGCTACCAGGGGGATTTGGTGTCCGTCCGACTGAGTGACGGTACTGTCGTAGAAGCCAGATCGCTCCATCAGGTCGCTGACGGGCAAGATGCGTGCGTAAGCGTCCGGCCCGAGCAAATGCGATTGTCGCGCGAAGAAGGTGGGCTGCCAGTGCATGTCCACAATCGGATCTTTCTCGGGGAACATACCGAGTATCTCGTAACGCATGCGATCCTTGGTGAATTCCTGGTCCTGTCACCAAGGCAAACGGAAATGAACGATGGTCCGTTCAACGCGGGCGAAAGCCTTACGGTGTCCTGGGACGCCGGAACGGCGCTCGTATTGGAACAAGAATAAAAGCCACCAAACACCAACAGGAGAGAAACCATGACAGACAGAACTGACCACATCTCGAAGAAAAAGTTCATGGAGGAGTTGGAGCGCTATCGTAAAGGCTCGATCAGTCGCCGCCATTTCCTTCGTGTGACCGGCCTTGGTGCCGCCACTGCCGTTTTGGGTTCGACCATGCCTGGCCTGCGACCGCGCCCCGCTTTTGCCGGTGATATCGGGGATCGCGTTGTTTTGGCCACATGGCCGAATTATCACGATACGGCGAATTTCGACGCCTTTACCGAGGCAACCGGTGCGCATGTGCAGGTGAATGTTTTCGGGTCGAACGAAGAAATGCTCGCCAAACTTCAGGCCGGGGCGACCGGTTGGGACGTTTATGTTCCGACGAATTACACGTTCGAAGACTATGTCAAGGAAGACCTGATCGAGCCTTTGGACGTGTCGCGCTTGCCCAACTACGAACCTGCGGCCTTTGATCCGCGTTATGCCGAAGCCGGTTCGGTGAATGGCAAGCTTTACGGTGTTCCCAAGAACTGGGGATCGACCGGCATGGCGATCAACACCAAACACAACAATGGGAAGGGCATTTCTTCGTGGAAAGAGTTCTTTGACATCACGATGGACAAGTTCTCGGGGCGCACGGTTGTCCACGATTATCAGCTTACCACGATCGGAAGTGCGCTGAACTATTATGGCTATTCCTTCAACTCGGTGGATGAAAAAGAGTTGGCGGATGCCGAGAAACTTCTGATCGACGTCAAACCGCATCTTTTTGCAATCACGTCAGATTACCAGCCGCCGATGCGCAATGGTGATGCCTGGTTGACGATCTGCTGGTCGGGGGACGGCAAGCAACTTAATACCGACATGCCCGAGATTGCATATGCCCTTGGCAGCGATGGCGGCGAGATCTGGAGCGACTACTACGCAATCCCCAAAAGCTCGGAACGTAAGGATGCCGCGTACGCGCTCATCAACTTCCTGATCAATCCTGAAGTGAATGCCAAGGAGGTTCTTGCGCATGGATATCCGACAGCGGATTCGCGGACGTTTGATCTTTTGCCGGATGCGCTGAAGAACGATCCCATCATCTTCCCCGCGCAGGAGTTGCTGAGCCCGCTTGAATTCGGTGCTGCAGTGACGCTCACGGATCCGAACCGCGCCGAGTTGATGGCGCGCTTCAAATCTGCCTGAACCTGAAAAAAACGAGAACAACATGAAGCAGAACAAGCGAAACTGGCTGTTGTTGGCGCCGGCAGGAACATGGTTCCTGGTCATGCTGATCATTCCGCTGAGTGTTGTTCTCATATTCAGTTTCGGAGAGCGAGCGCCGTCAGGTGGCGTTGTGCTTGCTCTTTCGCTTGAGCAATATGCAAACCTCCCCGCACGCTGGACGGCATTCAAAAACACCATGACACTGGCGCCGATCGGAACGCTTGCGGCGTTGTTGATCGCCTATCCCCTGGCGTATTTCCTGGCTGTGAAGGTCAATCCGAAATGGAAGACGATCCTTCTGGTTCTGGTCATCGTTCCTTTTTGGACCTCGATACTGATACGCAGCTATGCCTGGATTTTTCTTTTGGGAGGAAGGGGGCTGCCTGCGCTTCTGGACTGGATTGGCATAGAAGGTGTCCGGCTGATCAACACGCCTTTCGCGGTGCTTGTGGGAATTGTGTATGGGTATCTGCCTCTCATGGTTTTTCCTATCTTCGTAAGTCTTGATCGCCTCGACAAACGGCTTCTGGAGGCCGCCTCTGACCTAGGCGCAAGCCGTTGGAACGCGTTTCTACAAATCACGCTTCCCCTTTCCATTCCGGGTATCGCGACCGGATGCATGCTCGTGTTTATCCTGCTGATGGGAGAGTTCCTGATCCCGGCCTTGTTGGGCGGCGGCAAGGTATTCTTTGTTGGCAACGCGCTGGTCGACTTGTTCCTGCAGTCGCGCAACTGGGCATTTGGATCGGCAGTCGCGGTCACTCTGGTTGTGGTGATGCTGATCACGGTCACGATCTACATGCGACTGATCGCGCGGCTCGGGGCCAGCCGCGACGATGTCGCGATCATGTGAGGGGGGCAGTATGAGAATTTACGCTATTAGTGTTTACCTGTTCCTGTATATTCCCATCGGGGTGATTGCACTGTTCAGCTTCAATGCCGGGCGGCACGCCAGCCAGCTTCAGGGGCTTTCGACAAAATGGTACGGCAAGGCGCTGTCCAATCCTTTTGTCATGGATGCGCTGGAAACCAGTCTGATCGTTGCATTCACGTCCGCGCTTCTCGCCAGTGTTTTCGGCACCATGGCGGCAGTTGCACTCCAGGGGATCAAAGGGCCGGTCCGCGTGTTCTTCGACCTGCTGATTTATGTTGCGGTCATGATTCCAGGCATCGTCATCGGCATTGCGACCCTGATAGGGCTGGTCACATTGTTTGATCAATTGAACCCCCTTCTCGCGGCTGTCTGGCCTGAGGGGTGGACGCCACCGAAGCTGCGAATGGGCGTCGGTTCGCTGATTGCAGCGCATACCATGTTTCTAATGGCCCTCGTGATCATCATTGTTCGTGCGCGTTTATCCGGCATGGACCGCGCCCTGATCGAGGCTTCCGCCGATCTCTATGCAAGCCCGGTCGGCACCTTCTTTCAGGTCACGTTGCCTATGATATTCCCTGCCATTCTGGCTGGCTTTCTGTTGAGTTTCACTTTCAGTTTTGACGACTTCATCATCGCATTCTTTGTCGCCGGTTCGGAAACAACTCTGCCAATCTACGTGTTCTCATCCATCCGCCGAGGTGTGACGCCCGAGATCAACGCGATCGGCACGATGGTACTGGCCGTTTCATTGGTGTTGCTGGTGACGGCCCAACTTCTCTTGCAACGCGGAGGCAAGAAACCCAAATGACCATTGCGCTCTCGAAAAATCGTTCTACGACCAAACTGCAGCTTGATGGGAAGGTCGCTCTAGTTACCGGAGCCGGTTCGGGCATCGGCAGAGCCGGCGCCATGGCGCTCGCCCGAAATGGGGCCGTGGTCATTGTCACCGATTTGGACGCTGGCAAATCAAGAGATGTTGTCACTGAATTGCGGGCCGAAGGTGTGATCGCGCATGCGGCCGAACTGGACGTTACGAATGATGCTGCGGTCGCGTCGACGGTAGACGATATCGTCCGACGCCATGGCCGGATCGACGTGTTGCACTCGCATGCCGGGTACCAGATCGAGGGGAATCTGGAACAGGTGCCGATTGAAGGGATGGACCGATCCTGGCAACTGAACGTCCGCTCGCACTTCATTGCGGCAAGAGCTTCGGTTGCGCACATGCGCGCTCAGGGTGGGGGCAGCATAATCATAACGTCGTCCAATTCAGGTGTGCAATATGACCGCGAAATGGTTGCCTACGCGACCACCAAACACGCCGTGATCGCCATGACACGTCAAATGGCCGCCGATTACGCCAAGGAAAACATCCGCATCAATGCCCTTTGCCCGGGCTTCATCGACACGCCCTTCAATGCGGGCTTCGAAAAACAAATGGGCGGTCGGGACAGGCTGGAAAACTACGTCGCCGAAACAATTCCAATGGGGCGTTGGGGCTCGGTTGACGAAATCGCCGATTCAATCCTGTTTCTTGCTTCGGACATGTCCTCGTTCATGACGGGGCATGCCTTGGTTGTGGATGGCGGTGAAAGCATTTGAGTGGGTGTTGTCAGAGCGATGGCGCCTGAGACGGGCCGGGCTGTTTCGGAACGTTGCTCTATAAGGAATCACAGCCCTTTTTCTGCTTTCGTACGTTGCCAGAAGTCATCCGCTTGGCGGCGGTGTTTCATGTCTGTTTCCTGCCGTTGAATCGCAATGCGGGCGTTATGGTGGATGAGCCGGGCGTCGCTAACCTGCAGAAAATGGGGTATTGGCGGAGCAATTGCGTCGAGAATTCGCACCTCTCGTTCTGACGACGAGAACGGGCCATGATCCGCCTTTGGCGCATGCGAAGTGGGCTGATGTTCTCGCCCGTTTGCGCCTCAGTCTCTGTTTGGACAAGAAGGGCGCGCTGCTCAGCCCGGTACGAATTCGTAGTGGGCGGGCCGCGCGCCTCCTTAGGAAATGCATGTAAAGGCGACAAAAATTTTTATTGTATACCTCAATAATTTTTTTTAGGGTTCTTCCCGTGCGACGCCTCACATAGGCGGAGCAGTATCTGCAAGCCTGTTACTAATGCGGCAACCACGGAGATGGGGCGTTTTTCGTCGAAAAAAGCTCCCCAGAAAATCAATGAGTGCTTCTTTGCGGATTCTTGATCAGGACAAACAATAACGACTGCTTGCGGAAAACACCTACTGACAGCGAGGAAACCATGAAAAAAACAGCAACGATCCTGGCGGTTGCGGCGCTCATGTCGTCAACTGCCGTGGCCAACGCCGAGACCCTAAAATGGGCGCGCGCGGGCGACGCCCTGACATTGGACCCCCATTCGCAGAACGAAGGCCCCAGCCACACCATGCGTCACCAGATGTATGAGCCGCTGATCATCCGCGATACCAGCGGCGCATTCGTGCCGACGCTGGCAACCGACTGGGCTCCGAGCGCAGACAACCCCAACGTCTGGGTCTTCAACCTGCGCAAAGGCGTGAAATTTCACGATGGTGCCGATTTTACTGCGGAAGACGTAGTGTTCAGCTTTGAGCGTGCGAAGCAGCCGAACTCGGACATGAAAGAACTGATCGGTTCGATCGTCGCGGTACGCGCGGTCGACGACCATACGGTCGAGATCGAAACGGATGGTCCAAACCCGATCCTGCCGTCGAACCTGACCAACCTGTTCATGATGGACAAGGGCTGGACCGAGGCGAACAACACGGTCAAGGTGCAGGACTTTGAAGGTGGCGAGATCACCTATGCGACCACCAATGTGAACGGCACCGGCGCCTATCGGCTGGTCAGCCGCGAGCCCGACGTGAAAACCGTCATGGTGCGCAACGAAGAGTATTGGGGTCGCAACGATTTCCCGATGGAAGTCAGCGAAATCATCTATACCCCGATCCAGAACGCCGCGACCCGTGTGGCCGCCCTTCTTTCGGGTGAGGTGAATTTCCTTCAGGACATGCCGGTGCAGGATCTGGCCCGTGTGGATGGCGCAGATGGTTTGATGGTCAAACAGGCCCCGCAGAACCGCGTGATCTTCTTTGGGATGAACCAGGGCGCGGATGACATTGAAGCCGACAACGTCGACGGCAAGAACCCGCTGGCCGACGTGCGCGTGCGCAAGGCAATGTCGATGGCGATCAACCGCGACGCAATTCGTCAGGTTGTGATGCGGGGCCAGTCGCAGCCTGCGGGCATGATTGCGCCGCCCTTCGTCAACGGCTGGACGGCCGAGATGGACGGCGAAAGCACCACCGATATTGAAGGTGCCAAGGCGCTGATGGCCGAAGCCGGGTATGGCGACGGCTTCTCGATCCGCCTGGATTGTCCGAACGACCGCTACATCAACGACGAGCCGATCTGTCAGGCCGCGGTTGGCATGCTGGGTCAGATTGGCATCACGGTGAACCTGGACGCCATTCCGAAGGCACAGCACTTCCCCAAGATTACCGACGGCAAGACCGACTTCTACATGCTGGGCTGGGGTGTTCCGACCTATGACTCGGAGTACATCTTCAACTTCCTGGTGCATGGTCGTGAAAGCGACATCGGCACCTGGAACGGCACCGGCTTTAACAATGCCGAGATCAACGCCAAGATCAAATCGCTGGCATCCAACACCGATCTGGATGCGCGCAACGCGGATATCGCGGCTATCTGGCGTGTGGTTCAGGACGAACAGCTTTACATCCCGATCCACCACCAGGTGCTGAACTGGGGTATGAGCGAAAACGTTGGCATCGAGGTGGATCCCGAGGATCAGCCCCGCGTCAAATACTTCACCATGAAGTAATGTGATCCGGGCCGCCCGACCGTTTCGGGCGGCCCGTTTCTGCCGAAGACGGAGACGTTCCGCGCCTCGGCACCTTTCCGTGATCCGTCAAGTCAACGCGTGGTTCCCACGCGTATTGGCACAAGAAAGCCTCTGCGATGTTGCCATTCATCCTAAAGCGCGTGTTCCAGTCATTTCTGGTTCTGGTCATTACCGGAGCTATTGCGTTTTCCATGTTCACCTTTGTCGGCGATCCGATTGACAATATGCTTGGTCAGGAGCGCACGATGGAAGACGTCGAGCGTCTGCGCGCGCAATTGGGCCTCGATAAGCCGGTTCCGGTGCAGTATTTCCGATTTCTGAACGAAGCGATCCAAGGCAATTTCGGCGTCAGCTATCGTCAGGGGCGTGAAGTTTCCGAGATCATCTTGGAGCGTGCACCCGCCACTTTGGAGCTGGCTGCTCTGTCCGCGATTTTTGCCGTTGTAATGGGGATTGCGCTGGGTGTGTTCACCGCCATTCGTCGTGACGGGTTCGCCGCCAATTTCATCATGTCCGCGTCGCTGATCGGGGTTTCCCTGCCGACCTTCCTGATCGGTATTCTACTGATCTATCTGTTTTCGGTTGAGCTGGGCTGGTTGCCGAGCTTTGGCCGCGGTGAAGTGGTCCAGATCGGTGGATGGACCACTGGTTTTCTGACTGAATCCGGTCTCAAGGCGCTGATCCTTCCGGCGATCACCCTGGGGCTCTACCAAATGACGCTCATCATGCGGTTGGTGCGTTCGGAAATGCTTGAAGTTCTGCGTCAGGACTATATCCGTTTTGCCCGCGCACGCGGCCTGAGTGACCGGGTGATCAACTTCCGTCATGCGCTCAAGAACACCATGGTTCCGGTGATCACCGTCATCGGCCTGCAATTGGGCGCGATCATCGCGTTTGCGATCATCACCGAAACCGTATTTCAGTGGCCCGGCCTCGGGCTTTTGTTCATCAACGCAATCCAGTTCGTCGATATCCCGGTCATGGCGGCATATCTGATGATGATCTCGGTGATGTTCGTCGTCATCAACCTTCTGGTTGATATCCTCTATGCCTTCATCGATCCACGCTTAAGGGTGAGTGCCAAGTGACCGATCAACCCATCTCTGCGCAAAAAGAGACGCAATCGGCGTCTCCGTCCCGCCTGCGCCGCGCGCTGGACAGTGACTTTTATTACGCTTTCCGCCACTCGCCTGTCGCAATGGTCTCGGCCGCTGTGTCGATCCTGCTGATCCTGTCGGCTGTCTTCGCGCCGTTGATTGCGACAACCAATCCGTTCGATCCCACGACGCTGAACCTGATGAATGGGTTCACGCCGCCGATGACGCCCAACGCCTTTACCGGCGAGACGTTCCTGATGGGCACCGACGATCAGGGGCGGGACGTCTTCTCCACCATCCTTTACGGAATGCGCATTTCGCTGTTCGTCGGCTTTGCTGCCGTGCTGTTTGCGGTGGTTCTGGGCATCTTCCTTGGCCTTTTGGCAGGCTATTTTGGGGGCTGGACCGATAGTTTCATCATGCGCGCCGCTGACGTGCAGCTGACGTTCCCGTCCATCCTTGTCGCGATGCTGATCTTTGGTATTGCCAAAGGCATCACCCCGGTTGAACACCGCGATCAGATGGCAATCTGGGTGCTGATCCTTGCCATTGGCCTCAGCGACTGGGTGCAGTTCGCCCGCGTCGTGCGCGGTGCCACATTGGTGGAAAAAAACAAGGATTACGTGTCCGCAGCCCGCCTGATCGGGCGCCGCCCCTCCGCCATTATGCTGCGGCACATCTTGCCCAACATCCTGTCGCCCGTGCTGGTGATTGCCACCATCTCGCTGGCGCTCGCGATCATCGCCGAGGCCACGCTCAGTTTTCTCGGAGTGGGGGCGCCGCCCACGCAACCCTCGCTGGGGACACTGATCCGTATCGGGCAGGGCTACCTGTTCTCCGGTGAATGGTGGATCCTGTTTTTTCCGGCCTGCACCCTGCTTGCCCTGGCGCTGAGTGTGAACATGCTGGGCGACTGGCTGCGTGATGTATTGAATCCGAGGCTGAAATGACCGAACCCGTACTCTCCATCCGCAACCTGACGGTCGAAATCCCCACCCGCCGCGGGCTGTTCAAACCGGTGCAGAATGTCAGCTATGACATTCATCCCGGCGAAATCCGCGGTGTTGTCGGCGAAAGTGGCGCGGGCAAGTCGATGACAGGGAATGCCGTCATCGGGCTGCTGGACGAACCCGCGCGCATCGCGTCCGGGGAAATCTGGCTCAAGGGGCGTCGCATCGACAACCTCAGTGCCGAGGAAAAGCGCGCCATTCGTGGGCGTGAGATCGGCATGATCTTTCAGGATCCATTGACCTCGCTCAACCCGCTGTTCACCATTGGCGAACAGCTGGTCGAAACCATTCAGCTGCACCTCAAGGTTTCTGCCTCTGAGGCAAAGGAGCGCGCTCTTGCGTTGCTGGAGCGGGTCTCGATCCCGGACCCAAAGACGCGGTTCGACCAGTATCCGCACCAGTTCTCGGGCGGGATGCGCCAGCGGGTCGTGATCGCGCTGGCCTTGTGCTCGGAGCCTTCGGTCATCGTGGCGGATGAGCCGACCACGGCGCTGGATGTCTCGATTCAGGCGCAGGTGCTGGATCTGATCAAGGAACTGGCTTCGGAAACGCAGGTGGGGGTGATCCTTGTCACGCACGACATGGGCGTCATCGCTGACACCACCGAACAGGTCACCGTGATGTATTCCGGCGAGGTCGTCGAAAACGGACCGACCGACAAGGTGCTGAGCGCGCCGGAGCATGAATACACCAAGTCGCTGATCTCTGCCGTACCGCGTCCGCAAGTCAAACTGCACCGCTTCCCGCAGGTCAGCTATGGCGGTCGTGAAACCACCTTCAAGATCGAAGACCTTGCGCGCAACTGGCACAAACCAGAGCTGTCCAAGTCGGGCAAGCTGGTCGAAGTCAAAGGCATCACCAAGAAGTTTCTGGAAAAATCCGCGCTTCTGCCGTCGCGGCGCACCTATTTTACGGCTGTTGATGACGTGTCATTCGATATCAAGGACGGTGAGGTTTTTGGCCTTGTCGGGGAAAGCGGATCAGGCAAGTCCACCGTGGCGCGCATGATCGGCACACTATTGCCGGTTGATGGTGGCCAGATCCATTTCGACGGCGATGACGTCACCGCAATGTCGGCGGTCGAGATGGCGAATTACCGCAAACAGATCCAGATGATCTTCCAGGATCCGTTCTCAAGCCTGAATCCGCGCATGAAGGTGGAAAGCATTGTCGCCGAGCCGCTGTTGCATCACAAGCTCTTGCCGCCGGATCAGGTCAGCGGGCGGGTGCATGAATTGCTGGATCGTGTCGGTCTGACACGCGCGGCTGCCACGAAGTATCCGCACGAGTTCTCGGGTGGCCAAAGACAGCGCATTTCGATTGCACGCGCTTTGGCGACGCAACCAAGGTTCTTGATCTGCGATGAACCCACCAGCGCTCTGGATGTGTCGATTCAGGCGCAGATCCTCAATATCCTCAAAGATTTGCAGGAACATCTGGGCCTGACCATGTTGTTCATCAGCCACGACCTTCCGGTGGTGCGCCAGATGTGTGACCGCGTCGGCGTGATGAAACAGGGCCAGCTGATCGAGGTGCAGGATACCGAGACGCTCTTTGCCAATCCCGAGCAGGCGTATACGGCCCAGTTGCTTGATCTGATGCCCCGGTTGGCGCAGCTGTCGAGCTAATGGAATGCGTCGTTTTTTCATACCCCCGGCCTCCTGCGCGGATCGTATCCTCGCGATCCGGAGGAATGTGAAATGATGGCATCCGATCAGCTCGAACCGGCCAAGCTGGGTAATTTGATCCGCAAGTGCCGGCAGCAGCGCAAGCTGACGCTGAAAGAACTCTGCGACAAGGCTGGCGTTTCTGTAGGCTACCTGTCGCAGGTCGAACGGGGCAATGCGACGCCGTCTCTCGGCACCTTGGCCCAGATTGCCCGCGCGCTTGACTTGGGCCTTGATTACTTTGTGGCCCGACCCAAACCAGGGGATGCGGTGTCCTATGCGGCTCAACGGCGCAAATTTTCGATCTCGGACTCCGGTGTCACCTACGAGGCTCTCAGCACCGACTTTCCCGGTCACGAATTGTCGGCCTTCATCATGAACTGCCCTCCGGGATTTGAATCCGAGACGTTTCAGCACGAGGGCGAAGAGTTCATCTACGTCCTCAGCGGCTCGATTGAAAAAAGCCTGGATGGGGAAACCTTTACCCTGCGCGAGGGCGACAGCCTGCATTACAACGGAATGACACCGCATTCGTGGAAAACCCTCGGCGACACGCCCGCCCGCATGCTGTGGACAGGCACATTGGTCGTACTGCAAGGGGATCAAAACAGCCGCCTTCCAGGGCATCGCGGGTAGGTCCAATCATTGAGGCGTCATTCAGGAGAGGTTCAATGTCAGATATTGTGAAAAACAGGTTGGCGCGGCTTCGCAAGCGCATGGATGAAACCAATACCGATCTGGTCGCCATCGGACCGGGCAGTCACATGCAGTGGCTGCTGGGATTGAATCCGCATGGTGATGAACGTCCGGTCATGGCGATTGTGACTGCCGAACACGTCGGCGTGCTCATGCCCCTTCTGAACGCAGAAGCGTCGCGCGCGCAATGTGCAGACATACCGTTTTATGAGTGGGGTGACGCCGACGGCCCGTTGGGTGCGCTCAAGCAGCTTTTGAACAAGTCAAATGCCAACCGGCCCGGCCTCAGCATCGTGCTGGACGAGACGATGCGCACCGATTTCTCGTTCCTTCTTCTCGGCCAGCTTGATGCGCCGACCCACCGTTTCACGTTGGACACGGTTGGCTTCCTGCGCGCTGAAAAAGGCGCGGAGGAGCGCCAGCTCCTGAAGGACAGTGCCCTTTTGAACGATGCCGCCTTTGAACGGGCGTTTGACGCTTTGCGCACCGGAATGACCGAGCTCGATGTGCGCGATATCATTATCAATCACTACGTTGAAAACGGAGCTCAACCCGCCTTTTGCATCGTCGCATTTGGGGAAAACAGCGCCTACCCGCACCATCATACGGGTACGGATACCCTGCAACCGAACATGGCAGTGCTGATTGATGCCGGGTGCCGCTTGCGGGGCTATCCTTCGGATATGACCCGCTGTGCCTGGTATGGGGATACGCCCAGTCCACGGTTCAACGAGATTGCCAGCATCGTTGAACAAGCGGTGCAGGCCGCGCAATCCGAGGCTTTGCCCGGTACCCTGTGCAGCGACGTTGACAAAGCCGCCCGCACGGTCGTTGCAGACGGAGGCTATGGCCCGGAGTTCCTGCACCGCACCGGCCATGGTCTGGGTGTAGACGTCCACGAACCGCCCTATATTGCCGCCAACTATCCCGAACCCTTGCGGGTTGGAAATGTCTTCTCCATTGAACCGGGCATCTACTTGAACGAGGAGTTTGGCATTCGGCTCGAGGATGTGGCGTTTCTACATCCCAATGGTGTCGAATTCCTGTCTGAATTGCCCCGCACTGTGCGGCGGCTGCCGGTCAGAGATTAAGAAACAAGCCCGAAAATATTCGTTCGGCGGTGACGCTGTGTGCCCGGTCTCTGTTATCGCATCGGAGCATGGACAATTTGTTGCGCGACAGTGGCTTTGACAAGAGCCTGTCATCTGTTCGATTCTGGTGGCAGGGATTTGCCGCTTTCAATCGGGAGGCGCAGTTTCTGTAGCAGAAAAAGTCAGTTCTGCAGTTCCAGCTGAGACCCGTTTGATTCTGTCTGACACGGCGGCCTCAGATCCTGAGCAGCACTGGGTTTGGGGCTGCGCTCACCGTGGTCAGGTCGCGGTCGTCCGGGGCCAGAAGACGAGACCGTCCGAAACGGGGTTTCCAGTGGCACAGGTCAGGAGACAGGGCGCGCCAGACGGGGACCGAGAATTCAGGCCGGGTCTGGCACAGGAAGGCGACGCGTATCCCCGCGTCTTGCAAACGCGTACCGATCGAGGTTGGTACATTGGGCGGGATTGCAGATGGAGGCGCGCCAAGCGACAGGGGAGGCGCGTGATCTCCGGCCTCCTGCGCCCATGTCTCAAGCCCCGGTCGGGCTTCTCCGACACCGCCCTGAAACACGAGTGCCATTTGAGCCATCTCCGCCAACGCCTTGAGGGCAGCGGCCTGGAAGGTGGGCGCTGCGGCGAAGCCCAGGGCCGGTGGGGCTTTCGCGGATTGTCCAACGGCGGCAACGACCGGGACACCGATATCGCTGGTGATGTCGAAAAGGCGTGTGGCCAGTCCAACGGTGCGGCAAGCTTCGATCAGATGCCTGCCTGCGTCGTCTAGCATGGTGTCAGCAAGGTGATGGCGCGCGCGACACCCGTACCACCAGCGCCCGGCGGCATCCCGTTCGATCAATTCGAGCAGGGCGCCTGCTTGCGCCGCGCTGTCAGATGACCCCGCAGCGCAGCCGTTGGTGTCGGCAACAAGGATTGCCTCGGGGTCGCCGGACCGGTGTTCTCCGAGAAAAACGGCTTGTGCGGGTACCCAGACGGCCGCACCCGTCAAGTCGACGATCTGCACCCATTCGGTTTCGGTCGTGTCGGGGTTCGGGGCAATCCAATCGGTGCCCTTGAGATGCGCGTTCCATTCCTCTCTGTTTGATCTCTGGTCCTGAGAGAACCCGGCCAATGTATTCGCGCTCCAGACCTCGCCCGGCAGATCCTTCTCGTGGGCCTTCTCCGTTGCCTCATCGCCCCATCGGCAGAGGCTCGCGACTTCGACGGCCTCGCCAAGACCGCTGATTAGGGCCAGTTGTGCAGTCACACCATGTCCCGACGCTGCCCGCCCGGCGGATGGTAGTGCGGCAGAGGGCCAGTGCGGCCAGCGTGCCAAGGCCGCGTCGTTCGGGGTTGTCAGATTGCAATGAACCGGCCAGCCCTCGGGCGAGAGAGCAAAAACATCGAAAAACTCGGCAATTTCCGCTAGGCTCATGGGGTAATCTTATTTCGAATGCACCTGTGGCGATAGTATGAAACCGCACCAAGATATCCCGGATCAGGCAACTGAACCGTCTCCAGATGGGACGCAGGAGCGGGTGGTCTTGTTCATCGACATGGTGTCCTACAGCCAACGTATCGGCGAAGACGAGGCGGCCACGCTGGAGTTCATGTCTGCGTGTTTCGATACGTTGCGTATTCTGGCGCGGCGCTATCAGGGCAAGCTGGTCAAGACGCTTGGTGATGGCGCGATGCTGTTGTTTGACGAGGCGCATAACGCCATAGAGTACGGGGTGGAGTTCCAGCGCATCGTCACGAAACTGCAGACCGCGGTGGCCGATCCCTATGTTTTTCGGGTTGGGGTGCACAAGGGTGCCGTCCTGATCCATAACGGAGATGCGTTTGGCAACACGGTCAATGTTGCGGCCCGTTTGCAATCCGTCGCCGCGCCGGGCCGATGTGTTGTTTCCCAGATCGTTTACGAGCTAGCCCATGACGTCATCGATCTGGAGTTCGAGGCGCTTGGGGCTCCGGCTTTGAAGAATATCCGTGAACGCATCCCGGTCTATGGCGTGGTTGATCCGCTTCTTCAGAGGCAGTTTAGTGAACGGCCTGCCGTTCCGCAAATCGAGGTGCTGAAAGGTGCCTTTATCGCGCGCGGGCCTGCGCTGAATCATGATGTGCGATTGCTTCTGGGGTATCTTG
The DNA here is from genome assembly GCF_900114635.1 of Shimia aestuarii. Taxonomy (GTDB): domain Bacteria; phylum Pseudomonadota; class Alphaproteobacteria; order Rhodobacterales; family Rhodobacteraceae; genus Shimia; species Shimia aestuarii. The sequence continues at coordinate 94,799 of NZ_FOTQ01000006.1, forward strand.
CCCTTTGTCCCGGACATGCCGACAGCCTCGAACGGCTGGCCGCGCTTCTTGGAGGTCAAGGCGCGGCGGCACGGGTCGCGGATGCGGTCCTTGCGCTTGAAGGGGACCACGGGTTTCTGGGCCGTGCCGTCAGTCAGTTTGGAGGGCTTGTGGCGCTTGATCCGGTGGCTTTGGAAACCGATCTGGACATCCTGTTGCGCGATCTCCGACAGAACCGTGTGCCTGAGTTGCTGCTCTCGGATGCGGAGTGGCCTCAGCGTATTCTTGCGGGGTTCAGGGAGGCAGGGCCGGTGTTCGCCGGGTGGCGTCGGGTGATCAGAGCGACCTGGAAGCGGCGGCTGATGCACGAGATGGAGCGCCTGCTGGAGCGCAGTTCGTCGAGTGAGGATGTGCATGAAGATGCCGCAGATGCCATGCTGTTGCTTGAGCCCGGAAACGAGATCGCAGCCGAGGCGCGGATCAGGGTCCGCATCGCGCGCGGGGACCAGGGCGGGGCGCTTGCCGAGTTCGAACGGCTGGAGCAATACCTTGCGGAAACTTACGGCGTGGCACCGGGAGAGCGGATCCGAGCTCTGGTCAGTGCGCTGGTAAAGAAAGGCGGTCAAAGCTTGCTGCGGCCTGCCACATCGCGCCCCCGGCGGCTGTTGCGGATCGCAGTGGGCGGGTTCGAAGGGAACGGGCAGGCCGTGTCCGAGCAGCTGGCGGCCTTTCGTGGCGACCTGATCGCAAATCTCGCGCGTTTTCGTGACTGGTCGGTGATTGATAGCCTCGTGGGCGATGAGGGGCAAACGGTAATAGACTACCGTGTCGATGGGCGTTCGACAGGGCAAGGCGGCGCGCCAACACTGGCGCTGACACTAAATGAGCATGCCAGCGGGCGCACTCTCTGGGCCGAGGCGTTCACGGTCTCCTCCGACGCGTGGGAGCGGTCGCAGCGCGAGATCATTCGGCGCATTGCGGCCACGATCGAGAGCTACATCTCGGCGGATCGTCTGGCAATTGTGCTTGGGGCGCGAAGTGATGATGTGACCAGCCACGACGCGTGGTTGCGGGGCGACCGGGCATTGATGCGCTGGACACCGGAAGGGGCCGAAGAGGCGCGGGCCATATTCGAAGGTATCCTTGAAAAAGACCCCGATCACACGCCGTCGCTGTATCGGCTCGCTTCGATTTCAAACGTGCAGCACGTGATCTGGCCGGGGCGGGCGCGGCGTTCGGCGGAGGATGCCGAGGCGGACAGGTTCGCGTCCCGTGCGGTTGACCTTGATCCCATGGATGCACGTGTGCAGCGCACAGTTGCGTGGACCGCCGCCATGAACGGGGCTTTCGCGCGGGCCACGATGCATATGGACCTGGCTGTGAGCCTCAATCCCAACAGCCCGACATCGCTGGCGAGCTGCGCGATGGGCTTTGCGTGGTTTGGGGAACAGGAAAAGGCGGACGCAGCGTTGACACGTTGCCTGTCGATAGCTCCCCTGTTGCCGGAATGGGGGTGGGCCTACAACGCGGCAACTTATTTCGTTCTGGGGCGCCTGGACGAGGCGCTTGAAGCTGCCGAGCTCGGCGGGGACAGTATCGCAGACACGCAGGGATGGATCGCGGCCGCCCACGCGCGGCGTGGGGATACCAGCGCGGCCGGCGCCGCGTTTCGGCGCTTTGTGGCGATGATCTCGCCCGCCTGGAGCGGACCGGAGCCGGTCACGTTCGAGAGCGCGGCTGATTGGTTCGCAGAGGCGTATCCGTTGCGCTATGAAGACGATCGCACGCGATTGAGCGAGGCGATCCACACCGCAAGACGCGCGGCGTGATCAGAATCACTGACAGCGGTTGAGGAAAATGACAGCGAGGAGGTACTCCTTGGCTTTCTGATCGTCGTCTTCGTCGCACAAAAAGTGTCTCAGGTGCTGGACCATCTTCTCTGTATACCCGCCGCCGGTCAGGTCATCGCGCGCCTGCGGGATCGGAATTGTCATGCGCACGTTTTTTTTGCCATTACTCTCCCAGTCTGCGTCTTCTTCGCATTTCACACGAAGAAAGTAGTCGTTGGCACCGTCATTGAACTTGTATTTATTTCCTTGTTTCATGATCTCGGGTTCCAGACCGTCACGCTCGATCCTGAATTCATGTGTGTTCTTCAGGCTGGCAAATAGGTCGTCAAAGAAATCCTCGGCATCATTGTCTGGATCATCCATCCACAGATTGATCTCTTCCCCGGCTTTTTGCATGCCATCACGATGCGTGACGTCGTTGGGACCTCCTTTGAGGTGTGCAATGATGTTGGTCATTAGAAGTCTCCTTTCCTAATTCAGAGTACGCCGGTATTGGCCAATGCAACGATGTCGGAGAGCCGGGTGGGCTCTCCGCCAGCGCTTAGACTGAGAAATGAAGTGCGCTGGAAACCGCCCTGCGCCGTTCGGGTCAAGATGGTGTCTTCCGCCTCGGCAAGCGCGCTCACGATGGTCTCCATGACCACGCGCCCACCCAAAGGCCCCAACTGGCCGTTTCCGAGCGTTTCTGCCTCGGCCAGCACATAAAACCAGAGGGGTGTTGAAAGGCAGAGATGCTGGTTCCCGACAAGGCCGTCAAACTCGTTGGCATGAGTCTGAAGAAATGCCGCCACATCGAAATGTCCGACAAGCCCGGCTTGCGCGGCAAGATCCTGGCCGGAGGGCAGTCCAAGTTGGGCGCCTTTTTCCAAGGTGCGCTGCGCCAGAGAATGGGGGCCGGATGGCAGGCCCTGATCGAAATGGCTGGCGTCAAGTTGGGAGAGATCCGGCTGGATCGAGGCGCTGATCGGACGAGCCATGGAGGTGGTCACCGGCAGATTGAGGCCGATGTCATCGATCATATTCAGCCAAGGTTGGTTCCAGTTGAAGGGCAACCGGCCGTTTTTGAGTTGGCCGCCTTTGGAGGTGTAGCCAAGCAGGGCAGACAGGCGTGCGATCCTGGACGTCACGGGGAGGGGCGGCGGGTAGCGGATCGCCCATTCGGAGTAAATCTCCTGCACCATCGAATGCCCGAAGCGAAAGCAGGCGAGGGCGAACTCGAGCGGTACCAGAAAGTTTCCCGGCGTTGAGGTGACCAGCAGGGGGCCATCGGCCATCACTTTGTCGTAAACGTTTTTGGGGATGATGCGTGGCAGGTAGTCCATCAGGACAATTGTTTGAAGATGTTGACGGGTTGCCGTCTTGCTGGCTGCGTCGTTCAAACCCTGCGTTTCGGACAGATGTTGGTGGAAGCGTACAAACAACACATGCAGCTGTGCCAGACCGAGGTTTGCGTCGACTCTTGGATCGAGGCAGCAATGGGTGCCGATGTTTGGATCCTCGCGGGGAAGGTCATAAGCGTCATCAAGGATGGCGGGACATTTGTGCAGGCGGCCCAGAGAACTCCCGCCGCTTTCACGCCACGGGCTGGTGCGGGGCGCGGTCTCCGGTTCGGTTCCGAAAATCGTGTCGAAATCCAGCGCGTGCATGTGGCGGGCATTGCTCCATCCGCCAAGGCCGGGTCCCAGCAGGTCGGGGTTCCATTTCATGTATGACATGTCATGGGCGAGGAATTGGCCAAGGTAGGTATAGGCAGCAGGGATCCCCTGGCCCTGCTGGGGCGGGTTCCGGGCGGCCATCTTCTCTGCAAGAAGCTGATACAGATTGCCGGTATCACCTGCTGTCGCGTAAGGGCCGTCAAAGAGTTGATCGTAGAAACTGACATGTTCAAAACCGGACAGGGCCACGTTGCCTTGATTGGCAGCGAGCACGGTGCTGCGGGCTCGAGTGCGCGAGGAGGTCTGCAGGTTAGAGTGAGCCAGCTTGAACGCGTCAATTTCCGCATCGAAAAGAACTGGTGTGGAAGCGATCCGATCATCAACGTCTGTTGTGGGTTGGTCCGGCACATATTGGAGTGTCAGTCTCAACTCGTCCTGGCGGCCATTGAGCCAGAAGTTCTCACGCATTCCAGCGCGTCGCATGCCGAGTTTGTTGCTGTCAGAGCGGAGCCGAACAAAGCTGACCCCCGCGCCGTGAGACAGTGCCATCGTTCCACCTCGCGGTGATTTAGATGTCCACCATACATTCTTTGGAGGCAATCACCAAATCCGAACCCGAGATCGGGCTTCCAGAACCCCAAAGTCCGCGCGACGGAAATTGATCCCAGGATTTGCTATCCGGAAGGGCATCATCCTGAGATGCTGCCCGTCTGGCCAGGTCCATGGCTGGGCCGGTGTGCCAGAAACTCTATCTTGTCATTGCGACCGAAACCGTTCTGTTGGCGCTGATGTCTGACAAGTTTGACCCACGGTCAGACATCGGGTGGGGTGAAGAACGCGGGGCGATAGACGCAATCGGCCAATGTGCTTTGGTTGAGGTCTGCAATGAAGGACGCCTCGGCCTGGGCCAGCCGTGCCTTCAATCGGCAATGCGGCGTCAGAGTACAGGCAGCGCCGCCCGGCAAAAAGCACTCGACCAACACCTGATCAGCTTCCAGAATGGCCACCACATCGCCAAGACGTATCTCTTCCGGTGGGCGGGTCAACTTGGCCCCGCCGCTTCCACCGCGCCGGGTTTCGAGGTAGCCGGCCGCGGAAAGTGCGGAAATCACCTTGGCGAGGTGATTGCGCGAAACATTGAACTCGGCAGCGAGTTCGCCGGTTGTCATGACGCTATCGGGGGCTCCGGCCAAACGCATCAGGACGCGCAGTCCGTAGTCGGTGAATGAGGTGAGGCGCAAGGTCGCGATCCTGTTTTGGTATTTACAATGCGTATTAATCGGGCGTAATCGGTAAATCAAATGCTAATTCGATCTCGTCAAGGCGAATCGAAACTGAAAGGACCGGCCATGAGACATGATGCCGTCACCCTTGCACAGGAAGAAATCGGCACGCGGGTTGCCTCTGTTTTGATCCGTTGTTATCGCGCGCTTCTGGCAGGCCTCGTGTTCCCGGCGCCCCTTGCGGTTTGTGTCGGACGGGGGCGGACCAGATGACGAGACTAGCGAGTGTTTCGGCCGTGGGTCGGGGGGCTACGGACCTGTTGCTTTCAGCGGTTGCTGAACGGCTGCAGGCTGAGGGGGTCCGGGTTGGTGGGGCGCTGCGCCCACAAAAACCGCAGGATGAGGCCTCACATTGCAACAGTGATTTGTTGCTTCTGCCGGATGGGCCGATCGCCCGTATCACGCAAGACCTTGGTGCAGGTTCCACAGCTTGCCGAATGGACTCTGGGGCACTGGAGGAGGCGGCGGCAACCGCAACTGCGCGGCTTGTTTCGGGCGGGGTTGATCTGATCGTGTTGAACAAGTTCGGGATCAGCGAGGCGGAAGGGCGCGGTTTCCGCGTCCTGATCGCCGAAGCCTTGTCGCGAGATATTCCGGTTGTGGTTGGCGTGTCCGATGCCCACAGGGCGGCTTTCGAACGCTTCGCGGACGGTATGGCCACGGCGCTGTCGGACAGCGAGAGCGCCGTAGTGACCTGGTGCCTGGCGGCGGTTGCCAATTCCGTTGAGTCATCCGGCGAGGAACCAACCTGTCGGCAGCAAGAGAGGCTTGAGAAATGACATCAAACACCGACGCCGTTCGCCGCCCGCGCTTGCCGGGGCACCGCCCGGTGGCGCGATTGTCGGCTGCAATAGCGCAGCCGATCCTGACGCGGGTGGTGCGTCGCATTGCAGAGCGCCATCCGTCGCTCTTCGCCCGGCTTGGGCCCCACCAGAAAACCGATTTCATTATTGACCCGATCGAGCTTCCCTTTGCGCTGCATCTTCGTCCTGATCCGGATGCGCTGATCTTTCGCGCCGTGCCGCGCGACCTTGCGCCCGTCGCCGGGGCAGCGATCCGCGGTCGTTTCATGCTGTTGCTGGAGTTGGTTGATTCCGAGGAGGATGGGGATGCCGCTTTCTTCTCGCGTGATCTTGAAGTGACTGGCGATACAGAAGCCGTCGTGCGGCTGCGCAACGCGCTCGACGATGTCGACGGCTCCATTGCCGAGGAAACTGCCGACATGTTTGGTGCACCGGGCCGCGCAATCCTGGCGCGGCTGCGCCGATCCTACCCCGCAAACTGAAAGGAAACAGGCTGACCATGAGCCTTGCCGAACTGATCTGCCCCGCCGGGACGCCCGCCGCTCTGCGTACCGCCGTCGATGCTGGCGCCGACGCCGTATATTGCGGTTTCCAGGACGCCACCAACGCCCGCAACTTTCCGGGCCTGAATTTCACACCGGATGAACTGGCCGAGTCCGTCACGTATGCCCATGCCAAGGGGGCAAAAGTCCTGTTGGCTCTCAACACCTATCCGCCGGCGGGCAGGGTCGACCTTTGGCGGCAGGCCGCCGATACCGGTGCGCGATTTGGTGTTGATGCGTTCATCGTCGCGGATATGGGCGTCGCCGACTACATCGCCCGCACCCATCCCGGCGTCAGGTTGCACCTGTCAGTGCAGGCCGCAGCCTCAAGCCCCGAGGCCATCCGCTATTATTGCGAGAATTTCGGCGTGAAGCGTGTTGTCCTGCCGCGCATATTGACGATCCCCGAGATCCGGCAAATTCGCAAGGAAATCCCTTGCGAGATCGAGACCTTCATTTTTGGCAACCACGGCCTCATGGTGGAGGGGCGGTGCAGCTTGACCAACTATCTGACGGGACAGTCGACCAATCTGGATGGCGTCTGCTCCCCGGCTTCGGATGTCGAATATGTCCGCCACGATGATGGTTCGATGTCTTCTCAACTTGCAGGTTTCACCATTGATTGTTTCGGTCCGGACGAAAAGGCGGGTTATCCCACGATCTGCAAAGGGCGCTATACCGCGCCCCATCGGCAGGAGGGCTACTATGCCTTCGAGGAACCCATCAGTCTCAACCTCTCCAGATTGTTGCCGGAACTGATCGAGGCGGGGGTGCACGCCTTCAAGATCGAGGGGCGGCAACGGTCGAAAAGCTATGTGCGCAATGTCGTAAAGGCTTTTCGCGCAGCGGTGGATGACATCCGGGCGGGGCGGGAGGCGAATATCGCTGACCTCGTCGCGTTGACCGAAGGACAGAAACAGACACAGGGCGCCTTTGAGACTAAGAAATGGCGGTGACGAACATGACAAAACTGACTCTCGGACCGATAGCCTATCACTGGTCCGCCGATCGGCGGCGCGATTTCTATGCCCGCATCGCGGATGAGGCGCCCGTTGACGAAGTGTATCTTGGAGAGGTGATCTGCTCCAAGCGCGCGCCTTTCCAGGAGGCTGATCTGCCAACAATCATCGAGCGGTTGGAACGTGCAGGCAAACGGGTGGTCTTGTCCTCGCTTGCCGAGGTGATGCTGACGCGAGAGCGGAAGGCGACCGCGGACATGGCTGCGATGGACAGTCACGAGATCGAGATCAATAACGCCGCAGGGTTATATGCGCGCGGCAAACGCCCCCATCGCATTGGCCTCTTCATGAATGCCTATAACGAGGCGACGATCAAATGGATGGCCGACCAGGGGGCAACGCATGTTGTCCTGCCAACAGAGTTGCCCGCTCCGGCGATTGCCGTCGCAACGCGCGTTGCCCGAGACCTAGGGCTTGACGTTGAGGTGCAGGTTTTTGGTCGAGCTTCGCTGGCGGTGTCGGCGCGTTGCTATCACGCCCGTGCGCATGGCCGTACCAAGGACAATTGCCAGTTCGTGTGTGAAGACGATGCGGACGGCATGCCGCTGACCACGAGTGACGACCAGCCAATCCTGCGGGTGAATGGTATCCAGACCCAGTCAGAGAGCTACGTTGACCTTCTGCCGGAAGCGACACGTCTGGTCGGCGACGGTGTCACGCATTTGCGTCTGATGCCACAAGCGGTTGATATGGTGGCTGTCGCGCAAGTTTTTCGTCGTACATTGGACGGCGATCACGAACTTTCCGAAGCGGAGGCAGAGCTGCGTCGGATTTGTGGCGACACACCGTTCAGCAATGGCTTTTTTTACGGAGAGGCCGGATACCGGCGCATCGCCAACGTCAATCGGGTTTAGTCGTGCGGTTGGGCGCGTCGGATCCGAAATACGCGGATCGACGCGCCGCCAAGCAATGTCCAAGCGGGCAAAGCCTCGGTTACTCCGCCGCAAGTGTCGGCATGGCGTCGGAATGCTCTTCCAGTGGGGTCCACTTCAGGTCACCGCGATAGCGCCACGCCAGCTTGCCCTCGTCATCCATGGCGATCAGGTGCAGCCAGCCATTGTCAAAGAGCTTGCGCACTTCGGTGTGGCGCTCGAGAATGTCGGACATTGCCTCTCGCGGTGCTTCTATGATGACGGACAAGCGCAGCGGTTCATGTTGGAACCGGTTGCCGTCATGGACGGACTGCCATGGCAGACCCGGTCGAGGGGCACCATTGTTGCCCTCCAGCACGCCGATGCCCCCCACCACGTTGTGCAGCAGCTTATTCCCGCCACCAAACAGATTGGGAGCTACGGTCGAGCCGTAATATTGAAGGCTGATCCAACTGGCGACGACGACGGGGGCGGTCATGATAAGTTCAAGAACGCCAAAACCGTCATCGCGACGCCAGTCGTAATTGTGAAGAAACGCCTGCCCGGACAAGTCTGCGCCGTCGGTGCGGTGCCGCGGCGCGGCGATGAAGGCAAGGCACCCGGCCAAGCCCCATTCGGGGCGCGTCTCTGCCCAGTCCCGCGCCCGGTTTGCGACGGTCGCGGGACTGGAAGCGCGGGGCAGGCGCTGGGCGCGCTCTGCTCTGGCGAGGTTTCCGGCCGCGGTCAGCCATTGTTTCAGCTCCATAAGGCCCGCCACCGGTTTCCCTTTCGGTAGATCCTGCTCGAAGAGCGTCACCGCGTCGGTCGTCGTATGGTGCAAAGCTGGCAAGAAGACCGTGTCCGACGGGATGTCGATGCCGGCTTCACGCAGCCCAAGCTGCACGTCGGGGTCATTCAGCAGGCCCGCCAGTAGCCGGGCGTTCACGTCGCCCGCGTAACCGCCGCACGCACCACATTGCAAAGCGCTTGCATGCGGGTTGTTGGTTACGTCGGCCCCGTGACCGGCCAGCAGAACGATCTTTGCGAAGTTGTCCGTAAGCGACATGGCCGTCAGAACGGACTTTGCCATTCCAACGCGCGTTTCAAGGTCGATGGCCGAGTCCAGCCGGGGCGCGGGATCTGCTGCGGGTTTGCCGCCGATACCAAGGGAGTCTCGTACGAGTTTTCCTGCGTAGAGCGGCCCCGTGGCCTCCACAAAGGCGAATGACGAGACGGCTGCCAATTTGAACCGTCCCCAAGCACGTTTGGCCCGGGCGGTGTAGCGGCGCCCCAGATCAGCTGTTTCGGGTTCGATCGACTGCGATGTTACATCGGGTTGCAACAATACCGGGCCGCGCCGTTCGGCTACGTCCGATCCGGCAGCCTTGTGTGCGCTTGCAAGACCAAAGAAACCGGCAAACCCGATTGTCTCGATCTTCTCGTCCTGCGCCTCGAGCGCGCGGCGGAAGACTTCGGAACGAACGTCGATGCAGAACGCCGCCTGCACATCCGCTCGGCCCTCGGGATTTGGCGGTTTGCTCTGCTGCAGCCTGTTGCCAAGGAGGCGTTGCTCGGCCCTTTCGGAGGCGTCCTGAAGAACCGCATCAATCACGTGGTCTTTCGACGGGGTGACTGGGGCCTGGTGTGCTGCGACGGTTTCTTGCCAACGCTCTGCGATCTGATCCTCGTAGAACTCGAACAGGGCTTCGTCGAACACCATCCGGATCGCAAGAAGCTCGGTCACGGTGTTTTCATGGCCACCATCCAGTTCCGCCTGCCACAAAAGGTAGCGCCCATATTGTGCCCATCCGCCCATAGACATCAGCCACCGGTGGAAGGCGGTGGTGGCGGCACAGGCAGTTATCCCAAGTTTTTCCGAGGCGCGGCCTATGGCGCGCCAAGGCGACCGGTTGGTGCCCGCGACATAGGCGCAGAAGCCGGTCAGGCCCTGAATTTCGGGCGTGAGGTCACGTGCGGCGTAATCCCGCCAGGAGCTGAAGGGTCCGCCGGACCGGGCCTGCTGCCAGAGTGCCTGGCCCTCGTCGAAATGACCGGCGGCCCACGCGCCGATGCGGTCCTCGATCAGGCCCGGCCAATCGATACCGGAAACGTCTGCCGCCAGTTCGGCCACTGTGGGAAGGGCCTCGGGTTTGGGTGCGCTGTTTGCCAATGCGTCGCGGAGTTCCTGAAGGCTGGGCGCATTGAAATGTCCGCTGTGGGCGGCCAGCGCGTCTATCAGGTCCTTTTCGGAAATGTCGCCTGTATCAAGCTTCTTGGCCCAATGGGCGCGGGAGGGCATGATCCGCACACCTCCGACCCGCGCCAGACGTGCAGCGGTGACTGCGAGAGGTTCTCCGGTCTGTCCCAGGAATGGGTTGACCGCGACGCTGGCCGATAGCGGGAAAAGGGGTGGGATCGCCCTGGCCGCATTGTTGGCCTCGGCGATGAGTTCCAGCAAGGGGGCGGGGTATGACTCTAGTTTTGCGAACATGGGATCTGTTCCTTTCAAGCTGTTGACCGCTTGGACCAACCGTCCAAGAGCTTGTCGAAGATTGCATTTGCGTAAAGGCCGTTGGTCAGGTGAACGCGCAATCCGGCTGCTGCGGGATGCGATGCCCAGAGCGGGAATGTTGATTGCGCAACGGCCACAAGGCCAAAGCTCGCCAGTGCAAGGATGATGAGGGCCCATTCGAGCGGTCCGGGCGTCGGGGTGGGGGGAAGGGTCCCTGCGGTGAGTGATTGCGCGATGACCTGCAGGGCGAAGTAACTCACCGATGTTACCAGCGAATAGGCGATGGTATGGCGCATCAAGGCGCGCGGTGCGGCATCTGCGAAACCCTGTGCGAGCAGGTAGGCAACGCCGAAGATCAGGATCACGCCTAGCACGATGGCCTGGATCGACTTTCCGTCAAACCCGATGATTGCGCCGACCAGGCCGTAAATCACGATGGCGACGGAAAAAGCGTGAAGCACGTTGCGAGCACTTGGCACTGCAATCGGTCCGGGCTGTCGGATGGCTGTGACGTTGCGCACGGCCTCACCGGAGCTGAGGAACGCGTGGGCTTTGTAGAGTGAGTGGGCGACGATGTGCAGCAAGGCGAGAGGAAATAGCGCAAGGCCACATTGCATGATCATGAAGGCCATCTGCGCGATGGTCGACCATGCCAGCGATGTCTTTACTGCCGGCTGAGTCAGCATCACCAGACCGCCGAAGAGCGCTGTGAACCCGCCGAGCATGACGAGTAGTGCCATGACACCAGGCGCCAGAAGCATCACATCGGCAAACCTGATCAGGAGGAATCCGCCTGCATTTATGACTCCTGCATGCAATAGGGCCGATACCGGCGTCGGGGCCTCCATCACCTCGGTCAACCATCCGTGGATCGGGAATTGTGCCGAGGCAAAAACGGTCGCGAGCGCGATCAGGATGGCTGCAAATGCCGTTAGCCAGTTGGCCTCGACCGTTGCGAGGATAGTGTAGATATCGGTGGTTCCGGTTGCGGCGATCAGAAGGATGACAGCACCTGCCAGGGTGGCTTCGCTCAACCGCGCGACAAGGGCTTTCTTGCGGGCGGCACGCCGCGCCGTATTCCGTTCGGGGTAGAAGAGCAGCAATTGGTTCAGGGACAAGCTGGTCAGCGTCCAGGCCACAAAGAGCTGAATGAGGTTGCCGGACATCACCAGCAGCAGAACTGCGGCCAAAGTTGCGGCCATCCAGCCAGTGAAACGTCCCTGGCGGGCCTCTCCATCCATGTAGGTCTTTGAATACCGCAGCACGATCCAGCCGATAAAGCTGACCAGCACCAGCATCACGGTGCTTACCACGTCGAGGCGCACGGACAGGCCTATGCCAAAAAGACCGATTAATGGCGACGTTCCGGGGCCATTCACCACAAGCAGCACGGCAGCCCCAACGGCAATCACAAAGGCGAAAAACGCGGCGGCTTCTGCCAGTGCCGGCACGCGTCCGGGACGTCTGCCCGGCTGCCGTGCCGCGTGAATTGCCGCCATTAGCAGGACGAGCGGACTGAGTAGGGACAAGAAGAGATAAACCATGATCGAACTCCGTTGGTTTCAGTCAGAGACTTCGGAGCACTTGATAGGGCAGGGTATCAGGCAATAAAAATTCATTGTTTTTCATCAATCGTTCTAATAATTAGAACGATATGCCGCTAAACTACCATCATCTCCGTTATTTCTGGGCTGTCGCGCATGAGGGGAACCTCACGCGTACAGCGCAGCATCTGAACCTTTCTCAGTCCGCCCTATCGGTTCAGATCAAGCAATTGGAAGAACGTCTGGGGCACACCTTGTTCGAACGGCGCGGGCGGCAGATGCATCTGACAGAGGCCGGGCGCATTGCGTTGGACCACGCGGATGCGATTTTCGCGACCGGTCAGGAACTTGTGGCCACGCTGACGGGCACCGTTCAAAGCCGAAAGGCGTTGCGCGTGGGAGCGCTCGCGACCCTGTCGCGCAACTTCCAGATCGGTTTTCTCAGACCGATGCTGTCGCGAATGGATGTCGAGGTGATCCTCCGCTCGGGAGGTCCCACCGAATTGCTTGAAGGGTTGGGAACGCTCAACCTTGACCTTGTGCTCATGAACCGCCCGCCACCAGACGATAGCCTGACACCGTATGAAACCCATCAGGTTGGCGAGCAGGAAGTCAGCATTGTCGGCACCCCGGAGCGGCTGGCCCCTGATCGTCCGATAAGAGACCTGCTCAAAGAGCAGCCATTCATTCTACCCACGACCGACAGCAGCGTGCGGACCGCATTCGACGCCATGGCCAGCCGAATGTCCGTGCGCCCGCAAATCGCCGCCGAGGTGGATGATATGGCGATGATGCGTCTGTTGGCGCGAGAAGATATCGGGCTTGCACTTGTGGCACCGATCGTCGTGAAAGATGAATTGAACACAGGCCGGTTGAAGGAAGCCAAAGAGCACCCACGGATCAAGGAGACCTTTTACGCGATCACGCTTCGGCGGCGGTTTCCGAACGCAGTGGTGCAGGATCTGCTCGAACGAAATGCCGGTTCCGAACTTTTGTCATGAATTGAAACACATCGGCGTTCATCAGGGCGATTGCGGAGCTGGGTTGTTGGGGGGCATGCACTCTGTGGCGCGTCGTCGATCTTGTCATCAGGCTCGGAAACGGCCCACGGCATTCCGGCGCTTTTGTTTTTTGTTCTCTGCGCCTAAGCTTTTGTCAAGAGGAGTGTCATGCAGCAGGATTCGACCAAGTTTTCGGCAGAGCAAGAAGAGCTTGGTGACAGAGCTTGGGCTGATGTTCTTGAAGCCGTAGACAAAACCTATGCCGAGCTGGTCGATTACCAGGAGCAACTGGAGGCGCGAAACTCTGAGTTGCTGACCTTGCGCAGCTTCCTTGGTTCCATCATGACGTCTATCAGCGACTATCTCATTGTTGCTGGCAAGGACGGCCTGATCGTGGATGCAAGCGTGTCGTTCTGTACGGCGCTGGGTGTTTCGGTTGATGACCTTGTTGGCCGCCATATCGGCAACTTTTTTCTCGAAGCGGACCGCGACCTTGTGCTTTCGACTGTTTCGCAGGTCGCATCGTTGCGCCAACCGGCGACGATCGACGTCGAGTTGCAGATTGAGTCCGGGGCTGAACCTGTTGAAGTGCGGATCGCACCGCGCCTAGATCGGCGCCGAAGGGGCGCGGGTGTTATTCTTACGGGGCGCCCTCTTGGGGAACTGCACAATGCCTACATGAGCCTCGAGCAGAGCCACGAGGATCTGAAGCAGGCGCAAAGCCAACTGGTGCGCAATGAGAAGCTGGCGAGCCTGGGCCGGTTGCTCGCGGGTGTGGCCCATGAACTGAATAATCCAATCAGTTTCGTTTATGCAAACACGCACTCTCTGGAAAAATATCTCGATCGGTTCGAAACCTATTTTGAGAGCGTTCAGCAGGGCGCATCACGTGAGGAGCTTGTGCAATTGCGCGAGGATCTTCGTCTTGACAGGGATCTCAAGAACCTGCGCTTGGCTATCGAAGGCGCACGGGACGGTTCGGAAAGGGTGCGCGCCATCGTCGAGGACCTGCGCCGCCTGTCTGCCGAGGGTTCGGGCGACATGATCCGGCTTGATCTTGTTGATACCACCAGAATTGCTGCGAACTGGATCGAACGTGGAAGCAGGTCCAGTGTGAACTTCGTTTGGGAAGGTGAAGACCCCTGTTGGGCCATTGGTCGACCGGGGCATATTCAACAGGTCATGATGAACCTGATCCAGAATGCCACGGATGCGATGGAACATGTGGCAGAGCCAGAGTTGAAAATGACCTTTGCCTATGAGGGCGACCTGGCAACTGTCACAATTCGAGACAACGGTCCCGGCATTCCAGAAGAAATGAAGGAAGCGGTTTTTGATCCCTTTTTCACGACAAAGGATGTCGGGCAGGGAACCGGTCTCGGCCTGTCGATATCGCACAAGATCATTGAAGAGCATGGGGGCGCGTTGTCTTTGGGGCCGGATCAGGGAGTGGGCGCCTGTTTCAGGCTGACGCTCAAGAAAGGGGAAGCCGAGTGAACATCTTGTGGCTGCAATCAGCAGGGTGCGGTGGATGCACGATGTCACTTCTTTGCGCGGAGAGCCCGAATGTGCTCGAAACCTTGGAAGATGCGGGAATCTCGTTCCTTTGGCACCCGGCGCTCAGTCAGGAAACCGGTGCCGAAGTGCGCGATCTGTTGACCCAGATTGAAACGGGCGCAATCGTGCTGGATGTCCTCTGCGTCGAAGGATCTATTGTGCGCGGGCCACTTGGGACTGGCCGGTATCACATGCTGGCCGGTACGGGGCGATCCATGTTGGACTGGGTGCAAAGCCTCGCCCGGAAGGCACAGTTCGTGGTCGCGGTCGGAACTTGTGCAGCATACGGAGGAGTCACCTCCGCCGGAGAAAACCCGTCTGATGCGATCGGCTTGCAGTATGACGGCGCCCATGCCGGAGGCGCGTTGGATGCAGTGTTCCGAAGCGTCGGTGGGATGCCTGTCATCAACGTCGCCGGGTGTCCGACACATCCGGATTGGGTCACCGAAACATTGCTTCTGCTTGCGGCGGGCGCTTTGGATGCGGGGCAACTGGATGACTTCGGGCGTCCCCGGTTTTATGCTGATCACCTCGTGCACCATGCCTGCCCAAAGAACGAGTTTTATGAGTACAAGGCCAGCGCCAATGCACTTTCCCAAGCCGGATGCCTGATGGAACATCTGGGATGTGTCGGAACACAGGCAGTTGGTGACTGCAATATCCGGACGTGGAATGGAGACGGCAGCTGCACGCGGGCGGGATACCCTTGCATCAACTGTACAGCTCCTGAGTTTGAAGAACCCGGACATGCCTTTGCCGAAACCCCCAAGTTTGCAGGCATACCAATCGGGTTGCCGTCGGACATGCCCAAGGCCTGGTTCATGGCCTTGGCCAGCCTCTCCAAAGCGGCAACGCCACATCGTATCGCGACCAATGCAGTCGCTGATCGTGTCCAGGTTCCCCCGACAATCAAGAAGCCCAAGTCATGACCGACACCAGATTGATCGTTGGCCCTTTCAACCGTGTGGAAGGTGATTTGGAAATCCGGCTCGACGTGTCGGATGGGGCGGTTCAGGCGGCGTACACAAACTCTCCGCTGTTTCGGGGCTTTGAGCGAATCCTCGTGGGGAAAGCGCCCGAAGATGCGTTGACGATAACGCCGCGCATCTGTGGGATTTGCTCTATTAGCCAATCCGTCGCTGCTGCTCGGGCCTTGGCAGACGTTGCTGGCGTTGCACCGACTCCGGCGGCGGAGAAGGCGGCGGCCATGTTGCATGCAGTCGAAAACTTGGCGGATCACGTCACACATTTCAACCTGTTCTTCATGCCGGATTTCGCGCGTCCAGCGTATACCAGCCATCCTTGGCATGCGGATGCCGTGGCACGTTTCCTTGCGGCAAAAGGCAGTGCAATTCATGCGGCGATTGAGGCACGCGCAGGGCTTTTGCATATCGTCGGGCTGTTGGCGGGGAAATGGCCACATACTTTGGCCATCCAACCCGGCGGGATGACGCGAGCGATGACGGCTCGCGACAAGGTACGCATCGCGTCGGACCTGCGGCGGTTCCGGAGGTATCTCGAGCGCAATCTGTTTGGCGCGCCGCTGGAAGCCTTCGCAAGTTTGTCATCGATCAACGAACTGGAAGGTTGGCGGACCGGGGACGTTGGCTTTTTCCTGATGCTTGCGTCGGAACTCGGGCTCGACATATCGGGCCGTGGGGCGGCGCGGTACCTATCGTTCGGCGCTTACCCAACAAACGAGGGGCCGCTTTTCAAGCGCGGTATCTGGCAAAACGGAGAACGTCGGGACCTGGACAGTTCCGAAATCTATGAAGATCTCAGCCGGGCCTGGATGTTGGGTGAGAGTCGCCATCCTTCCTCTGGTGTTACCGTGCCGGATGAACTGATGCGCGAAGATGCCTATAGCTGGTGCAAGGCGCCGCGTATTGACGGGCACGGCTTTGAGACGGGCGCCCTGTCTCGTCAGATCATGGACGGTCACCCACTGGCCCTAGCGCTTGCCGGGGAGGGTGGCGTTCGCGCCCGTATCGTGGGACGTTTCCTTGAAACTGCGCGCACACAAATCCTGCTTGAAAGGCTATTGTCGGAAATCGACCCGTCGGGTCCTTTCATGCAGTCGGTTGACCTGCCGTACCAAGGAATGGGCGAGGGGCTCGTCGAAGCCGCGCGCGGAGCGTTGGGGCATTGGGTGCAGATCAGGAACGGGGTGATCGAGAACTACCAGATCATTGCGCCCACAACATGGAATTTCAGCCCTCGGGATAGCGCAGGAACACCCGGTCCGCTGGAGGCGGCATTGGTTGGCGCCAACGTCAAAGAGGGAGAGGAAACGCCGATTAGTGTACAACACATCGTGCGGAGTTTCGATCCCTGCATGGTGTGTACGGTGCACTGATGAACGGGCGTCGCATACGCGTGCGCGGTCAGGTGCAGGGTGTAGGGTTTCGCCCGTTTGTCTGGCAATTGGCGCGGCGGTTCGGGCTGAAGGGGACAGTTCTCAACGATCCCGAAGGGGTGTTGGTTTTTGCCTCTGGTGAAGATTTGGAGCAGTTCGAAGCGGCAATCGCGGCCGAAGCCCCGCCGTTGGCGCGTGTTGACGCTGTTGAAAGCGAACCCTGTGACGTCAGGGCGGATGATGGGTTTGAAATCGTCGCATCGGAAGGGGCAGGGGCGGAAACGCGTGTGACGCCGGACGCAGCGACGTGTCAGGATTGTTTGTGTGAAATCAATGATGTGAATGACCGGCGATATGGCTATGCCTTTGCCAATTGCACCCATTGCGGGCCGCGTTTCACAATTCTGAAGGCCCTGCCGTATGACCGGGATCAGACGACGATGGCGCCGTTCGACATGTGTTCGGCCTGCAGGGAGGAATATGGTGATCCGGGAGATCGGCGGTTCCATGCCCAGCCGGTCGCTTGTCCCGATTGCGGGCCGCGTGTGTGGATTGAACCATCGTCCGGAGGGGACGCCATTGTCGAGGCGGCGGCGCGGCTGAGACTTGGCGAAGTGTTGGCGATCAAAGGGTTGGGCGGTTTTCATTTGGCCGTGGATGCGTGCAACGCGGACGCTGTGGCGCTTTTGAGGGACAGAAAGCGACGTCCGGGTAAACCCTTTGCGTTGATGGGAACGCTTGAGGTCGTCTGTCGCTATGCCTCTGTTTCAAAAACGGAAAGAGTGCTGTTGCAGGATGTGGCGGCGCCGATCGTGTTGTTGCGAAAGGGGGAAGAGGCGCTGCCGGAGGGAGTTGCCCCGGGGCAGGCAAGCTTGGGGTGGATGCTGCCCTACACGCCGTTACATCACCTTTTGTTGCAAGCCTTTGAGGGGCCGCTGGTGATGACGTCGGGCAACCTTTCGGGGGAACCTCAGGTGATCGGAAATGCGGAAGCCATTGAGAAGCTGGAGAATTTTGCGGATGCTTTTGTGATGCACGACCGCGACATCGCGCGGCGGCTGGATGACTCGGTTGAGCGGATCACACCGCATGGACCGATGGTGTTACGGCGGGCACGTGGGCGGGTGCCGGGGACGTTACCCTTGCCGGAAGGGTTTGAAAACGCACCACATATCGCGGCCTATGGCGGGCAGATGAAGGCGGCGATCTGCCTTATCAAGAACGGTCAGGCGCTCTTGGGGCATCATCTGGGCGAGCTGGATGAGGCGCTGACCTGGGATGCGTTTGTGCAGGCGGATGCGGATTATGCGGATCTCTTCGACCACCATCCCGAGGCGGTGGCTTGCGATCTGCATCCCGATTTTTCTGCAACAAAACACAGCTATTCCAAAGGTTTGCCCGTGGAAACAGTGCAGCATCACCATGCGCATCTGGCGGCGTGTCTGGGTGAGAATGGCTGGCCGTTGGAGGGCGGCAAGGTGGCCGGGATCATCCTTGACGGTTTGGGATTGGGGCCGGATGGAACCGTCTGGGGCGGTGAGGTTTTGTTGGGGGATTACAGAGGGTTCGAACGGACCCATTGGCTGAGGCAAGCACCTCTGCCGGGCGGAGACATGGCGCAGCGCGATCCCTGGCGCAACCTGTTGATGCGGTTGGACCAGGCCGGAATGGCGGATTTGGCTGACCAGTTTCTCGGAGTTTGTCCCGTTGATTTATTAAGGCAATCCGTGACAGCAGGGGTCAATGCCCCGATGTCCTCTTCGGCAGGGCGGCTGTTTGATGCCTTTGCCGCAGCGTTGGAACTGGTCGCGGGCGCGCAGAGTTTTGAGGGCGAGGCCGCGATGCGGTTGGAGGCATTGGCGCTGGAATGGGAGGCCGATGTTGAGGGCTATCCGTTTGACGTGAGGGATGGGGAAATTGATCCGGCGCCGCTGTTCCGGGCGTGGCTTCAGGATCGGGAAAGTGGCGTCGAAGCGGCCAAAATGGCACGTCGGTTTCACGTCGGTATTGCGTCGGTATTTGGTCGGTGCGCGCGGGAACTGGTCGAAAGTGGCCGGGCCAAGGCGATTGCGCTGTCTGGTGGGTGTTTTCAAAACGCCTTGCTTCTGGATCTGGTCGCAAGAGAGTTGCAGGATTTGCCGGTGCTGATCCATACCAAGACCCCGGCCAATGATGGCGGGCTGGCGCTTGGCCAAGCGCTGGTTGCGGCGGCGCGGTGGGATGGGCGCCGGGCTTGATGGTGTCGCAGTGTTCGGTCCGACTTAGGCCTGTTTTCAGTGCAGGGCCTTCGCTTTCCGCTCTGTCACTCTCACCGGTAAGCACCTAACCGGAGCCAATGGAAGGTGGTTGATCACTGGCCGGTTGCGGGGCCGGGATTTCTGCGGAAATCGCGCACAACAATCTGACATATATACGTAAATTATTAAATGCACTGATCTCCCCGATATCTTTGATTGCGGAGTGGGGTCTCTGGTTTCTTGGTCTCGAAGGAGTGCGCGCACAGGGCACTCAAGCAGAATCGCTTAGGCGCGGGAGGACCAGCATTGAGCCAGATAGAAACCTTTTATGATGTGATGCGGCGGCAGGGGATCACCCGGCGCAGCTTCATGAAATACTGTTCGCTGACGGCGGCGGCGCTGGGGCTGTCCCCTGCTTACGTGCCCAAGATTGCGCACGCCATGGAGACCAAACCGCGCACGCCGGTGATCTGGGTGCATGGGTTGGAATGCACCTGTTGTTCCGAAAGCTTCATTCGCTCGGCCCATCCCTTGGCCAAGGACGTGGTGCTGTCGATGATCAGCCTCGACTATGACGACACGCTGATGGCGGCTGCCGGGCATCAGGCCGAGGCGGCGTTGCAGGACACGATCGAGAAATACAAGGGCAACTATATCCTCGCGGTCGAGGGGAACCCGCCGCTGAACGAGGACGGGATGTTCTGTATCGTGGGCGGCAAGCCCTTCGTGGAGCAGTTGAAGCATGCCGCAGAGCACGCCAAGGCGGTCATCTCGTGGGGCGCCTGCGCATCTTATGGCTGTGTGCAGGCCGCCAAGCCGAACCCGACGCGGGCGACGCCGGTGCACAAGGTCATCACCGACAAGCCGATCATCAAGGTGCCGGGCTGTCCGCCGATTGCCGAGGTCATGACCGGGGTCATCACCTATATGCTGACCTTCGACCGCCTGCCCGAGCTGGATCGTCAGGGGCGCCCGGCGATGTTTTATAGCCAGCGTATCCACGACAAATGCTATCGCCGTCCGCATTTCGATGCAGGCCAGTTCGTCGAAGCCTGGGACGATGAGAACGCGCGCAAGGGCTATTGCCTGTACAAAATGGGTTGTAAGGGGCCGACCACCTACAACGCCTGTTCGACCGTGCGGTGGAATGAAGGCGTCAGCTTCCCCATTCAATCCGGTCACGGCTGTATCGGTTGCTCCGAGGACGGGTTCTGGGATCACGGATCGTTCTACAACCGCGTGACGGACCTGACGCAGTTTGGCGTGGAATCCAATGCCGACAAGGTCGGGCTTGCGGCGGCGGGCGTCGTCGGGGCCGGGGTTGCCGCCCATGCGGCGATCAGCGCGCTGAAATCGGCGCAGAAGAAAACCCAATCCAGCAAAGAGGAGGTCTAAGACATGGCTGCTACTCCAAACGGTTTTGACCTCGACAATTCGGGACGCCGGATCGTTGTCGACCCGGTGACGCGCATCGAAGGGCATATGCGCTGCGAAGTGAACGTGGATGACGAGGGGGTCATTCGTAACGCCGTCAGCACAGGGACCATGTGGCGCGGGCTGGAAGTGATCCTGAAGGGGCGCGATCCGCGCGACGCATGGGCCTTTACCGAGCGCATCTGCGGGGTCTGCACCGGCACGCATGCGTTGACGTCTGTTCGCGCGGTGGAGGATGCGCTGGGCATCACCATTCCTGACAACGCCAATTCAATCCGCAACATCATGCAGTTGAACCTGCAGATTCACGACCACATCGTGCATTTCTACCACCTGCATGCGCTGGACTGGGTGAACCCGGTGAATGCATTGCGCGCAGACCCCAAAGCCACCAGTGAATTGCAGCAGGCGGTGAGTCCGTCGCATCCGCTGTCATCGCCGGGTTATTTCCGCGATGTGCAGAACCGTCTGAAGAAGTTCGTGGAAAGCGGGCAACTGGGGCTGTTCAAGAACGGCTACTGGGACAACCCGGCCTATAAGCTGCCACCCGAGGCGGATCTCATGGCGACCACCCATTACCTTGAGGCGCTGGACCTGCAGAAAGAGGTCGTCAAGATTCATACGATCTTTGGCGGCAAGAACCCGCATCCGAACTGGTTGGTGGGCGGTGTGCCTTGTCCGATCAACGTGCATGGCGTTGGTGCAACCGGTGCAATCAACATGGAGCGCCTCAACCAGGTCAGCTCGATCATTCAGCTTTGCACCGACTTCGTGAACAACGTCTATCTGCCCGACCTTGTGGCGATTGGCGGGTTCTACAAGCAGTGGGGCTATGGTGGTGGTCTGGCCGGGAAATCGATGCTGTCTTATGGGGACATCCCCGAGCATCCCAGTTACTTCTCGCCCGAGCAGCTGCATTTGCCAGCGGGGGCGATCATCAATGGCGACCTGAGCACCGTGCATGAGGTGGATGTCCGGGACCCCCAGCAGGTGCAGGAGTTCGTTGATCACTCGTGGTATGACTATGGCACGCCGGGTCAAGGGCTGCATCCCTGGGATGGTGTGACCGAGCCGAAATACGAGCTTGGGCCGAATGCCAAGGGCACGCGCACCAATATCGAGGAGCTTGACGAGGCCGCGAAGTATTCTTGGATCAAGGCGCCGCGCTGGAAAGGCAATGCGATGGAGGTGGGGCCGCTCAGTCGCTATGTCATCGGTTATGCCAAGGGGCATGAGGACATCAAGAACCAGGTCGATGGCCTGCTTCGCACGATGGACCTGCCGGTTGAAGCGTTGTTCTCGACGCTGGGGCGGACCGCGGCGCGAGCGCTGGAAGCGGAGTATTGCGCGCGGCTTCAGAAGCATTTCTTCGACAAGCTGGTCACCAACATCAAAAACGGCGACTCCAGCACGGCAAATGTCGAGAAGTGGGACCCGAACACATGGCCCAAGGAGGCCAAGGGCGTGGGTATGACCGAAGCGCCGCGCGGCGCGTTGGGCCATTGGATCAAGATCAAGGATGGGCGCATCGAGAACTATCAATGTGTCGTGCCGACCACATGGAACGGGTCGCCGCGTGACAGTCAGGGCAATATCGGAGCGTTTGAAGCAAGTCTTCTGAATACGCCGATGGAGCGTCCGGACGAGCCGGTGGAAATCCTGCGGACCCTGCACAGTTTCGATCCGTGCCTGGCCTGCTCAACCCACGTGATGTCGCCAGATGGCGAAGAACTCACCCAAGTCAAAGTACGCTGAGGGAGGATACAGCGATGAAGAAGGCAACAACATTCCTGATCCTGTCGGCAGGCGCGGCAAGTGCCCATGGTGGGCACGGCGCCGAAAACGAAGCGCATTGGCTGAGCCAGGGCGACCACATTGCGGTGGTTGCTCTGACGGCGGCTGTTCTGGGCTTTGGCGCCCGCGTTCTGCTGAAACGCAGAGGGCGCAAGACCAAAGACGCGTGAGGGTGGAGTGATGAGTGAGAAATCCATTCACGAAGCCAACCCGGATGTCGAAATTCTCAAGGCGGCGACCCTGACAGGGGACGCCACTGCAGAAGATCTCGACAGTATCCGTCGCCGCACCTCGGTCTATGTCTATGAAACCCCGGTGCGCCTGTGGCACTGGATTAATGCGCTGGCGATACTGGTGCTGTGCGGTACGGGCTGGTTCATCGGCAATCCGCCCCCCTCGATGCAGATTGCCGAGGCCACGCATCAATTTGTGTTCGGCTATATCCGGTTTGCCCATTTCGCGGCGGGCATGATCCTGACGGTGGGGTTCCTTGGGCGCATTTACTGGGCTTTTGTTGGCAATCACCATGCCAAGCAGTTGTTCATCCTGCCTGTGTGGAACAAGCACTGGTGGTCGGAAGTGTTCTTTGAGCTGCGGTGGTACCTGTTCCTTGAAAAAGAGCCGAAAAAGTATGTGGGTCACAACCCGCTGGCGCAGGCTGCGATGTTCTTTTTCATGACGCTGGGGATCACGTTCATGATTGTCACAGGGCTGGCGCTCTATTCCGAGGGCGCGGGGCAGGGTGGTTTCTGGGATAGCCTGTTCGGCTGGGTCATCCCGCTTTTCGGCAATAGCCAGGCGCTGCATTCAATCCACCATCTGGGCATGTGGGCCATCGTGATCTTCATGATCATCCACATCTATGCCGCCATCCGCGAGGACATCATGAGCCGTCAGTCGATGGTTTCCACGATGATTTCCGGCACCCGGACGTTCAAGGATGACCGGCCCGAATAAGGGTGAATCAGAACAAGATTTCAAAAGGGCAGAGCAGGTCTCTGCCCTTTTGTTGTTTGAATACCTTCCAGAATTATACAAGAGTGAGAGGTAGTTTTCCACTTTTAGCCATGCAGGGCCTTGAATACGTGTCGAAATCTTAAGCAATTCCAAAGGTTAATCGGTATGCCGTTGTATTCCGCTTTTTCTGTATTCGCGAAAACCAACAAGGGTACGTTCGTTCAAACGGGGGATCGGAAAGTTTCCATCCACCTTGGGGGACGAGGGAGGACAAATTGACCACAAATGTGCTGATCCTTGGGATTGGGAATGTCCTTTGGGCCGATGAGGGCTTTGGCGTGCGCTGTGTCGAGCGTCTGGCCGAGACCCATGCCTTTGATGACAACGTGCGGATCATGGATGGCGGTACGCAGGGGCTCTACCTCTTACCGTTCCTTGAAGAGGCCGACGTGCTGGTCGTGTTTGACGCCGTTGATTACGGGCTGGAGCCGGGCACGCTGAAGATTGTCGAAGGGGACGAGGTGCCGCGTTTCATGGGCGCCAAGAAGATGAGTCTGCATCAGACCGGGTTTCAGGATGTGATCGCGACGGCGCAGTTGATGGAGCAATGCCCGGAGACGCTGTTGCTGATCGGGTGCCAGCCGGTTGAGCTTGAGGACTATGGCGGAGGGTTGCGCGATGCAGTCGCTGCGCAGATCGATCCCTCGATCGAGATCGCTTTGGAAAAGCTGGCGGCCTTGGAAGTGCGTGCCCGCAAGGGACGGACCGGCAGCAATGATCTGGCCGATGCCTCGATCAAGCGCGACGCCTATGAGGGCGGACGGCCAAGCGAAGACGAAGCCTGTCGCATTGGCGATGACCGCTTTTTCCCGGAAAGGGCCTGAGCAATGTGTGTCGGCGTTCCGATGCAGATCCTGTCAGTCGATGGCATTGCCGCCAGAGCCACGGACGGGGAATGCGAAGAGGTAATCGACCTGTCCCTGACGGGGCCGGTTGCCGTGGGCGGCTGGGTGCTGAGCTTTCTCGGGGCTGCGCGCGAAGTGCTCGACGAGGACGAAGCGATGAAGATCAAGGCCGCGCTGGGCGGGTTGAAAAACCTGATGCAGGGGCGGGATCTGGGCGACGCCTTTGCTGATCTTGAAGAACGTGGGCCACAATTGCCGCCGCATTTGCAGGCGGCCCTGGACAAGGGAGAAACCACCGCATGAGCCATCCGTTGATAACACGTCTGGTCGAGGAAATGGGTTGGCCCAATCTCGCCAATGACAGCGATCTGGCCGAATTCACAAGCCGTGAAGGTGTGCATGTGTTGTTCGTGCCGGGCGATGCGAAGCGCAATCTTGAAACCGCGGATGTGGCGGTGATCCTGCCCGAGCTGAAGCTGGCTTTTCAGGGGCGGTTTGACTGTGCAGTGGTGGATGATGCGATCGAGACCGCTGTGCGTGAGCAGACAGGCGTTCTGAAGACGCCGAGCCTGATTTTCTATCGTGACGGGCAGGTGATCGGGGGCATCCCGCGGGTGCGGGACTGGGACGAATACATGCAACGGATCGCGCAGATCCTCGCGGCCCCAGTGGCGGCGGAGTAAGGAGAACAGGAATGGTCGGCAACTTTCACATGCCCCCGACAGGATATGGGCCGGGCTCACAGCCTTTGGGCGAAGACGGCAAGGAGCTGGAATATATGCCCATGCCTCAGGATATGCGGGCCTACACGCTGCATATCCCCGAAATCGAGGTGGGCGAAACACACGCCCCGGCTCTGACGCTTTTATCAGAGATTGCGCGGGCTTGTGAGGCGGCGGCCAAGGGGGGCGGGTCGCAACAGTTTGACCTGAGCGGGTTGGACGAGGCCAATCGCGCGCTGATTGCAGAGACCATGGGCGAGGGCGAAGTGTCAGTGCGGATGCACGGTATTCCGGCGGTGGCGGCACAAGAGAGCGTATTTGCCGGGGTCTGGGGCCTGAAGGGAGCCGGGCTTGATGCTGTTGAGGTCGGACCTGTGCCTGCAATGGCTTTTGCGCGTGCGTTTGCGCCCCGCAAGGCGGCGGGTGGGTCGGCGACCCCACTGAGACCCGGCGTGGTGAATGCACCGCCGCTGGTCGTGGAACTCAACGACAAGTCGGCAAACTTCACTGCCGGTGATGCGCCGCATGTGGTGAACCTGACGCTGTTGCCGCACACCGAGGAAGACCTGATGTGGCTGGATTCTGCGATGGGGCAGGGCTCGGTTGATATCCTGTCGCGCGGCTATGGCAATTGCCGGGTAACGGCGACGGCCACGGCGCATGTGTGGCGGGTGCAGTTCTTCAACTCGATGGATGTGCCGATCCTCGACACGTTCGAAGTGACGGCAATGCCCGAGGTGGCCTTGGCCGCACAGGAAGACCTGATGGACAGCGCCGAGCGTATTGTCGAAGTGCTGGAGGCGTTGCGGTGAACCGGTTCGAAGGATCCTATCTGGGCGCCAATGATCGGATCAGTCCGCAGGCGATCATGGAATGCAAGATTTGCTGGACGCCCTATGATCCGGCAGAGGGCGACGACACGCGCCAGATTTCCGAAGGCACGCCGTTTATTGCGCTGCCCGATGACTGGTCCTGCCCGAATTGCGATGCACCCAAGGAGCAGTTTCTGGTCAGCGAAGATCCCGGATCGGATGCGATGCGCGAAGCGGCTTGGATCGGTGGGCGAACCGAGGCACTGGTGACGGATTTCACCGAGGTCTGGCACGCCAAGATGCGCGATGTGCCGATGGTCAACAAGGTGCTGCATGTGCAGGCGGTGGGGTTCCGGTTGCACGACGGGCGGCCTTTGGGGGTGCTGATCTCTCCATGGTTCATGAACCTTGTGATGCTGCCTGCCGAGGGCGAGGATTGGTCGGACCTGATGGCGGGCGCAAAAGAGGTGATTGGCTTTCCGTCAGGGGAGTACGAGTTCATCCACAATACCCGCGAGATGACGGGTGGTTACAAGGCGTGTTCGTTGTTTTCACCGATGGGCGATTTCAACACACAGGCGCAGGCCGTCGAGGTGGCCGAGGCGGTGATGGTGGCCCTGTTTGACGAGGAACACCGGGCCGAGACAGATCGGGCGGCTGATATTCGGGCCAACCGGGAGGCCGAGATTGCGGCTGCGGAAGAAGCGGCGTCCGAAGAGGATGAGGTGAAGGTGAGTGATGCGCCGACGCGCCGTCAGGTAATCTCGGGTGGTCTTGCGGTTGAGGATGCCGACTAGATGCTGAGCAGCCCCCATACCCACGAAAACGGCCTGCAGGCCGTAATGCCAGCGCCCTTGCCGGTGGCGGAGTTGGTGTTGGGGAAACCTGTGGAAGAGGTCTGTGCGCTGATCCCGCGCCTGTTCAACCTGTGCCGGACGGCTCAGTCGGTTGCGGTGCGCATGGCGCTGGGCGTGCGGGTCGATGACACACATGACCTGAGACGCGAGATCAAGCGCGAACACATTTTGCGGCTGGCGGTGATCCTGCCTACGCGGCTGGGGATGGTGCCCTTGGAGATTCCGGGCCGCGATGACGAGGTTGCGGCGGGACTATTTGGGCAGGAGCGGTTTGCCGAGACACCGGAGGCGTTTGAGGCGTTTCTTGCATCAGGCAAAGGGGTTGCGCTGGTTTTCAACGCGATCCGCGGGGTCTTTGATGCCGGAGAAGCGGTCACCGGGGTCTTGCCCTGTCTGGTGGATGACACAGTCTTCGACGATGTGGCAATTGAAAACAGCGTCGCAGCGCGTCACCCCGATCATCCGGTTTTGCGATATGTCGAAGATCAATTTGGCCGCGGCCCGCTTTGGCGTGCGGTGGCGCGGGCGGTGGACTTGCAGGCTGTTCTGGACGGCGATCTGCCAGAGCCGCGCGTGACAACGCAAGGTGTGGCGATGGTGCCTGCGGCGCGAGGAACTTATTCAGTGGCGGCGCAAACCCAAGGAGGAAAGGTCATACAGTTCCGCCGTGCGACGCCGACGGATCACATGCTGGCCCCCGACGGGATCATGCAGCGCAGCCTTGCCAGTCTGCCGGTTGCCAAGCACGATCAGGCCGGGCTGTTGGTCGATATTCTCGACCCGTGCACGCCGCTGGAAGTGAGGGGGATGGCCGATGCATGAGATGTCGCTTTGTGAAGGCATCCGCACCGTGATCGAGGATCAGGCGCGCGCGCATGACGTCAAGGCGGTGAAGCGTGTGCGGCTGGAAATCGGGCGCTTTGCCGGGGTCGAGAAACCGGCGATGGAATTTGCGTTTGACGTGGTCATGCGCGGTTCGGTTGCCGAAGGCGCGGTGCTGGAGATGATCGAGCTGCCGGGGCGGGCCATGTGTTACGACTGTATGAAAGAGGTCGAGATCGAAGATCGGCTTGACCCATGTCCGGAGTGCGGCGGTGGCAAGCTGATGCCCGTCGCTGGCGATGAAATGAGAATCAAAGATCTGGAGGTGATCTGATGTGTAGCGTTTGCGGATGCGGAACAGGAAGTGTTGAGGGCCACAGCCACAGTCATGATCACACGCATGGCCACGGGCATGGCCATGATCACAGTCACGATCACGGGCACCACCACCACGGACATGATCTGCATTTCGGGCATGGGCCGGCGGGTGTCGAAGTGGCTGGCATGAGCCAGGAACGGCTGATTGAGATCGAGACCGACATTCTGGCCAAGAACGATGCCTATGCCGATGCCAACCGTAAGGTTCTGACCGGGTTGGGGGCCTTTGCGGTCAACCTCGTGTCGTCTCCGGGATCGGGCAAAACCTCGCTTTTGTGCAAGACGATCGAGGCTCTGGGTGAGCAGCCATTGGCGGTGATCGAGGGCGACCAGCAGACAGCCAACGACGCCGACCGCATCCGGGCAACAGGAGCGCCCGCGGTGCAGGTGAACACAGGCAAGGGTTGTCATCTCGATGGGCATATGGTGGGCCACGCGATGGAGCATCTGGACCTGAAAGAAGCGTCGTTGCTGTTCATCGAGAATGTTGGGAATCTTGTGTGTCCGGCGGGGTTCGATCTGGGCGAGGACTGCAAGGTCGCAATCCTGTCGGTGACGGAAGGCGAAGACAAGCCGTTGAAATATCCGGACATGTTTACCGCGTCGCGGTTGGCGCTTTTGAACAAGGTCGATCTGGCGCCGCACTGTGACGTTGATCTCGACCTTTATGAAAAGAACCTGCGTCGGGTGAACCCGGGTATCGAGGTGATCCGCATTTCGGCACGCACCGGCGAGGGCAT
This sequence comes from Shimia aestuarii, assembly GCF_900114635.1. Classification (GTDB taxonomy): domain Bacteria; phylum Pseudomonadota; class Alphaproteobacteria; order Rhodobacterales; family Rhodobacteraceae; genus Shimia; species Shimia aestuarii. Next base: position 123,409 of record NZ_FOTQ01000006.1, read on the forward strand.
GGAGAACTGGCTCAACTGGCTTCGGGGCAGCCTGGCGCGTAAGTCGGGCAAGGCGGCGGCCGAGTAATCCCATGTCCGAGAACCTGCCCACCATCCTGTTGATCGACGACGAAGAGCATTCGCTTGCCGCCATGCGGATGGCGCTTGAAGACGATTTCGAGTGTCTGACGGCGACCGGGGCGGATGCTGCCAAGGCGCTGATGGAAGAGCATTTTGTACAGGTGATCTTTTGCGACCAGCGCATGCCGGGCAAGACCGGGGTCGATTTCCTGACCGAGGTGCGGGACCGTTGGCCGGAAACGGTGCGGATCATCATCACGGGTTATACCGAGACCAACGATATGATCGCCGCGATCAATGAGGCGGGAATTTACCAGTTCCTGACCAAGCCGTGGCATCCGGATCACCTGGTGATGACCGCGAAAAATGCTGGGGACCTGTTCCGGCTCAACCGCGAGCATGACCAGATGTCCTTGGAAATGCGGTACCTGTCCCGTTCCGTTGAAAGCAAGCTGGAAGATCACCGCCGCGCCCTGCGTGAAGGATTGGGGTTCGAAAACGTGCTGCGCTCGCCCAATTCGCCGCTGAACGCTGTGGTGGCGCAGGCGCGGCAGTTTGCCAGTTTCGATGTGCCGGTGCTGATCACCGGGGAACCGGGCACGGGGAAGGCGGCGTTGGCGCGGGCGATGCATTATAGCTCGCTGCGTTCGGACAAGCCTTTTTACGAGATCAACTGCACCAGCGTAGATGATGACATTCTAGAAATGGAGTTGTTCGGAGCCAAACGGGGGGCGGTGGCCGGGCAGCAGACGCAGAAGCTTGGCCTGTTGCGCAAGGCGGATCAGGGGACGGTGTTCCTCAATGGGATATCTGAGCTTTCGCCGCGTATGCAGTTGGTCTTGTCCCGGTTTGCCGAAGAGGGCGCGTTTCGCCCGCTCGGTAGCCACGAGATGATCCGTTCGGATGTGCGCTTGTTGGTGGGCAGTGATCGCGAGTTGCGTCAGGACGTGGCCGAGGGGCGGTTCCGGTCGGACCTTTATTTCGCGTTGGCCAAGGCGACGCTGTCGGTGCCGCCGCTGAATGCACGCCCCGAAGACCTGCCAATCCTTGCGCAGAACTTGTTGTTCGAAGCCTCAAAAGCGCATGGCAAGCCGGTGCATGGATTGTCCGATGACGCGGTGCAGTTTCTGCAAGGCTACAGCTGGCCCGGAAACCTGCGCGAGTTGGAAAACGAGTTGGTGCGGATGCTGATCTTTTCGCAGGACCCGCTTCTGGGGCCCGAACTGATCTCGCGCCATATTCTTCAGGCCAGCCCTCTGCCGGACAAGACCGACCAAAGCGTCGATATGGTTCTGGTGGGCGAAGGCACGCTCAAAGACCGGGTTGAGCTGATCGAGATGCGCATTTTGCGCGAAACGTTGACCCGGCTGAAATGGAACAAGAGCCGTGCGGCAAACGAGCTTGGGCTCAGTCGCGTGGGGCTGCGCGCAAAAATCGAGAGATATGGCATCGCGGAACCGGACAAGACCGGCGCCGGCGGTAACGAGGAGGAATAGCCATGTGTTTGGGAATACCCGGCCAGATCGTCGAGGTAACCGACGGTGAACGCCAGATGGCCATGGCCGATGTGTCAGGCGTGAAACGAGAAGTGAGCGTGGCCTGTGTCGCGCAAGGTGATCTGGAGGACCTGGTTGGCAAGTGGGTGCTGATCCATGTCGGCTTTGCCATGAGCATCATCGACGAGGAAGAGGCCGCCGAAACGCTCGAGGCGCTGCGCGGCCTTGGCGAGGCGCAGGAAACACTGGAAGCAATGGCGCATGGCGTGTCGGCGTTGGAGGGCACACAATGAGGTTTACCGAGGAATTTCGCGATCCCAAGGCGGCCAAAGCGCTGTTGAAGGAAATCAACAAGGTGGTCGATGAGATCGGCGCTACCAAGGAGAAACCGGTGCATATCATGGAGATTTGCGGTGGGCATACCCACGCGATTTTCCGCTATGGGCTGGACAAGCTGACGCCAGCGGGGATCGAGTTCATTCATGGCCCGGGTTGTCCGGTTTGTGTTCTACCGATGAGCCGCGTGGATGAATGTATAGAACTGGCCGAGAAGCCCGAAGTTATTTTTACCACCTTTGGCGACGCGATGCGGGTGCCGGGCACGAAAAAGTCGCTGATGCAGGCCAAGGCGGAGGGGGCGGATATACGCATGGTCTATTCACCGCTTGATGCTTTGGAACTGGCACGTCGGCATCCCGAGCGCGAGGTGGTTTTCTTTGGCCTTGGGTTCGAGACCACGACGCCGTCGACGGCGCTTTCGATTCAGCAGGCGGCGCGTGAAGGGCTGACCAATTTCTCGGTGTTCTGCAACCACATCACCGTGCCGCCCCCGATCAAGGCGCTTCTGGACGATCCGCATATGGTGCTGGATGGCTTTGTCGGTCCGGGTCACGTGAGCATGGTGATCGGCACGCATGAATATGATTTCATTGCAGAAGATTACGGCAAGCCGATCGTTGTGGCGGGTTTTGAGCCGATCGACCTGTTGCAATCGGTGCTGATGGTGCTGGAGCAGATCCGTGACGGGCGCGCCGAGGTGGAAAACCAGTATGGCCGCGTCGTGCCGGAACACGGCAACGCGGTGAGCAAGGCCGCGGTGGCGGATGTGTACGAGAAACGCCCGACTTTCGAGTGGCGCGGTCTCGGTGAAATCGACGAGAGCGGCTTGCGGGTGCGCGATGTTTACAAGGCATTTGATGCCGAGGCCAAGTTCGGTATCGGCTACAGCGCCGAGAGCCGTCACGTGGAAGAACCCGAAGGGTGTGCGTGTGGTGCGGTGATGACCGGGCGGATGAAGCCGATGCATTGCCCGCAATTCGGTACGGGCTGCACGCCGGAGATGCCTCTTGGCGCATTGATGGTGAGTTCCGAGGGGGCGTGCGCGGCCTATTATCAATATGGCGGAGCGCGCGCCATCGAGGCGGCGGAGTGAGGCCATGAACATGATGACGGGAAAAATGCGCGATGAGCGGGTGACGCTGGCCCATGGGGGTGGCGGCAAGGCGATGCGCGATCTGATCGAGGGGGTGTTCACCTCGGCCTTTGTGCCGGATGCGATGGAAGATCAGGCGCGGCTGATGGATGCTGCCCTGCAAGAGCCGGGCGCGCGGCTGGCCTTTACCACCGACAGTTTCGTGGTCGATCCGGTCGAGTTTCCGGGCGGGGATATTGGCAAGATTGCGGTTTGCGGTACGGTCAATGACCTTGCGGTCGGGGGCGCGCGTCCCCTGTGGTTGTCGGCGGCGTTCATCATCGAGGAAGGCACCGAGGTGGCTTTGCTAAAGCGGATCGTGATGTCGATGAAGCAGGAGGCGGACAAGGCAGGCGTTCGGATCGTGACCGGGGATACCAAGGTTGTTGGACGGGGCATGGCGGACAAAGTGTTTGTCACAACGTCGGGGGTCGGTGTGATTGCGCCGGGATGCGATCTGTCGGCGGGCCGTGTTCGGGTGGGGGATGTGGCCATTGTGAACGGCGTTCTCGGGGATCATGGCGCCGCCATTCTGGCCGCGCGGGGAGACATGGCTCTCTCGGCCGAAATACAGTCGGATTGCCAGGGGCTTGGGCATCTCATGCAGGCCGTGATGCACGCCGCACCCGGCGTTCGGGCCGCACGAGATGCCACGCGCGGCGGGGTGGCCTCGGTTTTGAATGAAGTCGCCGAGACAGCCGGTGTTTCGATTGAAATTGAAGAGACAGCGTTGCCATTGCGCAGCGAGGTGAAGGGGATGTGCGAGATTCTTGGCCTTGATCCCCTGTACCTTGCCAATGAAGGCACGCTGGTCGTGTTTGTTCCCGAAGATGAGGCTGATGCCGCCCTTGCGGCGATGCGCGCCATGCCCGAAGGCCGCGAGGCCACGGTCATCGGGCGCGTTGTAGATGGAATGGCAGGCAGGGTCACGATGCGGACGCTGTTTGGCGGGGCGAGGATCGTTGACATGCTGGTGGGGGAGCAACTTCCGAGGATTTGCTGAAGACGCCTTGTTTTCAGCGCTTGAGGGGCACCTGACTGAGGGCTTGTGCCAGCTCTTTGGTCGCTAGTTCAATTCGTCGGAGATATCGGCCTGCATCTGTTGAACAGCGGCTTGTAGCTCGGCGATAAAGGCCTGACCCACCATGGATTGGGTAGCGTAGCCGGGTGTCAGGATAGAGACGCTGTTGGAAATCAGCGGCCGAAAACGCCGGATCGACAGGCGTTCGTTTTCAGGGGTCTGCATCAGGTGGCTGTAGGCGGTGATCATATCGCAGACCATCACGCAGACACCGGCCGCGACGAATTGCAATCCTGGCAGGAACGTGCGCAGTTCCAGCCGTTTGTTGAAACGGCATCCGGCGTTGCGAAAGGCAGCTTCGGTCTGCACGGCCGTCCCGTGTTCGTCGAACAAAACGGCCATGGGGCGCCCGTCAAGGTCGTTTGGCGTCACAACATCCGCCTCGCTCAGCGGATCATTTGAGGACAGGACGCAGACGCATTCAAGATCATAGTCCGTTTGTCGGATCGAAGTGCGCGGCTGCGGTGTCTCGGCGAACCCAAGATCGTATTGTTGCGATGCGATGAGGTCTTCGATCACGTCCGAGGACCTCATGATGAGAGATACATCGAGATCGCCCCGGTCCTTGAGAAACCTTGTCAGAAGCCGGGGCAGAAACACGCTTGAAGCCGCTGGGTGACAAGCGATCTTGAGCTTGCCCGACTGCAACGAGCTGATCCGCTCCATCGTGCGCTCGGTGCGCTCGACCCGCCCGAGGATATCCTCGCATTCTTCAAGGAAAAACTGGGCTTCGGGCGTGGGGGTCAGCTTGCCATGTGAGCGCAGGAAAAGGGCAAAGCCAAGCTGGTCTTCGAGGGTGCGGACCATGGTCGAAACCGCAGGTTGCGTGCGACCCACCGAACGCGCGGCCTGGCTTATGGAACCTGAGCGCATAACTTCCCGAAAAGTCGAGAGTTGTCTGAGGGATAGGTGTATCGGCATAAAATCAGTTTATGAGGTTAGAAAAAATATTAAATTGATTTAATGGCGTTTGTCCAGTGTTGTAGCTGCGAAACCCACGCGCAGAAGCTGAAGGGGTTCGGGGGAGACATGGATAAATTCGCCAAATACCTGTTGACGGCTCTGATCATATCTGTGGCCCTGGGCCAGTTTGTTCAGGTCATCACGCGCTACGTGTTGCAGGTTCCGGTCATGGGGCTTGAAGAGACGATGGCCTACCCGACGGTATGGCTCTACATCCTCGGATCGGTCAACGCCTCGCGCGAGAACACACATATCCGCGCAAACGTTCTTGAGATCTTCATCAAGACGGATCGCGGCCACACCATTCTCGCCATCATCGGAGAGGTCATCAGCCTGATCGTTGGTCTGTGGCTGCTCTCTTGGGCGTGGAATTACACGCAATATGCCTGGCGCGTCTGGCGTGAGAGCCCGACGCTCTACATCCCGACGTTTTATTCCGATGTCGCGCTGGTCGTCGGCCTGACGCTGATGATGATCTACACCGCATCGCATCTGGTGCGCCATATCCGCGATCTGCGGACCGGAGAAATCGCATGATCGAGATTGCCCTTCTTGCCATTGCCTTGCTGGTGATTACCCTGACTTTGGGTGTGCCGCTGCCCTACTGCTTTGGATCGGCCCTGATGGTCATGTACTTCCTTGGTGACGTGACGATGAAAGGCATGATGCTCTGGGGCGTCCAGCAACTTGGCAATCCGGTGCTTCTGGCCATTCCGTTGTTTGTCCTTGCTGGCACAGTCATGTCGGAAAGTGGGATCGCCGCGTCACTCCTGCGCTTTGTGAACGCCTTTATCGGCCATGTGCGCGGTGGTCTGGGCGTTGTCGCTGCGGTGTCTTGCGCCGTGATCGGTGCGATCTCGGGGTCTGGTCTGACCGGTATCGCCGCCATCGGTCCGCTTTTGATCCCCGAGATGGAAAAGCGCGGCTACCCGCGTGAATACGCCACGGCCCTGATCGCCAACTCGTCGATCCTCGGCCTACTGATCCCGCCGTCCGTCACGATGATCGTTTATGGCTGGGTCACGGACACGTCGATCCTGGCATGCTTTCTGGCTACGTTGGGGCCGGGGCTGCTGATCATGACCGCCTTTTCCGTGATCAACCTGTTCATGGTGCGCAAGTTCGATCTGGTTCTGGATGACAAGCCCTCCTTCTCGGAGCTGTCCGGAGAGATCGCGCGCCGCGGGTTTCATGCTTTTCCCGCGCTGTTGATGCCCGTGATCATTCTGGGTGGCATCTACGGTGGCGTCATGACCCCGACCGAGGCAGCGGCTGTTGCAGTGATCTATGCCGTGCCTGTTGGTTTCCTGGTCTACAAAGGGCTGAAATGGGAAAACTTCTTCCTCGCGGGCAAGGAGGCTGCCACGGCCGTGGGTGCGATCATGATGATGATCCTCTTTTCCATGATCCTCAGCCAGATGTTCGTCTATGAAAGCATCCCCCAACAGCTGGTTCAGGGCATCTTCTCGATCACGGAGAACAAGGTTCTGCTGCTGATCATGATCAATATCATGTTGTTCCTGGTCGGCATGGTCGTCAACGACGTGACCGCGATCATCCTGATCGCCCCGCTGCTCCTGCCGCTGATGAACGCGATTGGTGTCAGCCCCGTGCAGTTTGCCGCGATCATGGGCGTGAACACGGCGATGGGCGGCGTGACCCCGCCCTATGCCTCGATTCTCTATCTGGGCGCACGGATCGGCAACGTGAAAGTGACCAAGGTCATCCCGCCCGCGATGAAACTGATCCTGTTCGGCTATGTGCCTGTGGTCTTCCTGACCTCGCTTTGGCCCGACCTGTCGCTCTTCCTGCCGCGTTTCTTCGGATACGCCGTGGGCCCCTAATTCACGAATACGCAAATCAACACGGAGAAAACCAAAATGAAACACGCATTCCTGACCACTGCCGTTGCCGCCCTGATGGCGCTTGGCAGCTACGCTGAAGCAAAAAGCCTCAAGATGAGCCACGTGCGACCGCAGGACGCCACGATCGACGTCGAGCTGCGCGCCTTTTCCGCGGCCGTCGATGAAGCCACCGGCGGCGACGTGAAGATCAACCTGTTCCCGGCCTCTGCGCTTGGCGATTACACGACCGTACAGGAGCGGATCAGCGTTGGCGCAATCGATATGGCAACGCAGCCCGCCGCCGCTGCCGCGGATCGCCGCATGCAGATTAGCTCGTTCCCTTACCTTGCGGGTAACTGGGAACAGGCACGTGCGGTCTATGGCCCCGGCGGCGTTGTGCGCGACGTGATGGCAGGGCTTTATGCCGAGCAGGACATCACCATGCTGGCGGCCTATCCGGTCTATTTCGGCGGCATTTCGTTGAATGTCGCAAATGACAATGCGGGCTCGGTAGAGCCAAACGGCATCAAGGTGCGCGTTCCGGGCATCAAAAGCTTCCAGCTGACAGGCGAGGCTCTGGGCTACATCCCGGCTCCGATCCCGTTTTCCGAAGCGTTCACTGCAGTTCAGACCGGTGTGGTTGACGGTGTGATCGGATCGGGCGCCGAAGGTTATTACGCTTCGTTCCGCGACGTGACCAAGACGTATATCCCAGCCAACACGCATTTCGAAGTCTGGTACATGATCATTTCGAACGAAAGCCTTGCGGAGTTGTCCGATGAAGACCAGGCCGCGCTGCGTGAGCAGGCCGCCGCGTTCGAAGCGACCCGTTGGAGCGTAGCCGAGAGCGATCAAGCCAAGAACGAGCAGCGTCTTGTGGACGAACTGGGCGCAACCGTTGCCAAGCTGAGCGCTGATGATCTGGCGGGCATGGCTGCCAAGGTGCGTGCTGATGTCTGGCCGCAGGTTCTCGAAGATGTGGGCGTCGAGTGGGGGCAGGCGATCCTCGACAAGGTTGCCGCTGCAGGCAACTGAGCCAAATCCGTCAGGGCGGCCTGCGTCGCCCTGACACCATCACTCAACATCGGAACGAAACAGATGGAAACCGATTACGCGATTATCGGAGGGGGGATTGTTGGCCTCTCGGTCGCCTGGGGTCTGCTCCGGCGCGGGCGCACGGTGACCGTTCTGGACGGTGACGACGGATCGTTCCGAGCAAGCCGCGGCAATTTCGGGCTGGTCTGGGTTCAGTCGAAGGGCATGAACCAACCGCGCTATGCCAGTTGGTCCCAACAATCCGCCGCAATCTGGGCCGACTTCGCCAACGAGGTCGCAGGCAACACCGGACAGCCCATCCCGCTTGAGCAAAACGGCGGCTACGATCTTCATTTCTCTGAAGAAACCTTGGAAGCGACTGTCGCAAAATACGAAAAACTGAAGGCGCAGCTTGGCGGCAATTACCCCTACGAGGTGCTTGGTCATAATGCGTTACGCAAGGAAGAGCCGCATATCGGCCCCAAGGTGGTTGGGGCGATCCTGCATCACCAGGATGGTCATGCGAACCCGCTGAAACTGCTGAAAGCGCTGGCCGCTGATGTGCGCCGCATGGGCGGGCATGTGCTGGTGGGCAAGACCGTGACAGATGTGTCAAAGCCGGACGGTTTTCACATCACATGCGCGGACGGCACGATCGTCACCTCTGGCAAGGTTGTCTTGTCTGCGGGTCTGGGGGCGGCGCAGCTTGGCCCGAAGATGGGGTTCAAAGCGCCCGTCCGTCCGCAGCGCGGTCAGGTTCTGATCACCGAAAAACTGCCCAAGATGATCAACCGTCCTTCGCTGATTGCCCGGCAGGTGGATGAAGGCGGCATCCAGATCGGTGCCACGAACGAAGAAGTTGGCCTTGACGACAAGGTCACTCAGACGGGCTTGTCGGGCCTCGCCGCCGAAGCGATTGCCGCCTATCCGGCTCTGGCCCGGGCGCAGCTGGTACGCAGTTGGGGCGCGTTGCGCGTGCTCTCTCCCGATGGTCTTCCGATTTATCAACAAAGCACCGAGATGCCGGGTGCCTTTCTTGTCACCTGTCACAGTGGCATCACCCTTGCCGCTGCGCATGCGCGCCTTTTGCCCGAGTGGCTGGAAGGCACCGATGCAGCGCCAGACCTGGAGGTGTTCAGTGAAGACCGCTTCTCCGTTTCTTGAGCTTGACAATGAGCCACGTGTAAACGTGGTGTTCGATGGCAACGCGCTCAGCTTGCCAGAAGGGGCCAATCTTGCCGCGGCCCTCATGGCGGCGGGCGTCAATGTGTTTCGCCACACGCCTGTGTCGGGCGCGCCACGCGGCCCGTTTTGTATGATGGGCGCATGTTTTGATTGCCTGGTCGAGATCGACGGTACCACGAAACAGGCCTGCATGACCGTGGTCACGGATGGCCTCGAGATCACGCGCGCCCACCGCGATGGGGCATTGACATGACACGTTCAGATCTTGTCGTCGTTGGAGCGGGTCCAGCCGGCATGGCCGCCGCCGCGCAGGCTGCCGAGCTCGGCCTCAGCGTCACGGTACTCGATGAGCAAGCCTGTGCAGGCGGGCAAATCTACCGCGATGTGGACCGTGTTGTACCTTTGCGTGGTGACATACTGGGCGCGGACTATGTGCATGGCACCACGCTGACGGCTGCTTTGCGGCGTGCTGCGATTTCCCATGTCACCGGTGCAGTGGTCTGGGCCATCGAAGACGCGTTTCGTATCTCTTACACGCGGGAAGGGCGCGGCGTGCAGATCGAGGCCGATCGCATTCTCCTGGCCACCGGCGCGCTCGAACGCTCGATGCCTTTGCCCGGCTGGACGCTGCCGGGGGTGATGACCGCCGGGGCGGGCCAGATCCTTCTCAAGCAATCAGGCGTTCTGGCGCGAAATGCCGTTCTGGTCGGTTCCGGCCCGCTGCTTTATCTGATCGCGGCGCAGATGCTGCGGGCAGGAACCCCGCCCAAGGCGATGATCGAGACCCAATCCCGGGGCGACCTCATCGGCGCAACACGGCATATTGGCGGTGCTTTGCGAGGGGCGAGCTATCTCGTCAAAGGCTTGCGGATGCTGGCCAGCATTATCCGCGCAGGCGTGCCACGTCATACCGGCGTCACGGATATTGCCGTCGAGGGGACGGACAAAGCAGAGGCTGTGACCTTTCAGAGCGGAAGGCGGTCCCACCGGATCACCTGTGACACGGTCTTTTTGCACCATGGCGTCGTTCCCAATACCCAGGCGGCGCGATCACTTGGCGTCACGCACTCATGGAATACGGCGCAGCAATGTTTTGTTCCCCAGCTTGATGACTGGGGCCAGAGTGACAGGGCAGGCGTGTTTATTGCGGGTGATGGTGCTGGCATTGGCGGGGCGAAGGCGGCGGAACATGCTGGAACTCTTGCCGCGCTTCAGATTGCCTGCGAGGCAGGTCGCCTTTCGCGTGAGGAACGCGATCGCCGTGCGGCTGCACCGCGTGCAGGACTCGCGCATGAACTGGCGGCGCGGCCGTTCCTTGATGCGGCTTATCCGCCCTATGCCCCAGCCCTGCTGCCTGATGACAGCACGCCGATTTGTCGTTGCGAGGAGGTCACTGCAGGCGATATCCGCAGCTATGCCAAACTGGGCTGTATTGGCCCTAACCAGACCAAGGCATTTGGCCGCGCTGGCATGGGCCCCTGCCAGGGACGCTATTGCGGACTCAGCGTCACGGCACTATTGGCCGATGCTACCGGCAGAACTCCCGATGAAACCGGGTATTACCGTATTCGCCCGCCACTCAAACCCGTCACCTTGGGCGAGCTGGCCGGCATGAACATCACTGCGCCCGACACGGCGGAGAAGGAAAAAGCACATGATTGAACGCATCGACACCGGCACCCGAATGAGCAAGATCGTCAAGCACAACGGCGTGGCCTACCTGTGTGGCCAGGTTGGCGATGGTGCCACCGTGGCGGACCAAACCCGTGATTGCCTCAAGCGCGTGGATGCGCTGCTTGAAAAAGCAGGATCGTCGCGCGAACAGATGCTGCAGGTCATTGTATGGCTTGCCGACATGGCGGATTTTACCGAGATGAATGCCGTCTGGGACGCATGGGTTCCCGAAGGCTTCGCGCCCGCCCGCGCTTGCGGCGAGGCCAAGCTCGCCCGCGAAGAATTGAAGGTCGAAATCATCGTGACTGCAGCATGTTGAAGCTGTGTTGTCGAAGAAAGCGAACTTGAAAAAGGGGGGGCGCGCTTGCACACGAACAACGGCATGTTGTCGCCCGTTGACTTCGAATTGAGGCAGCAGAAACTGAACCAGGCAGGTTTCCGGGAAGCTACGGGCACCTCAATCCCGGTGTATTGTCCCCATCGCAGTGTGGGCATGCTGGTGAACCCGGTGCCATTGTCAGACACGATCGTTCCCGGCATTCAGTGCTCGGCGATAGCCCGGTTCAGTTCCCGCGTGACCCGCAGTCTGGACAGGAACGTGTCGGCCGTCAGGCCCAGGTTCTCGCGATAGATGCGCCTGAGCTTCTTGTGGTTCACCTCGAAGCCCTCGCGCCGAACCATAAAGTGGCTGCGGTGGCAACCAAACCGGCGCGCCCCTTCGAGACGCGCTTGATGGCATCCCGCAGATCGCCATCGTCCGACCGGCACGACCGATATCGCACCGTTGAGCAATCCGGGTTCAAGTCAGCGCCCGCCCGCCGTCTTCTCTCCAGCTTCCCGCTCCTTGGCCATTTGAATGATCTGTTCTTCGGTGAATCCCGTCTTCATTTGACCATCCTTCAGTTGGGCGGACTCTGCACAAATCTGGAGGGGACTCAGGGGATCAGGTCAGGTTCAGTCGAAGACACAGCGGTATACCGGGGGCGGAACAAAGGCCGCTGGCGTGAATGTGGGTTTGAACAAACGTGACTTGGTGATAGATCATAGGCAGGTCATGTTCTTCGCAATGTCGCTTCTTTGTTTCAGTTGGAGATTCTTTTATGACGGTCATTACAGATCAAGATTATCCGAAGGGAGCCTCGGGGGGATGGTTGACTTGGGGTCTTGCATGGCTGGTTGTATTAACAATTTCTTCAGGGTTGTTTTTTCGTGACGGTTTCGACGTATTACTCGATGCATGGAGCAAACCAGAATACAGCCACGGCCCGCTGATCCCTGTGCTCTCGGCGCTTATGTTCCTGCGGGAACTGAAGCTGTATCCTCCCCAGCCCGGACCAAAGGATGGCCGCTGGCAAGGTCTTCTCGTCGTTGTCCTCTCAATTGTCATTGCAAGTATGGGGAGGATTTTCAATGCTGACTCTCTTACAGCCTATGCAATCATCGTTTGGGTTGGCGGTGTCCTTCTGATCAGTTTCGGCTGGCGGACAGGTAAGCATTTTTGGCCGCCTGTGCTTCATCTCGTGTTCATGCTGCCTTTGCCGGGTATGCTCTACTACGAGGTGTCCGCTTTTCTGCAGCTTGTTTCTTCCGAGTTGGGGGTCTGGTTTCTCAGGCTCGCCAACGTTCCGGTCTATCTCGACGGGAATATCATTGATCTTGGTGTCATCAAGTTGCACGTCGCGGAGGCTTGTTCTGGTCTTCGATACCTTTTCCCAATCCTCAGCTTTTCGTATGTTTTTGCATTCCTTTACCAAGGTCCGAGATGGCATAAAGCCTTGTTGCTAATTGCCGCCGCACCTATCGCCGTACTCATGAATTCCTTGCGGATCGCAATGGCTGGGATCTTGATGCAGCGTTTTGGGGCCGAGTGGCTCGAAGGCTTCACTCATTTCTTCGAGGGGTGGGTCATCTTCATGTGCAGCGTGTTGCTCCTTTTTGGAATTGCTTGGGTTTTGCTGAAACTCAATCCGCGGAAGATGAAACTGACCGAGGCGCTCGATCTCGATACGCAAGGGTGGTTGCCGCAAGTTGCTCGTCTCAAGCTTGTGCAACCTTCCCCCGCGCTGATTGCAGCGGCGTTACTGATGATCATATCAGTAGGTTCTTGGCCATTGGTGCCGGATCGTGAACCTGTCGCTCCTGAACGATATGACTTTGCTTTGTTCCCTTCGCAAATTGGCGATTGGCGTCAATTTGGAGATGAACGTAAGTTCTCCCCCGCTGTAGAAAAAACCTTGGCTGCAGACGACTATTTGGCTGTGCAGTTCAGCCAGTCGCCAAGTGCACCGAAACTAGATTTCTTTTCTGCATGGTACAGGGATTTGTCAGCGGATGGCGTGCAACATACGCCCGAAATCTGCCTGCCTGGCGCGGGCTGGGAAATTGCCAAAGTGGAACGAGTCGATATTTCTGGCGAACTGGGATTGCAAACCCCGTTTGCGATCAATCAGGTCATTATCCAGAAAAACGAAGAACGGATGTTGGTGTATTACTGGTTTACTCACATGGGCCGGGCGATGCCCCGGAACTCATCCGCTAAACTTAGTGTTCTGACGCGAGGTGTATTAGCGGGTCGGTTGGATGGGGCCATTGTCAGACTGATAAGCCCGATCAATAAAGATCAGCCGGTATCCGAAGTGAAAGTTCAGATGAATGATCTGCTGAATGAGATCCTAGTTGAATTGCCGCGGTTCGTTCCGGGCAAATAACTGCCTCAGGGCTTCTGGAAGTTTGACCGCGCCAAACTTTGGGGCTGGACTGCGCTAACAGGATTGCTCTGAGGTCCAACTTTCTGCCGCTCCGGGCTAAAGCTTTCTGCCTTCTCTCAGCGTGGCGGGTTGGTTTCGCCAAGCGAGTTTGCCAGTATGTCTGTAGGACATTCCCGGTGGCGCTGTGAGTTCTCTCTTGCAGAGCGTCGACCCAGGCATTCTACAATACGAGATGAGGGCAGACAATTATGAGGCCACATCGAATGGGTGACAGCTTTTGCGACTGATTTCATACACAATCGTTCTTGCCTATAGACTACTTTCTATTGTCGGAGCCGCCGCGTTGTTTTTGGCCTTTCTTCTTTTTACCTTCATGTATCGGACCAACGAGTATGAAACGCGGGTAGCGCTTCCACCGACAGCAATTGTTTTCACAGGGGACTTTGACCGCATCCATCTGGGGCTGGAGCTTCTTGTTTCAGAGCAGGTGGAGCGGGTGTTCATTACCGGAGTGAATGGAGATGCGGGCCTGAAAACCGATCGCTTTGCTAAGCAGTTTGGGTTGAATCCAGACCAGGCAAGTTGGATCACAAGCGGGAAGATCGTACTTGCCCCAGATGCTCATACGACTTTCGAAAACGCTCTCGAAGCCGCATGTTGGTTGGATAATCAACGTCAACCCGACGCCGTTACGCTTATCACTTCGCCCGAGCACATGGCGCGCGCGTCGATCGCGTTGCAGCGGGGGATTGCCCCTGTGAATGTGTTCCGTTTGGCTGCAGGGGACCCCAAAAACCATGACCGATTCAAAATTGATCTAGTCGAATTCAGCAAATTCACCGCTACATGGGTCGTCACTCTGCTTCCTCGTGCACTATGGCCTGGAAATAAACCAAGGATCTGCGAAAATCGTTGAAGCGGTGCGCTTCAAACAGACATTCATCCCAAGCTGTGGCGACAAGTGGTTCATTCACAGGGCGGCAGACGTGTCTGCGGCATTTTTGTGCACTTTCGCCGTGTTGCGCGGGTTTTTGCTTCCCCGTCAAGGCCCGCCTTGCCACGCACGCAGTTTGAAGATACTTCCCAATGCAACACGGGGACAGATCGACACAGGCAAGACAAAATGGTGCAAAAAGACACCTTGTTAGGACGGAGCGCGCACGTGAGCACTGCGTACCTGGCAAATCCGCAGCTAAATTTTCCAGTTCAGACAGAGGCGCGTGCCGGTGCGGTTGTACCGATAGAGTCTTAGCACGCAATGTTGGCACGGTTTGTATCCCAGAAGATGCAAAACTCGCGCATTTTCCGCGACGCCGCTGTCAAAAAATGAATACAAAATAACTCACGTTTTCCGTCACATTTTTGCCCAACTACCAATAAACACTGGGCATCAAGGTTATTTATGCAACCAGATGAGATCGGAGGGCAGGATGTCAAGTCTCAACCCAACACGCGCGAACCTACTTGAAACTTTCGGCTTGGATCTTGAGCTGGTACGCGGCGATGGCTGTCGGCTATATGACGCTGATGGTCGTGAGTTTTTGGATTTTCTTGCACAGTACGGTGCATTGCCATTTGGACACAACCCTCCGGAAGTCTGGGAGGCCCTGAACGGCCAGGGGGCTCAAATGGCTCCGGTCATGGTGCAACCGCTGCGCGCCCTTGAAGCAGAGCGCCTGGCCGACAGGTTGGCAGACATTACCCCTCATGATCTCAGCGTCGTGTCATTGGCGAACTCGGGTGCTGAAGCGGTCGAGGCGGCAATCAAGCTTGCCCGCGCGCGCACTGGACGAGACACCATTCTCTCGACCCGCAATGGGTTTCACGGCAAAACAATGGGCGCCCTTTCTGCGACTGGCAAACCCATGTACCAGAATGACTTCGGCGGACCAGCCCGCGGCTTTGAGTACATCGCATTTGGCGCGCTCGAAGCGCTTGAGACCAAGCTCGCCGCCGACGCAGACAGCATCGCGGCATTCATTGTCGAACCAATCCAGGGCGAAGGCGGCGTAGTCTGCCCGTCCGATGAGGCTTATCTCGATGGTGTCATCGCACTCTGCCGCAAGTATGGCGTGCTAAGCATTGTTGACGAAATCCAAACAGGCCTTGGTCGAACAGGCAAACTCTTCGCGTGTGAAGACTGCGCAGAAGCGCCAGATATGCTGCTTCTCGGCAAGGCATTGGGCGGTGGTTTGATGCCAATTTCTGCTGTTGTTGTCCGGCCGGAAGTCTGGGACGACCGCTTCGGCTTCCTGCACAGCTCGACCTTTGCGAACAACAACCTTGCATGCGCCGCGGCAAATGCCACGCTCGATCTTCTCCTGAAGGACGACCGCGCGTTGATCAAGGACATCGAACTCAAGGGCCGCTATTTTGAAAACTGCCTTGAATCACTCAAAAAGCGTTATCCCGGAGTTCTGGCAGACGTGCGCGGGCGCGGCTTCATGCGCGGTATTGAATTTCGCAAACCATACGAACGGGGCGATTCCGCATCCATGGCATTTTGCGGACTGAACGGAGGATTCATCGGGCTTCTCAGTTCCTACCTCCTGAATGTTGAAGGTGTCTTGACGGCTCCGGTTTTCAATGATGCCAACGTGATGCGCCTGCAGCCGCCGCTTGTCGCTGGTTGGGCAGACATCGACAAGTGTGTCAAAGCGCTGAATATCGTCTGTGACTTGCTTGATCGAGGCGACTACCGCGCGCTGATGTTGCACCTCGTGACGCCAGAGCGTCGCGAAATACTGGCCGCTTCCGCGCCGTTGTTGCCCCAGCAGGGGCCAGCGAGGAATGTGCCAGAGGCCGAACCCGGGCGTTTCTGCTTCCTTATCCACTACACTCAGGAAGAAGATATCCTGCGGTCCGACCCTTCTTTCGCCCGCTTCACCTCGGAAGAACGCGCCACTTGGCTCGAGTGGGTCAAGCGGGTTGGTCCGGGCTTCGCTTGGCCGGTCGCCGGAGGAACCTCTCGTGCAGGAACAAAAGCGGAAGGCATGATCATGTCTGTACCGCTTTTGCCGACGGACATGATGGGCAAAGGCCGCAAAAATGCGCGCAACATGATTCAGACAGCAGCCGATATGGCGGCTGGCTTCGGAGCAAGTCGTCTTGGTCTCGGCGCCTTCACGTCTATCGTGACCAATGGTGGCGCCGCGGTTGCAGGCCGCGGTGTGCCCGTTACCAGCGGCAACACTCTTACCACGGTATCCGGCGTGACTGCTCTTGAACGTGTCGCACGGCGCGTTGGAATTGACCCAGCTAGCGCGCATGTCGTCGTGATCGGCGCCACCGGCGCGATCGGCCGGTTGGCAAGTCTGATGCTTGCGCGTCGAGCAGACCGTTTGACTCTGGTAGGCAATGCCAACAACAGACAGGCCCATCACTTCCTGGACCGGGTCGCTGACGAAGTTGTATTTACTCTGTCCAAGGAGAGCCCGCCCCTGAGAGCCGGTGGACTGAGCTCCAGTGTACGTGACTTGCTTCCTCCGCAAGGCACGGCAATGGAAAAAGGCGTTGCAAAAGCATTCGCACAAGCCTGCGCTGAAAATGGTCGGGCAGTCCCAATTGCCGCGACTACCGATCTGGAAGGCGCGCTTGAAACGGCGGACTTGGTGCTGGTCGCGACCAGTGCAGACGTCGCAGTACTTGATCCGACGAAACTTCGCCCGGGGACAATCGTATGTGACGTGGCGCGGCCCGCCAATGTTGAATACGCAGATCTGTCAGACAAAGGCGTGCTCGTGTTCGATGGTGGCCTTGTCAAACCCCCGTTTTCCGTAAACCTCGGCCCCTTCCAGAACCTTCCGGATGATCTCTGCTGGGGTTGCCTTGGCGAAACGATGCTTCTGGCTCTTGAGGGTGAGACGAACGATTACAGCCTCGGACGGGATCTGGACCTCAGCGATGCGGACCGAATTTCCGAGATGGCGCGTCGACACGGTTTCGAGCCGGCCGAACCGCAATGGTACGGAGAGTATCTGGAGGAAGCGGACTATGAACGTGTGGCAATAGCAGCGATGCAGCGTCAGACCCCCGACAACTCTCAAATGGTTTATGCAAGTTTGAAGGCTGCCGAGTAAGTCAACCTCTTCGAAATGCCTGCTCTCAAAGCGGCATTTCGGAAGCCTTCCTCAAGCGAACCAACATGCGCTTGGTGATTTCTTGCAAGACTGAAGGTCTCGAAAGGCGGCAGAGGTGCGAAAACTGGGCAGCTCTCTCTGTCGCCGCAACCAATCAAGGGACATTGATGGGCTTTTGGCCCCGGCAAAATCACGCTCCGCCTAACGACGCCTCGTTGAATTTCATGGCTTCTCCTTGCGACGAAGAGTCGGCATTCGCGCGTCGCCACGATTGATCTCGTAGAAGCGAGATTGGTTTTCCTCGTCATGAGGAACAAAGCTAGCGCTTGTATCCCCTGTGTTCTGACGCTCCCACCCCAACAGCTTGCCATCTGCGGCGTAACGCGCTGTGTCTGTCCAATCAGCCGACCAAAAGAGTAGCGGGTCCAAGTATGCACCTCGCACTTTTGCATCGTAATCGATGGAGACAAGCCGCTTCTCAGCCTGATCGACGGCTTCATATCTCCGAACTTGATGTTCGGGGAAATCAATAGAGATAATTGCTGGGGCGCTATCGAGTTTGCCGTTATTCGCGAAAACTCCGATATCCACCCGCGAAAACTGGCGCAGTTTCTGTTTCTTTTTCTTGCCGGGAACAGGTTCGGTCCAGGGATCGTGCCACGCAACTCGAATTTTGGCTGTGGCTCCATTCCCTCCTTGAGGTTCAATCCAGACGCGCTGCGGATCGCCTCGCAACAACCGCCACTCAAAGGTTAGAGGCCGATCATTTGGTTCGGATGTATCTTCTGCGGTAACGAGCAACTCTCGCTCCCAGGCAAAACTCCGCCAAATTCGCCCGATTGCGGAGGGCGTGTTTACAAGGCGCTCCTCCAGTCCGGCCAGCCCCCCGGCTTCAGAAAATTCCTCGTCGACGACCCGCAACCGAACCAGTGGCGGAATGTCGTCAGGTTGCAAACTCGCAGCCTGAGCCACCATTCTGCCCGTTTGAACAAGTCGACCTTCGAACACAGTCGGATGTGCCTTGCCTGAAAGGTAATCTTCTCGGGTCGCAACATTCTGCAAATTGCGGCGCAAGATCATCTGAACAGTGGGGGCAACAAGACGTTCTTTTCGCAGGAATTCAAAAGTGTCGCTTGGCAGAGCCGCCAACGTCATCGCTACGGCGTGAAGAAACCGCTTGTCCGAGCCAGATGACCCCTGACTGATAATCATGTATGGCCAGTTTACAGGATAGCGGTCCTCAGCATCGTGATCGCGGTGCTCAGGATAGACATAGATACAATTGTTTTCATACAGAGTCGGCGTGACTGCGCGCCAAAAAGCACTGGTCATTGCCAGACGGGGCAGGCTACGCGGCGCAGCCCCCGTCCTGACCGCAGTAGATGAATTCCCCAAAACCACCGCCGGGAGAAAAATGCGACCGGCGAGGCCAACGTCGAGTCCGGCATCAGAAAATTCGGAACTGTACTTCAGAAAGGTTAGTCTGGGGTAAAGGTTCGGATCCAGAGAAGAGTGACCACGATCGCGGTTGTCATATAGCACCCCCGCAAGTCCACTTATTTCACTTCGACTCGCAATAATTCTCAACAACCGTGCACCTTCATCGGTGTGGTCGTCTGCTACGATTGGCAGTTTCGCGCCAGAAGCCG
Source organism: Shimia aestuarii (assembly GCF_900114635.1). Classification (GTDB taxonomy): domain Bacteria; phylum Pseudomonadota; class Alphaproteobacteria; order Rhodobacterales; family Rhodobacteraceae; genus Shimia; species Shimia aestuarii. The sequence goes on from NZ_FOTQ01000006.1 coordinate 142,654, forward strand.
GGAGCTCCAGTCCTGATGCCAGCCAAACCCCAGGGCGAAACTGAACGACTTCTCTCTCTGTCAAAACTACTTCAGCGGCCTGAGCTACCAGGGGCAAAAAGAAACTGAAAAAGATAAGCTGCAGCGCTTTGAGCAGAGAAATCATACCTTAAGCTTGGCAAAATCCCCAGCTTGTGTCCATTGGCCTGTGTCCATCGTGAGGCCGCATTTGAGGCTGCGTTCCAAAAACCTTGGCTTACGTGTTTCAATTCTTCCACCGCACCGAACGCCCAGGTCGCAAAAGGCGGCAAGCGGCATTGCTTGACTGGGTGCAATCATTCGCGACGTGCAAGGCGTTAAACACTTCCAGCTAAACCCGACCTCCGCGCGTCGGACCTTCCCATCGTTGCACATTCCGTGTCCAAGGAGCGTGCCATCCACGATGAGCCACTGGTGCGGCACAGGCAAGACTTCAGATCGTCGACGGGCTTGTTCCAGAGCCGATGGTTGCCGAATGAATGTGCCTCGCATTGCTTTCAGAACCTCTAAATTTGGTCGCCAATTGATTCCTATGTGCAACACATCCAAAAATCCGACTGCGCGGCAATTGCCAAAATGGCGCCAAATTGCTCACAACTATGTTTAACTTGAGACTCGCGGCGCAGCGGGCGAATTCTTGACGAAACGCGCCGGATGCGTAAACCAGAATGATCGGATGTCATAAAATGGAAGTGCATATGAAACGCATGCCCCGCATTTCGAAGCACCTGATTATTGCTACGATGGTAGCAACACTCGGCGCTTGCGGCATCCCGCGGCCCGGCCCCAACAATCAAGAAATTCTTAGCCTCCAGGAAAACCCAACTACGGATACACACGTCGTTTTTGTGGACAGGCGTATTACCAAAGCGGTCGCAGTTACTCCTGTAAGCGGATTTCCCTCAAGCTTGACCCGGGCCCAAAACCATTCAGCTGATCGAATTCGTCCCGGCGACACGCTATCAGTCAGCATTTTTGAAAATGTCGATGACGGCGTACTCAGCCGAGGGGGCGCGGGGGTTTCGTCTCTTGAGTCCCTGCAGGTGGACGAAGATGGTTTCATTTTCATACCTTATGCTGGCCGCATCCGAGCCATTGACAATTCACCTGAGCGGCTGCGTACGCTGATCACCTCCAAGCTGAGCACCCTGACACCAGAGCCGCAGGTTTTGGTTCGGCGCGCAGCTGGCGACGATGCGACAGTCTCTGTGCTCGGAGACGGCATTGCCTCGCAAGGGGTCTATCCGCTTCAGCGCTCCAACCGCAGGTTGATGGAGATGCTCGCAAACGCTGGTGGTATTGCCGCAACGCCAGAAACCACGAGAGTTATCGTTTTGCGGAACCAAACCAAAGGCGAAATATGGTTTGAGGACATCTACGACAATCCAGCCTATGACATTGCATTGCAGGCTGGCGACCGTGTCGTAGTGGAACGGGACCCACGCATGTTCACGGTCCTTGGTGCAACATCAAAACAGGCGAACGTGCCTTTCGAAAAACGAGAGCTTTCGGCGCTTGAAGCGGTCGCGCAGGTGGGTGGCCTGGACGGCAGAACTGCCAATCCGACTGGTTTTTTTGTGATCCGAGAGCAAGGGCCACAAATGACCAACAAAGTGCTCGGTCGACATGACCTCGCCGGCAATCAAACTGTTGTCTACGTGATTAACCTCACTGAGCCTGCAGGCCTGCCGCTCGCGCAAGCGTTCGACATTCGAGACGGCGACACTATTTACGTAACCGAAGCGCCGTTTACGCAGTGGACCAAGACACTTGACGCGATTACCGGAACGACACGAGTTGCGGCCACGTTCCAAGCTGCTGGTTTCTAACCGCGCTTCCCGGTTTCCTTTGTTTGATAAGGGGAAGCGGGAAGCAGCTTCATGCTAGAGGCCTAACGTCCGGGCGACAAACGCCGCATCAATCTCAGGTTGGCTGAATAAAGCCCTACGATCAGACGACATCGGACCAAGTTACTCTAACTTTTTTCAAGAAAAGAGCGAAAACGGCGGTCCAATTGCGACCGCCATTGGTAAGAGCTGGAGAACGCACCAAATGTTTCAGCTTTTTCCGGACACTGAGAACGACAAAAGATCCCGTCAGATGGCAAAATGGAGCATCGAGCGCGCGCGGAATCGAGCCAGACAGGAGCGAGCCATGTGCAAGGGCGAAAATTCAGCGTAAGATCGTCTTTTTGTTGCCGTCATGATCAGAAAAAAGAAATATGTTGAACTGAACAACTCATACTGAGGTTTTACTGTGCGCATTCGAAGCCAAATTTCTCCCGCGATCCTTCTGTTAGTATGCACCATCTCACTTTCCGCCTGTAAATCAGCGGAGGAAAGAGCAGAGGAACACTTTCAGAGCGCTATTGCATTGATAGAAGAAGGTGACACTGACCGCGCTATCGTTCAATTGCGAAACGTCTTTGACCTCAATAGCAGCCACAAAGCTGCGCGCCGCGCCATGGCTCAGCTTCAACTCGAACGAGGGAACCGCAGGGGCGCGTATCGACAGTATCTCTTCCTGGCAGAGAAGTATCCAGAAGATCTGGAGAGCCGGATTGTACTAGCCGAGTTGGCCTTCCTAGTCAGCAATTGGGATGAATTGGATCGGCACGGAGCTCAGGCTGAGAAACTGGCGCCAGAGATGCCCCGAGTGAAGGCCATTTCCTTGGTGCGCAAGTATCGCGCAGCCATCGAAAGTAACAAGCCTGCAGAGCGGCGAGAATTTGGGCGCCAAGCTGATGCAATGCTCGGCGAGCAACCTGAAAATAGTCTGTTGCGCAACGTTCTCATTGATCATGCAATTAGAGAGCAAGATTTCACCCGAGCGCTGGCCGAAACTGATTGGTTGATCGCTCACGATCCGACAAATAGCCAATATTACCAAGAGCGCTTGCGGCTATTGGCAACGCTTGGCGACATGGCTGCACTGGAAGCGCAACTCATCGAAATGATGGAAATTTTCCCGGATGAACCAGCGCACAAAGATACACTCATTCGCTTCTATGTTTCACGAAACGACTTGGACTCGGCCGAAGCAATTTTGCGGGACTTTTCCAACAATTCCGCGCCAGAAGAAACCGGCCCGACACTTGATCTGATCCGCTTCCTTAGCGAGTTTCGCGAGCCAGAAGTCGTGCAGGCGGAAATTGAAAAAGCTATCGCTGAACGTTCTGATCCAGTCCCCTTTCATGTCATAAGAGCACAATTCGACTTCACTCAGGGAAACCATGCGGAAGCAATCGAGACGCTTCAAACGGTTTTGGCAGAGGCCGAACCCTCAAAACAGACTCATGACATCAAGATCACCCTGGCGAAAATGCTGCTCGCCACAGGCAACGAGGTTGGCGCCCGCACCCGTGTTGAAGAGGTATTGGCAGAATCCAAGACGCATCCTGAGGCACTCAAGCTAAAGGCATTCTGGCAGATCAACGCCGACGACACCGACGCGGCCATTCTTGGCCTTCGAACCGCTTTGGATCAGTCACCGCGAGATGCCGAGGCGATGACCTTGTTGGCCGGTGCTTTCGCGCGCGCGGGGCAGCCGGAGTTGGCCAAGGACTTCTTGGCCCAAGCAGTAGAAGCATCCGGAAATGCGCCGAAAGAATCCCTTCGCTACGCCCAACTATTGATGCAAGAGGAAGCCTACCTCCCTGCAGAAGATATTTTGCTGTCGGCACTGCGTCTCGCGCCTTCCAACGTCGATATTTTGGTCACTTTGGGCGGGCTATATCTGCAGGTGGAAGATTTCGGCCGCGTTCAAAGTGTCGTGGGCGCCTTGCGGCGCACTGGCGAAGATGCGGCAATCCAAGCCGCCAACACTATTGAGGCTCGGCGCTTGGCCCGACAGCAGGGTATTGGTGAGGCCATGTCATTCCTCGAGGACTTGGCGAGTAATACCGACGCGACGCTCACCACAAAGATCTACTTGGTTCGCGCCAAACTCAGAGCCGGTGATGTTGCTGACGCCCTTGATCTCGCTCTCGGGTTGAAACAGGAAATCCCGGACAACGAGACGTTGGACGTTGTCCTCGCAGTTGTTCATGTAGCGAATGGAAATCTGTCCGAAGCCGAGGCTCTGTATCGCGAGTTGCTCGACTCTGACCCAGCTCGGCCAGGGATTTGGCGTGAATTATCCAGGGTGCAGCAGCTAAAGGGAAATCGTGAAGCGGCCAAGGCCATGATTGACGAGGGTCTGGTCCACACTCCCAACAACCCGGACCTTCTCTGGTCCAAGGCCTCTTTTGCTGAGCAAGATGGTGATATTGATGGGGCTATCGCAATCTACCAAACCCTATACGAGATCAATTCAAACTCAATTGTCGTGGCCAACAATCTGGCAAGCTTGCTCGCCACTTATCGTGACGACGACGCCAGCTTGGAACAAGCCTGGATTATCGGTCGGCGGCTGCGTGACGCCGACGCCCCGGCACTGAAGGACACCTACGGCTGGATTCTTCACAGACGCGGCGACAGCGCCGATGCGCTGCCTTACCTTGAAGCCGCCGCGCAAGGGCTTCCTCGTGATGCAATTGTTCAATTCCACCTGGGCCAAGTTTTGATGGCTCTGGATCGTCCTAAGGATGCTCTTGAGCAATTTCGCAAGGCAGTCGAGATCGCCGGCCCGGCCAATACAAGTCCACAGATCGAAGAGGCCAGAACCTTGGTGCAAAGCTTGAAAAACGACGGCTCTTCCGAGAATTGAGACTCAGCTGAACTTAGCGAAGCGTCAATCCATGTCGGTATGCATCACGTCCACGGGAAGGATCGGTCGGCGAAGCAACGGAAAAATTCGGCCTCGTAAAAGGCTGAGCCTCTGGGCAATCTGGCCTAACCTCGGATGAAATTTCCAAATTCAACGACGGGAAAAAAGTAGAAAAAGATGTGGCCATACTGGATACTCTTTCTGATACCAGCGATTGCAAGCTTTGTTTCCAAGCCTGTTCAAAGTGTTAGAGAAGATGGTACGCGCACCATAAAAATCAGCGCGGTTTGGTTTCTGGTCATGATCACACTTGCGTTGATGATCGGTCTTCGTGACCGCGTCGGCGGTGATTGGTTCAATTATTTCAGGGATTTGTTTGAAGCCGAATTTCTTACTTTTGCGGAGGCCATTCGCCAACCTGACCCGTCTTACAAAATTATTAACATCATCAGCGTAAATATGGGTTTAGGCATAGTTGGCGTAAACCTCTTTTGCGGCTTTGTGTTCTCATTGGGGCTGGTAATTTACTCACTCTCGATGCCGAGACCGTGGTTGGCACTCACTGTGGCTATCCCTTACATGACGATTGTCGTTTCTATGGGATATTCCCGCCAAGGTGTGGCCCTTGGGTTTGCTATGATTGGACTCGTTGCGCTATCCCGAAAACGCCTGCTTTGGTTTGTATTTTGGATATTCCTTGGCGCTACATTTCATCGCAGCGCCGTCATTCTTGTCTGTATTCCTTTGCTTACTCTGAACTTTCGGGAACTGCGAAATGTCCCCGTAATTCTTGTCGTCGCCTTTCTCATGTTCACGGCACTTCTGGAAGGGAAAACAGATAATCTTACTGAGCAATATCTGACGCAGAAGATGCAATCAGATGGCGCATTAGTAAGAATACTTATGAACACCATACCCGCCCTCTTGTTTCTGGCGCTCAGGAAACGAATGAATATCCCAAGGGGGCAGCGCCAGATTTACTCCATAATGTCATTTTTTTCGATTATTTCTCTTGTCGCAGTTATCTCAAAAATCATTCCCTCGACGGCGCTTGACAGAATGAACCTTTATTTTATCCCATTGCAGGTATTTGTCTTTTCTAGCCTCCCGGATTCATTGGCCCGCATGCAAATTCATAAGCAAACAATAATTTTTTTGATTATCTTATTTTATACCGCTGCACTATTTGTCTGGCTTAACTTTGCAAATTTCTCTCATTGGTGGCTACCTTATCGCATGTTCCCGCCGCTCGACATTCAGGAGGCGTATGACATGCAAAGGTGACGTGTCCGTCGTCATAAAAAGAAGGCGGGCACTGTCAAAGAAACTTGCATTGAGCCGCGTAAGGCGGATCGCTGGCGTCTTGACCTGATCCCCTGAATCTCCTCCTGATTTTTTTTTGAGTGGGCCCAACTGAAGGACGGTCAAATGAAGGCGGGATTCGCCGATGAACAGATCATTCGGATGATCAAGGAACAGGAAGCTGTCGAGTAGGGGCGGACGTGTGGGGGTGCGATGCATTGCCCGTCAGGGTATTGCGAGAGGATCAGCCATGGCACTTTCTACAAATGCAGATCGAAGTATGGACGCATTGAGCCGTCGGATGCCAAGAAGCTGCCTGCTCTGGAAGCCGAGAACGCGAAGCAGAAGAAACTGCTGGCCGAACCAGAGTTCGACAACGCGATGCTTATCCGACCAGAGAAGCTGCAAGGGAAGACGTGTTTGAATACATCGAGTTGTTCGACAACGCGAAACGCAAGCACACAAGCAACGGCATGCTGTCGCCCGTTGACTTCGAATTGAGACAGCAGAAGCTGAACCAGGCAGGCGTCCAGGAAACTTGGAGAAGCTCAGCCAAAACTGATGTGAAATTGGGAATATTTGCTTCCTGAGTGCATTTACGGTTGATAACAGTTCGAAATTGAAGAAAGTCTTCGTGTTTTGAAGCTTTTCTACCGGTTCGCTATCGTGAGGTTCGGTGCGGTAGCCATGGGGCGGATGGGTGAGCCATCCTTTCGAGCGCGGTGTCGATTTTATTGTCTGCCGTGACTTGAAAAAACAAACTCTCCATTTGACAGTGGCGAGATAGCGTCGACGTCTTGCGGGCAATCGCAGTCAAGCATTGCCTTGGCAAGCAGACTGCCGGCTCGAAAAGATGCAACGAGTGACATGACAAAGGAATAATGTTTATGACGCGTGTTTTGATCACGGGTACTGCCGGCTTCATTGGGTTTCACTTGGCGAAGCTATTGCTGGCGGAAGGCTTCCGGGTTCACGGGTATGACGGGATGACGGATTACTATGACGTGAAGCTCAAGCAAAAGCGTCACGCGATGCTTTTGCAGAATGAAAGGTTTTCGACAACCGAAGGCATGCTTGAGGATGAAGCTCTGTTTTGGTCTGTCGCGGAGGAGTTCAAACCTGATGTGATTGTGCATCTCGCGGCGCAAGCTGGAGTAAGGTACTCCCTTGAAAATCCGCGTGCTTATTTAGACAGCAACGTCATCGGAACCTTCAATGTTATGGAGGCAGCTCGCAAGCTTAAGGTCCAGCACCTATTGATGGCATCGACTTCTTCGGTTTATGGCGCCAACGAGGAGATGCCGTTTCGAGAAACAGACAAAGCAGATACGCAACTCACGATCTATGCGGCCACGAAAAAGGCGAATGAGAGCATGGCGCATTCATACGCGCATCTATGGGCATTGCCTACGACGATGTTCCGCTTTTTTACCGTCTATGGGCCATGGGGCCGCCCGGATTTGGCTCTTTTCAAGTTTGTGGATGCTATCCTTGATCGCCGGCCTATTGATATCTACAACCACGGCGACATGTACCGGGACTTTACATACGTTGATGATCTTGTTCACGGAATCAGGTTGTTGATTGACACTCCTCCGAAGCGGCCCATTGAAGGGGAGGATGTAAATGAAGGCGATAGTCTGTCGCCTGTGGCTCCGTTCCGTATTGTTAACATCGGCAACTCGGAAAAAGTCCGGCTATTGGATTTCGTGGATGCAATCGAGAGGGAACTCGGCGTCAAGGCGATCCGAAACTATATGGATATCCAACCGGGTGATGTACCCGCGACATGGGCCAATGCTGAGCTTCTACAGCGTTTGACCGGCTACTGCCCAGAGACCGATATCAGGGATGGTATTGCGACCTTTGTGAAATGGTTCAGAGAATATTATGACAAATGATATGAAACTATCCGAGAATCCAAAACTCGCTGTAATCGGCCTCGGATACGTTGGGCTGCCCCTCGCCGTGGAATTCGGAAAGAAGTTCGAAACGGTGGGCTTTGACATTAACCCGGCTCGTGTCACGGAAATCAACAATGGGCAGGATAGAACCAAGGAAGTTTCGGAAGGCGAACTTCGCGATGCGATCTACTTGACGGCATCCGGTGAAGCAGAGCATCTCAAGGACTGCACAATATTCATTGTGACCGTGCCTACACCTATCGACAGTTCGAATAGGCCTGATCTGACACCGTTGCACCGAGCATCGCAGACAGTTGGTAGCATGTTGAAGCCGGGTGACACGGTCATCTACGAGTCGACGGTATATCCTGGTGCGACCGAAGAGGTCTGTGTGCCGATCTTGGAAGCCGCATCCGGTCTTCGCTTTAATGAGGACTTTGTCGTGGGTTACTCACCGGAACGAATTAACCCCGGAGACACCGAGCGGCGGCTGCCAAATATTGTAAAGGTGACATCTGGATCGACTTTAGAGGCGGCTGAAAGAATAGATGCGCTGTACGCTTCGATCATTCCCGCGGGTACTCACAAGGCAGAGAGCATTCGGGTGGCTGAAGCGGCGAAAGTAATCGAGAACACGCAGCGCGATCTAAACATCGGTTTGATGAATGAACTGGCGATCATCTTCAACAAATTGAACATTGATACCGAAGCGGTTTTGGAGGCGGCCGGAACCAAATGGAATTTTCTACCATTCCGCCCGGGGCTTGTCGGCGGTCACTGCATCGGAGTCGACCCCTATTACCTCACTCACAAGGCTGAGGAGATTGGGTATTACCCGCAGATTATCTTGGCCGGCCGCCGCCTGAATGACGGGATGGGCGCCTATGTCGCCAACCAAATGGTCAAGGCGCTGATCCACCGACAAGTTCAGATCCGGGGGGCTAGGGTTTTAGTCCTCGGTTTGACATTCAAAGAAAACTGCCCGGATTTGAGAAATACGCGCGTGATCGATGCTATCAAGGAACTCGAAGAGTTTGGCGTGGAAATCGATGTGCATGATCCTTGGGTTGATCCGAAAGAAGCACTGGACGAGTTCAACATCAAGATGGTTTCTCGCCCCGAACTGTCTTCTTACGACGGTATTCTACTGGCAGTGGCCCACAAGCAATTTCGGGACGCCGGGGCAGACGGCCTTCGCAAATTCGGCCGACCGGGCTGTGTGCTTTATGATTTGAAACATGTCCTGCCAGCCGCTGACAGCGATCTTCGGCTTTGACGTCAGAGAGGTCCAGGCCAACAGCGACAACGCTTCCGCGATACCGGCCTCCTCTTATCTGGAGGAACCGTAGTCAGCACTTTTCATGTTAAACAAGTTGTAATCGCGTCGTCATTACGTCCGCCTTTTGTTCTCTGGAGGAGATCAAATATGCGGTCTTTTTTGGTGGCTCGAGTGTTGTGAAAGCTTTGCGATTGGAGACAGTGTTACTTGTATGTGCCGTACTCTGGCAGGCGAAACAGACTGTTTTGTCTCAGTAGTCAGAAATGAGCATAATTTACTGGAATTCCTAAATGAATTGTGATCATCGTTCAGTTATGAACTTAGGCATTCAAAATCGTCTGAGTGTCACCGTATTGATATCTCGAGTTGGTGCTATCGCCAGTCTCGCTGCGGTAGCTTTTACCTGATACGACCGTCACTTCATGTCCTCACAAAGAGAGCAACTGCAAAAAGATGTGCGTTTTCGCATTATGCGATTGCTTGCTAGTAATCCTAATACGAGCCAGCGCGCGCTGGCTCACGAGTTGGGCGTCAGTCTGGGTGCCGTAAACTACTGTCTCAAAGCTCTTATGGACAAAGGGCAACTAAAGGTTCGAAACTTTCGGGATTCAAATAAGAAGCTTCGCTACGCCTATGTCTTGACGCCAAAAGGCGTCGCGGAAAAAACGATCCTTACAAGCCGGTTTCTTCAGCGCAAACTGAAAGAATACGATGCGTTGAAAGCCGAAATCGAGAGCCTGCAAAATGAGTTGGAATTGGGGGCCGACATGGCTCCGGCTTCTGCAGCGCGAAGTGGGCTTGGGTCTCGCAAGTGATGGCTGCACGTATGAACATCCTTTTTTCCGTTAATGCCGCCTGGAATATTTGGAACTTCCGGAGGCCGCTGGTGGAGGCGTTGATCGCTGACGGGCACAAAGTGACAATCCTTGCGCCGAGGGACGACTCTGCGCCGAGGCTTGAAGCTCTGGGTTGTGCCGTCCGCCATCTTGAGATGGATGTTAAGGGGCTTAATCCCCTTCAAGATTTCAAGCTTTTGATGCGCTTGCGCCAGCATTTTCGAGAGCTTCGGCCCGACGCGGTACTGAGTTTCACAATTAAGAACAACATTTTCGGTGCGATTGCTGCCAAATCCGAAAAAATCGCCTTTATTCCCAATGTGACTGGGCTGGGTACGGCTTTTCTTTCGCGGGGAATCCTCGAAATGGTGGCGGTCACGCTGTACAAACGAGCGTTCCGGAATCTCCCGGTCATCTTCTTTCAGAATGAGGATGATCGGAGCCTGTTTGTTGAGCGCGGCCTCGTGGCGGTAGATCAAGCGAGGTGCCTGCCAGGTTCGGGTATCGACCTCGACCGGTTCGCGGCGGCCCCATACCCATTGGAGCACGGCGCGCCGGTCTTCCTGATGATTGCTCGGCTGCTTCGCGACAAGGGGGTTCTGGAATACGTCGACGCAGCGCGCCGGTTGAAATCGGTTCATAGCCAGGCGCGCTTCCAAATCCTTGGCGCGACGGACGCCGAGAACCGGACCGCAATAGATAGGGCAACCGTTGAGGGCTGGGAGCGAGAAGGTGTGATCGAGTACCTCGGAACGGTGGAGGATGTCCGGCCAATGATTGAGAAGGCGCATTGCGTTGTGCTGCCTTCCTATCGAGAGGGGGCTCCGCGGACACTTATCGAGGCAGCCGCCATGGCCCGCCCACTCATCTCGACCGATGTTCCGGGGTGTCGTGCGGTGGTGGACGATGGAATCACTGGCTTTCTTTGCGAGGTACGAAGTGCCGAGAGTCTGGCAGCTGCCTGTGAGTCGTTTATCGCTCTTTCGCATGAGGCGCGCGTGGCATTGGGGTGCGCCGGGCGTCAGAAAATGGAGAACGAGTTTGCCCAGAGCATTGTCGTCGATGCCTATCGCCGCGCGCTCCAAGATCTGGCACGCAAGACAACCGATGTGGCAGCGTGATAGGGCAGTCAAGAAGAAAGAAACAAATCAGAATGCAGTGCTCCGGCGGTGCAAGGCGCGACGGTTTGTTGTTGCGTGGGAAAGGTCAACTTTCGCGACTAACAGCGCACTGCGTGTGCACCTCTCGGCAAATTCAGGACGGGGCGCGGCCATTTTCCTTCGATAAGATAAAGTTGTTATCGCCGACTCCTTAATTCGGCTTCTGACCATGGATACGGCCTTTTTTGTTGTCTCAAAATTGCTTGGAATGGTTCTTCAGCTGGAGACATGGTTTCTAGGCCTAGCCGTGTTGGCTTTCTGGGCGAGTCTGCGCGGCCGGTTACGGATTGCGCAGTTCGCGTCGGCCTTATTGGCTTTGTTGATCCTCGGGATTGGACTTCTTCCAATCGGAGATGTCCTTTTACATCCGCTCGAGACAAGATTTCCCGTCAGAGAGGACTTGAGCAGGGTGAATGGGATCGTAGTACTCGGCGGAGGAGAGGACGTACCGGCCAGTCGGCGATCGGGGCAGCCGCAACTCGGGGAGGGCGGAGATCGCTATGTTGCTGCCATAGCGCTCGCAAAAAGCTACCCTGAAGCGCGCCTGCTTTTTGCAGGTGGGAGTGGTCGGCTGAGAGACATGGTCGATAACGATGTTTCGGAAGCGGACATCGCAACAGAGGTATTCCGGACACATGGAATTGCGAAGCAACGCATTCTTTTTGAGAACCAGTCTCGGAACACCGCTGAGAATGCTCGTCTGAGCCATGCTCTGGTGAAGCCGAAGAAGGGTGACAGATGGGTTCTGATAACAAGCGCTTTTCACATGCCGCGCGCCGTAGCCAGTTTCAAAGCGGCTGGCTGGCATGAGATCGCTCCGTTCCCCGTAGATTTCCGGACACGGCGCTGGCGTGATGGGCTCGGTTGGAATTTCAGTCGGAATTTGGGTGTGACGAATTTGGCTCTGAGAGAATGGGCCGGACGAGCTGCCTATTCCTTGGCTGGGCGATGAAGGCGTGCAACGTCCATGCAACGTGCAACGATAGATATGCGCGCGGGAAGTCGCTTCTTCCTGCATTAGAAGTTGGTTGCTGAGGCGTGTGGATGTTGGGGGCAAGGCAATTGAGCAATCTGCTGAGGCGAATGGAAATTTCAAGATCAAGGGATCTCACATGAGCGGGCCATCGAATAGGTTTTCAGGTCGCGGTTTCGATTTCTCGCTTTGGCGACGCGGCATCTCGCTGCTGGATTCACGGGAGCGTCGCGCGGCTTGGCTTGTATTAGGGGTTGTCATCCTTTCCGCGATTAGCGCTGCCGTGATGGTCGGGTCGATCCTGCCATTTCTCACAGTTTTGTCGGATCCTTCGCGCATTGTGAGTAATTCGCAGTTGGCTTGGGCATATGAGAGGTTCAGCTTCTCTTCGCAGTATCAGTTTATTATTGCGCTTGGTGTAGCCAGCATTGCGATGATCGTGTTGGCCAACGCAATGCAGATGCTGCGCGTCTATGTGGTGTCTAGATACACAATGATGCGAAACCATAGCATCAGCCACCGTCTGCTGGCGCATTATTTGCATCAGCCCTACGAGTTCTTTTTAGCCTCCAATTCAAGCGACTTGAGCTCTCGGATCCTGCAGGAAAGTACACAGGTTGTGCAGTTTTTCCTGCGCCCGGCTACAGAAGTCATCTCTGCCGTGTTCACGTTGGTGATGGTTCTCTCGGTTGTCATCTGGGTTGATCCTATCATTGCGTTTCTTGCGATAGCGATTTTAGGCTCTGCGTTTGTCCTGGCGCTTCTTTTGAGCAGTCGACGTCTGAGCAAACTGGGAAATGACCGAAATGCTGCCAACAAAGAACGGTTCAAAGTAGCTGGAGAGGCACTAACCGGGATCAAGGACATCAAACTTCTGGATAGTGAACATGTGTTCCTATCACGCTTTGACAGGCATTCATTGAGGATGGCCCATTCCAATGTCGATAAGAATGTACTGACCCAACTTCCACCCTATTTGATTCAGACAATAATGTTCTCAGGGGTAATTCTGATGTGCATGCTGATGCTGGATCCCGACGCAGCCGATCCTGCCGGAGAAATCAAAAATCTAGTGCCGACTCTGGGCGTCCTTGGCCTTGCTGCGCAACGATTAATGCCCGAACTTAGCCGTCTGTTTTCAAATGTCGGCCTGTTGCGGTATGGACGCGCCGCAGTTGACGCCGTGTATGAAGGGATGCGTGTTGGTTCGGATGACCCAAGCGGTGAAGAGGACGGGGGAGAATTGCTGCCTTTCCGCAGCGAATTAGTGTTGGACAAGATAGGCTATCGGTATCCCAATGCTGAGCACGCGGGGTTGGAAGGAGTGTCTCTGAAGGTTCGCGCCGGCGAGCGGATCGGGGTTGTGGGGACCAGCGGTGCGGGAAAAACCACGTTGGCAGACGTATTGCTGGGTCTCCTAAGGCCGGAGACTGGCGAACTTCGAGTCGACGGTAGACCTGTTACCGAAGGCCGCCTGCCTGCCTGGCGCCGCACAGTGGGCTATGTTCCGCAGGACATATACCTGCTTGATGCCAGCGTGGCAGAGAATATTGCCTTCGGTCTCCCGCCCAGAAAGATTGATCGCTCTCGGGTCGAGGCGGCAGCTCGGCTTGCGCAACTAGATGCATTCGTAAAAAGCGACTTGCCGCAGGGCTATGACACACTGATTGGTGAGCGTGGGTTGCGATTATCGGGTGGGCAGCGTCAGCGGATTGGGATCGCGCGCGCGCTCTATCGCGATGCCGATTTGATTGTATTCGACGAAGCGACCTCTGCGCTCGACAATGTGACAGAAAAAGAAGTGATGGCGGCCACAGATGGGTTGCCTGGTGAAAAGACCGTAATGCTGATCGCACACCGTCTCAGCACGGTGCGCGGCTGTGATCGGATTCTTGTACTGGATGATGGTCGTGTCGCAGGTTTCGATACTTGGGAGTGTTTGGAGGCTGATAACGCAATATTCCGAAAGCTGATTCATGCCGAGGGACATTCCTAAGTGGCATCGCGGTGATCGGTTATGTGCAAATGAGTGGGCCGTCAGGTCCTATTAGGCTATTCTCAATGCGAGCGATGGAAAACTTCGTTGAGCTCATTGGAAACACACTTATTTGGAGACTGCATTGACGAACGTGGCATTGACAGACAGATTCAGAGACCGCTTGATCCGGTATCAAGAGGAACACAGGCGCCGCAACATTCCGCAGCCGAGCTTCTACGTAAAGTTGGCAGAGCGGAAACGACTGGCTGATCGAGTGCGTCGATTGCGAGGCATCGGCGATGAACCCATTCGCGAAATGGCTACGAAAATTGGTCAAAAAGCAGTTGCCCAAAAGGCTGGCGTTTACACTGCTGAAATATACCAAGGTCCATTTACCAGTCTTTCAGAATTTGAACTCAATGCTTTGCCCAACAGATTTGTTATCAAACCAATTGTTGGTTCGGGTTCAAACGGGGTGTTTTTACTGGAGAAGAGAGATGGGTTGCTATTTGATATCGTCTCAAAAAAAAGTTATCCGCCTGACTTGAACAGCTTGCATTCAGCAGGGCTTTCGAGGTTCGAAGGCTGTCCTCTAATTGCAGAAGAGCTTATCGGAATAGATGGCCTTCCATCCGTGGATTGGAAAGTTTTTGCCTTCTTTGGGGAAATTGGCTTTATCCGGCAAATGGACTTAAGGAACCCCCAAAAATGCTACAAAATGTGGTCATCAAAAGGCCAGGATTTAGGAAAAATAGACAAGTACAGTTTGGAGTACAATTCGGCTTTGCCTCCTCCCAACGACTTTGAGGCACTTGTTAACGCAGCCAGGGCGGTTTCGCTGAGTATTAATACGCCCTTTGTAAGGGTGGACCTTTATGAGTCAAAGAGAGGTCCAAGCCTTGGAGAGGTAACATTTGCACCAGGAAGTCTATGGAAACACACATATCTTCAGATATTCACTCCAGAATGGGACAGAAAACTAGGAGAGATGTGGGAGGAGGCGCAGGCGCGGCTCATCGAGCGGGTGGGAGATAATTACATTCCGTAAGGATTACAGGTCTTGTTTCGGAGCGCCGCGCCACCCTTTTTTGATCCGGTGTGTTCATTTCGAAAATTTCCGTCCTTGGGATTGACGAGTCCAGTGCCACCGTGAACGCAGGACCCTTTTCGGTGTGGCATCACGATAATTGGTGCTGTGGCCGCCAGTGGATATATCATTTAGACAAAACGGACTGAGATCTGCGCGTTCAATTTGGATCTTTGTCCTGAATAGCCGCTGCGTCGCGGTCTTAACGCAGGGAGAAGAGAATGAGCACTCGGGAACTTCTAAAGCGGATAATCCCGCTTTCGGTTAGAAATCTTAGGCGATTGAATCGCCGAGATATCAAGGATATCCCCCTAAATTGGAGATACCGGTGGATATATTTTCGCACGCGGAAAACTGGGACTTTGTATTTCTACCCCTACCTACCCCAATCTGTTCGTGCTGCCATTTTCAAGATATGTTGCGTAAGAGGTTGGCGAATGAAGGAATCCGAAGGGCAAAATCGGCCAGTAT
Organism: Shimia aestuarii; assembly: GCF_900114635.1. Taxonomy (GTDB): domain Bacteria; phylum Pseudomonadota; class Alphaproteobacteria; order Rhodobacterales; family Rhodobacteraceae; genus Shimia; species Shimia aestuarii. The sequence goes on from NZ_FOTQ01000006.1 coordinate 158,369, forward strand.
TTTTCTGGCCTGATCGTGCATCTCCTTACGAAAACCCAATTCCGGAGGCAATTAACGGGCGATGCTTGAATATAGATAAGGATTTCATATCAGCCGCCTTTGAAAATGTATTTGGGTATCGGATTCTCGTGAATCCAAAGGCGACCGAAACTCCCTATGTTAGGAAGTCATTAAGGAACGCCGCGCACGACGGTATTGTCATTGAGAAACCAACAAAAGTTGAAGAAGGCTACGTGTATCAACGCCTGATCGACAACAGGATCAACGATGAGGAAATTGAAGATCTCAGGTTGATTTTTATCGGAGAGATATTGCCTCAATTTTACAGGAGAACCCGGCTTACTGACAAGCGGTTTAAGAACGTCGATACTGGCGTATATCTGGAGCGCACCCTTTCATACTTTGCACAAGCTGAAATTGACTTAGTTGGAGAGCTTTGTAGAAAGGTGGGCTTGGATTACGGTGAGGTGGACGTCCTTCGCGACCGCGTCGATGGTAAGATCTATGTTGTGGATGTGAATAGGACACCCTTTGGGCCACCTAGGAAAATTTCACGTGCTGATGAAGTAGCTGCTGTGAAAATGATGGGCGAGTTTTTTTCACAGACATTCAATATAGAAAAGTATTCACGGTATAGATCTGAGAGCGATTAGATGAGGATCAGAAGAACCTTTGTCATTGCGCTTTTTCGGGCTTTTCTAAGGTCATAAAATGAGATCTGTTTTCGCCACCAATTTTGCCTCCCGACCCGTCGTGGTCCTGGGCATGCATAAGTCCGGAACCACGCTGATCGCCGAAACCCTTCATCGCAGCGGCATTCCGATGATTGGAACTGAGCTCGACGCAGGCTATGATGATGGGAATAAGATGGAGCGCGACGAAACCCGCGCGCTCAACATGGAGCTACTGGGGGACAACGGCAGACAAAGCCTGCGGGTTATTCAACCCCTTGCGCCAGGGAACGTGACTTCTGCGCAAAGGGATCAGGCCAGGGCAGTCATTGACGCAGTTGGGCTTGACGTTTGGGGATTCAAAGATCCGCGTACTCTCCTCACGTTTGGTTTTTGGCAGGATGTTCTGGAGGATCCTATCCTAGTAGGCATCTTCCGAAATCCTGTAGAAGTGTTCGGCCACTATTTGCGCCGAGCTGGTCGGCGTTGGATCAGTCGCGACCCGACTTTCCTTCCAGATGCTCTTCGGGCTTGGTGTGTATACAACAACCATTTGCTGGACTTGAAGCGCAAGCATCCGCAAATGTTGCTACTGGAATACGCCGAATTCATGACCTCCGAATTGGGCTTGCAACGCATGGCCATACATCTAGGGCGCCCTTTGGCGGATTGTAGACAACCCGCTATGCGCCGAGCGGTGGCGATACCGACAACCGATTATCGTTTGGCAAAGCTAGTCGTTCGCTTGCGCGACAGGCTGAATCCGGATCAGATTTATAATCAATTGAAGGATGCAAGTGCTGATCCTTTCGACGCTCGGACGGCGACCAGGAGTGTTTCATAGTTTGAAGCAGGCAAAAAAAGCCGTCGAGAATCTACTCTTGGTGAAACCTATCAGATGAGTACCAAAAGCGCATACGTAGGCAGACAGTTCGGAAGGCCATTCGACATTCGGAGCGAAGGTTTCGGGCGCCGCCAGGCTGATTATTATTTTTTGATCAGGATTTTCGCCGCACGGTTCGCAATGCTGTGCTAATCCCTAGGAGACCAAACTATGGTTGCACCGTACATATTCATTTTGGGAACTGGGCACTCCGGTGGAACCCTGTTGAATCTACTGTTGGGTGCCAGCCCAAGAACGTTTGCTGCAGGAGAGAGGCTGCATTTATGGAACCTAAGAAATCTCCACCGTCAAGATGAACGCACGCGTCTATTCTGGCAGCAGGCAGTGTCGCGACTGGAGGCCAACGGGTGGCCTGCATCGCGATTGACACCGGAGGCGGTCCTCGGGGCGGGCACGGATTTGTGGCGCAGCTGGATCAATATTGTTGCGGATATCTCTCCCCAACCAGTTGTTGTCGATAAGTCTAACCACCTTCAAACTGTTCGTTTGCTCTGCGATGCGGGGCTGGTTGATCCATTTTTTGTACATTTGGTTCGAGATCCAAGAGCGGTAGCACACAGCTACTCACGCATGAACAAACTCAGTCTGGCCAAACAGCGTTCGTGGCAGATCAGTAGCACGGCCATCTCCTCGTTTCTTGATGGACACGAAAATTCGATGATCCTTCGATACGAGGATCTCGCGGCGGATCCTTGGCACCATACCTTGCGGATTTTGAAAAAAGCCGGAGAACGCGTAGGGTTGAATCTGTGCAGTGGAATCCCGGAAGATGTGAGAGAGCGTGGTCTTGATGACCCGATTTTCGATAACGTGATTTACGGGGGGAACGTGATGCGTCATCCAGCCAAACGCAAAGGTCGGATGATTGAACTTGACGTCGGCTACCTTAGAAATATGTCAACATTCGATTGGGCAACCTCGACACTCTCGTGCTTATCCGGTTTACGTCAATTTGGTTACCCGATTGGCAGAACATCTATGAAAAAAATGCTGCTGCAATCGTGACTTCAGACTCTTCTCTCAAGCCCCAGCCGCTATGTGGTGTCGTTTTCGTCGCTACAGGTGCAAGGTACATCGCATGCGCCGAAGCCGCCGCACGTTCCGTTCGTCGTTTTATGCCTGACGTACCCATCGCTCTTTTTACGGATGCCTCACAGCTTGGTTTTGCCTTGAGTGAAGTGTTTGATCCAGTGATTGATCTGGAGACAGTCCACCATCGTTCAAAAGTGGATTGCTTGATGAATTCACCTTTTGAAAGAACACTGTTTCTGGATGCAGACATTCGAGTTCGAGAGGATGTGAGCGAACTTTTCGAGTTGCTGGAGCGTTTTGACATAGCCATGGCTCATGCACATGCCCGCAATCGCGCCGCTACTCGTGCGGTCTGGAAGCACGAGTTGCCAGACGCGTTTCCGCAATTCAATACTGGGGTCATCGCGGTGCGCCGTAACCCGCGAACGCAAGCCCTCTTGCAGGCTTGGTCAGACAGCTACAAGATCGCCGGCTTTCGAAAGGATCAGGTAACGCTGCGTGAACTCCTTTGGGCTTCTGATCTGCGGCTGTCGACGTTGCCCCCGGAGTTCAATATTCGCTATCCCAAAAACCTTTGGCTGTGGAGTCGCCGTGAAGCTAGACCGCGAATTTGCCACTTTCGGCGCTACTCCTTTGTGAACAAAAGAGACTGGCTTTTCGATTTGGCGAAACGCGTCGTCCGATGGCCTCGCCGGATGGCATCGCGCGTGCTTTGGTCCAAGCGAAATGGTGGCGCTTGATGAGTTCGTCTCGCAAGTGTGTGTGTCTGTTCATCGGTACACTCAAAGCCGGTGGCGCGGAGCGTGTGACGGTCTGGCTGGCAAGTGAGCTAAACAAGCGTGGCCACGACGTTGTGGTTCTGACGCATTCTGAGCCGGGAACTGACTTTTTCAATTTGCCGGATGGTGTCAAGCGCGAGACCGTTGGGTTGGACGAGGGAAGAAACAGCCTGCCGGGAAAATTGATTATCAATATTCGACGTTGCTTGCAGGTTCGTAGGGTTCTTAGACGTCACCGGGCGACTGCTATTCTGGCGATGATGCCGCACGAATCTGTGATGGCTGTCGTCTCTGCCTTTGGCATGCCACTGCGCGTGGTTGTTTCGGAACGCAATGCTCCCTGGCATCGTCAGCAGGACAAGATATGGTCGGCCCTGCGCCGGATTGTATATCGGTTTTCCGATGTTCAGGTAGCCCAGACCCAGCCCATCGCAGATTGGTTGCGCCGGGAAACAGGAAGTCGGAGCGTCTCGATCATTCCCAACGCAGTACAACCGAATTTGCCCTCAGCGCCACCGATAGTTTGTCCCGCACAGATCTTGCCCCCGGAGCGCAAACTATTGTTGGCCGTCGGAACCAAACCCTATCAGAAGGGGTTCGATTTGCTGGTTGCGGCCTTTGCTCGGATTGCCGACAACCACCCGGAATGGGATCTGGCGATACCCGGCCTTTTACCAAGTCGACTGGAAGAGGGGATATCGGGCCAGGACATTCTTGATGAGGCGGCTCGGTCAGGGCTTGCCGAAAGGGTGATTTTACCGGGGCACTTGGGTAACATGCCTGACTGGTATGCTGCGGCCGACTTATTTGTGCTTAGTTCACGGTTCGAGGGCTTTCCGAACGTATTGGTCGAGGCGATGGGCGCTGGGCGGGCATGTGTGGCGTTTGACTGTGATACCGGGCCGGCTGAGATCATCCAGAACGAACTTGACGGAATTCTTGTCCGAGATCTTACAGTCGAAGGGCTTGCTGCGGCTATGACTCGAGTAATGAATGATGAAGAGTTGCGGTTGCGCCTGGCCGCTGCGGCGCCGCAAGTTTCGAAGCGTTATGCTCCGGGCAATGTGCTGGATGCGTGGTGCAGGGTTCTGGGTCTTCCAGAGGGGGAGCTGCTAGAGTGAGCGGCGGCGAACTTGTTCTTTCACTCGATTTCGAGTTGCTTTGGGGGGTTCGCGATCACGCAACCCGCGAAACTTACGGGAAGAACATATTGGGAGGTCGCGCGGCCATTCCCCGCATGCTGGAAAGTTTTGATCGGCACGGTATCCAAGCGACCTGGGCCACGGTTGGAGCGGTGTTTTGTGCTTCTCGCGAGGAACTGCTGGACGCGTTGCCACCTGAAGAACTGCGACCGCGCTATACTCATCCAGCGCTGTCGAACTATCGCTACCTGGACGAGATCGGTTTGGATGAGGCCCATGACCCCTATTACTTCGGAGCAACACTAGTCACGCAGATAGCTTCCTGTCCGGGGCAGGAAATCGCGACGCATACAATGTCGCATTTCTATTGTCTTGAGGCCGGAGCCAGCATTGAGACCTTTGCGGCTGATATTGACGCTGCCTGCCAATTGGCCGCGAACCGCGGCATCAAATTGCGATCAATAGTATTCCCGCGAAATCAGTATGCTGCTCCGCATTTGGCTGTCGTCCGCGAACGAGGCATCAAACGATATCGGGGAAACCAGAGCGCTTGGCCTTATCGCCCATCGGCAGGCGCCAATCAAACTTTACCGCGTCGGATGTTGCGGTTGATCGATGCGCATACTGGCATGCTCGGATCTCATCTCTATTTCCCCGGAACCGAGAATGTGCCAGCCAGCCATTTTCTTCGCCCCTGCTCAGGGCGTCTCGCTGCGTATCATTCCAGACATCTTTCGGTGATCGAGAGTGCGATGACCCGTGCAGCCCAAACAGGTGCAGGTTTTCATTTGTGGTGGCATCCGCATAACTTCGGGGTCGATATGGAGGCTAACTTGAGGGGGTTGGAGCGTATAATTACGCACTATGGCCAGTTGAGGGACCAGTATGGAATGAAATCGCTAACCATGGCGGGTAGCGGGGGGAGCAAATGAACGTCGTGGTTCTCGCCACCAGCGGTTTACACACCGACATAATGGTGAACTTCTTGGACGATGTCGGAATTCAACCTACCGCAGTGCTGATCGAACCCTCACAATCACGCCGCTCATTGCTCTATGGGCGGGCGCGTCGTCTAGGATGGCGCGCGGTTGTTGGGCAAGTCCTGTTCATTGTCATTGTTCTACCTCTCATCCGGCGAGGGGTGGAACCGCGTTTGAAAGCAATACGCCAAGACTATGATTTGCGGGCTGACCCTTTGAAAGAGAGCCGCGTTACGACAATAACCTCGGTTAATGCTCCGGCCACCCGAGAACTCTTGCGTCGCCTCGACCCGGACGCTGTCGTGCTCAGCGGAACGCGAATAGTGAAGGCCGAAACACTTGATGCCATTGCAGCACCAGTGCTGAATATTCATGCCGGGATCACGCCGGAGTATCGTGGTGTGCATGGGGGGTACTGGGCTTTGTGGATGGGGCGGCCAGAGGAGTTCGGTGCAACGTTACATCTAGTCGACGCTGGCGTAGATTCAGGCGCAGTGCTGTCGCATGTGCGACCAGTCCCTACGGCAAAAGACAACTTTGCTACCTATCCTTTGTTGCAACTTGGTGCAGCGCTGCCCGCGCTGGTCAAAACTCTAATTGGGCTAGACCAGAGTAAGACGCTCCCTGACCCCGTGCCGACAACCGGCGCTGGGCGGCAATGGTTTCATCCTACGCTTTGGCAATACCTGATCGGGTTACGGCGCGGGGTGCGGTAATGGAACACAACAACATTATTCGTTCGAAGAGTGATTATCGGAATTGGCTGATTGCTGATCTTGATGGGGCTGGATTGAGCTGTTGGCGGTTTTGGATGGGGCTTCGCTATCCGACCCTTCATTTCCTGAGAGTGCTTCGGCGGGTCGAATACTTGAAGAATTGTCGAAACGGATTGATTGGCAGAGCTGAGCGGTTGCTTGTGTCTGTCTATTTCCGCCTATTGTCGATTTATTTGGGCTTCACGATCCCCCCCAATACATGCGGTCCCGGATTGCGGCTGAACCATTGGGGAACAATTGTGATCAGTCCTGATGCGCGGATTGGCGCGCGGGCGCGTGTGAATATTTGTGTGAATATCGGGTTGAAAGACGGGAAGGCCCCACATCTTGGCGATGATGTCTATATTGGGCCTGGAGCAAAACTGTTTGGAGGGATCCATTTGGGCAATGGCGTTCGGATCGGCGCGAATGCTGTGGTAAACCGAAGTTTTCCTGACGGCGCAATCCTGGCCGGTGTACCAGCGCGCTTGATTGGGAACAAAGCTGATGAGGAAACACCGGCCAATGAGGCCGTCTGATGTCTGAAAATTTACTATCCGGCAGGCGAATTCTGCTACTGGGAAGCAACGAGCGTGCCGCATTGTCGGCGTGCCGATCTTTGGGAAGAAAAGGGGCGATCGTTGAGATCGCGACATTCGACCCTATTCGTCAGCCAGCAGAATTGTCGCGGTACTGCCGCAAGCGCTTTTTTCTTGGATCGCCGGTGACTGACATGGCCGACGTTCGCAAACGCTTGGCCGCACATTTGGACAAATATCAATACGATGCGGTTTTTCCGATAACCGACATGGCATGCGAACTGGTATATGCCGACTATGCGGCATTGGCGTCGCGTGCCGTGATTGTGGGACCCGAGCTTGACGCCTACCTCCGAGCTGTCGACAAGGCTCAGGCATTGAAACTGGCAAAGAAAGCAGGGTTGAATGCCCCGAACGGCATTCTTTTGTATCCCGGCGATGATCCCACGCCCGCTTTTGATATTTTGGCTGAGGGTCCGGTTTATGCCAAACCGGTTCGAAGCTGCCTGGTGACCGATGACTTCGTTAACTCTTTCGAGGTGAAAAAGTGCAGGACACGATCACAGCTCGAACGGAAGCTTTCCGAAGATCTGCCAAGGTTGCCGGTTCTGGTCCAGCGACCTGTGGAAGGTCACGGTGTTGGGCTGAACATTTTGGCGGATCGTGGACGCTTGGTGGCGGCAAGTATGAATCGGCGGCTGCATGAACCCCCGGAAGGCGGCGGCAGCAGTTTTCGGTGCAATGTTCCAATGGCGGAGGAGGATATTCAAATCGCCCGCGACATTGCTAGGCGGCTGGACTGGTCTGGTCTGATGATGGTCGAACTGAAAGGCAATGACGGACACCTGACAATAATGGAGATGAATTGCCGCCCATGGGGATCGATAGAAACGGCCATTCGCGCGGGGATCGACTTTCCGGCGCTTGCGGTTGCTCAGGCGCTTGGCCTGTCCTTGCCTGAAAGCCTGGTCGCCAGCGACCGTCCGGTTCGAGTGAGAAATCTGAAAAACGATTTGCGATGGGTGTTTGGTCAACGTCGGCGTTGGTTGTCGCGATCCTCGCCGCTGGTTGATTGGCTAGGGGCCTTGCCGCGCGCCGCGCTTGGGTGGGAATATCTCGATATCGAGCGGGGCAATGATCCGTTGCCAGCAATTGGCCAGTTCAATCCAGTATTCGCACGGGTTTGGCGCCGTGGGCAGTTGGGGATGAAAATGGCGGCTGCGCGCCTTGGGTATCGCCATCACTTTCAGAAGCTCGATAAGAGAGACCCGATTCTGTTTCTGTGTCAGGGTAATATTAATCGGAGTGCCGTAGCGGAAATCCTCTTCAGGCAGGCCGGTTTCGAACACGTTTTGTCCGGCGGGGTACTGCCGTTTCATGGACGCGGTATCAGTCCCGCGGCGGCCCGCTTTTTGGAGATGCAGGGAATGGATGGAACCAAGCATAGGTCACGCAATTTCCATAGTTGCAAGGCGTTTGTTTCCGAAGGAGCGCGGATAATCGTGTTCGATTTTCGCACCATGGCAGATGTCTGGGTGATGTTCCCGGAGTTTCGCCCGCAAGTCATGCTCTTTGACGATCTCGCCCGCCTAAAAGCTGGAGAGCTACCTGATCCCCACGGCGAGTCGGAGGCTGAATACGTTGAGTGTTTCGAGCGTATTTCCGTTACCCTGCAAGACCAAATCGGCTAAGAGGACAAGTCCAATGGCGCGCTTCGTGATCCGGTTAGATGACATATGCCCCACAATGGATCATGAGAAATTTGCGCGCGCTCGGGCGCATTTTGAAGCTGCTGGCGTGCGGCCGCTCATGGGAATTGTTCCGGACAATATGGATCCCGACCTGATCGTCCACGGCCCTGACCCAAGTTTTTGGCAAATGATGCGAGAGCTTGCTGCAAGTGGGTGGGGTATTTCGCAACACGGCTACAGACACCGGATTCACACAAACGATCGCGGACTGCTTGGTATTACCGCGCGCAGCGAATTTTCGGGCCGTGGTCTGGAAGTCCAACGTGAAGATTTGGCACAAGGGCAAGCAATACTTGTAAGTGAAGGTCTCGGAACTGATAATTTTATGGCGCCCTTTCACAGCTATGACAGGAAAACGTTGGTGGCATTGAAATCTTTGGGGTTCACTACATTGACTGATGGATATGGGTTGTTTCCCTGGCGCGCGGGGGGGCTCAGATTTGTGCCTCAATTATTTGAACGTCCCGCAAACTTTGGAATCGGCATTTACACGATGTGTCTTCATCTCAATAACATGACAATGGATGAGATTGACGAACTCGGCCACTTCGTGACTGCCAATTCATCTCGCTTCATAGATTTCGATGAAGCGAAAAGGAGCGAGTGGCCCGCTGCACTGGTCTGGCCCTTGGGAATGTCGCTAAAACTTGCATTGACGGTCAAGCGAAGGCTTCAATAAGTCGATGTTCTTTTCTGTAATAAAATCAAAAGCCTATCGAAAAGTTCTATGTCTATTAGTATAATCTCGGTAGCCAAGGTGCCACTCCGTCCACTCCGGCATGGGGCAGTTGCGATTGGGCGCCAGGTCATGTTGGAGCGGCTTTTCTTCAGCCGCGAGATTCCGCCAAACTTGGTGATTTCGACGGGGGGGGGCAGGCACAACTTTTCTCATGAAGCATTTGGCGCAATTTGTGCACATCAACGACTATTTCGACAGGGATCATCTCAAGCATCTGCCTAGACTTCCGGTTGGATGGCTCAATGATCGGCGGGTTCTTTTCTTATTTGATGAACCCGAAGCCGTATTTCGGTCAGTAAGGCGGAGGCAGTTTTTACACAAACATGCCGGCGAATTAGGTTCCGTTGCATGTCAGTTTACGTGGGGTGGTTTACAACAAAAACTGTTCGAGAGGGCCGTTAAGCAGCAAGTCGAATCGTTTCATTCCCACAACTCAGAAAATCTCATGTTGTTGTCCTTCGATGATATTTGGGCGCGTGCAGAGGACATAGCCGAATTCTTTGCGATAGAAGACGATCGGTTTTTGAATGAGTTTCCACCTCGCCGCCCGCGAAAGTCGGAACAATTTCAGGTGTGATGCATGTCGGCCGCTTCTGTTACCTTTTGGGTTTAGGCTGCGAGCCCATCGGGTGCCAAAAAGGCACCGGATCGGTGGCGCGCCTATTTGGTTGATCTGCTGGAAGAAAAAAATGCAATCGGCACAAGACCACTTCTCGATGCAATGGGCAAATCCTGGCAATCTCCAATCTTTTGGGTGCTTATGCCATGGACGGCGCGGCTCACGACAACTCAACGGAGTTCCATGAAGATATGAAGAAAAGCGTAAAACGCGTAGTCCACGTCCTGTTTTCGGGGCTTGGCGGGCATGGTGCCGTCATGTTTGGGATGTTGGATGCCGGTTTTTACTCCGATGCCGAACATCTGGTCTTGTTGACCGGCGTTGAGCCCCCTCTTCAAGACTATGTCGACCGTCTTGAGCAGCGCAATATTGAGTGGCGCTATGTTCGCAAACAGCCCGGACGTGCCTATGTGTCGTTCTACAAGACTTTGCGTAGGGCCATTTTCGAATCCGATCCAGACTTGGTTTTTGTCCATGGTCTGGCCACAATCCCCTCGGTTGTGTGGAATCGTACGCGTGCCGTGGTATTGGTTCGTGAAACTGAACCTCAATCGACAAAGTCAAAAAAGGACTGGGGAGCGTTGGCCGTTGCCCACGCCAATGTGGATGCCATAGTTCATCTTACTGAAGATGCTGCTAAGACGGCGTCGGCCAAACTGCGTGCCCTGCACCGACCGGGCAAAGTCCACATAATAGCGAATGGCCTCGACATCGATTTCTTTAGCCCTGCGCGGCAAGGTAGCCATGCGATCCTTGAGGGAGATATTGTGCGGTTGGGTATGGTGGCACGACTTCAGCCCAGCAAGGATCATCTGACTCTGATTGATGCTTTTGATCGACTTTGTTCGGATCGTCCTTCGCTCGACGCACGACTGGAGATCGCGGGAGATGGCGCAACACTTCCCGCAATCGAAGCCGAGATTGAAAGCCGTGGACTACAAAGCCGCGTTACCTTGCATGGCACTTTGGGCGCCGAAGGCGTTCGCGATTTGTTGCGCAGCCTTGATATTTACGTTCACGCCAGCCTTGGGGAGACAATGAGCAACTCGATCATGCAAGCCATGGCGGTTGGGTTGCCAGTAATTGCTGGCGCCGTTTCAGGCGTCACCAATATGGTCACCCCGGATGTGGGTATTCTATATACTTCTCGCGACGTACATGCCCTAAAATCAGCAATTGCAGGGTTGTTGGACAATCCGGAGCAAGCACGAAGTTTGGGAGCGGCATCGCGGGCGCAGGCCGTGCGCCTATATGATGCACGAACGACCGCGCGGGCCTATGAAGACTTGGCGGAACAACTCTTCAGGGCAAAGGCTGGCATGTGATGCCTACGGTATTGCATCTTATCCCTTACGACACGGTTGGAGGAGTGGAAACGGCTGCTCGGTCTGTTCCGGCGACTTGGGACGGGGCGGCAGGTCCGGTTCGCTATCGCCGTGGCTACCTGGTGACACATTCACCGGTCGATGTGTTCCCGGACGATTGGCATGGGGCGGCAGTATCGGTCAATCGTCCTGATGCGCACTGGAAACTATTGCGGTTTGCCTTGGAGAGCCGCCCAGATTTGGTTGTTGCATCGCTTTGGCGAAGTTGTCCGACGCTGATTGCGTTAAAATTTCTTCGCCCGCGAACGAAATATGTTTTGTTTCTGCATTCTGCAGTTGATGTCCATGTATTCGACAAGGTGTTGAACCGAGTGGCCATGTTCATCGCGGACGAGATCTGGGCGGACTCTGAAACGACACTGGCTGCGCGGGTTCCCTCGAAGGTACGCGAGCGAGCGAAGGTACTATCGTTTTTGACACAAAGGCCCCCATACCTTCCAAATGCCCGGGAAAAAGATCCGGAAAGACCAATTGCACCAAATTTTGTCTATTGGGGGCGTTTGCAATCTGAAAAGAACCTTGGTCTGGCGCTCGAAGTGTTTGCGGCTGTTCATCAATTGTTGCCCGACTCCAAGTTCGACATTTTTGGCCCGGATCGCGGTTCGCTTGATGAGTTGCAAGAGCAAGTGGCCGAGTTGAAACTTGGCGACGCTGTGCGATTTCTCGGTGCTGTGCCCCAGGAGGACTTGTTGACGAATGCTTGCGGATACAGTTTCTACCTGCAGACCAGCCTTTTCGAAGGGATGGCCATGTCAGTTATCGAAGCGATGGCGATGGGGTTGGTACCAGTGGTAACACCTGTGGGCGAGATACCCTCTTATTGTCACGATGGGCATACCGGAATTCACGTCACCACATCGGGAGAAACCGCGCAACGGATCGTCGAGTTGATCTCCCAGCCAGGCTCTTGGCGTGAGATGTCGTCACGTGCGGCAGACAGATGGGCTGAGGCGAGGTTGTTTCAGGATGACTACCGCGATGCCTGTGACAATCTTCTTTCGAGAAATCAGGCAGGGGGGGGCACGTAATGTGTGGATTGGCTGGTTTTGCTTTGTTCCGCCCTTTCGACGAAGCCGCTCAGGCGCGCGATACGTTGCAGAGTATGACCCGGTCAATACAACATCGAGGCCCCGATGCTGAAGGCCACTGGCTAGATGAAGAACATGGCGTCGCGCTCGGTCACAGGCGACTGTCGATCCTAGACTTGAGTCCAACCGGCGCACAGCCCATGGAGTCGCCTTGTGATCGTTACGTTATCGTTTTTAATGGTGAAATATACAACCATAGATCTATGCGCCAAAAATTGGAGCAAGGTGCGCCGGGTATTGCGTGGAGTGGCCATTCAGATACAGAAACACTTCTTGTTGCCGTTGCCGAGTGGGGGGTGGAACGCGCTCTCAAAGAATCCTTCGGAATGTTCGCGGTCGCACTTTGGGACAGACAGAAACACGTTCTTACGCTTGCGCGGGATAGGATGGGGGAAAAACCTCTCTATTATTCGAACCAAGACGGGAAGTGGATTTTCGGTTCTGAGTTGCGTGCATTGCGGGCGGGGGGAATCAAGACGCAGGTCGACCAAGCCGCACTCGCTTCGTATCTAAGGATTGGCTACGTGCCGGATCACCTTTGTATCCTCGAGGGTGTTCACAAGGTAATGCCTGGCAGTATCGTGCAATTGCGTGCTGGCTCGAAACCAGTCCAGATGCGCTATTCTGCGGTCGAAACGCAATTTGGCCAGCCTGCCACCATAACCGATACCGATGAGGCCGTTGCGCAACTGGAGAGCGCCCTTGATGAGGTGGTGAGCGAACAGATGCTCAGCGATGTACCGTTGGGGTGCTTTCTGTCTGGCGGCGTTGATTCCTCTTTGGTTGCCAGTTTGATGCAGGCCGGCTCTGACAAGCAGATTCGAACATTTTCTATTGGCTTTGACGATGCTCGGTTCAACGAAGCGCCCCATGCTGCCGCTGTGGCCCGGCACCTAGGCACGAACCACACAGAGTTCATACTCACAGAAGATGATGCTCTGGCCATCATCGCGGACCTGCCTCGCATTTATGATGAGCCATTCGCCGATAGTTCGCAGATACCGACCACATTGCTTTGTCGCTCTGCGCGCAAACACGTTACCGTCGCATTGACCGGCGATGGTGGAGACGAAGTCTTTGGTGGATACAACCGTCACATCCGCGGACCCAAAATGTGGGAGCAGATTTCTCGGCTTCCTAAAGTCCTACGCAACATTGGTGCCGGGGCTGTCGGAAGTGCTGCGCGGTTTGGATTGCGGAACGAACGAGTGTCTCGGAATGTGATCTCAATTCTGGGTCTTCCACTCACAACATTGGATAACCTGCCCAAACTCGCTGCGGCACTTCGTGCAACGGGTGACGCAGAAGAGTTCTACCAGATATTTATTGCGGCTGGGCAACTTCGGGATTCCGCACTGCGCGAAACTATTCCACCAATAGCCTCTGACTCGCGGGCACTGAATCCGTCGGGATTAGACTTGGCAGAATGGATGATGGCACGTGACATGACCGGCTATTTGCCCGGCGACATTTTGGTCAAGGTGGATAGAGCGGCCATGAGCGTTGGTTTGGAAACGCGTGCGCCGTTTCTGGATGCGCGGGTAGCAAATCTGGCACGACAAATCCCTATTGGGTTTCATGTAGATGGTCGCACCGGCAAGAAGTTGCTCCGAGAGCTGCTTTACCGCCATGTTCCGCAAGCATTGATCGAACGTCCAAAGCAAGGCTTCGCAATGCCCTTGGATGATTGGCTGAGAGGGGCCTTGTACGAATGGGGTTCGCAGTTGATTGCGGACACGGAAACGATTTCAAATTTGGGTCTGGATGCAGGTTTCATTGAAACTCTGTGGGAGCGACATCAAAAACGGCGGGTAAACGCGGGAAAAGAGGTGTGGGCACTTCTGATGTTGCTATTGTGGGCAAGAGATGTCGGTATCGGAAGGCCGGTTTGCTAAAGCCAACATAGTCGATACCCAGACGCGTCATGAGGATGGTCCTTCGTTTCGGACAGCGGGTCGGCTTTTCCAAGGCTCACTGAGATTTGAATGCTCAAACCTGACTGGAAACCTCTTGAGCAGCCACTGGATTGTTCCTTCTCGCTCGCTTAGGGCGCTGCCCATCTATCGGGCTGGCAATGAAGCGACCCAGCTTCACGGACTATCAGATTTTCGGTATCTCGGCGGAGAATAACGTCGACGCGAAGTGTGGTGGTCATAACCCGCCCTCCGAAAGGTTCTCGATTTGAGGTTAGCCTGCTCTCCAGCTGAGCAGACGGGCGACGAAGAGAAGCCGTTTCAGCGAGCCTCAGATTATTGGTATTCTGAAAGAGCACTAGGCGGGCTTGTAGACCGGTGAGCTGTGCCGCAAGCACGGGATCAGGTCAGTCCTTGCGGGAGCGGTCTCAAGGAGATTGCTGACATTGTCGGAACCAAGCGAACGCATTCCTTCAAAATGTTCAGATCGGAAGATCTTGTCTCTTGCGCACCGAGATAAGACACGTGCTGCAAACCCGAGAGATGGGGGTGGTCGCAAGATGATCAGACATGCTTGCGACCACCGGCGTCAAGAAACCAGTCATCCGGATAAGGGTACCACCAGTCCGCCTCCTTGGCGACCGGGTCCAAGATGACCATCTTGGGCTGGCGGAACGCATCCAGTCCAAGCCGCCCCAGCGCTCGCCCCATGCCCGAATTCTTGATCCCGCCAAAGGGAAGGGCGTCATTGTCGACCAACGGGTTGTTGACCCAGACCATTCCAGCCTCGAGCCGGTCAATCGCCTCGTGCGCCTCGGTGAGGTCATTCGTAAAGATGCAGGCACCCAAACCGAAATCCGAGTCATTGGCCATGGCAATCGCCTCGTCGAAGGATCGGGTCCGCACGATGGACACGACAGGGCCGAAAATCTCTTCGTTGAGGATACCCATGTCCGGGGTAACATCCGTGACAACCGTCGGTTCCAGGTACCAGCCCGTTTCCAGGCCCTCGGGGATGCCTCCACCCAGAGCAATTGTGGCGCCCTTGGCCCGTGCCCGTTCGATCCAGCCCAGTACCTTGTCACGCGCTGCCTGTGACACGAGAGGTCCGATCTCGGCCACGCCGAGACCGTTGCCGACACGCAATTGACGCGCGCGGGCAACAAAGGCAGCAACGAAGTCATCATGCACTTCTTCATCGACATATATCCGCTCGGTTGATGTGCAGACCTGACCGGATTGCAGGTACACGCCGGTCACGGCTCCGGCGGCGGCCACGGCTATGTCGGCATTGCGTGTCACGATCATCGGATCGTTGCCGCCCCCCTCGATGATGCAGGGTTTCATCCGGGCGGCGGCTTCTACCGCAACCATGCGCCCGACTTCGGCTGACCCTGTAAAGGCAATGCCGTGGGTCTTGTTGCTGTTGATCAAGTGTTTGCCTATCTCCGCACCCCCTGCGACGCAGGCGACAAGATCCGCGGGTAGCCCATCGAAAAATCTCATGAAGGCAAGAGTGCAGAGCGACCCGGCCGGGGCGGCCTTCAGCACGATCCCATTCCCTGCGGCAAGTGAGGCGGCGATGGTCCAGCATCCGAGGATCAGAGGGAAGTTGTAGGGCACGATATGCACCGACACGCCAAGGGGCGCATAGGTCTGGAACTGGAATGATCCGGGCTGCATGGTGCCCGCGATCCTGCCTGCGTCGTCTCGGGCCAGTTCTGCGAAATATCGGAACACCGGTGGGATATTGGCAATCTCGCCAATCGCCTCTGGGTAGGGTTTGCCGATCTCGCGGGTCATGGTGATGGCAATGTCGGTCATGTCTGCCCGTTCCATGGCGTCTGCGATACCGTGCAGCAGGCCTGCCCGGGTCTTGCAGTCCATCTTAGCCCAGGTTTTCTGCGCAGCATTTACACGGTCGAGGATTTGCTCCAACTGTGCCCCGGATGGTGTGCCGATCGCGCCGATGTCCGCGAGCGTTGCCGGGTCAACCGCCATTTGTTGTGGGCCTTCCGTCGCAACGTATTCTGGGGAAAGGTAATAGCAGGGCGAAAGAACGTCAGGCATGGGACACTCCTTGGGGGATTGGTAAGTCGCGTCCCAGATCAAGCGCGGCGTCTGCCCATCCGGGCAGTTCGCTTTCGAGAAACGAAGAGATGTCGGACAACCCGGCATCGGCCAGCGCGGCTTGGAGCTGCTTGACTACGCGGGGGATGAATTTCAGGTAGCGCGGCTTGGCATCGCGCTGGCACAGGCGGACAAACACGCCGAGAATGCGCGTGTGCCTTTGTGCCCCCAGTAGCGCAAAACGATGGCGGATCTCTTCCGCCGAGCCCAGTTGTGCGGGGGCATTTGCGAGGTAGTGATCGAGTAGCTGTGTCTCGAGATCCGGGGCGAGATCGCGCCGCGCATCCTGAAGCAACGACACGAGGTCATACTCACAGGGCCCCAGAATGCCGTCCTGGAAATCCAGCAGGCCACAGCGCTTGATGCCTGCGCGTTGTGAAAGGAACATGAGATTGTCGACGTGGAAATCTCTGAGCACCAGCGTGTCGAACCGCTGGGCGACCGGCGCCAGCGCATCGCGCCAAAGACCGAGGAAGGTGTCCGCAAAGCCGGTCCTGTCGATGGCCGGGATTATCGCAGGCGCGAACCAGTCGGCAAAGATCTTCAACTCGGTCAGGTGAACCGCGAGATCGTAGCGAGGCTGATCGACGTCGTTGCCCCTTGGGTCATGGTGAAGATGCAGTAAGGCGTCCACGGCAAGCTTATAGAGCTCTGCTTCGTCATACCCGTCGTCCAAGCAGACCGCATAGGTGCCTTCGCCGAAATCCTCGACCAGGGCTATGCCATGTACGGGATCGGCGCCAAACACCCGTGGTGCCGACAAGCCGAGGTCGTTCAGGTGATGCGACAGGCGCAGATAAGCGGCAAACCCCGGCGGGTCATGCCTGTCGATCATCAACAACACCCCTTCGCCCTGCACGCGGTAATACCGGCGCGGGGAGGCGTCGGCCTCAAACAGCTCCAACCCGAACCGATCCAGCCCATGACGGGCCAGAAAGGCACGTGCCGGGGCCGGAAGCTGAGAAGCCGATGCGGCGGCCTGTGCGTGAAGCGACCGGTTCATCGGATCATGTAGACCTTCTTGACCGTTTCGTGGACGGTGCAGGTGCCTTTCCAGTCCTGAGGGAAAAAGGCGGCCGTATCGGGTGTCACTTCGATGACATCGCCATTTTCATGGACGTAGGTGCAGCGCCCTTCCAGAAAGTGACAAAACTCGTCCTTGGTGACGTGGCAGTTCCATTTACCCGGGGTGCAGATCCACAATCCGCATTCACTTTCGCCGTTGGGGCCTTTGTAGAGGACCCGGCCGGAGGTGTGGCTTTCGCCCTCGATCATGGTCGGGATGAGGCCCCAGTCCACCGTGTCGGTGATTTGCAGCGGGTTTTGCATCACGTGTGCTTTCATGGTCTCGGTTCCAGTTCAGACAAGCATGTAGATGTTGCGGAGCGTTTCAGTGATCTCGGCAGTACCTTCCCACCCGGCGGGAAACAGCACACATGTGCCGGTGGTGGCTTCGATCACTTCGTCCGTTCCATCGCGGCGGTAGATCACATGGCCTTCCACGAAGTGGCAGAATTCATCCCGCGGCACGGAAATGCGCCACGTACCGGGGGTGCAGACCCAAACACCGGTTTCCGGGGAATTGCCCGGCCCCTTGTGCAGGAGCCTGCCGGTGGAATGCGATTGCCCGTCGAGCATGTCGGGTTGTGGTCCCCAGTCGAGCAGGTCGTCATAGATGGATGCCCCATGGATATGGGGCGCCGAAGAGGCCAGGTTGGTCACGCGTTCTTCTCCGCCAGTTCGACCAGCAGCTTGGCTGCCTTTTCTTGGCCGTTTTGCGATTGCATATGCGCTGACGTGGCCTTGAGCTTGGCGGCCATGGCTTCGTCGTTCAGGCAGGCTTCGATCTTTTCGACAAGCTCCTCGTCGCTCCATTCGTAGCGATCGGACCGGAACCCGTGGCCGGTTTCCTGCACACGCATGGCGTTGTCGTGGCCATCCCAGACATAGGACATGATGATCGCGGGCTTGCCGAAATAGAGGCATTCGGTGAATGAGTTGTTCCCCCCGTGGTGAATGACAACGTCGACTTGCGGAATAACCGAAGGCTGCGGGAACCAGCCGTCTATGATCACGTTGTCGGGGATGTCGGAATACTCTTCTTTGTAATCGCCCACGTTCACCAGCGCCCGATATCGACTTTGTCCGATGAGCGTAATCAGCCGCTTGAGCAGATCGGTATCGCCGGCCCCAAGTGAGCCGAACGAGACATACAGAAGCGGCCCGTCATTGTTTTTCTGGAAGGTTGGCACCTCGTAGGGCTCGTCCTGACGCACACAGCCTTCGAGATATTGAAACTGTGCCGGATCAAGTGGCTTGGACCGGGTGTACTTGGCCTGTTCGGGATACAGCAGCAGGTTCATGAACGGCGACGCTTCAAAAAATTGACCCACCGGGTAGGCGTCTTCGTTGCAGGTGCCCAGGAACGCGTTGAAATCATCGTGGATCGGTTTGATCACCTCGTTGAACCGCGCCCGAAAGGCCGCGTGGCCTTCGGTGTCGTTTTCGGACATGCCTGACAGGTGCGGCGGGATGGAGTCGTCTTCGATCTCGTTCTCTGAGCAGGAGATGATCCGTACCCAAGGTACGCCGTGCTGCTTGATGGCAGGGAACAGGATCACGTTGTCGACGGAAATCACGTCCGGCTTGATCTTTGCCAGAATACCTGGCAGATCCTTCTGCGCCCATTTTGCACTGTCCACGATGGCTTCCCAGCATTCCTTGACATAGTTGTCGATCTGGTCGATCGGCGCCTTTCGGAAGTTGGGGATGTGGCCGTTGATGAAATCCTCCCAGAACTTCGCCATCTGCTCGGGGGGCATCGGTTCCGAAAGGTTGACCGGGTGCGCCTCGAATCCATAGCCCTCATAGACCTCGACGAACCCTGGGTCCGACAGGAATACCGCCTTGTGACCCATGCGCTCGACCGCCTGTGCAATTCCGACCGAGTTCAGGGCAGGCCCAAACGCCGCCTCGGGAAAGAAGGCAAAGGTTTTCTGTTCCATGAAAGTCTCCTCTGTTGTGTATGCCCGCCTTTGGCGGGCGTTATTGTCGGCCGCTTCAGGCGGCAAAAACGCGTGTATCCCTTGCCGCCCAGCCGACGGTGATCTCGTCGCCAATCGAAAGGGGACGGGCTTCGGCGGCGTCTGCTGTCAGGCGCACCATGACCGAGTCCGGTGACAGCGGGGTTTCGAGATGCAGCTGCAGGTCAAGGCCGTGATAGGCCATGGCACTCACCCGACCGGTGAGGCTGTTTTCCCCTTTTCCGACATCAAGGTGCAGCCGCTCAGGACGTACCGCCGCAACGGCGTCGCTGTTGTTGGCGACGGCATCATCGAGATCGGCAAAGACCCTGCCGCCGTCATTCGCCAGGAGGTGATCGCCGGAACGCCGAACCGGAAAGAAGTTCATCACCCCGATGAAATCGGCGGCAAAACGGCTTTGCGGGTGTTCGTAAATGTCTTGCGGGCTGCCGCATTGCAGCAGCGCCCCATCTTGCAGGATGGCAATCCGGTCGGCCATGACCAAGGCTTCTTCCTGATCATGGGTCACGATGATGAAGGTGATGCCGAATTCGTGTTGGATGCGCTTGAGTTCGAGCTGCATTTCGCCACGCAGTTTCTTGTCAAGCGCCCCAAGCGGCTCATCCAGCAGGAGCAGTCGGGGGCGTTTCACAAGGGCGCGCGCCAAAGCGACGCGTTGGCGTTGACCGCCCGACAACTGGTCCGGCTTGCGGGTCGCAAGGTGGGACAATTGGATGACTTCGAGTATGTCGGCCACCCGGCTTTTGATTTCGGTCCGGGGCAGCTTTTCCATCTCCAGCCCGTAGGCAATGTTCTGCGCTACGGTCATGTGCGGAAACAGCGCGTAGGACTGGAACATCAGGTTCACCGGGCGATGATTTGGCAAGGTGTGGGTGATGTCGCGCCCGTCAAGAGTGATCGAGCCCGCCGTCGGCATCTCGAACCCGGCGAGCATCCGCAACAGCGTCGTCTTGCCGCTGCCGGAAGCGCCAAGCAGCGCGAAGAACTCGTTTTCAAGGATATCCAGATCGATCCCGGCGACGGCCTGAACCGCGCCAAAGTGTTTTTTGATATTCCGAAGTGACAGCATGGTCTGGGTCATTGTCCCGGAAGCCCTCCGCGGTTGAGCCGTTGTGACAGGGCCAGCGCGATAACAGACAGCGTCATCACGATAGTGGCCAGTGCATTGATTTCAGGCGTGACGCCAAAGCGGATCATGGCGAAGATCTGCATGGGCAGAGTGATTGAATCACGCCCCGCACCCGCTGTGAAAAAGGCGATGATGAATTCATCTACGGACAGGGTGAATGCCAGTAGCGCACCCGCGATGACCGCAGGGAGCATGACGGGAATGACCACGCGCCAGAGGGTAATCGGTGTGGATGCGCCAAGGTCCGCAGAGGCTTCGACGATCGACCAGTCGAAGGTTTTGAGACGGGCACGAACCACCGAGCAGACAAAGGCCAAGTTGAAGACGACGTGACTCACGATGACCGTGTGCAATCCCATCGTGACATTGAGCATCGAGAAAAAGCTGAGAAGGGCGATGGCGAGCACGATGTCGGGAATGATCATCGGCGCGAAAATGATGGTTTCGAGAAAACGACCCTTGCGACGGCGGATCTCGACGCCAATCGCCAGCAACGTGCCAAGCATCGTCGCCAACAGGGTCGATACCACGGCAACGATCAGTGTGTTCAGGGCCGCCCCGATGATTTCCTTGTTGCGGAAAAGCTCTCCGTACCATTTGACAGAAAAACCGGTCCAGGCCGTCGGCAGACCGCCTTCGTTGAAAGACAGTGCGAAAAGCACCGAGATCGGGATGTAAAGGAAGGCGAAGACTGCCGACAGGATCATCAGCATGAGGCGGGGATTGGCTTGCGAGCGCATCAGCTTTCCTCCTTGCGCGCACCTGAGGCGCGCTCGGTGGCAAAGGTCTGAAGCGTCAGCAGTCCCATCATGATTGCGATCAGGAACATCGACAGCGCG
Source organism: Shimia aestuarii (assembly GCF_900114635.1). Taxonomy (GTDB): domain Bacteria; phylum Pseudomonadota; class Alphaproteobacteria; order Rhodobacterales; family Rhodobacteraceae; genus Shimia; species Shimia aestuarii. The sequence continues at coordinate 179,808 of NZ_FOTQ01000006.1, forward strand.
GCTCCGAATGGCCAGTCATTGGCGGTGAGAAACTGTGCGTAGACAAGGTTGCCAATCATCTGGAACTGACCGCCACCCAAGAGTGCGGGGGTCACGAAGTTCCCGATGGAGAGCACGAAGACGAACACGAACCCCGTCGCGATGCCGGGCGCGGTCATCGGCAGCGTCACTCGGCGAAAGGTGGTCCAGCCCGATCCGCCAAGGTCGCGCGATGCTTCGATCACCTCTGGGTTCAGGCGCGAAAGGGGGGCATAACAGGCGAGGATCACGAAGGGCAGGTAATTGTACACGAGGCCGACCACCACCGCGCTTTCGGTGTAAAGCAGGCGCGGCAATTCCCCGTCATAGCCAAGAGAATGAACCACCGATGCAATCAGGCCCTCGCGGTTCAGCAACACGATCCAGGCATAGGTCCGCACCAGGTAGTTCGACCAGAACGGCAGCACCGCAAAGAACAGGAGCATCGGCTGCCGCCGGGAAGGGGCCGCGGCGATGGCATAGGCCGCCGCATAGCCGACGATCACGGCGATCAGCGCCGACGTGCCTGCAATGGTCGCGGATTTCACGAAAATACCGGCGTAGAGCGGATCAAAAACCAGCCAGATGTTTTCCAATGTAAATGTGTATTCGATCCCCCCGTAAATCCCCCGGCGGAAGAACGCTAAAACCAGGATCAGCAGGCAAGGGATCACCATCAGACCCGTCAACCAAGCCAGCGCAGGCGTCATCAGGTAGAGGGATTTGCGGTCGGTCATCGGTTTCTCTCGAGAGGAGCAGGCGGCAGGCGCGACGGGGGTAATCGACAGTTCGGGCACAGTGGCCCGGCACCCATGGGTGCGCCGGGCCACAATGTGTTGTGCGTGGATTGGTCGCCTTAGTCGGCGGCCTTGATCTCGGACACCGCGCGGGCGTAGGCGCGCGTGGCCTCTCCGACGTCGCGCAGCTGCTCATAGCCGATCAGCACGTCCGGGGTGATGCCCATGTTGGGGAAGGTTGCGAACATGTCTGCCGACAAGGCGGACATGGCCGGCTCGTTCGGTACCTTGTAGAGAATGTTCTCCGCTGCCCAGCCATGGTTCTTTGCGTCCAGAATGAAGTTCACGAAACTGTAGGCCGCATCCTTGTTTTCTGAATTCTTCAGGATCACCATCGTGTCGACCCAAAGGTCGGACCCTTCGGACGGGATAACGTATTTAATGTCCGCGTTTTCGGCGATGCCGTAGTTGCACCATCCGTCCCAAGCGTGTACCAGTTCCGCTTCGCCCGAGACCAGCTTGGCGTAGAACGTCGCGTCGTCATAGGCCAGCAAGGTGTCCTTGGCTTCGATCAGCAAGTCACGCACCTCGCCCAGCTTGTCGGCATCGGTTTCGTTGACCGAATAGCCCTTGGCCAGGAACCCCGCGCCCAGCAGCCAGCGGTCAGTGGCCAACATCGTGGTCTTGCCGCGTACGGCGTCAGCAGGTGCCAAAAGATCCATCCAGCTGTCTGGGGCATCCGCCACGAGGTCGGAACGATAGCAAAGCCCGGTCGTCCCCCATGCGTAGGGCACCGAGAATGCGTTGCCGGGATCATGCTCAAGCTTGGTCGCCTGCTCATACAGGTTGGCGATGTTGGGGATCTTTGCATGATCCAGCTCTTCGGCAAGGCCGAGATTGTGCAGAACTTCGGCGAACGGTGAGGAGACGAAGACAACATCATAGCCTTTGCCCTTGGACGCGATCAACTTGCCCATGATTTCTTCGTTGGTGCCGTGCAGGACCAGTTCTGCACTGTTTCCGCTGGCCGTGTTGAATGCGTCAATGGCGTCTGGCGCCATATAGCCGTCCCAGTTTGAAACCACTAAACCCTCTGCTGACAATGCCGTTGCACTGCAGATCATGCCGAACCCGATGGCCGTAAGTGTCTTGGGGAAATGTCGAAGCATTCCAATCCTCCTTGTTGTCCTTGTTCCGCCGCCTTTTTTTGTTCGGGCGATCCTTGGTTCTGTTGTTCGCGGCTGTTGTTCGCCGATCTGTTTTGAGTATTAATGAAAGAAAAAGTACGTCAAACTGTATTCGATGTTCTTTTTGGGATCGCGCGTTCGGTCGGCGCTGAAGTCAAGGTGAGGATGGGGAAAATGCCGGAAACTCGACGTAATACTAGGCAGAGCCACATATCGCTCGCCAAGCAGATACTGAATGTCGCATTGGAGCGCGGAATGAAGCCCGGAGATCACCTCCCTGAGCAGGCCTTTTCGGAGGTGTGCGGTGTGTCCAGGACGCCAATACGGTCGGCGTTTAAGCTTATGGAAGAAAAGAGTATTCTGCACTGGAGGCAGGAGGAGGGGTACTTCCTTTCGGTGGCTGCGGGTGGTCAGGCTGCCAAGGCCCTGCGGGATCTGGAGGAGGCCGAGGATTCTCTTGCGCATCGCATACTGTCAGACAGGGCTGAGCGCCGTATTGATGAGGTGCAGTCGGTGAGTGCGCTTGCTCGAAGATATGGCGCTTCAAGGAATGCGGTATTACTTGCGCTAAAAATACTGTCTCAGGATGGAATTGTGGCACAATTGCCGGGCCGCGCATGGGCGTTTCAACCCATGATCGATTCGCCCAAGTCAATCGACGAGAGCTTTGATTTCCGCCTCACAATGGAGCCACAGGCCATACTCGCACCGGGTTTTTCGCTCGACATCAAGCGTGCTGGCCTGTTGCGAACGCAGGCTGAAGAGTTTCTGAATGCAGACGAGGAGCGCATTACACACGGCGGGTTCCGCCGGATCGACAACGAGTTTCACGTTCTTATCGCTCAATGCTCGGCCAATCGCTTCGTTCGCGGCGGCTTGCTGGTTCATCATCGATTGCGAAAGGCGTCACGACGGGGTAGCTCGACGCCAAATTTCCGGTTGAGGCAAGCCATGGCTGAGCATCTTGAAATTCTGGACAGCCTTGAGCGTAACCAATTCGATCTGGCCGCCGACCAGATGGTCGTTCATCTGAGACGATCGCGGATTCGCCGCCCTGAGGCCGCCAACCGAGGTATTCCGCCCCTCTTGAGAGGGCCGCGCGCATGACAAGGAAACCGACAATCGCCCTGTTTCCTGAAGCCGGGTTTGGCGCTGGGCTGAACTGCGTCGGCATTGCCCAGAAGCTGCGGGAACAAGGAGCCAACCCGGTATTCATCTGCCATCCCGGTTTTACCGGTGTTTTCGCGGAATACGGATTCAAGGAATACCACCTACCGCAATCGCTCAGGGCCAGCGACGAAGCGACGGAAGACTACTGGCAGAGTTTCATCACAACCCACTTGCCCCATTTCAAGCTCAACCCAATCGAACAATTGGAGACTTACGTTGCGCCCACTTGGGAGGCCATCGTAGACACAGCAATCTCGGTTGAAGATGATCTTGAAGCTCTTTTGGATCGGATCAAACCAGACGCGATTCTTCTGGACAACGTGATCATGTTTCCCGCCGTTGCAAAGGCAGGTTGCCCCTGGGTTCGTATCGTTTCTTGCGCGGAAACCGAGCTTCCCGATCCTAAGGTTCCCCCCTACCTTTCCGGGCTTGCGCCGGAAGCCGCGAAAAAATGTGCCACATTCAAAAAGGCGTATGAAAAGGCCACTCGGGCCGCACACAAACGATACAACGAGTTTCGCAAGAAGCGGGGGTTGCCCCAGCTCGCGTCCGGGATTTTCCTGGAACCCTCTCCTAACTTGAATCTGCTACTTGCTCCGAGCGCCATCCGATATGATCGCGAACAGCAACTTGCCGACGACAGTTTCGTCTTCCTTGAAGGATGTGTTCGACAGGAAACCCATTTTGAGATGCCGGACTTTCCGGCCACCAATGGCCCATTAATTTACACCAGCTTCGGGTCGCTGGGGGCCATTGACACGGATCTGATCCGAAGAATGATCGACGTTTTCGCAACCATTCCCGCCCGTTTTATTGTCAATGCAGGTGGTTTCGAAGAATCCTATGAACACATCCCCGACAATGTTCACCTGGGCAGTTGGTTTCCGCAGCCGTCCGTCGTGGCAGACACGGCACTGTTCATTCACCATGGAGGGAACAACAGCTTTTGCGAGGCTCTGTTTTTTGGGGTTCCTTCGTTGGTCATGCCCTATTGCTGGGATGGACACGACAACGCTCAGCGCGCCGAGGCTAAGGGCGTTGGGCGCCGCGTGGACCGCGCCGGTTGGTCAGCCAAAACATTGAGGGCGGAAATCGTCGCTCTGTTGGAAGACGGCGAAATGCGAACACGTTTGAAAGAAACATCTAAGATGATGCAGGCTAACTCGGGCACCGATAGAGCAGCCCGGGAAGTTTTAAGGGCGTTGTCTGAGGCTAGATGCGGCGAGACGGGCACGGGCTGAACTGGCGTTCTGTCACGTCGCCGAAGTGGTGATGCGTATGACGGGCGCACCCGTTTTCCGGCGACTCCCCATGTTGCGCCTCAGGGGAAACGGCGATGCGGAGCCAAAATGCGGCGCTTGTTTGAATTGGCACCCCTCAGCGCTATTACCAGTCAAAGAGATTGTTCTAACAGGGCGCGGAAGGTGCGAAGCAGTTCGTCCCTTGTTCTTGGGGACTCTCCGATCTGACCCTGCATGAGGTACCGGAAAACACCATCCAGAAGGGCGTAGGATAGTTCGACATTCTCAACAGTCTCGTGTCCTGCCTTTTCAAAGGCGGTGCCGACGATGTCCATCAATTTTTGCTCGATCTCCGCGACGACAGGTTGGAAGGTTGCGTCGAACATCGCCTGCGTACGGATGTCGTACCAGAGGCGGTGGGTCATTTCGTCGTCGATGATCGAGGCAACCAGCGCATTGGAGAAGGCGTCAATGACTTCCGCGCGTCCATTCGCCTTTTCCAGCGCCTCGGTAATGTTACGAACGAACTCTTCCTTGTAGATCGACACGCAATAGATGATCAGGTCTGTGCGATCTTCGAAGTAGTAGTGCAACATGCCTAGGGACATTTCGCTTTTTTCAGCGATGTCGCGAAGGCTCGTGTTGGCATAGCCCAGCTCCTTCAGGGCAAGGATCGCGCTTTCGGCGATCTGGCGCTTTTTCAGGTCGCGTTTCGCGTTCTTGCGTGCCGCGCGGGCCTTTAGTTTGGCGGGCATTTCATTCATGGTGCCTACTTGGTACGGAGCCGGGCAGAATGCAAGCTATTCTGCCCGGCAACCACGCTTATCCCAGCAGAGCGTGGTAGAAAATCTTTGGGAGTTTGCGCCAGACGGGTTTGTGCTGGAATCGCGTCAAGGCCTCGCCGATTTTGTGCTGTTGTTTGTTCGTGATGAAGAAAGGAGGCCGGGGCAGAAGGGTGAACTGCAACGACAAAAGGCCGCGCGGAAAGGGGCGCCAAGGGGCCCTGACCACGGTGCGTTCGGTATCCTCGAGCATGAAGCTGTTGTGCACAGTGCCGATTCCCGAGCCGACATCTTCAAGGGTATGACCCGGGAAGCCCCCCCACGGACAGGCGGTGATCAGAAAGCCGAGCCCGCACCAGCCGTTGATTCCGATTGTGCCATAACGCAGCTTAGATACGATCTCTTCGAACCGTTTCTTGCCGATTTTGCGGATGGTGCGGGGGTGAATGAGGATCTGACACCCCAAGGTGCCCGAGAGTTCGTCGTTGGCATAGGCAATCGCGTTTTCCAGGTAAGTTGCCGGATCGGGCGCCTCCAATTCGATCATGCCCATCGCGGGCCCGAACACTTCGACGGAGCAATTGGCGGGCTGTTCTTCAAGGTCAGAGATCACGAGAGGCGGTGCAGCCTTGCCACGGTCTACCGTTTGGATATTGCGGCCACTGCCCTTGTGAGTCTCAAGGCGTTGCTCGGCACCGGGATACCATGTCGGGCGGGTCGACTTTGCGGCGACGGATTTGACGACCTCCATCAGGCGCGCGCCCTTGTTCCAGCCCTTGGGCATCACGAGCGCTTGGCAGGCGACGCAATTGTGGCCCGAGTTATGCAGTTTCATCGTGGCGATGTTTTCCGCCTGAAACCGGATATCGGCCGCCGACCACGGGCCGGGCACCACTATGGTGGGGCTGACCGAGCCCAACTCGGACGTGAAGCGCTTGGTGTTTTTTGGTGTTCCCGCTTTGCGGTTGGCCTCGGCCTCTTCACCAACGCCCCAGACAATGGCGTCATGGGTGGATCCCGCGCCGGTAATGTGCAGTTCCTCGATAACCGGGTGTTCGCACAGGTAAGCGCCGCCCTTGGCATCGCCCTTGACGATGCGTAAATAACCTTCGTCGATGAAGGGTTTCATGGCGATGCGATAGTAATCGGTCAGGTAGTCATTGACCGGGTTCATCTTGAGGATCACGACCTGATTTTCGAGGATCAGCTTTTGTAGCACGTCCAGAGGCGTGATCGCCGCGACATTGCCGGCACCAAGCACCAGTGCGACCTTGCCGAAACGATCCTTTTCCGGAGTGTCATAAGCAGTGGCTACGTGTTGTTTAAGATTGGAGGCGGTCACGCCGTCCTGCATCCAGACTTCCGCGGAAACACCTGATAGAAGCAGTCGATCCCACAGCGAATGGGGCAGGACCCGTACCGCCAATTGGCCGGTGGCAAGCTGCCGCGTGTGCAAGTGGTCGACGAAGGATTTGCCCTGCATTTGCGACAGGGTGCTGATCAATCCATTGCATCCGGCCATGCAGGCATAAGGGCCGGCAATCCATTCTTCACCGGCGACGGGGGTGCCCGGTTTCAAACCCTTCTTGCGGGCGGATTCCTCGGCCCAACCCTGGGACACGGACATGACTCCATCCTTCATTGCTGATAGAAGCCGGATGCGTTCGGGGATTGGGAGCCGTGCCCATTTGTCCTTGTTCGTATCGAGAATCGCCAGTGCGTCTTCGTATTCGTCGTAGAGAGCGTCCTGTCCCTCAAGTGTTAGTTGGGCAGCATCAAGCATGTCAGATACCTCTCTCGATCAGGATATTCGCGAATTTGTCGCGAAGTTTGTTCTTCAGCATCTTGCCTGTGGCATTGAGGGGGATTTCGTCAGTAAAGACGACGGCGTCGGGAACCTGCCAAGAGGCGACCTTGCCGTCATAAAGCGCGATGATGTCCGCCTCGGATGGGGCGGCGCCTTCGGCTGGGACTGCGATTATGATCGGGCGTTCGTCCCACTTGGGATGCGCGGCGCCGATGGCAGCGGCCATGGCGATGCCCGGATGGGCCACGGCGATGCCTTCGAGATCAACCGAGGAAATCCATTCGCCGCCCGACTTGATAATGTCCTTCGTGCGGTCGCGGATCACCATGAACCCGTCTGCGTCGATGGTCGACACGTCGCCCGTGTCGAACCAGCCGTCTTCGGTCATTGTGCTTGTCTCCTGACCGAAATAGGTGTCGACCACCCAATGACCACGACATTGCAAAGCGCCTTCGGCCTTGCCGTCATGGGGCAGCGGGCTGCCCGCGTCATCCACGATTCGCAAATCGATGCCAAAGGGTGGACGCCCTTGGCCCAAGCGCAGAAGCCCCATCGCATCGGCGTCTAGATCCGCATGTTTTCCCTTGGGCCGATTGGCGGTGCCAAGCGGCGAGGTCTCGGTCATGCCCCAGGCATGGATCGTGTCGCAGTCGTACTTGTCACGGAAGGTCGCGATCATCGACGGTGCCGCCGCCGACCCGCCAATCACGTTGCGGCGCAGAGTCTGCATCTTCGAGCCGCACTTTTCTGCCGCTGCCAGGAGCATCATCCAGATTGTTGGAACTCCCAGCGCCAGAGTCACCTTCTGGTCGTCGATCAACCCCAACAGGCTGTCCCCGTCAAGCATCGACCCCGGCATCACCAGCTTGGCCCCGGTCATAGCTGCTGCATATGGGATGCCCCAAGCATTTGCATGGAACATTGGCACCACGGGGAGTATGACTTCTGCGCTCGACAGACTGAGGGCGTCGGGCAGCGAGATCGCGAAGGTGTGGATCATGGTCGAACGGTTGGAATAAAGCACACCTTTTGGGTTGCCGGTGGTGCCCGACGTATAGCAGAGCGAGCAGGGGCTCTCTTCGTTGAACTGCGGCCACGTATAGTCGACATCACCTTTTTCGATCAGCTCGTCGAAAAAAATTACATCCGGGATCGCCGCTACGACTTCTTCATCGCGCGGTCCCATGAAGACAAAGTGCTTGATCGTCTTGAGGTGGTCGCGCGTGCCGGTGATCAGCGGCATGAAGGTTTTGTCAAAGAAGATAGCCTTGTCGGCAGCATCGTTGCAGATGAAGATGAACTGCTGCGGTGCGAGGCGCGGGTTCAACGTGTGGCAGACCTTGCCCGATCCTGACACCGCGAACCAGATCTTGAGGTGGCGGTGGTTGTTCCAGGCCAGCGTAGCAATCCGGTCGCCTTCCTGCAGACCCAACGTGTCGAGTGCCGAAGCCAGTTTGCGCGAAGCTTCCGCCACTTCGCCCCAGTTGGTGACGTTCAGTTCGCCACTCGTCTCTCGGCTGACGATTTCGGTGTCGGTGTGATATTTGCCCGCGTGTACGACAAGGTCACTGACCAAAAGCGCGTTGCGCATCATGGAACCAAGCATCAGGTTCTTTCCTTTCGAGAAGTTTCTTGTCCGGCCCGCATTGGCGCGGCCCCGGAAATCGCGTTCACTCGGCGGCGACGGCAGCGGTAGCATGCTCGGCCTTGATCATGTCGGCGCATTTCTCGCCAATCATGATCGTCGGAGCGTTAGTATTGCCGGATACAAGCAGCGGCATCACCGAAGCGTCGGCCACGCGCAGTCCTTCCAGACCGCGCACCTTCAATTGTGGGTCGACCACCGCCATGTCATCCACGCCCATCTTGCAGGTGCCGACAGGGTGATAGACCGTGTCGGCCCGGGCGCGAATGTGGTCCTCCCATTCGGCATCAGTCATGTTGTCATGAGTGCCAAACAGTTCCTTGTGGGCATATTTTTTCATCGCAGGGGCCATGAGGATTTCGCGAGTTTTTCGTGCACCTTTGATCAGCGTCTGGAGATCGCGTTCGTCGCTCAGGAACTTGGGGTCGATGCCCGGTGCGTCCATCGGGTCAGCCGATTTCAGGAATACTTCGCCGCGTGAATGCGGGCGCAATACGCAGACATGGCAGGAGTACCCGTGACCGAGGTGCAGCTTGCGCGCGTGATCGTCGACGATTGATATCACGAAATGGGTTTGCACATCTGGTCGGTCGAGATTGGGGTCGGTTTTGAAGAACGACCCGGCTTCCGCGATAGTGGATGCAACCATCGAATTTCCGTGCTTGCGCCATTTGAAAATCTCGGAGGTGAGTTTCATCGTGGCGCGAACCCCGACGCCGATGTTGTCGGTGTCACGGGTCTTGTAGGCGAGGATGAAGTCAAGATGGTCCTGCAGGTTCTGTCCGACGCCGGAAAGTTCGTGCACCATGTCGATCCCATGGCTCGTGATATCCTGCGGTCGACCAACCCCCGAGAGCTGTAGAAGCTGGGGCGATTGGAAAGCGCCACCGCAAAGGATGACCTCTTTGCCGGCGCGCGCTTCGAGATCCTTCTTGCCCTGCCGATACGCCACGCCCACTGCGCGCTTTCCCTCAAAGATGATGCGGGTCGCGCGCGCCTTTGTGATCACCGTCAGGTTGGGGCGGCTTTTCATCACCGGGTGCAGATAGGCGGCGGCAGCTGAACAGCGTTCGCCATTCTTTTCCTTGCTATGAAACTGACTGCACTGATAGAGCGCGGCGCCTTCGTTGTCGCCAGTGTTGAAGTCGGCAATCTCGCGAATCTGGACCTGGGTGTTTGCCTCGATGAAAGCGCGCGAGATCGGACGGGGCGCCTTCTGGTCGGAGACCTGAAGTGGGCCACTATCGCCGTGATGGTCGTCCGCCCCATTTATGTTGTTCTCGGCTTTCTTGAAATAGGGCAGAACCTCGTCCCAGCTCCAGCCGTCACAGCCTAGGCCGGCCCAGCTGTCATAGTCCTCTTTTTGACCGCGGATATAGAGCATGGCATTGATTGCAGAAGAGCCTCCTAGAGCGCGACCTCGCGGCTGGTAACCCTGCCGGCCCCTTAACCCTGGTTGAGGCACGGTCTTGAATGCCCAGTTATTTATCTTTCCATAGCCGGGCAGCATTGCGACAACCCCAATCGGCGCGCGCACGAGAATCCCGTCACCACTGCCTCCCGCTTCGAGCAGGCAGACTCGCACCTTGCGATCCTCGCTTAGCCGCGATGCAATGGTCGCCCCGGCCGATCCTCCTCCCACGATCACGAAATCAAAACTCATTTTTCCCCTCCCTGATATCGCACTCGCGCTCGTCTGCGAGGCATAGTGGCGCCAATACTTGGCGAATCTCCACCCTTTCATCTTAACTTTGAGGATTAAGCAAAAAATATAGACATGTGTCCAGATTTTTAGTTTAGATAAAATTTTCGAAAAGAATTGCGTGCGGATTCTCGGTTGGGGGGGAACCAAGTGTGCGCTCAAAAAACGGGAGGATATAGTATGAAATTCAAAGTCTTGGCGAAAGCTGCGGCGATAGTCGGTTTGTTTGGTGGGGCGATTCCCGCCTCGGCCGAAACGGTTCTGAAGCTCGGTTCTGTGGCGCCTTCTGGCTCCCCTTGGGGCAAGTGGGCGGCCGGGGTTGCCGCCAAGATCGAGGAAGTTTCCGGGGGTGAAATGGAGGTCGACCTGTTGCTTGATGCACAGGCGGGTGATGAGCAGACGATCCTGCGCCAGACCGCCAAAGGGCGGCTGGATATCGCGTTTGTTTCGAATGTGCCGATGACGCTGCTTAGTCAGGAACTGGCGATTCCGTCCTCGGCCTATCTGTTTGACAGCGCTGAGCAGGGGACATGCGTGACGTATGAACATCTTTCCGACACCCTCGGCGAGATCATGGAAGGCGCCGGGGTTGTTCCTCTGACGTGGATGGAGGTGGGCCATTACGTACTCTTTTCGAAGGAGCCGCTGGCAACGCCCGCCGATCTCAAGGGCTTGAAGTTGCGGATCGCCCCGACGATTGCCGATGCGGCGCTTGCCTCGGCCTGGGAGGTGCAGGGGGTGCCGATGGGGACCTCGGACACGATCCCAGCACTTCAAACCGGGACCGTTGATGCGGCCACATTTCCAACCGTTTTCGGGATCGGCATCGGAACGCATAAAGTCGCTCCTCATGTGACAGTCACGAACCATGCGCGGCTGATTGGGAGCGTTGCTGTGTCGGGCAGAACTTGGGCGCGGCTGAGCGAACAGGAAAAGCAATGGCTTGGCATCTTCACCTCAGCGGCCCCGAAGCTTACCGAAGGCATCCTCGGTGCGGAGGTCGCGCTTTTGAGCAAGCTTGAAGGTGCGGGAGTTCCCGTTAAACGGCTGAACGAGGCGGAAAATGCTGCCTGGAAAGCAGCGGCCAGCGGCGTGATGGATGCCGTGGTTGCCGAAGCCGGGGGCAAGGCTCAGGACGTGGCTGATGCTCTGGTTGCGGCCAAAGCGGCCTGCGGTTCCTGATCCCTAGTGCACGTCCGGGAAAATGCCGATGCGACGCCTCTTTAGTAGCCTATTGAAGGTCGAGGGAGCCATTGCGGTTGCCGCGTACGCGGTGACCTGCGGCCTCTTGCTTGCGGATGTCGCGGCTCGCGAACTTGCCTCCCAATCGATTTGGGGGGCACAAAAACTGGCTGTGTTCGGAGCAATTATCGCGGGCATCCTGGGATTGAGCATCGCGGTTGGCAACAATGCCCACCTGCGTGCCAGTTTCGCGGATCGCATCCTGCCGTGGCACTGGGTGGACAGGGTTGGTGACCTGGTGTCGGCGCTGCTTTTTGCGGGTCTCTGTTGGTACGCCATCGTCTTTGTCAGTGAGAGCCTGACCTTCCGGGATCGGGCCGAGGTCATCAATATCCCGCTCTGGCCCATTCAACTGGTATTCCCATACGCATTTGGAACTGCGGCGCTCCGGCATTTCGTGTTCTTCCTGATGCCGGACGTGAAACCAGTTCCTGCTGGGGAGGGCTGAGCCATGGACGTACTTGGCCTGATCACGGTTTTTGCCGGACTTCTTGTTCTGCGTCAGAGTGTCATTCTGATCCTTCTGGCGGCGACTGCCTATGTGCATCTTGTCTGGGGCGACGGTCTGATCGTCTACCTGGTCGAGGATATTTGGACGGCGATGGACAACCCAGTTCTGTTGGCGATTCCAATGTTCATCATCGCCGGGGCGCTGATGTCGCGCGGGTCGATTGCCGCCCGGCTGATCGAGATCGTGCGGGCCGCGACGGAATGGATGCCGGGCGGGCTTGGCTTTGCCACGATCCTCAGCTGCGCGCTGTTCTCGGCAATCTCGGGCTCGTCCCCGGCAACCCTACTGGCCGTTGGCGCAATTATGTACCCCGCTCTCAAGGAGGCAGGGTATTCGCGGAGTTTCGCGCTTGGCTCGGTCACATCGGCGGGGACGCTTGGCATCATCATTCCGCCGTCGATTCCGTTGATCGTCTACGGAATTGTTACGGAAACCTCTATTGTCGATCTTTTCCTGGCCGGAGTCATTCCGGGCGTTCTTTTGACACTGGTGCTTGGCGCCTACAGCGTGATCATAAATCGACAGGTGAGGCGCACACCTTTTTCACTGGTACGGCTGATCAAGGCCCTGCGGGCTGGGGTCTGGTCCTTGATGCTGCCGGTGATCCTATTGGGGGGCATCTATTCCGGCTTTTTCTCGCCCACCGAGGCTGCGGCAGTATCCGTCGGATATGCCATGTTGGTAGAGCTTTTTATTCACAGGGAATTGGGCGCAAAGGACTTTTTTGCCGTCGGTCTGCAAACCGCGCAAATGCTAGGCACCTTGTTCCCCATCGTGGCTGTAGCCCTGTCGATCAAAACGGTCCTTGCAATCGAAGGCATCCCGCAGGACTTTGCAAGCTGGCTTCAGGGTGCCGTCAGCTCGAAAATTGCCTTCCTGCTGGTGGTCAATGCCGCGTTGTTGATCATCGGCTGCCTGATCGACGTGGTGTCAGCCATTCTGCTCTTGGGGCCGATCCTGTTCGTCGCCGCTCAGAGTTTTGGAATTCATCCGGTGCATTTCGGGATCATCATGGTGATCAATCTGGAGATTGGTCTCCTGACGCCGCCCGTAGGGCTGAACCTGCTAGTGGCCATGACGGCTTTTCGCGAAAAATTCCGCGATATCTGCGTTTCCGTGCTTCCTTTCATCGGGATCATGATTGCGGTGCTTTTGCTTGTCACTTTCTGGCCTGCCCTGTCCCTTGTCCTGCTCAACCCATAGGAACGTCCATGACCAACGCATCAGACTTCGAGGGTTCAATCACACGTTATGCGGCCGATTCACAGCCTTGGTGGCCGGAGCGCAAACGCCCGCGCGCGGGTTCCCCCAACATACTCGTGGTGTTGTTCGACGATGTCGGGTTTTCCGATTTCGGATGCTACGGCTCATCCATCCGCACACCGGTGATCGACCGGTTGGCCAGCAATGGTCTGCGCTATACAGGATTTCACACGACCGCCATGTGTTCAACCACCCGCGCCGCCATGTTGACGGGGCGCAATCACCATTCGGTGGGGATGGGGTGTCTGGCAAATTTCGACAGTGGCTATCCCGGGTATCGCGGCAAAATCAGCCGTGAGGCGGGCACCATTGCGGAAATCTTGCGCCCCTCGGGCTATCGCAACTATATGGTGGGAAAGTGGCATGTCACGCCGCTGACCGAAAGTGGAGCAACCGGGCCTTTCGACGGCTGGCCGCTTGGGCGCGGCTTTGACCGATTTTATGGCTTTCTCGACGCCGAAACCGATCAGTATTCACCTGAGTTGGTGCGCGACAACGGCCATATTGACCCACCGGGCACCTTCGAGACCGGCTACCATCTCACGGAAGACCTGTTCGACAATGCCATCGGTTTCATCGCCAATCATATCGCCGAATTGCCAGACACGCCCTGGATGACCTTCATCGCGCCGGGGGCGTGTCACGCGCCGCATCAAGCGCCGTTCGATTTGATCAAGAGTTATCACGACGATTTCATTCATGGTTGGGATGTGGAGCGCGATCGGCGTCTGGCGCGGCAAAAACAGATGGGGATCGTGCCCAAGGCCACCGATTTGCCAGACCGGAATCCCGGCGTTCAGGCGTGGCGCGCGCATAGCCCCGACGAACAGGCCGTCTTTTCTCGGCTGAACGCCGCCTATGCTGCGATGCTGGAACATACTGATCAGAACCTTGGGCGATTAATCGATTTTCTCGAGGCCGCTGGCCAGCTTGACAACACCATCACCATTGTCCTGTCCGACAATGGCGCCAGCCAGGAAGGCGGGCCGTTGGGCTTTGTAAACGCCATGGGCCCCTATAACGGGTTGGAAGAGGACGTCGCAAAAAAACTTGCCCGCATTGACGCTATCGGCGGTCCCGACACCCATTCGAACTTTCCCTGGGGGTGGGCCATGACCTCGAACACTCCCCTGCGCCGCTACAAGCAGAACACCCATGGCGGCGGCGTGCGTGATCCGTTGGTGGTCCACTGGCCTGCGGGGCTGAAAGCGCGGGGCGAGTTGCGCCACCAATTCGCACATGTCAGCGATCTGGTGCCAACCTTGCTGGATGTGCTGGGCATCGAAGGCCCCAACCAGATCGGCGACGTGCCTCAGATGCCGTTCGAGGGCGAGTCATTCGCGGCCAGCTTTCACAATGCGAAGACCCCGGCACGGTCTCGCCCGCAGTATTTTGAGATGTTTGGCCATCGCGGGCTGTGGGCAGACGGATGGAAGGCGGTATCCTATCATGCGCCCGGCACACCCTTCGAAGAAGACGAATGGGAGCTTTACAACCTTGATCAGGACTTTTCGGAAGTTCACGATCTCGCTGATCAAGAGCCAGAACGGCTGAAGGCCATGATCGACCTGTGGTGGAAGGAAGCCGAGGCTTGCAAGGTGCTGCCGCTGGATGATCGCTTTGCCGAACGCTTTGCCGAGAACTCGGTGCGGTTCCAAGGTCACCGAACGGAATTTGTCTTTCATCGCGGAGTGGGGCACGTGCCGACCGATGTGGCTCCCGATGTACGTGCCCGCAACTACGCTATTGAAGCAGACGCAAGTATCCCCGAGGGCGGCGCTGAGGGCGTTCTAATTGCACACGGTGATGCAACGTCGGGCTATAGCCTTTATCTCCGTGATAGTCATCTTTGCTATTCGATCAACATTGGCGGCTCGGTGACGACGATCAACTCGGACCGGCCTGTTCCCACCGGCGATGTCTCTTTGGGCCTGCGCGCGACGGTCGAGCCGGGTCTGCCGCATCGTGACTTTGAATTGCTGATCAACGGTGAACCTGCGGGCGCAGGCCGCTCTCCCCGGGGATTTGCGATCCTGATTTCCTGGTCCGGGCTAGACATCGGGCGCGACAGAGGCACGACGGTTGTCGACTACCCCGGCCCGTTCGAGTTCACGGGGTTCCTGCGCAAGGTCACGGTTCGCCTCGAAAAGCAGGACAAGATGGACAGCGCCGCGATGAGCAAGGTGGAAATCGCGCGGCAGTGAATGACAATATTCGGGTTGCCCTGAGGTGATCCGTTTCAATCCAGGAGAAGTCAATGTGCAACAAACCGGCAAGCAGCCATACAGCCCAGGCCAATCAAGCGCTTCTTGACCTGCTCAATTTTGGCGACCGGCAGGATTTCGAGGATGCGACGCGGGGCTTTGTTGCCACGTTCGACGCCGAGTCCATTCCCAATGACAGCGGCGGCATGGCCTTTGACCTTTCGCAATATGCGTTCATGGATGGCGACGCTCCGGAAACAGTCAATCCAAGTCTGTGGCGCCAGGGACAGCTCAACCGGATCCACGGTCTCTTCACCATTCACCCGCGCATCCATCAAGTACGCAACGCCGATATCTCCAACATGACGCTGATAGAGGGCGATACCGGTTGGATCATCATCGATCCGCTTTTGTCGGTCGAAACCGCCCGTGCTTCGCTGGCACTGGCCAACGAACACCTTGGCCACCGCGAGGTGCGCGCGGTGATTTATACCCACAGCCACGCCGACCATTTCGGTGGTGTACGCGGCGTTGTGAATGGAGCCGATGTAGCCGCAGGAAAGGTACCGATTCTCGCGCCGGACGGGTTCATGGACTACGCGATCTCTGAAAACGTTCTGGCTGGAAATGCAATGAACCGGCGCGCACAATACCAATTCGGGATCGGCCTTGAGGCGGGGCCACAGGGGCATGCGAGTTGTGGTCTGGGGCCGCGAATTTCGCAAGGGGCGATCAGCCTGATCCCCCCCACCGACATCGTTCGCGAGACCGGCGAAACCCGGATTGTGGATGGCGTCGAGATCGAATTTCAGTTGGCCAACGGATCTGAGGCCCCGTCCGAGTTCATGTTCTATTTCCCGCAACTGAAGGCGCTTTGCGCGTCGGAAGTCACAACGCATAACATGCACAATATCCTGACTCCACGCGGTGCAGAGATCCGCAATACGCTTGGTTGGGCCAAGTATATCGACGAGACGATTTCGATATTTGCCGACCGGACAGAATTGATCTTTGCCTCGCATCACTGGCCGCAGTGGGGAAGCGAACGGATCACCCGGTTCCTGATCCGCCAACGCGATCTATATCGATTCATCCATGACGAAACGTTGCGGCTGGCTAATCACGGGCACACGTTGCACGAGATCCCGGACATGGTGGAGTTGCCTGAAGGGTTGCGCCACGATTTTGCCTGTCGTGGGTATTATGGAACGCTCAAACACAACATCAAGGCTGTCTACCAATTTTATCTGGGCTGGTGGGATGGCAAACCGACGACTTTTGATGCTCTGCCGCCGCAGGAAAGTGCCCGGCGCTTTGTGCGAGTGATCGGTGGGGCCGATGCTGTGTTGACGGAAGGTCGGCGAGCGGCGGAAGAAGGCGACTATCGTTGGGCCGCCGAGATCGTGGATAAGCTCGTATTTGCCGAGCCTGACAACAATGCGGCAAAGGAGTTGCAGGCGGATATTTTGGAGCAGATGGGATACCAAGCCGAAGCAGGGACATGGCGTAACATCTTTTTGCTAGGGGCGCAGGAACTGCGCAAAGGTATTGATCGGTCGAACGCGGTCAACACTTCCAACCCGGACGTGCTGTTCAACATGGGGGTCGGCATGGCGCTTGATTTCCTGGGAGTGAAATTCAATCCCGCAAAGGCCGCCGGAGATTTTTCGGTTCTGCTCGAATTCCGCGATACCGGGGATAACTATATTCTGGCCGCGCAGAATGGTGTCTTGTCCAATACCAGGAACCGGCCAGAGGCCGCCGATCTGACCCTTCGTTTGAGCGAAGCCGCCTTTTTCACGCTGCTTGGTCAAATCGCCCCCGTTGAAAGCCTGATCGCGGAGGGGGAATTGCAACTGGAAGGGGACGCGTCAAAACTTGCCGCGCTTTTTGGCGCCATGGACGATTTTGACCCGTTTTTCGCCATTGTAACCCCCTGATCCAAGAAAAGGAGCGTCTTGCCTCCCGCCGATGGCGGGAGCAGATTACATGTGGAAGGCGGAGCGGCCAAACCTGAAAACAACGCTATTTACGCGTTCAAACCGCCAATCGATTACTCTGTGGACGTACTGTGACCTCGGTCGGCACCTGTTGGGCTCTTTCACAGAATGAGGCGATGCATGCTCTCGGCGCTGGTTGCGGGGTCTGAGAAATGGTTGGGAAAAAGACCCGCTAGGAAGCGGCGTACCAGTTCTATGGCCCAGGGGCGTGAAAAATTCTCCATGTCGGTCAGGTAATGCACCCACATGCCTTCGAGAAGCGCCAGCGTACCATAGGTGGCATCTTCTGCGAGGGTATCCGAGCCCCCTTGTTCCCGGGCAATCTCCTCGAAGGCAAAGCGCACGTTTTGAACCAGGCGTTCGTCCTGAGTGCTGGAGTATTTAGCGATGCCGGGATGCGCGTTGGCCGCGCCGCGAAAGGCGTGCCATATCTTGGTGCTGCGGGGGTTGAGCAATGTCTCCGACAGATCGGCGACAACCACGGCCATTACACGTACCGCTGGGGGCGCGTTTCCAATGTCGATCATCCGGTCCATTTCGGAATAGTAGTGATTGCTGAATTGTTGGGCCGCGGCCGTCACGAGATTGTCTTTGCCGCCAAAGTGCAAATGCACCATCCCGCGCGACAATTCGGCGCGTCGGATGATGTTGGTGACGGAGGCTTCGGCCAGCCCGCTTTCCGCAATCGTGTCGAGAGTCGCGTCGATCAAGGCTTGCCGACTGGCTTCCGGGTCGCGCCTCGCAGTCCTTCGTTGGGTTGTGTCAGTCAAAGAAAAATCACTCATTTTCAAGCCAATAAGAGGTTTCTAGCCAAGGATCAAAGATCAGATTGACACAGGCACGGCTCTCGCACAATACTTAATGGACAATCGTCCATTAGTGGGCGAGAGTGATCGAGAGCTGGGAGGTCCGGTGTTCAAGTTGAGAAGTGAAGCCGCCAAGGGGTATACCCTCAGCGCGCCCGCCACAGCCTACGTCGGCTTTCTGGTGGCGGCACCGTTGATTATCCTGATCGCCTATTCCTTCTGGTCCCAGACTTATGTCACGTTGGATAAGTCGCTGACGCTCAAGAACTACCGTGAAGCGTTGGCGGATCCTTTGGTGCATCACTTGATGCTGCGGTCGATCTGGATCGCGGGGGCCGTGACGCTGACGACGGTAGCGTTGGCTTATCCCATTGCGTATTTCATCGCGATGAAGGCCCGGAAGAAAACGATCTGGCTTCTGTTGATCACCATTCCGTTCTGGTCAAGTTACCTGTTGCGAGTTTTTGCCTGGAAGTTGATTCTGGGGTTCAATGGCGTGATGAACTCGGCCTTGCTTGGTATGGGTTTGATCGACGAGCCTCTGAGTTTTCTTCTTTATAACGAATTTGCCGTGGTGCTGACGCTGGCCCACGCTTGGGCCCCGTTTGCGATCCTGCCAATATATGTCAGTCTGCAGAAGATCGACCCGAGCCTTCTGGAAGCGGCAACTGATTTGGGCAATACGCCAGTACAGCGGTTCCTGCGGGTAACGTTGCCGCTGACCGTGCAAGGCATCATTGCGGCTTGCCTGATCATCTTCATTCCGACCGTGGGGGATTACGTCACCCCGGCACTGGTGGGCGGATCTGACGGAAAGATGATTGCGAACCTGATTCAAGTTCAGTTCGGTGCGGCCAACAATTGGCCGCTGGGGGCCACGCTGTCGCTCTTGGCGATGATGTCAGTCGGCTTTGTCGCAATAGTTTTTGTCATTGCAGGGCGTGGGGTGGGGAGGCGCATCCGATGAAACGCCCTTCGCTGCTCGTTGTTTACGCGTTCGCCTATCTGGTGTTTCTGTACCTGCCGGTCCTGTTTCTTCCTCTGTTTTCTTTCAACAGTGGCACGATTGTTGCCTTTCCGATCAAGGGATGGACGCTGGACTGGTACCGCAAGCTGGGCGAACAAGATACGTTGATCCAGGCGCTGTGGAATTCGCTGGGGGTCGGCGCGGTCGCGGCGTTGATGGCCACGGCATTGGGGCTTTTTGCAGCGCGCGCCTTTGTGCGTTACCGGTTTCGGGGGCAGGCAGCTGCCGAAGGATTGGTAATGCTGCCGCTGGTCATTCCCGGCATTATAGTCGCATCTTCGATGCTGGTCTTGTTCCTGTTCCTCGGGTTGAAGCCTTCGCTAATCACGGTAACGCTGGGCCACACCTTTCTGGCATTGCCCTTCGCTGTTTCTATCCTGAAATCCGCGTTTGACGATTTCGACATATCGCTTGAGGAAGCCTCTTATGACCTGGGATGCGGTGTCGGCGAAACCTTTCGCCGAGTGACCCTTCCTGTGGTTGCGCCAGGGATCGTGGCCTCGATCCTTGTCACGTTTACCGTCAGCTTTGATGAGTTTGTGCTGGCATTTTTCCTGTCGGGCAATCAGCCGACCTTACCGGTCTATATTTGGAGCCAGATCCGGTTCCCCGCCAAGCTTCCCAACGTACTGGCGCTTGGGTCTATCCTGCTATTCGTTTCGGTCATGCTTTTGGTGTTGGCCGAGTACTTCCGCCGCCGCTCTTCAACCAGAGATGTCCGATGACCGAAAAAAACATCATAGAAATGAAAGCCGTGGAAAAACGCTATGGTAGCTTCCGTGCAGCTTCCGACATCGATCTCGAACTTAAAGAAGGTGAGTTCTTTTCTCTGTTGGGTCCATCGGGTTGCGGCAAGACCACGGTCTTGAGAATGATCGCCGGGTTTCAAGAGCCGAGCCGTGGCAGCATCCTGATCGATGGGCAAGACATGGCAGGGGTTCCGGCCAACAACCGCCCCACGAACATGGTTTTTCAAAGCTACGCTATTTTCCCACATCTAAACGTGGCCAATAACGTGGCCTACGGCCTTCGCGGAAAGGTGCCAAAGGCCGAAATTGATGCGCGAGTGACCGAAGTTCTGGAAATGGTGGAGCTGGGTGGATTGCACCGGCGCGGTGCAAACGAGTTGTCGGGAGGTCAGCGCCAACGGGTCGCGCTGGCGCGGGCCTTGATCATGCGTCCCAAGGTGCTGCTGCTGGATGAACCGCTGTCTGCGTTGGACAAGAAGTTGCGTGAACAAATGCAGTTCGAAATGCGCAACTTGCAGCAATCTCTGGGTATCACCTTTGTCATGGTCACGCATGACCAGTACGAGGCCATGACCATGTCCGACAGGATTGGCGTGATGTTCGATGGTCGCCTGATGCAGATCGACACGCCCGCCACTCTCTATGCTCGCCCTTGCAACCGCGCGGTTGCGAGTTTCATCGGTGAAATGAACATCCTGCCCGCCTTGTTAATGGAAGAGGGAAACAGCCTGCTTTTGATCGACGCAGCGGGTTTTGGGCGAATGCAGATCGAGCGCAACCCCAATGCAAGCGGACATGCACGCGACATCCTTGTTGGCATTCGCCCTGAGCAGTTGGAAATCAAGGCCGAGAAACCGGCCGATTATCCGGCGACGGTCCAGGGCACGGTCAGTAACGTCGCTTTTTATGGTGAGAATATCCACTACCACGTGGCAGTCGATGGCATCGACACACTGATGGCAGTTTCGGTGCCGAACTATTTTCACACGGTTGATTTCAATCGCGGGGACGCGGTTTGGCTAGGCCTTCAAGAGGCCAGCGTCATCGATCTGGGAAAAGACAAATGAAAACAACCAACGGGAGGAAGACATGAAACTAAAGGGTGTTGCAGCATTTGCTCTGGCGACTGCGATCAGCTCAGGCGGTGTGACCGCTGGAGGTGCGGATCTCAGCGTCTTTGACTGGTCCGGCTACGAGGACCCCGGCTTTTTTGCCAGCTACATGGCAAAATACGGCGACGAGGCGCCCAGCTATTCCTATTTTGGAAGTCAGGAAGAGGCGTTTACCAAGCTGATGTCCGGCTTTACTGCCGATCTTGCGCATCCCTGTTCGGATGCGGTGCGCAAATGGGTGGCGGCGGATCTGATCCAGCCGCTGGACGAGGGAAAGTTGACTAACTGGACGGACGTTCTTCCGGAAATCAAGGAAGTCGACGGCATCGTGCTGGATGGCAAACTTTACATGCTTCCGTTCGAATGGGGGAATACCGGTCTTATCTACCGAACCGACAAGATTTCGGGGGACGACATTTCGCTTCAGCTTCTGGCGGACCCGGCCTATGCAGGCAAGATCGCCATTCCAGACGCGGCCTCGTCGGCTTATGCTCTGGCGTCCTTGGCGACCGGGAACGGCGCGGACTACACCAACCTGAGCGACGCGCAGTTCAAAGAAGCCTCGGATTTCCTGCGCTCGATTCATCAGAATGTGCGGTTCTACTGGTCGGATGCTGGGCAACTGGATCAGGCCATGACCAGCGGCGAAATCGAAATGGGATGGGCCTGGAACCAATCGGAGCTGAATCTGATCTGGAACGAGGTCCCCGCCGCAATGATGCGGGACGTGGACAAGGGGATCGCAACGTGGGTTTGCGGTTACGTGCACCTGAAGTCGGCTACCACGCCGGATGAGCAGGTTTATGACCTGCTGAACGCGCTGACCGATCCTGCAAGTGGTCAATACATTATCGACAATTGGGGGTACCCGCACTCCAACGCCAAGGCGTTCGAGATCGCTGACCAGGCCAGTATCGAGGCCTACGGTTTCTCCGACCCCAAGGCCTTTTTTGAAGGCAGCCTTTTCTTTGACGCAGTGACGCCCGCGCTTGAGGCCAAGATGCTGGCTGAGTTCGAGCGGATCAAAGCCGGCTTCTAAACCAACCAGACTGCCGGGGATAGAAACTCCCCGGCTGCAGAACACAGGATTGCACGCGCCATGCCCGACGCGAACCCATACGCTTTGCTTTTCGAACCGGTCAGGATTGGCCCAGTCACGGCCCGCAACCGCTTTTTTCAGGTGCCTCACTGCACGGGGCTTGGCCATTTGCGCCCCCGTGCCGATGCTGGTGTACGCGGCATGAAAGCCGCAGGGGGCTGGGCGGTGGTGTCGAACCAGGAAACCGAGATTCACCCCAGTTCCGACCTAACGCCTTTTCCCGAGGGGCGGCTTTGGGATGCACGCGACATTCCAGCGTTACGTTTGATGACGGATGCCGTGCATGAACAAGGAGCATTGGCCGCAATCCAGCTGGCACATAACGGTAATCATGCGAACAACCACCTGAGCCGGGCTCCTTTGTTGGCGCCGTCCGAGATGAGCGTGGACTCGACCATGCCTAAACATGCGCGCGCCATGGACAAGGCGGATATCCGGGAGTTTCGTCGGTGGCATCGCGACGCTGCGTTGCGCGCAAAGGAGGCAGGAGCCGACATCATCTATGTTTATGCGGGCCATTCGATGTCCATCGCACAGCATTTCATGCTTCCCCACATGAATACCCGCAGCGATGAATATGGCGGTTCGCTTGAGAATCGTGTGCGGTTGGCGCGCGAATTGCTTGAGGATACGCGTGAGGCCGTCGGCGACACCTGCGCCGTGGCCTTCCGCTTTGCCATTGACGAGATGCAAGGTGCAGACGGCATGCAGGCCGCCGAAGAGGGGCGTGCGGTGGTCGAACTTCTTTCCGATCTTCCTGATTTGTGGGACGTAAACGTGTCGGGATGGGACAATGACAGCATGACCACCCGGTTTCAATTGGAGGACGGCTATCAAAACGAGGCTCTGGCTTTCGTTAAGCAGATGACGGGGAAACCCGTGGTAGGCGTGGGCCGATTGACGTCTCCCGACCTGATGGTTTCGATGGTGAAAAAGGGTATTGTTGACCTAATCGGGGCGGCACGTCCTTCGATTGCCGACCCGTTCTTACCAACCAAGATAAAAGAGGGTCGCATCGACGAAATCCGCGAATGTATCGGCTGCAACATCTGCGTGGCCTCGGACAATCTCGGCATCCCGATCCGGTGCACCCAGAACCCTACTATGGGCGAGGAATGGCGACGCGGTTGGCACCCGGAAATCATCTCGGCCAAGGGCGAGGAGAACGAGGTGCTGGTAATTGGCAGCGGTCCTGCCGGTCTGGAGTGCGCGATGCAGATGGCGCGACGTGGGTACGAGGTCACGCTGGCCGAAGCATCCAGCGAATTCGGGGGGCGCGTGGCCCGCGAAAGCCGCCTGCCGGGACTATCAGCCTGGAACCGGGTTAAGGATTACCGACTGAACGACCTGTCTCAGCGGGGGAACGTGCGCATGTTCACCGACAGCCCGCTGGATGCCGCACAAGTGGCGGAACTGGGGGTGGTCAATGTCTTCGTTGCGAC
The DNA here is from genome assembly GCF_900114635.1 of Shimia aestuarii. Classification (GTDB taxonomy): domain Bacteria; phylum Pseudomonadota; class Alphaproteobacteria; order Rhodobacterales; family Rhodobacteraceae; genus Shimia; species Shimia aestuarii. The sequence goes on from NZ_FOTQ01000006.1 coordinate 203,552, forward strand.
CGGCGCGCATTGGCGGCGTGATGGCGTTGGCCGAAATACCCAGCGCAACGTGCCATTGATCGAGCCAGATGCACGCATCCTGACGCCTGACGATATTTTGTCAGGGCAAACGCCAGCCGCAGGGCCGGTTCTGGTTTATGATGACGATCATATTTATTTGGCCGGTGTGATTGCCGAGCAGCTGGCCGTGTCCGGCATGCAAGTGATCCTTGTCACACCAGAAAGTCTCGTTTCGAGCTTCACTGTGAACACGCTGGAACAGCATCGCATTCAGGCGCGGTTGATCGAGTTGGGTGTGGATATCCATTGCAACAAGACACTGGCCTCACTTGATAGCAATGGCGCCACGCTGAGTTGTGTCTTCACCGGCAAACCGATGCAGGTGAGTTGTGAATCTGCGGTGCTTGTCACCGAACGTGTGCGCGATATCGCTCTGCACGCGGCCCTAAAGCCGCTTGGACTGACCACACTCAAATTGATCGGCGACGCAGCACAACCGGGCCTGATCGTGGATGCGGTATTTTCCGGGCACCGCGCCGCCCGAGAGTTTGAACGCCCAAGGCAGGATACCGACAAGGATTGGTTTCGCCGGGAAATTATCGATCTTCGCGAGGAAACATCATGAGCACCAAAACTCCATCGCCCCGTTCACGCCGCCGTGGCGGCGGGCGGGCCGCCCGCATCGCTGTGCAGAAAGCTACGACTGGCAATGAAGCGGTTCAGGGTGGTTTGGCGGGCGGGCGGTACAAACCGCTAAGCCAGCGCGACATGGAAAACATCCACAACGCCGCCTTGACGGTATTGGAAAAAACGGGTGTTTCAGATCATTTTCCCGAGTTGCTTGACTTGGTGCTTCACAAGGGGGCGGTGCTCAACGCGCATGATCGCCTCTGCTTTCCCCGCGCCCTGATGGAAGACCTTTTGTCGGTCGCGGCAAAAGAGTTCTACGTTTTTGCCCGCGGAGAGCGCGAAGGCAAGGACGACATGCATTGCACCGGCGAGAGCGTCTATTTCGCCAACTCGGGGACAGCGGTCACGACCTTTGACGCCGAGACTAGCACCTATCGCCCGTCGGTTCTGCGGGATGTCTATGATTTCACCCGGTTGGTGGATCAGCTGGAAAACATACACATGCTGGGCGACACGGTGCTGGCCACTGACGTGACCGACGACTTCGCCCATGACATGAACACGATCTACGCGATGCTGGCGGGGAGTCAGAAACCGGCCTGTTTGACCTTTCGGGATCGCAGCCACATTCCACATGCAATCCGCATGTTCGATCTGGCCTCCGCGGGCGAGGGCAGTTTCATGAAGAAACCGAGCGTGATCTTTGGTGGCTGCCCCATGGTGTCACCACTGCGGATCGGGCGTGAAAACATGGAGATCCTGATTGACACGGCCAAGCTGGGCCTGACCGTCGATCTGGCGGTGCCGCCGCAGGCAGGGGCCACTGCGCCGGCCACGTTGGCCGGGACGCTTGTCCAGACCGTGGCCGAGACATTGGCCTGCGTGGCGATCGTCAATTTAATCATGCCGGGGTGCCCGGTCTGTTTTGCCGCTTGGCCCTTTATCACCGACCTGCGCAGCGGGTCCTTCACAGGAGGTAGTGGTGAACAGGCTCTGATCGGCGCCGCGGCGATCCAGATGGGTAACTTCTACGGCCTTCCAACCTCTGTGGGCGCCGGTATGACCGATGCCAAGGTGCCAGACGCGCAATACGGGCTGGAGAAGGCGCTTACGTTTTCGCTTGCCGCACATGCGGGGGCCAACCGCTTGTGCGAGTTCGGGGGGATGATTGGCAGCCTCATGGGATGCAGCTTCGAAAGCATGGTCATTGACGACGAAGCCGGTGGCATGATCCTGCGCACTTTGCGCGGGATCGAGGTTTCGGACGAAACCATGGCGGTGGATGTGATCCACCAATGTGCCATAGATCCCGGCCACTTTCTGGGCAATCCACATACGCTCACCTACATGAATTCAGAGTTTGTCTATCCGCGACTCATGGACCGGGAACGCACCGATACTTGGGAGAACGAGGGTAAAACTGATCTTCTGGAGCGGGCGCGGAACAAGGCGAACACGATCCTGGGGTCTCATTTCCCCAACTATTTTGGTGCAGCCGACGCCCAGGTGCGTGCCGAATTTCCGATAATCTTGAGCACCGAGGAGATGGCACGCCGTGGATAACACCGACGTCAGAAGCTGGGACAACACACATTTCGTACATCCATGGGAAGGCATGTCCGCTCTGGGGCAGAACGAGCGAACGTTTGTGGAGACGGCCAGGGGAATTCACATCTTCAATGGCAACGGAGATCGATTGATCGATGGTCCGGGGGGCATGTGGTGTACCCAGATTGGCTATGGACGTGAGGAAATGGCCGAGGCAATGGCGGAACAGGCGCGCCAGTTGGCGTATTTTTCGCCTTTCAGCAATACCAACTCGATTGCCGCCCGGTTTGCCCGCGAACTCGCCCGCAGATCACCGGGTGATCTCAATCATGTGTTTTTTACCACCGGTGGATCGACGGCCGTGGACAGCGCTCTGCGTTTTGTCCAGTTCCGCAACAACCTGTTGGGGCGGCCCGAAAAAAAAATCGTGATCACGCGGCAGAAAGCGTATCACGGAAGCACTTATCTTGCAGCCGGTGTCAGCGGAAAGGAGCGTGATCGCCTGTGGTTGGACAAGGCCGACCAATTTGCCCATTTCCTGCCGGATGTGAACCCGCTCTATCGCGGCGAGGGACAGAGCATCGAGGAGTTTCTTGAAGAAAAGATCGTGGATCTTGAAAACGCGATCCTGACACTTGGGGCGGACCGGGTCGCGGCGTTCATTGCCGAGCCGATCCTCGCCTCCGGAGGCGTGATCGTGCCGCCAAAAGGGTACCACCGGCGCTGCCTCGAAGTTTGCCGTCGTCATGATGTGCTTTATATCTCTGATGAGGTTGTAACCGCATTTGGTCGATTGGGGCATTGGTTCGCGTCCGAGGACGTGTTTGGTATTCGGCCGGATATTATCACCTGCGCCAAAGGCTTGACCTCGGGCTATGCACCGATGGGGGCGACGCTGATTTCCGACCGGTTGATCGCGGATGTTGCAGGGCGCGATGCGACCTTTTCAAATGGCTATACCTATTCGGGACACCCGGTTTGCGCTGCTGCAGGGCTGACCAGCATGGAGATCATCGAGCGCGAGGGTATTCTTGAACACGTCCGCACCGTCGCGCCGGTGTTCCAAGAGCGGCTTCACGACTTGTCTCGGATCGGCATTGTCACTGACACGCGCGGCATGGGGTTGATGGGATGCGTCCAATGTTCCCTCGACGGCGACAAGCACAGCGCTCTTAAGGCCGATTATGATATTGGCGCGCGTATCGATGCCGAATGCCAGAAACGCGGGCTTTTGGTGCGTCCTATCGTCAACATGTGTGTGATGTCGCCGCCACTGATTATCACCGAAGATCAGGTACACCAGATGTTTGATATTCTTGAGGAAGGGATTCGTGCCGCGGAACAGTGTGACGGAGAGTAAGTGGGGAAAGTGCTTGCCGGGTAGGTTTAGGCCCATGTGCGAAGTGTTTCAGGTCTAACCCTCGAAAACGACATCGCCAGGGCGCAAACGGTCTGGAAAACGCGCCTGGTGGCTGGCATTATGCGCACATGCTTTAGGCGATGGCGTCGCCACGCTTCCTTGGAACGGAAGCGCGCTTTCTTTCCAGTCCTGAACGCCGGGACCTTCTTAACGGAGGTCGAAATGACTGCACGTCCAGAATTCTATCGTTTCCACAATGGCAAAAAAGCCGGTTTGCAATTTGCCGACAGCGAGTACGAAACGCGCGTCGCGGGATTGCGCGGTATCCTTGCGCAGACCGGCACCGATGCCGCCGTGTTCACGTCCATGCACAACATTTCCTATTACTCGGGCTTCACCTATTGCGCATTCGGACGCCCCTATGCGCTTGTCGTGACGTCAACGGAATGCGTGACGATTTCGGCGGGGATTGATGCGGGACAGCCCTGGCGGCGATGCTATGGCGACAATATTACCTATACAGACTGGCAGCGTGACAACTATTGGCGGGCCATCCTGTCGGTGACAGGTTCTGGCAAGATGATCGGGTACGAGGGCGACCATCTCACTCTGTTGCAGCAGTGCAAGATGCAGAGCTTCCTGTCGCCTGCCGGAACTGTTGATCTCTATGAGGCGACCATGCGTCAACGCATGCACAAGTCGCCGGCAGAAATCGAGATGATCCGCGCCGGCGCCGCGGTTGCCGATGTCGGTGGCTATGCGATCCGGGATGCGGTCAAGGAAGGGGTGCGCGAAATCGACGTGGCCATGGCGGGCCGGGATGCGATGGAGCTGGAAATCGCCCGGCGGTTTCCGGATGCCGAGTATCGCGATACGTGGGTTTGGTTCCAGTCAGGCATTAACACGGATGGGGCACACAACCCGGTGACTGGTCGCGTCTTGCAGCGTGGGGATATTCTGTCCCTGAACACGTTTCCGATGATCTCGGGCTATTATACGGCGTTGGAACGCACGATGTTCGTTGGCGAGGTCGATGACTCCAGCCTCAAGATCTGGGAAGCCAATATCGGCGCGCATGAATTGGGGATTTCGCTTCTGAAACCGGGCGCGTCCTGCGCTGAGGTGACAGATAAGATTAATGCGTTTTTTGCAGAACGTAACCTTCTGCAATACCGCACTTTTGGCTATGGTCACTCCTTTGGTGTGCTCTCGCATTATTATGGTCGCGAGGCTGGGCTGGAGCTACGTGAGGATATTGATACGGTGCTGGAACCGGGCATGGTCATTTCCATGGAGCCGATGTTGACAATCGCCGATGGGCAGCCCGGCGCGGGTGGATACCGGGAGCACGACATTCTGGTGATTACGGAAGACGGCAACGAGAACATCACGGGTTATCCCTACGGCCCTGAGTTCAACGTGGTGGGCTAAAGACCACCTTTTTGGCTCGTGGTGCTTTTAAGTTAATCGAGAATGGTCCCGCCAAATTTGGTGGGACCACTATTCGGGTTTGGATGTCACGGGCAGGTTTGAAAACGTCCGAACGCGGTACTGAAACTGCGGGCTTGTAACTGTTTGTTCGATCAAAGAGCACGTGCGAAGATTTGCGATACGGGTTGCTTCCTGTCCGGAAGCGAAAGTGTCGAATGACCGGATGGCGTAGTGGTTGAGCCAGAGACAACCGAAGCAAAAAGGCGCACGGCGCGAGCGCATGCTACTCGAAGGGCAGTCACATTTGGACGAGGTTCTCTGGTACGCAGGTCATTTGGCAGCGGGCATATGAAAGTGCGGAACAGTGCGACTCATTAGCTTGCGGCCTCGGTTCAACGCCCCGTGTCACCTTGCGATTTCTCCAACCCCGACGGGAACAGGTGGCAGGTGGTCGCGGCGGGACATTATTTCAGCTCGGTTAACATGCGAAGAACTGAATCTGGTCAATTTGTCCAGAAGCGCACATTGTTGGCTTTTAGTCGTTTTTTCCCATCGAGGACTGTGGTTCGATGCGCGATAACGGCCAGCAGGCCGATACCTTGGAGGGGTCAGCGGAAATATGTCCGATCTTTGGGATGGCTTGTCGCAGGCCTGGATACTCCTTTGGACCCTCGATGCCGACCTGGTGGAGATCACCGCACGGTCGCTGCAGGTGACATTGACTGCGTTGGCTATCGCATCGGCTATTGCCCTGCCGCTTGGCGCGTTTCTCGCAGTGCGCAGGTTCCGGATGCGGCGGTTGACCATCGCGGTGTTGAATGCGTTGATGGGGTTGCCGCCGGTCGTGGTGGGGCTTGTCGTCTACGTTTTGCTGAGCCGCGCGGGCCCCTTTGGCGTTCTTGGGCTCTTGTTCACGCCGACGGCTATGATCATAGCGCAAGTCATCATTATCGTACCATTGATCGCTTCGATCGCTCACCAGGCTCTGCGCGAATTGTGGTCGGATTACCATGATCTGCTGATTTCATTAAATACCAGCCACGTACAACGGATGTCAGCACTGTTATGGGACGGGCGTAGAGCGCTTTTGACGGCGTCGCTTGCCGGATTTGGTCGGGCCATCGGTGAAGTTGGAGCCATCATGATTGTTGGGGGCAACATAGACCATCACACGCGGGTGCTCACGACAGCGATCGCGCTCGAGACAGGCAAAGGAGACTTCGCGTTGGCGCTGGCGCTTGGGTTCATCTTGATCGGTCTTGCAATAGCCGTGAACCTTGCGATCCATTGGTTGACGAGGACGGAACAGGAGGGGCGCTGGTGAGTGACATGTTTCCCCTGATCGTCGAAGGCGCGCTGACACGGCGGCGTGGCAAGGTACTGGTCGGTCCAGTCGACTTGCGGCTTGAAGCCGGAGGCGTGACAATAGTCATCGGCCCTAATGGAGCAGGCAAGACGTCGCTTCTGCGGATGCTTCATGGTATTGCGCGTTTGAACGCGGGACGCATCGAATGGGCCTGTGGGCAGGAGCGAGCACGCGAGAAACAGGCGTTTGTATTCCAGACGCCAGTAATGCTACGCCGGTCTGTGCGTGACAATCTGGCCTATCCGCTGCGCCTTGGCGGGGTAACGCGACGCGAAGCGCGCGCGCAGGCTGATGCTATGGCTGAGAAAGTCGGGCTTGGCGATGCACTTGGACGACCGGCCACTGTTTTATCAGGTGGTGAGCGTCAGAAGCTAGCGCTGGGGCGGGCGCTAATACGGTCGCCGCAGGTGCTGTTTCTGGATGAGCCCTGCGCCTCCTTGGATGGACGGGCAATGCGCGAAGTCGAAGAGATTCTGAAGACTGCTGTGCAGGATGGCGTCCGCCTGATCATGTCGACGCACAACATGGGACAAGCCCGGCGATTGGCGAGTGAGGTTCTTTTTCTTTTAGGGGGAAAGATCCATGAGCGGGGCAGTACAGTGGAGTTCTTTGATGCACCGAAAACGGCGCAAGCGCGCGCTTTCCTGAACGGAGATATTGTAGAATGAAGACCTTTTTTGTTGCCGTTGCCGCGGTCGCAGCGATGTCCGCGGTGGCGTGGGCGGAGGACATGAAAATGGCAGTCACGACGTCGTTTCACAACTCGGGACTGTCCGACATCCTGCTGCCTGCAATCCAGGAGGATCTGGGGCTCGAGGTACAGCTTCTTGTTGTTGGAACCGGCCAGGCGCTTCGTTTGGGGGAAGCCGGGGACGTCGACGCAATCCTTGTACATTCAAAGAAAGCGGAAGAACGGTTCCTTGCCGCGGGGCACGGCACGCACCGTCTCGAAATCATGTATAACGATTTTGTCTTTATCGGGCCCAAGGCGGATACGGCCTCCGTTGCGGATTCTGCGAATGCGGCTCAGGCACTACAGCAGATCGCCAGCACTGAATCCGTGTTTGTTAGTCGCGGTGATGACAGTGGGACCCACAAGAAAGAGCTTAGCCTTTGGGCGAGCGCGGGTCTGGATCCACAGAGCTTAGGCGATTGGTATCGCGCTGTGGGTGCAGGCATGGGAGCTGCGTTGAATACCGCGTCGGGCATGGATGCTTACATCATTTCTGACAGGGCAAGCTGGTTGAATTTTGGCAACAAAGGGGAGTTGGCATTGCTTTACTCAGGTGACCCCGTGCTGTTCAATCAATATGCCTATATCCCTGTGAATCCCGACAAACACAGGCATGTGAAAAACGATCTGGCGATGAAGCTTGAGAATTGGTTGGTGTCGGATCGGGCGAAAGACCTGATCAACACCTATAAGATCAATGGTGAAACGCTTTTTGTGTTCAACGCCAAGTGATCGCACCCACACCGAAAAATTAGGCCCGGGGAGCCTCCCTGGGCCTAACTTAGTCGTCCAGAGTTCCGTGTATCGCAAACTGTTCCAGACCGGCGTCTTGCGTTTCGATCACACGATAGGACTCGCGCACGCCTCCAGGTGTCAGGTTGCGCGCGACAGTGAGGAGTGTGTTGGCGTCGTGTTCGTCGCACAGGTCAAGCATATGCCGTAGCTCTTCGGCGGCCACCGGACGGGCAGAGACGACATCCGGCGCACCGTAGTAGGTTACAAAATGCTGCGCCAGCATGTCGGTCAAGCGTTCGATTTCCGCAGCCTGGATCGGGGTGACGGCAACAAATGTTACCCGCCCGGATGTCTCGAGACCAAACCAGCCGTTTGAAAACGCCTGACGTGCCTTACCGACAAGGTCAGCTTCGGACCAGTTCGAGAATTCGAACCCACCAGAGATGCACCACTCGCCCGTGCGGGCCGCGTTGGAATAGACGCGTGTATCGCTTTCGTCAAAATGAATGGCGCGGGCCAGTTGCATCAAAGGTCCTCCAGTAGCGTATTCAATGGGAATAGGTGGGTGGTGTTTTCGTCGCGCAAGAGCATCCCGAATTGCTCATCGACCCCGACGAAAACTCCGACGACGTCGCCTTGTGCGGTTTCCTCGCCTAGGCCGTGGGCCAACCCACGCCATTCTGCATGCAGAGGTTTTGTTCCTTCCTCTTCCCACCGGTTTACCCAGTTCAGAGTATGCCGTGCCCAACTTTCAATCAGAAGTGGTGCTTCGACATCGGCGCAGCCCTCTGCGTAGAGTGCTGTTTGATCAGGAGTATTTCCCATGTCTGCGGACGCGGGCCAGAGCGGCAGCTCGAATCCAACGACCAGCCAATCCGGTATTTCTGTCGGGGTAGACGTGCTTGCCGCCGCGCGCATACGGCCACACGATGCGCCGTTTACGCGCAGCCCACCGCCCCATTCCAGATGTACCGCCACTTCTGGTGGCGCAAGCGCTCCAAGTGCATTTTGAAAGCCTACGGCGCAGACCGGCAGCATGGTCATGGCATCGGCCAAGGGCACTTCGGGGGCAAACACAAGCGCGGCTAGTAACGTGTCAGGGGCCAGATTGTAGACGATCAGCCCCGAGTCACAGCCTGCTGCGGCCTTCATACAAGCTGTGAGGAAGGGATCCTCGTCTCCGGTCACCTGATGCCCGGACATAAGCGGAGGAAACATCACGCGGTTCATACGGCACCTTGCGAAATGAGGCCGCGGGCGACCTCCTGAAAACTGGCGGCTTGTGCACTGTCGGGGGCGGACACAACGATAGGCGCGCCGCCATCGGCAGCAACCCGGATATCCAGATGCAACGGGATTTCGGCGAGCAGCGGGACGCCGAGTTTTTCCGCTTCGTGGGCGACTCCGCCTTGCCCAAACACGTGTTCTTCGTGACCACAGGACGAACAGATATGGGTCGACATGTTCTCGATCATACCTAGGATGGGTACGTTCAGTTGGCGGAACATATCTATGCCCTTTCGGGCATCCAGGAGCGCCACATCCTGTGGCGTGGACACGATGATCGCGCCGTCGACATGTGCTTTCTGTGCCAGTGTCATCTGCACGTCCCCGGTGCCGGGCGGCAGGTCGACAAGCAAGACATCGAGCGCCCCCCATTGCACCTGCATCATCATTTGCTGGAGGGCTCGCATCAGCATTGGCCCCCTCCAGACAACAGCCTGATCGTCGTTGGTCATCAAGCCGATCGACATCATCGTCACGCCATGGTTGCGCATGGGAAGGATGGTCTTGCCATCGGGGCTAGAGGGACGACCGGAGACACCTAGCATCCGAGGCTGGCTAGGGCCGTAGACATCCGCGTCCAGCAGGCCGACACGTATTCCCTCAGCCGCCAATGCACAGGCAAGGTTGGCAGACAGAGTGGATTTGCCCACGCCGCCCTTGCCGCTAGCAATGGCGACAATCCGTGCCACCCCGGGGATTTTCTCAGGCCCCTGGGGTTCGGATTTTCGTGAGGGTTGGAGATCAGGCGGCGCTGATGGGTTGCTGTGGCCTGTCAAAACCACCGAAACACTCTCGACACCGCCAAGCGCGCTGATCGCGGCCTCCGCCTGCTCCCTGACAGGAACATATGCGTCCGCTCTGGCCGGGTCGATTTCCATAACGAAACGCACGGTTCCGGAATCGACATTGAGGGCGCGCACGACGCCTGCCGAGACGATATCGCCGTGTCCGGTTGGATCGGTAATCTGTTTCAGAACGCCCAGAACGGCTTCTCGTGTAATCGCCAACGCTTAGTCCCGCCCCTTGATCGTTCCTGTTACGACATGTTCCAAGCCAAACCCTTCGATGGTGATAACGGCTTTGGCCGTAAATGATTTCCCCGAAGAATCCGCATTGCGCATGGCATCTTCGATGGCCTGCTGAGAGGTCACGCCGACCTGTTTCAGAAACTTGCGCATCGACATGTTGAAGTCATCGCTCATGGTCTGTCCTTTTCCGATTGTGTTGACGAAAGAAGATGCGACTCCCTAACATCGTTTATGGCCCATTGGTTTCGCATGTCCATTCTGGCGTTGATTGCCTCGTTTTCGTGGGCGGGGCAGGGCGGCACGAATGAACGCATTTTCACGATGTCTGCTGCTCCGGAGATTGTCGAGAGCGGTCTCTTGCAGTTCATTTTGCCCCGGTTCTCGCTCAAGACACAGGTGCGTATTACACTCGTTCAGGCAGGGGAGGCGGCAGATGTGCGTCTTGGAGAGCATGGAAAACCAGTGTTTTCCCGGTTTGGTCGGATTTGGCGCATGCAGGTGCACAACTCCGGGCATGGCGGCGTGCAAAAGTTCTCTGACTGGATCGCGTCCGACGTTGGTCGGAGCACGATCATAGCCTTTACTGTGGAGGGCTCCCAAGCGTTTTCTATCCCCGAGGAGGAGCAGGTTGAGGCTGTGGCCATCACGATGGACGGGAATGTCGACATGGGGCGCGAAGTCTCGCAGAGGATGTGTGGGCGCTGTCATGTAGTGGTGGCGGAGGATCGGATGAACGCCATTGGCTCGACGCCGTCCTTTTTTGCCCTGCGCGGTCTGCCGGACTGGAACGAGAGGTTCGCAGCATTCTATGCCCTGAACCCGCATCCCGCATTCACGCAGGTGGCCGAGGTTACACCGCCCTTCGCACAAGATCGCCCATCGCCCATCGTGCCATTGGAGATGACGCTTGAACAAGTCGAGGCGGTTCTTGCCTATGTCTCTTTGCTTAAGCCTGCCGATCTTGGGGCGCCGTTGGAACATCAGTGATCGCGCCGTTTGCTGAGGTAGTCGTCGGTTGTGCGGGGTTTGGGGCGCTCTCCCCCGGCAAACGGGTTGTTTTGGGCGTGGTATTGCGCACTTACGCGGCAGTTGTCGCACATCTGGATCATCCTGGCGGCTTCGGGGCTCTGGAACATACCATGCTTACCCGCCAGTTTTTCTGTAATCTTGTCGATTGTGGACTTGACGCCAAACAGGGCACCGCATTCGATGCAAGCAAAGGGTTCTTCTTCGTTCAGGACCACTTGCTCCAGCGCCGAGTTTGTGAGGTTCATCCGCGGCTCGTAGGTGATTGCGTTTTCAGGACAAACCCGAGCGCAAAGGCCACATTGAAGGCATGCATCTTCTTGAAACCGCAATTGGGGCAGGTCGGGATTGTCTCCAAGAGCGCCGGAGGGACAAAGCGAAATGCAGGAGAGGCAGAGCGTGCACGCATCGGTATCCACGAGCACCGCGCCGTAAGGTGCGCCTTGAGGCAAGGGCAGAATTTCGGCATCCGGTTGTAAGGCCTTTGTGGCAGTGCGTGCGATTTGACGTCGCGTGCCCATGGGACGCGACGGAATTTTCAGAGCATCGACACCGCTCGGTGCAAAGAGTGTCTTCGACAAAATGTCCGGATCCTGGGTGTCAATCATGCGAATGGCTTTGCCCGAAAGGGCGGTCGCCAGATCGATCTCGGATTGCATGATGTCCCGATCGGTCTTTGGGGTTGGGTGGATGTTAATGTCTGCGAATCCGGCAGCGAGAGCGGCCAGCATTTCCGAGTGGCCGATGGTGTTGAGTGCTTCAACTTCCAGAGGAATGACATTGGCCGGCAGTCCTTGCCCGAAACGGGCGGATACACGGATCAACTCTGCCCCGTCAGCACCAATTATCAATAGCCTCGGCTCGACGCCGCCCGCGTCGAGATACGCTTTGGCCAACGTTTGCAAGCGGCGGATGGTTTGGTCTACCGCGGGGGCATCATATGCAATCGCACCGGAAGGGCACAACGAGGAGCAGGCACCGCAGCCTGCGCAAATCATCGGGTCGATCGAAACATGTTCGCCAGAGGGTGTGATAGCCCCTGTCGGGCATGCGTCAATGCAGCGCGTGCAGCCCGTTTGTTCGGCCCGCGAGTATGCACAAAGCAGTGGTTCGGTGCGGACATAAAGCGGCTTCTCGAAGGTACCGACCATGTGCGACGCGTCAAGAATGGCGCGCGCCACCGCAGTTGCACTTTTCGGGTCGGCCCGAAAATACCCCTCGCGTTTTTCGGGAGCTGGAAACAGGGGGGGGGTTCCGCGCAGATCTAAAATAACATCGCACTTCGATTTCGCGTTGTTCTTTGGAGATGTGAAAGCCCACTGGCCTCCGCCGTGTGTAACCATTTGGCAAAAGCCGTCAATTGTGACGTCGAAGTTCCCGAGTGCGCCTTGGGCGGTTTTTAGATGCCCCCGAACTACGTCATAATCGCGGGTGAACGGGACAGAGGTATCGTCTTCGATTAGTACCGTTACGCTTAGGTAGTTCTTGAGTTGTTCTGCCGCCAACATCGCAGGTTCCTCGGAACCTAGGATCAGGCATAGCCCCTCTGAAATCACGTCAACGGACTTGGCAGCAGGGATCGAGAGGGAGGCTTCGGCGACCAGTGCGGTCATTTTGGGTATTCTTGACCCGGTGTCTGCACTCCAACCCGCGCGATCTCGCAGGTCGAGGAAGGCAGGTAAGGGGGCTCCCAAACCGTCGGCCATTTCTTCGAAAAGGGCGGTTTCCTGGCCGCAACAAAAAATTGCATCACCTGCGGACAATGCCCTTACCGCGTCTTGCTGCTGGTCCTGACAAAGGGATGTATGGACGCGGGAGCAAGGGAGACCGGTGGCCTGTGACAGGGCGTCGGAGTCTATGGGGTTCGTGCCGCAACAGTCACATAAAATCAGTGTCTTAGTCATGTTATCCCAGCGTGTATTGTTGGTTGGTTAGACGCGAGTTTTGCGCTGAACCGACTTCAGACTAGGCATGATTCTGCGAGGCGGTAAACCAGAATTCGAAGAGGCTTTTTGGTTTAAGCAATGCGATCCGGAAGCCTGATTCGGACGATTCGAGGGGAGTATCTTTAGCTGATTGTTTTAGTCGGAATGGACAAAACGACCGCGCAACTGTCTGGCTGAATGCCATGCTGCCCAATTTGACCGGAAAGCCGTCAAAGTGCGAGTCACGCACACTTCTCGCTTTATTGAAGAGTGGCCATTGGGCAGTTTTAGAAAGACTAATAGAGCAAGGTCCTGGGGAATGTGATCTACAATTCGGGAAAGTTCGAAGCGATGCCGATGGGCATCGTGCTGCGGCGGCGGCCCGGTGCAACCCGGTGGGCGGCGTGGAGCTGGCGTGTTTCAGATGTTCTCCCGGGCGCGTCAGGTGCAGAGTGGCGTCTTTTGCGCGAAGAGGGGGGTATCCGCGAGTTTCACGCAGCAACCCTTCCGTTGGAATTGCACAGAGCTGATACCGATTCATACTTGCACGGGCTGAACGCACAGGTGCCCTGCTTGTATGTCGTGATGCGTGAGGCCGATGAAATGCCTCATCCCTTCGAGCTGGTTTTGGTGACCGCGTCACCCTACGAAGCGCAGGACTATGCCGACAATGGCGAGGACATTGTCGAAAAGGTCGCCATGCCTCAGAGCGTGTTTGCGTGGGTCCAAGGGTTTGTTGATCAGCATCACAGAGAAGAGGCATTCAAGAAACGCAAGCGCGACAAGAAGGACATCACGTTGACATCTGATGGCGTTGGCGATGCGCGCATCCGTCAGTTGGTCGACGTTTATCGTTCGCCGGCTCTTGCCAAAAAGGAGCGTTTACAATGAGCCGTGGAGACTTCTGGTCGCGGCGCATGGCTGCTGTGGAAGCGGAGCAGCTTGCGGAAGAGCGCGCGCTTGCCGAAGAGGCCGTGGCCGAGCGGGATTTGGCGCTGGCTGAAAAGGCGGACGAAGAAATTCTCGAAGAATTGGGGCTGCCCGACCCGGACACGCTCTCGGAGGGGGATGACTTCACGGCGTTCCTGACAGAAAGAGTTCCCGCGCGATTGAAAAACCTAGCGCTGCGGCGCCTGTGGACGACAAACCCGGTATTGGCAAATGTCGACGGGTTGGTCGACTACGGCGAAGATTTTACCGACGCGGGCAACGTTATCGAGAACCTCCAGACAGCCTATCAGGTTGGCAAGGGCATGACTGCGCATGTCGAAGCGCTGATGCGCGGGGAAGAGGTGGTGGTCGTCGCTGACGCCGAAGAGCTAGACGAAGCTCTGGAGCCTGAGGGCGAAGAGGTGCGCGCCCTTGCTTTGGCTTCAGAGGACAGTGCGAGCGCCGCCGCGGTCGAGATGGGCGTCGCCGCCGATGAGATAGAAGACATTTCAGGCATCGCGGCGATGCGGGCGCCAAGACGGATGCGGTTTTCGTTTAACGAAACCGAGGCAAGCGCATGAATGGAGAAAGCCAGATGACGGCAACCGCAATTTCAGAAAATGTGGCACAGGAAGATCGCCTTCGCGCGGATCTTTACAATTTTCTGGGTCTGCTGCTGGCTGGACCTCCGGATGAGTTGCTGCTTGCACAAACGGCCGATTTGGCAGGCGATGAAAGCCCACTTGGGGTGGCAATCAACGCGCTTGCGAAGATTGCAAAACTGTCCAAGCCGAAGACTGTTGAGCGCGAGTTCAACAAGCTGTTCATTGGTCTGGGGCGGGGCGAGTTGCTGCCCTATGCCAGTTACTATCTCACGGGATTCCTGAACGAGAAACCGCTGGCTACCCTGCGCCAAGACATGAACGCGCGCGGATTAAACCGTGCAGAGAATGTCTATGAGCCTGAGGACAATGTCGCTTCGCTCATGGAAATGATGGGCGCTCTGATCGTGGGGCGGTTCGGGACACCTGCACCGCTCAGCGATCAGAAGACCTTTTTCAATCGCCACATCGCCACGTGGGCGGGGCATTTCTATTCGGATCTAGAAGCTGCCGAAAACTCGGTCTTCTATGCATCGGTTGGCGCTGTCGGCCGAGTGTTCATGGAGATCGAGACCGAAGGCTTTCGGATGAGCGCGGGCTAGTTCCGCAAACATGGCGGGCAACCGCCACCCACCAAAGAGGGGAGGACTCTCACATGGCAAAGAAGACCGAGGATGGCACCAGCCGCCGCGATTTTCTGAAAATGGCCGCGACAACAGCGCCTGCTGCAGCAGTCGCGATTGCGGCCACAGGGGGCACGGCGGAAGCCGCAGAACCTGACCTGTCATCGGACAAGATGCAGGATACCGCGCATACCCGCGCCTACTACGACAGCGCCCGTTTCTAAAGATACGGACGAAGTCCCCTGCCAAAGGCGACTGGTTGCGTGACGCCCGACTGCCCAAGGTTTTCGTTAACCCAGCTACGTCCCGAATGGGACAGCAAGGGAGGATAAAATGCTTAGGAAAAAGACCAACGGGGTTGCGAGACGCCCCCAGCGGACAAGTATCCTGTCTGATGTCGCGGAGAAATCCGTTGACCGCCGCGCGTTTTTGCGCGGCAGCGGTCTGGCCATTGGGGGCCTTGCCGCGATCAGCGCCACCGGAGGCACGGTGACGCAAGCCAATGCGGCCGCCAGCGCGACCGCCGGCGCGGTCAAGACTGTCAAATCGGTCTGCACCCATTGTTCGGTTGGCTGTACCGTTGTTGCCGAAGTGCAGAACGGTGTCTGGGTCGGGCAGGAGCCCGGTTGGGACAGCCCATTCAACCTTGGCGCCCATTGCGCAAAAGGAGCCGCAGTCCGCGAGCACGCCCACGGTGAACGCCGCCTCAAGTACCCGATGAAGAAAGAGGGCGGTGAGTGGAAGCGCATCAGCTGGGAACAGGCGATCAACGAGATCGGTGACGGCATGATGAAGATCCGCGAAGAGAGCGGACCTGACAGTGTCTACTGGCTCGGCTCGGCCAAGCACAACAACGAACAGGCCTATCTGTTCCGCAAGTTCGCCGCCTATTGGGGCACGAACAACGTGGATCACCAGGCCCGGATTTGTCACTCGACCACGGTGGCAGGTGTTGCAAACACCTGGGGCTATGGTGCGATGACGAACTCGTATAACGACATCCACAATTCCAAGGCGATCTTCATGATCGGCTCGAACGCAGCCGAAGCACATCCGGTTTCGCTCCTGCACATCCTGAAGTCCAAGGAACAGAACAACGCGCCGCTCATCGTGTGCGATCCGCGTTTCACCCGCACCGCGGCCCATGCCGACGAATATGTGCGCTTCCGTCCTGGGACGGACGTTGCGCTGGTCTGGGGCATCCTTTGGCACATCTTCGAAAACGGCTGGGAGGACAAAGAGTTTATCCGCACCCGCGTGTGGGGGATGGACCAGATCAAGGAAGAAGTGGCTAAGTGGACCCCAGAAGAGGTTGAGCGCGTGACGGGCACTCCGGGTTCACAGCTCAAGCGTGTGGCCCGAACTATGGCCAACAACCGTCCCGGCACCGTGATCTGGTGTATGGGTGGTACGCAGCACACCAATGGTAACAACAACACCCGCGCCTACTGCATTCTGCAGCTTGCGCTGGGCAACATGGGTACCAGTGGTGGAGGCACCAACATCTTCCGTGGCCACGACAACGTGCAGGGTGCAACCGACCTTGGCGTTCTGTCCCATACCCTGCCGGGCTACTATGGTCTGTCCAAAGGGGCTTGGGGTCATTGGGCGCGCGTCTGGAAGGAAGATCCCGAGTGGCTTGCCGGACAGTTCGACAAGATCACCGGAAAGGACGGCAAGGAAAAGTCCCTGCAGAACCTGACTGGTATCCCGGTGTCGCGCTGGATCGATGGTATCCTTGAAGACAAGGAAAACATGGATCAGCCAAACAACGTGCGGGCCATGGTTCTCTGGGGCCACGCGCCGAACTCGCAAACCCGCGGGCCGGAGATGAAGACGGCGATGGAGAAGTTGGACATGCTGGTCGTTGTCGACCCGTTCCCGACGGTCTCCGCGGTTCTGCATGACCGCACTGATGGCTGCTATCTGCTCCCGGCTGCGACGCAGTTCGAAACCCGTGGCTCGGTCACGGCGTCGAACCGCTCATTCCAGTGGCGGGATCAGATCATGGAACCGCTGTTCGAATCCAAGACCGACCATGAAATCATTGGTCTGTTTGCCAACAAGTTCGGCTGGGCCGATCGTTTCTTCCGCAATATCGAGATGGAAGACGAGAATACCCCGAACATTGAAAGCGTGACCCGCGAATTCAACAGCGGTCTTTGGACGATCGGTTACACCGGCCAAAGCCCGGAGCGGATCAAAGCGCATATGGCAAACCAGCACACCTTTGACCGCACGACTTTGCGCGCCAATGGTGGTCCGGTGGATGGGGACTATTACGGTCTTCCCTGGCCATGCTGGGGCACGTCCGAAATGGGTCATCCGGGGACGCCGAACCTGTACGACATGTCCAAGCCGGTCTCTGAAGGAGGTCTTACCTTCCGCGCCCGCTTTGGTGTCGAACGGGACGGCGACAACCTTCTGGCCGATGGGGTCTATAGCGCGAATTCGGAAATTCAGGATGGCTATCCCGAGTTCACGATGCAGATGCTGATGGACCTTGGCTGGGACAAGGATTTGACCGACGAAGAGCGCGCGGCGATTGATGCCGTGGCTGGTCCCAAGACCAACTGGAAGACCGACCTTTCCGGCGGGATTCAGCGGGTGGCAATCAAGCACGAATGTGCTCCCTTCGGCAACGCCAAGGCACGCGCCGTTGTGTGGACCTTCCCGGATCCGGTGCCGTTGCACCGGGAGCCGCTCTACACGCCACGCCGTGATCTGGTTGGGGATTATCCGACATACGAAGACCGCAAGTTCTATCGTCTGCCGACCATGTATGCCTCGATTCAGAAGAACGACTTCTCGAAGGATTATCCGATCATCCTCACATCCGGCCGTCTGGTCGAGTACGAGGGTGGCGGTGACGAGACCCGTTCGAACCCATGGCTGGCAGAGTTGCAGCAGGACATGTTTGTCGAGATTCACCCGAGGGACGCCAACAACCTTGGTATTCGCGACGGATCTCAGGTCTGGGTCGAAAGCCCCGAAGGCGGCAAGGTCAAGGTTATGGCAATGGTCACAGAGCGGGTTGGTGAAGGCGTGGCCTTCATGCCTTTCCACTTTGGTGGGCATTTCCAGGGCGAGGACCTGCGGGCGAAATACCCGACAGGCGCCGACCCTTATGTGTTGGGTGAAAGCTCGAACACGGCCCAGACCTATGGCTATGACTCAGTCACGCAGATGCAGGAGACAAAATCGACTCTCTGCAAAATCAGCGCAGCATAAGGAGAAAGAGAAATGGCAAGATCCAAGTTCCTCTGTGACGCCGAACGCTGCATTGAATGCAACGCCTGCGTCACGGCTTGCAAAAACGAACACGAGGTTCCGTGGGGGATCAACCGCCGTCGCGTGGTGACCCTGAATGACGGCAAACCCGGTGAGCGTTCGCTCTCGGTGGCCTGTATGCACTGTTCGGACGCGCCATGTATGGCCGTTTGTCCGGTGGATTGCTTCTATCAGACCGAAGAAGGTGTGGTGTTGCACTCCAAAGACCTGTGCATCGGTTGTGGCTATTGCTTCTATGCATGCCCGTTTGGCGCACCGCAATATCCGCAGGCCGGTAACTTTGGCAGCCGTGGCAAGATGGACAAATGCACCTTCTGTGCCGGTGGCCCCGAGGAGAACCACTCGACCGCCGAGTTCGCCAAATACGGGCGCAACCGGATTGCAGAAGGCAAACTGCCGATCTGCGCCGAGATGTGCTCGACCAAAGCGCTTCTTGCAGGTGACGGTGACGTCGTTTCCGCGATCTACCGCGAACGCGTCGTGGCCCGTGGCTTTGGCTCGGGCGCCTGGGGTTGGGGCACAGCCTATGACCAAAAGGGCGGCTGACCGGCCGATTGCCTGAAAGGCTGGAAGGCCCCTGTGCGGGGCCTTCCGACACTGGATTCACAGTTTCAAACCATTGGAGGTGGGCCCCATGCTGCGCGTGGCACTCGCACTTTTCCTTCTCATAGGGATTTCGGCTCAGGCCCAGACGGCCCCTGACCGAAGCGCCACAGGAGGCGCGCAGACATTGGAAGACATCATGGCGCGACAGCGCGGTGAGCCCGTGGACGATTCTGCATGGCGAAACGATGTTGGAGACCCTAATCTGGCCGCGCCAGTTCCTCAACTTGGGCCCCTTGGTGGAACGTCGGATCCGGAACTCTGGCGTGCGATCCGGTACGGATCAGCGGAAACCTCGGTCTCTGCCGGTGGTGAGGTCGCAACCGTCCTGATGCAGGACGGGGGAATGAAGTGGCTGGAGTGGCGGCAGGGGCGTCTGCAGATATGGGGCTTCTGGATGGTGGTCGGCACAGCGGGCGCGCTTCTGACGTTTTTCCTGCTGCGAGGACGTATTCGCATCGACGAAGAAAAGACCGGACGAACGGTTACGCGTTTCAAGGCGATTGAACGCTTCGGCCATTGGCTTCTGGGGATTTCATTTCTCGTGCTGGGCCTGACTGGGCTGTTGGTCCTTTTTGGGCGTAAGTTCATTGCGCCTCTTGTTGGCAAGGACTTCAATGCAAATCTTCTGCTCGTGTCCAAAGTCGTGCACAACAGCGTATCCTGGGCCTTCATGTTAGGACTCATCATGGTTTTCGTGATGTGGGTCATTCACAATATTCCTAACCGCACTGACATTATCTGGTTGCGCCAGTTCGGCGGCATTATTGGAAACGCGCATCCGCCAGCAAGGAAGTTCAATGCAGGTCAGAAAATGATCTTCTGGTCTGTTATCCTCTTTGGCACGATGATTTCCGCTACAGGAATTGCGCTGCTATTTCCGTTCCAGTTCCCGATATTCGGTACGATCTTTGGGGTGATGAACGAATGGGGGTTGGGTGCTCTGGTCGGCCTTGGAGACGGATCGGCCGATATGGCGCCGCATGAGCACATGCAGATGGCCCAGGGTTGGCACGCGATTGCGGCCTTCATTCTCATGATGATCGTCACCGCCCATGTCTATATCGGATCCATCGGTATGGAGGGTGCCTTTGACGCAATGGGCAGCGGTGAAGTGGACGAGGCTTGGGCGCATCAACACCACTCGATTTGGCTCGAGGAGGTCAAGGCGGAAGCTCAAAAAGAAAAAGCCAGCCCGGCTGAGTAAGCCATGAAACGCATTGCTTGTTTCGTGTCGTTTCTGGGCTTCTGTGCCGCGACTGTCGTGGCGCAGGAATTCGAGACTTTGAAAGGTCACGGGGGACCGATCATGGGGCTTGCCGTGTCGATAGAGGGACAGGTTGTCTCCGCCAGTTTTGACAATACTCTTGGCCTCTGGTCAGGGCGGAAAGTTGCCTGGCTGGACGCACATGATGCGGCCGTGGTGTCGGTGGCTTTTCTTGAAGACGGGCGCATTGTCTCTGGCGGAGATGATTTCACAGTGAGGATTTGGGAAGATGGCCAAGCGCGCATCTTGGGGCGTCACAAAGGCAAGGTTGCTGCACTGACCGTAGCGCCTGGTGGTCAGATGGTCGCTTCGGCCAGTTGGGACGGGACCGCTGTGCTATGGCCGTTGGGGCAGGGCGAGCCGAAAATACTCTCGCCGCGCGACAGTGGCGTAAATGACGTCGCTTTTTCGCCGGATGGAACACACGCTTTTTTGGCAACGACCAAGGGCGAAGTTTTCAGGTTTGAACTGAGCGAAGACGAAGCGGCGGAACCTTTGGTTCAGCATGGATTTGGTGTGAACCGTCTGATGATGGCGCCAAATGGGGAATGGCTTGCTTATGGCGCCGTGGACGGGGGCACCCGCGTCGTTGATCCCGCGACAGGTGATGCAATCGCCGATTTCACGCTGGATCGCAAACCCATCCTCGCGCTTGCTTTCCACGCGCAGTCCGGACTTTTGGCTGTGGGGGATGGGCATGGGTATATCATGCTTGTGGACACTCAAAGGTGGCGTATTCAAAAGGATTTTCGCGCGATGCGGCGCGGCCCGGTCTGGGCGTTGGCATTCTCGCCCGACGGCGAGATGCTCTTTGCGGGTGGGCTTGATGATGTGGTCTATGGTTGGCCGCTTGCATTGATGGATGATTTTACGCCGGTCGGCGGACAGCCCCGCAGTTTTCTGAAGGACATTGATCTGATGAGCAATGGCGAGCGCCAATTCATGCGAAAATGCTCGATCTGTCACGCTCTTGAAGAGCAAGGAGGGCGCAAGGCAGGCCCGTCTCTGTATGGCATTTTCGGGCGACCTGCAGGAACGATGCCAGGGTATCGTTACTCGGAAGCACTCAAGAATTCACGTATCGTCTGGAATTCCGGCACGATCGACCAACTCTTTGATCAGGGGCCCGATCACTATATTCCTGGATCCAAGATGCCTATGCAGGTGATAGCTGGGGCCAAGGATCGAAAGGATCTCATTGCTTTTATCAAGACCAAGTCTCAAGCCACGGAGAAACAGCCATGAAAGTCATTTTGACAAGCGCCGCAGCCATCGCGGTGATCGCCGTAGCGGCCAATTTTGGATTGGATCGCGCCGGATTTTCGGCGCAAGATCAGCAATCGGGTTCCTCGGTAAGGTTGGACTAGTCCTTTGGCAAGCATGACCTCGCAAGACGAATATGGCGACAGTCTCGCCAATGCTTCGATTCTCGTGGTCGATGATGAACCGGGCATGCGGAACTTTTTGACCAAGATTTTGTCTCCGCGTTGCAAACGGGTTGAACAGGCGCAATCGGCAGCCGAAGCGACCAAGATGCTCGACCAAGCTTATTTTGACCTTGTGATTGTTGACAATATCATGCCTGGGAAGACCGGGTTGGATTGGGTGCGCGAGCAGCGTCATGTGGGATTGTTTTCCGATACCATCCTGATCACTGCCTACGCCGACTTGGAAACGGCCATCAAGGCGCTACGTACCGGCGTCGCGGATTTTGTTCTGAAGCCGTTTCGGGCGAACCAGATCTTGAACGCTGCCGCACGGGCTCTGGACCGCCAGAACCTGCGGCGTGAAAACTTTCTTCTCAAGCACGAATTGTCTGTGGAGAGCAATGTGCTCAAAGGACGGCTGCTCGGCAAGTCGGCCGCGATTTGCGAGGTGCGGGATATCCTGAACCGCCTTGCTCCGCTTCCGACATCTGTCCTGTTCTCAGGAGCTACAGGAACGGGAAAGGAGGTTGCTGCACGCACTTTGCATTCCATGTCTGATCGGGCAGATAAGCCATTTGTCGCCGTAAATTGTGCAGCCATTTCCCCGGATCGTATTGCTCATGAATTATTTGGATTGATTGATGAGCAGGAACGCCAGAAAGATGGCTTGTTCCTGCATGCTGAGGGGGGGACACTGTTCCTTGATGAGGTCGTACAGATGCCTGATCAGGTGCAGGCGGCCCTGCTGCGGGTACTGGAGGATCAGCGCATTCGCCCTGTGGGGGCCGAACGTGACATCCCTCTTAACCTGCGGTTTCTTTTCGCAACCAATGCCGACCTAGAGCAGGCCGTAGCCGAACGGCGATTCCGTGCAGATCTCTATCATCGAATAAACGTTGTCAAAATCGATATGCCCCCATTAAAGGAGCGATCCGAGGACATCGTTGAATTGGCTGCGCTTTTCATACAGCAGTTTTCAACGACCCTGGGTTTGCCGGCATTGGAGCTTGACGAGGAAACCCTCTTGAAATTTGCACGTTATGACTGGCCGGGAAATGTGCGAGAACTGCGCAACCTTATCGAAAGGTCTGTGATTCTTGGGGCTTTCCCTGATAAGTTCGCCGGAAGCGGGCAGGTGACCGGAAGCCGTGCGATCGAAACGCTTGACCTGGTCATGCAGCGCCACATCATGCACGTTCTGGACGAAAGCGGTGGGAACAGGGCCGAAGCCGCGCGCCGCTTGGGGGTGTCGCGCAAAACGATCGACAGGAAATGTGCCGCATGGGGTTTCTGAACTCTTTTTAACCCAATTGAAAAGTGTCTTCCGGCAACCACACCGTGAATTCAGCGCCCCCGCGTTCCCGGTTGCGCACATGGATAAAACCGCCCGCACGCTGTATCAGAGTCTGGCTGATTGAGAGTCCAAGACCCGTACCTTCAGCAAGTTTCGTTGTGAAGAATGGGTCAAAAAGCGTGTTAAGGTTTTCTTCGGGAATCCCCGGCCCGGTATCGGCAATGTGCAAAGAGGCTCCTGTCTTTCCGTTCTGGCTTTGGGATGTCAGGGTGAGGGAGAGCGTTCCGCATTGTCCCATCGCTTGCGCTGCGTTGACCAGTAGATTCACGACGACCTGTTGCAGTTCGCCGGGATTGATACGGACCAAGGGGGCCTGCCCAAATTCAGTCGTTACTTCGATTTCCGTCGTTGAAATGACATGCTCGACAAGAACCAGACTGTCTGCCAGCACTGCGGCTACGTCCACGCTCTCTTCGTATGTGCCGAATTCCGTTGGGCGGGCAAACTGAAGCAACTTGCCGACAATGGTTTCGATTCTGTGCACTTGCCTGTCGATCAATCCAAGCTCGGTAGCAATCTCGTTGGCGCGACCTTCCAGCGTCTGACGAATGACATCCACATTTCCTTGTATCACGGCCACTGGGTTGTTGATCTCATGCGCGACCCCGGCAGTGATTTCGCCAATAGATGCAAGCTTTTCGCTCATGACCAATTGCTTGAACGTCTCCTCAAGCTTCTGATTGGCTTCCTTGAGTTCCGCGGTGCGTTCTTCAACACGTGCGTTGAGTTCGTCTGCCCATGCGCGGAGTGCATGGTCGCGCTCTTGGACCTGGTCCAGCAACGTATCGAGATGCAAGGCAACCTGGCCAATCTCGTCACTCGCACCTTTGGCGTGATTTCGCGCGGACAGATCCCCCTTCTCTACCTTAGTCATGGTTTGGATCATGCGTTCCAGTGGCGCAAAAATCCCGCGTGCCATGCGCAGGAAGAATGGCACCGACAGAACGAGCAGCACGAGAAAGGCCGCGAACATCGAAAGGTTGATGGCACGCTTGGCCGAGACGAATGGCGCTTCCAGAAAACCGACGTACAGCATACCGACCTTGTCACCGAAGCTGTCCACGACAGGTAGGTAACCCGAAATGTACCAGTCATTGACGACAAAGGCGCGGTTCAGCCAAGTCCGTCCTTCATCCAGAACCGCTCTGCGGACAATCGCGGAGACCCGCGTGCCAAGAGCTCGGACATCCTGAAACAGGCGCACGTTCGTGGACACCCGAACATCTTCTAGGAAAAGTGTTGCGGTGCCCTGACGGTCGCCCCCTGTTGCGGCGTTCAGATAGACAAGCTTGTTGATGGTGTCGATGAAGTCGAGGTTCCGGTTCAGGAGAATCCCGCCGACCAGAACGCCACGTTCATTTTCGAACCGCACGGGACTGGCGGTGTGTATGACCATTCCCCTGTCCTCGATGATGCGCGAAGTCGGGACGGCAGCCACCGTCTCGATCAAGGGGATACGGGCGCGTTCCGCCAGAGCGAGAGAGAGGCTGTTGAGCTTTTCGGAGGAAAATATATCGATATCTGTCGACAAGATGCCCGTGGAGGCCGCGTCGATGACGGGCCAGGTACGGGCAGGTTCCTGCACCTCGAAGGGGGGCAGGTAGTAGAGAAAGTCTAGTTCCATTTCGGCTTGCTTGAGCGCAAGGTAATCATAAAGTTCGGCCGGACCGTTTTCGAGGTGATCGAGAAACACGGCGGATTCGGCGACACCCTGCACATTTGCGCCAGTTCGAGCCAGAATGCGTCCAAGGTATTGTTCGGCGATCCGGAGGTCCCCTTCGACATTTGCAATCAGGATATTGTCATATTCCGACGACCAGCGATTGATGCCCCACATGAGCATCAGGGGCATCAGAACCACCATTGGCAAGAGCGCCAGCGTCAAGAGGCGGAGCCGGACCGATCTCAACAGTATTTTTCCAGTTTGCGTGGCATGTGGCATGTGCCCAATATGTAAACCCGCGTGGATCACACACTACATGGTCGTGGCAGCGCAAGCCAGATGAAGCGGATTCGTTTTCGGTGACGGTCAGCTTTTGCTTCAGGTAAATTTGCGGAACAGCATAGTTTGGTCGAACATATCTTCCAGCGCTTCGGCCCGATCCTTCGTGTCACCCCAGCACAGGTTCTGTACGGTCGAAATCATCGATTCAATCAGCAAAAGGGACGTGACGTTTGAGTCCCAGGCCGAGGGTACAACAATGCGTCCGCTAAAGGTGATGTCCGTGAGTCGATCGACCGGAGAGCGCCATTGGTCTGTGAACAGGATCAGTTTTGCCCCTTTCTTGTGCGCCATTTCGGCGAGCTTGAGCGTGTTGTTTTCGTAGCGGCGCAAATCGAAGATGACAAAGACGTCTCCCTCCTTGACGTCCAAGAGGTAATGCGGCCAACCGTTCGAGGTTGATTGGATATGAACCACTTCTGGCCGGATGACCTGCATGTGAAGGAACAAGTATTCGGCGAGCGTGTGGGTGATGCGACCGCCCACAATGTAAACCCGGCTGCGAGGCTCCGCGACCATCTGGCAGGCTGTGTCAAACTGGTCCGGATCAATCTGCCCAAGGGTTTGGCGGATGTTTTCGATCACCGCATCCGTAAAACGATTCAGCATGTGCCCTGATGGTGCACCTTCCGCCCAGGCGTCGTGCTTGGCGATCGGGTTTTTTGCTTTTGCTTTCAGCTCTTCACGGAGCTCTGCCTGGAATTCCGGATAGCCTTTGTATCCCAGCTTTTGCACCATGCGGGCCACGGTCGGTGCAGAAACATTTGCGCCCTTGGCCAGCGCGGTCAGTGGGCCAAGCCCCGAGGCCGGATAATTTTCAAGAATGGAGTGCGCAAGCTGGCGTTCCGCACGAGTCAATTCGTCCAACTTTCGTTGAATGCGGTCGGAGATGGTGAGGTCTGAGCTGGACATGTGTGACTCCATTTTGATCGTTTATATTACAAAAATTAGGGAGGTGAAAAAAATCTTTCAGAATTTTGTTGACAGACTCCTTCATGACGCAGCACGTTGGAGCCTGCGAGGGAACAAATGCATCAAAGCACAGCAGAAGATTATGAGGGCGTTGCGCGCATCATTAATTCGGACGGCAGGTCTTCCGTTGTCCTGGTGTGCGAACATGCCTCCAGTTTCATTCCTGATGCGCTCGACAATCTCGGAGTGGCAGAAGAGTTCCGGCAAAGTCATGTCGCCTGGGATCCTGGTGCACTTGCTGTGGCGGAGCGCATGGCGCGCATCTTGGACGCAAAGCTAGTTGTCAGCGGGGTGTCCCGACTGGTCTATGATTGCAACAGACCGCCTGAGGCCCCGGACGCGATGCCAGCGCGCAGTGAGATCGTGGATGTACCGGGGAATGTGGGGCTCAACGACGCCGCGCGCGCAGCTCGTGTGGCAACCTATTACGAGCCGTTTCGCACACTTCTTGCGCAGACGGTGTCACAAACCGAGGCGCCCGTGATTGTCACTGTGCACAGCTTCACGCCTGTTTACCATGGTAAAACACGAGCGGTGGAAATCGGTGTATTGCATGATGTCGACACGCGGTTGGCTGACTCTATGCTGGCAATTGCGACGGGGCACACTGAAGCGAAAGTCGAGAGAAATGATCCTTATGGGCCCGAGCATGGGGTAACGCACACCTTGCGAGAACATGCCCTGCCGGGTGCGCACCTGAATGTCATGCTGGAAATTCGCAATGACTTGATCACGGCATCTCGGCAGCAGGTCAAAATGGCGGAAATGATTTCCGGATGGGTCTCAAATGCGCTGCGGGACCTAGTCTCCAATGGAGAACCCTCATGATTGGATTGATGCGAGGGTATGTCGGGGTTGTCGATGCAGTGAACCTGCGTATTGGACGATTGGCGATGTATGGGATCTTCGTGCTGATGGGCATTCTTTTGTGGTCATCCATCAGCAAAACCTTCTTTTTGCCATCACTGTGGACGCTGGAAATGGCCCAGTTTGTGATGGTGGCCTATTACATACTGGGCGGCCCGTACTCCATACAGATGGGGTCCAATGTGCGTATGGATCTGCTGTATGGCGACTGGAGCACGCGGCGCAAAGCCTGGTTCGATCTGGTGACAGTACTTTTGCTAATCTTCTATCTGTTCGTGTTGTTGTTCGGCGCTATCAGCTCCACGGCCTACAGCCTTGGCTACTGGGGGACGGAGCCGGTTTCCTATTTGGCTGGGGTGCTGTTCGGAACCGAAGAGGTTGGTCGCCTGGAGCGTTCACCAACTGCTTGGCGACCGTATCTCTGGCCCATCAAGGTCGTGATGATCGTCGGCATGTTCCTGATGATCCTGCAGTGCGTGGCTGAATTTTTCAAGGACGTCCTGCGTCTCAAGGGTGAAGACATCTGATGTCCTATGAATTGATTGCTACTTTGATGTTTTCCTCGATGATGCTGATGCTGCTGACCGGGCAGCGCGTGTTTGGCGCAATCGGGTTTATCGCCGTTGTGGCTGCCCTTTTGTTGTGGGGCGACAGGGGCGGTTTTGACATCGGTTTTTCCGCTGCGATGAAGCTCATGAAATGGTACCCGCTGCTGACATTGCCGATGTTCATCTTCATGGGATACGTGCTGTCCGAAAGCAAAATTGCTGACGATCTTTACAAGATGTTCCATGTCTGGACGGGCGGGCTTCGGGGTGGGTTGGCGATCGGCACGATTGGGCTGATGGTTCTGATATCGGCCATGAACGGGTTGAGCGTGGCAGGGATGGCTATCGGGTCGACAATTGCGCTGCCGGAGCTGCTCAAGCGTGGCTATGACAAGAGGATGGTGACGGGGGTGATTCAGGCAGGATCAAGTCTCGGCATTCTCGTGCCGCCCTCTGTGGTGCTTGTTCTCTACGCGATGATCGCTCGACAACCCGTTGGCCAGTTGTGGCTCGCCGGTGTGTTGCCCGGCCTGATGATGGCGTCGCTTTTCATCATCTACATTGTCGTGCGCTGTCGCATTACTCCCGAACTCGGCCCGGTTCTCAAGGTGGATGAACGCGACATGCCCCGTGCAGAAAAGCTGCGGCTGCTGCGGGCCGGTCTGCTTCCTATCATCATTTTCGCGACGATGATGATCCCTTTCGTGAATGGCTGGACCTCGCTCGTGGAAAGCTCGGCGATAGGGGCGCTGGCGGCCTTCATGGCTGCAGTGTTCAAGGGCCGCATGACGCGAGAAGTGTTCGAGAACTCGGTGCGCAATACCCTCGGGATAACCTGCATGTTCATGTGGATCATCCTCGCGGCGCTGGCTTTTGGCGCGGTGTTTGATGGGTTGGGCGCTGTCAAGGCGATTGAAAGCCTGTTCACCGACCGTCTTAACCTCAGCCCATGGATGATCCTGATCCTCATGCAGCTGAGTTTTATCCTCATGGGAACTTTTCTTGACGATACGGCAATGTTGGTGATCGTTGCACCGCTTTATGTGCCGTTGGTCGGGGAGCTTGGTTTTGACCTGATCTGGTATGGTATCCTCTACACGATCACGACCCAGATCGCCTATATGACCCCGCCATTTGGTTACAACCTTTTCCTGATGCGCGCGATGGCGCCGCCCGAGATCAGCCTGCGTGACATCTACGCTTCAATCACACCCTTTGTGATGGTCATGGTGCTGGCGCTCATTCTGGTGATGGTCTTTCCGGGTATCGCGACCTGGTTACCGGATTACGTTTACAACAAACCATAAAGAGCCGCAGACAATGTGGCCGATTTACCAACAAAGGAGAGAAGTCATGACGACAAGACGTAAGTTTATCCAGGGCGCCGCCGTTGTGCCGGCGGCGGCTCTTGCGACGCCCGCATTGGCGCAGAACACGATCAAGTGGCGGATGCAGACCTATGCCGGCGCTGCCCTGGCCGAGCATGTGATCGTGCCTGCTGTTGAAATGTTCAACAAAATCGCCGGAGATCGGATGCAGATCGAGCTTTTCTTTGCTGACCAGCTGGTGCCCACGGGCGAGTTGTTTCAGGCGATGCAGCGCGGCACGATCGACGCCGTTCAGTCGGATGACGACTCGATGGCTTCGCCCACCGAGGTGACTGTCTTTGGCGGCTATTTCCCGTTTGCGTCTCGCTATTCGTTGGATGTGCCGGTGCTGTTCAACCAGTACGGATTGAACGAAATCTGGGACGAGGAATATTCCAAAGTCGGCGTTAAACACATCAGCGCCGGTGCATGGGATCCCTGTCACTTTGCTACCAAGGATCCGATCCGCAGCCTTGCCGACCTGAAGGGCAAACGTGTCTTTACCTTCCCGACGGCTGGCCGCTTCCTGAGTCAGTTTGGCGTGATCCCGGTCAACCTGCCATGGGAAGATATTGAGGTTGCCATGCAGACGGGCGAGCTTGACGGAATTGCATGGTCGGGCATTACCGAAGACTATACCGTGGGTTGGGCGGATGTGACCAACTACTTCCTGACCAACAACATTTCGGGTGCCTGGGCCGGATCGTTCTTTGCCAATATGGAGCGTTGGAACGAGTTGCCGGAAGACCTGCAAACGCTGTTCCGCGTTTGCTGTGATCAGTCGCACTACTATCGTCAGTGGTGGTATTGGGGTGGCGAGGCCAATCTTCGCGTCAATGGTCCTAAGATGGAACTGACTTCGATTCCGGATGAGGAATGGGCAACGGTCGAAGCCGCCGCATTCGAATTCTGGGAAGAGATTGCTGCCGAATCCGACACCAAGCGTCGCGTGGTGGATATCATCAAGAAATACAATGCCGATATGCTCAAGGCTGGTCGGCCTTATCGCTACGGCTGACAATGAAGCGGGGCGGCCTGTTGGCTGCCCCCCTCCAAACCTATAACATGCAAGTGGACAAGCCATGCCTGGAACGCTGAGTTTCGATGCCCTGAAATCCCGTGTCGCAGACGGCACCATAGATACAGTATTGGTCTGCCTTGTGGACATGCAAGGCCGCCTGATGGGCAAACGGTTTCACGCGAACAATTTCGTGGAAACCTCATACAATGAAACGCATTGCTGCAATTACCTGCTGGCAACTGATCTCGAGATGGCGACGCCCGAGGGCTATGCTTCGACCTCGTGGCGTTCGGGCTATGGCGACTACGTAATGAAGCCGGACCTCGAGACAATCCGGCTTGTCCCCTGGCTTGAGGGCACCGCCATGGTGCTTAGCGATGTGCTGGATCACCATACGCATGAACCGGTGCCGCACTCCCCGCGCTCAATACTGAAAAAACAGATTGCACGCTTAGAGGCTCTTGGGTTCGAGGCGAAGATGGCTACGGAACTGGAGTTCTTCCTGTTCGAGAAAAGCTTTGACGAAATCCGTAAGGAAGGTTTCCGCAACCTTGAGCCGATTAGCGGGTACAATGAGGACTACCACATCCTGCAGACCACCAAGGAAGAAAGCGTGATGCGGCCCATCCGCAATCACCTATTTGACGCGGGTTTGCCCATCGAGAACACCAAGGGCGAGGCGGAAGCCGGTCAGGAAGAACTCAACATCCGTTATGACCATGCGTTGAACTGCGCCGACCACCACACCATCGCAAAACACGCGATCAAGGAAATTGCGTGGCAGAACGGGCATGCCGCAACCTTCCTGCCCAAGTGGCATCATGATCGCGTCGGATCATCATCGCATGTGCATCAATCCCTGTGGAAAGACGGCAATCCTGCATTCTTTGATCCCTCGGACAGGCTTGGACAGTCGGACCTGATGCGCCATTACATGGCCGGTTTGATTGCCTATGCGCCGGACTACACCTATTTTCTCGCGCCCTATGTCAACAGCTACAAACGCTTCGCCAAAGGCACGTTTGCCCCAACCAAAACGGTTTGGTCCGTGGATAACCGCACTGCCGGGTTCCGTTTGTGCGGCGATGGCACCAAGGGCGTGCGCGTGGAATGCCGGATCGGAGGGTCTGATCTCAACCCCTATCTTGCGCAGGCTGCTATGCTTGCCGCGGGGATCAAGGGGATTGAAGACAAGATGGAGCTGACACCCGCGACGGTTGGGGACGTGTATGAGGACGCCAAGGCGCAGGACATTCCCCAGACCCTGCGCCATGCCACCGAGACGCTGCGCAATTCGGCTTTCCTTCGCGAGGCGATGGGCGATGACGTGGTTGATCACTATACCCGCGCAGCGGAATGGGAGCAGGAAGAGTTTGATCGTATCGTGACGGATTGGGAAGTCGCGCGTGGCTTTGAAAGGGCCTGACAAATGACCATCAGATGTATCTCGCCGATTGATGGATCGGTATACGCTGAACGTGAGACACTGAGCGCTCAGGAAGCGCGCGCGGCTGTGGCGCGCGCCACAGCTGCACAGGTAGGTTGGGCGGCTCGTCCACTGTCCGAGAGGGTAGCGCTTGTGCAGGCCGGGGTGGCACGTGTAGGCGAAATGAACGACGAAATCGTGCCGGAAATCGCCTGGCAGATGGGTCGCCCCGTTCGCTATGGCGGCGAATTCGGTGGGTTTAATGAACGCGCAAGCTACATGGCAGAGATCGCCGAAAGCGCGTTGGCCCCAATAGAGGTTGAGGACAGCGGCGCCTTCCGGCGGGTCATCAAGCGTGTCCCGCACGGTGTGGTTTTTGTGGTGGCGCCGTGGAACTATCCCTACATGACGGCCATCAACACCGTTGCGCCTGCACTTATCGCTGGCAACACTGTTATGCTCAAACATGCGTCGCAAACGCCTTTAGTAGGTGAGCGCATGGCAGCTGCGTTCCACGCGGCCGGCATCCCAGAAGACGTGTTCCAGAACGTCTTCCTGGATCACACCACGACATCCGAGCTGATCGCGGAACGTTCCTTCGGCTATGTGAACTTCACCGGGTCGGTGAACGGGGGCAAAGCCATGGAAGCTGCTGCCAGCGGGACATTTACTGGCCTGGGGCTGGAACTTGGGGGCAAGGACCCCGGCTATGTCATGGATGACGCGGATCTGGACGCTGCTGTGGACACGCTTATTGATGGCGCCATGTTTAACTCTGGGCAGTGTTGCTGCGGGATAGAACGGATTTACGTCGCAGAATCCCTGTTCGATCGGTTCGTGGAAAAGGCCGTGGCGATAGTGAGCGCCTACAAGCTCGGTAACCCGCTCGATCCCGTGACGACGCTTGGCCCGATGGCGCATGTACGCTTTGCCGACGAAGTACGCGGGCAGGTGGCCGATGCGGTGGCAGCAGGCGCAAAAGCGCATATCGATCAGGCACTGTTTCCGCAGGACGGCGGCGCGTACCTGATGCCGCAAATCCTGACCAACGTAACCCACGACATGCGGGTCATGCGAGAAGAGAGCTTTGGTCCGGTAGTCGGTATCATGCCGGTACGCGATGATGCCGAAGCGATTACCTTGATGAATGACAGCGATTTTGGCCTGACTGCCTCACTGTGGACCAAGGACCCCGGGCGGGCGGAAGCAATTGGCGACCAGATAGAAACTGGAACGGTCTTCCTTAACCGGGCAGACTATCTTGATCCGGGCCTGTGCTGGACTGGCTGCAAAGACACTGGGCGCGGCGGTGGCCTGTCCGTCATCGGCTATCACAATCTGACCCGACCCAAATCATACCACCTGAAAAAGGCCTGAAGAACATGTCACTTACTGCAAACTGGTCCTATCCGACATCGGTGCGTTTCGGCGCGGGCCGCATTTCGGAAATCGCTGATGCCTGCACGGCGGCCGGGATAAAAAAGCCGCTGCTGATCACGGATCGCGGACTGGCGAACATGGACATCACGCAACGCACGCTGGATTTGCTTGAAGAAGCCGGGTTGGGACGGGTGATCTTTGCCGATGTCGATCCTAACCCGAACGAAAAGAACGCCGAGGCAGGGGTAAAGGCGTTCAAGGACGGCGGTCACGACGGCGTTGTAGCTTTCGGCGGCGGCTCGGGGCTGGACCTTGGAAAGCTGGTGGCTTTCTGGGCAGGTCAGACCCGCCCCCTCTGGGACTTCGAGGATATCGGGGATTGGTGGACGCGCGCAGATGCGGACGCTATTGCCCCAATCGTGGCTGTGCCGACCACGGCAGGCACCGGTTCAGAAGTCGGTCGGGCCTCGGTGATCACCAATTCCGAAACCGAGGAAAAGAAGATTATCTTCCATCCGAAGTTCTTGCCGACCGTTGTGATTTGTGATCCGGAGCTCACCGTGGGAATGCCCCCGTTCATAACGGCGGGAACCGGGCTTGATGCTTTTGCACATTGTGTCGAGGCATTCAGTTCGCCGCATTATCATCCAATGTCACAGGGGATGGCCCTGGAAGGTATGCGGCTTGTCAAGGAATACCTGCCGCGCGCCTATGCGGACGGGGCGGATATCGAGGCTCGGTCGCATATGATGTCGGCCGCCGCCATGGGGGCCACGGCATTCCAGAAAGGGCTGGGAGCCATTCATGCGTTGTCCCATCCGATCGGGGCGATCTATCACACACATCATGGCACGACGAATGCGGTCTGTATGCCAGCCGTTCTTCAATTCAACCGACCTGCCATCGAAGGCGTTTTTTCTCAGGCGGCAAACTATTTGGGGATTGTGGGGGGCTTTGAAGGGT
Source organism: Shimia aestuarii (assembly GCF_900114635.1). Taxonomy (GTDB): domain Bacteria; phylum Pseudomonadota; class Alphaproteobacteria; order Rhodobacterales; family Rhodobacteraceae; genus Shimia; species Shimia aestuarii. Next base: position 237,264 of record NZ_FOTQ01000006.1, read on the forward strand.
TCTGTGCTTATGTCGATGAACTGAACGATTCACTAGGCATTCCCAAATCACTTGCCGGTTTGGGTATCGAAAACCCTGATATCGACCGGATCGTGCAAGGTGCGTTGATTGACCCGAGCACTGGTGGCAACCCGATTGAGATGACGGCAGAGAACACACGCGAGTTGTTGCTCAAAATCGTTTGAAGGCCCTCAGCTAGAGTATCGCCGAACACGTTTCGACCTGCCTGAAAGCGCAGGGGGATGGGCGGCCTGCAAAACGGATGCGCGGATGACCTAAGGTCAGCCGCTACTGCGCACAGATTGAACGGGCGGGACTGAAATGCTAGCGCCATGGTAGAGAGAAAGCGCCGAAACAGGAGACACGCTGATGACACGCCAAAACTCGACCGCGGAATTGGACAAGGCCGCGCATCTGCATCCCTACACCAACGCCCGTAAGCTCGAGGCCGTGGGGCCCCGTGTGATGGCGGAAGGGGATGGTATTTTTGTGCGCGACGAACAAGGAAACGAGTACATCGAAGGTCTCGCTGGCCTTTGGTCGGTCGCGGTCGGTTTCAATCAGAAACGCCTTGTGGATGCGGCTGCGGAGCAGATGGCCAAACTGCCCTACTACCACGTGTTCGCTCAGAAAACGCACGGCCCGGCAGCGCGTCTTGCTGACAAGTTGGTCGAACTCACCCCCGAGCATCTGACCAAAGTGTTCTTCACCAACTCGGGCTCCGAGGCGAACGACACTGTGATCAAGCTGATCTGGTTCCTCAACAACGCATTGGGCCGCCCGGAAAAGAAGAAGTTCATCGCCAGAACCGGTGGATATCACGGAATCACCGTGGCCTCGGGATCATTGACAGGTTTGCCGTGGAACCACGCAAGCTTTGACCTGCCCGCGATCCCGGTGCGTCATGTGACCACGCCGCACGCATATTTCTTTGCCGAGGAAGGCGAGAGCGAGGAGGCATTTGCCCAGCGTCTGGCTGATGAAATCGAAGCGACGATCCTGGAAGAAGGTCCCGAAACGGTTGCGGCCTTCATCGGCGAACCTCTGATTGGCGCGGGTGGTGTTCTGGTGCCGCCTGCGGGGTATTGGCAAAAAGTGCAGGCCGTCTGCCATAAGTACGATGTTCTACTGATTGCGGATGAAGTCATCACTGGCTTTGGTCGGACGGGCAAGATGTTCGCTTCCGACACGTTCGGCATCACTCCTGATATCATGGTGTTGTCCAAGCAGATTACATCGTCCTACCAGCCATTGGCCGCGATCATGATGACGGATGCCATCTACCAGGCGATTGCGGATCACTCGGAAAGGCTTGGCACGCTTGGTCACGGGTTTACCGGTACCGGGCACCCCGTTGCGACAGCCGTCGGGTTGGAGAACATCGCCATCATCGAAGAACAGGATCTTGTCGGCAACGCCGCTGCAATGGGAAAGGTTCTGCAGTCTGAACTGGCGCGTTTTGCCGATCACCCGCTTGTAGGTGAAATACGCGGCGTCGGTCTGATTGCTGCTGTTCAACTGGTCGCAGACAAGTCCAGTCGCACCCGGTTTGATCCGGAAGGCAAAGTCGGCGCGTTCTTTTTCGAACGCGCGCATGATCATGGTTTGATTATCCGCAACATCAAGGACGCGATCGCCTTTTGCCCGCCTTTGATCATCACCGAAGAACAGGTGTGCGAGATGGTCGCCCGGTTCGGGAAAACGCTCGAAGACACTCTGGCATTCGCCGAGGCCGAGGGTTTGGTGGCGCGCTGATGCGCCACCATCAAGCTTGCATCAGTTTCAGGCCGTCTTGATGGTCTGAACTGACGCTATTCGGAGTATGAGGTTCTCGAATTTCGTGTTCGCGTTCAAGGGTGGGCTTCCCGCCGCGCGATCACGGCTCCCATCACGCCGGGGAGGATGGGAATGCGACCGGGCCGCCATGCTTTTCCCAGGTCGAGAACCCTTCTTTCAGGTGGGCTGCTTCGAACCCCATGTCGTTGAGCAAGGCGACCGATAACGCTGAACGCCAGCCACTTGCGCAGTGAAAGACGAACTTCTTTGGCTCAGCGAAAATCTCTTTGAAATATGGGCTTTCAGGGTCGACCCAGAATTCGAGCATACCTCGGGGGCAATGAAAACTGCCGGGGATATAGCCTAGTTTCTGACGCTCTCGGACATCTCGCAGGTCAACGATGACAACGTTCGGATCGTTTGCCATCCTGATCAGGTCCGAAGTTTCGATTTCTTCGATCCGGTCGCGTGCTTTTTGGACCATCTCGGCGGAAGATGTCTTGAGGCGGTTCATGACTGATCCCTCCATTGTCGCGCATGTCGTTAGCCTGCCGTCTTGTTGACACACCGGAATGTGTGCCGCAAGTTATCCACGCCCCGCCCGGTCCGGGCGTGGTACCTCCGCATCTCAAAATATTGGATTCCGGGCTATGAATGAGCCGATCTCTGTTTGGGACCTGACGGCCCGCGAACCTGCACGCACCGAAGCTCTGGACGGTGATGCCTCCTGTGATGTTGCGATCGTTGGGGGGGGCTATACTGGCCTGTCGACTGCACTGCATTGCGCCGAGGAAGGGCTGGCCTGCCATGTACTTGAAGCAAATCAGATCGGGCATGGCGGATCGGGTCGGAACGTCGGTCTGGTCAATGCTGGCCTTTGGTTGCCGCCTCAGGATATCGCCAAACATCTGGATAACAAAACGGCGCGTGGCCTAGTCGAGACGATGGGCATCATGCCGAACTATGTGTTCGAGTTGATCGAAAAACACCAGATACGATGCGAACCGGTCCGAAATGGTACTATTCATGCGGCACATTCTCCGGGCGGGTACCGGGGATTGGAACGCCGGGCAGAAGGATGGAGACAGATAGGAGTGTCTGTTGATCTGCTGGATGCCGAAGAAACCGCCCGCAAAACTGGGTCGGATCGGTTTCACGGCAGTTTATTGGATCGCCGTGCGGGCACGTTGAACCCGATGGGGTACGTGCGCGGATTGGCCCGCGCGGCGTTGGGTGCTGGCGCAACCATCTCAACCGGAACAAGGGCGCTTTGCCTTGAACGAGCTGGTGAGAGGTGGCGGGTCATCACCGACCGTGGTTCGGTTTCCGCCCGATATGTGGTGCTGGGAACGAACGCCTATTCGGACGACCTTTGGCCCGGATTGCGTCAGACCTACACGATGATTCACTTCTTTCAGCTGGCAACCGAACCCTTGGGCGCGCGCGCAGCGCATATCCTGCCTGAAGGGCAGGGGCTTTGGGACACGGCACCGGTCATGTTTTCGTTGCGGCGCGATGCGGCGGGGCGCCTTGTCATAGGATCAATGGGGGCTGCATTGGGCGGTAGGTCGGGCTTGTCACAGCGGTGGGCCACCGCAACGCTGAGACGTCTCTATCCGGAATTGGGCCGTGTGAAGTTTGACAACGTTTGGCACGGCCAGATCGCGATGACTCCGGACCACGTGTTCCGCATATTCAAACTGGCTGACGGGCTGTTTGCGCCCTGTGGTTACAACGGTCGCGGCATTACCACGGGCACCATGTTTGGCAAAGCGCTGGCCGACCTGTTTGCAGGAAAGAAAGAGCGGCCCTTCCCCATACCGGTGACAACGCCCACACCTGTGAGATTCCGGAAAGCAAAAACTGGATTCTACAACACGGCTTTTGCTGCGTCCCAGCTTCTGAGAAGTTTCTGAGGGCGCTTTCTCAAAAGGTATGCAACCCGCTTTTAACAAAAACATTGACTCAAGAGCTTTCTAGCGAAAAAACTGACTGGGCGATCAGTTAGGGGATTGATGGAGGTCAACCTTGATGCCAGCTGCGGCAAAAATTCAAAAAGGCGGGGAAAACAGGTTCGATGCGATTCTGGATGCGGCCGAAGTCGAATTTGCCGAAAGTGGCTACGATGGCGCCTCATTGCGCGTGATTGCGCAACGGGCAAATGTGGCCCAAGCGCTTATTCACTATCATTTTAAGAACAAGTCGCGGTTATTTGAGGCGATGGTCGCGCGGCGCGCCGAATTCATTAACGGTACGCGTGCTGCTCTGCTCGCGGCACTTTTTGACCAGCCGCAAGACCCGACGCTCGAAACCGTCGTGGATTCCTTGTTTCGCCCGACAATTGAAGTCGGTCGCGAAGATGAAGCGGATATGGGTGCGTACGCGCGCATTCTTGCGTCTGTGGCCAACTCGGCGGATGCGCGCGATCAGGCATTGGCTGAGAAATACTATGATCCGATCGCGATCAAATACATTGACGCCCTGCAACGCGTCGTTCCCGGATTGAGCCGTCCCGATGCCGTCTGGGCATATTTGTTCGCGATTGGCGTGGGAGTGACGATGATGGCCAAAACAGGCCGGCCTGGGCGTCTGTCAGAGGGGGCGTGTGATGATCGCGATGCTGACGCCATGATGTCCAGAATCGTGCCATTTGTATGCGGAGGCATCCGCGCGCTGGTTTGAGGAGACCGGCAGAGTTAAAACTGGGAGGAGAAGAAAGTGAAACAGTTTCTGAGAAGTGGCGTTGTGGCCGCAACTCTGGCGGTTGCTGGGGTGAGTGGAGCAGGTGTGGCGCTGGCCGAAACGATGAACGTGACCATCGTTGCCGGGCATCCGCCCGTCTTTCGCTGGGTCAAGCATGCAAGCCAGACGTTCATACCGGCGGTGAACAAGGCGTTGGAAGGCAGCGGGACAACCATCGAATGGTCCGAACAATATGGCGGGTCGCTCGCAAAGGTCGGCGAAGAACTTGAGGCGGTGGAAGAGGGGCTGGCGGAAATTGGGCTGGTGTCGTCGTTGTTTGATCCCGCAAAGCTGGCCCCGCAGAACGTGACCTATTTCACCCCATTTGTTGTTTCGGACAGTACGCTGGTCAGCGAATGGATGGACAAGCTGCAAAGCAGCAACGCCGACATGAAGGCCGCTTGGGAAGCGAACGGTCTCGAGTATCTCGGGGGGGCCATCGGGATTGATGACTACCTTTTGATGACCAACTTCCCCGTCAAAAGCATAGCGGATCTCGAAGGCCGCAAGATCGGCGCGCCCGGACCGGCGGTGAACTGGTTGAAGGGGACCGGCGCGGTGGGCGTGTCTGGCAATCTGACCACCTATTACAACGAGATAAAGACAGGTGTGTATGACGGTGTGATTGTGTTCGCGTCGGCGGCGTTGCCGGGCAAGCTGCACGAGGTCGCGCCCTATATCACCAAGGTCGGTTTTGGCGCGCAATATGCGGGCGGGTTTGCCGCGAACAAGGATTGGTTCGATGGTCTTGATCCGGCCGTGCAACAGGCTCTGCGCGACGCAGCCGAGGCCGACCGTATCGCCTATCATGCCGATCTGGACGCATCGGTTTCCAAGTTTCTGGAGATCATGACGTCGCAGGGGGCAACCGTGACCGAAGTTGACGAGGGTTTCCGCGCTCAGTGGGCTGCGGGTATGGACAATGTCGCCAAGGTTTGGGCCGAAAAACTTGACGACGCCGGGGTTAACGGTTCCGCCGTTCTCAAAGACTACATGGACACGATGCGGGCCGCTGGCGCGCAGCCTGTACGCAATTGGGATCAGGAATAACCTGCCCGTTTGACATTGACCAAGCGCCCAAGTGTGGGCGCTTGGTTCCAAGCCATCCAGAGAAAGAGCGGGCATTCGATGACCCAGAACAAGGTGGAAGCCGAGGAGGCATCAATTGGCCCGCATTGGTTTCGTCTGCTTCAATGGACGGTAGACGGCACAACAGCGGCTCTGAACGTGACCGGCACGGTACTCATCGTGGGTATCATGTTGCTGGTCAATCTGGATGTTTTTGGGCGTAACTTCCTGGACGCGCCGATATCCGGCGTTCCGGAAATGGTGTCGATGTCCATTGTTGCCATCGTCTTCCTGCAAATCGCCCAGGCCTTTCGCAAGGGGCGTTTGACCCGAACCGAAGCTTTGCTTGGCTTTCTGGACAAGCGGGCTTCCAAGCTTCGACACGGAGTCGATTTTTTATTCGCCATCGCTTCTGTCGCCTTGGTCTGGCAACTCTATGCCGCCTCTTGGCCTCTGTTCGTGAAAAGCTGGAAGCGGGGAACCTTCGAAGGCACGGTGGGTGATTTTACTGCCCCGGTCTGGCCTGTGAAGCTCATCATCCTGATTGGGTGTATCGCCCTGATCATCCAACTGATCATGTTCGCCGCGACGGCCCTGTTCAGGCTGTTCGGCTATCAGGAGACTGATGCATGAGCCCGTTCGAAATCGGAATGGCGTCCTTTGGCGTGATGGTTGTGCTGGTTTACTTGGGGCTCTGGGTGCCTTTCGCGCTCATGCTGTCGTCTTTTGGTGGCGTCTGGTTGATCAAGGGATCGCCTATACTTGCGGGTAAGCTTCTCGCCCTGGCGGCTAGCAAGACCATTTCCAGCTACTTTTTCGGGGTCGTGCCCCTGTTCGTGTTGATGGGCTATATTGTCTCGGTGTCGGGAATGGGGCGCGACGCGTTCGATGTGGCCAATCACCTGTTTCGCCGCCTCAAGGGGGGGCTTGGAATCGGGACTGTTGGCGCGAATGCCATTTTTGCCGCGATTACAGGAATTTCGATTGCGTCCGCTGCCGTGTTCACGCGGATCGCAGTGCCAGAGATGATGCGGCATGGCTATTCGGCGCGGTTTTCGGTCGGAGTGGTAGCAGGGTCGTCCGTGCTGGGAATGCTGATCCCGCCATCCCTGCTGTTGATCCTGTACGGGTTGCTGACGGAGCAGTCAGTCGGAGATCTGTTCATTGCGGGCGTTCTTCCGGGCGTGGTGCTGGCGCTGCTTTTTGGCGGAGGTATCTGGCTGACAGCTCATCTGAACCCGTCTGGACTTGGATCGATGCGGGATGCAGATGACATGCCCGTGCTCAGCCGGAGGGAGCTGTTGGTCAAGGGTTTGCCATTGGCGCTTTTGATCGGGCTTGTGCTCGGCGGGCTATACGCCGGGTTTTTTACGCCGATCGAAGCGGGGGCCGTCGGCTGCTTTGGGGCGATCGTCATTGGATTGGCGCGGCGTTCGCTGAGTTGGCGCGATTTCTGGCAGGTTTTGAACGACACAGGGCTTGTCACCGCGTCCATCTGTTTCCTGATCATTGCCGCCCAGATGTATTCGCGCATGTTGGCGCTTTCCGGTGTCCCCGCAGAATTTGGAAGTTTTGTCGCGTCTGCAGATATCGGTTTCTGGGGGATAATCCTTGCCTATGTGGGGCTGGTAATCGTCATGGGAACGGTCCTGGACAGTTCTTCCATCATGCTCATTCTCGTGCCGCTCATGCTGCCGGTCCTAGCTACGATGCAAGTTGATCTGATCTGGTTCGGGATCATCACCATCATCGCGGTCGAAATCGGGTTGCTGACACCGCCATTCGGTATCTCGGTCTTTGTTATCAAGTCCGCCTTGGACGATCCCGAGATCACGTTGGGCGACATTTTCCGAGGCGCGGCACCCTTTGCCCTTCTGATGCTGGTCCTTCTGGGACTGGTTCTTGTTTTTCCACAACTCGCCACTGCGCTCATCTAGGAAAGGAGCCGTCATGCCCCGCCGATACGTAGACCTGTCTGTGCCGCTCGAAGCTGGCATAGTCAGTGATCCACCGATCATGCTGCCCGAGATCACGTACATGTCCCATGAACAAACCGCCGAACAGGTGATGTCGTTCTTTCCGGGGTTGAAGAAAGAAGACCTTCCGGGTGGTGAGGGGTGGGCGGTCGAGATGCTGCAGATTGCAACGCATAACGGCACCCATCTGGACGCGCCCTATCATCACCATTCCACCATGAACAACGGCGAGCGAGCGATCACCATCGACGAGGTGCCGTTGGAGTGGTGTTTAAATCCCGGCGTTAAGCTTGATTTTCGCGACTTTGATGACGGTTACGTCGTGACGGCAGCGGATGTGGAAGCGGAACTTAAGCGGATTGGTCACGAGTTGCGCCCGCTGGACATCGTTGTGGTCAACACCTCGGCAGGGGCGCATTACGGCAAGCCGGATTACCTGATGAAGGGCTGCGGCATGGGGCGGGAGGCGACGATGTACCTCTTGGAGCGTGGCGTGCGTGTGACTGGGACGGATGCCTGGAGCTGGGACGCGCCCTTTGCCCTCACCGCTCAGGAATATGCCAAGACGGGTGACGCCAAGATCATCTGGGAAGGCCATCGTGCGTCGATGGAGATCGGCTATTGCCATATGGAGAAACTCACCGCGCTGGAAACGCTCCCGGCGTCCGGGTTCGAGATTTCCTGTTTCCCATACAAGATCAAGGGCGCGAGCGCGGGCTTTACCCGTGCGGTTGCGATTTTCGAGGAGTAAGCAATATGCGATTGGGAACTGTAGAGCATTTGGGGGCCAAGAAACTTGTTGCCGCAAGTGATGACGGGCTGGTGGTGCTGGGTATGTATTCCGACATGCTGGCGCTGATCGAGGCGGGGCAGACCGGGCTGGATCAAGCCGCCGATGCATTGGCGGCACGAGGCGAAGTGATCGCGCAAACGGATGTTCGGTTCCTGCCGCCGATCATGCCGGTGCAATACCGCGATTGTCTGGTCTTTGAACAGCATCTGATCAACAGCTTTGCAGCCGCGACCAAGATGACGGGACGCCCCTTTGACATTCCCCCCGTCTGGTACAAGCAGCCGATCTATTACAAGGGCAACAGGATGTCCTTTGTCGGGCATGGCGCAGAGGTTGAATGGCCCGCTTATGCCGAGTTCCTTGATATCGAACTGGAGCTGGCCATCGTGGTTGGCAAGAAAGGACGCGATATCAAATCGGAAGACGCCGAGGATCACATCTTTGGCTATTCCATCCTCAACGATGTCTCGGCACGGGATGCGCAGATGGTCGAGATGCCCGGGCAGTTGGGGCCGGCCAAGGGCAAGGATTTCGACACCGGCAACATCCTTGGGCCCTTTATCCTGACCGCAGACGAGGTTGCGCATCCGGTGTCGCTTAACATGGAAGCGCGGGTAAATGGCGAACGCTGGGGTGGCGGGAACTCCTCGCAGATGCACCATGATTTTGGCGCGATTCTCGCCCATATCTCGGCTTCTGAGACGTTGTATCCGGGCGAGTTGATCGGGTCGGGAACCGTTGGAACGGGCTGTGGTCTGGAGATCGGCAAGAAACTTCAACCCGGTGATCTTTTTGAACTTGAGATTGAAAAGATCGGAACCCTGGCCAACCGGATCGTGAGGCAAGGCAAATGAGCGATGCGGTGACACCCGAGACCATGCCGCAAAGGGCGGTGGTGCAGTTTGATTGTCACGGTCAGGCGGTTGGCAAGATGCGCAACGAACTGGTTGTGTGCATGGTGAAACCCTTTGAGGAACGTTTTGAACTTGCCACCGATGAGGGCCCGTTTCATGGCGGAGACAGTTCGGCCCCGCCGCCGCTCGCGCTGTTTGTGGGCGGGTTGACGGGGTGCATCATGACCCAGATCCGCGCCTTTGCGAAACGCCTTCGCGTGCCACTCAATGATCTCTCGGTAGATGTGCGCGTGCAATGGGATTGGGCGGCCAAGGACCGGGTGTATGAAACGGCGCCCAAGTCGTTCGAGATCGACATCGCGCTGGATAGTGACGCGCCGATGGCCGATCAACACGCGTTGATCGACGCGGCCAAGAAGGGCTGTTTCATCGAGCAAACATTGGGCCAGTCGAACACGATCCGGCATCGCATTCGTCAGGGAGAGGATTGGATCGAGGTCGACTGAACCCGCGGTTTCATGCTGTGCGCAAAAGGCATTGGAAGACGATCAGGGATTGCCTAGGGTGCAGCACAACAGCCTAACCCAGACGGCAGGATGGAGCCTTTGATGAACACCCCCAGCCATTCCACACATGACGCCCAGGCGGATGATCGCAACGAGCATATCAAGATCTATGTGAACGGCGAGATCGTTCCCAAGCACGAGGCCGTCGTGTCGGTCTATGACAGCGGCTTCATGCTGGGGGATGGTATGTGGGAGGGGATGCGGCTCTATGATGGCGAGTGGGCCTTTTTTGAAGAGCACATGGACCGCCTGTTCAGCTCGCTCAAGGCGGTCTCGCTGGATATCGGTCTCGGCCCTGAGGATATCCGAGACATTCTGGATCGCACTGCAGCGGCCAATGGCATGACTGACGATGGGCATTGCCGGTTGATGATCACGCGGGGGCGCAAGGCGAAGCCATTCCAGCATCCGGGGCTGTCGCGCTTTGGGCCGACGATTGTTGCGATTGTCGAGCATTCCAAACCGGCCGAAAGCCTGCAGAAAGCGGGCATCCGGCTGGCGTCGGTGCCGCAGGTGCGGGGCTTGCCGCATAGTCAGGACGCCAAGTTCAACAGCCATTCCAAGCTGAACTGTGTGATCGCCTGTTTGCAGGCTGAGCAGGCGGGAGCGGATGAAGCGCTGATGCTGGATCCGCATGGGTTCGTGAACACGACCAACGCGTGCAATTTTTTCATCGTGCGGCGTGGTGAGGTTTGGACGTCGACCGGGGATTATTGCATGAACGGCGTGACGCGCCAGAAGGTGATCGACCTGTGCCACGAGAATGCCATGCCTGTGCGGGAAAAGAATTTTTCCCTTTATGAAGCCTACAGCGCCGATGAAGCCTTTTTGACGGGGACCTTTGGCGCGCAGACACCGGTGGCCGAGATTGACGGGCGCAAGATCGGGACCGAGGCCGGGGCGGGGCCGGTGACCAAACGCATTCGCGCGCTCTACAAGGCGCTCATTGCCGAGACGGTTGCGCGTCAGAAAGCGGCGCGATAATCGGCCACGTCGTAGGGGAAACCGGGAGCCGTGACATGACTGCCAAGGAAAGCTGGATCGCTGTTGATATCGGGGCGTCGGTCATGCGGGCGTGGCAGATCACTGGCGACCGCGTTCCGGGCGCGGTGCGGCAGGTTGCGGCGCCGGATGGTTATACGGATGAGACATTCGAAGGCTTGTTGCTTGAACTGATCGGCGGGTGGTTTGAGAGCGGGCCAAACTGTGTTCTGGTCAGCGGATTGTCCCGTGTGCAGAGCGCGGCGCAAATGGTGCCCTTTGCCGCCGTGCCTGTGAAACCCGCGACGCTCAAACCGGTGCTGGTGCCCGTGTCCGATCCGCGCATTCGGTTGTTCGCGGTTCCGGGACTTCGGCAGGCGCGACCCGTCGACGTGACCCAAGGCGATGAGACCCGCGTGGCCGGGTTTCTGGCACGCAATCCGTCGTGGGACGGGGTGATCTGTTGTGTAGGGCGCGCAACAACATGGGCGCATGTCAGCGCGGATGAGGTGGTCAGCTTTCAGGCGTTTCTGACCGGGGAACTTTGTGAGCAGCTTTGCAAGACCGAGGCGCTGGGCCCGTTGCCGTCTGACGGGTGGGGTGGCGACGTGTTCATCGATGCGATGGAGGCGACGCTTTCGCGCCCCGAGGCGCTGGCGAGCCGGTTGCATGGTTTGCGGGCGCAAAAGGTTTTGGGCCAGGGGGAAGACGCTGCTTTGTCCGTGAAGTTGGCGGGGTATTTTCTCGGGGCAGAGCTTGGGGCGAGTCGCCCTTATTGGCTGGGGCAGCACGTTGCGGTGATCGGTGATACGCCGCTTGCTTTGGGCTACGAAGCGGCTCTGAAACGACAGGGTGCCCCGGTTGAGAAGATGTCGGACGAGGAGGCCACGATCGCGGGATTGCGGGTTGCGTATCAGGCGTTGATGGATCTCGACTGACCTGTCAGGTGGGCGCGTGCTGGACCTTTGCTCCCTCCGACAAGGCACTGTTGGCGCAATAAAGTGTCGCAGTTGGATAAAAAACCGACAGATTTGAAATTCTGATCTTTACAGCCCGGCATTCTCGGCGCTTTCTGTGTGTACCGTCGTGTACCGCGCGGCGGCCCTGCCAGACCCGTGTTTTGGGTCGAGCGATGGAGGACCCCTTGAAGCCGACTGATATCCAAGACCCTGAGTATTTCCACAAAGTTGTAGATTGCCAGTTTGCCTGCCCGGCGCATACGCCGGTGCCCGAGTACATCCGGCTGATCGCTCAGGAGCGCTATACCGATGCCTATATGATCAACTGGGAAAGCAACGTTTTCCCCGGTGTTCTTGGGCGAACCTGCGACCGACCCTGCGAACCGGCCTGCCGCCGCGGACGTGTCGAGGAAGAACCTGTGGCGATATGCCGTCTGAAACGGGTCGCCGCAGACTTCAAGGACGACGTGAAGGGTCTTTTGCCCGGTGCGGGGCCGAAGAACGGCAAGAAAGTCGCACTGATTGGGGGCGGCCCGGCCTCTCTGACCGTGGCGCGGGACCTCGCGCCGCTTGGCTACGAGCTGCATCTCTACGATGAACATGCCAAGGCGGGCGGCTTCATGCGGAGCCAAATCCCCGCCTTCCGTCTGCCCGACGAGGTGCTGGACGAGGAAGTGGGCTATGTGCTCGACATGGGCGTACACACCCATTTCAACAAATACGTGGATAGCCTGCAGAGCATCCTGGATCAGGATTACGATGCGATCTTTGTCGGCTGCGGCGCACCGCGAGGCCGCGATCTGCCCAACCTGCCAGGGCGCAAGGAAGCCGACAAGAACATCCATATCGGCATCGACTGGCTGTCGAGTGTCGCGTTCGAACACACCAAGAGCATCGGCAAGCGCGTGATCGTGCTTGGCGGGGGCAACACCGCGATGGATTGCTGCCGCACCTCGCGCCGCTTGGGCGGCGAGGACGTCAAGGTGATCGTGCGCTCCCCCTTCGAGGACATGAAGGCGAGCCCTTGGGAGAAGGAAGACGCCATTCACGAAGGTATTCCGATTCTCGACAACCACGTTCCGAAGGAATTTGTGGTCAAAGACGGCAAGCTGGTCGGCATGAAATTCGAAAAAGTCGAAGCGCAATACGACGCAGAAGGTAAACGCAGTCTCGTCCCAACCGGTGAAGATTTGGTTTATGTCGAGTGCGACGACGTTCTGATCGCCATCGGTCAGGAGAACGCTTTCCCGTGGATCGAGAAATCGACAGGGGTTCGGTTCACCAGTTGGGGGACGCCGATCATCAATGATGACGAGACGTTCCAGTCGACCAACAAGCGGGTGTTCTTTGGCGGAGATTCCGCCTTTGGCCCGGCCAATATCATTACCGCGGTGGCGCATGGCCACAAGGCAGCGGTGTCGATCGACATGTATTGCAACGGGCAGAACCCCGAGGTGAACCGCCCCGCACCGCATGTGACGCTGGTCAGCCAGAAAATGGGCATTCACGAGTGGAGCTATGACAGTATCCCCGTGATCGACAAACGCGAGGCGGTGCCTCTGGTCGCTTTGGAAGAGGCGCTCAAGAGCAAAACGCTTGAGGTGGAGCTGGGCTTTGATGTCGAGACCGCATTCGTGCAGGCCGAGCGTTGCCTGAACTGTGACGCGCAGACGGTGTTCACGGATTCGGCCTGTATCGAATGTGATGCCTGCACCGACATCTGCCCGACAAGCTGTATCAGCTTTGTCGAGAATGCCGAGGAGCCCGAGTTGCGACAGAGTCTGCTGGTTCCGGCAGAGAATGCCGAGCAGGATCTCTATGTGTCCGGTGAGTTGGCCACGGGCAAGGTCATGGTCAAGGACGAGGATGTGTGTCTGCATTGCGGACTGTGCGCCGAGCGGTGCCCCACGGCGGCTTGGGACATGCAGAAATTCTATTACACGATGGCCAAGGCGGCCCCGGTTCTGGTGGAGGCGGCAGAATGAAACAGATCAAGGGCATCAACGATTTTGTCGTCAAATTCGCCAATGTGAACGGCACCGGTTCGGCCAGCGCCAACCACCTGTTTGCCAAGGCGATTTTCCGCATGGGTATCCCGGTCAGCCCGCGCAATATCTTTCCGTCCAACATTCAGGGCCTGCCCACGTGGTACGAAGTGCGCGTGAGCAAGAAAGGGTATCTGGGGCGTCGGGGTGGCGTGGACATGATGGTCTGCGTGAACCCGCAGAGCATGGAGAAGGACATCGCCAGCGTCGAGCCGGGCGGGTATTTCCTCTATGACAGCACCAAGCCTCTGGCCAACCATCTGAAACGGGATGACATCACCATCATTGGTATCCCGCTGACCGAGATGTGCATGAAGGAATTCCCGGTTCCGCGTCTGCAACAGCTGTTGAAAAACGTGGTGTATGTCGGAGCGCTGGCGGCGCTTCTGGATATTGATTTCCGGGTGCTGAAGGATCTCTTGAACGATCAGTTCAAGGGCAAGGAAAAGCTGATCTCGTCGAACGTGCATGCGTTGGAGATGGGCTATCAGTATGCCAAGGAGAACTATGCCTGCCCGTTACCGATCCGGTTGGAATCGGGGGGCAACGTCGCGCCGCATATCCTTGAAACGCCGCATATTCTGATGAACGGCAACACCGCCGCCGCGCTGGGCGCGATCTATGGCGGGGCGACGGTGGCCGCGTGGTATCCGATCACGCCTTCGACAAGTGTTGTGGATGCCTTTGCCAAATATGCCGAGCGGATGCGGATTGATGCTGGCACCGGCAAGAAAAACTTTGCCATTGTGCAGGCCGAAGATGAGCTCGCAGCGATGGGCATGGTGATCGGCGCAAGCTGGAACGGGGCGCGGTCCTTTACGGCCACTTCTGGCCCCGGCGTGTCGCTGATGAGCGAGTTTCTCGGGCTCGCGTATTTTGCGGAAATTCCCGCCGTGCTGATCAACGTGCAGCGCTCTGGTCCTTCGACGGGGATGCCGACGCGCAGCCAGCAATCGGATGTGCTCGCCTGTGCCTATGCAAGCCACGGTGACACCAAGCAGGTGCTGCTGTTCCCGGCGACGCCGCAGGAATGTTTCGAGATGACGGTGCAGGCGTTTGACCTGTCTGAACGTCTGCAAACGCCGGTCATCATGATGTCGGACCTTGATCTTGGCATGAACGACTGGATGTCGCCGCCGTTGGAGTGGGACGACAGTTACGAGATGGACCGGGGTAAGGTTCTGGACGCCGAAGGCCTTGATAGCGTTGAGAAATGGGGCCGTTACCTTGACGTGGACGGCGACGGTATCTGCTATCGCACACTGCCCGGTACGCACCCCGAGAAAGGCGCCTTCTTTACCCGCGGGTCGTCCAAGAACGAGATGGCGGTCTATTCGGAGAGCGGCGAGGATTACGTGCAGAACGTGGACCGTTTGCTGCGCAAGTTCGAGACGGCAAAGTCCTATGTGCCCAAGCCCAAGACGCACCCGCCGATCAAGGTGAAAAAGCCCAAGACCGATCTCAGGCTGGGGGCGCTGTTCTTTGGCACCTCGGCGTCACCGGCTTATGAGGCGGTCGAGATGCTCGCGCCCGAGGGGTATCCGATTGATACCATGCGCATCCGCGCCTTCCCCTTCCATCAGGATGTCGATCAGTTCATCCACGATCACGACATGGTCTTCGTGATCGAGCAGAACCGGGACGGGCAGATGCGCCAGTTGATCATGAACGAATGCGAGATTGCACCTGATCGGCTGACCTCGGTGCTGAACTATTCCGGTACGCCGATCACGGCGCGCACCATTGCCCAGCAGATTCGACAGGCGCTCAAGACCAAGAGCGCCGAGATTGTGCCCCTGAAACGGGAGACTGCCTGATGTCTTATATCAAACCGAAATTTCGCCATCCCCGCCTGCCGACCAACAAGCTGGGCTTTACCGTGGCCGATTATGACGGGGCCATTTCGACGCTGTGCGCAGGCTGCGGGCATGACAGCATCTCGGCGGCCATTCGCAATGCCTGTTTCCAGAGCGCGATCCCGCCGCACCGGATTGCAAAGGTTTCCGGCATTGGCTGTTCGTCGAAGATGCCGACCTATTTCCTTGGAAAATCCCATGGTTTCAACTCGGTACATGGGCGGATGCCGTCGGTGGCGACGGGGGCGAGCCTAGCCAACCGGGACCTGACCTATATCGGGGTGTCGGGCGATGGGGACACGGCCTCGATCGGGATGGGGCAGTTCATCCACCTGATCCGCCGCAATGTGAACATGACTTATATCGTCGCCAACAACGGCTGTTACGGCCTGACCAAGGGGCAGGACAGTGCGACGGCGGACCTCGGGTCGGTTGCCAAGGGCGGTGCGGTGAACCCGTTTGACGGGATCGACCTTGCCGCGCTGGCGCTGTTGCAGGGGGCGAGCTTTGTGGCGCGCTCTTTCTCGGGGGACAAGGGGCAGCTGGAACCGCTGATCCGCGCGGCGATGGCGCATAAGGGCTTTGCCTTTATCGACGTGGTCAGCCCTTGTGTGACCTTCAACAACCATGTTGGCTCGACCAAGAGCTACGCCGAGACGCGCGAACATCTTGATGCGATGCCGCTGGATTTCGTGCCGATGCGCGAGGAGATCACGACGCAATATGCCGAGGGTACAACACAGGCGGTGACGCTGCATGACGGGTCTGCGATCCATCTTAAAAAGGCGGATGCGACCTATAAGGCCAATGACCGGCGCGCGGCGATGGACGTGGTGCAGCAGGCGCATGCGGATGGGAGGATCCTGACCGGGCTGTTGTATCTGGACCCGGATTCGCAGGACCTGAACCAGAACCTGAACCTCGCGACCCGGCCCCTGAACGAGCTGGGCAAGGACGAGCTGTGTCCGGGCTCCAAGGTGCTGAAGTCGATCAACGAGGGGCTGCGCTAGGGCATCCGTTAACGATTGAAAACAGCGGCGCGCGGGGCGGGGTGGCTTCGCGCGCCGAATCGTTTCTTAACACCTTGTTTTGTTGGGTATCGGGCCTTCGGTAAAGCGTCGGTTTCACGTCGGTATTGCGTCGGTATGGATTTGCGGTTTTTGCGAAACAGCTGGAGTTAACGCGGCGTGCGCGCAACGGATCGGCACGGTGCGATTCACGAATATCGTGTTTTTGATCCGACGTGCGGTCCTGGAGCAAACTGTTTGGAGGCAGGGATCTTCCGGAGTGGAAACACACCCGTGAAGCCAAACATCTTGGTGGCTGTCACGCCTTCGCATTTCCTGCAGGGCATGAAAACCGTCTGGAGTTGTCTACCTGTGCCTCGTATCGGGAAAGAAAAGACTCCGTTTGAATGGAGGGCCACGCAATAGCAGCCGTTCTAAAGAACAGCAGGGAAAATGATGCCTGCCAAAGCAATGGAGAGCCCCATCGGGTACCCTCGTCCAACGGTGAGGCTGACATAGTTGGAATTGGAGGTATCGACGCAGCGGCGCGCGATGAGGATGATCGCAATGCCGATCAACATCGTGGTTGACAACGTGAATGCGAAATGTGCGATCGAGATTGAGTTTGCGGGCACAAAGAGCATCAATGCGGCAATCGCCTTGACATCTCCTCCGCCGACAAGCCCGAGGATGAAGGCAACAAAGCCGAACACCAACACAGCCGTAGCGATACCGGCGCGCAAGATGATTTCATCCGTGTTCAGCATGAATGGCGCGAAGATTGCAAAGACCGCAACCATGCACAGGACCAGCCAATTCGGAATGCGCATGTGTTTGACATCGCTTGCGGCCATGTAGGCCAGCAACGGAACCAGAAGCAAAAGGAGCAACACATCAGGCGACATTTCGTTCTCCCCAAGATTGGAGAGTTCTCCCTGGTGCGGCATGCAGCATGAGCCGCTGCAACAGCTCGGGTTGCGAAGCCGTTTCGGTTTTCGCGTAGATATTGCGGAGATGCGTTCGCAGCGTCGAAATACCAATGGACAATTCATCAAGAATGGCTTCGTTATTCAGCCCCGAGCTGAGAAGAACGCAAACGCGGTATTCGGCTCTGCTAAGCCTGCAAGGATTGTCCACCGCAAGAAGATCGGTGTTTTCGCCAGATTTTGCATCGGCCAATAGATCGGAATGTGCGTTACGATGACAGTTTTTTACCAACAGACCCATGCTCCTTGATTTCCACGCAGTTGCGAGAGTTGCTCCAATCAGTTCGAGGTTGTCCAATTTCGCCGCGTGTACCGCCGACGGAAAATGCATTTCCAGAAAGTCACTGCTGTTCGCGTGATGAGCCAGCGGGATGACAATGGATTCGACCAGTCGTCGTTGAACCAAGGGACGCGAAATTCGGTTCTGTTGCCCAAAATCAGAAACGTGGGCGTGCCAAACCGACCCAATTTTTGCCGCGGAAAAATATTCGCCGCAGACCATTTTGGCGCAGGGAACACGATACCCGGAAATATCGCTCGCGAGATTGGCCCGACGATCAAAAGCCACGATACGTGTACTTGCAGTCCGATCGACATGTATCGAGTGGTCGATGCGGGTCACTGCAGCAAGTTCACCACCAAACGCGTCACATATTTTTTTGAGAGCATCCGTAAGACGGATGCCGCCCTGTACCGCCTGACACCAAGAGGCCACGGCCTCGATGCAGTATGTACCTACCGTTCTTTCCGGATGGTCGGCAGCTGAATAAATACCTTTTCCATACATCCAAACAAAGTCCCAAGGATATTGCACCGCCCCTGGAGAAAATTGCCCCAGCGCCGATACGCACCCCCACCAAGGAGACTCAACGATGTTTGGGCGGGCGCAGTCAAATTTCCGCCACAAAGTAGCCAGATTTGCGTTTGTTTATGATTGAAACTCGAAACACTCTTCTGTTTTTGCCCCGCATATTGCTTGATGGGTCAACAATGCGGGCAACTATCAATTGAAGTGCGCGCGCCGCCTTATCCCGAAAAAACCCGGATATAGCGAATCACAACCGGGCCGATCGTGACCATGACGACAGCGGGTAGCATCAGGGAGGCAAGTACCGCCGACATTTTGACGGGCAGCTTGTTTGCCATTTCCTGCGCCTTCAATTCGCGCGCGACCCGCATTTCCTGGGCGTATGTCGTCAATGCTTCGCCCATGCTTGTCCCGAACTGCATCGACTGCACGACAACCGTGGTAAAGGAGCGAACCATATCGACCCCGGTGTTGCGCGCCATGGCTTGAAGCGCCTCTTCCCGACGGCGGCCGGCGTTGACCTGATGTTGGACCGTGAGAAACTCGAATGCGATTTCGGGGGAGACACTGGCAAGCTCATTGGCGACGCGCGTCATTGCCGCATCAAATCCGAGCCCTGCTTCGATGGCAACTTGCAGCAGATCGAGCGCGTTGGGGAAGCTCTCGGTGATGCGAAGCTGGTGTTCCTTGACCCGCCCATCCAACCAGATCGCAGGGAGGTAGTAGCCGGCAGCCACCGTAACGGCAACAATCTGGATCACGTTGAAGCGGCTGAGGTCGAGCAGTTGTTGGGCCACGACGTCGGGCAAGGGAATTCCCGGAGTTTTCGATGCGACAACCAGAAAGACGAATAGGAGCGGCAGGATGACGCCCAAACCGATCCGGACCATCGTGTAAATCCGCAAGGTGTGGGGTGAGGTGTAACCCGCGTGACGAAATTTTTGCTCAATCTTGTACTGTTGTTCTTCGTCGCTCGGCAGTGCGGCTCTAAGGATCCCCTTGGGCGTTTTTACCGTTTCGCGCAACAACCCTTTTTGGAACCGCGCGTCTGCCTTGGCCAGTCGGGTGTTTGCAATGCGTTCGGCCGCGGGGTTTCGTTGGCCAATGGCAACGACCAGGGAGACAAAAAACACAGCGGCGCCAATGCCCACTCCAGCGAGAACCAGCAAGTCCGGTGAGATACTGAAACCTGTGGAAATTAAAGAAAGATACTGTTCCATTTCGGGATCTCCTTAGACGCGGAAGTGCACAATTTTGCGCAGGACAAGGAAATTGAGACCTGTCAGAGCGGCAATCGTTGCCATCATCGGGATGAAGAGCGGATCCTCGCGAACGCCACCGAAGTAGGTCGGGTTGGTAATGTTTGTGAATGCGAATATCAGAACCGGAAGTGCGGAAAGGAAAATGGCTGTCAGGCGACCTTCGGATGAAATCGCTTGAATTTTTTGCCGCATCGTCAGCCGACCCCGGATGACCTTTGCAAGAATTGTGATAACTCGCGCCAGATCGCCACCAGTTCCGTGCTGGATGCCGATGCTTGCGGAAAGATATTGTACATCTTCCAAACCGACGCGGTCGGCGAATTCCTGAACGGCGTCGGGCAGATCGTCACCGAAGCTTATTTGATCGAAAATGATCCCGAATTCGGTCCCGATTGGTTCGGGCATCTCGGCGGCCACCGAGCCGATCGAGATGTTGAGAGGGTGGCCAACACGCAACCCGCGCGCCATCAAGTCAAGCGCATCGGGCAGCTGCTCGACCAGCTTTTTCATACGCGCGTCGCGACGTGCCTTTACCACGAGCAGCGGAGTCAAAAATCCCAGGCCGAGGCCAGTCAATGCTGCCGTGGCCGGTGGCAGGGCGACCGAAGCGAAGCCAAAGATCGTGGCTGAGGCAAGACTGCAGAGGAATAGAAAACGGGACACATGTATGGTCATTCCCGCTTGGGCCAGCATGTTGGGCAAATCGCGCAACAGCGGTAGTTTCACCCATATTCCTGTTGTTCGAGAGGGTTTGAGCACCGAAAGGATTTCTTCGATGTCGGCCCCGTTGTCGATCATCTGCATCCTGCGATTGCGCGCTTCGGTTCTTGTTTCACCGCGCTGCGCCAGTTGAAACACACTGGTCACAACCAACAGGATGCCGAGGAAGGTTCCCGCATAGACCATGTAGTTGAGAACATCGGTTGTCAGAAAATCATCCATTGCTCAAACCTCCGTGGCGCGAAACGCCTGCGGGTCCAAGTTGATCCCTGCTGCCAGCAAGCGGTCCATGCACCTCGGGCGTACGCCCGTTGGAATGAACCGCCCCAGGACCTCGCCCGTTTCGGAACGCCCTTCGCGGCGAAACACGAAGACATCCTGCATGGACAACACATCGCCTTCCATGCCTGTGATCTCGGAAATGCTCATGACGCGCCGCTTGCCGTCGGAAAGCCGGGACAATTGCACGACAAAATGCAGCCCCGATGCGATTTGGGCCCGAATTGTTCCAATCGGGAAGTCAACACCCATCATCGTGACCATCTGTTCCAGGCGGCTGATTGCGTCGCGGGCGGAATTTGCGTGCACGGTTGTCATCGAGCCATCGTGACCGGTGTTCATCGCTTGCAACATATCAAAGGTTTCGGCACCCCGAACCTCGCCAACGATGATACGGTCCGGACGCATGCGGAGTGCGTTCCGCACAAGCTCGCGCTGACCGACTGCGCCATTTCCTTGCGGTGAGGGTGGGCGGGTTTCGAGGCGTACTACATGGCGTTGTTGCAGCTGGAGTTCAGCGGCATCCTCGATGGTGACGATCCGCTCGCGTTCATTGATGAAGGATGAGAGAGCATTCAACATCGTCGTTTTTCCTGAGCCGGTGCCGCCGGAAATAAGGATATTCATGCGCGCCTCGACCAAAGCATTCAAAAGGGTGGCGGCCTGTTCGGAAAGTGCCCCGGTCTCAATCAGGTTTTCCATGGTCAGTGGCTGGGCCGAGAACTTCCGAATTGACAAGGAAGGTCCATCAATGGCGCAGGGACGGATGATCGCGTTCACCCGGCTGCCGTCTTCAAGACGGGCATCCACCCAGGGTTGGCTTTCGTCGACGCGCCGGCCAACCCGGCTGACGATCTTGTCAATGATGCGCACCAGATGCTTTTCATCGCGGAACCGAATGGATGTCGGTTCAAGAACACCGAACCTTTCAACAAAAACATCCTGATGACCGTTGACCAGAATGTCGTTCACCGTCGGATCTGCCAAAAGCGGTTCGAGCGGGCCAAAGCCAAGCAGCTCGTGCAGGAGTTCGTCGATCAGGCGGTTGAAATCCGATCCGCTCAGGGGTTCGCCGGATTCTTTCAACCATTCACCGACCGCAACGGCAACTTCACGGCGCAAAACGTCCGGTTCGACTTTGTCGACCACCGAAAGGTTGAGACGATCAAGCAGCGCTTCGTGCAGACGGGTCTTCAGGTCGAGCCATTTCGTGAGCTCGGTGTCTTCGCGATGTAGATTTGCGAGAACATTGTTTGGTTGGGCGGCAGCATTGCTCGCTGTGGGCAGGACTACGACACGATCTTGCTTTTCGACCTTGGACTTGCTGAAATTGTTGAACACGACCTGAGTCCTTTCAGTTTTTGCGCGCAGCGCTTGTAGTTTGGGTATCTTGCGTCTCGGTCAGAATGGTCTTTGCCATTCTGCGGATTGCTCTGGTCAAGGGGGCGCTGTTTGCGGCCTTGGAAAGCAGTTCCCCCCGGTCCAAGGCGGCTCGGGTGTGCCGCGGATCATCGGGCAACCAGTACTTGAGCGGCCGCTCAAGTACTTTTTGCGCCTCTACGTGATGACGGGGCGAAACCAACGGTTTCTTTTCGCGCGAAATGACCATGTCGATTGGCAGGTCGAGGCGCACTTCGGAGAAAAACTCCATCAGGCGATGTGCCTGACGGATCGAAGGAACGGTGGTATCCGATACCATCAGCAATCGCGCAGCACGGGAGAGGATTGGGTCATTCCAGTCAACCAAGGTGCGCGGCATGTCGATGACAACATAGTCGTAGCTGCGCTGGAGTTGCCCGACGAGTTGGTCGATCTGCGTACGTTCCAGAGCCTCGATTGGCAGGAATTTCGCTGGCGCAGAGAGGACATCAAGACCGGATTCGTGCGCCTGCATGGACTGTGACAGGTAGGTCGCATCAAGGTCTATCTGTTCGCTGGCAAGCCGCAGGAAAACATCAGAAGGGCTGAGATCAAGGGCACTTGAAACTGTGCCGAACTGGACATCGAGATCGACAAGCGCAACGCGGTTTTTTGCCGTCTTGCGCCGAAGTCCCGACTTGTCCTGCAGGGCGTCTGCCAGGTTGATCGCGACTGTCGTGGCGCCGGTGCCGCCCCGGACCGGAAGCACGGGGATGACGTGCCCCATCCTTGGGGCGCCTTCGGCGTCCATCAGCGCAGGAAGTTGCGTGCGATACCCGGACAGATCCAGGAGTTGCTTGCTCAGAACGTCCCGAGAGATCGGGAAAGGGAGAATCTCGTCGATTCCCGTCTGTTTGAGTTCCATGGCCTCGGCCAATGAAATGCTGCCGTCGCTGAGCGCGAGAAGCGTGCCGCGCGAGCCGACCTTGTCGCGCAGGAAAGTTACGGCATGGCGGTCGGTGTCCGCGCCAAGCTTGAACACGACAAGATTGTTCTGCTCAATCATCTGAACGGCCGCGCCATTGACCGAGGACAAGGTGCCCGCCTGGACGTCAAGGCTCACATCGTTGACGTCCGCCAGCGCTTCGCCAACGGCGCGTGTGACGCCCTCATCATTTGAGATCAGGATGATCGAATGGTTGTCGGTCTTCATGGATCCTATCCTTTCGAATCTTTATCCGTTTGTTCCCAGGCCGAGGTCTTCTCCGGGAACGGTTGCGCTCAGTGCTGGGAAGTTGATGCTGCCACCAAGGGATTCGGTCATGGTCGTGGCTTGCCCCACGATCATCGCCGCAAGTTCGCTGAGAGGGGCAATGAAGTCGAATGTCAGTCCGTTCAACTCAACGGTGACAAGCGGGACATATGGCCCCCCAAGAAACCCGAGGTCGGGATCATGATCATACCGGAACACAACGTTGCTCATGGTCGCATCGTTCGGCAGAACGGCCTCTAGAAAGGCCCAGACTTCTGCGGAGGTGGGGTCATCCGGGGTTGCTGTGCAAATGAATGGTCCCGGGTTTGCACAGATATCCGCGCCGGCGCGGCAGGAAGTGCCATAGCGGGGGCCATCTCCTGCGGTGCCGCGCGTATGCGTCTGTGGGACACCGGCGCAGGCCGCAGGGCGCACTGCGGCAATCCTTGCGGCATGCTGCACGAATTTTTCGGCGGAAACGTAGTGGAAAGCCAGGCGCCCAAAATCAATAATGCCGAAAAGAATGAAGATCATCAGGGCGATCGACAGACCGTATTCGACCAACATTGCCGCGCTTTCGTCCTTCCAGAAACCGCGCAACTTGGCGGCTGTGCAGGCTCGTGTTTTCTTTTGGCGTGTCATATCCCGAAAACCCTGCTTTGGTCGGTCACGGTCGTTGTGATCGTGGCGAGATCATCAAGCCCGTCCATCAGCCCGAACACGCCGCTGAAGGGGAAAGTCACTTCGATCGTGGCCGTGACCTGGGCGATAGGGACCGGAGAAATGCGAAATCCTCCGGGGACGCACTGCAGCTGTGGTGTTACGGATGTTACAGTGATTGAGCTTGGCAGAAGGCTGTTGCCAGTGGCCGTCTTGCGGACGATCTCGGTCATTTTATCCGTGAATGTGGCGAGGTTGCTCCCCGAAGTGCACGAGTCTGCATCTGCAACGCGCGCAAGATATCGTGCCGCGTCGCGTACCCCGGCGGCTGTCATCTGGTATGACCAGAATAGCCGTCCACCTTCGATGATCACCGCAAAAACCAGCAACAAGAGCGGCAAGGAAATTGCAAGTTCAACAAGTGCCGCGCCACGTTCGTCGCGGCGAAAGCGACGGAAAGTTTTCGTGATAGCTTTGGTGCTCAAAGTCATGACATCACCTGTAAAGCTGGATGGCGTCGCGGAAGACGCCAACGTCTTCGACGATGCCGCTGCCGTCGCCACCAGCCGAACCAATGATTTCACCCCAGATCGTGAAGCTGTTGCCCGAGCCGTCATTGCTGGCCGGTTCGGTCAGAAAAATTTTCACGTATTCCTCGACAGGAACATTGGTGGCTGCGCCGCTGATATTGTTCGGAGCACCGCAATTGACGCCGGCGGCGACGATTATGCGGCGCGAGTAGTCGGAGTCCGGATTGCTTTGCATATTGCAGATCGGGCGCCCGGACTCGGCGATCGGCAGACCGTCGTAGCCATTCCCGTCAACGTCTCCGGTCAGGATGTCGCCTGCCGCCGCGATTTCTGCGCGATAGACTTCGTATCGCGTGGGCTGTGCCGGATGCACGGAATGCATCGTCAGCCACGCTTGGATCGCTGCCGGGACGGTTCCGTCGAAGGGTGCATAGTTGGTTGCGAAATAGCTGTGCCTGTCCCAGGTTCCGTTGCCAAATCTGGAACCTTGGCCACCGTTGACGCTGTTACAGGTGCCATTTGCAAAACAGGTGTCGCGCGGGAGCCCGATTGTGTTGGAGGAAACGGCTTCGTTGTTTCCGATACAAGACCCCGCACTTGACGGCACAATTCCCTTGATGACATTCGGGGCCGGCGCATAGTTTGCGTCGTTTTTTGCGCCATTCATTGTGGAATTGAACATGTCGAACCGGGTGTTGATGGCGGCTTCGAGGCTGCCTGTCTTTTGACCGGGCTCGATGTCGACACCGCGCTTGCTGAAACACTGAGTGATCGGCCCGGCGGCTCCGATCAGGCATCGGTCCAGATTGCCACCGGTCAGACCCTGGCATGGCCCGTCTGTATCAACGAGCACTTTGGAGGGGTCGAGGAAACCGAAGGCGCCCGGTGCCCATCCCGAACCCTGACCACCCGCGCGAAGCTGGACCATTTCGCCGACATGCGCGTCCGCACTCCAATTTGTTGACGGGATACAGAACATCATCGGGGTCACATCACATGCATATGAAACAAAGCCCGCGACGGCTGTGGCGCTTGTTGTGTTGCGCATGGCAGCCTGGTTCGTCAGTGCCGAAAAGGCGGCTCCGAATGTGAGGTCCACGGTACGAGTCGCAACGGTAACCTGTACAAATGCGGCATCGGCCGGATCAGCGGTCACGTCGGTGGGTGTGGCGCTGTCATCATCAGGAAGCGAAGCGAGAAAAGTCAGCGTGTAGTCGGATGCACCAGACAGCGTTTGGTCGCCGCTGGCGAAAGTCTGGTGATCCGTGATCAGTTCGGCTGCGGCAAGGGTTGCGCGGTCAATGGCATCCCCGCTTCCGTCAAGCTCACCGGCGGCAGCCAGCGCCACATTGTCCGCGAATGACTGTAGTTCGGTTTGTGTGATGGCCAAACGACCGAAATCGAAGGACAACGCCACCAAGCCCAGAAGCACTGCGAGGCAGACGCCCCAGAAGGCGAGCACGCCGCCTTCTTCCGAGCGATAGAGCTTCGATATTTGGGACAGATGGCGCATCGTCGATCTCAATTCACCGGAATTTCGGTGATGTCCGTGCCGCCCCGGCGCACACGAATAATCGGGCGCGGCTTCGACAGTTTTTCGGGGGTCGGCGAGTCGTACAACAAGTCGCTCAGACGCGTGGTCTCGAGGTTGACGTCCCGCTCGTCTTCCAGAGCGCGCAGCGAGAGGCTGAGTGTGCCGGCCTTCTGGGCCAGGGCAAGGCGCTGGCCTTGCACCGCAGTCACTTCAACAGTCACCGTGCGGGCGATGCCGGGCGTTTCGTTCAGCTCGTTGGATTCCTGATCGACACCGATGATGCGGATGTTTTGAAGAATGGTTACGGCACGCAGGCTTTCGTTGCGCCCCTGGGTCAAGACCACGTCAACGCGGTCACCGGGGGTGACGAAACCACCAACGGCGGTTTCTGCGTCCACCTTGATCGCCATGGCACGGGTATTGGGCGAAAGTGTTTGGACGATCGTCACCTTTTCGCCGAAGCCGGAGATAGTCGCTTTGCGAAGGGGATCGCCTTGGGTGATCTGCCGACGTGCGCGACGTGGGTCCTGACCCTCTGCAGGAAGCAAGTCCAGGCTGGCGTGAAACACGCCTTCGGGTACGGCTTCCCGAGGCCAGTTGATCGTTGTCAGCATCTGGGGGGTGATGGCTTCACCAAACTTGACGTCCCTGCTGGCGACAATCACCGAAACGGTTCTGTCATCTTCGGATACCTGCGCCTGCGCCAGATCGACGGCGAGGTAATCCCGGGCAAAATAGACGGACCCACCTGCGACGGCGAGACCTGCAAATGCGGTAAACAAGGCGGAAAGTCTCATTGGTACCTCCAAAAAAAATGATGGATCCGTCGTGCGAATAGGGAATGGGATCGCACACGGCTGGCAGTAGGGACGCGAAGTTGTTGGAACCGAATGCTTAACTTGAAATTCTTGTGCCCTCGGGTTCATTTTCGAGATCGTCTGCAAAGGCGGAATTCGCGAAACGTGTATCGACGGCAGCTTGGGCCAAGGTGAACGCATTTTCGTCTTTGGCCAGATACGCGCAATTCCCATCTTTGCGGACTTGAGAAGCGCTCTTTTCGGCTAAGTCGTCCTGACATTCACCAGACGCATGCGATTTCGATGTTCCCTAGCATCGGTGCTGTGATTGCCCACCGCGGGAGCGGGACGCCCCCGCGGTGGTTGTGCTCTGGAAATCAGTGCGCGTCTTAGGGCATCAGACCGCCAGCAGTCCCCATGGAACCGCCAATGCTTACGCCCAAGGCAGCAAGGGCACCGCCACCAACCGTAATGGCCAGAGCGATTGCAATGCCGTATTCGACGAGGGTTACACCACGTTCATCTTTGATGAAGCGGCCAACGGTGTATTCAATAAAATTACGCATAACTTTCTCCTGTGGTCTGCGTTTTGCCGCAAGAAATTCAGCGGCGACACGGCCCTTCAGAGTCTTTAAAGGCCTGTTAACCAGCTAAACCTATGCTCGCGCCGGCCGCGTCGTCCAAAGGTATGAAGAATGCACGCTAAAGTTGTTTTTCTTTTGTCTTCGCCATGATTTGGCCCAATTTCCGCCGGGAAACCGCCCGCAAACTGATTCTATTTCGCCCAAATCTGACCCTGACCTAAGCCTCGAATCTTCGCCACCTCGTCAGAGTCATTTGTCGGGAGCGCATGGGAGCGATTGTGCGGGGTTTCCAGAAAACTGGAAGATATCCAGGGGCTCAGGTCACACCGTTGGTCCCCGTCCGAATTCAGGCATCTCGGGATAGTTCTTTTCAATACCTGATCAAATGAATCCAGGTGCGATTGAGAAATGAGGCAGTGGTGCCGCCCTGATTGCCGCTGTCTAAGAAACCTCTGACCATTGGCCCTCGTTCTCAAACCTATGGCGGGGCCGTCGTAACGAGAATGTCTTCATCAATGGCAATCGTTGCAAGTATGCTTCCACCCGAGACATATTCGTAAATTTCGAACAGGTTGCCTTCGCCATCATCGACGGACTTGCCAGCTGCATGTTGGAAAGCCCCATCTACGCCGTTCAGCAATGTCAGGGTATCTCCACCGTCGCCATAGACCATCGCGCTTTCGGGTAGGGCTGCCGCAAGGAGGGACTCGAGAAGTGTGTCGGCGGTAGAGGACAGGTCGACGATATCGCTGAGTGACAGCTCAAGTTGGTTCACGAGGCCGTTTTGCATGTCAATCGCCTCGATATCCTTTAGTGACAGGGTCGGAAGAAGATCCGAACCAAGATCACCGGCGATGTCGACATCAAGGACATCGCGCCCTTCACCGCCATCAAGCCGTTCCATCGCCAATGGGATGTCGCCAATGATAAGCCTGTCGTCCCCGGCGCCTGCAAAGACCGTGTCCGCGCCTGTGCCTCCATCCAGAAGGTCATCGCCGCCGAAACCCATCAGGATGTCATTCCCGCCCGCACCCGAAATATCGTCGGTTTCATCACTGCCGACCAACAAGTCGCTTTCGTTTAATCCGACGAGGGTGACGGAACTGTCGCTCGCAGAAACGACCTCGGTGGCAAACAAGGATACTTCGGTTGTGCTGGGATCGCCGTCAAGATCGAAGCCGACGAGGACGCTGAAGCGGTTCGAGTCGCCGAGCAAGTCCGCCAATCCGGGAATCTCCGCCAGTGCGAAAATATAACCCAACCCGTCTGCAACAAGCGCCGGGCTTGAGATATCGGCAATGACGCCGAAATCGACACCATCCACCTCAAGCGTCAGTTCGAATGTCACCAATTCGGGTGAAAAAACCGGTGTTTCTGTCAACGCATCCAGAAGGTCGGTTGGAGAATTAAGTTGGACCGGAGTTGGATCGAATTCCAGGAGATTGGTGAAATTGACCGAATCCCCGATTCCGAATGCTTCAATGTTCACCGTGTATCCGTTCTCGGCGACATCCTTCAGGTCGGCCAGCACCGTTTGCCAGCCGCCGGACGTCGGATCTCCGTCCGTGATAAAGAACAGGAAGTTCGACTCGTCCGTGGGTTCACCATCGAAGAAAGACTTGGCTTCTGTCAGCGCGCCTGTCCAGTTCGTCAAACCCCTGGTGTATGGTAAAGCGCGGACCGTATCGGGAAGGGTCGTATCAAGAAGATCGTAGGTATCAAGCGAAGTAACATCGGTCGCATATGTGATAATCTTGATATCGACCGACGTGGCCGACCCTTTGAATTGCTCGGCGAGTTGCTCTATGGCGCTGGCGACCGCTTCAGTCTGTTCCGCCCAGCCTGTTGCGCCGATGCTGCCTGACCGGTCAAGCGCAAAGACGAGATTGATCGCTGTAGCATCCACCGGAGTTACGCCGACATTTACGGCTCCAGCCGGCCCGTCCGGCGTTGCATCCAGGGATATGTCGAGTGAAACAGCCTTATCATCATCGCCACCTCCCGACGTTTGAATGACCTCAATCGTTACAATCGACGTGCTCGTTCCGCCTTCGGGATCGGTTACGGTGTATTCAAAGCGGTCAATTCCCAGAAAGCCTTGTGTCGGTGTGTATGTGAAATTGCCGTTTGTATCGATCGTCACCGAGCCATTCGCGGGGGTCAGTCCACCTTGAGTAAATGTCAGCGGTCCGCTGCTGTCAGGGTCAGTGGCAGTCAAAGTGCCGGTTACGCTGTCACCGGGTGCAACCTGGACGATCACTTCGGACGCGAGGATAGGCGCGTCGTTGGTTCCGAACACCGTTATGACGACATCCTGCTCAGCCGTTGCCCCATAATTGTCAGTTACCGTGACCGTGAAGGTTTCGGTGACGACCGCGCCTCCCGGAAGGCTGTCTGCCAAAGTGTTGTCGAGCGAGTACTTCCAGTCCCCATTGGCGGCGATGACAAACGCACCATATAGGCCGGCAGCCGAACCCGTCCACGTAACCGACGATCCATTGTCCGGATCATAGGCAGAGAGATTGCCAGACGTTGATGTCGTTTCGGAGCCTTCAGTGACTGAACCGGATGCGTCATCACTCGAAGACGTGATCCGAGGCGCGTCATTTGTGCCGGTGATGGTGATGGTGACGATCTGTGGGGTGCCGTCGCCGGTGAGGACGGTGAAACTGTCGGTGAGGGTCTCTCCGGGGGAGAGGGCGTCGACCAGCGGGTTTGTGTTGTCGAGCAGGTAGGTCCAGAGGCCGGCGGCGGAGACGGTAAAGGTGCCGTATCCCTGGTCGGAGGCGGTTGCGGTCGTGACGGGCTGGAAGAGGTCGTCGGGATCGGCGCTGTCGGGATCGGCATGGTCGAGGTTGCCGCTGACGGCGGGTGTGTTCTCGGCCAGTGTTGCGTCGGTGTCGCCGGAGATGACGGCGCTGTCATTT
>NZ_FOTQ01000011.1 GCF_900114635.1 Shimia aestuarii
GGCATTGCCAAGTTGTTCGCGTTCTCTTTTTCGCCTAGGTGACAGGGATGAAAATACCATCCGATATGCCGCGTCTTAAAGGCTTCCGTTTTCCGCGCGAGATCATCGCATACGCGGTTTGGGCCTACCATCGCTTCGCCCTGAGCACGGCGGATGTTGAAGACCTGCTGGCCGAACGCGGAGTGATCGTCAGTCGGGAAACTGTCAGGCAATGGGTGAACCGGTTTGGCGCCCACTTTGCAGATTGTGTCAGACGTGACCGCCCGGCAGCGGCGGACAAATGGCACCTGGACGAAGTTGTCGTGCCGATCGGAGGCCTGAAATACTGGCTCTGGCGGGCAGTAGACTCGAACGGCGACGTTCTGGATATTCTCGTCCAACCGCAGCGAAACGCCAAAGCGGCAAAGCGTTTTGTGAAGCGACTGATGGCGCGTTTCGGTGATCCACGCGTTGTGATTACGGACAAATTGCGCAGCTATATCAAGCCAATCCGTGATCTCGCCCCAAATGCGGACCACCGGGCGCACAAGGGATTAAACAACCTCATTGAAGGCTCACATCGGCCGACCCGGAAACGCGAGAAGCTGATGGGGCGTTTCAAATCCCCGCGCCAGGCGCAAAGGTTCCTCGTCGCCCACGACCAGATCAATGTCGTTTTCCGCCCCCGCCGCTACCGAATGTCAGCCAACGCCTACCGCCAGACTAGATCCGACGCTTTCAGTCTGTGGCACGGATATGCAAGCGAAATGAACGCCTGACGACACTGCCTAAGGCTAATCGTGTCCAGTATCAGACAACTTGGCAATGCCTCTCAAATAGTTCGGACCACCCCCCTGACAAGCGATGGCCAGTTGAACACCAAATAGCCGCCCGATTTTTCCCTTTGGCACTGAGCAAAGTCAATTGGAGCTGGCTTTCTGGAGGGCACAGCAATGACCCCATCTGGGGTCACTGCATAAAAGTGACATTATTGTCCGGTTCGCGCGAACGAAACATGAACTCATGCGGCATCGCGAAGATCATTTTTCCGAAGTGGCCTGAGGCGATCTGGGCTGAATGGCGGGTTCATGTTCCAGAGGTAGTCCCCTGTCAATCCGACATGGGCCCAGCCAAGTGGCGCGATGTGTTTGATGATGTCATTCGGGATGGCGACGCCGTTTTTCCTCAGATCAGTGACTGAGGCTTCCAGATACTTGGTGTTCCACAGGATGATGGCGGCGACCAGGAGGTTGAGACCGGATGCTTTGTGGATCTGATGCTCATAGCTGCGATCGCGCATTTCACCGAGTTGGTTGAAGAAGACCCCACGTGCCAGGGCGTTTCGGGCTTCGCCTCTGGCCAGACTTGCGCTGGTTCTTTTTCTCAGTTCCAGGCTGCGCATCCATTCCAGGGCAAAGAGGGTCCGCTCCAACCGCCCCAGTTCGCGCAGGGCAATGGCGAGTCCGTTTTGCCTGGGATAAGCGGACAAGCTTTTAAGGATCGCCGATGCGGTGGTGGTCCCGGCCTTGATGGACGTCGCCAGCCTGAGAATCTCGCGCCAGTTGTCGACAATGTGACCGACCTTGATGGTGCCGCCGATGAAGGGTGTCATGATGGCCGGAGGCTTCATGCCGGGCAGAAGGTACAATTTGCGATCCTTGAAGTTTCGCAAGCGCGGCGCGAAGCGGAACCCCAAGAGATAGCACAGCGCAAAGACATGGTCTGTCGCGCCGCCAGTGTCCACATGATGCTCTTCGATTGCGACACCGGATTGGTGGCGAAGTAGACCATCCAAAACGAAGGGTGCTTCGCTTTCTGTGGCGGTGATGACCGTTGAGTGGAACGGGCTGAACTGATCGGAGATGTGGGTGTAGAACTTGAGACCCGGTGTACGCCCGTATTTTGCGTTGATATCCGCAGAGGCCTCACCGCGGCCACCGGCCCGGAAGAACTGCCCGTCTGAGGATGACGTCACGCCATCCCCCCAGAGTTTGGCCAGCGGGAGTTCGCGGTGCATGTCGACCAAACAGGCCAACGCGCTTGAATATGTTTCCTCACGCAAATGCCAGTCATGAGCCCATGCGATCTGCCGGGCGGACAGATTGTGGGTTGCTGCCGCCATGCGGGATACGCTCAGATTGACACCGTCGGCCAGGACGGCGGCAAACAGCGCCTTTTGATCTTCCGCCGGTCTGCCCGAGCGATAATGGGTGAAGCACTCCGCAAATCCGGTCCAGGCGTTAACCTCCGTCAGCAGGTCGGGGATCTTGATCTGTGGCAATTGCCCATAAACCAGACGGCTCATGGCCGTGGCGGCTTCAGGCGTTTCGTCTTTGATCGGGGTGATGCTCAGGGTGCCACCCTGAATGACGGCATCCGGCAGCGTCCCCGCTTCGGCCCGGGCCGCGACAGTGGCCATGGCCTCCTCAATCTGCTGTTGCCGTTCCGCAAGATAGGTTTCTGCATCCGCCGCGGCGGCGATCGGCAGCGATCCCTCGGTACGCAAGATCTCGAAGGTAGCCTTGGGGATGAGCCGATCATCGAAGTTTCGGCGCTGCCGGCTTCCTTCGACCCAGACATCCCCGGCCCGAAGCCGATCTCGCAATTCGAAATAGACGCACAGCTCGTATGCGCGCCGGTTGATCTCTCCTGGTGCAGAGAAGACAAATGGACGCCAGACCTTCCGAATGAACCCGGTGGGAGGGTTGTCAGGCAGGCTGCGCTTGTTCGTGTTGTACATGATGCGCAAAACATCCACCGCACGAAGAAGGCTGGCGGCACTTGCCGCGCCTTTGAAGGAGAACACCTTTATTATCAGGGGCGCAAACTGACGGGCCGTCTGATATTTTCCGATGAGATCGGAGTATTTGTCGGGCTTTCCGTCTCCCAGGGCAGTTTCAATTGCGGATGTCGCACTCTCGATCTCATCCCAATTGGCGGTGTCCAGCATCCCGTTGAGATCGCCGGTTTGCAGACGGGCCGTCAGGGCTTCACGGCAGAAGTCTTTGAGAGACTGCAAGGGGCGGATGATGTCCATCAGGAGCTGGGACGCTTTGTCGGAACTTTGCTGTTCCGCCCTTCGAAAGCTGCGGCCCAGCAATTTGTCGAACATATCCAGTGCGAGATCGGTGAGCTGTTCTTCCAGCCGCAGGCAGGCGGCCGACAAAACCGCCCACAACCGTGGCACGGCCAAACGGCGCAGGTTTTGCACCGTGATCCGCAAACCTTCCCCGGCCAGACTGTCGAGCGCCGATGTCGAGATGTTTTGACGCAAACTGGCAGGCAGGCCGATTGCTCGAACCACAATCAGGCGATCCAGAACAGCCTTGAGGGATTTGGCGGACGCTGATTTGGGTGCTGCCTTCAACCAACTCAGCGTCGACACCTCGCCTGATTCAGGGGGCGCAATCAGCGCGCGCAGAGTATCGTGGTGATCCGGATGCAGATCTCCGGTCAGAGCGGATATCCTGACATTTTCCGCGCGCTGGATCGCGTGCCTGACAATCAGTTCAACGGTACGACGCGCGGGGACCAGGATACGCCGCCTTCTCAGTTCTTCGATCAGCGAGATTGCCAAAGGCTCTGCCCGCGGGTCTTCTCCTGCAGATGGTGTCAGCCAATGAACAAGTTCCCGTACGAGAGATCTTGTGAAGGCCTGATATCCGAACCGAGCTATGATTTGCCCGATATGTTCGCGTCGCGTTTGCGGGCGCTGATCATAGACCGCCAGATCGGAAGCGCTGGCATCAACCTGATCTGCAAGAAAGGCCAGCATAACGTCGTTGGGCTGTTCTCCAACCTCACGAACCCGCCCGGGATGGCGCAGATAAGCCAATGACACGGCATAGCCCAGACGGGCGGCCGCGGTTCGCTTTCTGGCAACAGCCTCGATCTCGTCCGGGGTAAGCGTGCAATACATCGCAACCTCTCGATCCTCCGAGGGCGGCGCCATCAACCGAGACCAAAAACTTGCCGCCAATAATTGTCGCCGTGCCATAAACTACCCTCTTCCCATCGATGTCCGTGAAACGCTCGTTTGGCGGAGCCTCCCGCGCCGTCCGTCAATATGGCTTGACAACGGGAAGTCGGACAAGTTGATTCATGGACGGGAAAACGGACAAGGCTATCTTCATGGCACGGATAGGATATGCGCGGGTCTCGACGGCGGAGCAAAAACTGGAACCACAGGTGGATGCGCTCAAAGCCGCGGGCTGCGAAACCGTGTTTGAAGATGTGATCTCCGGCGCCAAAGCAGAACGCCCCGGCCTAAATGATGCCCTGACCTTTCTGCGCAGGGGCGACACCCTTGTGGTCTGGAAACTCGATCGCCTGGGCCGATCCATGAAGCATCTGGTGGAAACAGTGGCAGAGCTCGGTGACCGTGGCGTTGGCTTCAGATCTCTGACCGAAGGCGTGGACACGACGACCACCGGAGGCACATTGGTGTTCCATCTGTTCGGCGCGCTCGCCCAGTTCGAACGTGACCTCATAGTCGAGCGGACACAGGCCGGATTGAAGGCAGCCGCAACGCGCGGCAGAAAAGGCGGGCGCAAGCCTGTCGTCACGCCCAAAAAGCTGGAGCAGGCAAAAGCCCATATCAGCGATGGATTGACAGTCCGCGAGGCCGCTGCCCGCCTCAAAATCAGCAAAACCAGCCTCTACAACGCTCTCAGAGACCAGAAAACCGGCTGAAAACGCAAATGTTCTCAGAAAGTTCGCGCGAGCCGGACAATATTGGCACTTTTATGCAGTGACCCCAAAAGCGCTGCTTCATGCGGCCGAGATCATCCATGAGGCGCGCCATGGCGGCGATTGGGGGATTTCCACCGGCAAGGTGGCTGTCGATCTCGATGCGCTGCGCGCCAAGAAGGACGGGATCGTCGGGCAGTTGACCGGCGGGCTTGTCGGGCTGGCCAAGCGGCGCAAGGTTGAGGTGGTGCGGGGCACAGCAAAATTCACCGGCGCGCAAAGCCTGGAGATTGACGGGAAGGCCTGGACATTCGATCAGGCGGTGATCGCAGTGGGCTCGGCCCCGGTGCGCCTGCCCGGCTGGCCCGATGACGACCGCGTCTGGGATTCGACCGCCGCGCTGGAATTGCGCGAGGTGCCCAAAAGGCTGGCGATTGTCGGTGGCGGTATCATCGGGTTGGAAATGGCGACGGTCTATGCCGCGCTCGGGGCAGAGGTAACCGTGGTCGAGTTCATGGACCAGATCGCCCCCGGCGCCGATGCCGAGGCGGTACGCATCCTGCATGCGGCGCTGGAGGCCGAGGGCATCACCCTCCACACCGGCACCAAGGTCGCCTCGGTCAAACCCACGAAGGCCGCGCTGGTGCTGACTTGCGAAGGGGCCTTTGAGGGCGAGATCAGGGCCGACGCCGCGATCCAGGCGGTGGGACGCAGCGCCAATGGCGGCAAGATTGCCGCCGAGACGGCAGGCGTCGAGGTCACCGAGCGGGGCATCATCCCGGTCGATGCCTCCTGCCGTACCGCCAACGACACTGTCTTTGCCATAGGCGACGTCACCGGCAACCCGATGCTGGCGCACCGCGCCACCCATCAGGGTCATGTTGCCGCCGAGGTGGCCAGCGGTCACGCAGCGGCGCTCGATACCGATCTGATCCCCTCGGTGGCCTATACCAGCCCAGAACTCGCCTGGGCGGGCCTGACCCCGACGCAAGCCAAAGAACGCGGCATTGCCCACAAACTCGCAAGCTTTCCCTGGGCGGCCAGCGGACGGAACCTGTCCACCGGTGGTGGCGACGGGCTGACCAAGCTGGTCTATTGCCCCGACAGCCACCGCGTTCTGGGTGCCACCATCGTTGGCCGCAATGCAGGCGAGCTTTTGGCCGAATGCGTGCTGGCGATCGAGATGGGCGCGACACTGGAGGACATCGCGCTCACCGTGCATGCCCACCCGACACTGTCCGAGACCGTCGCCTTCACCGCCGAACGGGCGCTTGGCACCCTGACGGACCTTTGACATGCCCGGTCCAGCCATTGATCTGAGCGGCAAGACGGCACTGGTCACCGGTGCCAGCCGTGGCATTGGCCGGGCGATTGCACTGGTGCTGGCGCAATGCGGCGCGCGGGTCATCGGCGTGGGCACGTCAATAGAACGCGACGATCAGGGTCCCGAGGCCGAGATCGCGGCGGCGGGCGGGGTTTTCCGGGGTTTGTCCTGTGATCTCGCGGACCGCGATCAGATCGACGCGATGATTGCGCGGCTTGATGCCGAAGACACACAAGTCGATATCCTGATCAACAATGCCGGGATCATCCGGCGAGAAGAGGCGGCAAACCACAGCCTTGAAGACTGGGATGCGGTCATGGCCGTCAACCTCGATGCCGTTTTCCACCTGACCCGCGCCTTCGGTCAGCGCATGCTGGAGCGCGGTCATGGCAAGATCGTCAACGTCGCCTCGGTGCTGTCCTTTCAAGGTGGCATATTGGTCCCCGGCTATGCCGCGAGCAAAGGCGCGGTGGCGCAACTGACCCGTGCCTTCGCCAATGAATGGGCGGCGCGGGGCGTGAATGTGAACGCGGTCGCCCCCGGGGATCTGTCGCAAACTTTGTGCCATTGACGCTCAAGAACGCAGAGAGTGAATAGCGGCCGATGTAATTCAGCCGAAAGCCAGGCCATGATCTCCTTTAAAGGCGCACAATATCCCAAGGATGTGATCCTCTTTGCTGTGTTCTTCTACCTTCGATACGGCGTGTCGTACCGTGACCTTGAAGAAATCATGTCCGAGCGCGGCGTTGCGGTAGATCACACGACGCTGAACCGTTGGGTGACAAAATACGCTAGTGCAATTGCCGATGTTGCGCGCTGACGAAAGGGACTGTGCGACCGTTCTTGGAGAATGGACGAGACTTATATCAAGGTGAAAGGCAACTGGGTCTATCTCTATCGAGCCGTTGACAAGCACGGCAAAACGCTTGATTTCATGCTTTCCCAGCGACGAAACAAACCGGCTGCGACAAAGTTCTTCGCCAGGATGCTGGAGGTCAACGGGCTTCCGAGGAAGATTGTCATCGACAAAAGCGGAGCTAACACGGCTGGCATCAAAGCCATAAACAAGATGTTGAAAGGCTTTGGTTGTCCGATCCCAATCGAGATGGTCAGGCGGAAGTATCTGAATAACATCGTGGAACAAGACCATCGCTTCATCAAGAGACGCACTCGGCCGATGTTAGGGTTCAAGGCCTTCGCTTCAGCGGCGGCTACACTGGACGGGATCGAAGTGGCGCACATGATCCGCAAAGGTCAGCTCACGCCCGGAATCTGTCCGTTTCGTCAGTTTGCGGAACTGGCGGCATGAGCCGCGGGTTCGGTGTCAATTCTTCGGTCAGTAAGAAACTTTGCAACAGATCCCATGTCAGGGCTTCTATTATTTTGGGCTGTGCAGCCAGTTCAGTATCTCAGCCCTGTCGGCATCCAGCGCAGGCGGGCCGTGGCGCAATTGCGCAGGGTTGTCAGACAATTTCAGTGGATTACCAACCAAACGCGCGTTTTGCCCGTCGGGCAGAGGCGCGTTGATGAGCAGTCCACTGGCTTCTATTTGCGGATGCGCCAGCGCTTCGGCTAGACTCTGCGCGGGTTGGCAGAGCAGGTCTTCGGCTGAAACACGGCGGTGGGCCTCGGCGGTGGTCAGTTCAAGAAACGCGCCGCTCAGCAGGTCGCGGATTTCGTCGCGGTGGATGCGCTGTTGGTCCGGCGTCGCCAGATGCTCAGCAGTGCTGGCATCGGGTAGGCCCAATGCTTTGCAGAGGGATTGCAGCGGATTGGGGCGGAAGAAACCCAACACGGTCAAATAGCCGTCGCTGGTTTTAAAAACAAAATTCGCGGCCAGGTCGAACCACTTGGTCGTGACCCCATGCATCAGGGTCGTTGCGGCCTCAAGGCTCTGGATCGCCATCGCGGTGTCGAGCAAGTTGATCGCAACTCTTTGCCCCTTGCCCGTACGCTCTCGATTTAGCAACGCCAGCAAGATACCCTGAGCCAACGTCTGCCCCGAGGCATAATCAATGGCCGGCGGGTTGACGAAACTGGGGGCGCCACCGCTCGACGCGCTTTCGCGCGCCATGCCAGACAGCGACTGGATAATCAGATCCTGCCCGCCTGCCTTGGCCAGCGGGCCAGTATCACCATAGCCCGAGGCCCAGGCATAGATCAGCCGGGGATTGCGCGCGTGCAGGGCGTCATAGCCAATGCCCAACCGCTCGGCCACACCTGGGCGGAAGTTGTGAATGAGGACATCCGCCCGATCCAGCAGCGCCTGCAACGTCTCGGCGTCCTCGGGTTTTTTGGCGTCCAGAGCGATAGAGCGCTTGTTCCGGTTGGTGGCCGCGAAATGGCTGCTCATCATGCCCTTGGCGGTCGACGCAGGGTCAGAGCCTCGCAATGCCTCCCCGGTGCCCGCGCGCTCGATCTTGATCACGTCGGCGCCGAAATCGCCGAGGACCTGCGCCGCCAGCGGCCCTTGGAACACTTCGCTCATGTCGATGACGAGAAGCCCGTCGAGTACTTGGTTGCTCATGCTTGACCACCTTCGCTCAGCAACGCCTTGGCAATGATCAGGCGCTGGATTTCGTTTGTGCCCTCGTAGATTTGAGTGATCTTGGCGTCACGCATCATGCGCTCTACCGGGACACCACGTAGATAGCCGTAGCCGCCGTGGAGTTGCACCGCATCAACGGCCACCGACATCGCGGCATCCGAGCAAGCAGCCTTGGCCATTGACGCCAGGCTGCGCGCCTGCGGATCGCCGCGCATCGCGAAATCGACTGCGCGATAAAGCAACGCGCGCGCGCTTTCGACCCGTATGGCCATATCGCCGATCTTTTCTTGGATCAGCTGGTAGCGCGCCAGCAGTTTGCCCTGCGATTTTCGCTCTTTGACATAGGAGGCGGCCTGATCCAGCGCGCCCTGGGCGACGCCAAGCGCCTGACCTGCGATCACCGGGCGTGAATGGGTGAGCGAGAGGCCCATGCGCGCCAAGCCGCCACTGCGGTCTCCGACAATGCGGTCCAGCGGGATGCGGCAATCGTCAAAAATCACATCGGATGTGGGCGAACCGCGCAGGCCCATCTTGTCTTCGGGTGGACCAAAGCAGATGCCGGGGTCGTCGGCGTTGACCATGAAAATGGCGAAATCTTCGTCCAGCCGGGCAACGACCAGATACCAGTGGGCCCAGCTGCCGTTGGTGATGAAACGTTTTGTGCCATTGAGCACCCAGCAATCGTCCTGCTCGACGGCGCGTGTTGTCATGCCGGCCATGTCGGTGCCGCCTTGCGGCTCGGTGATGCACCATGCGGTGCGCAGTTCGCCTGCGGCAACGGGCGGGATGATGGCCTGTTTCAATTCAGCCGAACCAAACCGCACAAGCGGATCAAGCGTGCCCCAAGCCGCGGTCATGGTCAGTGCGGACGCCGAACAGACCCGCGCCATTTCCTCGACCGCGATTACTTGTGCCATCAAATCCCCGCCGCCGCCGCCATATTCCTCGGGCAGGCCGAGGCCGAGCAGTTCGTTTTCGCGAAAGATTTCGAATTGCGCATCGGGCGGGCCGCCGGTCTTGTCCAGATCCACGGCCAGTGGTTCGATCTTGTCGCAAGCGATACGGCGCACCATGTCGCGAAAAGCCTCGTATGTATCCCAGGATTCACTCATTGTTTTCATTGCTCCCTGTTGGTTTTTTTGGCCGGCGTGGGGGCCATTGCAGACTGCGTGAGGTGGCGGCGCCGTTGCCTTTGAGCACGGCGCCAACCGTGTCGGCAGACAAGCCTGCCGCGATCAGCACGGCTTCTGTGCGGTCGGTCATGTCGCGTGGGGGCGGGGGCTGGTCATCGCCGTCAAAACGTGGCGCCAGCGGAACAGTGCCGGGGGCGCGGGTCAGGCGGTGGGCGATCTGCGCATCATTACGCACTTCGTCGGGGGCCAGAACCGGGGTGACACAGGCGTCGGCACCTTCGAAAACCGCTGTCCACTCGGCGCGGTTTCGGCTGGCAAATGCTCGAGCAAAGCGCGCCTCAAGCGCGGGCCATATGTCGGGATCCATATAGTTGGGCATGGGGTCGTCAAACTCCAGCCCTTTCCACAAATTGGTGAAAAACGCGGGTTCGAGCGCGCCCACGGCCATATAGCCGCCGTCTGCGCATTCATAACAGCGGTAAAAAGGTGCCCCGCCGTCGAGCAGCCCTTTTCCGCGCGCTGGCATGAAATCGGTGCCCCACATTTCGGCATGCATGGCCATCATCGACAGACACCCGTCGACCATGGTGGCGTCGATCACGCGGCCTTTGCCAGTGCGGACGCGTTCGGTCAGCGCGGCTAGGATGCCGATTACTGCGAACAGGCTGCCACCACCGAAATCCGCAACCAGATTCAACGGAACCGACGGCGGCGCATCAGGCGGACCCATTGCGCCCAAAACGCCCGAAACCGCGAGGTAGTTGATGTCGTGTCCGGCCTCTTGCGCGCGCGGTCCGTCCTGTCCGTATCCGGTGAGCGAGCAGTAAACCAAGCGCGGGTTCAGGGCGCATAGTTCATCTGCTCCGGCACCGATGCGGGCGGCGACGCCGGGGCGGAACCCTTCGACCAGAACGTCGGCGTGGCGCGCCAGATGGTGCAACGCATCGCGGCCTTCGGGCGATTTCAGATCAAGGCGGATCAGCGTCTTGCCCCGCGCGACAACAGGCGCGACGCTCGCATCACTGCCGGCACCGACGGTAATGACTTCGGCACCCATGTCGGCCAACAACATTGTGGCATATGGACCGGGGGCAAGTCGCGACAGGTCGAGAACACGGATTCCGGACAAAGGGCGCGGTGCGGTCATTTCGCGCCCTCGCCTCCCGCAAGTCCGAGCAGTTCGTATGCGGCCAGAATGAAAAAGCCCTGCCCAAAAGGCGCAGAAGCAAAAGGCACTCCTGGCCCGCCGGGAGGAATGGCAACACCCGGCACCATGCCGTCCGCGCGCACCGATCCGGCGACGACGTTGAAGGCGCGCCAGGCGCTATCCAACCAGTTGTCATAAAGCAGGCCCAATCGGACGGCCTTGGCCACGGAATAGGCATAGATCAGGGTCGCCGAGGCCTCTTTCTTGCTGCCAGGTCCATCTATGATGTGGCGGAAAAAGCCCGACCGATCCTGATACTTCGCCATCTCACGCAAGGCGCGCATTCCGGTTTCGGCGATAAAGTCACGGGCTGGGTGGGGGCCCATCATTTCGAGCAAGTCCACAGTCACAGCAGTCAACCAGCCATTCCCGCGCGCCCAGAAGGTCGATTGCGGATAGTGGTTGGGCACCTCGCACCAGGCGTGGCGGGAAAGGCCGGTGAACGGATCGACCAGTCTTTCAATCGCGACGCGGTGTTGCAGGACCGCTTCTTCCAGATAGCTTGGATCCTCTTTGATCTGGCCGTAGGACACAAGAAACGGGGTCATCATATAGACCATATCGATCCAGAGTTCCGGCCCTTCGCCACGCGACCAGAATCCGCCGCCCGACGTGCGCGGTGAATTCATCAGCGCCTGCATCTGCAAATCGGCGGCCTCAAGATAGGCGGTATTGCCGGTGCGTTTGTAATATTCCAGCAAGGGCCGTGCGAGGCTGCTGGTCAGGGATGCGATAGGTGTGAAAGTCTTGATGTGACCTGGCAATCCATCGACGGCGTCGGAATAGTTCAGGTTGCCGTCGCTATTCTGTGTCGCGACCGAGCGCGCAATGATGCGTTCGGCCTTTTGCACCGCTTCGGGGTCGTTCCACGTCAGGATGGCCGTCAGGGCAATTGATTTTTCCCAAACATCCCGCTCTTCGGTGTTGTGCAGCGCGAAATCCGTGACGCGGCCGACGAGTTCTCTGATTTGTGAGTGTTCCATAATGTCCTCCGCAGCAAGGCGTTGCCTCGATATTTACATACCTTCGCGTAGGTAGGTAAAATTGCACTGGTGCGTCTGTCAAGCATCTTGGCGGTTCGGAGGCGGACTGATTATGGGGTCACAGGCGGCATACGAGGTGCTAAATCAGGATCAGCATGCCCCGGCGTGCCATCAGGCCGAGGAGAAAAGACACGTGCCCCAGCAAGCAAGAAAAAGAACCAAGCATGAGATTTCCCGCGACAAAAGCATCAGCCTGATCAAGGACGCGACCACCGACCTGTTCATCGAACGCGGCTATCACAATTGCCATATCGAGGCGATCGCGCGGGCGCTGGGTATGACCAAGGGCGCGGTTTATCATTACTTCGCGTCCAAGGATGAGATTATTCTGTCCTTGCTGCAGGACATCGACACGCGCATCTTTGAAGCTCTTGACCGCGTAGAAGGCAATTCGACACCAACGGCAACCCAGAGACTGTTGGCGTTTCTCCATGCGCAGGCTGCTTATGCCGTGCAAAACCCGAAAGCGTTCACCATGCTGGTGCTGTGCTCCTTCAGCTTTGCGGGTGACGACAGCCCTGTTGCAGAGTGTGTTCGTGCCATTTTTGAGCGACAGGAAACGATCATCGGAGAGATCTTGGCTGAGGGCGTGGCGAGCGCGGAATTCGCGCGCGACATCGTCCCGGCCACGCTGGCGCGCAGCATCGTTGGGGCCTATGCGGGCAATGTGGTGGCTTGGCAGCGAAGCGGTTTCGACCCTGCGGTGGGCCGTGCATTGGTGGCCGAACTGCGCGCAATGATCTTGGCCCGGATCCGACCGACCTGACTTTTCATGGAGGTTCTGGCGATTTTCGCGGCCCAGAGGGGCGGTGTCAGAAGGAATCCGGTTGAGACCGGCAAGGCGGTCTCGTAGCTTCTCTGCATGTCGAAACGTGATCCGTTCAAATACTTCCACAGCAGCCCAGAGATCATTCGTCTGGCGGTCATGCTGTACGTCAGATTTCCCCCTGTCATTGCGCAATTTCGAGGATCTGCTTCACGAGCGCGGCGTCGATGTCAGCCACGAAACGATCCGGTTCTGGTGGCAAAGGTTTGGCCCAATTTTTGCGTCCTAGATCAGAAAACGGCGGATTGAAGGGATGAAATCCAGCCGCAGTGGGGTTGGCATATGGACGAAAGTGTGCCGCGAGGCTCCGGCATATGATGCGGGTGCAGAGCTGCACGAAAGATGAAGGGAGGCCCCTCGAAGCCGGCCGTCAGGGGCAGGCTTCAAACCACTGCAAGCTGCGACGGTAAAGAGCCGTGGTGGTGAGCGTTGTAGAAAAGGCGGGCTTCGAGCCCGTCAGGTGCGGTCTGGAGAGACGAGCGTAAGCGAACCGCTGATAAAGTGTCGAAAAGTGCAAGATGATGGCGAAACCGGGGGGAATTCGTTAACTTGGGACGAGGCTGGGGGGCAACCTGATTTTTGCCCAGATGGCATCCGGCATGAAGGCGGCGTGACCCTTGATCAGTCTTTCGTGTGGAACGCGGGAACCTGTCGCCCCGATGACAAGCGAGAAACCCAAGCAGGCAGACCCTGTGAGGGTGAGATTACCGATGCGGGGCACAGGGGCGGAGCAACCGGTAGTGGTGATGAAGGTCCTGTAATGGGGCTGGAGCGAATGGGTTGCGTTGTTCAGCTCTGGAGCGGGGATAACCGGCGACGGGAGGATCCTCGTGAATAGGGCAAAGCCATATGCTTTTCCGAAAAGGGAGGTATGGAACGCATACAAGCGGGTTAGAGCCAACCAGGGAGCGGTTGGCGTTGACGGCCAGACGATTGCGGACTTCAAGGCTGATCTTTTGAACAATCTCTACAAGCTCTGGAA
This sequence comes from Shimia aestuarii, assembly GCF_900114635.1. Lineage (GTDB taxonomy): Bacteria > Pseudomonadota > Alphaproteobacteria > Rhodobacterales > Rhodobacteraceae > Shimia > Shimia aestuarii. The sequence goes on from NZ_FOTQ01000011.1 coordinate 13,732, forward strand.
TTGGCTGTAGTCGGGTAGCTACTTTCCGCCTCCGGTGCGGCGGGTCGATATCCCGAAGAGCGATGGCAAGACACGGCCGCTGGGCATACCCACGGTTGCGGACCGCATCGCCCAGATGGTGGTCAAACATCATCTGGAACCGCAGGTGGATCCCAAATTCCACCCGGATTCCTAACCAGCCGACAGAATTTCAAGCTCAACCGCGCCGCCGCTCTCGCCGAGTGGCGCGATCTCTGCGCGGCGAAAGAGACAAACGTTCAACCCTTCGTGAGACCGGTTCTCATCGTTCTGACAGGGCCTTCGTCGAGGATACGGGATATGATGGTGTTCCATTGCTGTTCTCATGGGCCTCCGACGGGCGTCTCACGAGCTATGTCTACGACATCAACAGTGCCCTGATCGCCCGCGATGCAATCTATGAAGTCGCAAGCACACTGGGTCGATCATCATTCGACACCATAGAAATCGTGGCCCATTCCATGGGCAACTTTCTCACCATGGAAGCGCTCCGGACCGGTGTTCAACAAAAGCTTTTCGATTCAACCGGGAAGCTTGCGAACATCATCCTGGCGTCCCCTGACATCGACTACGATCTGTTTGCGGCACAGGTGCGTTCCATTCCACCAGAGAAGCGCCGGTTCTTCGTTCTCATTTCCGATGATGACCAGGCATTTCGCCTGTCGGAATTTCTCTCGCGCCGTCCGAGGGTCGGCAATATCGATGCGGATCGACTGACCAGACTTGGCGTAAACGTCATTGATCTGAGCGAGGTGAAGGATAAAAGCTCGATCCATCACACGAAATTCAGCGAAGCGCCCGAAGTGGTGCAACTTCTCGGAACGCGCATCTTGGCCGGAGACAGTTATTCCAACAACGAACCGACCTTGCTGGGCGAAGTGATTGTCTTCGGAGCCGGTGGCGCCCTGGAGATCATCAAGTGAGCGGATGACACAAATAGCACTTTCGGTGATTGGGGGCGATGTGTGCCATCGCAGTCTGAGTGACGCAACTTGCCCAGGTCAATCCGCAGGACGATCCGATGGTTGACCTTGATTGCCAGAAGCGACAAAGCTCACCCATACCGGATGCGGATCAAAGTGTGGTTGACCGAACGTCGCCGTGCAAATGAATGGAGATATCATCTTGGCTGACACCACCTTGGTATACCTGATGGGCGAAACGCTCCTGACCGTGGTATTGCCCATCCTCATGCTCGTGATTTGGGCGCTCGCAGTCCGCTTTCGCATGCTGCGTGGAGTCTTGGGTAAGTACCCCTTTACGAGCGCGATCATCGAGATTGCGTTGGTTCTGACGGGGAGCTGGAGCCTTGGAACAGCAGCCGAGATCTTTCGCGACACTCTCTTGTCCGATCAAACGCAGACTCGGCCGGGGATGTTGGTCAGGCTTGCTATGTACCTTGCCATTTCCTTCAGCGTCGCGAGGCTTGTGGAAGCGGCGGCCGTCTCGCGGGAGCGTCATGGGCGCGGCGATGGCCTCTCGCGGCTTTCCCGAACATTTCTGCATGGGGTCTGTGTCCTTGCCGGCCTGCTCGTCTTCTTCGCCGCGAACGATTTTCCGCGGCTGACGGTGGTCGTCGGAGGTTTCGCTGCGGTCCTCGCCTTCGCGCTGCGGCAGACGCTTACGGACATCGTCGCCGGGGCGGCACTGTCGATAGAACATCCCTTCAAACGCCGTGATTGGGTAATGCTGGAGGACGGCACCGTCGCTCAGGTTGTCGACATGGATTGGCGGGCAACGCATCTTCGGGGCTGGGATCGCGCGATCTTCCTCGTTCCGAATGCGCAACTGGCAAGTCAGTGTCTGCGGATTCTTCCGAAGCCGGGCGAGCTTTACGCGGAAACCTACACAATCCTTGTTTCCGGTGACGAGGACCCGAAGCGCGTGAAGTCCCTTCTGGAGGAGGCGGCCCGAGAATCTGAGACCCTTCTGACCCGTCCAGCCCCCGTGATCCGGCTGGCCGACGCTTCGTCACTCCCCTACCGCTATTCGCTGTGGGTGCACTTCGACGGCTACATGGCGAGCTTTGCAGGGCGTGAGGAGCTTTTCTCTAACACCCACAAGATGTTCGCCGAGGCGGGCATACAGGTGACGACCGAGATTCAGGATGTTCGGGTCGAGCGGAAGCGCTCTACAATTCGTCCTTGATGCCGTGGCGCCGTTCGTTGCTTCAGTGACCCCCCGGATATCCTCCACCCGATGCGAAAGTCCGGGTGGGCTAGAGGGCCGGATGGCGAAGTGCCATGAAGGGTACGATCGGTGCATCAGTGCGTTAGGGCTCATCCTTTACGGTTCGTTCTGGTACTGGACCCGGATCCGTTATCCACAACTTGGGCATCCGGATCCGATTTGGATTCGGCCCGAAAACCTGTGGGCGTCTTGCCGGTCCATCGCCTGAATGCCCTGTCGAGGGCGGCCGGGCCGGAGAGGCCTACCTGAAGGGCGATTTGCGAGATGGGTAGCGTTGTGTTCGAGAGGAGGTCTTCGCTGACGCTCTGGCGCACGTCGTCTTTCATCTGGCTGAAGGAGGTGCCCTCTGCCTGCAAGATGCGCTGTACACGACGAGGATGCAGGCCACAGAGCGCGGCAAATCCATCAAGAGATGGATCGTGGTGCGCGATGTTATCCGCAAGCACGCTGCGAAGATAGCAAAGGGTTGCTTCGCTGCCGCTGGCGCCGCCGGTCGCGAATTCCCCTCGTGGCGCTTCCACAGGGTCCCAGTCCAGCGAGAATGAAGCCCAAAGCCATTGCGGCGGAAATGAAATCCTCAAGCCGTCGATCTGGGATGTGATAAGCGCCTGTTTCGGCAGAAACCCCGGCGGAAGACCTGCGGTGCTCGGCACAGTGACGAGGAAGTCATTGGGGTTGAAAGTGTCACCGATACCCAGCCTGATCACGGTCACGTAGAAGGCGGCGCTGACAGCATCCACTTGACTTGATGGCTTCGACACCCTGATCGTGCGCTGAACCTCCAAGCTTGCAACGTCGGGTGAAACGAATAAGGAATACTTTACATTGTCGACTTGCTTCGAAACTTCCACCACCACTTGGGAGAGGAAATCTCCCAAGGTGCGAGCCTGGCGCGCCGCGTCCCGGAGCCCGGGCGTCCCCTTCCGGGCGGTTTCGATGGCCACCGTTGCGCAAAAATGTGGGTCGCCGAGCGTTTCGGCCATGTCCTCAATGGCCGCATAAAGGGCGGTCGCCTCAATCAGCATTGCGGGATCGGTCAGCGCGCGGCGCGGAATCCTGTAGCGGGCAAGGACAGCTTCTATATCGCCGCCCCGCAAGGTGAATGCCTTGGCGAGCGGGAACAACGTCAACACTGCCCGGGTGAACTTCGGTGTAGATGGTTTGCTCATCCGGACTCCTTGTCTCATCTTTCAACGGATTACCCAACGCGACTAGATTGTGCCACCGCTGGCATTAGATGCAAAGACTTGACCTCGCGGGCAGTGTAGCTTTTGGGCTAGTCACGAACAGATTCTGGCGTCATGTGCTCGGCGCCCGTGACCTCTGTCAGCCCAGGAGCCTGTCAATGCTACGAACAAGGACTTTGGGAGCCGCCACGATGGTGGCTCTGCTGTTGTCGACTACGGCCGTGCTGGCGAATGACATCGTCATAGCGGGCGGTCGCGTCATCGACCCTGAAACCGGTCTCGATGCCATTCGCAACGTCGCCATCGAGGGCGACAGGATCGTGGCGATCAGTGAATTTCCGCTGGCGGGTGATGTGGTGATCGACGCCACCGGCCACGTCGTATCTCCGGGCTTCATCGATCTGCATTCCCATGGCCAGAACATCGGCGACTATCGGATGCAGGTCATCGAGGGCGTCACCACGGCGCTGGAGCTTGAATCCGGCATTGTGCCGGTCAGCGACTGGTATGAGGATCAGGCCACGAAGAAACTGCCGATGAACTATGGCGCGTCCGCAGGCTGGACCCACAGCCGGATTGCGACCTTCAGCGATACCGATCCCTTGGCCACGGCGGCGTTTTTCACGGATGCGCAGGGCCGCACCGACTGGAAGCAGGACATCGCCAGCCCGGAACAATCCGTGCGCATCATGTCTCTGCTCGAACAGGGCCTGAAGGACGGTGCGCTCGGTATCGGCGTCAACGCTGGCTATGCGCCGGGTTTTGGACACAAAGAGTATTACGCGCTGGCCGAACTGGCCAAGAAATACAATGTCCCGACCTATACCCATGTGCGCTATGCCAGCAACACCGAGCCGCAAAGCTCGTTCGAGGCGATCCAGGAGCTGATCAGCCTCGCCGCCATCACCGGCGCGCACATGCATCTGTGCCACATCAATTCGACCTCGCTGTCGGACATCAAGGCCACGATGGCGCTGGTGGAAAAGGCGCAGGCCCAGGGCATCAACGTCACGACCGAGGCCTATCCTTACGGCGCAGCCAGCACCGTGGTCGGCGCGGCCATGTTCAGCGGCCCGGATTGGCGCGACCGAATGGACTCGACCGCCAACAACTTCCAGCTTGGCGCGGATCGGATGACCGAGGACGAACTGGCTGACTATAAGGCCAACAAGCCCGGCACCTTCATCGTCTGGCATTTCCTGGACGAGGAAGATCCCGCGGCCCTCTCTTTGCTGGACGTTTCGGTGACGAATCCCGCGACAGCGATCGCCTCGGATTCCGTGCTCTGGTCCTATTTCGATGAAAACGGCAACATTCTGCTATACGAAGGCGATGAATGGCCGTTGCCCGACAATGTGTTCAGCCATCCGCGGTCAACAGGCACGTATACCAAGATCCTGCGGTCCTATGTGCGCGAACGCGGGGTATTGTCGCTTTCCGAAGCGATCCGAAAGATGTCGCTGCTACCCGCGCAGACACTGGAAGACAGCGTGCCGCAAATGCGCACCAAGGGTCGGCTTCAAGTGGGCATGGACGCTGATATCGTTGTCTTCGATCCCGCCACGGTCTCTGACCTGGCTACCTTCGAGAACGCCAATCGACCGACCGTGGGCGTGCAAACCGTGATCGTGAACGGCGGCTTCTCGGTGCGCGATGGCGAGCTGGTGCTGGACGCTCCCAATGGCAGGGCGATCCGTAATACGGTGGTGAACTGAAACTCTTCCAAACGGATAGAAAGCAACCTGTGGATTAGGAACACTCCATGAAAGCCAAAACAACCATTTTGACAAAAACACTTATTGCCGGGCTGCTGACCGTTTCAGCGGCCTTCGCGCAAGACTATGATCTGGTGATCAACAACGGCCGTGTCATCGACCCGGAAACGCTGTTCGACGACATCGCCAATGTCGGCGTGAAGGACGGGCGCATCGTTGCGATCAGCAAGGACCCGCTGACGGGTACCGAGACCATTGATGCGACCGGCCATATTGTGGCGCCGGGCTTCATCGACACGCATTTCCACTTTCAGATGCCGATCGGATATTCCCTCGGGTTGCGCGACGGGTTGACCAGCAGCATGGATTTCGAGATGGGCTGTGCGGGATCCTATGTCGCCGCCTGGTATGAGGCGCGTGCGGGTGTGACCCAGGCCAACTATGGTTGCGCGGTCAGCCACGAATTCGCCCGGGCGATGGTGCTCGACGGGTCAGACGGCGCCGAGTACCTGATAAACGGCCCCGTAGCCGCTTACACAACTCGGGCGAAAACAGGCTGGAGCGTGACGCGCCCGACCCTGGAACAGGGCAACGCGATTCTCGAAGAGATTGACAAGGGTCTGATGGCGGGCGCACCCGGCATTGGCAGCACCACGGGCTATATGAGAGCGGGCATCTCTTCCCGCGAGTTGTTCGAGGTGCAGAAGGTTGGCGCACGCTATGGCCGCCCGACGGGCTCACATACACGCTATACGCTTGGCAACGACACGACCGAGGTCAACGGCGCGCAGGAACTGATCGCAAACGCAATCGCGCTCGGCGCGCCTGCGATCGTCCTGCACTTCAACAACCCCGGCTGGCGCGTGACACACGAATTGATTTCAGGGTTGCAGGAAAGGGGCTTCAACATCTGGGGGGAAATCTATCCCTATGCTGCAGGCTCCACCACGATCAATGCGGAGTTTCTGGAGCCCCAAAGCTGGGTCGACGATCTGGGCAACCGCTATGAGGAAACCATTCTGGATCCGGTCACGAATGAGTACTATACACTCGAGACCTACAAGGCGACCATCGCATCCGAACCGACCAGGCCGGTCGTCGTATTCAAGATGCCCGCCGAAGACCAGGCAAAATGGCTGACGCTGAAGGGCGTGACCATGGCCAGCGATGGGGTTGGTGCACAGCCGTACGACGCCCCGTGGGATTTCCCGATGGACCAGCTGGGCGGCACACACCCCCGAACCGCCGGATCCCGAGGAGCCACGATCCGACTCGGTCGGGAACACAACATCCCGATGATGCAGCTGATGTCGATCCTCAGCTACAACGCAGCCAAGCATCTGGGCGATACCGGCCTGAAGGCGATGCAGGAACGCGGTCGCATCCAGACCGGGATGGTCGCCGATATCGTGGTCTTTGACCCCGAAACCTTCACGGACAATTCCACCTATGAGCAGGGTGCCATCCCGTCGACGGGCATGAAAGCCGTGATCGTTAACGGTCAGGTTACCGTGCGGGACGATGTGCTGCTTCCTGTCTTCGCCGGTCAGCCGATCCAGTTTGAACCTGAAGACAAGCCACGCTTCGTGCCGGTCTCGTTAGAAGCGTGGAATGCCGAATTCTCGACCGGGATGCCCAGTGACTTCACGGGCGCCTTCCCCGCGGACGGTGGCAACTGATCATGACGCATCCAAGCAAAGAGGCGGAAACATGCGGTTTTTGATCTCTGTCTTCGTGGCGGCCTTATTGGCCGCCACTCAAGTCACGGCAGAGCCGGAATCTGTCGAGTTTTCCGATCTGGCTGATCCGTTGGCGGTGGCCTTTGACGACCCCTACGCAGCTATGAGGGTCGACATGATGAACGAATTGAAACTGTTGGTTCAGTCGGACGAGAAGCTCGCCGGCACTGATCTTGATGCGGAGACCCGCACGCGTCTGGAAGCCCGCCGCACCGCCGCGCGGGAAGTGCTTGAAGCGAACGGTCACGATGTGGAAGCGCTGCTTGAGCAGCGATGGGACGTCGCCAAGAAGCGGCAGATCGCCCGCATTGCCACGAACCCCATTTTCGACGGCGTCGAGGTCTCGATCTCGGGCTATATCATCCCCGCACCGCCAGACGCGGATGGCAGCGGGTTCGGCTATCTGGTGCCGCAGGTCGGAATGTGCAGCCACCTTCCGCCGCCACCGCCGAACCAACTCGTCAGGGTCAGACTACGCGCGGATCAACAGGTCGGGTCGCTGTATCTGCCGGTTCGTGTGTCGGGGCTGCTGCGCGTCGAGCCAAGCAATGATACCATATTCATCCTCGACGGCGAGTCGCGCATGCTGAGCGGCTGGACCTTGGAGGCTGAAATCGTCGAGTTGCCGGAGGGATGAGATGGGAATGGCCCGGCCCTTTTTCTTTGGAATGTAGGAACTGTTGGCGAATCCGGGCGGCGCGGCGTCCGGGAAACAGGAATTCGCCAAGGGCGCATTCAAGACGATCGCCCGGCTGGTAATAAAGCCATCAATAGAAACCGAAATCGACATGGAGTCACAAATGAAGACGCAAAGACACCTATTGACCGGGACCTTCTTGCTAAGCGTCATGTGTGCCGTTCCGGCCTTGGCACAAGACTATGATCTGGTGATCAACAACGGTCGGGTCATGGATCCCGAAACCCTGTTCGATGACATCACCAATGTCGGCGTGAAGGACGGGCGCATCGTTGCGATCAGCAAGGAACCCCTGACGGGCACCGAGACGGTGGATGCCACTGGCCATATCGTGGCGCCGGGCTTCATCGATACCCATTTTCATTGGCAGACGCCAATCGGCTACCGGGTCGGTTTGCGCGACGGATTGACCAGCAGCATGGATTTCGAGGCTGGCTGTGCAGGATCATATATTGCTCACTGGTACGAGGCGCGTGCCGGTGTGGCCCACGCCAACTATGGCTGCGCGGTCAGCCACGAACTGGCCCGCGCGGTGGTGCTCGACGGGGCAGAGGGCGATTTCCTGATAGAGGGTCCGATTGCCGCCTTGGAAACCCGCAAGAAACCGGGTTGGAGCGTGACGCGCCCGACCCTGGAACAGGGCAACGCCATTCTCGAAGAGATCGACAAGGGTCTGATGGCGGGCGCGCCCGGCATCGGCAGCACAGTGGGCTATATGCGGGAGGGCGTCTCTTCCCGCGAGATGTTCGAGGTGCAGAAGGTTGGCGCCCGTTATGGCCGCCCGACTGGCGCGCATACACGCTATACGCTTGGCACCGACACGACTGAGAACAACGGTGCGCAGGAACTCATCGCCAATGCCCTGACACTGGGTGCCCCGGCGATCGTTCTTCACTTCAACAACCCCGGCTGGCGGCTTGCCCAGCAAATGATTGTTGAGCTTCAGGAACAGGGCCACAACATCTGGGGTGAAATCTATCCCTACGCTGCCGGATCCACTACGTTGAATGCGTCGTTCCTGCAGCCGGACAGCTGGGTCGAGCAGTTGGGCAACCGCTATGAGGATACCGTACTCGATCCGGTCACGAACGAGTACTACACCCTGGAGTCATTCAAGACCGACATGGCCGCCAATCCGACCAAGCCGATCGTCGTGTTCAAGATGCCCGCGGAAGATGCGCCGAAATGGCTGACGCTGAAGGGCGTCACCGTGGGCAGCGACGCGCTTCCGCCCGAACCGTACTTCGGCCCGTGGGATATCTCGCTGGACCAGCTCGGCAACACCCATCCCCGCGCGGCGGGCGCCCGGGGCGCCACGATCCGGCTCGGTCGGGAAAACAACATCCCGATGATGCAGCTGATGTCGATCCTCAGCTACAACGCGGCCAAGCATCTGGGCGATACGGGCCTGAAGGTGATGCAGGAACGTGGCCGCATCCAGACCGGCATGGTCGCCGATATCGTGGTGTTCGATCCCGAACGCTTCACGGACAATTCGACCTACGAGAAGGGTGCCGTGCCGTCAACGGGCATGAAAGCCGTGATCGTTAACGGTCAGGTCGCGTTGCGTGACGACAAGGTGCTGCCTGTTTTCGGCGGTCAGCCGATCCGGTTTGACCCTGAAGACAAGCCGCGCTTCGTGCCGGTCTCGGTAGAGGCCTGGAATGCCGAATTCTCGACCGGGATGCCCAGCGACTTCACGGGCATCCCGGCGGACGGTGGCAATTGATCGCGGCGCATCCAGGCGAGGAGACGGGATCATGCTGTTTTTGATCTCCGACTCCTGGCTGTCCCCCGCTCAGGTCTTGCGCGCAGGCTGCGCGATTCTGGGTATCAACGCAGAACGGGACAATTCCGATACCAATCTCTCAGAAAGGAGATATCTGAAATGAAACTTCGCAACACCATCATGGCCCTCGCGGTTTCTGCAGCGGCCACCTTCGGCCCGGCATACGCCCAGACATCAGACGGGCAGCCCGTTGCCGCCGCGATCGAGCAATTCGCGGCGAAGCATGTCGGGCGCCTCGGCTTTGCGGCGCAGGAAATCGGCGGCGACGAGGTTATCGCGTTGAATGGCGATGAAACCTTCGCCATGGCCAGCACGTACAAGATGGCGATCGCCACTGCGATTATGGACCGCGTGGACAAGGGGGAACTGAGCCTCGACCAGATGGTCGACATCACACCCGACATGATGATGATCGGGGACGCTGCGCTGAGCGACACATTCGTGCATCCCGGTCTGCAGCTTTCGGTGGCGAACCTGATGGAGATCATGATCACCGAGAGCGACAACACGGCGACCGACACCTTGATCGGGCTGGCTGGCGGCGCCGCGGCCGTGACCGAAAACCTGCGCAGGCTCGGGATCACCGATTTCAGGGTCGATCGGACGACTGGCGAGATCATCGGCGAATTCTATGGTCTGCCGGGACCGGCCACGATGAAGGTCGCCATAGAGGCCTTCAAGACCAACCCGGAGCTTGCAACGATCGTCAGTGACCGCAATCTGGACTTCGAGGCGGATCCCCGCGACCACGCAACGCCGCTTGCGATGCTGCAACTCCTGCTTGCCATCGACAGTGGCACGGCGATGAGCGCCGAGAGCCGCGACTTCCTGATTGACATCATGTCGCGCACGCGCACCGGCGCTGCCCGGCTCAAGGGGCTGCTGCCGAGAGGAACGCCCGTGGCGCACAAGACCGGAACCATCGGGGGCGTGGCCAACGACGTCGGCTATATCACGCTTCCCGACGGTCGCCGGTTTGCCGTCGCCGTGTTCACCAAGAGCAGCGTGTCATCCGAGGCGGACAGGGATCGGGCAATTGCAGAAGTCGCCCGATCGCTTTACGACTACTTCTACGTCGGACAGATGGCTAAGCCGTAAACCGGGAATCTTCGCCGTGCAAACTCTGCCAGCGCGATTCTGCCCGGCGAAGACGGAACCCTCCGGGAAGAGCAATGGTTGTCCCGGAGGGAGAAATCCAGTGAAAACTCCAATTCAAAGGAAAAATCCAGTGAAGAACCTAATGAAACCGCTACCTGCCCTGCTTGTTTCGTCGCTACTGTGCGTCACACCGGCACTCGCACAGCAGGCCATGACAGAGGAAGAGGGCCAGGCGACCTTCGATGCGGTGCTCGCCGAAGCCTCTGAACTGATCAAGGAACTGAAAATCCCGGGGCTTGGTGTCGGGGTCATTCATGGGCCCAACGCCTACGGCGCCGGACTCGGTGTCACGAACGTCACCACAGGAGAGCTTGTTACCACTGATACGCAATTCCAAATCGGCTCGGTGACAAAAACCTTCCTTTCGACAACGGCCATGAAGCTGTCCGAAGAGGGCAAACTGGATTTGAACGCGCGTGTCGTCGACCTCCTGCCATGGTGGAGGGTCGCGGATCCCGACGCGACGTCGAAAGCGCGGGTCGTTGACCTGTTCCACCATCACGCTGGCTGGTATGGCGACCATGGGTTCCTTCCTGTTCCTCCGGGTGGGTCGATCAGCGAGAAGGTCATGCTCCAGGCGGCTTACGTCGAGCAGATCTATCCGTTCGGTCAAACCTGGATGTACAACAACACCGCCATCACCTTCGCGACCCATGTGGTGTCGCATGTCGGCGGAAAGCCGATCGAGGACCTGATCGAAGAGAACCTGTTGACTCCGCTCGGCATGGGGTCGACATCCTTCAACTACGACCCCACCCCGCCGGCCAAAGATTATGCATGGGGCCATCCGCCGATCTACGGCGAAGGCAGCATCAGTGATCTCAAGCCGTACTACATTCCGTTGATCAGAGAGTCCGCAGCCTCCGGCGGAATCCGGTCTACGGTTACCGACATGCTGAAATACGCCCGCTTTCAGCTGGACGGCAAGGACGCCGCCGGGAATCAGCTGTTGTCCATGGACGCGCTGGACTATGCCCACGCTCCGGCAGTCGACGCCTCGGTCGGCGAGTTTACCGGACTGACATGGTTCGTCCACGACTACGACGGCGTCACCAGCCCCTTCCACGGGGGGAATTGGCCCGGCACGCGGTCTTTTCTCAAGCTGATCCCGGAACACGACTTTGCCGTGGTGATCATGGTCCACAGCGATCGCGGAGTCGAAGCCTACAGCAAAATTGCGGACAAAATGGTCAAAGCCTTCACGGGAATCGAGGCCGACTCTCCCGTCGCAGCGGGCGTTGATCCGGCTGTGCTCGATCCCTTCGTCGGCGTCTTCAAGGGGAATTCGCAAAACATCGAGATCCGCAAAGAGGGCGACAAATATGTGTTTGTCCAGTTCTCCGCATTGACCAGCGGAGCGGATCCCGCGCCTGCCAATGTGGCCAACACGGCCGAGGGCTATTTCATCATCACCGAGGGCCCGAACGAGGGCGCCCTTGGCGAATTGCTCGAAGATCCGTCTGGCGAACTCAACTACGTGCGATTCAACCACCGGATCTTCATTCGGGGCGACGGGGCGGTCGACGAATTCTCGCTCTCCGGAACTGCATTCGACAAACCAGCCCAGTAAGAGCCATGCATTCGGTGGAGGGGCGATCCTGCAAAGCGCAGATCGGCCTCTCCACCGAACTCGCAGCATCGACAACAAGAGTCACCAAATGAAGAAATCAAACCCAAGGACCTTGACCGCGGCGCTTGCCGTCACCGTCAGCGTCTCCCTTCCGGCGGCGGCTCAGGACGCCTCCGGGCCGATCCTGTTCACCAACGTCAACGTCTTTGACGGCGTGAACGAAGCTTTGATCATGAATGCCAACGTCGTGGTGACGGACAACCTTATCACCGCAGTGTCGACCGAACCGTTGGCGATTGCGGGTGGCACAGTGATCGACGGAGGCGGTCGCACGCTGATGCCGGGCCTGTCCGACACACATACCCATCTGGCCTATTCCTCTATCTCTCAGATGCGAATGCTGACGGGTCACGCTTCCTATGGCTACATCCGCGCGACCGTGGACGCCGAAGGCATGTTGATGCGTGGCATTACAAGTGTTCGCGATATGGGCGGCAATGTCTTCGGTCTGAAAAGCGCCATTGACGAAGGCCTTATTCCCGGCCCGAGGATCTATACGCCGGGGGCTTTGATCGGCCAGACCGCCGGGCATTTCGACTTCCGGTTCGGCAACCAGCCCCATGTTCAATTCGGCGGCACGACGCCCGATTGGGAAAGGCAGGGCCATGCCTATAATGTGGATGGCGTGGATCAGGTGCTCGCAGCAGTGCGCGAAAACCTGAAAAACGGCGCATCCCATATCAAACTGGCGATCGGCGGCGGATACGCGTCCCCTGCGGACCCTCTTCTGGGCAATCAATTCACCTTTGATGAAATCAAGGCGGCCGTGGATACGTCTGGCGATTGGGGCACCTATGTCACCGTTCACGGGTATCACCCTTCCGCCATCAACAGGGCGATTGACGCGGGGATCAAGGACGTTGGTCACGGCCAGTTGCTGGATGATGCAACCTTGCAGCGGATGTCCGACGAGGGCGTTTTCCTAAGTACCCAGCCCTTCACGGTCTGCAAAGAGCCACAGTTGGATGATTTCTCGAACTCCAAGCTTGCGCTGGTCTGTCAGGGTACAGAACGGGTCTACAAAGCCATCAAGAATTTTCCCGATCTGAAGGTGACATACGGGACCGACCTGTTCTTCCTTCCCGAAGAAGAGCTCGCCAAACAAACACAGCAGATGGAGCGGTTGCTGCCGTGGTTCGAGCCCGTCGAGATCCTGCGTATGGCGACGAGTACTGCGGGCGAGTTGTTCGCGTTGAGCGGCGACATGCGCAACCCCTATCAGGAAGGAACTCTTGGCAAGGTTGCAGTGGGCGGTTACGCTGACCTTCTGCTGGTCGATGGCAATCCGCTTGAAGACCTAAAAGCGGTCACCAACGTCGATAACCTGAAAGTCATCATGAAGGACGGTGTGATCTACAAGAATACCATCGATTGACCGTTTTCTGCAGGCGTTTAGCCAAAATGCCTGCAGCATTTTTTGAGGATTCTGGGAGAACAGGACGAAACATGAAACGTAGAACATTCAATACTCTGGCGGCCTCTGCCGCTATTGCCGCAGTATCGTCACCTTCGCTTGGGTCAACGAAAAAAGTGGAAAATTACGGGTCTGCTGTGTCGGTTTTTTCCATGAAACAAATACTTACCTCACCGAAGGCATGGGCGAAACCACGCTGGACAACATGCGTATTTTTCGGGGTGATGAAATCAAGGCACTCAGAGGAACAGCCTTGGGCGGTGCAGTAGATGTGTGTGAGGAAAACGGCTGGGAGTTGCTCCCGGGTCTTATATACGGACCGGATTCGAGCTTTGGTCTGGTGAATGCGCAATTCTGGAGCGATGCGAAAAAAGAAATGCTCGACACGCTTAAAGCACAGATGCCATTGGACATCGTTTACCTCGCTCTACACGGTGCAGGTGTTGTCGATAAAACGCCCGATCTTGAAGGAGATCTGGCGGAGTCTGTCCGGGAACTTGTGGGAAAGGACACGATGATTGTCTGGTCCGGCGACCTGCATGGCAAGATCACGGACAAAATGAAGGACAACATGAATTTCTTCAGTGCCTGCAAAAAATATCCTCATCTGGATATGAATGAAGCTGCACGTGATGCGATGTATCGTGCCGCCGCGATCCTGGCAGGAGAGTCGGATCCCACCCCGGCCTATCGCAAAGTGCCGCTGATGATTCCGCTCAGTAACACCGAAGAGGAAGGCATTTTTGGAAATCAGCTCAAGGAAAAGTGTATTGAGATCGAAAACCGTCCCGGTGTTCTCAATTGCTCTGTCATGCATGGTTTCCCGTACCAGGACACCGATTTTATCGGCGTGTACCCGATGGTCACCACCGAAAACAACGCCGAGTTGGCACAAGATCTGGTGGACGAATTGTCCCAGTGGATATGGGATCACAAGGATGAGGCCTTTTATCCACTGAACGATTTGAACACAACGATGACCAGCGTACTGGCCATGCTCGACAGAGACGGCCGCTATGAGCGTCAGCAGCCGACGAAGGGCGACATCATCGATCATACCCCGATCGTGATTGGGGACGCTGCGGATAATCCCGGTGGTGGGGCGGGCGGCTCGGGGACGCATCTGCTGCGGGCTCTTTTGGAAACAGAAGGCTTGGGCAAGGTCGCCTTCATTTCCATACACGATCCGGAAACCGCACAGGCCGCAGTCGCTGCCGGTGTCGGAGCGACAATCGATGTGAGCCTCGGGGGCAAGTTTGAGCCGATTGCGGGCGAACCGATCAAAACCAAAGCCTATGTCAAGTCGATTTCGGATGGCTACGAGTTCGTTCGCGGGGGGACCGCTTACGGTATCCCTTACACGTTTGGTCCCTCAGTCAGGCTGGTTATCTCGGATACGGTGGATGTCATCGTCATATCCGGCCTGGTTCAGGCCTATGACGATTCACAAGCGAGGCCACATGGCATCGCCATCCAGGAATATGACGTCATAGGTGTCAAAAGCGGGAATCACTTCCGAGCGTTCTATGAAAATTTCACGGACAAGGTGCTGATCGTTGATGTTCCCGGTGCCACCAGTCGCGATATCACTCTTTTCGAGCACACGCAGCTGACGGAACCCATCTACCCTCTCGACAAGAGCACAACTTTTTCTGTTGCGAACTAGCAAAATTCTACAGGTACACGCCGCCAAAGGATACTATTTCATAATGCTTCGAGCCGGCGTTGTTGATCAACTCAAAGCGAAGGTGGCCTGTCTTAACAGGGCTTCAGCCCTTGGCTCTAGCTGCTTCATACATGTATTTGGATTTTGGCCCATCGTACCAAGTGGGCTGTGTCAAGGTAGCCAGATTGAGTGTATCGAATGAGGGCATTGCACGTCCAAAACCTGACTTTCACTTGGCCGGGCGCAGAAAATGCGACGCTGCGCATACCAAACCTGTCGCTTGCTCAGGGTGAGCGGATTTTCTTGTTTGGCCCCAGCGGCAGCGGAAAATCCACACTGCTCTCGGCTATCGCAGGCGTGGTGGATGTTTCTCCGGGGGCAATCCTGGTCGCGGACAAGGATGTAGGCGCGGTAAATGGGGGTGCGCGGGATCGGTTCCGGGTCGATCATATCGGCATGATCTTTCAGGTATTCAATCTGATCCCATGGCTGAGCGCGCTCGAGAATGTCCTACTCCCCTGCACATTCTCCAAGCGTCGACGCGCGCGCGCGGGCGAGGATCCTGGGGGAACGGCCCGACATCTGCTCGACGAACTGGGCCTGTCGGATCCGTCCCTGGTATCCAAGCCGGCTAGCGAGCTCAGCGTGGGCCAGCAACAACGGGTTGCCGCCGCGCGCGCGCTGATCGGCAAGCCGGACCTGATCCTGGTGGACGAACCGACCTCGGCACTCGATGAGGCGGCCAAGGCGGCCTTTGTCGACCTGCTGGCGAGGGAATGCGCCGAAGCGGGCAGCGCGCTGCTCTTCGTCAGTCACGACCGCAGCCTGGAGCATCATTTCGACCGTAGTGTTGATTTCCTCGCCCTTAACGGGGGCGCAGCCTGATGCTGGGGTTCAGCCTGCGCAGCCTGTGGAACCGCCGCTTCGTGGCCGGCATGACCGTGCTGGCCATCAGCCTCAGCGTCGCGCTGATCCTCGGTGTTGAACGGCTCCGGGACGGCGCACGCGACAGCTTTGCCAACTCCGCGTCAGGGATCGACCTGATCGTGGCGCCGCGCGGCAATTCGGTGCAGATCCTGATGGCTACCGTGTTCGGTGTCGGTGGCACCGAAACAGGTATGACATGGGACAGCTTCGAGTGGCTGGAAGATCGGCCCGAGGTGGCCTGGGCGGTTCCGATCCAGATGGGCGACAATCATCGCGGCTATCCGGTGATCGGGACGGTTGCATCGTATTTCGAGCATTTTCGGCACTCTGGCGGTCAGCCTCTCTCCCTCGCCGCAGGCACGTTCCTTTCCGGTGAAGGGGCGGATGCCGCAGTGGTCGGGGCCGAGGTCGCGGCGCGGTTCGACTATGCCCCCGGTGCGGTGATCGTCAACGCCCACGGCGCGGGCGAGGTTTCCTTCGACCTGCACGACGACGCGCCCTTTACGATATCCGGCGTACTCGCGCCGACGGGCACTGCCGTCGACCGGATGGTCTTCGTCACGCTCGAAGGCTTCGGCGCCCTGCATGCGCAAGAAGACGCGCCTGCTGCCGACCCCCTCGACCCGGCCGCCATTCCCGCCGATGATCATGACGATCATGACGATCATGACGGGCATGACGCGCACGAAGATCATGGCGCACACGAGGGCACGGTGGCCAAACACAGTCACGAACCGGACCGGATCAATGCCGTCTACGTTGGGCTGATCGATCGGACGAATGTCCTCGGTCTGCAGCGGGCCGTCAACGAACGCGCTTCCGATGCGTTGAGCGCAGTCCTCCCTGCGGTCGCGCTCGCCGAGCTCTGGGGGATTATCGGGACAGCGGAGCGCGCGATGAGGTTGATGGCGTGGGCCGTGGCTTTGGCAGGAATGATCGGCATGGTGGTCATGCTCTCTGCGACCCTCGACACCCGCCGCCGCGAATTCGCGATCCTGCGGTCTGTTGGCGCCACGCCCACCCGTATCTTTGCGCTGATTGTCACGGAAGCGGCCGTTCTCACCGCGGCAGGGCTTATCCTTGGCCTTGTTCTGCTCACGGTGGCCACGTTCGTGACCGACCCGATCCTGTCTGACCGCTTCGGTCTGAGGTTGGGATTGAATGTCTTCGGTACGCGCGAAATGGCCACCCTTTTCGTCATCTTCTGGGCCGGGCTCCTCGCCTCGCTTATCCCGGCGGTCCGGGTCTACCGCATGACGCTGGCTGACGGGCTGTCGGTTCGGCTATGATAAAAGAAGGGGATTTCTTCATGACCATGTTCGCCCGTCTCTTCTTGATACTTTCGCTTGCCGTTCCTCCGGGTCTCGTAGAAGCGGCTGATCCTAAGGAAATCTCCTGGGAGACGCTTGCGCCTCCAGCCGCCGTGATCTCGAACCCGTTCGAGAACCTCAACGACGACCAGATGAACAGCCTCCGCCAGATCCTGCGGCTCGAGGCACGGGCCGAGCGGAGCGATGACGCCGAAGCGCACGCCGAGGCGCAAGCCTTACGGAAGCAAATGGCCATGGACGGCCTTGATGTCGACGGGCTGTTCGCCGCGCGCCGCGCGATCATGGAACAACGCGAAGCCGCGGCCTCGGCGGTGAACGAGGACCTCGTTGGCACCAGTGTCCGCCTGCCTGGCTATGTTCTGCCCCTGGAATTCAAGGACCGCAAGGTCGTCGAGTTTCTTCTCGTGCCGACAGTGGGCGCCTGTATCCACACCCCGCCACCCCCCGCCAACCAGATCGTCCATGTCGTGTATCCCCAGGGCATCGAGGTGAACGGTCTCTTCACCCCCGTATGGATCACCGGGGCCATGGTCGCCCAGAGTTCGGTTCAGAAGGTCGGCTATGTCGACGGACAGGCTCCGGTCTCCGTGAGTTACTTGATGCGGCCAATTTTGGTCGAGAAGTACGGAAGCTGAGCTTCGGCGCTAAGGCCCAGTTCCTTATCCAAGCTTGGCGATCTACAGACAATGCGTCAAGGCGACGGGCCTGAGTGGCGCAGCGAGTTGGCCGTTGGCCATGACGCGTCCGAATCCATACCGCTACTTCCGAAAAAGCCGCGAGATCATCCGTAAGCGTTAGCTGAACAGCACCAGCGGGTCAGCTTGACGGCGCAAAGTTCCACGGCAGCAGATCATCGAGGCGGCTTTGCGGATGGCCATTGCCGATCGCTGTGAGGGCTGCCTTGAGATAGGCGAAGGGTTCGACGCCGTTGATCTTGCAGGTCTCGATCAGTGAGGCAATGCGACCCCAAGCGATGCCGCCTTCGTCGTGACCTGCGAAGAGGGCGTTCTTTCGGTTCAAAGCGATCGGTCGGATCAGGTTTTCGACACGGTTGTTGTCGATCTCGACGCGCCCGTCGGTCAGGAAGGTTTGCAGGCCGTCCCAGTGATTGTGGATGTAGGTCAGCTTTTCGCCCAGCCGGGATTTGGCGGAGATCTTACGGCGTTGCGCCTGCAGCCAGTCGCCGAAGGCTGCGACCAGCGGGGCACTGCGAGCCTGACGGGCGGACAGGCGCTGGCCGTGCGAGACACCACGGATATCAGCTTCAACGGCATAAATCTGGGCGATGCGGCGCAAGCCTTCGGCGGCGATCTCTGATCCGTCGCGGTCGAAGACTTCCTTCAGCTTGCGCCGGGCATGGGCCCAGCAATGGGCCACCCGAATGGGGTCGCCACCCTTGCGCGCGGGTTTGGTCAGCCGATTGTAGCCCTGATATCCATCGATTTGCAGGATGCCATCAAAGCCCATCAGGAATGCTTCGGCATTCTCGCCCGCGCGCCCGGGTGCATAGAAGTAGACCACCCCGGGCGGATCCTCACCGCCCCATGGTCGGTCATCGCGGGCAAGTGCCCAAAGATATCCTGTCTTGGTTTTACCGCGCCCCGGATCCAGCACTGGAGCCGTTGTTTCATCCATGAACAGCTTACCGGATCGTTTCATGTGTTCGGCCAGTCGGTCGACGACGGGCTTGAGGTGGAATGCTGCCTTGCCGACCCAATCCGCCAGCACCGCACGATGCAGATCAAGACCCGCCCGCGCCAGGATCTGGCTTTGGCGGTATAGTGGAAGGTGGTCCGCGTATTTGCTAACCAGCACATGCGCGATGCTGGCCTCGGTCGGCAACCCGCCCATGATCAGATGCGGTGGTGCAGGGGCCTGGGTCACGCCATCGGTGCAGGTCCGGCAGGCGTATTTGGGGCGCACGGTGATAATGACACGCAACTGGGCCGGCACGATGTCCAGCCGCTCGCTGCGATCTTCGCCGATCTTGTGCATGACACCGCAGCCACAAGGGCAGATCAGGCTGTCGGGTTCGATAACCTCTTCGATGCGCGGCAACGCGGCCGGGAGATTGCCAATCGTGCGCTTTGGCGCAGGCCTGGTTGCCGTCTTGTCACCTGTCTTGGCGGCCAGATGCTCCTTCCGCACCTCGACCTCAGCCAGTGCGATGGACAGATCCTCAAACGCCAGTTGCCGGTCATCCTCGGTCAGCTTTTCCGACCGTTTGCCATGCAGGGCATGGTTCAACTCGGCGATCAAGTGCTCTTGGCGTTGGGTGATTTCTGTGAGCGCCGCCACCTTTTCCATCAACGCCAGAACCGCCGCGCGTTGCGCAGCCGGGATAGCGGAAAGATCAAGTGCCGGGGCAGTTTGCATAGGCCAGAGCTACCAAAAAATCCCAGTAAAAACACACAAAAACATGCGGTTGATTCATTCTGCCGCAGCAGGTGGGCGTGTTTCCAATGCCTTTACCTTACGCCAGTCCAGACCGGCAAACAGGGCCTCGAACTGGGCGTGGTTCAGCGCCATAATCCCGGCTTTGATCGTAGGCCAGGTGAAGGTTGCCTCCTCCAGCCGTTTGTAAGCCATCACCAGTCCGGTGCCGTCCCAATAAAGCAGCTTCAGCCGATCCGCCCTGCGCGACCAGAACACAAACACCGTGCCCGTGAATGGATCCTTGCGCAGCACCGATGACACGATTGCAGCCAGACCGTCATGACCTTTCCTGAAGTCCACAGGCTGCGTCGAGACCAGAACCCGCACACGGTTTGAAGGGAACATCATGCCAGCACCCCGACTGCCCGAACGATCTCGGCAATCCGGTCAGAACTGGTGGTGCAATCGAGCCTGATTGTCACTTGGCCGATCTCAATCTCGATAGGGTCAGCGGATGCTGCGTCAGACTTGGTAAGCGGTGCAGACACTGCTGGCACAGGAGCATCGCCGCAATCATCCAACACCACGATCGGCGCAAAACAAAAGTCGTCCTCTTCAACTGCGGGTAAAACCAACCTGCCGTCACGCGCCCGACTGCGCCATTCCAACAGATGGTTTGCCCGAAGCCCATAACGCGCAGCAACCCCGTTCACCGTCGCCCCGGGCTTCAAACTCTCAGCCACGATCCGCGCCTTGACCTCATCCGGCCAGCGTCGCTGACCATTGGTCCGTATGTCCACACCGTAGCCCCTGAGAAACTCCACCGTAGTCGCCATCGCGAAACTCCTGCCCTAATCTCCGTCAGGTGCGAAATCTCAGGTCAGGTCAGAATTGGGAAGGTGCGGACCAGGAAACGCTTACGAAGCGGGCGGGAGCGCGAAATAAATTCGCCATTCCTTCAAGGCGCACCGGCTCTCACGTTCGACGAAATCAGAAAAAGACCCGTAGGCGCAGACCTCCAACCAAGATATTTTTCGTTGCCAGGTCGTTGGCCGGATTGGCAACATATTGAATACTTGGGGTTATCTGGAGGAAGTCAGTGACTTCGTAAGTAACCGCCCGGTTGGGACCGCCTGCCGAATTTCATCGTGAGGCGGTAAGACACGTGCATAGCGACGTCGCAAACGACGTCTCTTATGCGCGGAGGGGCGATGCGGGGCGAAGTTCTGGGTGTTGAGCGCCGTCGGCGTTGGGATGACGAGGTGAAGCTGGCGATCGTGAGCGCGACGGTGACCCAGGTGTCGCAACTGCACGAGGTGACACGCCAACAGTTCTACGCCTGGCGTCATGAGCTGAAGCGGAAGGGTTTGTGGTCACCCGAGGCGGGCGCGCTGTTCCTGCCCGCTGGCATGGCGCCGACGATGGAGCTGACGGTGGTGGAGCCGCCAGTCTCAGCCACCGCCCCCGTAGCCTGGGTTGAACTGCGGCTTGCGTAGGGACGCGTGCTCCGGTTCGAGAGCAACATCGACGATGGGGCGCTGTCTCGCCTGGTTCGCGCGGTGGATGTCGCATGATCGGGCCGGGGACCGGGGTGCGGGTGTATCTGGCCTGCGGAGCGACGGATATGCGCAAGGGGGTCGGAGGGCTGGCGGCGCTGGCGCAGGACGTGCTGCGGCAGAAGCCGACCGGCGGCGCGGTCTTCGCCTTCCGGGGCCGCAAGGGTGATCGGCTGAAGTTGCTTTACTGGGACGGTCAGGGGTTCTGCCTTTACTACAAGATCCTCGAGCGCGGGCGCTTTCCCTGGCCGAACACCAGTTCGGGGGCGGTGCGGCTGACTTCGGCGCAGCTGGCGATGTTGTGGGAAGGGATCGATTGGCGGCGGCCGGATTGGGGCGCGCCACCGGCCCGTGTTGGGTGATCTATCTGCCTGAAAGGTCTTGTTTTTATGGCACTTGATGATCGGTTGTGGTAGGTGATGGCATGTCGAGCGACACGCCCATCTTTCCCGAAGATCCCGCCGTTCTGAAGGCGATGATTGCCGCGTTGCAGGCGGAAAACGCCAAGATGGCGGCGACGATCCGGGCGCATGACCAGCTGATCCAGACGCTCCGGCTACGGATCGCGAAGCTCAAGAAGCAGGCCTTCGGCAAATCCTCCGAGAAGATCGAGCGCGAGATCGAACAGCTCGAACTGGCGCTCGAGGATCTGCTCATCGCCAGCGCCGAAAGAGCCATCACCCCGGCGGTGGACGAAGACGAGGCAGATGCCGCACTTGAGGTCACGACCGGCGACATCGACGTGAGCAAGCCGCGGCGGCGTCCCCGCGTGTCGGCAACCACCCCGCGCGAGCGGCGCGAGCTCGACCCGGGCAGCTGCTGCCCGGACTGCGGTGGTGACCTGCGGCTCGTGGCCGAAGACATGAGCGAGATGCTCGACCTGGTCGTGGCACAGCTGAAGATCCTGCAGATCGCACGGCTTAAGAAGTCCTGCCGCCGTTGTGAGAAGATGGTTCAGACGCCCGCGCCCAGCCGTCCGATCCCCGGCAGCATGGTAAGCGCGGTCCTGCTGGCCTGGATCCTCGTCTCCAAGTTCGATGATCATCTTCCCTTGTATCGCCTGAACGAGATCTTCGCCCGGATGGGGGCCGACATCCCGGACAGCACGCTGGTCGACTGGTGCGGGCGCGCCATGCAGGTGCTGGCGCCGCTGGTCGAACGGTTCGAGGCCGATGTGATGGCCAGCGATCTTCTCCACGCCCCCTCTCGGCAGCATGCTTCGCATGCGCCTGCCGGGCAGTGGATGACACCCCGATCCGGGTACTGGACCGATCCCTCAAGGACCGCGGCCTCGGAAAGGGAGTAAAGCAGGGACGGGTCTGGGCCTTTGTCCGCGATCCGCGACCTTGGGCAGGGACAGCGCCACCCGGTGCGGTCTACCGCTTCGCCCCAGACTGGAAGCAAGAGCACGTCCATGGGCATCTCGCCCAGACGCGCGGCATCCTGAAGGCCGACGGGTACAAGGGCTATGCCAAGCTTTACGAACCCGACCCCGACGGCACGCCGCGTTTGCAGGAGGCATCATGCTGGGCTCATCTGCGGCGCGACTTCCACGACGAGTGGGACAAGACGAAATCCGCCATCGCGCGCGAGGCGCTTGACCGCATCGGTGCGCTCTACGACATCGAGCGGGAGATCAACGGGCAGCTCGCCGAGCTCCGCCTTGCCGCGCGCCAGACGCACAGCGCGCCAAAGGTCGAGGCCTTCTTCGCTTGGTCCGAAAGCCAACTCACGCGGATCCCGGCAAAGGCGACCTCGCCCGCGCTTTCCGCTATGGGCTGGCTCGCCGCGCCTCGTTCAGCCTCTTCCTCACCGATGGTCGCCTGGCCATCGACTACAATGCCGCCGAGCGTGCCCTGCGCCCGATCGGCATCGGCCGGAAGAACTGCCTCTTCGCGGGTGCCGACACCGGTGGCGAAACGCTGGCCCGCGCCATGACGATCATCGAGACCGCCAAACTGAACGGCCTCGATCCGCAGGCATATCTCGCCGACGTGCTCGACTGGATCAACGATCACAAGATCAACCGCCTCGACGAACTCCTGCCGTGGAACTGGACCCCGGTCGCCTCCGCTCAGGCCCAGGCCGCCTGATCAATCGCGGTAACAACCGGGCGGTTACCTTCGTAACGATAGAAAGCCTCGACAGTATACTGATCGCGCGTACTGGCTGGAGCCTTGCCCCATGCGAAACCGATCCCGGCAAGATCCTTCCCCCCACGGGCGTCATATCCCGTTCCGAAACTGATTGCCCGTTCAAGGCTGGTCCCGCCGTTATCGGCATAACCTGCTCTGAAAAAGGGACGCCAGGCATCGAAACGGCCGCTCGCGGCAAAAGATACACCATGACCGCTTGGCACAGCCGCATCCGTTCGCTCATCGACCTGCCAAAGCGTTAGATGTACAAGTTGATCAGAACGGTCATCCCAATCGGGCGACCAACCGATCGCGACGTGTTTGAAGGTCTTGCCGGTTTGTAACAGCTTCTTGGTCGCCTGCCAGGGATCGGAGGCGTCGGCATTTGCATTGGCGATCCCGGCGAGAATGGCCCAGTTGCTGTTGAGTCGCCATTGAATGGCGGCTCCAAAACCTTGTCCCGGTCCGGCAAAAGTGGCCTGCTGTTCGAATTCGAGGTTTGTGAACGCGGTCCAGGGGCTCGCGAGGCTGTTAACGATCACATAGTCATACGGGTCGATATGACCAATGACGAAACTGCCCCGCCCATCCGCGAAACGCTGTCGCCAATAAAGATTGGTCAGCACCAGTCCTGCGTTGCTTTAGGTTGAAGAAAACAAGCCAGCATATCCCAGCGTCGGGCCTAGGGCCTGCGTGGAAATCCTCCCGGCAATCGCTGTCCGATACTCGAACTTAAATACCAGTGCTCCGGTGTCGGGTGTGCCGCGGCCGAACGCGCTCCAGGTTCCGTAAAGACGGGTCACATTGCTGGCTGCATTAGATGGGGTTCGAGTAGAATCCGAATTGAGAAACTGGGTATGATTATCAACGCCAAAGGACAATCCGGTTCTGGCCTCCAGGTCCTTCTTCCAGTTGTAGTATCTCTGGAACATCTGAAAAACCTGCGCGCACGGGCTTGATCTGGTAGGTTTTCGGGGAGCCGCCAAGGAGCCGCGCCGATGCCGAAACAGCCCGCCCTTCCTGGTTTTCGTGACGCGATGAAGAAGAAGGTGACGCGGCGGGAGCAGTTTCTGGCGGAGATGGATGGGGTGGTACCTTGGACCCGGCTGCTGGCGTTGATCGCGCCGCACTATCCGAAGGCCGGGCCGAAGGGCGGACGCCCGCCGATGGCGCTGGAGACGATGCTGCGGGTCTACTTCCTGCAGAACTGGTATGCCCTGAGCCGACCCGATGACGGAAGAGACGCTGTATGACAGCGAGGCGATGCGTCGCTTCGCCGGGATCGAACTGGGCGACGACCGCATTCCCGACGAGACAACGATCCTCAACTTCCGCCATCTTCTGGAGCGGCACGGGCTGACCGAGGCGATCTTCGCCGAGGTGAATGTCCACCTTGCGGACAAGGGTATCACGCTGCGCTCGGGCACGCTGGTGGATGCGACGATCATCGACGCGCCGTCCTCGACCAAGGACAAGGCGGGTGCGCGCGACCCCGAAATGTCATCCACCAAGAAAGGAAATGACTGGTATTTCGGCATGAAGGCACACATTGGCGTCGATGCCGGCAGTGGCGTGACGCACAGCCTCGAGACCTCGACCGCCAAGCTGCACGACAGCCAGGTCTGGGACGAACTGCTCCACGGCGAAGAGACATCGGTCTGGGCCGACAAGGGTTATGTCAGCGCCGAGCGCGAGGCCGAGTTCAAGGCGCCAGGCAAGGTCTGGGGCGTGCTGCGCAAGGCGCCAAGGGGCGGCAGGTTGCATCCCGTCGACGCGCGGATCAATCGCCTGATCACCATGGTACGCGCCAAGGTCGAGCATCCGTTCCGGGTGATCAAGCGCCAGTTTGGTTACGTGAAGACCCGCTACCGGGGCCTCGCCAAGAACCGCGCCCAGCTCTTCACGCTATTCGCCCTCGGCAACCTGTTCCTGGTGCGACGAAGGCTGTTGGCATGAGGGACGAGTCCGTCCAGAATCGCCAGATCGGCCCAAAGCGGGTCACAGAGAGCGAAAAACCGCCCCTCCAGCAGCCGCAAGACCGCTTCACGCGACGAGCGCCCGGTGTTCGGCGAAGCCGAAGGCGTAGATCAGATGTTCCCTCTCTAGGGCACCTTGCTGTTGCCGCTCCGCGGTTGCCAACAGTGTGCCTTCGACGCTGTCAGGCGTTGCGAAACCGCGCTTTCCGTATTGAATGTCGGCAACCGCGCAACTCGGCGAAAGCGCACCCATCATGCTGAAAAGAAGCAGGCAAGATGCGGTGGAAACCCGGCGTATTGCAAAGCTTGATGTCTTGCATGATGACATGAGTTTCTTACCCTTTCCGCAGTGGCCTCAGAATTTTTGTCCCACTGAAAGATACAAAAATTCATCTCCATGATTATTGCGCGCATAGTCGATCGCATAATCCAGCCCGAACTTCTTCGATAGGCGATATCGAAGCCCGGCACCAATAGCTGACCCGCCCAGGTTCAAAGAAAGGCTAGTCAAATCGTTTCCGCCGGCTCCGGCGCCAGCGAACACGACATAGCCAAGGCGCTGGTTGAAGCGTCCGCGGTATTCAACCTGCGCTGATGCGGACCAATCCGCCAGTTGGGAGAGCGCCGAGAACCCGCGCAGACCATCAGCGAATCCCACACCACAGGTATCAAAGAAGGGGGCAGCG
Source organism: Shimia aestuarii (assembly GCF_900114635.1). GTDB lineage: Bacteria > Pseudomonadota > Alphaproteobacteria > Rhodobacterales > Rhodobacteraceae > Shimia > Shimia aestuarii. The sequence goes on from NZ_FOTQ01000011.1 coordinate 39,922, forward strand.
CTGCCAGCACCGCATAGCACGGCGTTGAACGCGATCACCCCCGTGGCTCCGATGGGTCGAAACACAGACGCCTCGGCGACCATCTTGGTGTATGATCTGTCGCTGAACGTCAGCCGCCCGCCAAAAACGGAATCTTGTATGTGGCCATAGCTGAGGTCGAGCGCGGCATATGTTCCAGTATGTGGATAAAACGTGTCGTCGCGTGTGTCGTGAACCATATCGAAGGTTAGACGCGCCAGTTCCACATCCATGTCCGGGCGCAGGAAGCCGGGCAGTGTAATCGACGGGTTCCACGCGATGTTGGATTCGAGGTAGGCCAGTCCCAGCCCCGCCTTGAAGGTCTTGCTGAACCCGTAGTCCAGTCGAATAACGGCGCCGGATACGGATTGCGTCACCGGCAGCGCCAGCGCTCCGACGATCGGCAGGTCATAGTTCAACTCACCTTCGGCGACAAAGGCGCCCAGCGACCAGCGGTCATTGTCGAACACGACGCTGCCGCCAAGACCGTAGGCATAGCTGCCAGTATCGGTTTCGAAATATCCCACCCCGATTCCCGATGGTTTCGATCCGGGCAGACTGAACAGATACCCGGCCCCAAGAGCCAGCCCGTTTCCGATCGTGTCATTGCTGAACGGAATGGGCGCCAGAATGAAGTTACCGTTTCTCAGGCCGACATCGGCGCTGGCGACGGTCTTCACTGGGCCGTTCAGCTGGTTCTTGATCGGGTTTTTCGCGAAAGCAGGGGAGCCAAGGCAGACCGCAAACGCTAGACTTGAAAGCAGACGCACCATTCGTCTGTCCAAGGTTTTCCAATCGCGCCGCTCGGGCTGCTGTGTCTCTGGGGACATTTCCGCCAACTAGAGACCCCACACCCGAGAAGACGACCTCGACAGGGGTTTGCATCCGTCCATTTGCCGGCAAATATTAGCAGGACTGGTTCTCCTGATCATGACTAGTCTTCCTTCCCTATAATTTAGGGTGATATGAATTGACCACCCTTCACCCCTTGATCTAGTTGTAGAAAAATTCTGAACGACGGGCTAGTCCGAGAAGTTGATTGCCCAGTCCTGACCGAACATGTCATTGAATTAGGCATAGTATCAACCCCGGCCTGAAACTTGACTGGCAAGTTTCCGATCTTTGTGACCTTGCTGACGGACAAGTTGATCGGCAGGGTCGCCTGGTCATTGACCCAGTCGTCAGACAGTGTCCGTCGTCAGGGTTTTTCGGAGAGCTGAGGCTGTATCGTAACGGAGGCTCTGGTTCGATTTCTGTTTGAGTTTAGGCGGCAGCAGCTTGGTGCTGCAACCGGCCTTTTCTGATTGTCTGCTTCTTGATCTCCTCTCTCATCTTCAGGATCTTCTCGCCGCGGCCGTGATAGACGTCGGCGGGGGTCAGGTTGGCCAACATGTCGCGGGGATCGTATTTGACCAGCAGCCGCCGGTTGGTCCGTCTGACATCAGCACTGAGCGCGGCAGACCAGTAGCGCATGTCGAAGAGATGGATGCCGGTTGGCCGAAGCGTTCGTTCCTGATCTGACAGGAAGTTGACCCAGAACTGTAGCCGGTCCTCCGGCAGTCGAAGGGGAATGTCGCCTTCATGGTCGTGCCACACCGCCAAAGGTGGACGACTCAAGGAACTGTGGATCGACTGATGGTAGGAGCCGACAATGTCTAGGGCGATATACCTTTCAAGTTCGCGCAAACTCAGGGCTGCGTGCCGCTCGGGATCATACTCGCCGCGATCCTGTTCGTTGCTGAATGTGGTGCCGGGCAGAAGGTGCAGCCGTCCCATTTGCGTGCCGATCAACCGCTCGATATGCCCGCCGAAGCGCGGTGTCCCCGGCGGACGCCAGTCAATGGCAATGCCCGCGTTCTCGCATCCGCGCTTGAAGGCACGGCTTCGGAAATCCGCGCCGTTGTCGACATGTATTCTCTCAGGCAGGCCAGCGACAGGCCAAGGCTTGTCGATCTAGCGTTCCTTCAACCAGGCTGTGTTGTCATAGACAGAATGCAGCAGACACAGGCTGGTCGAAAGGCGCGAAGGCGGGTCCATGGAGAGGTAGAACCCCGTCACCATCCGGGTGAAGACATCCATGGCGAGCGTCAGGCAAGGACGGCCGCCGAAGTCTGGTCGTCGCCACCCTTTAGGACCTTGCGGATTGCATCCGCCCGACGGCATGCCTCCTGCCAGAGCACATCATCGATTTCTTCGGGTAGGGGATCGGACACGGCAATCCAGACTAGGGTCCAGACTTCGGTAACGGGTCCCTGTCAGTCAAGAGATTCCGGTCAAGCGATCTGACCCCGCCGACGGGCTGTTCCTGTTCGGTCGATCCGCCCGGCGTCTCGCGGCTCTTTCGTGAGATCTTTCGGGAACATGCTTCGGTCCGTGGTCAGCCGCGAGGGCTGCCGACATGATGCTGGTGCGATGCAGTTCCGGTGTGCCCATCTCATTGGCGTGCTCAGCGTGGCTGGCGACGGTCTAGACCACGACATCACTGGAACCGCGTCCCTTCGGGACCTCGGGAGCCTGCAATCAGGCAGGCGAAGCGGTCAGGCCCAATTGGTCGGCGCAGCCTCCATCTTGAAGGTCGTTCCATCAACCCAAATACGATGCAACACGACAGCAATGCGGCGGGCCAAGGCAACCATCGCACGTTTCCTCCCGCGGCGTTTGGCAACATAATATGCCCATGTCCGAAGTGCGTTGCCACGCCCGCGATTCAGCATGACCGTGGCTGCCTGACACAGGGCACGCCTGAGGTTCACATCTCCTGCCTTGGTGATGCCGCCTGAGACATCCCGCTCTCCAGATCCGCGCCTCGAACCTGCCGCGCGAGATAGCACCCACCTTGAGCCCGAAGTTCCGAAGCAGCCCGCGCAGCGACATCTCCAAAGCGATCATGCTCCCTTGGACGGCCTTGCGCGCCGCCAGAATCGCGCGCACCTCTTGGGCGGAGACCGACTTGCAGTGGACCGGTCGGAACCAGCCGAGGTGCAACAGGCGCGCGATCCCTTCCGCATCGCGCCTGTCGGTTTTGATGGGCATGGCCTTTAGCGCGCCCTTCACCTGCCGGGTTTCCATCAGAACGGCAGGCAGGCGGATCTCCATCATCGCACGGTGCAACCATTGCGACAGCGGACCAGCTTCGAGACCGATCGCTTCAACGACGCCTTCGAGCCCTTTAAGCAAGCTGATCAGCGGCTCCGGTTCGCTGACAACCTCCATCTCTTCCATAATCTTTCCATGCTCCGTGAGCACGCAGACCGCAGTCTTCGCTAGCGATACGTCCAGCCCAACAAACAGCTTCATCCCGTCATCCTCCATAAAAATTTGGTGCGGGAACGACAGCTGCACGCGCGACATCCGGCAAGCGGTAACGGTCGTGAAGTGTCCGACCCGTTACGGCATCTCATTGAATTTCATAGCCAGAACAGAACGGTTGCGGCGAGCATGATTGCGGAGAAGAACGTTTCCGGGCGGCGGTCGTATCGGGTTGCGACGCGTCGCCAATACTTGAGCCTGCCGAACATGATCTCGATGCGGTTGCGCCTTTTGTAGCGCCGCTTGTCGTATTTCACTGCCTTCTTACGCGACTTTCGGCCTGGGATGCAGACCTTTATCCCCTTGTGTTTCAACGTTTCTCTGAACCAATCGGCATCATAGCCCCTGTCGGCCAGCAGCCAGCCCGCTTTTGGCAAGCTGCCCAGCAACGCCAATGCGCCGGTGTAATCGCTGACCTGACCGGCGGACATGAAGAACCCTATTGGGCGCCCCTTGGCATCCGCGACGGCGTGCAGCTTGGTGTTCATGCCGCCCTTGGTGCGACCGATCTGGCGCCCACGCCCCCCTTTTTCACGCACAGGCTCGATACCGTTCGGTGTGCCTCGAGATAGGTCGCGTCGATCATGATCGTCTTATGCTCGGTGCTTTCGGCGGCCAGGCCGACCATGATCCGAGCGAAAACGCCGTTTTCGCTCCAACGCTTCCAGAGGTTGTAAAGGGTCTTCGCCGGGCCGTATTCCTTTGGCGCATCACACCAGCGCAAGCCATTGCGGTTGATGAAGATTATGCCGCTCAGGACGCGGCGATCATCGACGCGGGGCTTGCCATGGCTCTTGGGAAAGAACGGCTTCAGACGCTCCATTTGGGCATCCGTCAGCCAGTAAAGGTTGCTCATCGATCGGGTCTCCTTACGGAGCCTGAATCATGCCAAAAGACCAAAATCAATGGGTCCTGACCCTTCTGTATCTCCACTTTGTTATGCTGCCCCCGTCAGCGACCTTGGCCGAGGCTGCTGACGGGGCGGTGTATGGCGTCTGAGCCTTGTGGATTTGACCACGTTTGTTAGCGAGCCAGCACCGTCTCTCTTCATCGTCTCGAACAGTTGAATGTGGCCGGTCAGGACCACGGAGCAGAAGGAAGAGAGCATGGAAACGGTATCACACGATTGGATAATCGGCATAGATGTCAGCCGCGATCGGCTGGACATTCATTGTTTGTCAGGTGGACGGCGATTGCGATTGCCAAACACGGCTGCGGGACATGCGCGGCTTGTCGATCTGGCAAAGCCAGTCTCCGCACTGGTTTGTTTCGAGGCCACTGGTGGTTAAGAATGGCGTCTGTGGTCTGCCCTCGACGCCGCCGAAATCGCAACACGGCAATTGCCGCCTGCGCAAATCAAAGCCTTTGCCACCAGCCGGGGCACACGGGCAAAAACGGATAGGATCGATGCAGAACTCATCGCGCGCTTTATGGCTTTCAGGCCCGATGCCGGGCGCAACCTCCCACACGAAAAGATACGTCTTCTCAGAGCTTTGACATCAAAGCGTGGGCAGCTCGTCGAGACACGAAAACGGCTTCTGGCACAGATCAAGGCGCATGGGAAACTGGGGTCGGCAGATATGTTTGAAGACATGGATGCTGAGTTGAAAGACCTGCTGGATCGCCAGATTACAGAGCTTGAGGTTCAGATCGAAGAAATCATCGCCGCAGATGAGAGCCTTGCCAGGACTGCGAGCATCTTGCGTTCTGTTCCCGGGATCGGTCCGGTTGCCAGCACGATGCTGATCGCTGAAATGCCGGAACTTGGTCAGATCAGCGGCGAACAAGCCGCCGCACTCACAGGCCTTGCGCCAATTGCACATGACAGTGGAGCGATGCGTGGCAGGCGCGCTATTGGCGGTGGCCGTAGATTGCTACGGCATGTGTTGTTCCAGGCTGCTCTCGTCGCCAGCCATCACAATCAGGTTCTCAAACGCTTCGCTGACCGCCTCCGCACTGCTGGAAAACCCCACAAGGTTGTCATCACTGCTGTTGCTCGAAAGCTCGTCACAATCGTCAATGCGCTTTGTAAAAATCGTCAGAAATGGACCACTCAGTCCGCCTGACGAATACAGTTGCTAACAAAATCAGCCTGATAAGAGTTGTTCAGATCGGACCACTTATCAGCGGTGCGAATTTCACCACCCAGCGGTTCAGCGTCGCGTGATCGACTGTGACGCCTCGCTCGGCGAGGATCTCCTCCAGATCGCGGTAGGAAACGGCGTAGCGAACATAGAAGCACACTGCAAGCAAGATCACCGACTTCGGATAGTGCACGCCCTTGAAATCAATCACCCCGCATACTCCCTGCCAAGCACTTGACATGACTGGTAGATCAGGCCCAGCAGTTGAACTGAAAAATTTGCGACACTACCGTCTGGAATACGTGCCAGTACGAGCGCGCCATCAAACGCCCTGATTGGGATCGGCCGAAAAACCATATGCGCCACATTGCCCCAATCGCACACGCCCATATCCTGCTAAATGACCTTAAATGACAGTCTTGTCGTCACTTTCGAACGAAACCTGACCCGCGCAAATACAAAGTATTTCGGCGTCTTCATCGGACCCCGATACGTATGCGTGACCCATGGTGCTATCGAGGTAAGCATACTCTCCCACGTTCAATACAACGGTTGCATAGAATTCGCTGTGCAGCTCGACCGTGCCTCGTAAAACATAAATGAATTCCTCGCCATCATGGCGGACGAGTTCACCGAACTCGGCGATAGACCCCGCCTTTATCCTGACCAGCACTGGCAGCAGGCGCTTCGTCTTCAGACTGGAGCACAAGTAGCGGTGTTCGTAATTTTTGGTGTCCAACAAGTCATATTCATCGGGCCGGCCGACGACCTGCCATCCAGTCGGCCGTGGACCTTCGTTGGACTCTGGGATGGTCTCGCCAAACATCGCGCTGACCGGAATGGACAGCCCTGCCGCCAGCCTCAGAATGACGTCATAAGTCGGCGAAACACCCCCGTTTTCGATCTTTGATATGGTCGAAGCAGAAACCGATGATCGCGTTGCCAATTCGGTCAGAGTCAAATTGCGAGCTTTGCGCTTCGCTTTGAGACGTTGTCCGAAGGTCTCTTCCTCGGGGAGCGTTTCCCTTGCCGAAACATTCATGGTTTCTCCTTCAGGCATAGATGCTTGGCCTCGAGATATATGGTATTGTGCAGATGTCGGGGGAACAAGCAGCAGTAAAACTGCTTTTTTCTTGCGCGGGCTTGCACTCCACTGGATGCCGGTATGGTCGGGCCGACTATTCCTTGGGCTTGAATACCGTAACCTCTATCTCCACTCTTGCGTCGGGTAACATCAACTCAGAGCAAACCGCCGAACGCGCTGGCGGGTACTCCGAAAAGAATTCTGCGTAGACCGTATTGAAGGGGGGAAAATCGCCGGCGTCGGTCAGCCAGACTGTCGCCCGTACCACATCTGACAACTGAGCATCCAGGTTCTGCAGGAACGCTTCGATCAACGTCAGGCACTGACGCGTTTGCGGAGCGATGCCGCCCGCAACGATCTTGCCGTCGGAACCGAATGCAAGCTGGCCGGACAGAAAAATGAAATCACCTGCGCGGACCGCCTTTGACAGCGGCACCGGAGTTCCATCTGCAAGGGTGACCGCGCCTCCAAGTGTTTCGATTGTCATTTAGCGCCCCTACGATTGGCATTGGATGGAGTGTCAGAACCGGTCAGGTCCGTAATCGGACACCGGGAGAGCGGGCAGTCGTCCTGCGATAAGGTCGCTGACAGCACGCGACGTGCCGCTGGCCGTGGTCCAGCCGAGATACCCGTGACCCGTGTTCAGATAAAGGTTTCGGGGGCCTTGCTGACCGATGATCGGCAAGCAATCCGGCGTCATCGGCCGATGCCCGCACCATGTCGTGAGCGGCTCCGCCCCTTCAACAAGTTCACGTACGCTCGGGTATGTTGCAAAGGCCGCGCGGCGCAGGTTTTCAATGCGCGCCGGATTGATTTCGGGTGAGTACCCACCGAATTCGGCGGAGCCGACAAAGCGTATCCGATCCCCAAGTGGTGTCAGTCCGATATGCTGTGCATCGTCCACCACAGGGATTTTCGGCGCGCCGTTCCACCCTGTCACGTCATAGGTCACCGAATAGCCTTTGACCGGTTTGATCGGCAGCCGAAGACCCAGCTTTTGACCAAGCGCGGCACTCCAGAAACCTGCGGCAAGCACAACGGCGTCGGCGGCATGGCGTGTCTTGTCGGTGACCAAGGCGCTGATCATGTCGCCAGAAAGCTCAATGTCGGTGACCGTCTCGCCATAGCAAAGACCGGCCCCTTCGGCGCTCAGGTGATCGGACAAAGAAGCGCAGAACTGGTGTGCATCGCCGTGCTGGTCATCTTTGTAATAGAAGCCTCCGGCCAGCCGGTCTTTGATATCGGTCAGGGCAGGTTCCAACCGCACCAGATCGGCTGGCGAACACGTTGTGACATCAACCCCGGCACTTCCGACGATCCCATTGGCGATCTCCGCATTCCTGAAACTTGCGGAATCGCGGTACATCATGATTGTGCCCAGTCCGCCCCGGTCCATCGGGGGATTGAGGGTTTCGCGCAGGGCATCGTATTGGTCCAGAGCATAGTGGCTCAGCCGTGCATTGCGTTGGATGGTTTGCCGAAACCGGGAAGGCGTGGAGTTTCGAACGAAACTCAGCCCCCACCGTATATATTGCGGAATTGCCGAGGTCTTGACGTAGATCGCCGATGACGGGTTGCCGATCGAGGACAGAAGCACCTTGAAAATTCCAGGTGAATTCCAGGGAGCGGAATGGCTGGGGGTGATTAGCCCGCCATTCGCAAAACTGGTTTCAAGCGCAGGCCCTTCGCGGCGCTCGACCACGGTGACATCCATGCCCTCCCGCTTCAGAAAAAAGGCGGTTTGAAGCCCCGCGAGTCCGGCCCCGATGACGACGACTTTATTGGTCATGTCAAATTTCCCTTAGTCGAGCAGCGAGGGCAGCCAAAGCGACAGCGAAGGAACAAAGGCCAGCAAGAGTATCGAGGCGATCACCGCGATGAAGAAGGGAATAGCTGCAACGACGACGCGCTCCGTCGGCACTTCTGCGATTTTCGCAGCCGTCAGCAGCGTCATCCCGACCGGCGGCGTGATGTTCGACACGTTCAGCGTGACAATCATGATGATCGCGAAATGCAGGCTGTCAAAGCCCAGCCCTACCATGGTGGGGTGCAGGATCGGACCGACCACGACCAGTGCGGGCAGCACGTCCATGACAGTACCCAGCAGGATAAGAAACGCGATGACGAGGAGCAACTGTACGGTTTGGCTATCGGACACTCCCGAGATGATATCGGCTGCATCCCGTGCGAGGCCCGAGCGAACGACAAACCATGACAGAACCGCAGAAGCCGCCAGCAGAAAGAACACGACGCCGGAAAACCGGATAGTCACAACCATGGCATCCCATACCTTCGCCCAACTCAGGCGGCGATACAGCAAGGCACCAACCAGCAGCGTGTAGACAGCGGCAAAGGCAGATGCCTCGGTGACGGTGGTCAGGCCCGAAAGTATGCCGCCGAGAATAACGATGGGGACCATCAGCGCAGGCAGCGAGACGAGAAAGGCCATGAATGCAGCAAAAAGCGCGGTGGGCTCGTGCTGAGGGAAGCCCTTGCGCCATGCCAGAAATATGCTGACGGCGAGCATGGAGCCTGCCATCAGGATGCCGGGGATGATGCCGGCGGCGAATAGGTCGATCACCGAAACGTCACGCAGGATAGTCGCATAGACGACCATGATGATGCTTGGCGGGATGATCGGCCCGATGATCGACGAACAGGCCGTAACGGCGGCGCTGTACTCGGCCGAATAACCTTCCTCCTTCATTGCGGGAATGAGAATGCGGCCGATGGATACCGTATCGGTCACAGCGGCCCCCGTCAGCCCGGCAAAGAACACGCTGACCGTGATGTTCACATGACTCAATGCCCCACGGATGCGCCCGAACAGCGCATTGTTGAAGGCGATCAGCCGCTCGGTCAGGCTGGCGTGGCTCATCAACTCGGACGTGAAGATGAAATAGGGGACGGCAATAAGCACGAAGGATGACACGCCCGAGAACATCTTGTCAGGCACGATGATCAGGTAGTCCAGCCCACCCAGTGACAGAGCGCCGGCTCCGCCCGCGAAGACCATCACAAGGCCGACCGGGGCACCGATCATCAGCATCACGACGAAAACCGAAACAACGATTGGCATCAGCGTAACTCCACGTTTTGAGCGGCTTCCTGACTGCTGACGGGAAAGTCCATCTCATGGGGGGGCGTCTCCTCGATCAACGCACGCCCGGCGACGAGATGGACCAGCATGATCGCCCCCGCGACCGGCAGGCTTGCCGTAACCCAACGCTGCGAGAACTGGATCTGGTCACTGATCATGACCAGTTGATCGGACTCGACGGTGAACTGTATTCCGTAGACCAGCAGAACGAGGCCCAGAACGCCAATTGCTGCAATCGTCATCACGTGCAGAACGGTGCGGAGAAACGCCGGCATCGCATTGGTAACCAGCTTCATGGCGACATGCTCGCCGCCGCGAAAGGCGACAGTTATCGAAAGCAGCGCGATCCAGGGAACAAACTGCCGGGCCAGCGAATAGGTCCAACTCAACGCGTCCCCGACAATTGCCTGATAGAGTGCTCCGGAAAAGGAAATGCAAAGCATGGAAACCAGAATCGCGGCGCAAACAGCGGTGACAATCACGTTGAGACGCATGCTGAATTGTGCAAGCCAAGACATTTGGTGCTCCGATGCTCAAATACGCGCAGCCCGGGAGCGTGTCCGGGCTACGCTCATCCCGGATCAGTCTGCGTAGAGACCGATGCTGGTTTCTTTCTCGGCGGCAGAGATGCGTGCCACTTCCGCCCAAAGCTCATCGACCAGTGCCGGGTCCACTCCGAAATCACCGGTGACCCACTCGCGCCATGCGGGGCGCGCAATCTCGGCCATCCTAGTGCGCTCGGAAGCAGGCAGGACATAGCATTCGTCGAACAGCTTGCAGCTTTCTGTCCATCCGTTGATGGCCTGCAGTGCCGCGATGCCGTGGCCGATCTTCACCGCTTCGCGGGCCGCGACGGCAATCGCCTCCTGATACTCTTTTGGCAGCGATTGGAACCACTTTTCGCTGACCACGAAAGTCGTCGAGTTGTAGACGTGGCCGCTGAGCGTGGTGTAATCGGTAACTTCATAAAGCTTGTAGGCGGTCGAGATGCCCGGAGCATTGAACTGACCATCTGCAAGGCCCGTGGACAGTGCGGTATGGACCTCGCCCCATGGCAGCGGTGTGGCCGAGGCGCCGAGCGCCTTCATGATCGCGACATGTGCCGGGTTTTCCTCGACACGGATCTTGAGGCCTGCCAGGTCCTCGACGGTCTTCACCAGCCGCTGGTTGGTCGTCAGGGCGACAAACCCGCCCCCGTCGTCAAACGTCCCCAGATAACGCAGGCCGCTTTCCTCGATTGCCCCTTTCATGAAATTCGCGTGCCACTCGCCATCGAAATAGGCGCGGGCTGTGAGGTAATCATTGAACAGGAACGGCGAGGTGACGATCTGATAATCGGAAAAGAACGAAGACATCGCCCCCGACGACATCACCGTCGCCTGCATGGTGCGTCCGGATTGGGTCTGCTTTCCGGATTCCACTTCGTTACCCAACTGGCTGCCGGCAAAGATCTGCACGTCGATGGCCCCGCCGGTGGCGCTTTCCACCAGGGCTTCGAAATGCAGCAGGCTCGGTTGCACTTCGTTGCTCATCGGGTCTTCGGGGTAAAGGTGCCCGATGACCATTTCATAGTCAGCTGCATGGGCCGTGCTTGCAAGCAATAGTGCAGCGGCCCCGGCCTGGGCTGTCTTGCGGGCAATCAGCAAAGCTGCGGAGCCAGTGGTAAGTTTTGTCGGCATTCTGTGTTCCTCCCGGTCTGTGTCGCCCGTCGTCTTACGCGATGAGCAGATCTGGTGTTGTCGCCTTCGAATCCGGTCGGACCGGCGACATGGAGGTAAAGATAGAAAAACAATTTTCTTTTTGTCAATAAATTTCCTATCGGAAAATTTTTGTGCGCGAGCGAAAGCGGGTGCGGCGGCAATCGGAGGCACACTCAGGGGCCCAGATGGCCGGGTGTTGGCCGGTACATCAGATCGGCAGGGCTGTCGTCTTTTTGACGACGTCCAGAACGACCGAACTTTCCATTTCCTGAACCCCGGGCAGCGAGACAAGCTTGTCCTGAACAAGCGCGTGATAGTGGTCAATGTCGCGCACCACGATATGAAGGTGATAGTCGAAGCTCCCCAAGAGCAGCACTGCATACTGGATTTCCGGAATGGCGCGGATCGCGCGGCGGAAGGCTTCAAGCCCCGCCCGGTCATGTTTGTTCAGTTTGACCCGCGCCACGACAAGCGCGTTAAAACCAAGCCGTCTCCGATCCAGATCGACGGTCTTGCCCCTGATGATCCCGGCTTCCTGAAGCTGGATGATCCGTCTTGAGCAAGGCGATTGAGAAATGCCGACCTGCTCGGCGATTTCGGTCACGGTTTTAGAGCCATCAGCCTGCATCGCGCGAAGGATACGCATGTCCGTTTCATCTATTTTCAGCATGATTCAGCCTCTTAAAGGAGTATTTGCGTCTGAATCTTGCTTTAATTTCGAACTTTTGTCCATCCTTTGGGAAAACCAGCCGAGAGACTCATGCCATAGTGCGCCCGGATTTGAGCTCGACTGGGAGAATGAGAATGGCAGAGGTCGTGATCTGTAGCGCAAAGCGCACGCCGATGGGCGGGTTTCAGGGAGAGTTCGGCGGAATCGGAGCCACTGATCTGGGCGCGATCGCAATTCGCGGCGCGATTGCCGACGCAGGGATAGCAGGTGATGACGTTGACGAAACCATCATGGGCATCGTGCTGTCAGCCGGCGTCGGTCAGGCACCTGCACGTCAGGCCTGCCTCGGCGCTGGCCTGCCCTTGTCCACGCCGGCAACCGCAATAAGCAAGGTTTGCGGCTCGGGCATGCAGGCGGTGATCCAAGGCTGCACCCAGATTTCCTCCGGGTTCAGCCGGTTCGTCGTGGCGGGCGGCATGGAGAGCATGTCCAATGCCCCCTACCTCTCTCCAAACACCCGCTCTGGTGCACGTCTTGGACATGTGAGGATGCTGGATCACATGTTTTTCGACGGGCTGGAGGATGCCTATGAAGGTGGCCTGATGGGAAGTTTTGCCGAAAACTGCGCCCGGAAATACGAATTCTCACGCGAGGCGCAAGATGCCTACGCGATCGCTTCGCTCAGCCGGGCTCTGGCCGCCACGGATGGCGGGGTATTCAGCGCCGAAATCGCGCCTGTGACGATCAAGACGCGCAGCGGCGAACAAACGATCCGAAGTGACGAGCAGCCGCGCAATGCCCACCCCGACAAGATCCCGCAGTTGAAGCCCGCATTCGCCAAGGATGGCACGGTTACGGCGGCGAACGCCTCTTCGATTTCGGATGGCGCCGCGGCCTTGGTTCTGGCATCGCGCGACGCTGCTGCGGCGAAAGCGCTGCCGGTGCGGGCGCGGATCGTAGGGTTTTCGGGCCATGCGCAGGAGCCCGGCTGGTTCACCACGGCCCCGGTCGCGGCCACACGAAAGCTGTTGGACCGGATCGGCTGGACCATTGCCGATGTTGATCTCTGGGAGGTCAACGAGGCCTTTGCTGTAGTGGCCATGGCGTTCATGCAGGATCTCGATATCGACCATGAGACGTTGAACGTAAACGGTGGCGCCTGTGCCTTGGGCCATCCCATTGGCGCCTCGGGCGCGCGCATCCTCGTCACGCTTCTGCATGCGCTGGAACAGCGCGATCTGAAACGCGGGGTCGCCGCAATCTGCATTGGGGGCGGCGAGGCCTTGGCGGTCGCCATCGAGAGGGAGTGATCAGATGCTAGGTATCCTCACAGAAGAACAGGTGATGATCCGCGATATGGCCCGGCAGTTTGCGCGGGACAAGCTGACGCAAGGCGCTGCTGACCGGGAGTCGGCAGGACGGATCGAAACCGATATCATCGAAGAGATGGGGCAACTGGGATTTCTGGGCATGACCGTGCCCGAGGAAATGGGAGGTGTCGGGGCCGACTATGTCTCTTATGCGCTGGCGCTGATGGAAATTGCGGCCGGCGATGGCGCAGTCTCGACCATGATGTCGGTCCACAATGCGCCATTCTGCGCGATCCTGCAGACGTTTGCCAACAAGACGCAGCAGGACGCCTGGCTGAACCCGGCGGCCACAGGCGCGTTCATCGGCTGCTTTGCCTTGACCGAGCCCGGAACCGGCACCGATGCCGCCGCGATCAAGACGCGGGCTGTGCGCACAAACGATGGCTATGTTCTGAACGGTTCAAAACAGTTCATCACCTCGGCCCGGATCGGTGGCGCAACGATTGTCTTTGCCGTGACCGATCCGGCGGCGGGGAAAAAGGGGATTTCGGCGTTTTACCTCGAACAGGGCAGCCCGGGATTTTTCGTGGCCGAACCGGAACGGAAGCTGGGCCAGAAAGCCTCTGACACCTGCGCCCTGACCTTTGAAGATCTCAAGGTGGATGCCGGCGCGTTGATCGGAACCGAGGGGCAGGGGCTTCAGATCGCGCTGTCGTCGCTGGAAGCGGGTCGCATCGGCATTGCGTCGCAATCGGTGGGCATGGCGCAGGCCGCGCTTGACTATGCCATGGTCTATGCGCTGGAGCGTCAGACGTTCGGCAAGCCGATCTTCGAGCATCAGGCGGTTGCCTTCCGGCTTGCGGACATGGACGCACAGATCGAAGCCGCGCGGCAACTGGTCCTCTATGCCGCACGGCTCAAGGATCTGGGCCAGCCCTGCCTGCGCGAAGCCTCCATTGCCAAGCTGACGGCCAGCCAGATGGCGGAACGGGTCGTGTCGGACGCGATCCAGACACTGGGCGGATATGGCTATCTTTCTGAATTCCCGTTGGAACGGATCTATCGCGACGCGCGCGTCTGCCAGATCTACGAAGGCACATCGGATGTCCAGCGGATCAACATTTCCCGTGACCTGAAAAGGAGATACCTGCAATGAGGATCGGTGCAGACACCCCCGCCGTCGTCACCGGTGGCGCTTCCGGTCTTGGGGCCGCCGTGACTAGAGCCCTGCGCGCGAAGGGTGTTCCCGTAGGCATTCTGGATATGAACGCGGACGCCGGACAGCAGTTTGCCGCAGAGACCGGCGCGACATTCGCGCAATGCGATATTTCCGATGCCGGCGCCGTGGGCACCGCGCTGGACAGGCTGCGCGCCCGTCAGGGTCAGGAAAGGATCTGCATCAACTGTGCAGGTATTGCGCCAGCGGCCAAGACCGTATCCCGCGGCGCGGCCCATGACCCCGCCCTTTATGCGAAGGTTGTTGGTGTCAATCTCATCGGAACGTTCAACGTTGCAACCCAATCCGCGCTTGGTATTTCCGGGACCGAACCGCAGAACGACGATGGTGAGCGCGGGGTCATCATAAACACAGCATCGATTGCCGCCTTTGAAGGCCAGATGGGCCAGCTGGCCTATGCCTCGTCAAAGGCAGGGGTCGTCGGCCTGACCCTGCCAATGGCCCGCGATCTGGCCCAGACCGGCATCCGCGTCGTCGCCATTGCCCCCGGTATCTTCGCGACCCCCATGGTCACCGCCTTTCCGCAAGAGGTGCAGGATGCGCTCGCCCGGACATCGGAGTTTCCGCAGCGCCTCGGACGGGTCGAAGAGTTCGCCGAACTGGCGCTGCATATCGTCCGCAATACCATGCTGAATGGCGAGGTCATCCGCTTGGATGCAGCAACAAGGATGCAGTCAAAATGACCAGGCAGACAAAGCTCAACTTTCCTCACCCTCCCGCGCGCCCGGATGAAACTCCTGATTTCTCGGCCATTGATATCCCGGAGGCGGGCATACTGGATGTGCCGCCGCCCGACCTAAAGGCCGCCGACAGTCACGACTACGCCCAGAGCTTGATCCGTATTCTCAACGATCAGGGCGACGCCGTTGGCCCCTGGGCCGATTACATCGCCGACCAGGAAGACGAGTCCCTGCTGCAAGGGCTGCGCGACATGCTCAAGATGCGGGCGGTGGACAAACGTCTGCTGAATGCGCAACGCCAGGGCAAGACCTCGTTCTATCTGCAATGCACCGGCGAGGAAGCGATCGGCTGCGGGTTTCAGCGCCAGCTTGAGCAAGGCGACATGAACTTCCCGACCTATCGGCAGCAGTCCCTTCTGATTGCGGCGGACTATCCGCTGCGGGATCTGATGGGGCAGATCTACTCGAACGCATGCGATCCGCTGCAGGGCCGGCAACTGCCCATCATGCACTCGGCTCGGGAGCATGGCTTTTTCTCGATCTCGGGCAACCTTGGCACGCAGTATGTGCAGGCCGTCGGCTGGGCCATGGGGTGCGCGCTGCGTGGCAATGGCAAGATCGCGGCGGGCTGGATCGGCGACGGCGCCACGGCATCGAATGATTTCAATTCGGCGCTGTTGTCGGCCTCGGTGTATCAGCCGCCTGTCGTCCTGAATATCGTCAACAACCAATGGGCCATTTCCACCTATACCGGCGTTGCCAGCGGCCAGAGCAAGACCTATGCCGAGCGGGTGCTTGGCTATGGCATTCCCGCCTTGCGGGTGGACGGCAATGATTATCTTGCCGTAATCGCGGTCAGCCGTTGGGCGATCCAGCGCGCGCGCAATGGATATGGTCCGATTGCGATCGAGTGGTTCACCTATCGCGCCGCGCCGCATTCGACCTCGGATGACCCCTCGGCCTATCGCCCCAAGGACGAGGCGCTGGCCTGGCCGTTGGGCGATCCGGTGGAACGTTTGAAAACCCACATGATCAAGCGTGGCATCTGGACCGAAGAGCGCCACGCGCAGTCCGAGGCGGAATTGCTGGCCGAGGCCACGGCAGAGCAAAAAGAGGTCGAGAAATACGGGACCTTCGTGAATCCGCAACCGATCTCGCCGGCAGAAATTTTCCGCGGCGTCTACGCAGACATGCCCGAGCATCTGCGCCGACAGCGACAGGAGATGGGGTACTGATATGGCCCGTATGAGCATGATCGAGGCGCTGCACAGCGCCATGGATAAGAAGCTGAGCGACGATGCATCGGTGCTCGTCTTTGGCGAGGATGTCGGCTTTTTCGGCGGGGTGTTCCGTTGTACCGCCGGGCTTCAGGAGAAGTTCGGCGAAGAGCGGGTGTTCGACACGCCCATCAACGAAAGCGCGATTGTCGGGTTGGCCGTGGGCATGGCCGCACAGGGAATGCGCCCCTGTGTCGAGGTGCAGTTCGCCGATTACGTCTATCCCGCCTATGACCAGATCACCCAGGAGGCGGCGCGCCTGCGGCACCGTTCGAACGAACAATTCACCTGTCCGATCGTGGTGCGGATGCCGACGGGCGGCGGCATTTTCGGTGGCCAGACCCACAGTCAGAGCCCCGAAGCACTGTTCACGCATGTGGCCGGGCTCAAGGTCGTTATCCCCTCGACTCCCTATGACGCCAAGGGATTGCTGATCGCGTCCATCGAGGATCCTGACCCGGTGATCTTTCTTGAACCCAAGCGGATCTATAACGGCCCGTTCTACGGCGACCATTCCGGCAAGTCCGTGCCTTGGTCACAGCACGAGTCAAGCGAAGTCCCCGAAGGGCATTACACGGTCCCTCTCGGCAAGGCCGTGGTGCGCCAGCCCGGCAATGACATCACGATCCTGGCATATGGCACGATGGTCTATGTTGCCGAGGCCGCGGCCAAGCAAGCCGGTGTCGATGCCGAGATCATAGAACTGCGGACGCTTCTGCCGCTCGACCTCGACACGATCCGTCACTCGGTCGAAAAGACCGGGCGTTGCATTGTGGTGCATGAGGCGACACGCACCAGCGGCTTTGGTGCCGAACTGATCGCGGAGGTCCAGGAGGCCTGTTTCTGGCACCTCAAGGCACCGATCCGGCGTGTCGCCGGATGGGATGCGCCTTACCCGCACGCCCAGGAATGGGATTACTTCCCGGGTCCGGAACGCATTGCCGCGGCACTGAAATTGGCGATGGAGGAGTGATCATGGGTATCAGCATCATCAAGGTCCCGGATGTCGGCGAAGGCGTCGCCGAGGTCGAACTGGTCGAATGGCACGTAAAGGTGGGTGACCTGGTCAAAGAAGATGACGTTCTTGCCGCGGTCATGACCGACAAGGCTACGGTGGAAATCCCGTCGCTTTTCGACGGCAGGGTCGTCGAGCTGGGCGCCGATATCGGAGAGACACTTGTTGTCGGTGCAACTCTGCTGACGATCGAGCACGCGGGCGAAGGTAACGCGACCGCGTCGGATAACGAGGCGGCAGCAGCGTCGCCCGTCGCGCAGAAAGAGCCCGAGGACAAGCTCCCCGAGCCTGCTCCGAAAGCGCCGGAACCGAAACTGCCCCCCGCCGCGCCGCCTGTTGCGGGCAGCGCGCGGGCGCCTCGCGCCGAAGGGGCTGCGCCGCTGGCCTCTCCTGCGGTGCGGGCGCGTGCGCGGGCCGCAGGCATCGACCTCCGGCGGGTGGCCGGAAGCGGTCCGGCAGGCCGGATCACGGACGGCGATCTTGATGCGGTTTTCGCCGCCGGACCTGCTGCGGTTGCAGCGCCCAAGCCCGGCCGGTCGCGGCGCGAAGGCGCGGAAGACATCCGGGTCGTCGGCCTGCGCCGCAAGATTTCGGAAAGCATGTCGCTTGCCAATGCGCGTATCCCGCACATCACCGTGATAGAAGAAATCGACGTGACCGCGCTCGAAGACCTGCGCGCAACGATGAATGCCGGAAAGGGCGACAAGCCGAAGCTGACCATGCTGCCATTCGTCAGCGCCGCCCTGTGTCGCGCGATCGACCAGCATCCCGAGATAAACGCGCATTTCGATGACGACGCGGGCATTATCCGGCGGCATAGCCCGGTTCATATCGGTATCGCCACGATGACCGACAAAGGTCTTGTGGTTCCGGTCATGCGTCATGCGGAATCGCTTGCGCCCTTCGAATTGGCCGCCGAAATCCTGCGTTTGGCCGAGGCCGCGCGCAGGGGCAAGGCAACCCGTGACGAACTGACCGGCTCGACCATCACGATCACCTCTTTGGGTCCGCTTGGCGCGATTGCGACGACGCCGATCATCAACCATCCCGAAGTGGCCATACTGGGCATCAACAAGATGGCGGTCCGGCCAATGTGGGATGGCGCACAGTTCGTTCCGCGCAAGATGATGAACATTTCGGCCAGCTTCGATCACCGGGTGATCGACGGCTGGGATGCCGCAGAATTCGTGCAACGTATCAAGACCCTGCTGGAAAATCCGGCGCTGATCTTTATGGAGGATTGAGCCGTGAAAATCGAAACCTGCAAGCTTCTGATCATCGGTGCGGGGCCAGGCGGCTATGTCTGTGGCATTCGCGCCGGGCAACTGGGAATCGACACGATCGTCGTCGAAGCGGAAAAACCGGGCGGCACCTGCCTGAATGTCGGTTGCATCCCGTCCAAGGCGCTCATTCACGCAGCAGATGAATTTGCCAAGCTGCACAGCCTTTCCGGCGAAAACGCCTTGGGCATTTCCGCAACCGCGCCAACGATTGATCTGGCCAAAACGATCGCCTGGAAAGACGGTATCGTCACGCGCCTGACCGGCGGTGTTGCGAGCCTGCTCAAGAAGGCCAAAACCCGCTATGTGACTGGACGGGTGCGGATAATCGACGGCAAAACCGTGGAGGTCGCAACCTGCGAGGGCGCCTTGCGCATTTCCTGCGAAAACATGGTGATCGCCACGGGATCAAAACCGCAGGAGCTTCCATCGCTGCCCTTCGGCGGGAAGGTCATCTCCTCCACTGAAGCGCTGGACCTGCGGGAGGTTCCCAACCGGCTGACCATCGTGGGGGGAGGGTATATCGGGTTGGAAATCGGCACGGCCATGGCGAAGCTGGGCGCGCAGGTGACTGTCGTGGAATTCGCAGATCGTATCTTGCCGCAATATGACGCCGAGCTGACCAAGCCGATCGCGGCTCGTCTGAAGGAGCTTGGGATAACGCTGTATTTGGCGACCAGGGCGAATGGGTTGTCCGAAGATGGAAACGCTCTTCTGGCCGAGGGGCCGGATGGCGCAGTGGAAATCCCGTCGGACAAGGTGCTGGTCACGGTGGGTCGTGCGCCCGTCACGCAGGGATTTGGTCTGATGGATCTGGGCCTGACGATGAATGGCCCCTTCCTAGCGATTGATGACCATTGCGCGACCTCGATGCGCGGTGTCTATGCCATTGGAGACGTTACCGGTGATCCGATGCTCGCGCATCGTGCCATGGCACAGGGCGTGATTGTTGCCGAGCGCATTGCCGGGCTGCCTTCGGTCTGGGACAAGCGCGCCATTCCTGCGGTATGTTTTACCGATCCCGAGATTGTCACCGTGGGCGCGTTGCCGAACGAAATCGAGGGATCGAAAACAACGGTTTTTCCCTTTGCCGCAAATGGACGCTCCATGACGATGGAGCGCAGCGACGGTTTCGTGCGGATCGTGTTCGACCCCAAAAACGAACTGGTGCTTGGCTTCCATGCTGTCGGTTCAGCGGTCTCGGAAATGTCCGGCGAGTTTGCATTGGCGCTCGAGATGGGCGCAACCCTGACGGATATCGCGGACACGATACATGCGCACCCGACATTGACGGAAACAGTCCAGGAAACTGCTCAGAAGGCCCTCGGACGCGCTTTGCATGTATAATCAAGAAGATTGAATTTGATCAATTATGCCTGAAAAACATGGAAGCTACGGCACTCTGTGGCGCCTTTCGAAGGCCGGTCGTCTTGGAAGGCATGAAAACAAGCGGATCCCATCGAGGCCAGAAGCAGAACCGTTTCGTCAAAGGCCGGATAAATTCACCCATCCAATGCCGTTGGTAACGTCGTCGAAAAACACCTTGAGCAGGGGGCGTCCATAGATTCGCTCCATAATGGCTTCGATGAACCAGAAATCCTCCGTTGCTCAAACCTCGAAATCTGTCCGGAGGTGCTGACGTCAGACATTTTTCGCAGTATGGATAAGGAAACCGAAACTAAGTTCCGTTGGAGCGTTGCTCGCCCGGTTTCCAGCATACCCCCAGGACAATCGCGTCCTTATCACTGGTTGAGACATAAGCGTGTCCCAGACCGCTGTCGAAGTAGATGCTGTCGCCTTTTGTCAACGTGATGGGATCACGCCCTTTCAGGTGTACCGCGAGGGTACCTTCGATAACGTAAATGAACTCTTCCCCAGGGTGTGAGATGAAATCCTCGAATGCGCCAAAGCTGTGTGCTTTGATATGGCCTATCATCGGCACCATGTGTTTTCCGGTCACGTCAGAGGCCAGCATGTCGTAATCATATGTGGCGGACCGGTGCACCGGCGCGTCGCCTGCACGGGTTACGGAGACCGTGCCGTGCGAAAAGCCTTCTGCCTCGGCATCAAACAACTCGCCCACGTCAAGGCCGAGACCTTGGGCCAGCCGCATGAAGCGGTCATAGGTCAGCGAAATCTCACCACGCTCCATCTTGGAGATGGTTGAGATGGCAAGGCCCGTGCGCTCAGAAACTTCTTTGAGTGTCCACTTTCGCGACTTGCGAATTTCCCGCACACGCGCCCCAAGGTTAGCCTCGGTCGCGGTCGCACTGGGTTCAAGAAGCTTCATCGGTTGCTGCATACGACCACCTAAATTTTCCGATAAGAAAAATTTTTCTTTTTTCCGATACGAAAACCACCTACCATTAATCGTGTGAAAACGGAAACGATTCTGAAGGTTGGGGTCACTTTTGCCGGAAACAGCACAGACCTTTGAAGTCGCCGTGATTGGCGCGGGCATCGCAGGAGCCTCGGTCGCGGCTGAGCTTGCGGCGGCTGGTGCAAAGGTCGCACTGATCGAGCAAGAAAGCCAACCGGGATATCACACGACAGGGCGGTCTGCGGCGGTTTATTCGCCCATCTACGGACCGCAGCCCATCCGGGCGCTCACGCGGGCTTCACTGCAGTTTTTCGAAAACCCGCCAACCGGATTTTCCGAGCGCCCATTGCTGTATGGTATTGATGCGGCTTTTGTGGCGCGAGAAGATCAACTTGACCAGCTAGAGGCAATGGAGCGCGAGTTGTCGGATGCGCTAACCGTCAGCCGCATCTGTCAGTCGACGCTTTATGAGCGGCTGCCGCTGCTGCGTGCAGGCTATGCCGTCGCTGCCTTGTGGGACACAGGCACATCAGAAATCGATGTGGCGGCGCTGCATCAGGGTTATTTGCGGGTGTTCAAGGCAAATGGAGGAACAGTAAAAACACGTGCGCCTGTGATCGACTTGGCGCAGAGCGCGCAGGGCTGGCAGATCGCCATGCCGCAAGGTGCTGTCACCGCGCGAACGGTGGTGAACGCAGCGGGGGCCTGGGCCGATGAGGTTGGGCAGATGGCCGGAGCCGAACGCATTGGGCTGACCCCGAAACGCCGCACCGCGCTGATGGTGGACGCACCGCAAGGAATTGACATCAAATCACTGCCACTGACGATTGATGTCGCCGAAGAATTCTATCTGAAACCCGACGCAGGCAAGCTGCTGATTTCGCCGGCGAATGAAGATCCAGAGCCGCCCTGCGACGTGCAGCCCAATGAGATGGACATTGCAATCTGTGTGGACCGTATCGAGCGAGCCTTTAACGTGACGGTCAAGCGCGTTGAAAGCCCATGGGCGGGGCTGCGAAGTTTCGTGGCGGACAAATCGCCGGTGGCGGGATTTTCCCGGAAGGTCGAAGGATTTTATTGGCTGGCGGGGCAGGGTGGCTATGGCATCCAGTCTGCACCGGGCCTTGCACAATATGCTGCGGCCGAACTGATGGGGAAACTGGTTCCCGAACATATTATGGCAGAGCGGCTTGATCCGCAAACGATCCAACCGGGTCGAGAAGGGCTTGGCGTCTGATGTGGCTAGTTCCAATCATTCTAACTGTGCTTTTGGCCTCGGGTCTAGGTCTTGCCTATGTCGTTGGCGGCACTGCGGTTGTGTCTTTCATCCTGACCGACAACGAACGTTATCTGGCGATCCTGCCGCAAAAGGTTTTTTCGCAGATTAGCGTCTTTGCGCTGTTGTCGATGCCCTTGTTCATCCTCGCCGGCGAGTTGATGAACCGCGGTGGTGTGACCAAGGCGCTGATCGATTTTTCCATGGCTCTGGTCGGCCGTATTCGCGGCGGGCTGGGCCATGTGAACATCATGACATCCGTGTTCTTCGCAGGCATTTCTGGATCGGCCGTCGCTGATGCGGCTTCGCTGTCGAACACTCTTGTTCCGGCCATGGAAGAGCGCGGCTATACCAAACTTTATGCAGGTGCCATCACCGCCGCCTCGTCCATCATCGGGCCAATCGTGCCGCCGTCGATCATCCTGATCTTTTACGGTGCGATAATGCAGACCTCGGTTGCGGCGCTGTTTGTGGCGGGCATTCTACCGGGGCTGTTGCTCGCTTCGGCACTGTTCGTTCTGAACGCCTACTTCGCCATTCGCGACGATCACCCGCGCATTGAAAAAGGCGAAGCACCGGCAGTCTTGCCGGCATTGGGTCGCGCGCTGCCTGCGCTCTGTCTGCCTGTCATCATTGTCGGCGGAATTGTCTTTGGTTGGATGACGCCAACCGAAGCCGCCGCTGTGGCCGTGGTTGTGGCGGGCTTAGCGGCCTTTTTCTATGAAGGCCTAAACCGCGAGGCCGTATTTGAAAGCATCCGCCGCACCGCCATGCTGACCGGGTCAATTTTTATCGTGCTCAGCGCGATTGCTGCCTTTGGCCATCTGGCCTCTCTCGAGCGCATCCCGCAAGCGATATCGGCGCTGATCACCCAGTTGGGCCTTGGCCCTGTCGGCTTCATGCTGGCGATGAACCTGCTGTTCATTCTGGCGGGCATGTTCCTGGATATCCCAATGGCGCTGGCCCTGCTGGTGCCGCTGGTTGCTCCGGTAGCTTTGGCGCAGGGCGCTGATCCGGTGCACTTAGGCATCGTGATCTGTTTCAACCTAACCATTGGTCTGGTGTCGCCGCCGATGGGGGGGTGTCTGCTGATCGTATCGACGGTGACCGGGCTGAACTACTGGGCGCTTGCCCGCGCTGTGATCCCGTTTGTTTTCGTGGAAATTCTGGTGCTGGGGGTCCTGATCTTCGTGCCTGAGATTACCTTGTTTTTGCCCCGCGCAATGGGGCTGTGGAACTAAGTTCAACCGGTCCCAATGAGGGCCAAACAGAGGAGGAAATATCAATGTCATTCACCAGGTTTCTAGGGGCTGCAGGCGTATCTCTGGCACTTGCAATGGCCAGCCCAGTCACCGCGCAGACTGTAAAAATTGCTCTCGATTCCGCCAAGGATCTGGAAAATTCCGGCACTTACGTCTGGGCCCATGCATTCTCGGAATACCTGAACGCAAACGGCATGCCGGCCGAAGAGTATGAACGCGGTGCATTGGGGGCAGAAGCCGAAAAAATGGACCAGGTCCAGCAGGGTTTGCTGGAAGTTTCGATGTCCGACACTAAAGGTGTTGGCAAACTGGACGGCCACATCACCCCGATAACCTTGCCCTACCTTTTCCCTGACTGGGCCACCGTCGATCGCGGACTTTCAAATGGCATGTTGGAAAAAATCAACGCAGGCACGACAGAGCAGGGCGTAAGGGTTCTTGCGCTTGTCGCGCTCGGCTCTCCGGCTGGTATCTTCAACACCAAGAAAACGGTCAACTCGGCCGCCGACATGGCGGACCTGCGGATGCGTGCGCTAGATGACACCCAGATCGGTGTCTACAAGATGTGGGGCACAAACGGCACCATCGTGGCGTGGGACGAAGTCCCGAATGCGTTGCAAACCGGCATTGCAGATGGCTATATGAACCCGCCGATGGTGCCGCTGATGTTTGGCCATACCGGCTTCATCAAGTATTTCACCAACGCCAAGGTTGGTTTGAGCAGCCGGACCGCAATTGTCTCCGAGGACTGGTTCCAGGGTTTGTCAGCTGAGCAGCAGAAAACAGTGATGGATGCAGCGGCAGCCGCTACCGCGACAAACCGTGCTTGGCTGGAGACGCGTTCGGCAGAGCTCGACAAGCTGCGCGAAGCAGGGATTGAGGTGACCGAACTGACGCCCGAGGCCTGGGCCGAGTTCAAGGAGTTGAGCACCCCGTTGCACAACATGGTACCGCTGCCTGAGGGGGCACTTGCCGCTTGGCAAGCAGCGATCGGGGAATAACAACGATGCGCGCGGCGATAAACCTGCTTGACCGTATCTCGGCCTTTGCCGACCGCATCGCCCTTGTTGGGGCGGTGCTGGCGGTGACAGCGTTGGTGTTTTTGGCGGGTTGGCAGGCCGCCGCGCGTTATGTGCTGGATCAACCACCTTCCTGGACTGAGGAACTGGCCCGTTACACCATGGTCTGGGCGGGTCTTTTGGGGGCATCCTGCGCCTTTCGTGCCAATGCGGACCCCTCGCTGTTTCCTGCGGCGCGTGAGCGTACCGACGGAGTTGGCAGGGTATTTGCCGTGATCCGCTCGATTGGCGCATTGATCTTTGTCACGCCCATTCTGTGGTACAGCGTCTTTGGTCTGAACGGGCAGATGGGATCTGGCTATATTGCTCGTAATGCCAAACAATTGGCCGAGACCGTGGAGGTGCCTATGTCGGTCTTTGCCATGGCGGTTCCGATAGGCTTTTCACTGATCCTTCTGCATCTCGTTTCACACTTAGCGACCGCGCTGAGTGGGAAAGACGCGGCATGAAACTGCTGCTGGCGGGCCTGTTTAACGAGACCAACACGTTTTCCCCGATCCCCGTGGGGCGCAAGGCATTTGAGGACAAGCTTCTAACGCGCGCGCCAACGGCAGTTCCTGCGGTGCCCTGTACCATGCCCTTGCACATCTGGCGCAAATCGGCCGAGGCCAAGGGCTGGCAGGTGATAGATAGCATGGCGGCATGGGCACAACCTGCTGGAATGGTGTCGGGTGCGATATATGAGGAAATTCGCGACGCTGTTCTGGCGGACGTCGAACGTGAGCGGCCCGATGTTTTGATGTTGTCAATGCATGGTGCCATGGCTGCTGATGGCTATGACGATTGCGAAGGTGATCTGATGGCACGCGCAAGGGATATCCTCGGGCCGGATGCGATCATCTCGCTTGAGATTGATCCCCATTGTCATTTGACCCCGCAGATGTTGCAGGCGGCCAGTCTGATTGTGTGTTTCAAGGAATATCCGCACACTGACGTGCCGGACCGGGCACATGATTTGTTTGCCCTGACGGTTGATGCTGCCGAGGGGCGCACGCGCCCTGTGATGCGTGATTTCGATTGCCGTATGATTTCGATGTACCCGACGCAGAGTGCGGCGATGCGGGGTTTTGTCGATGATATGATGGCCGCCGAGGGCAAGGGCGGTATCCTGTCGCTTTCTCTGGCGCACGGCTTTCCTTACGGCGATACGGCGGTGACTGGTACCCGGATGTTGGCAATCGCTGACAAGGATGCCGACAAAGCCGCACAAGTGGCTCGGGATTTCGGCATGCGGCTGTGGAACAGCCGCGAAGAATTGCGCATACGTTGGCCCGACATTTCTACGGCGCTGGACCGTGCACAAGCAGCCACGACCTTTCCCGTGGTTCTGGCCGACACTGCCGATAACGCCGGCGGCGGCGCGCCGTCTGACAGCACATTCGTGCTGCGGGAGGTGCTCGCGCGAGGCATGAAGGATGTGGCCATGGCCGTCTACTGGGACCCTGTCCTGGTGACTATGTGCATGGATGCAGGCGTCGGCGCGCGCATGCGTGTCCGGCTGGGGGGCAAACGGTCCGCGGCATCGGGTGATGCCGTTGATCTGGACGTGACCGTGCGGGCCATTCGCGAAAACATGGTGCAGGATTTTGGTGTCGTGCCGTCGCCCTTTGGAACCGGTGTCTGGCTGGAGGCCGATGGCGTGCACCTGATCGTGAACAACAGCCGAACGCAGTGTCTGCACCCGTCGCTGTTCACCGATCTGGGAATTGATCTGGCGCAGATGAAAGCCGTGGTGGTGAAATCCTCGAACCACTTTTACGCGGGCTTTGCGCCTATCGCCTCAGAGGTGATCCATATCGCCAGCCCCGGAACGCTGACGGCGGATTTCGCCTCGATCCCCTATACCAAGCGCACGCCGAACTTCTGGCCGCGCGTTGAAAACCCTTTTGACTGACACAGGAGACCTTACAATGAAACTTCTGATCGCATGCCTCGCAACCGAGACCAACACATTCTCGCCCATGCCTACCGGGCGCAACGCTTTTGAAACCACGTTCGTTTCTCGCGAGGCGACAAACCTGCCCGCCAACCTTTTTACCGGGCCGTTGCATGAATGGAAGCGCATGGGGGAGGAGCGCGGCTGGAAGGTTGTCGAGAGCCTGTCGGCTGCGGCGCAGCCTGCCGGAACGACAGTGCGCGAGGTCTATGAGGCCTACCGGGACGAGATACTGGACGCCATCAAAGCCCATCAGCCGGATGTCCTGTTGATGTCGATGCATGGGGCGATGGTTGCCGATGGTTATGACGATTGCGAAGGCGACCTGATGGCCCGCGCCCGCGAAATCATGGGGCCAGACAAGGTCATCGGCTTGGAGCTTGATCCGCACAATCACATGACCGAAACAATGTTGAACAATGCGACGCTGATCATCAACTACAAGGAATACCCCCATGTCGATGCGCCCGACCGCGCCCGCGAGTTGTTCGTGATGGCGGCAGACGCGGCAGAAGGTAAAACCAACCCTGTGATGCGCGTGCATGATTGCCGGATGTTGACGCTCATCGAAACGATGAAAGAACCGGCTATGACCTTTGTGCAGGACATGAAGGACGCCGAGGGCAAGGATGGGGTTCTGTCCGTTTCGCTGACCCATGGCTTCCCTTGGGCAGATGTCGCTGATGTGGGGGCCAAGACGCTGGTCATTACCGATGGCGACGCAGACAAAGCAGCAAGCACTGCCAAGGCCTTTGCCGATAAGCTCTGGGACATCCGCGAGGGGCTGCGCATGGGCTATCCCGATATTTCAGAGGCGCTTGATATCGTAGAAGCGGCCAATCACAAGACCATCACATTGGCCGATATGGGCGACAATGCCGGTGGCGGCGCCCCTGCGGATTCAACCTTCTTCCTTCAGGAAATTTTAAAGCGCGGCATGACAGACGTGGCGCACGGCATCTTCTGGGATCCTGTGCTCGTCGCCATGTGTCAGGACGCTGGTGTCGGCGCGCGGATGAAGGTGCGTCTGGGCGGCAAGATATGTGCCGAATCCGGTGATACCGTCGATTTGGACGTCACTGTGCGCGCAATCCGCGAGGGCATGACCCAAAAACTTGGCGATGCGGACATGGCGATGGGCACCGGTGTCTGGCTGGATGCAGATGGCGTGCATCTGATCGTCTCGTCCGTGCGTACGCAGAACTTCGCACCTTCAGTCTATACCGATCTGGGCATCGACATCACCGAGATGAAGGCACTGATCCCCAAATCGACCAACCACTTCTACCAGAACTTCGAAAAGGTCAGCCCGCAGGTCATCCACGTCCGCTCCCCCGGAGCTGTAACGCCTGACATGACGATCATCCCGTTCACAAAGCGTGACGGAAATTTCTGGCCAAAGGTCGAAGACCCGTTCAACTAAAGGAAAGCCCATGACGGTCACTCGTATCGGAAAACCACCCGTTTTGCCCAATGGGGCCAAGGTTCCGCTGATTCCCGCCACCCGCGTTGGAGATCTGATTTTCTGCTCTGGGGCCCTTGGGGTAGATGCAACCTTCAAGGTGGTTGATGGTGGCGTTGGCCCCCAAACGCGCCAAGCGATTGCCAATCTTGAAGCGGCACTTGCAGAGGCGGGGGCTACCCTGGCAGATGTGGCTAAAACCACTGTCTGGTTGACCGATCTGGCCAATTTTGCAGAGTTCAATATAGCCTATGCGGAAGCGTTCGGAGCTGACCTTCCGGCCCGATCCACCGTGACCTCAGCACTCGCAATCCCGGGCGCATTGGTGGAGATCGAAGCCATCGCAGCAGCGAAATAACCTCCAAAGGAAAGCCGATGCAGCATGATCTGTTGATCCGCAACGGTCGCGTCATTGATCCCGAGACCGGTTTCGATGACATCTGCGATATCGCCGTTCGGCGCGACAAGATCGTGGCCGTCGGGCGGGATCTTGGCGAATCGGCCCGCGAGATTGATGCAACAGGGCTGATCGTGGCGCCGGGATTTATCGACATTCACGCCCACGGCCAATCGGTTGCCGCAGACCGGATGCAGGCTTTTGATGGAGTGACCACATCGCTGGAACTGGAGGTCGGCGCGCTGCCTGTGGCCGCGTGGTATGCGGCGCACGCGGATGTGCCGCGTGTTCTGAACTACGGCACCTCGGCGGCATGGATATTTGCCCGCAGGGCTGCCTTTGGGGGGTTCCTGCTAGACGGCGCGGCACATCCGATTGACCAGTTGGGCAAGGCAGCGGATGACAACAGTTGGTCGGTCGCGGCTGCGGGGGATGCGCAAACCAATGCCTTGGTTGGCCTGACCCGACAGGGACTTGAGGAGGGTGGCATCGGCATCGGTATTCCCAACGGATACGCTCCTGGCGCGGGCATTAAAGAGCTTACGCGCATCTGCGATCTGGCGGCCGAATTCAACTGCCCAACCTTCACCCACATCGCCTTTGCCAGCAATATCGATCCGCAAAGCTCGATCGAAAGCTACGTCCGGCTGATCGGTCTGGCTGGGGCCACGGGCGCGCACATGCATATCTGCCA
Source organism: Shimia aestuarii (assembly GCF_900114635.1). Taxonomy (GTDB): domain Bacteria; phylum Pseudomonadota; class Alphaproteobacteria; order Rhodobacterales; family Rhodobacteraceae; genus Shimia; species Shimia aestuarii. The sequence goes on from NZ_FOTQ01000011.1 coordinate 69,112, forward strand.
CATGAATTCGACCAGCTTGATGGATATTGAGCGGGTGGTCGAGCTGATCGTAAAAGCCCAACAGATGGGCCTGCCGGTGACCACCGAGGCCTATCCCTACGGCGCGGGGTCTACGGTTGTGGGGGCGGGTTTTTTTGCCGATCCAGAGTTCACCAGAAAGTCTGGCACCGATTATTCCACTATTGAACTGGTAAAGAACCACCACCGCTTTACGGGACGCGACGACCTTCTCAAAGCAAGCGAGGACAACCCCTCCGACCTTGTTGTCTGGCATTTTCTGGATGTTGAGGCGAACGATCACCACCGCAGGCTGCTGGATGCTTCGGTAACTTATCCCGGTGGGTCCATCGCATCGGACGCAATGCCTTGGATTGAGCCGGATGGAAGCATCTACGCGGGGATGGAATGGCCCTTGCCCGATCAGGCTCTGTCGCATCCGCGTTCCTCCGGCACTTTTACCCGCTTCTTGCGTGAATATGTGCGCGAGCGCGAAACCATGCCTCTGATCGAAGCCATTGCGAAATGCACGCTATACCCCGCGCGGGTCATTGAGGGGCGGGCACCGCAAATCGCACAAAAGGCGCGGCTCAGGGCAGGGTTTGACGCGGATATCGTCATTTTTGACCTCGAGCGCGTGACCGATCGCGCCACTTTCAAGAATATGAACCAGCCGTCAGAAGGGGTGGTTCATTTGTTGATCGCGGGGCAACCAGTGATCACGGATGGGGTGCTGGATACCTCTGCCAACCCGGGCCGTCCGATACGGGCCGCCATCACATGAGCGTTCCTATTCTGCTTGTGACCGGCTTTTTGGGTAGCGGAAAGACAACTTTTATCAATGGCTTACTGCACATAGAACACGGCAAACGCATTGCGGCGATCGTGAATGATTTCGGCGCAATCAACATTGACGAGGCCTTGCTGGAAAGTGCCACGGATGAGGTGATCGGGCTAAAGAACGGCTGCATCTGCTGTTCGCTTCAGGGCGATCTGTTGCGCACGCTGAAACAGGTTCTTGTTGGTGCTGCACCTGATTTGATTGTGATCGAAGCCAGCGGTGTCTCGGACCCGCAGGGCATCATCGACGCGGTGATGGATCCTGTTTTGTGGCCCGCCTTGCTGCTTGACAGCGTCATTTGCGTTGTGGATGTCCCCGACATGATCCTGACCGCTGAACGTGCTGCTGATCCGCTTTGGCTGGCGCAGGTAATGGCGGCGGATATCATTCAATTCAGCAAGGTTGATGGCCTTGCATCCAGTGACCTGTCCAAGGTGACCATGAGATTACGCGCCATGGGGAAATCTGGGTTTGTCGGTCTTGATGCTGACAACGGGTCACTCAGCGCGCTCTTGGGGTTCGGCCGCGCAGAGCCGCGCGGCGCCGGCAGGGCAACAGTTCAGAGCGCTGAGCGATTTGCCACGCTAGAGTGGCGTAGTGATGCGCCTATTCCGATGGCGGCCTTTCAAAATGCAATAGCATCGATTTCCCCAAAGGTGTTGCGGGCCAAAGGATTGGTTTCCTTCGTCGAAAAACCTTCAACGCAGCTTGTCTTTCAGCTTGTCGGCCAACGCGCAACTCTGGCCCCACACACCGAGGACGGCGTTGGCTGCGCATTGGTGTTCATCGGTGAGAAAAACCAGTTCGACCCCGAGACCACGCGCGCGGTTTTGGACGCGATGGTGCTGTAGGGTTCCCCGGCACGTGAAATAGCCAAACGCCCCACCTCGTGCAGCACATGGCCTCTCACAGTAACGTCGCAACCCCTTTGTTGCAGACCTCCGATGTCGTCAACTTAGTGTTGTAATCTTTTGCCGTTCGACCAGCTCGAGATCGATTTCATAGCCGAGCCCGGGTTTGGTGGGGGCGTGGACATATCCATCCGCGTCAATCTGAATTTCTTCGACCAACCCATGCCACCAGGCCTCATGCGGCAGCAGAACTTCCATGAAACTGGTGTTCGCAATTGCCATCTGGACATGCAGGTTGGCCACGTCATTAATCGAATTGCCGCCATGGTGAATTTCGAGCTTCATCGCAAAGGCTTCGGCAAGATGCGCAATCTTGAGCAGCGATGTAATGCCGCCTTTGAGCAAGACGTCACCGCGCAACATGGGGTCTGCTCCGGCTGAGTGCAAAATGACACCTTAAGGCTGGGTGCTATCGTTTTCTCCACCTGTATTCGCCTGTGAGCAGGATGTGCGCCCACCCGAGCGGCGAGATGTGCGCCAGAAGTTCTGGCGAACAGTCGAGGCCGGTGCCCTTTCGGGCTGCAACTGCGTGGCCAAGATGTTTGGTGTTCCAATAAATGATGACCGCGGCCAGCGGGTTCAGCGGCATTGCCAAGTTGTCTGATACTGGACACGATTAGCCTTAGGCAGTGTCGTCAGGCGTTCATTTCGCTTGCATATCCGTGCCACAGACTGAAAGCGTCGGATCTAGTCTGGCGGTAGGCGTTGGCTGACATTCGGTAGCGGCGGGGGCGGAAAACGACATTGATCTGGTCGTGGGCGACGAGGAACCTTTGCGCCTGGCGCGGGGATTTGAAACGCCCCATCAGCTTCTCGCGTTTCCGGGTCGGCCGATGTGAGCCTTCAATGAGGTTGTTTAATCCCTTGTGCGCCCGGTGGTCCGCATTTGGGGCGAGATCACGGATTGGCTTGATATAGCTGCGCAATTTGTCCGTAATCACAACGCGTGGATCACCGAAACGCGCCATCAGTCGCTTCACAAAACGCTTTGCCGCTTTGGCGTTTCGCTGCGGTTGGACGAGAATATCCAGAACGTCGCCGTTCGAGTCTACTGCCCGCCAGAGCCAGTATTTCAGGCCTCCGATCGGCACGACAACTTCGTCCAGGTGCCATTTGTCCGCCGCTGCCGGGCGGTCACGTCTGACACAATCTGCAAAGTGGGCGCCAAACCGGTTCACCCATTGCCTGACAGTTTCCCGACTGACGATCACTCCGCGTTCGGCCAGCAGGTCTTCAACATCCGCCGTGCTCAGGGCGAAGCGATGGTAGGCCCAAACCGCGTATGCGATGATCTCGCGCGGAAAACGGAAGCCTTTAAGACGCGGCATATCGGATGGTATTTTCATCCCTGTCACCTAGGCGAAAAAGAGAACGCGAACAACTTGGCAATGCCAGTCGGCAGGCTCCAGCATGGGGGCCAGCACACCCTTGTCCGGGATCGGAAGTTCGGCCCTGCTCATCCCGCCGATCAGGATGGTCGACAGCAGATCGGCGTCGACTTCCATCAGGTGGGCCATGAGGTCATCGGCCAGACCCACGCCCACGGTATTGTCACTGATCCGCGCCTCCAGCAGCCAGCGGCGGGCCTCCATGTCTCTGAGCGTTTCCATCAGCAACTGGCGCAGGAACACCACCTCGACCCCGCGATTGCGCATGGCATCGGTAAACGTCATGTGGTCAATCCGCGCCTGTTTGACCCACATCACGTCATCGAACAGCAGCTCGGCGCAGTTGGCGGGCGTCAGTCGCGCCATGGCGGCCCCTGGCTTGTGAACGAGGACGCGGCGCAGCTTGCCCGCTTCGGAATGGACGCCGTAGGAAATGGTCATGTGGGGGATCCTTGCAAAAGTACGCCAAGGCTGAGGGCGGCCATGACAATGATCGTGAGGCCCAAGAGCACCGGCCAGACGAAGCGTAGCCAGCGTTCATAGGGCACCCGCCCGATGGCGAGGCCACCCATGACAACCGCAGAGGTGGGTGTGACCAGATTGACCACGCCTTCTGCCGACTGGAACGCGGTCACCACGAGGCTGCGAGATACTCCGGCGAAATCGCCCACGGGGGCAAGGATCGGCATCGACAGGACGGCAAGGCCCGAGGTCGAGGGCACGAAGAAGGACAGGACGACCTGAATCCAGTACATCACGTTGATGAAGACGACCTCATTGAGGCCCGCGACGGTGCCTTCGGCCCTGTGCAGGATCGTGTCGGTGATGTGGCCCGCGTCCATGATCACGACGATGCCACGCGCCAGCCCGATGATCAGCGCCACGCCCAAAAGGTCGCGTGCGCCGCCGACGAAGGCGTCGACCAATCCCTTTTCGCCCAACCGTCCAATGATCCCTATGGCGATACCGGCGAAGAGGAACAGCCCGCTCATTTCGGCCATCCACCAGCCGCCCAAGGACACGCCCCAGATCATCACTGCAAAGGTCGCGCCGAAGAGAAGCAGGACGATCTTGTGCAAACCCGTAAAGTCGCTCGCCGCGGCCTCGGTCGCGCTCAGGAAATGCGTTTCGTTCTCGGCCTTTCTGTCAAAGACCAGCGACCGCGACGGATCGGCCTTGACCCGGGCGGCGTAGCGCATGACGTAAGCGACGGCTGCGGCGAAGGTGAGCGCCAACAGAACCAGCCGCAGCATTAGCCCCTCCGTGAACGGTACGCCGGCGGCGTCCGACGCGATCACGGTCGAAAAGGCGTTCACGGTCGAGCCGAGCACGCCCACCCCGGCGCCCAGCAGGATCACCGCCACGGCGGTCAGCGCGTCATAGCCAGCCGCGATCATCACCGGCGTCAGGATGACGTAAAAGGCCAGCGTTTCCTCGGCCATGCCATAGGTCGAGCCGCCCGCCGCAAAGAGTGCCATGAGGATCGGGATCATCCACTTTTCCCGCCCTTCGAGCCGTGCCATCGCCCGCTTGATGCCCGCATCAATGGCTCCAGTGGCCGTCACCACACCGATGAAACCGCCGATCATCAGGACGAACAACGCAACGTCGATGGCATTGGCAGAGTAGCTTCCCGGATCGTAGAAGCCTGCGATGGGAGCGAGGATGACGTCGAAGAAGCCTTGCGGATTGGCGTCGGTGGACGCGTAGGTTCCCGCCACCGGAACTTCCTTGCCAAGCGCCTCGGACGTCACGCGCTCGTACTGACCGGCCGGGATCACCCATGTCAGTCCTGCAATGATGACGATCAGCGTGAAAAGAATGGTATAGGCAGACGGGAAGTGGAAACGGGTGGCGGTTTCGGGTTTGGGCGCTGTGGGGGTTGCCATTGGGTGTCCTTTGCCAGCAAGGGCCGCGATTTGGTGCGCGACTGTTGCAGCAAGGCTAGACGAGGATGGCAGATGGCGGACTGACGGAGGTTAGTGGGGATGTTTAAGGCTGAGGAGTCCGCAGTGCGGGACAAAGCCGACCTTAGGATTTCGATCTTCGCTTGCGCAGCATCCGTTTGCAGTTGCGGCACGATTACATTCGCGATGCAGCATGTGTCGCCGAACCAGTCATTCGTTGGCGTCACTATGACCTGAAACGGGACCGTACTGTCGCTGCATTCATATCCAACAGTTGAGACGCGGACAAAACCGCTGGTCGCGTCAATCCCGCTCAGGCTGAAGCCTTTCCACATTCTTGCGCTCGCCCTCTGCTCCATCGGTGACAGCGGCGCGGGCTCGTTGAAAGACACTCCCATTGGGCAACGTCATATCTGCAAGACCTCTAAGACAAATACACGCTATCGAGATAGGATCTCAACAAGCAAGTCCCAGAACCGCTGGATCGACGCACATTCGGCGCGCTCTCGTGTTGTGTGCGCGTTTTCAATTCGCGGGCCAATCGAAATCGCGTCTAGATCCGGGTATTGCGCAAGGATCGTGGCGCATTCAAGCCCCGCGTGGATCGTCGCAACTTCTGGCGACCGGCCGAATAGGGCCTCATAGGCATCCTTGGTGTGATCCAGCAGTGGGGAAGTCTGGCGTGGAGACCAGGCTGGGTGAGGTGGGGAAAGCTCGGCCGAAGCGCCGAGCCCTTGCCACGCACGCTGAATTACATCACGTAAGACAGCAACGCCTTCAGGCAGTACCATGCGCCCGAGGATTTCAGCACTCAATTGCCCGTTGTCAAAACCGATCCGGCCAAGATTGATGGATGTATTTGGGCGTTTGTTAGGGGCAATTTCCAGCACGCCAAAAGGATGCCCGATAATCGTGTCGAGCAGTGAAATCGTAGTATCCGGATTGAGGCTCAGGATCGGCTTGGTTCTAGCCATGGGCTGGACGGTCAACGCCGCGTCAGCCCCTAAATGGGCGACCTTGTTTGACAGGAGCACGGTATCCGCCGCCCGGCCCTCACCGGACGGGGTTGCAATTACAGCCTTGGCGGCAACGGGGATCGCGTTGCGCCCGGTTCCACCTTCCAGGGAAACAAGGCGCGTCTTCCGGCGAGGCCAGGTATCTGCCAGGATACGCGCCAGCTCGATGATCGCATTCGGGCGTCCCTTGTCGATATCGAGCCCACTGTGGCCGCCTGCCAATCCTTCGAGCCGCACCTCGATGAGTTCGACGCCTTGATCTTCAGGCAGGGTTTGGACGGCAGCGGACAGGTCGTGACACACAATGCCGGGCAGGCCACCCGAAGAGCCGCTGATGATCTCTCGGTCATCCTCGGAATCAAGATTGATCAGGCGAGATCCGCGCAACCAATTCGGTGGCAGGGCCTTGGCCCCATGCAACCCGGTTTCTTCCTCGACAGTAAAAAGCGCCTCGATGGGCCCGTGCGAAATGTCTTGAGACGCCAAGACCGACAACATCGCGGCGACGCCCAAACCGTTATCCGCTCCAAGGCTCGTGCCGCGAGCGAGGAGCCAACCGTCTTTGATAACGGGGTGAATGGCGTCCACATCGGGGCGAAAACCCGGAGAATCGGAAACAGATACCATATCGACATGGGCTTGCAGGATTGTTGTCAGGCCTTGCGCCGAACCTGCGCTTGCGGGCTTTCTGACCAGGAGATTGCCGTAGTCGTCGGTCTCGTGGTCCAACCCCCACTTGGCCACACAATCGGAAATCGCGGCAATGATCGCGGCTTCGCTTCCCGATGGGCGTCGATAGGCCGAAACGAAACCGAACCAGTCAAAGACCGGACACTTTTCAGCGGCTTGTCGCATTTCTGCGTCTTCGGCGGAATTGGGCATGTCGGATTCCACATTGTTAGTGTTCCCCAAGCTAGTGAAAAGCCGGTCAGGGGACGGGATAGTTTTTCCGGTCTGCGGGTAGGTTGGCCCAATTTTCGCCCAAAACCCCGGCTCAGTTCGGGCTAGTGGCCTGCCCGGCGCGGCGCCAATGGGTAGTAAGCTGATTGAGAGGGTAGTCTACCCGATAGAAGTCCCCCAGAATCGGTACTTCAGCGTTTTATGCTGCCATCGCCACACATCCGCGTTCCCGCTGCACGCCTTCGCGGGAAAACATGAACAACAGGGAGAAGAAAATGAAGATCATTGGAAGCGCCGCACGCACCGCCTATATGCTTGGAGTCAGCGCCCTTTGTCTGGGCGGCGTCCTTTCGACAACGGTCACGCCGGCATTCGCAAATGAAGATCGCTACGTCCGGATCGACGAAAAGCCATCTGGCGAAATTGACCCGCACAAGGCCCGCGATTTCGCGGATTCGATCCTGATCGAGAACCTCTATGATACCCTTGTCGTACCGGCGGGCGGTTCGTCCGTAGGCCCGCATCTGGCAACCGGCTGGACAACTGACGGCAACAGCGTCGTATTTGAACTGCGCGACGATGTGACCTTCCATACCGGCAACAAGATGACTGCCGCCGACGTTGTGTATTCATTCAACCGCATGCGCGACATGGGACTAGGCCGCTCGTTCGTGCTGGGCTCTCAGATTGGAGAGGCAGTTGCCGAAGGGGACTACACCGTCCGTTTCACGATGAACGAACCCTTCGCCCCGTTCCTTGCTGCGATGTCGCAAGTGCCAATCGTTGATTCGGCCCTCGTCGAACAACATGTCACGAATGGCGATTTCGCTTCTGAATGGCTGTCAGAGAATGACGCCGGCAGCGGCGCCTATCAGCTTGTTTCCCATAAGCCGCAGGAAGAAACGGTCATGGAGCGATTCGACGGCTACTTCCTCGGCGTACCCGAGCAAGCCCCCGACGGGATGCGCTTCCGCTACGGTCTGGCGGCGCCAACCGTTCGGACCCTGCTGGAAACCGCGGGCCATGACATTTCTTCGCCCTGGCTGCCGCCTGAAGTTCTGGTCGAACTTTCGCAAGGCGAAAACACCAAGATTCTGGCGGTCCCAGCGACGACGCAGATGTTCTTCAAGCTCAACACTCAGCGCGCACCCCTGGACGATGTCCACTGCCGCCGGGCGCTCAGCTATGCACTGGACTACGAAGCCGTTCGCAGCGTCATGAAGGTTGCCGAAGGCATCAATGCCGCTTCGCCGAGTAACGGACCGATCCCGAAGGGCCTGATGGGTAACGATCCGAGCGTCGCGGATTTCGGGCAGGATCTCGAGCGCGCCAAGGAAGAACTGGCCCAGTGCAAGTATGCACCCGCAGACTACACGCTCGAGGTGGCCTGGATTTCCGGTATCGCGTTCGAAGAGCGGTTCGCGTTGCTGATGCAGGCGAATTTCGGGCAGCTTGGCTTTAACGTCGAGATCGTGTCCACGCCCTGGGCCAAGTTCGCAGAACTTGTCACCGATCCCGCCGTGAACCCGCATGTGAACCAGGTCATGGCGTCTCCGGTCACTCCGGACACGGATTCGCTGCTGTACAATTCCTATCACTCGTCGCGGGCCGGGACTTGGCAATCGGCCGAATGGCTGGACGATGCCGAGGTTGACCGGATGCTCGATGAGGCGCGCGGCGCGTCCGATCCTGCTGTGCGTGAGCAAATCTATCGCGACCTGAGCGCCAGGATTGTCGAGCTTGCTCCCACGATCTTCCCGTACAACCTGATGACCGTGTTCGGGGCGAACAACCGGATTAGCGCGCCCAGGCTGGAAGACCCGGCACAGACGCTGCCGGCAATCAGCTCAAACTTCGCTGTGCGCAAGATGGTACTGCGCGACTAAGAAACGAGGGTCCCGTCCCATTCCTCCCAAGGGATGGGGCCCTTTTTCCCAATGGGCAAATTGACAAGACCAATAGCTGAGAAGGATTATCTTTTTGCGAAATTCGGCCCTGCAATCGATGATGTCGCGGATATACGCCTCGCAGCTGACGCAACGCCTAGTACAGTCGGTCTTTGTTCTGTTTGGCGTTTCCGCTCTGATCTTTTTCATTGCGCGCGTCATTCCCGGCGATCCTGCACGTCTTGCACTGGGCCCGAACGCGTCCCCCGAGCAGGTCGCGTCACTTCGGGAACAACTGAACCTGGATGAGCCTGCGCTGACCCAGTATTTCCTGTTTCTGCGTGACCTGTTTCACGGGGACCTCGGGATTTCGCTCTATTCCGGTCGCCCGGTTGTGCGGGATATCCTTGAACAATTGCCGGCCACGGTCGAATTGGTGCTGTTTTCCGCGGTTATCATGATCGTGGCAGGTGTAGTGATCGGGGCAGTTGCCACCCGTTATCAGAACCGCGCCGCCGACTATATCATCCGCGTCCTTTCGCTGGCCGGCATTGTCGTGCCGTCGTTCGTCTGGGCGATTGTGCTGATGCTGATCCTGGCTTTCTGGCTGGATCTTCTGCCTATCGCCGGGCGCCTGTCGCAAGGGATGGAGCCCCCCAGGCATATCACCGGCCTTTACACGGTCGATGCCCTGCTGACCGGGAATATCCCCGTTTTTTTCGATGCAATCTATCATATAGCGCTACCTGCCTTTGCGCTTTCAATCGCAAGCATAAGCCAGGAATCACGCCTGATGCGTGCGAGCCTTGTCGAGACGATGAGCGCCCCGTTCATCGAGACGGCGCGCGCCTATGGGCGCACCGAATCCTGGATAATCCGGAAATGGGCCATGCGCCCGGCACTGGTTCCGGCGCTTACGGTTGTCGGTCTGGATATCGCATCGAAAATCGGCAACGCGTTTCTGATCGAGGCTGTTTTCGCATGGCCCGGCATCGCCCGCTACGGCGTGGAGGTAATCCTCTTCAAGGATCTCAATGCAATTATCGGGACCGTCCTTGTCATCAGCCTCGCCTTTATCCTGATCAACATCATCGTCGATTTCCTCGTGGGCCTCGTCTATCCGAAGATCCGGCTGCAGGGAGCGACCGATGTCTAGCCAAGTCAAGGTTTTCCGAGCAATGCCGCAATCCTTTACAGCCGGGGTGTTTCGTAACCCCCTGTTCCTGAGCGGCTTCGTTATCGCAACGATCGTTGTCCTGGTGGCGGTTTTTGCACCTTTCGTGGCGCCGTATCCCGAACATGCCGGCCCGTTTGTCGATTTCGGAAATGTCCGGACTCCGCCGAGCGCACAGCACTGGCTCGGCACCGACCTTGTCGGGCGCGATGTGCTTTCGCGGGTGATTTTCGGGTTTCGCCAATCGTTGTTGATGGCGGTCGTCGTGCTGGGGCTTTCTGTGCCTTTCGGGGTCACCCTGGGAATCGTTGCGGCGTATTTCCGCGGCTTTACCGAAATCGCGATCATGCGGGTGACGGACGTGTTCCTGTCTATCCCCTCGCTGGTCCTGGCCATGGCGGTGCTCGGGGTTCTGCCGCCCAGCATGCTAAACGCGATGCTTGCGGTCTCGGTCACATGGTGGCCGTGGTTCACCCGGCTCGCCTACAATGTTGCCAGGGCCGTTGTCTCCGAAGACTTCATCACCGCATCCAAGGTTGTTGGCGCGTCGCACTCGGCGATCCTCATCCGCGATGTTTTTCCCAACTGCTTGCCGACCATCCTGACGAAAATGGCCAATGATGTCGGCTTCATCATCCTTGTCGCTTCCTCGCTGAGCTTCCTCGGGCTGGGGCTCAAGCCGCCAACACCTGACCTGGGTTCGATGGTCGCGAGTGGCGCCAACCTCCTGCCGGGTTCGTGGTGGCTGACCCTCGGACCAGCCATGGCGATCGTCGTTGCCGTCATGGGATTTGCCCTGATGGGGGACGGGCTGCGCGACGAATTAGACAAGGCGAAGAAATAATGGCTGAGAATCAGATCCTTTCGCTGACCGGCTTCTCGCTGCATTACGGGCCTTTTCAGGCATTGCACGATATCAGCTTTTCCATCGGAAAAGGTGAAATCGTCGCGCTGGTTGGGGAATCCGGGTCCGGCAAGTCGACCATTGGCCGTGCAATCAACGGAATTGCGCAGCTGTCCAGGAAAGTCCGGGTCAGCGGTGAAATCAATTTCGATGGTCGTGACATGACGATGTTTTCGGACAAGGATTTCCGGAATATTCGTGGCCGGCGCATGGCTATGGTCTTTCAGGATCCAACTTCGGCGCTTAACCCCACCTTCACGATTGGCAAGCATTTCGCAATGTTGACGCCGAATGTTCCGCGAGAGGCGGTCAGCGGTCTGCTCAGGGAAGTGCTGATCGAAGATCCGACCCGGGTTATTTCCTCATACCCGTTTCAGCTTTCAGGCGGGTTGAACCAAAGGGTGACCATAGCGCTTGCATTGTCTGGCGAGCCGGATCTCTTGATTGCCGACGAACCTGGCACCGCCCTCGATGTTACGGTTCAGGCCCGGACGCTAGACCTGATGCAGAAACTGGTGCGCGACCGCGGAACCTCTGTCCTGCTGATTTCCCACAATCTCGGCGTTGTTCGCCAGATCGCTGACAAGGTCCTGGTCTTGCGCAAGGGCAGGATCGTTGAAGGCGGCCCGGTGAAATCGGTATTCTCGAACCCGCGCCATCCCTACACGCAAGCTCTTTTTGCGGCGATTCCGTCCATTAGCCGAAAGGATCCGGCAAGCGAAACAAGTCTGGGCGATCTTGAAGATGAAGCCTGCTATTTGCACGGAGATGCCGGATGAACACGCCAAGGCTCGAAGTAAGGGCAGTCTCGAAGACCTTCACGGTCAAGCTCCACAAGATTCATGCGTTGAAAGACGTTTCACTGGACCTGCGCAAGGGGGAATGCCACGCGGTGGTCGGGGAATCCGGATCCGGCAAATCGACCCTGGGCAAGGTCATCCTTGGGTTGCTCAGCCCGGACGAGGGGATGGTTCTCTTCGATGGAAAGCCTGTCCCAACCCGGCGCACCCTGCCGATGAAACGGAGTATTCAGCTCGTTCAGCAGAACCCACTCTCGACCCTCAATCCAAAACGCACAGTCAGCGCGAGCGTTATCCAAGCCTTGAAAATTCATCACCCCGATCTGAATCGCGCTGAGATCCTCGTGCGGTTCGAGGAGGTGATGGGTGAAGTGCGAATGCCGATGGACCTCGCCGATCGCTACCCGAGTGAATTGTCCGGCGGTCAGCGTCAACGGATCGCCATCGCCCGTGCGCTTGCCTGCGATCCAGAGATCATCGTGCTTGACGAGCCCACCTCCGCACTCGACGTGTTGGTTCAGGACCAACTCTTGCGTCTCTTGTCCGAGCTGAGGCAGCGCAAGCAGCTGAGCTATGTGTTCATTACCCATGACCTGGGTGTCGTGCGTCAATTGGCGGATCGGGTCAGCGTTTTTCAGCGCGGCGAGATCGTCGAAACCGCGCCGACGCAAGACCTGTTTGACAACCCTCAAACCGCCTATTGCCGCGAGCTGCTGTCCTCCGTCCCCGTGGTCAGCGAAGAAGACCTCAAGTTCATTTCAAACCTGCACGCCAAAACCTGATCTGAGATTCCAGACCCCTGGTCTTTTCCCGTAGTCCCCAATGCTCCTCTAACAATCACCCGAATGGAAGACGACGAATGACACAACCGAATGTAACGCTGACCAGAACAGATAGTGAGGATCTTGCGCGCGGTGCTTGCGTTCTGGGTGTTGGAGGTGGTGGGCTGCCCGCTCTTGGACTTGAGCTTTTATATGAAGATCTGACCGTCGGCCGCACTTTGAACCTCATCCAGGTGGCTGACATCGCCGATGACGCAATGACATGTTGCGCATGGGGCATGGGATCGATCGCGCCAAAGGATGCCGCCGAGCGGGAGCGGCAATTGACCGATCTCGGCGTTCCGCCCGACCGAACTGCGCGCCACATGGCACGAGCCATCCGTGAGCTTGAGGCCGTGACGGGCAGGAATGTCGACGTGCTGATTCCGTTCGAGCCCGGAGGGCGGGTCATGCCCTCGGTGCTTTCAGCTGCCAGCGAGCTTGGCATCGCCATGTCGGATGGCGATTATTCGGGTCGGGCAGTGCCGGAACTCAACCAGATAATACCGAGCATCGCCGGCCATTCCCCTTGCCCGGCGGTTGCTGCGGACCAGTATGGCAACGTCTCGTGCCTACTGAACTCAGTGTCCAACCCGATGGCGGAACGGATCGGCAAGCATCTCGCGATGGCTGCCTTCGGATCGGTTGCGATGGCCGGATTCCTTTTGACAGGCCGGGAGGCGCGAGAGTTGATCGTGGCTGGCACTGTCAGCCGGGCGATTTCGGTTGGGAGAGCTATCCGGGAGGCCAGGAAAAGCTCCCATGATCCGGTCGTCGCTGCCGCCCGCGCCGTGGATGGAGAAATCGTCTTCAGCGGCCAGCTCTGCCGCAGGGATTGGACGGACGATAACGGCTACATGTACGGGACTATGTTTCTGCGAGATGGAGCAGGCAAGGAAATGTCGATCTGGTTCAAGAACGAAAACCACATCGCGAACCTGGACGGGACAACGATTGCGACCAGCCCTGACCTAATATCGGTCGTGGACGGGGATACGGGCGAGCCCTACACGAATGCGCACCCGGAAATGAAAGATGGGCGGCATCTGGCGGTCATTGTCTCATCCGCCCCGGAACGGCTCACAAAGGCCGACGCGCTGAAATTCCACAGCCCGCGCTGGTATGGGCACGATATCGAATACGCACCGTTCGAGTTTAAGAAAGTATCGCAATGACCTATTCGAAGGAAACCGAACTGCTTCACCGGCCGAAGGTCAAACTGCCCGAGGGCAATGAACCTATGGTGATGCCGATCTATCAAACGGCGAAATTCACCTTTCCGAGCTGGGCCGAGCTTCTGGAAAACCATGATAAAAAGACTGGATTTTTTTATAGCCGCACATCCAATCCCACTGTTCGGCAACTTGAAAACCAAGTGGCTGCCCTCCAGGGGCGTGACGACTGCGTCGCACTTGCCAGCGGAATGGCGGCGGTCACGACGGCGCTTCTTGCCTTGCTGAAGGCAGGCGACCATGTTGCATTCGCCTATGAATCTTATCGACCCGCCCGTTCCTTCGTGCGAGATACACTTTCAAGGTGGGGCATAACCAGCTCACTGTTTTCGGTCCGGGATCCGGACGCTCTCCAAGCCCTGATGTCCACAAAAAAGCCCGCGGTGGTGATGTTCGAGGCGCCGAGCAATCCGGTCAATCATGTGCCCGACATCGCGGTGCTCACCGAAATCATCCATCGCCACGGCGCGCTTTGCCTGTTGGACAACACGCTTGGCGGCCTGCATGTATTTGGCGAATATGACGTTGACATATTCATCCATAGCCTGACGAAATTTGCCGGAGGCCACAGTGACGTGATGGGTGGTGCGATCGTTGGTAATGACGACGTGATCGCCCCAATCAAGGCATTGGCACCGATATTGGGACCGATGATGGATCCGCACGCGGCGTTTCTCATCCTGCGCGGTCTTGAAACCTATTTCCTGCGCTTCCGGCACCAATGCGCCACGTCGCAAGCCGTTGCCGAGTTCCTCGAGGGGCATGAGGCTGTCCGCAAGGTTCATTATCCGGGATTACCCGGACATCCGAGCCACGCATTGTGCATGCAACAGGCGGAGAGTTTCGGCGCGGTTGTGAGTTTCGACATCAATGGTGGCTTGCGCGAAGCCGAGTCATTCGTCGACCGTTTGAAGCTCTTTTACGTTTCGGGAAGCCTTGGCTCCGTGCATTCGCTCGTGGTCCCCGCGCAACCGCTTTTCGCCTCGGACTACGACGAACAAACCGCCGAAATGGTCGGCGTCGTTCCGGGCACCGTGCGTTTGTGCATCGGGTTGGAAAGCGCGGATGATCTGATTTCGGATCTGGCACAGGCACTTAATGGCGAGGGTGCCTAGCACGCGTTTTACGTAACTGAAGTTTGGTGCGGCGCTTTCTAGCGTGCAGAAGAATATGAATATTCTTTGACTGTCAGTTGGTTAGCGGAAATCACGCTCAATTTTCGGGATTACATCCTCCCGTCGCTTCACTCCAAACTTTCTATAGATCTTTTTCAGATGGAATTTGATCGTATCGGTTGTCACGCTCAGTGTCTTTGCCATCTCGGCATTGGTCATCCCTGCACCCAACAGGTCGACAACTTCCATTTCTTTGCGGGTAAGCTCAACGCCGCCTGCCAAAACGGAAATCGACTGCGCTTGTGACTGGAATGCCTCGTGCAACATGGACAGGTATTGGTACTTGGTCAAATAACGCTGGGCCTTGGGCAGCGTACGCAAGGCAATACCGATCAGCCGCTCCATGGGCAGGCCGAGGTCGAGAAATACGCGGAAATAGTTTTCGTGTTGGCCCAAGCTCGCCGCTTCGAGCAGGGATTCGATCGCCTTCTGGCGATGGCCAAGGGCATCTTCGGCAATCGCCCTTAAAGCTATTGCCCGGATTCGATAATTGGTCGCTCCGTTGGCACTGGCAACTTCGCAGGTGCGGTTCAACATGTCAGTAGCCTTGGCAGCATCGCCGCTGGAGATCCAGACCCGTGCCAGCGCGACTCGCGCGAAATTGACGACTATCTGTGAATCCATCGAGGGCGGCATATTCGGGTTTGGCGGATCAAGCCTGGCAAGCTTCTCCAACCCGATCTCGTTTGCGGCGGCGAATGCGAGAACGCGCTTGCCCGACTTGATGTTCTCGATGATGCGAAGAATCGAAACGACCTGTTTGAGGCGCGGCAACCTGCGTTCTTCGGCTGTCCTGTCGGCCCGGCCCAGAGTTTCAATGACGCCAGCGTGCCCCGACCCAACTCGCGCTATGTTGGCAGCGACCCTGTACCCCAGGATCAGCGGCGTGCACCAGATCTCGGTCCTTTCAAGCAAATGAAGTGACTTTGCTATCAGCGCGCTAGCCTCCTGAATCTGGTTTTGTTGGTAAAGGATCGAGGCGAGATGAAGCGACGCGAGCGCCTCGAAAAGGCTTTCCGGTCCATAGCTGTCGCGTGACTCGCGAATAACACTTTTTAGGCAAACCTTTGCGCGGCTGAGATGCCCCATGGAATGAAGAACCGCGCCCAAATGTACTTCGAGATGCAGCCTGCTGGAATCCTGGCGCGTCGCGATCAATACCGTTTGGACTCTCTGGGCGGCTTTTACCGCATTATGCAGATCGCCGGTTTCGTAATAAAAGAAAAACAATATGTAATTCACATCTGCATGCAGCAAAGTCGCGGTTCCTGGCAGCTTCGTGTAGATTTGCTTGAGCTGTTCGATCTTGTCACGAGAAGCAAGCCTGTCTTCGCTGATAGCCACCAGCGCATCGACTATTTCGACCTCGATACTCAGCTTGTCTTCAAATTGCATGGTTTCCCGCAATTCGTTGAGTTTCCGCCTTCCGAGTTCCGGATCTCCTGACCTTGCGACATGCAGCGCATCCGCCAATCGAATGCGCGGGCTTGCGCAAAAGGTCTGTTCATCAAGCTTCGGCAGGTATCGCGACAAGATTTCATTGCTGCCATCAACGGCAAGCCGCCAGGATCCAGCCTTTTCGATCATCGTGGCGAGAAGGGTCCGATCCCTTACCTTGTCAGCCAGTTGAAGCGCAGTGTGGTAGGCGTATTTATCGGAAAACCATTCGGCCATCATTTGGCAGGTATTGCTTTGGAATTCCGCCGATTTTCGAAGAAACATGGTTCGGAAATGAGTGCGAAACGGCGCGCTCACGCAAAACAGGCTTTCGTCTGGATTGCACGAATGCGCCAAACCAAGGTCGCGAATCCTGACAAGCATTTCCCAACCGGGCCCCTTGCCGGATAGTTTCTCGATCAGGCTGCCCTCGAACATGTCGATTTGCGACAAGGCAAGCAGCACGTCAACCATTTCCAGGGGTAGGTGCGACAGGACCTGTTCCTGAAGGTAGGTAAGCAATCGTGGTGAAAGATGGTCCAGCCATTGGACTGCCGCAGAGTTCTCAACTTTTAGCTGAGCCGCCAGCATGATTGCCCCAGGCCACTTGCCTGTCAGCTTGAGAAGTCGTTTTTTTTCCTTCGTGGACAAACCTGGAAAGCGATTTACGACTTCCGCGGTCGACAGGCGAAGTTGTTCGATCCCGAGAATCTCGACTTTTTGGTCCAGGCCAAGCTGAACGAGGTCGAGTCGTGGTCGATTCCATGTCGCGAGAGACAGGCGCAAACGCCCGGATCGGTGCATGGACAGGAGCCTGAAAAAGATCAGCGTGTCCTCATCCGTTATGTCGTCGAAATTATCAACAAAGATCGCAATCGGCACATTCGCGGTATTCTGCACAATGAGCTCGGCGACCACTGGTGGTGACATTTCGCGGGAAAGCGCCAACTGCACTCCGGCCTCGCCCAGCAGGCTTTCCAATCGGGTAATAAGTGCCGGAAACCGCGTCGAAATCATCTTGCAGCTGATCCAGACTGTCGCGCTGCCGGATGCGTCAGCGCGCGCCATGGCTTCACGCAAATGCCAGGTTTTTCCAAAACCCGGGGGCGCCCAAAAGACCTTTGAAATTGTCCCTTGCGTCAAGGCATCTGGATCTTGCACAAGAGCCGCGCCAGCTTGAGAGACTTCGATGGCTTCCATATTCTTTCCTCCTACGCGCTCACCACTCCCTTGGCCAATGGGCAGACACCGCCGTATTCTGGCCATCAAATGGACTGAGCTACCCGTGGGTTCGGTCCGAACTCATAGCTTTTGTAGCATTACCACCAGGCAGTCGCTACACACGGGTAGTTTTTTCTGGATAGGTGTAGTCCGATAGTGCTGCCAGGCTCAATTATCGGCTGGTCGTGCTAGAATAAGAGGGCCATGAGCCTAATTGGGGGAGTCCTTCATGCCATCTCGGATCGCAAACGCGCGCAGCGCAGAAGTCCGCACGTTTTCAGAAACTGTCGATCCGTTCGTAGGGACGGCCGATACCTCCCGCGACTCCCTGCGCTCGATAGAAGCCGCGATGAAGGTACTGGCCGCCCACACTGAGCTTTTCCCGGCAGAGCATTTCCAGCGGCCGGGCAGCGAGCCTGGTGCACTGTTCGAGCTATGGGTCAATGAGGCAGGTACTGCGGCGCTCTATTACAACGTGATCTGGGATGACATCGACAGCCCGGCGCACCGTCATGGCACTTGGGCAGCGATTGCGGGCCTTGAAAGCGTTGAGCCGAACCAGACCTATCGGCTCGACCCCGAAACAGATGCGCCCATCCCGGCAGAGCGGATCGAGGTAACGCCTGGGATAGCCGTGTCGATGCTGCCGACAGATGTGCATTCCATCCACGTCCACGGGCCGTTTCCGGTGAGGACGCTGCACTTTTACGGCCGCTCACTGGCAACGGCCGGCTTGCGCGAGTTGTATGACCCGGATTTGAAGAAGTGGGAGACCTACCCTGCACAGGTTACTGTCCTCCAGCCAAGTGTCGTCTGACGACAATGTCCGGGGACAGGTCAGTGAAAGACCCGCTCTTTGCGGAGATTTCGGCGCGCGAGCTCGTCGCCCTTGCGGGCACGGGCGCGCCGCATGCCGTCATCGACACGCGCGAACAGGCTGTATTCGGCGCCGGGCATATGCTTTATGCCAGCAACATGCCCCTCAGCCGGCTGGAACTGCTCGCTTCGGATCGCATACCTTGCCTGGACGTGCCGCTCATCCTCGTTGATGCCGACCCGAGCCGCACCGAGCTTGCTGCAGGCAGGCTTGCAGCTATGGGGTTCACAGATATCCGGGTCTTGGCCGGCGGGGCCTCGGGATGGCAAGAGGAAGGATATCGGCTTCACATCGGGACGAATGTACCGAGCAAATTGCTTGGGGAGTATGTCGCCCATTCCGGTGATGTGAAACTTATTCGACCAGAGGAGTTCCCCGACTTCGTTGCCGCGCGCCCCGACTTGGCAATCTGGGATTGTCGTCCGCGAGGCGAATTCGAGGCTGGCACGCTTCCAGGGGCGGAAAACGTGCCAGGAACGAGTTGGACTTCACGGCTGGGCACACAGAACGACAATCCGATTATTGTAACCTGCGCCGGTCGAACGCGGGGCGCGATTGCAGTTGCATCCATAGCGAGGTTTGCTGGACTGGAGAATGTGACATGGGTCGAGGACGGTTTGGCAGGGTGGACCTTGTCCGGTCGGGAAACCGTTGCGCCTTCGTCCAGTGCGCCATCCAAGGGCGAGCCGGCGCGCGCCTCTGGCAAATTGCGGGATCGTATCCGCGCGATGGCCCTTTCCGCCGGTGTGACGACGGTGGAAGCGTCCGAGGTGCAGGATTTGTGCGCGCAGGATGCCTGCGCCTACTACTTCAACGTGTCTACGAAAACCGAGGCCGCGCCCAAGGGGGCCTGGGCGCGCCGTGTTGCCGGGGGCCAGCTCGTCCAGACCGCAGACGATGTCATCCCGGTGCGCAACCTTCCCGTCATCCTGTTCGACGATCGCGATGGCGAAGCCTTCATTGCGGCTTTCTGGTTGCTTCAGCTTGGATATCACCGCGTTTCTGTTGCCGAAGGCTGCTCTGATCAGGACTTTGTGCCCCCCCCTAAGGCGGGGGCGGGCACCTATTCCGTCGAAACATCCACCGCCCTGTTGGACCCGATTGCCGCCAGGAACCTTGCAAACAAATCGGATTCGATGCTCGTCGATGTGTCCAGCCGAATGCAATACCTCGCCTCCCACCCCAAGGGCGCGTTACACTGCAATAGGACGTCGCTGGGGAAGCTGGTTGATGCGAACCGCCCGGCCGTGGTGGTCATCACTGGCCACGATTTGGGTGTCGCCCGCCTCGCCGCCGCCGATCTGGTCGAGGCGGGGCAAAAAACGGCTTTGGTTGCTGGTGGCAATCGTGCTTGGGCAGAGATACCCGACGAAACCGACGCAGGTGATCCCACGACGCCAGTCGAAATTGACGATTACCCGCCGCCCGACGCGCCGCTACCCGACAAAAATGAACGGCTGCGGGCCTATATCGAATGGGAGCTGGCGTTGATCGAGTTGTCACAGGACGATCCGCTGGAACCACCGGGGTTTGCGAGAGATTTCAGGCAGATACTCTAGGAACCCGACCTTGAGCGGTCCCGGCGAGCCGGTATTTTAGCATTTAAAGCGGCGAGTGATACGCTGTCTAATCAACGCCTGTCTATTCATGGTGCGGGTTTGACAGAGACGGGGACAGGGGCGTTCGCTCGCAAACCACTGCCGCGAAATCCGCCAGATTAAAACACAAAGGAACCCATCGATGAATGATCAGCCTTTCAAAGTTGCGGCCGTTCAGGCGGCACCTGCCTATCTCGACCTCGAGCGAGGCACAGACAAGGCAATTGCATTGATTGAGCAAGCGGCCAAAAAGGGCGTTCGACTGATTGCCTTTCCCGAAACATGGCTGCCGGGATATCCGTGGTGGATTTGGCTTGGCGCACCGGCTTTCGGTGGTGAATTATTTACCCGCCTGTTCGAAAGCTCGGCAATCGCCGGTGGCGAGTACGACAAACGCATTTCCGAAGCGGCGCGAGAAAACGGAATTCACGTGGTGATGGGATTGAGCGAGCGTGACGGCGACAAGATCTATATGGCGCAGTGGCATTACGATGCCACGGGAAACGTCATTTCACGCCGGCGCAAGCTGCGGCCAACGCACGAGGAAAGAGGCGTTTTTGGTGACGGCGACAAGAGCGATCTTGTCGTGAAATCTACGGAACTGGGTAGAATTGGTGCCCTATGTTGCTGCGAGCACCTGCAGCCGATGTTGAAATGCGCTCTGGCAAGTCAGGGCGAGCAAATCCACGTTGCCGCCTGGCCCGGCTTCAGCCTGTATACAAACCAGGCATATGCGTTCGGCGCCGAGTTGAACCTTGCTGCCAGCCGAATTTATGCCGCCGAAACTCAGACTTTTGTAATCGTGTCCTGCGGAATGGTCTCAGATCAAATGTTGGATCTGCTTTGTTCGGAGCCATCTTCGCGCTCACTGATCGAAAAGGGCGGCGGTTATGCGCGCATTTTCGGACCTGACGGCGATACGATCGGCGAAGTCGTTCCCCCCAACGAAGAAGGTCTGGTGATCGCCGAAATATCACCGATTGCGATTTCGCGGGCCAAATCTGCTGCGAACCCGATGGCCTATTACGATCTCCAAGACCTCGACGGCTTGCTGTATTCGTCCAAGCCGCGACAGCGATAGGCCCTGCGCCGCCCCGATTTGAGCACATCGCCGCGCCTGCATTTGCACGTGGGCGCATGAAATCCTGCGCCGGTAGGTGGCTGTGCGGCGCGAGGCAATATTCACTCAATCGGTTTCAGAGATCGATTTCCACCGATTTGCTTGCAGGGACACTGCAACAAAGCAGGGCGAAGTCTTTTTCCGGCAGGCTGGCAGGGGATCCATCATAGACGATTTCCCCAGACAGGATCCTGGCGCTGCAGGATTGACAGGCCCCAATTCGGCAACTGCTCGGGGCATCAATTCCGTGATGTTCGGCAAATTCGAGAAGGTTCGCGTGGTCACCTTCTTTCCAAACCGCTGTCTTCCCGGATTTTTCAAAGTTGATCGTCGCCTCTTGCACGCCAATCCCGCCCGATGGCGAACCGACCTGAAAGGACTCCGTCAGGACACGCTCCGGCATTGCACCGGCGGCGAGCAATTCGTCCTTGAACTTCCGTTCAAAGCTCTCTGGTCCGCAGATATAGAACCTTGAGAAGTACCACGGGATATCAATCCTCGTTCCCGTATAGACGACATGCGCATCAGCCAGTTCCTGCTGGATATGGTCGAGCGTCAGCCGGCCAGCGATCTCGTAGTCCATGCCCAGCTCTTCATCTTTTGCAGGCTGGCTGTGAACCCGAATGAGTTTTAGCTTCGGGTGGCTATCACACAATTCCTGCAATTTTTCGGTAAAGATCGCGCTTTCAGTGTCGCGCATGCAGGCAAAGATATGGATGTCGGGGATCGAGGGCCCGAGATCAGCAAATGCCTTGGCCATCGAAAGCAGTGGCGTCACGCCAATGCCCCCTGCGATCAGGGCAGCGGGCTCAAGCGCGGTTCTGTCGGGCACGAAGCGGCCGGCAGGCGATCGTAGCTCGACCTTCTCGCCTTCTTTCCACAGCCCGAAGAGCTGGTCGGTTCCAGTTCCCGGTCCGGACCGCTTTACGGTAATCCTGTAGGAGGAAAGGTCGTCGGTGTAGTCGGAAATGCTGAATGTGCGCGAGCTGCTGCCATCGGCCAATCGCGGCTCATGGACGGAAAGGAACTGCCCTGCGCGATAGCCAGCAACCTCGCCGGCATCCTCTGGCGCCAGGATGAAAGAGCGCACGTCTGGCACCTCTTCAACGACGGACTTGATTTCAAATCTGCGCCAATCGTCCCATTTTCCGCTTGCTGTTCTGGTTTGCTCAACCATCCGGATGCGCTTCATGAAGAGCGGGTATCGCGAGGTTTCGCTAAGCGTTTCCAGCGCCAGGGCAGCATCGAGATCATCGAGCGTAACCCCCTCGCCGCGCCAGATCAGACCGGAAATATCGCTCACGAACGGCGCATCGGGCGAGCAGGAAAGCTCCGTCAGGCGGTCGCCGGCGGCAACGGTCCCGGGCTTGTCGACCCGCAGGTAAAACCCGTTCATTCCGCTCAGGGCAAACTCCTGCAGGAAACTGGCCCTCTGCCCAAGCCTCCAGGCCAGCTTGTCACAGGGCACACGTGGGCCAAGCACGGTCATTTCAAGCTTGCCTCCTAGCCGGAAGCGATCGCCAATCCGAACGGTGCTTTCATCCAGACCCTCGACTGTGAAGTTCTCGCCAAGATGCCCATCCGGCCACGGGGCACCATCCTGGTTCAGGCGCGTGTTCCAATGGTCGAGGCTCTTTGCCGAGAGCAAATAAACCGCATCCGGATGGACCGCCGACTTGTTGCCTTCAACGCCAATCTTATCGACCAGAACCGGCCCGGCGACCGCCGACTTTACGATCGCCGTTCTAACGGTGCGACCGTGCATGTCAATTTTCTGCGGGAGCCCAACACAGATGCTTCTCACAGACATTTCGGTTTCGTTCGACATTGGGCACTCTTGTTTTTGATATTCGGATCGGAGTCTAGGGGCGGGCAGCGAAAAGCGTGAGGGTAGTCGGGCCGTGAACAGGGTAGAGTGGCCAACAAGTTGGCACTTCCAGCCCGTCGGCATGCCGTGCCAAGGGCTGCTTCACTGAAACCCGGAGGCGCGCATCCTATTCAGAGGCCTCTGAAGGCCGCTCTTGTCCAAATGTTCGGCGTATGTGCTCGTCCCCGGCAAGCTCCTCCTCTGAAAGCCCGACCTCGCTGTCTCTGGCCGTTTGGCCAAAATGACCCAGCATGGATGCGTCTGGTATCGGTCGCGTTGGCCAACAATACAGCAAGGGTTGCGTGGGCGATGCTGGTGCGAGATCAGACATATCACCCATATCATGCAGACTTGCGATAACGCGAAGAACAGGAAAACAGGAATTTGTTGCAGCAGTCTGTGATGCGAGATGATCTGTCCAAGAACGAGAACACCCCGTGTGATCCACTGCGCCCTCGAGCGCGCCACGAGGGTCACGTCCGTCAAGGTGGTGTAATTTGCCGGGTGGCCTGAGGTCATGATCAGGCGGTTTTGATGCTGAGAATTGGGTCGATCTCCTCGTGGTCGATCTGGGCGAATGCCTCCACCATCATGTAGCGGCTTGCTGTCTGCCATTCGTCGTTCTGCTCGAACAGCACCGCACCGATCAGCCGTGTGATCGAGGCCTCGTTCGGGAAGATCCCGACGACGTCGGCGCGGCGTTTCACCTCTTTCTTCAGGCGCTCGATCGGGTTGGTGCCATGCAACTTGGTTCGGTGCTGGCGAGGGAAGGCCATGTAGGCCAGCACGTCGTGCTCGCTTTCGTCCATCGGTTCGGCCAGCTTGGGCCATCGCGACCGGAGCTGGTCTGCGACGCGGCGCCAGGTTTCGCCCGCGGAGGCGCGGTCGGGCTGGTCGAATGCCTGGCGGATTGCTGCGGCGACGACGGTGTGCTGGCCACGAGAGACATGGGCGAGCGCATTGCGCATCCAGTGGACACGGCAGCGCTGCCACGTTGCCTCGAAGACGCGCTCGATAGCCGCTCTGAGGCCGCTGTGGGCGTCCGAGATCACCAGCTTGGCACCATCGAGCCCACGGGCCTTCAGACCCCGCAAGAAGTCCATCCAGAAGGTCCCTGCCTCCGACGGTCTGGACCTGTGACGGTTTGATGCCGCTCCGATTGCTCATTTAAGCGACCTTTCTTTCGAAAGCCAAGGGGCTTTTCCAGCCCAATGCCGAATGGCGTCGGCGAGGATTGTAGAACCCGTTGATATATTAGAAGATTGCCAGCTCAGCGTCGCGGCGCGACCGCCAGGACCGCTGCCACAGCAGCTCAGCCTTGATCGTCTTGAAGAAGGTTTCCACCGCCGCATTGTCGTAACAATTTCCGGTTCCACTCATGGATACCCGGAACCCGTGCTGGCGCAGGATTTTCTGGTAGTCGTGTGAGCAATATTGGCTGCCGCGGTCCGTGTGATGGACGCAGCCCTTCGGTGGCCTGCGCAGAGCAATCGCCATGTTCAACGCCCGGATCGCCAGATCGCGTTTCATGCGGTTGCTGACGGCCCAACCGATCACGCGCCTTGAATGCAGGTCCAGGATGACAGCCAGATACAGCCAGCCCTCCTGTGTCCATACGTAGCTGATATCGCCCGCCCATTTCTGGTTCGGGCGGTCAGCGAGGAAGTCTCGGTTCAACAGGTTCGGCGCGATGTTGAAGCTGTGATTGCTGTCGGTCGTGGCTTTGAACTTCTTGTTCCTCTTCACCGTAATGCTGTTCTGTCGCATCAAACGGCCAATGCGGCGATGTCCGACATCAAAGCCAAGTTCCTTCAGCTCTTCCGTCATGCGAGGCCTGCCATAGCTGCCCAGAGATAGGCGGAACTGTTCGCGGATGTGTGTCTGACGTCAGCGCCAATGGGACAGTTTAGGTCGATTTGATAAGAGAGGGTTTCTGGCACATCGTAACCACCAAGGAGTGGAGATGAGACAGAAACCCGGAACACGCAAGAGCCACGGCGAGAAGGTTGTTAAGGACATCCGCCGTGCCACACGCAAACAGTATTCGGTCGAAGAGAAGATCCGGATTGTGCTGGACGGCCTGAAGGGCGAGGACAGCATCGCAGAGCTGTGCCGCCGCGAAGGTATTGCTCAGAGCCTGTATTACAGCTGGTCCAAGGAATTCCTTGAAGCTGGGAAGAAGCGCCTGGCTGGGGACACAGCACGTGCGGCAACGTCGAACGAGGTAAAGGACCTGCGTCGGGAATCCCGCGATTTGAAAGAGGTCGTGGCCGAACAGGCCCTGGAGCTGCGCCTTCTCAAAAAAAGCATGCTCGGGGATGGGGGCGACGACGAATGAGGTATCCCGCATCCGAGAAGCTGGAGATCATCCGCCTCGTCGAAGGCTCGCATCTCCCGACCAAACGCACGCTGGACAAGCTGGGCATCCCCAGGACCACCTTCTATCGCTGGTATGACCGGTATCTGTCGGGCGGCCCCGAAGCGCTTGAGGATCGCAGCCCCAAGCCGTCACGGGTCTGGAACCGTATCCCAGAGCCGGTGCGCGATAAGGTCAAGGACCTGGCCCTGAAGGAAAGCGATCTGTCGCCGCGCGAACTGGCCGTTCAGTTCACTGACACAGAAAAGTTCTTTGTGTCAGAGGCTTCGGTCTATCGCATCCTCAAGTCCTATGACTTGATCACCAGCCCGGCCTATGTGGTGGTGTCGGCGGCTGACGAGTTCCAGGACAAGACCACACGGCCGAACCAGTTGTGGCAGACCGACTTCACGTATCTGAAGGTCATTGGATGGGGCTGGTTCTATCTCTCGACGATCCTCGACGACTTCAGCCGTTACATCATTGCGTGGAAGCTCTGCACGACGATGAAGTCGGGCGACGTGACCGACACGCTGGACCTGGCACTGCAGGCTTCGGGCTGTGATCAGGCGACGGTTCTGCACAAGCCGCGCCTGCTCAGTGACAACGGGTCGAGTTACATCTCGGGCGAGTTGGCCGATTGGCTGGAAGATCGGCAGATGGATCACGTCCGTGGCGCCCCGTATCACCCGCAGACCCAAGGCAAGATAGAGCGCTGGCACCAGACCCTCAAGAACCGCATCCTGCTGGAGAATTACTACCTGCCCGGCGATCTCAGACAGCAGATCGACGCCTTCGTCGAACACTACAACCATCGACGCTACCACGAGAGCCTGCAAAACCTCACGCCGGCCGACGTCTACTTCGGGCGCGGCCAGACCATTCTGCAACAACGAGAAAGGATCAAACGAAAGACCATCGAAACCCGGCGCTTGCTTCACCGCAAATCGGCCGCATAATCAAACCAACCAGATGAGCCAGATCCTCTCTTAGCTCAGGCGCCCATCTGTCCCAAAATCCCTGACGACGGACAGCGGATGTGGGCCAACAATACCATGTCCGTTCGCTGTCTCCGACTGGCCGGGCGAGAACGCCAGGCGCGGAAACCTCGCGGGCTGACGTCCATAATCTCGCACAACCGGTTCACTGGGATGACGCGCCGGTGTTCTTCGACGAAGGCAAATCTCATTTGCTTCTCTCCGCAAAGAACACCGTGGCCTTCCTAAGAAACACCCGCGGTCTCCGAGATGGGCGCCAATGCGTAACCCATTGTCTTGGCCCGACGCTGGAGGTTTGAGAGCACGCGTTGCCGATGTCGTTCGTCGTAAGCCGCCGCTCCCTGATCCTGATAGGTTATGCCATGCCGTAAAGCGTTGTAGAACAAGACCGCGATCTTGCGCGCTGTGGCCGTTACGGCCTTTTGTTTGCCGATCCGCGCCGAGAGGCGTCGATAGAACGCGCCCAAGGCCGTGTCGCTTCGGCCAATCGTGACTGCCGCCAGACGAAGGAGGGCGGCCGCACGACTAGAAGATCGGCGTGTCCGTGAGGACAGCAGCTTGCCCCCAGAGATTT
>NZ_FOTQ01000005.1 GCF_900114635.1 Shimia aestuarii
GGTGCGCGCTACCTTCAAGTGCGACTCCTATTAGAAAACAATGAGTTATCTAATGAGGAGATTGTGCCATGGGAGCTGTTTACACGCAACTGAGCATTGAGGAACGCCGCAGAATCGAACGCTGGCGACATGCTAAGGTCCCTGTTCGCGAGATGGCGCGTGTGCTGAAGCGCTCGAAAGCCACGATCCACCGCGAGATCAAGCGGAACTTTTTCAGCGATGAATGCATGCCTAAGTGTGACGGCTACTATGGTGCTGCCGCCCATCTGATGGCAGCCGATCGGCGTGCGCGGCAGCGCAAGCTGATCCGCTATCCGCAATTGCTCAAAAGAGTTGTGGAACGGCTCAAGCATGGGTGGACGCCTGAACAGATCGGCAACCGAATGATCTATGAAGGCGCAAGGCTGCGCGTCTGTCAGGAAACGATCTACCGGTACATCTATTCCAAGGAAGGCATGGCGCAGGAGCTGTGGTGGTATCTGCCAAACCACCGCAAGTATCGCCGTCCCCGCCGTGCCAGGGAACGCCAGGCGCCCAAGTTTGACCGCGATGTCAGCATCCTGTTCCGTCCGGATGATGTTGCCCATCGCCGCCAGTTCGGCCACTGGGAAGGCGATTTGATGCTGTTCAAACAGAGCCTTGGGCAATCGAACGTCACATCGCTGGTCGAGCGGGTCAGCCGGTTCACGGTGCTGCTGAAGAACCCGAACAAACGAACCAAACCCGTCATGGGCAAGATTATGAAAGCGGTGCGTGACCTGCCCCACCTGGCGCGCAAATCTATCACCTTCGACCGCGGCACCGAGTTCGTCAGCTGGCCGCACCTTCAGGCCGAGATCGGAACGCAGACGTGGTTCTGTGACCCCTCCTCGCCTTGGCAGAAAGGCACTGTCGAGAACACCAATCGCCGGGTTCGAAGATGGCTGCCCCGAAAACACGACATCACGGCCGTCTCAGACCACGAACTGAAACAGATCTGCGACCGGCTCAACAACACGCCCCGAAAATGCCTCGGGTGGAAAACGCCAGCGGAGGTCTTCAGGGAAAAGATGATGGTGGAACTCGGCCGATCTCCCTACCCTCGAAGGCAATAGGAGTCGCAGTTCAACTATCGCTCACATTTTATGGCTTTAATACAATCCCCTACAGGCAGAACTTAACCTGTATCGCAACTGGGAATCCTAAGGGTCATCAAATCCAGCGTAAGAGAATACAAGAGTCCTTCTCCGCCTGCGACTATCTGTTCCACAATTTCACATAGTCGCCGGGATTCTTAACCAAGCGCATATCCAGCGCCGCGCACCGTGCGCAACGGATCCTCGCCACCATGCACGCACAACGCCTTGCGCAGACGCCCGATATGCACGTCGACGGTACGGCTGTCGACATAGATGTCCCTGCCCCAGACACGGTCCAGAAGTTGTTCGCGGCTCCACACGCGACCGGGTTTTTCCATGAACGTCGTCAGGAGACGGAACTCGGTCGGTCCGAGTTTTAGCGGCTTGTCCTGACGCGTGACACGGTGGGTTTCCGCATCCAGCACGATGTCATCAAACTCAAGCCTTTGCCCGGTGGCCGCAGGACGCACCCGTCGCAACTGGTTGCGCACCCGCGCCATGAGTTCCATCACCGAATAGGGTTTCACCACATAATCGTCGGCGCCGGTTTCCAGCCCCCTCACCCGGTCCACCTCTTCGCTGCGCGCGGAAAGCATGATGATCGGAATCGCCATTGTAGCCGCACGAGTCTTGAGGCGGCGGCATATTTCGATGCCGGAAGTGCCAGGCAGCATCCAGTCGAGCACGATGATGTCGGGATTGACTTCTTCAACCATCAAGAGCGCTTCGTCGCCGTCGGCGGCGGTTTGCACCTCAAAGCCATCGGCCTGCAGGTTGTAGGTCAACACGTCTCGCTGTGCGGGTTCGTCTTCGACGACAAGGACGGTGGGATGATCTTTGACCATGGCGAAAGTGCTCCGTCGTGTTAGATTATTCCGCCTCGATGCGGGTTGCCTTGGGGCGTGTGTCTTCCGGCATCTGCCCCGTCACGAGATAAATCACTTGCTCTGCGATCGAGGTCACATGGTCGCCCATCCGCTCGGTGTTCTTGGCGATGAAATGCAGGTGCATGCAGGGCGAAATATAGCGCGGATCTTCCATCATGAAGGTCAGGAACTCACGGAACAGGGCGTTGTACATCTGGTCAATGTCGCGGTCCCGCTCGAGTACATCACGCGCCAGTTCCGCATCACGCTGGATATAGGCGTCCAGTACGTCCTTGAGCATCAGCTGCACTTCGCGGGCCATGCGCCGCAGTCCGCCACGCGCGCCTTCGACTGGAGTCATATGCACCAGAACCGAGGTTCGCTTGGCCATGTTCTTGGCATAGTCGCCAATGCGTTCGAGGTTCGCGGCGATTTTCATCACAGATAGCACGACACGGAGGTCCACTGCCGTGGGCGCGCGCAGTGCGAGAACCTGAGCACAATCGGCATTGATCTGGTCTTCCAGTTCGTCAATCGCCTGATCGGCATTGCGGACCTGCTCGGCCAGTTCTTCGTCGCGGTTCTTCAGCGATTTCGAGGCGTCCAGAATGGCCGCTTCGACCAGCCCGCCCATTTTCATCACCTTGGCCTGAATGGCCTCAAGATCCCGGTCAAACCCCGAGACAATATGTTGTTCTTCGTTCATCTCGTCTCGCTCCTTAGCCGATACGGCCCGTGAT
Organism: Shimia aestuarii; assembly: GCF_900114635.1. GTDB lineage: Bacteria > Pseudomonadota > Alphaproteobacteria > Rhodobacterales > Rhodobacteraceae > Shimia > Shimia aestuarii. The sequence continues at coordinate 2,725 of NZ_FOTQ01000005.1, forward strand.
GTAGCTTTCGGTCCGCTCATCCTTGGGGTTGGTGAAAATCTGCGAGGTGTCGCCGTATTCAACAAGGTTCCCAAGGTGGAAAAACGCGGTTTTCTGGCTGACGCGCGCGGCCTGTTGCATCGAGTGGGTCACGATTACCACCGAATACTGGTTGCGCAGCTCGTCGATCAGCTCTTCCACCTGCGCGGTCGCGATCGGGTCGAGCGCAGAACAGGGTTCGTCCATCAGCAGAACTTCGGGTTCGGTGGCCACGGCGCGGGCAATGCAAAGGCGTTGTTGCTGCCCACCCGACAGACCTGTGCCGGGCGCTTGCAGGCGATCCTTGACCTCGTCCCAAATGGCGCCGCGGCGCAGGGATTTCTCGACGATTTCGTCAAGATCGGCCTTGGATTTGGCAAGGCCGTGGATACGCGGACCATAGGCCACGTTGTCGTAGATCGACTTTGGAAAAGGGTTGGGTTTCTGGAATACCATGCCCACCTTGGCGCGCAACTGGACCGGATCGACCTTCTTGTCATAGATGTCTTCGCCGTCCAAAAGGATGTCACCCTCAACGCGGCATACATCAATTGTGTCGTTCATCCGGTTGATACAACGCAGAAAAGTCGACTTGCCACAACCGGACGGCCCGATGAAGGCGGTCACGGATTTGGCCTCGATATCCACGTTCACGTCTTTGATGGCATGGGTATCGCCATAGTAGACCTGAACGTTGCGGGCGGAGATTTTAGTGTCGGTCTGGACCATGGTGTCCCCTGGTGTGGGTGCGTCAAACATTTGTCGGGTTCCTTTGCTTACCAGCGGCGCTCGAACCGCCGGCGCAGGATGACTGCAAGAGTGTTCATCGAGATCAGGAAGATCAAGAGGATGATAATTCCGCCCCAGGCGCGTTCGTAAAAGGCCGGGTCGGCGCGTTTGGCCCATTCATAGATCTGGGCCGGCATTGCGGAGTTTGGCGACAACAGCCCTTCGCCGATGGTTTCGGGCATGTTGGAGGCGATGAAACCGATCATACCGATCAGGAGCAGCGGCGCGGTTTCACCAAGCGCCTGCGCCAGACCGATGATGGTGCCGGTCAGGATCCCGGGCGCGGCCAGCGGGAGGACGTGGTGGAACACGGATTGCATCTTGGAGGCCCCTACCCCCAGCGCCGCATCCCGGATCGACGGCGGCACCGATTTAAGCGAGGCGCGCGTCGAGATGATGATGGTCGGCAGGGTCATCAGCGTCAGCACAAGCCCGCCCACAAGCGGTGCGGATTGCGGCAGGTGCATGTAGTTGATGAACACCGCAAGGCCAAGGATACCAAACACGATCGACGGCACGGCGGCGAGGTTCGAGATATTGACCTCGATAATGTCGGTGATCCAGTTCTTGGGTGCAAACTCTTCGAGATAGATCGAGGCGGCAACGCCAATTGGCAGCGCGAGCGCGAGGACCACGAGCATCATGAACAGCGACCCCATCATCGCCACCCCCATGCCAGCGGCTTCGGGGCGTTGGTCAGAGGCGTCGGCGCCAATGATGAAATCGATGTTGAAGGTCTTTTTCAATACGCCCGCGGCGATGAGTTGATCCGCGAAATCAAGCTGCGCCGGGGTGACGTTCTTGTCGTTGGCGATGCTGTCACGGGTCACGCGCCCCTTGAGGTAACCATCGATGCGGCTGTTGGCGAGAAAGCGGAACTCGATGGTTTCCCCGATCTTCTCGGGATTCGCGATCACATAGTCGCGCAGCTGGGCCGCTGCCGATTTCGACAGCATCTTGGCCATGTCCTTGGACTTGAGCGCCGTTTCGATGCCATTCTCGGCCGTGGTCTTTTCAAAGGCGGTCTTGATCAGCGGCGCATAGCCGAACGTGGTGACCTTCTTGATCTTTTCGATGTCGCGTTCGCCGGTCTTGTCGAGTTTGCTTTCCAGAAGCTCGACCTGCATCGTGATAAAGCTTTGTTGAAACGCGCCAACACCTTTGGACAGGATCGTGTAGACCAGCGCGAGCAGCATCAGCAGGCCAATGCCAATGGCGATGATGCCATAGGCCTTGAACCGGCTTTCGGCGGCGTTGCGCCGCTTGGTACGCGCATCCTGTTCGTGGATCGAGCCATGGGGCGTGGCGGTGGGCATAGAGGCGTCACTCATTCGTATTGCTCCCGGTATTTGCGCACGATGAAGAGCGCGAGCACGTTGAGGCCAAGGGTCAGGACAAAGAGCGTCAAGCCAAGGGCAAAGGCCACGAGGGTTTCGGGGCTGGCGAAATCGCCGTCGCCGGTCAGCTGGCTGACGATCCGGGTGGTGATGGTTGTCATCGACTCAAACGGGTTGAGCGAGAACTTGGCAATGGCCCCTGCCCCCATGACCACGATCATGGTCTCACCAATCGCACGGCTGGCAGCAAGCAGGATGGCACCGACGATGCCCGGCAAGGCGGCTGGGATCACCACCTGGCGGATGGTTTCCGACGGCGTTGCGCCAAGACCCAGCGAGCCGTCACGCATGGATTGCGGTACAGCGTTGATGATGTCGTCAGAAAGCGAGCTGACAAAGGGAATGAGCATGATGCCCATCACCGCCCCGGCGGTCAGGACCGAGGTCGCACCCGACATCCAGTCGACACCCAATGCACCGTTCTGGCCAAACAGGTTGACCAGCATGGGCCCAACGGTCAGCAGCGCAAAAAGACCGTAAACGATGGTCGGGATCCCGGCGAGGATTTCCAGGAGCGGCTTGGCAATGGCGCGGGTTTTTGGGCCGGCATATTCCGACAGATAGATCGCGGCAAAGAGGCCCACGGGCACGGCCACCAGCAGCGCGATGAACGAGATATAGAGCGTGCCCCACAAGAGTGGCAGGATCGACAGGTCCGAGTCGCCGCGGAAGTTGGGCGCCCATGTGTCTCCAAAGAAAAAGTCGGCCGCGGAATGCAGCCGGAAGAAGTTGATCGATTCAAACAGCATCGACAGAACAATGCCGACAGTGGTCAGGATCGCCAGCGAGGCCGCTGACATCAAGAGGATCAGAACCGCGCGTTCGACCACGTTGCGGGCGCGATAGGCCCCGTGGCTGTTGCGTACCGAGAGGACAAAGCCAACCAGCCCAAGCGTGATCACCACGATGGTCATGGCCAGATTGCCGGTATGAGACAGGCTGCGATAGCTCTGTGCGGCGTTCAGCACTTCGGGGCGAACCTCCTGCCCCAGCGCTACGCCGACCTCCCCCAGAAGCGCCCGGATATCCGTATCCTCGGCCCGCAATGCATTAGCCTCGTTATTGGAGAGCGCGCCCTGCCCGACAGCTGCATCCAGACCATCGGCCACGCGGCGCACGTCGGCCATGACGAGGTTCAGGTTCGATCCTTCTGGGATCAGTTCGGCGGGCAAAAGGCCGGATACGGACCGTTCGATCAGCATCGGCTGGGCCAGCAACCACAGCACCAGAACACCAAGCGCGGGCGCCAGAACGCTGATCGCGACATTGGCGCCATAATAGACGGGCAGCGAATGCAGGTTGCGCCCGTCTCCCTGAACAGAGCTCAGAGCGCGCGAGCGTCCAACAAAATACCCCGCCACTGCAAGGGCGAGGATGATCAGGACAAGCCAGGAAACAGGCATGGAGGAAAGCCTATGCGTTTGGAATGGAACGGGCGGCGCACGTGGATGCGCCGCCCGAAAGGTCGATTACATGTTGGAGCCCATGATGGCTTCGTCCGCAACGGCGGACTGGGTGTCGGCCAGCTCGGGATCCGAAACCAGACCGTATTCGGCCAGCGGGCCGTCGGGGCCTGCGATCTCGTCGGCGATGAAGAATTCAGCGTATTCTTTCAGGCCGGGGATCACACCGATATGGGCTTTTTTGACGTAGAAGTAGAGCGGGCGCGACACCGGGTATTCGCCGGTTGCGATCGACTCGGTCGAGGGAACGATGCCCGACATGGTCGCAACCTGCAGCTTGTCGGTGTTGTTCTCGTAAAAGGCCAGACCAAAGACGCCGATGCCGTCCTTGTTGCTTTCGATGCGTGCCAGCGTTTCGGTATAGTCACCGTCGATGTCCACCGACACGCCATCGGTGCGCAGCGAGATACAGGCTTTCTCGGCGGCTTTCTTCTTGGCCTTGTCGGTGTCGCCTTCGGCATGGGCCAGCAGGTGTTCGAACGCGCCGGTGGCTTCGCAGCCTGCGAGGATCACCTTGTCTTCAAACACTTCGCGGGTGCCGTGCTTGGTGCCCGGAATGAATGCTTGGATCGGCTGGGCGGGGAAGTTGGCATTCACGTCGGCCCAGGTTTTGTTCGGGTTGGCAACCAGCTCACCATCAACCATGACCTTGTCCGACAGGGCCAGGAACCAGTCGGTCGGGGTGAATTCGAAGCCGTTGCCGTTGATGTCGCTGGCAAAGACGATGCCGTCATAGCCGATGCGCACTTCGATGATGTCGGTCACGCCGTTTTCGGCGCAGGCCTTGATTTCCTTGTCCTTGATCTTGCGCGAGGCGTTGGCCACGTCGATGGTGTTCTCACCCACACCTTCGCAGAAGCGCTTGAGACCTGCCGAGGACCCGCCCGATTCAACAACCGGGGTCGGGAAGTCAAAGTTTTCACCAAAGGCTTCGGCAACGATCGACGCATAAGGCAGAACGGTCGACGACCCGGCCACCTGAACCTGGTCACGCGCGGCGGCAGAGGTGGCGGCGACGGCAGCAATTGCCAGGGCGGATGCGGTCAGTTTGACGGACATGTAAATTACTCCATTTGTCTCTGACTGTCAGAAGATCAGTCTCGGAGCGTGAATTAGGACGCGCTGGCAAAGCTTTTGTGACACGAACGTAACGGTTTTATGACGGTTGCCGTCGAGGTCGAAAAAACTCAGAGTTTTGGGAGAAAAACCCGGAAAGTGCTTCCCTCTCCGGGCGCGCTTTCAATGGCCATGCGACCGCGATGGCGGTTGATGATGTGCTTTACGATCGCAAGGCCAAGGCCGGTGCCACCCATTTCCCGCGAACGGTGGGAATCGATACGATAGAATCGCTCGGTCAGGCGCGGAATATGCACCGGATCGATTCCCGGGCCATTGTCCTTCACGGAAAGACAGATGGCCGGGCCGCGCAGGCTGCGGTCTCGTTCGACTTCGTCCAGCCGGATCGTCACATGGGTGCCCTGCCCGCCATATTTCAGCGCGTTCTCGATCAGGTTCGTCACCACTTGCATGAGCTGATCGGAATCGCCCGGCACGATCATCGCCCCGCCCGGTGCAAGAAAATCGAGCGTTGAGCCGGCATCCGTGGCCAGCGGCATCAGGTTACGCACGACAGAGCGCACGAGATCCCCAAGATTCACCGCATCCGTAGGGCGCATGCGCGAGACTTCCTCGACCTTGCTGAGCGACAACAGGTCTCCGACGAGCCGGTTCATGCGGCTGGCCTCGTCGGCCATGGTGCTGAGGAACCGCTCTTGCGCCTGAGGATCGTTGCGTGCAGGACCCTGCAGGGTTTCGATGAAGCCAAGGATCGCGGTCAGCGGTGTGCGCAGTTCGTGACTCACATTGGCGACAAAATCGCGGCGCATCTGGTCGAGCTGTCGCAGCTCGGTCACATCGCGAAAGCAGATCACCGCCCCCCGCCCGAAAGTGCCCTGTACCGGCGCACAGGTGACGTTGAAACGGTGTTCCTGCGGCCCTTCATTGTGAAAATAAACCGCCCTCTGACGCGTCCGTGTCTCCAGACAGGTTTCAACCGCAGAGTTCAGCGCCGGTTGGCGAAATACGAGGATGAAGGGCAGGTCCTTGCGCGCCTGGGGCTGCAGCGAAACCGCCCGTTCGTTGGCCCCCGCTACCCGTGCGTCCTGACCCACGAAAATCGCGGGCAGCGGAATCGCCTCCAGGTAAGACAGGTCAAAGTGTTCGGCCATCAGCGTGTTTTCCATCAGGGTTGCAACCAGCGAATCGACGGACTGACCCAACAGTGTAGATGTAACAGTTTGATGACAGGCTATTTCCACATGTTTTTCAAACTGTTACCATCACCTCTTCGTGTGAATCACACTTCCTTCAACCCCATTTTGAAGCGACGCGCATTGTCTTGGTAGTGCAGCGCCGAAAATTCCAGCCCCTTGAGCGCCTTCTCATCCAGCGTACGCACCACCTTGCCAGGCGCGCCCATGACAAGCGATCCCTCGGGAATTTCCTTGCCTTCGGTGATAAGGGCCCCTGCCCCAATCAGGCAGTTTGTACCGATCCGGGCACCGTTCAGAACAGTGGCTCCCATGCCGATCAGCGAATTATCGGCAATCGTGCAACCGTGCAGCATGACCTTGTGCCCAATCGTGCAGTTTTCGCCGATCAGGAGCGGAAAACCGAGATCGGTGTGCATGACGGTGTTTTCCTGCACGTTCGTACCCTTGCCGATCACGATTTGCTCGTTATCGCCACGCAGCGTGCAACCAAACCAGACCGAGGCCCCCTCTTCGATCACGACATTGCCGATGATATTGGCATCCGGCGCAATCCAGGCACTTTCAGCGATCTTGGGGCGCACCCCGTCCAGTTCGTAAATCGGCATTATTGCATCTCCTCGAATTCGGCTTGAAGCTTGCGCACGTGATCCACGAGCGCGGGTTGCTGGATGCGGCGCAGTCGGGTGGCGGTAACGATGGAAATCAGGTCGCGTTCGGTGGCGTCCAGGTCATCGTTGATCAGCACGTGGTCATAGCTGCCCCAGTGGCTGATCTCGTCCCAGCTTTTCTGCATCCGCTTGGCGATCACCTCGTCGCTGTCCTGTCCACGGCTGACCAGACGGCGGTGCAGTTCGGTGATCGAGGGCGGCAGAAGGAAAATCGACAGGGTGTGCTGGCCAAGATCCGAGTTGCGCACCTGTTGGGCGCCCTGCCAGTCGATATCGAACAGAAGGTCCTGACCGGCGTCGATTGCCTGTTTCACCGGCCCCTTGGGCGAGCCGTAGAAGTTTCCAAAGACATGGGCATGTTCCAGCATGTCCCCTGCGGCCACGTCGCGTTTGAAATGTTCTTCGGACATGAAGTGGTAATCCTGCCCATCGACCTCACCTGGGCGGGGCTTGCGGGTTGTGGCCGAAACCGAAAACCGGATGGTCGGGTCCCAAGCGCGCAGGCGTTTGGAGAGGGTCGATTTGCCAGCCCCCGAAGGAGAAGACAGGATGATGAGAAGGCCGCGTCTTGGGGTCATGTCATTATTCCACGTTTTGAACCTGTTCGCGCATTTGGTCGATCACCGTCTTGAGATCCAGCCCGATCCGGGTCAGCGCGACGGATTGCGCCTTGGAACAGAGCGTGTTGGCCTCGCGGTTGAACTCCTGCATGAGGAAATCGAGCTTGCGTCCGACGGGGCTGCCCTTGGACAGCAGATCCCGCGCCGCGTCGACATGGGCACGCAAGCGATCCAGTTCCTCGGTCACGTCGGCCTTGACCGCGATCATCGCCAGTTCCTGGGCCACGCGGGCCTCGTCAACGCCATCCGCATTTTCCAGAACCCGCGCGAGGTTGGCCCGCAGGGCTTCGGCGGTTTCCGCTCGGCGGGCTTCGGCCGCCACGGTGGCGTCTGCGGTCAGGCGTTCAATCTCGTCGAGCTGGGTGCGCAACACGGTTTCCAACGCCGTCCCTTCGGCGCGGCGCATGTCAAGAAACGCTTCGATCAGGTCTGGCAACTGGGCCATGAGCGCCTCGCGCAGGGGATTGCTGTCGTCCTGATCCGTGGCGGTTTCCAGAACACCGCGCACGTTGAGAATGTCGGCGCTGCGCGACGCGGAAAGTGCGATTCCCTGCTCGGCGGCCAGCGTTTCGGCCTCGTGCAAGGCGGCAAGCACGTTTGAAAGTTGCGCCCGGTTGAGTGTCAGCGTGCCTTCTGATTCCTCGCGCTGCACCCGCAGACCAAGGCTGACCGAGCCGCGCGACATTGATTTGCCAAGCGCGCCACGCACCGCCGGCTCCAAACCTTCGATCCAGTCCGGCATCCGCAGGCGCAGGTCCAGCCCCTTGGCATTCACGGAGCGAATATCCCAAGTCCAGCTATGGGCACCAAGGCTGCCCTTGAGCGCAGCAAAGCCCGTCATTGATTGCAGCACACCTGTCTCCTTGCGTTTTCCTTGGTTGCACCTAATGCCATTCGCCTGTCCGGAGCAACCAGTCCGCAAGGGCAGTTAACCATTCGCAACGGTTTTTATCCCATTTTGGAGAAAATTGGCCATATTAACGAAGTGGTAAGAAAGATGGGCCAAAGGTTAAGCACCGTGAGTTGAGGTGTGGTTCCGGGGCCGTCATCATTGGCCTGGGGTGAGAGAAATGGCGTTTTTGCGTGGCAGGAAATCGAACGTAACGGATTTGCGCAACCATCCGGTGCTGAGCGAGGTCAGCGCCTATTGGGAGGCTTTGCGAAACGACAACAAGGTGCCCTATCGCGCCGATATCGATCCGCGAGGCATTCAACGCGCGCTCAAACATGCTTTCATTCTGGAGCGGATTGCGCCGGGGATGGCGCGCATCCGCGTTGCGGGACAGACGCTGACTGACCTGATGGGTATGGAAATGCAGGGCATGCCGGTTTCCGCACTGGTTTCATCGGACACGCGAGAGGCGTTTCGCCGAACACTAGAGGACGTGTTTTCCGGACCGGCCAGGGCCAATCTGCATTTCCGCGCCGACGGCAGCTTTGGCAAACCGGCGCTGGATGCGCAAATGTTGTTGTTGCCGCTGCGCGGTGATGACGGCACCGTGACACGGGTTCTGGGTGTGCTGGTGCATGACGGGCGCCCGGGGCGGGCGCCGCGCAGTTTCCACCTCCAGGGCAGTTTCCTGCGCAGGATCAACGGGGGTGAGGAAAAGCACCGGATCACGTCGCGCGCACCGCAGGCCGAATATATCACCGCGAACACCGTGCCGACACGGCACGCGCATCTCCGGCTGGTGGTGGAAAAGAGTTGACGGACGAATAGGAGAACCCATTCGTCCAAAGGAAAGGCGGGGCCCACTGGACATGGCACCCCGCCTTTTTCTTTTTTAACAGCTGCTTGCAGCCCGGATCAGACCGCTTCGGCCGCGCGGGTTTCGCGCAGATTGGACAGTTCCTCGGCAACAAGGAAGGCCAGTTCGAGCGATTGCGACGCATTGAGACGCGGATCGCACGCTGTGTGGTAGCGATCCGACAGGTTCTCTTCGGTCACGGCCCGCACGCCCCCGGTGCATTCGGTGACGTCCTGGCCGGTCATCTCGAAATGCACCCCGCCCGGCACGGTGCCTTCGGCCTTGTGCACACCAAAGAACTCTCGCACCTCGCGCAGCACGCTGTCGAACGGGCGGGTCTTGTAGCCCGTGGCCGATTTGATCGTGTTGCCGTGCATCGGGTCACAGGTCCAGAGAACATTGGCGCCTTCTTCCTGAACGGCCTTGATCAGGCGCGGAAGGTGTTCGCCCACGGATCCGGCACCGAAACGCGCGATCAGGGTCAGACGCCCGGCTTCGTTCTCCGGGTTGAGCTTCTCCATCAGAACCTTGAGGTCGTCCGCCGTTGTGGTGGGGCCGCATTTCAGGCCGATCGGGTTCAGAACGCCGCGCGCGAATTCGACATGCGCTCCGTCCGGCTGGCGGGTACGGTCGCCGATCCAGATCATGTGGCCCGATCCGGCCAACCATTTCCCGGACGTCGAATCGAGGCGTGTCAGCGCCTCTTCGTATTCCAGCAGGAGTGACTCGTGGCTTGTGTAGAAATCCACTGTGCGCAGGGCGCTCGACGTGCTGCTGCTCACGCCCGCAGCGCGCATGAAATCAAGCGTGTCGCTGATGCGGTTGGCCATGTCGCGGTAATCCGCGGCCCTTTCGCTTTCGGTGAACCCTAACGTCCAGGCGTGGACCTGGTGCACATCGGCATAGCCCCCGGTCGAAAATGCCCGCAACAGGTTCAGCGTTGCAGCGGCCTGCGTATAAGCCTGAAGCATTTTCTTGGGATCGGGAATGCGGGCCTCGGGGGTGAAATCCAGCTCGTTGATGATGTCACCGCGATAACTGGGCAATTCGACACCATCGACCACCTCGGTCGGCGCCGAGCGGGGCTTGGCGAACTGGCCGGCCATGCGGCCCACCTTGACCACAGGCACCTTGGCGCCATAGGTCAGCACCATTGCCATCTGCAGCATCACCTTGAACGTGTCACGGATCGCGTCGGCCGAGAACTGTTCAAAGCTTTCGGCACAGTCGCCGCCTTGCAGCATAAAGGCTTCACCGCGAGATGCGGCCCCCAGTTTCGCCTTGAGCGACCGCGCTTCTCCGGCAAAGACCAGCGGCGGATAGCTTGCGAGCTGCGCCTCGACGGCGTGCAGGGCCTCGGTATCCGTATAGTCAGGCATCTGAACGCGCGGCTTGTTGCGCCAGTCAGATTTTTGCCATTCTGCCATTGTCTTTACTCCGGTTGGACAGGTTGAGCCCGCCTTATACAAAAGCTCTTGAGCAAGCGCCACAGTTGAAATATGCGCCCTTGACGCGCCCTGTGTGTTTGGCGCTAAAGTCGATGTCCATTAGAAGACCACAAGCAGACCGTCAAAGACGGGGACTCAGGATAGGCAGCCATGGCCCTCAAGGCACCCCGCCCAGACGTATCTTCGCAGACCGGAACCCGGCGTTTCGTGTTCGTCCTTCTTCAAGATTTTACGCTGTTGTCCTTTGCCTCGGCGCTGGATTGCCTGCGTCTGGCCAACCGCAATCTTGGGCGGGATTACTATACGTGGAAACTGGTCGGTGAAGGCGGCGATACGATCAGCTGTTCGACACGGACCACGTTCAAGCTTGACGGTGATCTTGAGGAATTGCATCGGGACGACACGATCGTGCTGTGTGGCGGAATCGACATCCAGAAAGCCGCGACCAAAAAACTGCTGAACTGGCTTCGGCGCGAAGCACGTAAAGGGTCGCGGATCGCGGGTTTGTGCACGGCCGGGTATATAATGGCCAAGGCCGGTTTGCTGGATGGCAAGAAGGCGACGATTCACTGGGAAAATCAGGACAGTTTTGCTGAAGAGTTCGAAGAGGTCTTTCTGTCCAAGGCAGTCTTCGCGATCGACGGAAATCGACTGACCACCGCCGGGGGCACATCGTCCATCGACCTTTTCCTGCAGATCATCGCCGACGACCTTGGCGAAGACGTGGCCAACTGGGTGGCAGATCAACAGATCTACAGTTCGATTCGTACCGATCAGGACAGTCAGCGCCTGAGCGTGCCGACCCGCATCGGCGTGCGTCACCCCAAGCTGAGCATGGTCATCCAGATGATGGAAACCAACATCGAGGAACCAATCAGCCCCTCTTTGCTGGCCAAGGAGGTCGGGCTGTCCACGCGTCAGCTGGAGCGTCTGTTCCGGCGTTACCTGAACCGCTCACCCAAGCGGTACTACATGGAGTTGCGCCTGCAAAAGGCGCGGAACCTGTTGATGCAGACCGATATGAGCGTGATCAACGTGGCGCTGGCCTGTGGCTTTGCCTCGCCCAGTCATTTCTCGAAGTGCTATCGCGCGCATTACGACACCACGCCCTATCGCGAGCGCGGCAGCCACGCTGCGCGGCTGTCCATCTGATCAGAACTTCTCGAAGATCGTGTTCGAATTTGTATTGAGGTCAAAGCGCAGCACCACGAGGCTGTCGCCGCGGTCGTGCAGAAACGCATAGAAATAGGTATAGCCCAACCGGTCGTGCCAATAGACACGCGCTTCTTGCCGGAACCCGTTGCCAAGATCGACGCTCTTGATCACCGCCACATTGGTGAAATCACGCTGCATAGCATTCATCAACTGCACGTTGATCGCGTTCAGTTCGGCGTCGGTATATTTGCTGTTGCCGCCCAGTCGTTTGACCAAGGGCACAAAATCGCGATTCATGACGCGCGCGTCGACGTAACGGGCATAGTCGGCATAGTCGGTGAACACCGATTCCTGAGCCTGGGCGGCCAGTGGCGCAAGCAGGCCGCACACAAGGGCAAGATGGGATCGGGACATCGTGGCTCCTTTCCGTCGCCAAACGGACGGAATGATCAGAACAGGGCGTATAGTTCGTTGAAATCGGTTCCATATCGGAATTCGAGCACATCCCGGTTGCCCCCGGTTTCACGGGTGTGCAGCAGGAAATAGACATAGAAATATTCGCCCTTTTCCGTCCAGTAACCTATCATTTCCTGACGAAACCCGCCTTTGAGCGTTTCCGAACGCACCGTGGCGTGACCGACGAAATCCCCTTCGTACAAGTTTTGCAGGTTTTCATTGAGAGCAGCGATCTCTTCCTCGTCCAGCTCAAGCTCGGAGCGGACATGTGACAGCGCCGTTCCTAGCTTCCCGCCCATTATCAGTTCGTTGAACTGGGCCACTCTTTCATTGAACAACGTGCGTTGGTTGGTTTGTGCCGCGCTCGGGGTCGTCAAACAAAGGGACAGGGAAAGGGCCAGAGCCAACATTCGAAGCATGAAAAATCCTATGGGCAAAGATGAAAGGGACGTTCTGAAAAGAGGTTAGCCGCCCGGGCTCATGCGGTAAAGTGCGCCTTGGTCTTCGGACAGGAACCATAAGGTTCCATCCGGAGCTTCGCGAATGTCCCGCACACGCTTGGTGCGGGCGGATCGGATCGTTTCACGCTGTTTCAGCGGCGTCCCTGACAGGCGCGCGATATGGTCGAATTTGAGACTTCCAACAAGGATATGGCCGCGCCATTCGGGCCAGAGCTTGCCCGAGTAGATGGCCATGCCTGAAGGCGCAATCGACGGGTCCCAGTAGAATGCGGGCTGCTCCATGCCCGGCTTGGCGGTGCCTTCGCCAATCGCGCCTCCGGTGTAGTGACGCCCAAAGGCGATGACCGGCCAGCCGTAGTTGGCCCCCCTGCGAATGCGGTTGATCTCGTCCCCGCCCTTGGCGCCATGCTCCACGGCCCAAAGCCGCCCCTGCGCATCCAGCGCAGCGCCCTGCGGATTGCGATGCCCGTAGGACCATATTTCAGGTCGCGCACCCGTCGTAGCCGCAAAAGGATTGTCCGCAGGGGCCGCGCCCGATTTGGTGATGCGGACAATGCTGCCATTGTGGCACGACAGGTCCTGTGCCGATGGGCGATCGCCCCGCTCTCCAATGGTGACGAACAGAGTCCCATCCCGCGCCTCGACAATGCGGCTGCCAAAATGGCGTCCACCGCTGCTGCCCGGGGTCATTTCGAAAATGACGGTCAAATCCGTCAGGCGGTGCCCATCCTCCGAGAGGCGCGCACGGGCGACGGCGGTGCCGGAACCGCCACGCTGTTTCTTGGCGTAGCTCAGAAAGACATGCCGCGTTTGCGCGAAATCACGGGGAACGAGCACATCCAGCAACCCGCCCTGCCCCTGCGCATGCACCTTGGGCACGCCCGAAATGGCTGTCACCTGTCCATCTGGCGTCAGGCGTTTCATGTTGCCGCCCCGTTCAGTGATCAGCACGCCGCCATCAGGTAGAAAGGCAAACCCCCAGGGTGTTTTGAGACCCTTTGCCATAGTCTCTACCCGTAACGCACCTACCGAGGTTTCAATGGATTGCGCCTGTGCCAATGAAGTCAGGGCAAGCAGAAAGAAAGCGACGAGCGCGCGCAGTAACATGGGGTTTCTCCGTCTATGATATCGGGGTTTCACCTTACCATAGCCACGCAGGAACCGGTGTCGTTCAGGTGATCAAATTATGGTCAGATGCCCCTTTTCTTTTCAAATATCCGCGCTTAGGCTCACCATCGGAAAAAAGACCAACTTGGGAGACAAACAATGAAAAAACTGCTTCTGGCGACTGCCGCAAGCGCTCTTTTGACCGGGGTTGCCTCGGCGGAAGAGATCAAACTGGGCGTGATCATGGGCTTTACCGGCCCGATTGAATCGCTGACCCCCGCCATGGCTGCCGGTGGCGAACTGGCCATGAAAGAAGTGTCGGATTCGGGCAAACTTCTGGGCGGCGCAACCGTGACCCCGATCCGGGGCGACTCGACCTGTGTTGATTCCGGTGCTGCAACCGCCGCTGCCGAACGCCTGATCACCTCGGACGGGGTAAAGGGCATCGTCGGTGCCGACTGTTCCGGTGTCACCGGCGCCATTCTGGCCAACGTCGCAGTGCCTAACGGCGTGGTGATGATTTCGCCATCTGCAACCTCGCCCGCGCTGTCGGATGCCGAGGATAACGGCCTCTTCTTCCGCACCTCGCCTTCGGACGCCCGTCAGGGTCAGGTTCTGGCGGACGTGTTGATGGACAAGGGCATCAAGTCGGCGGCTATCACCTACACCAACAACGACTATGGCAAGGGTCTTGCCGACAGCATCGCCGGCGCGTTCAAAGCAGCAGGTGGTGAAGTTACCGCGATGACCTCGCATGAAGACGGCAAAGCGGACTATTCGGCAGAAGTTGGCGCGCTGGCTTCGGCGGGTGGTGATGTGCTGATCGTGGCGGGTTACGTCGACCAGGGTGGCCCTGGTATCATCCGTGCCGCACTGGACACCGGCGCATTTGACATGTTCGCCCTGCCGGACGGCATGATCGGCGCCGCACTTGAAACCACCTTTGGCGACGAAATCGAAGGCTCGGTTGGCACCGTTCCTGGTGGCGAAGCGGCCAACACCGATATGATCGTCAAGGCGATCACTTCGGACGCCTATGATTCCTCGGGCCCCTACATCGGCGAAAGCTATGACGCGGCTGCCCTGATCATGCTGGCCATGCAGGCCGCCGGTTCGAGCGATCCGAGCGCCTATGCAGGCAAGATCATGGACGTGGCCAACGCGCCGGGCGAAAAGATCGGTACCGGTGAACTGGCCAAGGGTCTCGAGATCCTCGCCGCAGGTGGTGAGATCGACTATGTCGGCGCAACCGCTGTTGAGCTGATCGGTGGCGGCGAAGCTGCCGGTGGCTATCGCGAGATCGTCATCGAAGGCGGCAAGATCACCACGGCGCAATATCGCTGATTTTGTGATAAGCTGAAAAAATGAGGCAGCCCGGCTTGTCCGGGCTGCTTTTCCATATATAAGGCGCGGCCAGAATCGCGACCAAAACATACATGACGGGGGGGTGACAGTCATGATCGTCGTCGAAGACGTTCACAAGCATTTCGGCGGGTTTCGGGCCGTCGACGGGGCGACCCTGCGCATTGAGCCGGGCTCCATCACTGGTTTGATTGGCCCTAACGGCGCCGGAAAAACCACTCTTTTCAACGTGATTGCGGGGGTTCTCGAACCGACATCGGGCAAGGTAACGATGGATGGTGAGGACATCACCGGATTGCCGCCGCACGAATTGTTCCACAAGGGGCTGCTGCGCACCTTCCAGATCGCGCATGAATTCTCGTCCATGTCGTGCCGGGAAAACCTGATGATGGTGCCGGGTGGCCAATCGGGCGAAACCCTCTGGAATACATGGTTCGGGCGCAAGCGCATCGCAGACGAGGAACGCGCGCTGCGGGCCAAGGCGGACGAGGTGCTTGAATTCCTGACCATCGAACATCTGGCCGACCACAAGGCCGGTCAGGTTTCGGGCGGTCAGAAAAAGCTGCTCGAACTGGGGCGCACGATGATGGTGGACGCCAAGATCGTCTTCCTTGACGAGGTCGGAGCTGGCGTGAACCGCACCCTGCTCAACACGATCGGGGATGCGATCATCCGTCTGAACAAGGAACGCAACTATACCTTTGTCGTGATCGAACACGACATGGATTTCATCGGCCGCCTCTGCGACCCGGTCATCTGCATGGCCGAGGGCAAGGTTCTCGCCGAAGGCACACTGGACGAGATCAAGGCCAACGAACAGGTGATCGAGGCCTATCTCGGCACGGGTCTCAAGAACAAGGACAAGGTGGGGGCATGAGCAACGGCGAATATGGCGACCGGGGCAACAAGGACGCCTCGATCACGAATGCCAAGGGCGGCGGCGAGTTGCGCCCCTCTGTTGGCACGGGCAAGGAAATGCACACCCAAAACGCATTCCTGATCGGCGACAGCATGACCGGCGGCTATGGCAAGAATGGCCCGGACATCCTGCATGACTGCACCGTTTCCGTTGATCCCGGCGAAATCGCGGTGATTGTTGGCCCGAACGGCGCCGGCAAATCCACCGCAATGAAAGCTGTCTTCGGCATGCTGGACCTGCGTCAGGGGTCGGTGCGGCTTGATGGCGAAGACATCACCAACCTCTCGCCGCAGGACCGCGTGGTCAAGGGTATGGGCTTTGTGCCGCAGACCAACAACATCTTTGGCTCGATGACGGTGGAAGAGAACCTTGAAATGGGCGCCTTCATCCGGCGCGACGATTTCACGGAAACCATGGAACAGGTCTATGACCTATTCCCGATCCTGCACGAAAAACGCCACCAAGCAGCCGGGGAACTCTCCGGCGGTCAGCGTCAGCAGGTCGCCGTGGGCCGCGCGCTGATGACCAAACCCAAAGTGCTGATGCTCGATGAACCCACGGCGGGCGTGTCGCCAATCGTCATGGACGAACTCTTTGACCGCATCATCGAAGTCTCGCGCACCGGCATCCCGATCCTGATGGTGGAACAGAACGCCCGCCAGGCGCTCGAAATTGCCGACAAGGGCTATGTCCTTGTACAGGGTGCCAATGCCTATTCGGGTACGGGCAAAGACCTTCTGGCGGACGAAGAAGTCCGCAAATCGTTCCTGGGGGGCTGACAAATGGACTTCCTCAACGCCATCGTGGCGCTTTCCAACTTCGTGATCATCCCCGCGGTCGCCTATGGCAGCCAGCTGGCGCTGGGCGCTCTGGGGGTCACACTGATCTATGGCATCCTGCGGTTCTCGAACTTTGCCCATGGCGACACCATGGCCTTTGGCGCGATGATCGCCGTTCTGGTGACTTGGTGGTTCCAGTCGATGGGCGTGAGCTTTGGCCCCCTGCCCACGGCGCTACTGGCCCTGCCCATTGCCATTCTTGGCACCATGGCACTTGTCCTGTTCACGGACCGGGTCGTCTATCGCTTCTACCGCGAACAAAAGGCCAAGCCGGTGATCCTCGTCATCGTGTCCATGGGCGTCATGTTCATCATGAACGGACTCGTGCGCTTTATCATCGGCCCCAATGACCAGAAATTCGCCGATGGCGAGCGCTTCATCATCTCGGTCCGCGAATTCAAGGCCATGACCGGGCTGCGTGAGGGGCTGGCCATCAAGACGACACAGGGCATCACCGTGGTCGTCGCGGTGATCTGCGTTGCGCTGCTGTTCTGGTTCCTGAACCGAACCCGCACTGGTAAATCGATGCGCGCCTATTCCGATAACGAGGATCTGGCCCTGCTGTCAGGCATCAACCCCGAGCGTGTCGTCATGTACACGTGGCTGATCGTGGCCGCGCTGGCCACCACGGCGGGTGTGCTCTATGGGCTCGACAAGACGTTCAAACCCTTCGTCTATTTCCAGCTTCTACTGCCGATCTTTGCCAGCGCCATCGTGGGCGGACTCGGCAGCCCGCTTGGCGCGATCGCCGGCGGCTTCGTGATTGCCTTTTCCGAGGTCACAATCACCTATGCGTGGAAAAAGGTGCTGGTCTACCTGATGCCCGAGAGCCTCGAGCCTTCCGGCCTCGTGCAACTGCTGAGCACGGATTACAAGTTCGCGGTCAGCTTCGTAATCCTGATCGTGGTGCTGCTCTTCAAGCCCACCGGCCTGTTCAAGGGGAAATCGGTATGAGCGATACAGTGAAAAACACCGCGCTGTTTGCGATCATTGGCGTGCTGATCCTGATCACCGGGATCATGCAAAGCTGGAACTCGGCCCTGTTGATCCTCAACATGGGGCTGATCTCGGCCATCATGGCGCTGGGGGTGAACCTGCAATGGGGCTTTGCGGGCCTGTTCAATGTTGGTGTGATGGGCTTTGTTGCGCTCGGCGGTCTGGCCGTCGTCCTCACCTCGGTTGACCCGGTGGGCGAGGCCTGGGCGGCAGGTGGCACGCGCGTGGTCATCGGACTGCTGGCCGGCGCGGGCACAATCGTTGCCGCCGTCATGGCCTATCAGAACCTCGCGCCGGGGCGACTGCGCAGTATTGTCATGATTGGCATCCTGCTGGGCGGCTTCTTCATCTACCGCGCGATCTTCGATCCCGGTGTCGCCGCTGTTGAAGCGATCGACCCGGCGGCCACGGGCTTTCTTGGCGGGCTTGGCCTGCCGGTGCTTCTGGCCTGGCCTGTGGGCGGTTTGCTCGCGGCAGGCGGTGCCTGGCTGATCGGCAAGACGGCGCTCGGCCTGCGCTCGGACTATCTTGCGATTGCCACGCTGGGGATTGCGGAAATCATCATTGCCGTGATGAAGAACGAAGACTGGCTGGCGCGCGGCGTGAAGAACGTTGTCGGCCTGCCACGGCCCCTGCCCTACGAAATCGACCTTCAGCAATCAGCCACGTTTGTCGAGCGGGCACAGGGTCTGGGTCTGGATCCCGTCACCGCCTCGACCCTCTATGTGAAACTGGGCTATTCGGTGCTGTTCTCCATTGTGCTGCTGGTTATCTTCCTGATGGCGCAGGCCGCGCTGAAATCACCCTGGGGGCGGATGATGCGCGCCATCCGCGACAACGAGGTCGCCGCCGAAGCCATGGGTAAGGACGTCACCCGCCGCCATCTGCATATCTTCGTGCTTGGCTCCGCAGTCTGCGGGATCGCCGGGGCGATGATGACCACCCTTGATGGTCAGCTCACGCCGGGCACCTACCAGCCTCTGCGCTATACCTTCCTCATCTGGGTAATGGTGATCGTCGGCGGCTCGGGCAACAATCTGGGCGCGGTTCTGGGCGGCTTCCTGATCTGGTTCCTCTGGGTGCAGGTCGAACCGATCGGACTTTGGCTGATGCAGCTGATCACGAGCGGCATGGCCGAGGACTCGGGCCTGCGGCAGCACCTGATCGACAGTGCGGCCCATATGCGGCTCCTGACCATGGGGGTGATCCTCCTGCTGGTCCTGCGGTTCAGCCCGCGCGGCCTCATCCCCGAGCGCTAAGAAAATCAAAAGGGCGCCCCACAAACCGGGCGCCCTTCTTCCTTTTGCCAGAAAATATCCCGGGGAGTCTCAGCTTGCTGAGACGGGGCAGCGCCCCATCCCGCGCGCCCCTTGGGCGTGCATATCCTGTGCGCCTGTAAGGCGCTCCAATGGATCACCGTCCCTTGAACAACCCGCCCAGGATGCCGCGCACGATACGCCGTCCCGTGGTGCCGGAGAGTTCCTTGACCACCATCTTGGTCAACGCTTCGCCGTATGTATCATCCGCCCGCACCCGCAAAGTCCGCGACGATGACCGGCTTACCCGCTTGCCCGAGTATCGCCGTGCCGCGTTGAATTCGCGATGGGCCGCGTCCATCTCCTCTTCCCGCGCCTCTGCCTTCTCGGCTTCCGCTGCCGCCTTGTCGGCTCGTTCGCGCAGGATTTCGTAGGCGGATCTGCGATCCACCAGCTTTTCGTATTTGCCCGACACCGGCGAGCAGTCGATCGCCTGTTTTCGCGTGTTCACGTCAAGCGGGCCCAGCTGCGATGAGGGCGGGCGGACAAGGGTCCGTTCCACAATGCCGGGCACGCCTTTCTTCATCAGCATCGACGTGACTGCCTCCCCGACACCGACCTCGCGGATCGCTTCCTCGGTTTCGAAACACGGGTTGTCCCGATAGGTCTCGGCAGCCGCACGCAGCGCCTGCCGGTCCCGCGCCGTGAACGCGCGCAGCGCATGCTGCACCCGGTTGCCGAGCTGACCGAGAATATCTTCGGGAATGTCGTCCGGGTTCTGGGTGACGAAATACACGCCCACCCCCTTGGAGCGGATGAGCCGTGCCACCTGTTCAACCTTGTCGACCAGCGCCTTGGGTGCATCTTCAAACAGCAGGTGCGCCTCGTCAAAGAAGAAGACAAGCTTGGGTTTGTCGGGGTCACCGACCTCAGGCAGTTCTTCGAAGAGCTCTGACAAAAGCCATAACAGGAAGGTCGCATAGAGCCGAGGCGACCCCATCAGCTTGTCCGCCGCCAGGATGTTGATCCGACCCCGTCCATCAAGGTCGGTCCGCATGATGTCGCCAAGGTCCAGCGCCGGTTCGCCAAAAAGCTTGGCGCCACCCTGGTTTTCCAGAACCAGAAGACGGCGCTGGATGGCGCCGATCGAGTTGACCGACACATTTCCATAGCGAAGCGCCAGCTCTGCCCGGTTCTCACCAACCCAGACCAGCAGGGCCTGCAAATCCTTGAGGTCGAGAAGCGGCAGCCCCTGTTCATCGGCAAGACGGAACGCAATGTTCAGAATACCTTCCTGCGCCTCTGTGAGTTCCATCAACCGCGCAA
This sequence comes from Shimia aestuarii, assembly GCF_900114635.1. GTDB lineage: Bacteria > Pseudomonadota > Alphaproteobacteria > Rhodobacterales > Rhodobacteraceae > Shimia > Shimia aestuarii. The sequence continues at coordinate 23,026 of NZ_FOTQ01000005.1, forward strand.
GAAGAAGCGGTCCCATCTCGGCCACCGTGGTGCGCACCGGATGCCCCTGTTCCCCGAAAAGATCCCAGAAGGTGACCGGGAATGCCTCATACACATAGTCGTCAAAGCCGATCTTGACGGCGCGTTCCTGAAAGGCGGTATGCAGCTTGAAATCTTCCCGACCGGCCGCGGCCAGCCCCGAGAGATCGCCCTTCACATCGGACAGGAACACCGGCACCCCAGCCGCAGAAAAACCTTCTGCCAGTATCTGCAGTGTCACGGTCTTACCGGTGCCCGTGGCGCCCGCAATCAAACCGTGCCGGTTGGCATACTTGAGCGTAAGTCCCTGTTTTTCAGCATAGTTTTCGCCGCCACCCCCAACGAAGATCTTTCCGTCCATCGCCACCAGTCCTCACGTCAATTGCATCGTCACGCATTCAAAATACATTCTTAACCATTCTCTGCCAGCCTGTTCTGCATTCCGGGACCATGTCTTCCATGTTCTGGAATGACTTCCTCCCTGTCAGACTGGGCCGTGCCAAGGGCATGGCCGTTTTTTCGTGGAAAATCAGGAAGGAACACAGTTTTCCGGTTGACGCTCTCCGTGATTCTGCGTAGCTATTCGTCAATGAATAAGTCGGCCAGTCCGACGGGGAGTGAAAATACCGGAAAAGGGGCCCTCGGGCCCCTTTTTCATTGGCTCGTAATGGCTGGCACCTGCGCGCGGAAAACCGCCAGAACGCCATACAATACCCCAGGCTTTACCCTGACATTCGCATCCGGGCGTGCTAAGCGAAGACAGATTCAATCAACCACACGGGAATCCTCATGCCCAAGCTCAAACTTCTTCTCGGTGCCGCCGCAATCTCTCTTCTGGCTGCCCCCGTTCTGGCTCAGGGCGTCGGCTCGTTGTCCGATGGCTCGCTTGCCATGGGACAGAAAGTCGAAGCCGCGCCGGCACCGTCGGATGCCGAAGACATCACTGTGGAGCAGATCGGCGACTGGTCGCTGCAATGCGCGAAATCCGGCCCGGAACCCCGCCCCTGCCGCATGTATCAGTTGCTCAAGGACAACGCCGGCAATGCCGTGGCCGAGGTGACGCTTTACAAGCTCAAGACACCCGCTGGTGAAGCGATTGGTGGGGGCACCTTTGTTGTGCCGCTTGAAACCCTGCTGACGGGGCAGCTCACCGTGGCGGTCGATGGCGAAAATGCCAAACGCTACCCTTATGCATTCTGCAACCCGGTCGGCTGTTTTGCCCGCATCGGCCTGACACAGGAAGATGTCGATGCATTCAAGTCGGGAAGTGTTGCCAAGATTGCCATCGTCCCAGCCGCCGCGCCAGCGCAGGTCGTGACCGTGAACATGTCGCTGAACGGCTTCACCAAGACCTATGACAGCGCGAACCCGGTGCAGGAATAACTTGCCCAAGGCAAATGCCAAAAGCACAAAGGCCGCCCCGGACCGGGCGGCCTTTTCATTTGAAACATTCCAATAGCCTCAGATCCGGCGCAGCGCCAACACCGCGTTCAGGCCGCCAAAGGCAAAGGCATTGGAGAGCGCAACATCCACATCCGCGTCGCGGGCCTCGTTCGGCACGACGTCCAGAGCGCATTCAGGATCGGGTTCCTCGTAGCCAATTGTGGGCGCAATCACCCCGTCCCGCACCGCCATGATACAGGCCAGAAGCTCGACAGCCCCTGTGCCGCCGATCAGATGTCCGTGCATGGACTTGGTCGACGAGATCATCAAACGATCTGCATGCGGTCCGAACACATCGGCCACGGCGCTACATTCGGTCTTGTCATTGGCGGCTGTCCCGGTGCCATGAGCGTTGATATATCCGACCTCGTCCCGGTTCACCCCAGCATCCTGCAACGCGCCGGAAATGGCCCGCGCCGCGCCTTGCTTTGAGGGCATCACGATATCCGCCGCATCCGAACTCATCGCGAAGCCGATCACTTCGGCAAGGATTTCGGCGCCGCGTTTGCGGGCGTGTTCCATCTCTTCGAACACAAACACCCCGGCGCCCTCGCCCTGAACCATACCGTTGCGATTGGCCGAAAACGGGCGGCAAGCGTCCTTGGACATCACGCGCAGACCTTCCCACGCTTTGACCCCGCCAAAGCACAGCATCGATTCGGCCCCGCCGGTGATCATGACCGGAGCCGTGCCAGACCTGACCATCTGAAACGCCTGGGCCATGGCGTGATTGGAGCTTGCGCAGGCGGAGGCCACGGTAAAGCTGGGCCCCTTGAGATTGAACTCCATGCTGACATGGCTTGCGGCGGCGTTGTTCATAAGTTTCGGAACAACAAAGGGATGCACCCGGTTCTTGCCGTCCTCGTAGACTGTGCGGTAATTCTCGTCGAGCGTCTGCATGCCACCGCCCGAGTTGCCAAGCACGACACCGGACTTGGCGGACAATTCACCGGAAAAACTCAGGCCCGACTGCGCCATGGCTTCGCGCGCGGCCACAAGGGTGAATTGGGTAAAGCGATCAAACAGCGCCATTTGTTGACGGTTGAAGATATGTTCCCCTTCGAACCCCTTGACCTGAGCCCCGATCTTGACGGCGAGCCGGTCGACGTCGCGCATCTCGAGTTCACCAATGCCACAGCGGCCTTCGCGCATGGCTGCAAGCGTTTCGGTCACGTTTTGCCCCAGCGCGTTGATTGTACCCGCCCCGGTGATGACGACCCGTTTCATGCGATATTCCCGTTCACGATTGCTCGGCAATCAGTTTTTCGATCCCGGCAATGATGCTGGCCACGGAAGAAATATCAAAATCGCTTTCCGTGGGTTCATTTGCATTGAACGGTACCGAGATGTCGAACGCTTCTTCGATGGCAAAAATGCTTTCCACAAGACCAAGGCTGTCGATCCCGAGATCTTCCAGCGTGTTGTCCAGTTTCACGTCCGAAGGTTCCAGCACGGCCTGTTCCGCGATGATTTCGATAACCTTGTCCTTGACGCTCATGACGTGTTCCTTTTGCCCGATCTGCGGCTTGATTTAGTCATTGGACCCGCTTTTTGAAACAGCTTTTTGAAGCGCGGCCACCTGTTTGGCCAACCGCGGCAATCTGCGCAATCCTTTGTACATATCCAGATGCGTGTCCATCTTGACCGCAGGGTATCCCAGCACGACCTGCCCCGTGGGAACCTTGGTCATGATCTTGGACGCGCCCCCCGCGATCACGTTGTCGCCGATCCGGGTATTGTCGGTGATGCCGACCTGTCCGCCAAGGACCACGTTGTTGCCCACGGTGGTCGACCCGGCAATCCCGACCTGTCCGGCAAACAGGCAGTCATTCCCGACCACCACGTTATGCGCAATATGCACTAGGTTATCGATCTTGGTGCCGTTGCCGATCCGCGTATCCCGAACTGTGCCATAGTCGATACATGTGTTGGCGCCGATTTCGACGTCGTCGCCAATGGTCACGGCGCCCAGCGAATGAATACGCGCCCAGCTCTGACTTTTGACCTCTCCCTGGTCCCCCAGCGTCTCGCGCACTTTCTCGACACCGGATTCTTCCGGCGTCACGAAGGACATGCCATCCGCGCCGATCCGCGCGCCCGGTTGCGCACGAAACCGCGCTCCGATCGTGACCCGCGCCCCGACCGAGACATGATCCCGCAGATAGGCATCCGGTCCGATCACGGCGTCCGCGCCGATATGGCAATGCGGGCCGATCACGCTCTTGGCACCGATGCGCGCGCGCGGACCGATCACTGCAAAGGGGCATACGGTCACCTCCGCGCCAATAATGGCTGTGGGGTCAATCACCGCGCTCGGATGGATACCTGCCGGAAAATCCTGGCCGGCGTCCATCATGGCCGTCAGCGCACCCATGGCAAACCGCCCACGCGGCGCAACAATGGCCGCTTCAAGACCCAGCGCCTGCCAGTCCGCACCGGGCCAGAGAAGCGCTACGCGCGCCCGCCCCTTGGCAAGACCTTCAACAAATTTCGGATTGGTCAGAAGTGCTAGATCGTCCGGACCTGCCATAGCCGGTTCCGACACACGCTCTACAACGATATCCGTCTGCCCAAACGCTTCGGCATCCAAGGCGGATGCGATGTCGCGAACCGTGTATGCCATGCGTCCCCCGGTCATCATTCCGGGGCGTGTTTAGCCTTGATGGCCGCGCAACACCACCCCTTCATTGGCCAGTGCCGCCCAGATCTTGGCGTCACGCCCATAGACGTCGCGGCGATACTGAACCGGTCCCTTGGGCTCGGTATAGGCGGTGCGATAGATGATATGCACGGGGATTTGCGTTTCGAGGTCGACCTGTGTTTCCCGGTTGGTCTTGAGTCGCTGATGGAAATATTCCTTTGGGTTCTCGACCTGCTTGGAAAGAAGCGTGTAGGCGAACTCGAACGGCTGGTGCAGGCGGATGCAGCCATGGCTGTAGGCACGAACTTCGCGCGCGAAGAGGTTCTTGGCCGGCGTGTCGTGCAGGTAGATGTTGTGCTTGTTCGGGAACATGAACTTGACCAGACCAAGCGCATTCCGGTTGCCAGGTGCCTGCTTCATGTCGAACGGGAAGTTGCGGGTATTGTACTGGCTGAAGTCAATATTGTCCCGGTTCACCGTGCGCCCGCGCGAGTCGATCAGCCGCAAATGCCCTGCCGCGTTCGGATTACGCTGCATCATCGGCAGGTATTCCTTGGTCGCGATCGAGCGCGGGACGTTCCATGTCGGATTGATGATCATGTGCTCCATCGTGTCCGAAAACTCGGGGCTGCGACGATCCGACTGGTTCTTGCCCACCACCGAACGGGTGCGGAACGTCAGCTTGCCATCATCGTATACCTTGGCTGTGAAGTCGGTCAGGTTGACGATGATCTCACGCCCCTGGTTGGCGCGGCCAATCCAGCGTTCCCGCTCCATGGCCACCAGCACGGATTTCAAACGCGCATCCGGGGATTTGTTGATCTCGTCGATGGTGCCCTGCCCCGCGACGCCATCAACCTCAAGACCGTGTGCGATCTGGAAGGCCTGCACCGCCTTTTCCAGCGCACGGTCATAGGTTGCCGTTGCGCTGCGTTCCATGAACCCCATCGCGATCAGACGATTGCGCAGGGCAATCACTTTCGGCCCATTGTCACCCGGTTCAAGCTTGCTCGACGGCACTTTCGGCCCCCAGCCACCCTGAGCCATCAGCCGCTCCAGACGCAGGCGTTCTTTTTGCAGCCGCAGGTATTCCGGCGAAATCGGGGCAAGCTCCTTAAGGAAACGTTTGGGTTCGGCGCTGGCGGCAAATCCTTTGATCATGTCAACACGGTCGCGCCGTTCGACCTCGCGCACGATCCCATCGTCAATCTGCGACGGCACCAGCATGCCCGAGGAGACATCCCGCCCATATTTCAGAAACGCCCGCGTCAGCGCCACTTCGACAAGCCCCAGATCACGCGCTGTCCGGGCATTGGCCATCTGTGCCACGAGCCTGTCCACATCATAACGCGCGGCTGGCAGCCCATGATCCTCGACCCGCACCAGCGCCGCGATCAGCGCCTTGCGCCGCGCCTGGTCCAACTCACCCGGTCCAGTCCAGACCGGCGCATATTTGTTTCCGCGGTAAAACGTGGCCACATCCGCATCGCGTGAGGCAGCTTCGGCGATCGCCTGCTTAAAGGCCGTGAACGCCTGAGCGGGCTCTGCAGTAAATACTGACAGGCTGAGAAACAGACCGGCGACCAAAAATGTAAAACGGGGCCGAAGCGCGTGAAACATGGAGTTTTCCTCGTGCGGGAACATAATTTGTGCAAACATCTTTGAAACTACTTTTCCCCCAGTCCAATCACAAGATCGCCAGAACAAAAAGCCCACGCCAAGTGTTGCAATCTGGGCGCGGCACCGGAACCACATCCTTCGCCTATTAAGCAAATTTTTGCCGAATTCTGTTGATATGCCCAAGTGCGCGGAAATGAACGCTTGGTGCACGAATCGGAATATGCCATAAAACGCGCACATCTGGGGATGAAGACATTGCCGCGTAACATCGCGGTGGCAGGTAGCGACGGGACAGGCGCTTATACTATGACTCAACATAGCTCTTTGAGCATGACCAGACGTGGCCTGTTGGCCGCCTTTGCCGCCACAACAGTGGCAGCAGCCCCCACCTTCTCGAATGCAGCAGGTTTCCTGCGTGGCGGCGGCGACATCCGACGCATCCGGATGTATTCCGGCCGCACGGGGGAACGGCTCGATACGATTTATTGGGTGGAAGGCAACTACATCAAGGACGCGGTCAAGGAAATCAACGCTTTCATGCGGGACTGGCGCACCAATGACGTCAAGACCATGGATATCCGTACCATCGACATCATGGCCGCCGCGCACAACCTTCTCGATGTCAACGAACCCTACATGCTGCTTTCGGGCTACCGCAGCCCGGCCACCAACGCCATGCTGCGCTCGCGCTCGCGCGGTGTTGCCAAGAATTCATTGCACATGAAGGGCCAGGCCGCCGACCTGCGTCTCGGTTCGCGTTCGGTGAACCAAGTGGCCAAGGCGGCCAGCGCCTGTCGTGCCGGTGGCGTCGGACGGTATTCCGGATCGAACTTCGTGCATATGGATTGCGGCCCGGTCCGCACCTGGGGTCGCTAAGCGACCACCCTATCACCGAAATACTCTCTGTCAGGGCGCCCACAGGGCGCCTTTTCATTTGTCTGACACGGCTTGGGCGCCAAGGATCAGGTCGAACTTGACCCGCACAGCGCTCAGCTCCTTGTAGAAGTTGAGCAGTTGGCGCCATGGATCGCTGATCCGTTCAAGCGCCGCGATCGAGGCGACAACCGTCCCGATATCGCTGCGCCCTTCCATCATCAGCAATCCCCCGATCATCAGAATACCCACCAAACCAATGCCGTTCAGCAGGTTCATGGCGAACTTCATCGACAGCTTGAGACGGAAAATTCCTCGCCGGGTCGAATAGATTTTGTCAAAATCATCCATTACTGCCTGCTGTGCTTCTTTGATCTGCGCAATATCCTCTTCCGAAATTGCCGATGTGGCCCCCCGAAGGATCAACGTGCGTTCCTTGACCCTGCGATTCACTTTTTCCTGCAGCAATAGGACGATCACCGCCTGCGGCACGACAATTGCCACAAGAAACAGGCCCAGATAGGGCTGCGTACTGGCAATGTAGCTGATGACCGAAACAAGCGTGCCGACCTGAAGCAGCGGATTTGCAATCGCGGTTCCGGCAAACCGACCCACCTCTTCGGATTCGGCGGCTATGATCGTTGTCAGCGTGCCCATGTCGTCAAGCTGTTCAGGCACCACTTCCTGATGACGCGCGCCATAGATGCGCTGGCGGATCATGCGAATTGTCGCCTCGCCCAGAATCGAGCTGCGATAGTTCAACAGGAACTTGAAGATGTTCGAAATCACGATGACGCCGAGATAACCCAGGCACAGCAGCGTCAGGGTCTCGACGTCGAGATCGGGGCCAAGGCTGTTGATGATGTCTTTTTGAAAACGAAGGGGCGCAGCGGCAAGCGCGGCGACGGCCAACGACAGAACGATTAGCAGAATTTGCGCCTTACCGGTATGGAGCCAGATACGTTTGTAGAAATTCAGCATGGGCGGGTCCTTGGATCTGAGGCGACCATAGGCCAAGGACCGGACCAATGGCCAGCCACAACGCTCTTGCTTCAAATGAGGGAAAATGGCGCACCTGAGAAGCGTTTGAACGCGGTGCGCCACGGTGCATAGTGGGGATTTTATGCCTGACAATTCAATCTGTTAGCCCCTACCACGCACCACCATGCACCGTTATGCCCTTGCGTTGGGTGTACCCCGAGGTGTACCCCGTCTACATGGCTTTAACGAATCGAAACCTCACCACCCTGCCCGCTGGGCTTCATGCCGACTCAGGTGTTCACGGCGTCCGTGGCCTGTATCTGAAGGTCTCCCCCGCTGGGTCTCGCTCATGGATCGGACGAACGAAGATCGAAGGCAAGACCCACAAGTTCGGTCTCGGTCCCCTGCGCGAAACACCCTTGCCCCTTGCCCGTGATCGTTGGGTGCGAATACGACAACGCCTGTTTGACGGCGAGACACCTGCACAGATACGCGGCAAGTCCGACGAGACCCACCTGTTCAGCTATCTGGCCCATGCGGCCTACGCGGCCCGCAGCGCCCGTATGAAGGGCAGCAAGAAAGATCAATGGCTCACCAGCCTAGAGAGCCACATGGGCGCGCTCTGGCACCGCCCCATCAGCGAACTGACGACACCTGTCCTGATGGACCACCTTGCGCCTCTGGTGCGCACCAAGACCGAGACGGCGCGCAAGGTCGTCGGTCGGATCAGTATCGTCTTCAAGCAGGCCGATGCACTGGGCATCACTGTCCCCAACCCTGCCCCGGCGTTGCGATCCGCATTGCCTTGGCCGAAGCGATCCAAAGATCATCATGCCGCCGTGGATCGTGCCGACGCGCCCCGTGTGTTTCAGGATATTCTCGCCAAGAACACCACGGCATCCGCAATTCTCGCCGTAACGATCCTGACAGGCGCGCGGGCCGGGACGATCCGGCAATTGCGCCCCGAGTGGATCAAGGACGGCGTGATCATTGCCCCGCCCGAGGCCATGAAATCAGATGTGGCGCATCACTACCCCCTGACCCCGGTCGCCCGCGCCATCGTTGATCACTGGGCCAGCATGGGGGGCGATGTCGTGTTCCCGTCGCGCAGCGGCGGACCCTTGTCCGACATGGCGATCCTGAAGCTTCAGAAATCCATCGCGCCCGACACGACTGTGCACGGCTGGCGCTCGGTTTTGACGGACTATTTGCGCGACGAACATCACGTTGGGGAAGACATCATCGACGCGACTTTGGCGCATTCCAGTCGGGCCGCGCGGGCAGCTTACGCGAGGTCAACTTTGTCGGAGCGCCGCCTGCTACTGCTTTGTAAATGGGAAGAATTCTTGCAATCCACCATTAACCTATAGGATTAAGTCCTATAGCTAACCCATTGTAACTATTGACGAATCGTTCCCCACGAAGCGATACAATTCCCTATCAATCACGATAGGAGTGAAACAATGCGTATGCTGACGACGCTTGAAAAAGCACGGGAACTGGGCGTCACGGACCGGGCGCTGAAGAAGTGGCGCAAGGAAGGAAAAGGCCCGCCGTTCAAGAAGTTTGGCAAGTCGGTCCGGTACTATCCCGAAGTCCACCCGGAACTTGGCGAAATCGTTCAGGACGAAGAGGTGAAGTCATGAGCGAGATAAAATACTGCAAGGTGTGCGACGAAACGCTGCAACCTCGGGTGATGGATGGTTTCTGCTGCCGATGTGCAGAACAACGGAAAATCGTCGCAGAGGTGAAGTCGTTATATGGTGAGGGACCACTTGCCGCAGAAGTGTTGCGGACGTTGTTGAGTCCAAAACCGACGATCCCCGCGACCCGCCCCTTCAAAGCCATTCATGTATATAGTGATGGGGGGCTGATGACTCAGTCCATTGTTGCTTGGGAACGCAACAATGACGGGAGTTGGTCCCCCATGGTGTTGGATGCCGGACTCGGGCTGTATGTTTTGGACGACTATCGGGAGTTCGTCCTGTTGGATGTGGATACCGGAACAGCGTCTTGGGCGCTTGGAACCTACGACAATCTGGAAGAGGCGCTTGCCGCCAAAGCGAAGGGGGTGCGGTATGATTGAACACAATGGCTGGCTCTATGCCCCCGTCACCATGAAACATGGTTTGCCGGAATACATCCTTGCCGAAGCGGCCCGAGTATCGGGGCGCTTTGAGGCCCGAAACGGTCTGACTCTCACATCCGCGTATCTTTGGGACATCGCGGTGATCGCGGGCCTTTTGCGCGAAGATCAGACCGAGCGGGCCACGCTTCACGCGCGGGCCGTCATCAACCGGACCAAGGCGCGCAAGTACGAGACCATTATCCCGGTGCAATACACTGGTGATAAGGTGACACGCCTGCCGAATGGACCCGTGGCAGAAGTGAAGTTGCTGGAAGAATGGCGCGGTTCTTCCCTGACCACTGCTATGTTTCGCAATCTTGTGGTGATCTGGCGACGCCTAGAACGTGGCGAATTCTTCGAAGCGTTGCAGGCCGCGCTGACCGTGATCGGGGGTGTGGAATGAATATCCCTGACATCATCCGAAGCCATGGACTCACTGCCCTTCCCGGCTGGCACCTTCCAATCAATCACATCGACACCGAAAAGGACGGGGAAGTATACCTGATCGGTACGGACGACATGTCGTCCGGCGTGATGTTCGTAAACTGCAACGGCCCGAACGAACTAATCCTTCCGCTTGAGTCACGCACTGTTCATGTGGGTGAAGGATATTGCCTTGTCTCTCCCGAAGACGACCCGTGGGCAAGCCACATGTGCATCATCACGGGCGACTACATTGATCCGAACCTGTTTGTTGCACTTCGGGATCGTGGCGACACCATCGCGCGATATTGGGGGCCAAACCTGTTCTACATGTCACACATGTTCCAAACCACACGGCCCGACGTGTGGCGCGCGAAATATGGGAGTGTGGAATACGAGTTCATAGACAAAGGCCACTGGTACATCGACCTGTGCTAGACTCAAGCCCGCGTCCATGTGAGATTGAGGGCAAGGAATCACACAACAAAAGACATGGAGTGTGATCCTTGCCTGTCTCCAAACCTGTCAAAGCTTTCGGGCGCACGTGGCCGTCACAGCGCGAACTGTGCCGTGCCTATGGTGTGAACACTGGCTCATTGACCAAGCGGCGCAAGCGCCTGCCTGACGTGTCGGTGCAGGTCCACGTAAAGGAATTGCGCGCCAAAAGGAAAACCCGCCGAGCCTGACTACTCGGCGGGTTCTTTTGTTTTCATCCAACCACGAATGAAAAGGTATGACTGAAATGAACCTACCCACAATCGACGCATCATGCAATGCTTGGAACATGCCAATGTGTTCGGGTCTCGGGCAGTACGATAGCCGCGCCGATCTGTTGAGCAACGGAACCCCGAACAATTCCCCGATGAAGGGTCTCGCCTACGACACGATCACCGGGGCGCAGATCGTGGATATGGTGGTCAATCCACCTAGTGTGGACAAAGCATCGGCCCGCTGGGTGATCCCGAGTTCGATCCACTCGAAGGACGCACGGACCCACCACCACCAGAACACCCACGGCGTCTTCTGGATGATCCCCTTCGACTTCGATGTGGACCCACCCTCATTGGAAAGAGCGCGTGATGCGATCCTGTCGATCTTCCCCGGCGCGTATCTGGTGCAATTCACATCCAGTAGCGCCACGATGGAGAAGCCGAAGTCGCGGGCGTTCGTCTATCTGGCGCACCCGATCATCGGCGCGGATTACGGCGACACGATTGATGCGGTCTACGACATCTTGGATGAAGACCACGGCATCAAAGCAGATCGCGCCCTGCGACGTACCGCACAACTCATTTACCTGCCCAACCGTGGCGCTTTTTATCAGCACCAGATCACCAATGGTCACGCCGTCGTGCTGACCGACGATCATCCGGTCATTGTCCGGCGCGAGGCGAACCGGGCCGAAGCCGCAGAAGCGCGCCGTAAGGCCGATGCGATCCATGAGCAAAAGCGGGCCGAGTTGGAACGTCGACGGGCAGCGGGCGAGACCTTGCCGATTGATGACTGGAACGCCCAACACAGGCTAGAAGATGTTCTGGAACGCTATGGTTACGAACAGGGCCGCATGGGGCGCTGGAAGGCACCACACAGCGAGTCGGGCAGCTTTGCCCTCTACACCTCAGAGGACGGTCGATGGACCTATTTCGGCGCGTCCATGGCAGGTGTCGGCATGGCGGGCAAAGGGTGTCAGCACGGGGACGCTTTCGACCTGTTTTTGCATCACGAACACAATGGCGACCGGAACGCGGCGCTGCGCTCGTTGGACACACCAGAGGCCGCATTCACACGCACCCTGAACGGTGCCTTTGCCGCCGGGATGCCAGAGAAGGCGACGATGCCGCCGGGTGTTGTTTCAATCCCCGAGGGCGAATGGGTCGATTTGGTGCTGGATGACAAGGGTCTCCCGGTTGCGAATTCGGCCAATGTCGCCGCCTACATCCGCAACGAGGCGATCTGGAACGAGTGCTTTGCCTATGACGCCTTCAACGAGCGTCCGGTGGTCCTGCATCCGATGCCGGGGGACAATAACAAAAAGGTGCCGCGCTTCTTGGAAGATCACGATTACATCTCGACCTTCCACTGGTTCCAGCGGTACGTCTTCCCCCGGATCGCCAAGGGCAATGTGATCGACGCCGTTGATATTGTATGCCGCAAGAACACATTTGAGCCAGTGCAGGATTATCTGCGCGCTTTGCACTGGGACGGCGTATCTCGAATCGACAATTGGCTGTTCACCTATGCTGGTGTCGACAAAAGCACCGACGACGCGATGATGACCTATCTCACACAGATCGCGCGCAAGTGGTTGATCAGTGCCGTCGCGCGGGCGATGGACCCCGGATGTCAGGTCGATCACGCGCTCGTGCTGGAAGGGGCGCAAGGCAAGGGTAAATCCAGCTTGTTCCGGGCGCTCTGCCCGACTGAGGACTGGTTCGGGGATGCCCTGCCAGATTTCCACCACAAGGATGCCAGCGAATACATGGCGGGCAAGTGGATCATCGAAATGTCCGAATTGACCAACGTGTTGAAGTCGGAAGTCGAAGACATGCGACGATTCCTCACACGCCGGGTCGAACAATTCCGCCCCAGTTACGGACGCAACGAAGTCACCCGACCACGGCGCGCGGTGTTCTGTGGATCGACCAACCGGGGCGATTACCTGAAGGACGCGGAAGGTGAGCGCCGCCTGTGGATCGCGCGGTCCATCAATTCGATGGATGTCGCAGGGTTAAAACGGGATCGCGACCAGATTTGGGCCGAAGCCTATGCGGCATACGTGGCCAAGGAACGGTGGCACCTGATGCCGGAGGTGGAAGCCTACGCGCGGACGATCCAGCAACAACGCGTCCCGATTGATGAATGGAAGCACGAATTGTCCCTGTTCTTGTCGGACAAATTTGAGGTGACGGTAAAGATGTGTTGTCACGCCTTGGGGTTGCTGGAACACGGGAAGCGCAATTCCAAAGTCGAGAAAGAAGTTGGTGCAGAACTTCGCAATCTCGGTTGGGTTTATGCGGACAGGCAATACACCCGCGAACCGTACAAGGGCCAGCTTGTGTTTGTACGCCAAAGCCTATAGCAAATCAGGGGAGTAGAACAGAATGGTAGAACAGGCTGTTCTACTCCCTATAGCGAAAAACCTATAAGTTAGTAGAACAGAAAAGTAGAACACACTAAAGACTCTCTGTGGATTCAGTATCCATATAAATCAATGACTTAGCATTACTAATACCTATACAATTTAGTACTATATAAGTAGAACAAGGTCTGTTCTACCGACAGTAAATTTTACAATATGGTCTATTAGGAAAAGGGTGTTGTGTTCTACTCTCGACTGGAAAAACCTCTATAACCCAACCCCTGATCAACACTGGCTATAGCGCGACCCGCTATCCCCGACACAACCACGAGGGCGGACCGAAGAGGGGTATAGTGTAAGTCCCTAGCCCCGGCTCCCCATATCCATCTCGACAACCAGCACCACCCCGGCACCACCCCGACACCAGCCAAGCACCAGACCGAGGTCAGAGCGGGATCGGCTCGACGGGGGGCGGGTGGGTCGTAACCGAAGCTTTGGGGTGCGGAACCGCACGGGGGAGTGAATCTCAAAAACGAACGGGCAAAATGACTTGACGGTCTCTTGCTTGCGTGGGGTAATATAGCACCCCATTCCCCGCGCGCCCCGACGCGGATTGCTTGGACTGAATCTGATGGAAACAGAATTATCCAGACTCATCGCAGAAGAACGCGCAGCAGCGGCGATCCAACATGCGCGAAGGATGATCGCGCGCCATGTCGGCGCACCGACGGTCTACGAGCGGCTGGATTTCTACACACATCAGATCACGTGTCTGGAAACCACCATCGCCTTCACCACCGCGCGATCTTCCAAGGACATTTTTGAAAGATGGAAGGAAGCGTATGAATCACATTGACGCCAAAGCTTGCGCCCGCCTGTGGAGCGCAGCACTGGCGGCGCAAATAAAGGCCGCGCGTGGTGGTGATCGCGCGGCGGTACATTGGCTCCAAACCAGCGGCCCGCCCGTCGCCGCGATGATCGGGATCGACCCGGATGTCATACAAGATATAGCGGTAGATATTATAGCTAACCACTAAGTCTTGATCGAATCACCTACATCATGCACCCTGCGCAGGACGGGCCGGGTGCGAAGAAGTTCCCTCTGCTGATCCGCTCGGTCTCGTCAAACCACCCGAACCATGGGACCGAGATATGACACTGACCGTCCGCACCGCGCCGACATTGGCCCGCAAGCTGATCAAATCCACTGGATATGTCCGGCGAGAACTCGCAGCGGCAAGCAAGGCCGAACAAGCAGGCCGCGAAGGCGCGACCGAGACCAGACAAAAAATCACATCCATATTCACCGACCGCTTGAAAGCCGCAGAGCAGGCCGTCGAAGATACCCTCTCCCTTGCCGAAGAATTTGAGGCCGCAGTCCATATCCTGCGCTTCAAGCAACCCGGCGCTTTCCACCCGTCGCCCGTCATCGGGGCGGCAAAGCGGTGTCTGGCGTTGGGTTGCACCAATCCTGTTCTGATCGAAAAGCTGGAACGCGCCGCAGATCGCGCCCGAGACGCCGCAGATCGCGCCGAGAAGCGCCTGACGGATGCCGAGGCCGATCTGGACGCAACGGCGCTTCACGGCGAATTGCTGGGCGCATTGCCCGCGTGTGACTTCGATCCACAACATCCCGACATCAAAGACCTGCGCCAAAAATACATGGCCGCAGCGAACGCATCTCGAAAGGCCCGTGCATGAGTGAGTACCGCAACCCCTATCGCCGGAAAGAGGCCGAACCCGTCCTGACCCAAGCGCAAATGCAGGTCATCGCGCAAGCGATGGGTCAATTGATCGTCAAACACGTGAAGCCTCTTCGCGACCGCGTTGCAACCTTGGAAAAGACGCTGGAACACGCGCAGGCCGATGCCGAGGCAGCGCTCGAAAAACAGGCCGATGAATTCACACTGGATGATCTGAGCGCCATGGCCAAACGAGCAACGGAGACCCGACATGCGAAATGATCACAAACTGCGCGCCGCGATCCGCGCCGATTACACACTGGCAAAAGCCAAGCTTCTCGCCGCCGGATGTTCGGTCGTGGATGCCAAGCGAGAAGCCGCATCCTTTACCCGGCGCGTCTGGCGCTCCGTGGCCGAAGAAAAGTCCATCACCGGACAAAACCGCATTCGGAGCGCCCTGCGCGCCGTGATCACAGGAGACTGAACAATGCCCAAAGATTCCACCGCCGTGATCGGCGAAATCGAAAACCCGATTTTGCGACAGAAGGTTGCAACAGAGCGCGACCGAATGCGCGCCGAACGCGCGCTGGACCTTGCCCATGAGGAACTGAAAAACGCCGAAGCGGCGGCGGCGCGCTTGCCTGCCGTTGAGGCCGAATTGGCGACCGTGCGGCGCATGTTGGATCGTCCCCAGCGGCTCGAAGCCAGCCTGAAGGCACCCGCGCAGGCCAAGCCAGCGGTGAAGGCTCCCACGGCGCTGGGAACCATCGCTCTGGCGGTCTCTGCTGAGATTGTCCGGCGTCTGGATGGCACCGACCCCGCTGACTTTATCAAGCAGGTTCGACCGGGGGACGAATGGCGACTGGTGCGTCGTTACGCGCAGAAAGCCGCAACTGATCCGGCCTATACCAACGTCGCAGGATGGGCGCAGGAACTCACCACCACAGGACTGGGACCGGACTTTGTGGACCGCGCACCGAGCGCGGTTATCCCCCAGCTTCTCGGGGCTGGCGCGCGGGAAATGAATTTCCGTGGCCACAACGCGATGTCGTATCCCCGCCGCCTGCGCGACACCCTTCCCGCCGCGTGGAAAGAGGAAGGGACGGAAATCCCGGTCAAGGCGGGCATGTTCGGATCGGTCACGCTCACCCGTTATTCGTTGGGCGTCATCGCCACCTTGTCGGAAGAAATTCGGCGCGTATCGCGTCCCCAGATCGTGGACGTTGTTCAGCAAGGTATCATTGACGACAGCGCCCGAGCGCTCGACGGATTTTTTCTCGACGCCAACGTCCCCGTCGCAGGCGTCCGTCCCGCTGGTATCCTGAATGGAGCCGCGTCGCAGGTGAGTGCGGGCAATGATGTTGATAGCGTCCAAGTAGACCTCAAATGGCTACTCGGGCACCTCATCGGCATCCGCGCCCGTCGCCCCGTGTTCATCATCAACCCGCTGCGCGTGGCGTCCCTGTCATTGACCACGGCACCCGGAACGGGCATCCGTCCGTATCAGGCTGAACTGGAACGTGGCACCCTTGCTGGCGTCCCGCTGGTCATTGCCGACAATGCCCCCGCTGATCAGGTCATCGCGATGGATGCGGACTCGTTGTTTATGGGGATCGACATTCCCGAAATCGACATGTCGAACCAAGCGGTGTTGACCATGAGCGGCGATCCCGCGAACGACAGCGGCACCCCAGTCCGGTCACTCTTCCAGACATGGGAAGTCGCGCTGCGGTTCGTGCAACCTGCATCGTGGGGTTTCGGGCGTCCTGATACCGTGGCCACGCTCACATCGGTGGATTGGTAAATGATCATCTCAATCGACCACGACAGCCCCATCACGGCCCGCGTCAGCATCAACGGCGCACACCGCGCCACACTGACCCACCCCGGCGCTTTGAACGCCGCCATCGGCGCGTATCTCGTTGACCTGAACCTGCCCCCGCAGGCAACGGTCTGGGTCGCGCCTGAAGGCCGCAAGGCCACCCCTGCCGATGCTGGGCAATACATCGGCGCGGCAAAGGTCTACGCCGAGACAAATGGTCCGACGGCGTTGGCCAAACTGTTGAAAGGAGCGCTGACATGAATCCCGATCTGGAAACCGTCAACAGTCTGCTACTCGACCTGATCAGACAGGCGCTACTCGACGGCGCGGCGATGCAGAAGAACCCCCGCGCTGACGTCAGCGAGACCATGCGTGATCTGAACCAGCGCAGGCTCACCATTCTCGAATTGGTTGATTCGGACAGTGCTGCAGGATGAGATTGGCATAGCCCTGCGCCTGTGCTGGTGCGCTGAGGATGACGAAGCATTCGCGCGTCACGTGACGGCCCTATGCCGGGACGTGTGGCGGCTCGTGCGGTCCGATCCCTTCCCCGATCCGACGGCGCTGGCACATCACATCGAAGGCGTCCAGATGGGCGATGGAGAAGAACTCTTGCGGCGCATCCTGTCATTTGGGGAGCGCGTCCTGCAATGATCCCGCTCCTAAAAGATGACCTGCCATACAAACCCTTCAGGGGCGTCCGAAAGATCGACCCGTTCAAGCCGCTGAAACACCCACCCATCGACCTCGGGAGGAAGCGCGCCAGATCGGCACTCAAAGCGCAAATTGTGCCTGATCTGGTGCGCTCCATGCGGACCTTTCACATGCAGACGGCGGCGCAGGGCGTCCAGTATTACCAAGCACAGGGTGAGGTGTTCCAGCCGGGTGATCCGGTGGTGACGCTCGTGGACGGATCGCCCAACCGAAAGGTGACAAATGTCCGTTTGGGCGGCAATATCACCTACGTCCAAGGTCCGGGCGTTCAGGCGATCATCGAAGCGGTACAGGCCGCGTATCTCATGCTGACCGAGCAGGCTCGGTATTTCCGCGAGACAGGGCAATACATCGGCGGGTTTGTTGTCCTGATCAACGGCGATACCGAAGTCCAACCCAGCGAACTGGATCGCTACGCCGACCGGATCGACATCGTTCAGATCATTAACGTCAGACCCTACAGCGGCAAGATCGAACGCATCCACGAGCCGTTTTACACGGTCTGGAAAGCGCTGCGGCAATTCAAATACACCGAGCGGGCATCCATCCGGCTCACTATCGGCGCGAACCCGGAACATCAGCGCGAGAAAGGTGGGAACATCGCCATGCCGATCCTGACCTTTGCCCCGCTTGGCCGAAGCCCGTCGCGCGGCCCGAACAGGAGGAATTTCTATGGTTAATCAAGTTCAAACGCGTCACGAAATGGTGCTTTCCGTCGACGCCGCGAAGATGCTGCGCGATCTGCAAAAAGCAGAGAAGGAAGTCGCGGACCTCGCCCAGCAATTTGATCGCGCGCAGGCGGCGGGCAAGAAGTTCCAAACGGTCGCGGCAAACACAAATCGCTCACTGCGCAACAACGGTCGCTTTGCTCAGCAGGCCGGGGTTCAGTTCGGTGATTTCCTCGTTCAAGTAGGCGGTGGCCAGAATGCCCTTCTCGCCTTCGGTCAACAGGCCAACCAGATGGCCAGCTTCATGGCGGGGCCGTGGGGGATCGGCTTCACGGTCGCGACAGGTCTTCTCGCCGCGTTCGCCGGGAAATTGGGCAAGTCTTCTGAGGAAGCCGACGAGTTGCGCAAAAAGCTGGAAGCCGCCGAGAAGGCCACGGCGGACCTTGTGCGCGAGACAGAACGCCTGCGGTCCGGCGACAGCAGGGAAGTCCAGAACCTGCGCGAAATCATCGCCGCAGAACAAGAGCGCCTGCGGATCAACGAAGCGCAGGAACGCACCACTACGAACACGCTGCGACTTAACTCGGAGCGGATTGAGATTTTACGCACCATCCGACAGGCCGAAGCGGACCTTGCCGCGCAGTTCAATGCCGAAGAGGAAGCCCGCGCCGTCAACGATCTGCTCGAAGCCCGCGAAGGGTTGCTGAACGGCTTTTTCGGAATCTACGGATCAATTGCGGGGCGCTTGGATGAAATCTGGAAAGGTGAAAAAGCAATCACCGACGAACTCTCCAAGCGCCTCGGGATCGCATACGAATATGCAGGTCTGATCCGGGCGGCATCCGAGGCTGAAAAGGCAATGGGTCTGGATGCTTTCGGCGGATACGGCGACTGGCGATACGATCTTCCCCAGACTATCCGACCACCAGCCCCAGACACAGGCACCAGCACAGGCGGTGGCGGTGCCACTGGCGGTGATGTCGTCGATGACGTCCAGCGCGTGATCGACGCGCTGGAACGCGCACAGAAACAGGCCGATCAGTTCGGGCAGTCGCTGGATGTGGCCCTCGGTGGTGTGGCGTCCAGCGCCTTGGATGATTTTGTGGACGGTCTGGTGACGGGCGAGTTGGCTTTCAAAGACTTTGCGCGCTCGGTCCTCAACGATCTGGCCAAGATCATGGTGCGCGCGATCATCGTGAATTCGCTGATGTCAGCCTTTGGCGGTGTACCCGGCAACCCCACCAACACTGTGCAATCCATTATTCAAGGGTTGGCAGGCGTTCAGAGGTTCGGCAAAGGCGGTGTCGTGTCCGGTCCGACCTTGTTTCCCATGTCGGGCGGTGCGGGGCTGATGGGTGAAGCCGGACCCGAGGCCATCGTGCCTTTGCGTCGTGATGGCAACGGCGATCTGGGTGTCGGTGCCAGCCCGGTTGTGATCCACAATTACACGGGCGCGCAGGTGCAGGTTGAGGATCGCGAGGGTGAACGCCACGTGATCATCGGACAGGCGCTGGAAGCCGTGAAGAACGATTTCAGCAAGTCCATGGCCAGCGGACAGGGAACCTTTGCCCGCGCGCTGGAAGCTGGCTATGGCACCCGCAGGAAGGCGACTTGATAGCGTAACGCTCACACACGTGATATTCGTTACGCTATGATCCGATGTCAGACCTGCAAAACCGCTTTCACACCCCAGCGCAAGACCGCGCGATATTGCAGCACCCGCTGCCGTATGGCCGCGTACCGAAAGCGTGAGCGTGTCCGTACCGCCCCGGTCGAGTCCGTGGTGCGCGGAACCAATGCCAACCTGATCCGTGAGGTGTGCAGGCTCTACGCGCCGTCAGGCACCACCATAGCCGACGTGACGTGGGGTAAAGGTGCGTTCTGGCACAAAGCACCCGCTGGTGTAACCGTCACCGGATCGGACCTGATCACAGCGCCCGAGGGGCGCGCGTATGACTTCACCGACTTGCCCTACGCTGACGGGGAATTTGATATTGTCGTGCTGGACCCACCGTACAAACCAAACGGGAAAACCGCCACGACCAGCGACCAATATCAGCTTCACACGGTCAGCGGCATGGATGATGTGAAGCGTCTTTATATTGACGGCATGTCAGAGGCCGCGCGCGTCGCGGGAAGGCAAGTGTGGGTCAAATGTCAGGATATGGTCCACAATGGCCGTCAGCACGACATGATGGTCAGTGTGGTGATGCATGGCTATGTGCTGGACCTACACCTGCGTGACACCTTCATTCTGGTCGGCAACGGCAGTCCAGCATCACGGTGGGACACGCAGCATCACGCCCGAAAGCGTCATTCGTATTTGTTGGTGTTTGACGTGTGATGGCGCATAGGAGCGCCAAGAAATGACCGACACCCGCTGTGAGAGTGTACCCCGAAGTGTACCCTCATTCTGTAAGTCATTGATTTATATAAAGTCGTGGCGCACCTGAGAGGATTCGAACCTCTGGCCTCTGCCTTCGGAGGGCAGCGCTCTATCCAGCTGAGCTACAGGTGCCTGAAGCGGGGTATAGCCAGCCCTGCAATCCGCCGCAATCGGAAAAATGCGCGATCAGGCGAACAACTCGTGCGCCAGTTCCAGCGCGTCAATCAACGCGTCGACCTCTTGGGTGGTGTTATAAAGGCCAAAGGACGCCCGACAGGTGGCCGTGACACCGAGATGATCCATCAGCGGCCCTGCACAATGGTGCCCTGCCCGCACGGCAACGCCCTTCTTGTCGAGAATCGTCGAGATATCATGGGCATGCGCGGCCCCGTCCAGAGTGAAGCTGAAGATCGCCGCCTTGTCGGGTGTCGTACCCTGAACCTGCATCCAGTTCAGCCCGGCGAATTTCTGCATCGCATAGTCACGCAATCCCGCTTCATGCGCGGCAACGTTTTCCATGCCCAGTTCCATCAGGTAATCCAGCGCCACGCCAAAGCCGATGGTCTGAACAATGCCGGGCGTGCCAGCCTCGAACTTCATTGGCGGATCGTTGTAGATCACGCCTTCCTTCGAAACCTCCTTGATCATGTCGCCACCCCCGAGGAACGGGCGCATCTCGGCCATGCGCTCGGACTTGACATAGATCGCGCCAGAGCCGGAGGGACCATAAAGCTTGTGCCCGGTGATCGCGTAGAAATCGCAACCAATATCTGACACGTTGACCGGCGCATGCACCGACCCCTGCGAGCCATCCACAAGCACCGGAACGCCCTTGGCATGGGCACCTTGGGTGATCGCCTTCACGTCAACCATCGTGCCCAGAACGTTGGAACACTGCGTCACCGCGACAAGTTTGGTTTTGGGGGTGATCGCATCCAGCACGGCCTGCGGATCGAGCGCCCCGGTGGCGTCCACGTCCACCCATTTGATCACCACGCCCTGCCGTTCCCGCAGGAAATGCCAGGGCACGATATTGGCGTGATGTTCCATCACCGAAAGGACAATCTCGTCTCCCGCCTGCATGCGCGGCATGGCCCAGCCATAAGCCACCATATTGATGCCCTCGGTGGTGCCCGAGTTCAGGACGATCTCGTCTTCGCTTGCAGCGCCCAGGAACCGCGCAATTTTGCCCCGCACTGCCTCGTATTGGTCGGTGGCGAGATTGGAAAGGTAATGCAACCCCCTGTGCACATTGGCATATTCATGCGAATAGGCCCGCGTCACTGCGTCGATCACCACCTGCGGCTTCTGCGCCGATGCACCGTTATCGAGATAGACCAGCGGCTTGCCGTTCACCTCGCGCGACAGGATCGGAAAATCCGAACGGATCTTGGCGACGTCATACATATCAAGAGAATCCCATTGCAGTGACGCCGATCAGGGAGAGAAAGAGCGACAGCCCCACCGTCATCCCGACCAGCGTGAAAACCAGCATCATCACGGCCTTGCCCATCGTGTCGAAACCATGTGCGACCTTGAGAAAGTTGAGCACGATCCACGCGCCATAAAGACCCGTGGCCATGACAAAAATCTGGGCCAGACCGGGCAGGAAGATCATCAGCACCAGGGCTCCAAGCTGCACTGCCAGCCGCATGTATTGCAGCCAGCCCATCATGAGCAGGATGTCTTCGAACCGCGCCTGACCGCCCATCGCGCGTCCGACCCAGTAAAAGGCAAAGACAAAGATCACCGTGACCGAGCCCAGCACCATGCAGACCAACACAGGTGAGGTCAGCAGAGGCAGGGCGATCTCGGCCGGAACCGGAAACAGCGTGATGGAAAGGAAATAGGCCAGCGTATTGAGGATCACCGCCAGCGCAAGGATCAGCCAGCCCGCCGCGCGATCGACCTGCTGCGCCACCAACACCTGCCCCGCCTGTGGCGGATTATAGATGGTGAGCATGAAAAGCTGACGCAAAAACGCGCTCATACCGCACCCTTTCCGGCCTGCAACAGACCCGAGATCCAGAACCACAGGAACACCAGCAACCAGATCAGCCCAACTACGCTCAGTCCGATTCCCGGACCGATGAACCCCGCCACAAGGCCGTGCAACAGGATCAGTGGCGCTGCTGCAAGCAAGGCCCAGAAGAGCGCCAGACGGGCACCGTATGAGGTTTGCTTGCGCCCGACTGCGCGCAGAAAGATATGGGACAGAAAGGCGATGAAATAGAGCAGCAAAGGCGCGATGAAAAGCCACGCCAGAAGCGTTCCGCCCAGAAGCGCGTTCAATTCCTGTCCCGTAAGATGCGCCTCGCGCGCAAGGCGTGGCCATTGCGCGACGAACACGATCCCGCAACCCGCCATGAGGATGGCCAGCGCACGATCCTCACGCTGCCCCATGGACAGCAGCCGCGCCACGACGCGATGCGGCCCCCGATAGGTCGCCACCATGTCACGCGTCAGAGACATCAGCCGCGCCGACGCTCCAGCCAGCCTTCGAGCCGACCGATGATTTCGTCGCGAAGTTCTTCGCTTTCGATCTCTTCCACGGCTTCGGCAAGGAAAGCCAGCGTGAGAAGGTCGGTGGCGATGTCACGCGGAACGCCCCGCGCCCGCAGGTAAAAAAGCGCATCCTCGTCAATGGCGCCCGACGTGGAGCCATGCGAACAGGCCACGTCATCGGCATAGATTTCCAACTCGGGCTTGGCGAGAAACTGGCTGTCATCATCCAGCAAGAGCGACTGGCTGATCTGGTAGCCATCGGTTTTCTGCGCGCCGGGTTTGACAAGGATCTTGCCCTGGAACACACCAGTTGCCCCGTTGCGCAGCACCTTCTTAAAGACCTGACGGCTTTCACAATTGAGTGCGTCATGGGTGACAAAGACCGTGTCATCATGATGGAAGTCCCCATCCCCAAGCGCCGCACCGGCCACATGGGCCACCGCGTCGTCTCCGGTCAGGGTCACAACTGCTTCATTTCGGGTCAGGACGCCATTCACGGTCAGTGTAAAGCTTTTGAAAACCGACTCCGTGCCAAGGCGGGCAAAGAGATGCGTGACCGCACGACGTTCATGGTCGCGCCCCTGTGCACGTATGTGATGCAGCGTGCCGCCATCGGCAATGTCGATCTCCATGCACTTGTTGAACCGTGCAGCCGCCGGGCCGTTTTCGAGGATCGTCGCCTCGGCACCGCTTTCCACCCTTACAACATGATGTAGGAACACGTCCGACGTCACGTCCTCATGGGTGTAAATCAGGCTGATCGGCTTGCTTGGCTTGCCGGTCACGCGAATGGTGACTCCGTCGCCTGCATAAGCCGTATTGAGCGCGGCCAGGGGGCGATGCACCGGATCATGGCCGTCCGCTTCCAGCGCGCCATAAAGGTCTTCGGCCCAGTGATCATCCTTGCAGCAGACGTCTTCCAGCCGGTCGATCTGGACCCCTTCCAGCGCAAGGTCATCGGATTTTTCCGGGCTGAACACACCGTCGACAAAGACGATCTTCAACCGCTCGACGTCGGAAAACATGGGCTCTTCGCCTGCGTCGAACAACGCCGCTTCGGGCGCTTCGGGCTGGATCAGCGTGTCAGGCCGAGTGAATTTCCAGTATTCGTCCCGGCGCTGCGGCAGGCCCATCGCGCGCACGCGCGCCAGAGCCGCCTCCCGGGCGTCCTTGGTGCATCCCACGTCCGGCATGACCATCGCTGCCAGCCGGGTTTCGGTTGCGCTTGTCTTGCGATCATCTAGCGCCATTACGCCACCTCGGCCAGAATGTCGGCATAACCGTTCTGTTCCACTTCAAGCGCCAACTCCGGCCCACCCGTTTTTACGATACGGCCATCTGCCATGATGTGCACGACGTCCGGTTTGATGTGATCGAGCAGACGCTGATAGTGGGTGATCACGAGGAAACCACGCCCCGCGTCGCGCAGGGCGTTGACGCCCTCGGAAACGAGCTTCATCGCGTCCACGTCAAGACCCGAGTCGGTCTCGTCAAGGATGCACATCTTGGGTTCCAGCATCGCCATCTGCAGGATTTCGTTGCGCTTTTTCTCGCCGCCCGAGAAGCCGACGTTCACGGGGCGCTTGAGCATATCGGCATCGATCTTGAGCGTCTTGGCCTTAGCGCGGACCACCTTGAGGAACTCGGCCGCCGACATTTCCTCCTGTCCGCGCGCTTTGCGCTGTGCGTTCACGGCGGTGCGCAGGAAGGTCATGTTGCCCACGCCGGGGATTTCCACCGGATATTGGAACGCCAGGAACAGCCCCAGTGCGGCACGCTCTTCCGCTTCCAGCTCCAGCAGGTCTTCGCCCTCAAGCGAGGCGCTGCCGCCGGTCACTTCATAGCCATCACGCCCCGAAAGGACATAAGACAGGGTCGATTTGCCCGACCCGTTCGGCCCCATGATGGCATGCACCTTGCCGGCTTCCACGGTGAGGTCGACCCCTTTCAGGATCTGCTTGTCTTCTTCTTCAAGTTTGACCTTCAGGCCCTTGATTTCCAACATGTTCTTTTCCTTCGTCATTCGACCGGCGGTTCGCGCGCCGCCTGTTATTCCACGGTGACAGCCGTGCCGCTGGCCGAAACCATCAGCATCGTGTCACCCACCACTTCGTAATCCAAATCGAAACCCACAACCGCATTGGCACCCTTCTGCGCCGCGCGGCTTTCCAACTCGGAGAGCGCAGTTTCCCGCGCGTCCTGCAACTTGGTTTCATAAGCGCCGGATCGCCCCCCTACTATGTCGGTGATCGAGGCGAAGATATCGCGCACCACATTCGCACCCATGATCGCTTCGCCCACGACAATGCCGTGATAGTTGGTGATCCGGCGGCCTTCGATGCCCGGAGTTGTCGTCACGATCATGGCTCAGAACCCTCCGAAATAGGTGATCAGCATCATCACGCCCATCGCAACCATCCCGAAAACCGCCGAGGTCACGAAAATCGAGCCGCCAATCAGCCCCTCGTCGTTGCCCTTGCGGTGACGACGCACCAAAAGACCGACGGCGGTGCCAATGGCGATCCCCGCCCCGACACCGGCAGATTTCTGCATGAGAAGCTGGATCGTTTCCATCACCGCCGCCTTTGCATCAGCTTGAGAATGATCCGCCCGGCAATCCAGCCAAGCACGATCCCGCCGCCAATCCCGAGTACGGGGTTGATGAAGTCCATCTTGAACGCGTTGACCCAGATAACGCCAGCCAGCCCGCCCAGGGCGGGCATGCCAATCGGGATCCAGGCTTCGAGACCACGGCCCATATCAGCCCACCGACCCTTCGAGAGAAATCGCCACAAGCTGTTGTGCTTCCATGGCAAATTCCATCGGCAACGCCTGTAGAACTTCCTTGGCAAAGCCGTTCACGATCAGCGCCACGGCCTCTTCCTCGTCCATGCCGCGCTGGCGGCAATAGAACATCTGGTCGTCATCCACCTTGGATGTCGTCGCCTCGTGTTCCACGCGGGACGAGTTGTTCTTGACCTCGATGTAAGGCACCGTATGCGCCCCGCATTTATCCCCGATCAGCAAGCTGTCGCACTGGGTATAGTTGCGCGAATTCTTCGCCTTGGGATGCATGGACACAAGACCGCGATAGGTGTTCTGGGCAACGCCCGCGCTGATGCCCTTTGAGACGATCCGCGACTTGGTGTTCTTGCCCAGATGGATCATCTTGGTTCCGGTATCGGCTTGCTGGTGGTTGTTAGTGATCGCGATCGAGTAGAACTCCCCCTGGCTGTCATCGCCGCGCAGAATGCAGGACGGGTATTTCCACGTCACCGCAGACCCGGTTTCCACCTGCGTCCACATCACCTTGGAGCGGTCACCCCGGCAATCGGCGCGCTTGGTCACAAAGTTGTAAATACCGCCCTTGCCGTTCTCGTCGCCGGGATACCAGTTCTGAACCGTCGAATATTTCACCTCGGCGTCTTCCTCGACGATGATCTCGACCACTGCGGCATGAAGCTGCGAGGTGTCACGCTGCGGCGCAGTACAGCCTTCGAGGTAGGACACATAGCTGCCCTTGTCGGCAATGATCAGGGTGCGTTCGAACTGACCGGTGTTTTCCGCGTTGATACGGAAATAGGTGCTCAATTCCATCGGGCAACGCACCCCCGGCGGCACGTAAACAAACGAACCATCCGAGAAGACGGCGCTGTTCAGCGTGGCGTAGAAGTTGTCTGACACAGGCACAACCGAGCCTAGGTATTTCTTGACCAGCTCGGGATGCTCCCTGATCGCCTCGGAAATCGAGCAGAAAATCACGCCCGCCTCTTTCAACTCTTTTTGGAAGGTGGTGCCTACCGAAACCGAGTCAAAAACAGCGTCCACGGCCACTTTGCGCCCCTCGGCTGGGGCCGCGTCAGCGCCTTCGACCCCGGCAAGGATCATCTGTTCTTTCAGAGGGATGCCCAGCTTTTCATAGGTTGCCAGCAGCTTGGGATCGACCTCGTCCAGCGACTTGGGTTTTTCTTCCATGCTTTTCGGGCGGGCATAATAATACTGATCCTGGAAATTCACTTCCGGGTAATCCAGCATCGCCCAGTCGGGTTCTTCCTTGGTCAGCCAGCGGGCATAGGCCTCGAGCCGCCACTCGGTCATCCATTCCGGTTCATCGTTCTTGTCCGAAATCAGGCGCACGATATCTTCGGTCAGCCCCTTGGGGGCATATTCCATCTCGATCTCGGTTTCCCAACCGTACTTGTACTTGCCGCCGACTTCGCGAACGGCATCCACGGTTTCCTGATCGACACCTTCCTTGACGTCTGTCTGGTCCAGACTGGCCATCGTGTTCTCCTGTTCGTTCGCGTTCACGCCGCCCCTTTGAGGGTCCGGTCGCGATGTTTCCTCATCCGGGTGAGCCAGCTTTCGGCAAAACCCAAAACGTCCTGTTCCGTTGTGTCCGGCCCCAAAGAGACCCGGATTGCGCTCGCGGCGGTGGCATCGTCATAGCCCATCGCCTTGAGCACGCGGCTGGCGCGCACTTTGCCCGATGAACAGGCCGATCCTGCGGAAATCGCAAAACCGGCAAGGTCCATCTGCATAACCTGTGTCTCGCCCTTCCAGCCGGGTGTGGCGATACAGGTGGTGTTGGGAAGGCGTTTCTCGCCTTTCCCGACAAAAATGGTATCTTTTGCCTCTGCAGCAAGGGCCTCTTCAAGCAAATCGCGCAAATTGGCAACCCGTTCCCACACCCCATCGGCCAAATCTTTTGCCGCAGCCGTGGCCGCTGCCGCAAATCCGGCCATGCCAATGAGGTTTTCCGTGCCCGCGCGGCGGCCCATTTCCTGCCCCCCGCCCAAAAGCTGTGCGGGGATATCCGTGCCCCGCTTGACAACCAGCGCGCCGATGCCCTTGGGCCCGCCAAGCTTGTGCGCAGAAACCAGTGCCATGGTCGCCCCGGACCAGTTGAAGGCCACGGGCAGCTTGCCAAAGCCCTGCGTCATGTCGCTGAGCAACAGCCCATCTGGGAGCGTCTGAACAATCCCGGTCTCGGAATTGGCCAGTTGCAGCGCCGTCTTCGCCGGGTCTTTCACAGAAACCTGCCCATTGCCATCAACCGGCAAATCAGACGTGACCCAAGCAGACACCGCGTCATGTTCAATATCGCCCGCGTGCAAATCCCGTCCCTGCAGGGCCAGCGCTGCGGCCTCGGTCGCGCCCGAAGTAAAGACGACATCCGCGCCATCCGCACCGAACGCCGCTGCAATCTCGGCCCGTGCCTTCTCCATCAGCCCCTTGGCGGCCCGCCCTTCGGCATGCACGCTCGACGGATTGCCGACAATCTCCATCGCGGCGATCATCGCGGCCTTCGCCTCGGGCCGCAGCGGCGCCGTGGCATTATGATCGAGATACACGCGCATCAGGTGTCGTCATCCACCACCGAAAACAGGGTTGGCACTGCCGGACAGGGGGCCAGGTCGTTTTTCACTACGTCCGAAAGGCGCGTCTGGTGCAAAAACACGTAGACATGCGCCGAGAGACCCTCCCAAAGCCGGTTGGCCATTGATTGCGCGCGCGATCCGCTTAGGCCCCCGCTCGCGCCGGCCCCGGTATGCAGCGCCGATACGGTTTCGTCCACCGCCGTCAGAATTTCGACCACGCGAATGTCGGACGCGCTTTTGGCAAGCCGGTACCCGCCCCCCGGCCCGCGCACCGATTCCACCAGCCCGGCGCGGCGTAGCTTGACAAAAAGCTGTTCGAGGTAGGGTAGCGAAATATCCTGACGTTTCGAGATCTCGGACAGGCTCACCAGCCCCTCTGGTGGCTGCAAGGCAATATCGGCCAAAGCCACGACCGCATAGCGCCCTTTCGTCGACAGTTTCATCCTGCACCCCCAGCGAATAGATTGACGTCAGCCGCTCAGGTGCTTAAGTCCCTTAAGCCCTTGCCGGTGGCAACGCCGGATCAATGATTAGAACCGTTCTAAGGTAGCTTAGCAAATTCGTCAAGAATTGCATCGCACCTTTTGCAGGAGACAAGAAGCACACCATGCCAGAGGTGATTTTTCCCGGACCCGAAGGCCGCCTCGAAGGCCGCTACCACCCGCAAAAAGAAAAAGACGCACCGATCGCCATCGTGCTTCATCCACATCCCCAATTTGGCGGAACGATGAATAACAAGGTGGTCTACAACCTGCATTATGCCTTCTACAACATGGGCTTCACCGTGCTGCGCTTCAACTTCCGAGGCGTCGGCCGGAGCCAGGGTGAGTATGATCAGGGCGTGGGTGAGCTTTCCGATGCGGCGTCGGCGCTCGATTACCTGCAGTCGATGAACAACAACTCCAAGCATTGCTGGGTTGCCGGCTTCTCATTCGGCGCGTGGATCGGGATGCAGCTTCTGATGCGCCGCCCCGAAATCACCGGGTTCATTTCTGTCGCACCGCCTGCGAACATGTATGACTTCTCTTTCCTTGCGCCCTGCCCCAGCTCGGGCCTGATGATTAACGGCACCAATGACCGTGTCGCCCCCCCGGCAGACACGCATGCCCTTGTGAACAAGCTGCATGAGCAAAAGGGAATCACCATCACCCATACCGAGATCGAAGGGGCAGGCCATTTCTTCGAAACCGAGGAATACATGGATGCGATGGTGGGCAACGTGACCAATTACGTAAAGCGCCGCCTGACTGAAACGACGCGCTGATGGGCACGATCGAGACGCTGGCGGCCAAGCTCGCCGAGGACACGCTGAAAGCTCAGCGCATAACGGGCGATGACCGCCTGTTCGTTCAGGTTGGCGCCGTTCTGGCCGCCGCGTCGCAATCATTGGAAGAGGCCTTCCTGACCGAGGTACGAGTCCGTCTCGCCGAAGAAAAGGCCCGCGCCTTTCTTGTCGGCAAGGTCAAGGAAGCCCGTGAAGCTGCCGGGTCAGCTGAATGAGCGCCCGCCTCGACGCCCAAATCGCCTTTCTGAAAGAAGCCGACCACCTCAAGGCCGTGCTGCGTGCCTCGCGCCTTCTGGATGACTCGCGATTTGAAAACTCGGCCGAGCATTCATGGCACGTCATGCTCTATGCACTTGTTCTGGTCGAACATTCCGCCGAGCCGGTCGACATCGCGCGCGTGCTCAAGATGCTCCTGCTGCATGACATCGTCGAAATCGACGCTGGCGATGCGCCGATCCACGGCGACGTGGACCATGCCGCCAAGGCCGCCGCAGAAGAGGCGGCGGCAGAGCGTCTTTTTGGGCTCCTACCGGATGATTTGCAGCATGAATTCAAATCCTTGTGGGTTGAATTTGAAGCAGAAGAAACGCCAGAGTCGCGCTTTGCCAAGGCGATTGACCGGATGCCCACACCGATCACCAATCTTGAACTGGGCGGTGGTTCCTGGATTGATTACAACGTGACGCTCGAACAACTCGACCATCGCGTCGGCGTACCCATCAACGGTGGCGCCCCCGGCGTCTGGGGCTGGTTGCGCCCCAAGCTGGAAAGCTGGTTTCACCGCAACGGCCGCGCCTGAGCAGTCACCAACATTGCGGCCACCCATAGCCCCAGCGCCATGACAGTCCCGAACAGGGCGCGCCACCAACTCGTACTGCATCGAACATGGCCTTGCCGATGAGCTCATAGGCGGTGGTGACCTGCGCATCTGACAGGTCATAAAGCGTCTTCAGATCGTCGCCGCGCCTGTTAGCTGTCGCGGCAACACAGGTTTCAAGCGCCTCATCCGCTGCCAGCCGAGCGAAATAGCTGTCCTCAGGTGCACTCGACACCCCCCCGAGATGATAGGCGCGGTCATGGATCACACAGCACTCTTCCCAAGGGGGCTGGTTTTCATGCGCTTCGGCAAATTCCGGAAACAGGCGCGCGACCGTGGTCCATGCCGACGACATCCCGCCGGAACACCCATCCGTCGTGAAAGGCGCAAGAACCGCGTCAGGGGCGGTACGGGTAGCTTCCAGCCGCGCATGCCGCCACACTTCCAAACGCGCGGTCGGCCCGAGGTCGACCTCCTCTGCGCCAACCGAAGAGCCACCCAGGATCAACAGAAGCGAAGCGCATTTAAGGCGATTCATCGCGATAGCTCCGGTTTTCTACATCAAGCCCGATGGACCCGGCCAGCCCGATGATCATACGTTCGATGGTATTGAGGTCCCGCCGCTCGGACAGCACTTGCCGTGCCAGCGCGGGTTCATCCGTGATCAACCCACTCACCCCCAAAGACACCATATGTGACATAGACAAGGCATCATTGACGGTCCACACGAACAGCTCCTTGCCTGCCTTGCGGGTCTCGCGGACCATGCGATGCGACGCCGCTGCCTGATTGACGGCAAGGAAATCGACGTCCAACTCCCACATCCGCCCCAGCGACGCGGTCGCCAAGAGCCCCATGTTCCAATCCGGGCGCAGGGCGCGCATTTTCTGGATCGCCCCGTATTTCAGCGACATGATCCGGACCTGATCCTGCATCTCCAACTCTTCCACGATGCCCGCGACGCGCTCTTCAAGCTTTTCGTCATGACCATAGTATTTCAGCTCGATCACCACGCCCGCCTTGCCCTTGGCCAATATCAGAGCGTCACGCAAAAGCGGCGTACGCTGATCGGCGTAAGCCGGGTCGAACCAGCCGCCAATGTCGATGTCCGCCAGATCGGCCGCGGTCGCGTCCCAGGCCTTGAGGTTGACCCCGGCGATCTTCATGAAATCGCTGTCATGGACGACGATAACCTCCCCTTCCGCAGATTCCTGCACATCCAGTTCGATCCAGTCCGTGCCGTCCTCAAGCGCCTTTTCAAAGGCAGCCATGGTGTTCTCCGGCCGACTTCCCGCCGCGCCCCGATGCGCTATGATCTGAACGTTCGGATCGGCCTTGACCCGCGCTAGGTCCACCAGCCCCAGAACGCTGAACACAGCCGCAGCGGCAACCGCCACCAGCGTTCCGATAAGCAATCCGCGCGGTAATGCCGCTTTGGACGTGGCAAGCCGCTCCGGCCACTGTGCCAGCGTCATCAGGATCACCGCCAGCGCCCCGGTGGTAAGCGTAACCACCAGCAGGTTCGCCAGCGCCCCAAGCCCGCCGAACACCAGCAGAACCGCCGCAATTCGGCGCAGGCTGTCCCCCATCATCGGCAGGATCAGATCCGCCAAAGCGCCGACAACTCCAAGAAGAACCGCACTCAGAATAAATGAAATACCAAGCCATATCAATATGTTGCTCAGAAGCGTGAAAGCTTTTCCCCGCATGCGCTGGCGGCTTTGGACAAACGCGTCGCGGGGCCTGACACCATCAAACAGGACCAGCGGCAAGATAAGCGCCCAACCGATCAGAGCACGCAGCAACACCAGCGCCATAACTGCGAGCACGGCCCCGATCACGACCACCGCCCGCATGAATTCCGGGGGTTTGTTGCTCAGGTAGTAGTTGATGTCATACTCGGTCAGCCACAAAAGGTAGAGCCCGCCCGCCACCACGACAAAAGGCAGGCAGAGGACCAGCACCCGCAAAGTCAGCCGCGCTCCAAGATCAATCAACCGGGGCGCCTGTGGCAGGATCTCCCACAATCCGTCAAGCCCGGTGACCCGCCCTTTGTTTCGGGACCGACCAGCCAGAGCCATCATGCAGGCCACGTCCAGCACATATATGAACACCGCCAATCCGGCGATGATCAGGAAACACAGGAAACCGACCGGGGACAGCAAGAAAAAGGCAATGTCGAAATCCGACAATGCGGGCTGCCCCGCAAACCAAAGCGCCAAACGCACGGTTAGGGCCATCAGTGGAACCAGAATGACGGCCAGCACCGCGTTAAAGGCCACGTGCACCGCCAAAAGCCGCCATCTCAGCTGCCATGCAGCGCTAAATGCGGCCAGAACCTCTCGAATACTTTCAGTCACGCGCAATCTCCTGTTCCAATGGGGTCAGACTAGGGGCTGGGCGCGCTGGCGTCGACTCCCAACACAGGACGTGACATTCAAAAGCGGGAATAATTGTATACCATTGCATACATACCCTTCTCATGGCCCGCGATCTGCGCTAAAAGCGGCCCGTGCAAACGACTCGGATGTCAGGAGACACCCCATGACCAAGATCAAGGTAACGAACCCCATCGTCGAGATGGACGGTGATGAAATGACCCGTATCATGTGGCAGTTCATCAAGGAAAAATTGATCCTGCCCTATCTCGATATCGACCTGCTGTATTACGATCTCGGGATCGAGGAACGCGACCGCACCGAAGATCAGATCACGATTGATGCCGCCGAAAAGACCAAGGAAGTGGGCGTTGCCGTGAAATGTGCCACGATCACACCTGATGAGGCCCGCGTCGAGGAATTCGGGCTCAAGAAGATGTGGCGCAGCCCCAATGGAACGATCCGCAACATCCTTGGTGGCGTGGTGTTCCGTCAACCGATCATCTGTCGCAACGTGCCCCGGCTTGTGCCCGGCTGGACCAGCCCCATCGTCGTTGGGCGTCATGCATTTGGCGACCAGTATAAAGCCACCGATTTCACCTTCCCCGGCGCTGGCAAGCTGACCATGAAATTCGAAGGCGAAGACGGTACCGTTATCGAGCGCGAAGTCTATGACGCGCCGTCCGCGGGCGTCTACCAGGCGATGTACAACCTCGACAGCTCCATCCTCGATTTCGCCCGCGCCTCGTTCAACTACGGCCTGAACCTTGGCTGGCCGGTGTACCTCTCGACCAAGAACACCATCCTCAAGGCCTATGACGGGCGGTTCAAGGACCTGTTCCAGAAGGTCTACGAGGAAGAGTTCGAGGAACAATTCAAGGCCAAGGGCATCTGGTACGAACACCGCCTGATCGACGACATGGTCGCCTGCGCGATGAAATGGAACGGGAAATTCGTCTGGGCCTGCAAGAACTACGACGGCGACGTGCAGTCCGACACCGTGGCGCAGGGTTTTGGCTCTTTGGGTCTCATGACCTCGCAACTGATGACGCCGGATGGCAAGATCGTCGAGGCCGAGGCCGCCCACGGCACCGTCACCCGCCATTACCGCCAGCATCAGGCGGGCGAAGCGACCTCGACCAACTCGATCGCCTCAATCTATGCCTGGACCGGCGGGCTGAAACACCGCGCCAAGCTCGACGATAACGCGGCGCTGGCCAACTTTGCCGAGATGCTGGAAAGGGTGATCGTGGATACCGTGGAAAGCGGCTCGATGACCAAGGACCTCGCCTTGCTGGTTGGTCCGGATCAGGGCTGGCTGACCACCATGGGCTTCCTCGAAAAGATCGACGAGAACCTGAACAAGGCCCTTGCAGGTTAGGACCCGTCACGCAATCTTTCGGGGCGTCTGGACATTTCCGGGCGCCTCTGACACTTCCCTCCCATGGTCAGTTTTCTCGAACCCTCCACAACAGACAGGCACAGCCTTCTCGAAGATGCCCAAGGCATCGTCGTCGGTACGTTGCTGATGGCGCTCAGCGTGCAGTTCCTGCAGGGCGGCGGGCTCATCACCGGGCAGATCGCCGGTTTGTCTCTGACCATCGCCTATGCTGGGGGATTTGCCTTTGGTCTGGTGTTCTTCCTTTTGAATCTGCCGTTTTACGCCGTCGCCCTTCTGCGCATGGGCTGGGCGTTTACGCTCAAAACCTTTGCCGCCGTCGGGTTGATGACCGCGTGGACCTTTTTCTTGCCGCAAGTGATGCAATTTGCCGACCTTCACGTCGGGGCCGCCGCCATTCTGGCCGGGGTCACGTCGGGCGCCGGGCTGATCGTGCTGTTCCGGCACGGGGCCACGCTGGGCGGCGTTGGGATTGTCGCGGTCTGGCTGCAGGATACGCGCGGGATCAAGGCCGGCTGGGTCCAGCTTGGCTTCGACCTCTGCGTCTTTGGCCTTGCGTGGTCGCTTTTTGACGGGCGCATGGTGGTCTATTCCCTTATCGGAGCGGCTGTGACCAATGTCATGGTCGCCACCAACCACCGCCGCGACCGGTACATCGCGCGCTGAGGAGACCCCTGTTCATGGCTTATTTCTACCTGCTCATAGCCGTCGTTTTCGAAACCATCGGCACCTCTGCGCTGCAAGCCAGTCAGCAATTCTCGCGCCTCGTCCCGTCGATGATCGTCGTGACCGCCTATGCCGCGTCCTTCTTTTTCATGGCCATTGTGCTGCGCTATCTGCCCGTCGGGATCACCTATGCAATCTGGTCCGGCCTTGGCATCGTGCTGATCGCGGCCATTGGTTTCGTGGTCTTCGGGCAACGGCTCGATTGGCCCGCGATCGTCGGGATGGCGATGATCCTTGGCGGCATCCTGATCATCCACCTCTTTTCCAAATCGGCCGTTCACTAACCCCCCTCAAGGTTCGAAGGACATCACCTCAACACCATCCTGCGTGAATCGCGCAATCGTGCCCGCCGCAAGCTCGCTCCAGCCGCCTTCGCTGGTTTCCAGCGGTTCTGACACCACCGCCCACCCTGCCCGGCTCTCGCTCCAGCGATAGAACACAGACGGGGCGATCTCGTCAGAGGAATAGCGGGCAGCCCAGAGCGATGTGCCATCTGAAAAGGCCGAGGAAAGCCGCATATGAGGCGTCGCGCCATATGTTTTGGACAGGCCGCGCAACTGACGTACCGAGGCGGCAAGCGCGGCTGCCGGATCCTCCATCCCCTGCCCCAGCATCAACAGGAACAAAACCTCGCTGTCAGTGGCCCCCTTGCGATGGGCGTAAAGCGCGTCGGGGATTGCCATATCAGCTTTCTTGCGGAACCCTTCGAAACCGCCAATCTGGCCGTTGTGCATGAAGCTCCATTCGCCACAGGTGAACGGGTGGCAATTGTTGCGGCTGGTCGCGGTGCCGGTCGAGGCCCGCACATGCGCGAGAAACAGCCCCGAGCGGACCTGGTGCGCCAGCGCCCGCAGGTTCGGATCGGACCATGCCGGATAGATATCGCGATACAACCCCGGCTCCGCGCGCTCGCCATACCACGCAATACCGAACCCGTCGGCATTGATCGCGGTCTTGGCCTTGGTTGCATCCTGGCTCTGGATGACCAGAGAATGCGCGGGCTTGGTGATGACCTCTTCCAGAAAGATCGGTTTGCCAAGATAGGCGGCCCAGCGGCACATGGTACGTCCCTCACATTGTTTGGCGCAGCAAAGCGCCAAGTTTCGCAGGCTTGCAAGGGGCGAATTCGCCCTGATGCGGATTTCCGCGCGGGCGGGCGCATTCACCTCTGGCCTTTTTGCGCAACCCCGTATAGGGCGGGCGCGAACAGGAAAAGAGATACCTCATGGACCTTCGTAATATTGCGATCATCGCGCACGTTGACCACGGCAAAACCACCCTTGTGGACGAGCTGCTGAAACAGTCCGGCGCATTCCGCGAAAACCAGGACGTGGCCGAACGCGCCATGGACTCCAACGACCTCGAACGCGAGCGCGGCATCACCATTTTTGCCAAGCCGACCTCGGTTGAATGGAAAGGCACCCGCATCAACATCGTGGACACGCCCGGCCACGCCGATTTCGGCGGCGAGGTCGAGCGCATTCTGTCGATGGTAGATGGCGTGGTTCTGCTGGTGGACGCCGCCGAAGGCCCGATGCCGCAAACCAAGTTCGTGACCTCCAAGGCGTTGGCGCTGGGCCTGCGCCCGATCGTGGTGCTGAACAAGGTCGACAAGCCCGACGCCGAACCCGATCGCGCGCTGGATGAATGCTTCGACCTCTTCGCCTCGCTTGACGCCGACGAAGATCAGCTGGACTTCCCGCACATGTATGCCTCGGGGCGCAACGGCTGGGCCGATGCCGAACTCGACGGGCCGCGCAAGGATTTGCACGCCCTGTTCAACCTGATCGTGAACCACGTCCCGGCGCCCAAGCAGATTGCGCATCAGGACGAAGACTTCCGCATGCTGGCCACAACGCTGGGGGCCGACCCCTTTGTGGGCCGCATCCTCACCGGACGCGTCGAAAGCGGCAAGCTCAAGGTTGGGGCAACCGTTCAGGCGATTTCCCGTATCGGCCAGAAGATCGAACAATTCCGCGTGACGAAAATTCAGGCGTTCCGTGGCCTTGCCCAGCAGGACATCGAAGAGGCGCAGGCCGGGGACATTGTGTCTATCGCGGGTATGTCCAAGGCCACCGTAGCCGACACGATCTGTGCCCTCGCTGTGGACGAACCGCTCGAAGCACAGCCGATCGATCCGCCCACGATCACCGTGACCTTTGGCATCAACGACAGCCCGCTGGCGGGTCGTGACGGTAAAAAGGTGCAATCGCGCGTAATCCGCGACCGTCTCATGAAAGAGGCCGAATCCAACGTCGCGATCAAGATTGCCGACACCCCCGGTGGCGAAGCCTTCGAAGTTTCGGGCCGCGGCGAACTCCAGATGGGTGTTCTGATTGAAAACATGCGACGCGAAGGTTTTGAGCTGTCGATCTCACGCCCGCAGGTCATCATGCGCGAAGAAAACGGCCAGCGCATGGAGCCGGTCGAAGAGGCCACGATCGACGTGGATGACGAATATTCCGGTGCCGTGATCGAAAAACTGACCGGCTCACGCAAAGGCGAACTGGTCGAGATGCGCCCTGCTGGCGCCGGCAAAACCCGCATCATTGCCCACGTGCCGTCGCGCGGCCTGATCGGCTATCACGGCGAATTCCTCACGGATACGCGTGGCACCGGGGTGCTGAACCGTGTTTTCCACGGCTGGACCCCTTACAAGGGCCCCATTCCGGGCCGACGCGCGGGTGTTCTGATCTCGATGGAAAACGGCGAGGCTGTGGCCTATGCTCTGTGGAACCTCGAAGATCGCGGTAAGATGATGATCGGCGCACAGGCCCCGGTCTATACCGGCATGATCATCGGTGAACATAGCCGCGACAACGATCTTGAGGTGAACCCGCTGAAAGGCAAGAAACTGACCAACGTGCGCGCCAGCGGCACCGACGAAGCGGTGCGCCTGACCACGCCGATGACGCTGAGCCTTGAAGAGGCGATTGCCTATATCAACGACGACGAACTGGTCGAGGTGACGCCCAACGCGGTGCGCCTGCGCAAACGCTATCTCGACCCGCACGAGCGCAAACGCATGGCCAAATCTGCCCAGTAAACTCCAAAGGCCACCGCTTCGGTGGCCTTTTCTTTTGCCCGCCGGGTTGCTTGAAAAACGGTTCTGGTTGAAGCTGCACCTAATTGTTTGCTGCCAAATGACCTGCCCATGCGACTTTTTTCCGTGTTTTTCCTTGTTCTCTGTCTTGTTGGCGGCCCGTTCCAACGCGCCCAAGCCGAAGGTCTCGGCAGTATTACTGCCGAAATCGCGGAGCAGACCGTGGGCAAGCTTGACGTAGATGTCGCAATCAAGATTGACCAGATCACCTTTGTCGACCAGCAAGCGGAGAACTTTGGCGCCGTCGGCACCCTCGTCATGCGCTACACCGATCCCGCACTTGCTTTTGATGCGGCCGAACACGGCTATTCCCTGCGCAGCTTCAACGTCGACGATTTCCGCAACTACGCTCACGAGAAAAAAGCCCTGGTTCCGATTTTCCTGATCCGGAACCAACAGGGGCGGCGTTTCGTCCAACAGTCACAACTGGTGGTCAGCAACGAAGGCAATGTGACGTTTGTCGAACGCTTCTCTGCCACTTTTCAGGCGCCGTACTTTAACTTCAAGAAATATCCCTTTGATAGTCAAAAGTTTTTCATAGAAGTTTCTTCGATCTTCCCGCTGAGATATGTTGAGTATCATCCTTTGGAGGATCTCTCCGGTCTGGGCGATCTTCTTGGCGAAGAAGAATGGATCATGCACAGCCCGCGCATTTCGGCAACCATGGTCGAAGGCCTTACCGGACAGGAATCCTCTCAGGTGCAGCTGTCCTTTGAGGCCAAGCGCCACGTTCAATACTACCTTTTGCGCTTCATGCTGCCGCTGATCATCATTCTTTTCGTGTCGTGGGCGACCTTCTTTCTCGAAGAGTACAGGCGCCGGATCGACATGGCGAACGCCAACCTGCTCGTGTTCGTGGCCTTCAACTTCGCCATCTCGACCACCCTGCCCAAGCTTGGTTACCTGACCTTCATGGATATGCTGCTGGTCGGCATGTTCATCATTACCGGGTCCATGGTGCTCGTGAATATTGCTCTGCGACGTCTCAAGCTGATGGATCGCGAGGTGCTGGCCCGCAAAATCGACATGTACCTGATCGTCTGGGTCTATCCGCTGATGTATCTCGGGTTCCTGTTCTGGGCGGTCCGGTTCTACCTGATCTGAGCGCCGCAAAAAAAGGGGCCGCGAGAGATTACCCCACGGCCCCTGAATCGTTGTTTGTTCAAGCTTATTCGGTGGTTTCCACCACCATCAACTCACGTTCGGATGCCCCGCGCGCGTGGTTCAGCGCCTCTTGGTATTCCGGGCTGTGATAGCAGGCCACCGCCGTATCGACGTCCGGGAAGGTCGCCACGACATTGCGCGGGCGTTCCTTACCCTCTAGCTGCACGAAACGGCCACCGCGCGCGATGAACTTGCCACCGTGCTTGGCAATGGCCGGCCCCGCAAGGGCTGCGTATTTGCCATAGGCTTCGTCATCCGTCACGGTCACGTGGGCAATCCAGAGTGCACCCATATCCTTATCCTCCGATCACGGCCTCGGCGGCTGCGACAGCGGCCTCGGCATTGCTTGCATCCTTGGCGCCACCCTGCGCCATGTCCGGGCGACCACCGCCGCCCTTGCCGCCAAGGGCCTCGACTGCGGCGCGCACCAGATCAACAGCCGAAACTGCCCCGGTGAGGTCCTGGGTCACCCCGGCGGCCACGGCCACCTTGTCGCCTGCATCGGCTATCAGCAAGACCGCACCGCTTTC
The DNA here is from genome assembly GCF_900114635.1 of Shimia aestuarii. Lineage (GTDB taxonomy): Bacteria > Pseudomonadota > Alphaproteobacteria > Rhodobacterales > Rhodobacteraceae > Shimia > Shimia aestuarii. The sequence goes on from NZ_FOTQ01000005.1 coordinate 62,792, forward strand.
CATACGCGCCTTGTGCTCGTCGATCAGCGGCGGCAGGTCTTTGCCCGTCACCCCCGACAGAACCTGCGCAAAGAACTTGATGCCCGCGATCTGCTTGTCCTCGGGCGCGGCACCCTGCCCGGCACCGCCGGCCATCGCCAGCTCGCGCCGCAGCTGCGCCACTTCGTTCTGCAGCGTCTTGCGCTCATCCATCAGCGCTTTGAGGCGGTCAAGCACGTCCTCGGGCTGTGCCTTGAGCGCCCCGGCCACCTCGCCCATCCGGCGTGCTTCACGCTCCAGATGTTCAAACGCCGCGGCTCCGGTCAGCGCTTCGATCCGGCGCACACCAGCCGACGACGCGCTGTCGCCCAAGAGTACAAACACCCCGATATCGCCGGTCTGTTTGACATGCGTGCCGCCGCAAAGTTCGATCGAATAGGTCATCCCATCCAGCCCTTTGCCGGTATCGGCACGGCCCATCGACACCACGCGCACTTCGTCGCCGTATTTTTCACCGAACAGGGCCTGCGCCCCGATCTCGCGCGCATCATCCGGGGTCATGATCCGGGTTTCCACCGGCGCATTCTGACGGATATAGGCGTTCACATCGGTGCCGACCTTGTGCAGTTCTTCCGCCGTCAACGCCTTGGCATGGCTGAAGTCAAACCGCAGACGGTCATCTGCATTGAGCGAGCCGCGCTGCGCCACGTGATCTCCCAGCGTTTCGCGAAGCGCTTCGTGCAGCAGGTGTGTGGCCGAGTGGTTGGCCCGAATGGCCGTGCGGCGCGCATGATCCACCTCAAGAACCGCTCCGGCGCCCACTTCGATCTCGCCTTCGACAACTTCTGCAACATGGATGAATACACCGGCCGCCTTGCGAGTATCCGTGACCTCGGCCAAACCACCCTCGGTTTTTACCGTGCCGGTGTCGCCCACCTGACCGCCGCTCTCGGCATAGAACGGCGATTGGTTCAGAACGATTTGAACCGTGTCACCTTTCACGGCCTTGTCCACCTCGGCCCCGTCCTTGACCAGCGCAGTAACCTGCCCTTCGGCGGTCTCGGTGTCATAGCCTAGGAAATCCGTGGTTCCCTTGTGCTCGGCAATGTCGAACCAGATCGTGCTGTCCGCCGCTTCGCCCGAACCAGCCCATGCGGCACGCGCCTTGGCTTTCTGTTCGGCCATGGCCGCGTCGAACCCGTCGGTGTCCACCTCGCGCCCCTTTTCGCGCAGCGCGTCCTGCGTGAGATCCAGCGGGAACCCGTAAGTGTCGTAAAGCTTGAACGCGGCTTCCCCGGCCAGCGGCGCGCCTTCTTCAAGACCCGCCAATTCGTCGTCCAGCAGTTTCAGCCCCCGATCCAGCGTCTGCTTGAACCGGGTCTCTTCGAGCCGCAGTGTTTCCTCGATCAACGCCTGCGCCTGTCCAAGCTCGGGATAGGCTGCGCCCATCTGGCTGACCAGCGACGGCACCAGCCGGTGCATGACCGGATCCTTTGCGCCCAGAAGATGCGCGTGACGCATGGCGCGGCGCATGATCCGGCGCAAAACATAGCCGCGCCCGTCATTGGACGGCATTACCCCGTCCGCAATCAGGAACGAGGTCGAACGCAGGTGGTCGGCAATGACGCGGTGATGCACGTTCTGATCGCCATAAGGATCAGTCGACGTCGCATTGGCAGACGCCTCGATCAGCGACTTGAACAGGTCGGTGTCATAGTTGTCATGCGACCCTTGCAACAGCGCGCCAATCCGTTCGAGCCCCATGCCCGTGTCGATCGACTGCATGTCCAACGCGCGCATCGAGCCGTCCTCGAACTGCTCGTTCTGCATGAAAACGATGTTCCATATCTCGATGAATCGGTCGCCATCCTCTTCCGGGCTGCCCGGAGGGCCACCCCAGATGTGATCGCCATGGTCATAGAAGATCTCGGTGCACGGACCGCACGGACCTGTCGGCCCCATCTGCCAGAAATTGTCCGACGTCGCGATCCGGATGATCCGGTCCTCCGGAACACCCACTTTCTTCCAGATTTCAAAGGCTTCGTCGTCGGTGTGATAGACCGTCGTGTAAAGGCGGCTTTTGTCGATGCCGAAATCCTTGGTGATCAATTCCCACGCAAAGGGGATCGCGTCATCCTTGAAGTAGTCACCAAAGGAAAAGTTGCCGAGCATCTCGAAAAACGTGTGGTGGCGCGCCGTGTAACCCACGTTGTCGAGGTCGTTATGCTTGCCCCCGGCGCGCACGCATTTCTGGCTGGTCGTGGCGCGCTTGTAATCGCGGTGTTCGACCCCGGTAAACAGGTTCTTGAACTGAACCATGCCAGAGTTGGTGAACATGAGCGTCGGGTCATTGCGCGGCACGAGCGGAGAGGATTGCACCACCTCGTGGCCCTGTTTGGCAAAGTAGTTCAGAAAGGTCGACCGGATGTCGTTCAGGATGGGCATGTTCTCGGGATCTCTCGCGGAAGGAATTCGTGTGCGTGCGGGTTTAATGCCCCTGCCCGCGCCTGTCCACATGTCAAAGCGCGCGCGCGTCCCGCTGGCTCAATCCGCCTCGCGCTTTTTCAGGATATCGCCCGTCCGGATCACCCCGTCCTGCTCGATACTGCACAATATGCCACGCAAGCGCAGCGCGGGGTGCCCCGGCGCTGTAATCCAGTCCTTGGCCGCCGCGCCATAGCGTGCCTTCCACTTGACGCATCCGTCATTGAACACGTCCGAAACCCGGAGCACCGCCGTCCCGACGTCGAGCAACTGTCCGACGGGCAGGTTCTCCAGTGACATGTCCATATCCGCGACAAACGTGTCTCCGGGATGCAGAACATTTTCCCGATCGCGCCAGACAAGGTCCAGCACCCGACGTGGCAGGATCGAGACCTGAATACCGGGATGCGGCGCGCCGTCGTCTGTGCGCAGCCAAGGTTCGGATTTCCAGCGTTCGCCCGGAATACCCTCCGCACGGGTCAGGGTCATTTCATCCACGAACCTGCGCTGGTTCCGTGCAGGGCGCAGACACAACATGTCAATGGCCGCCCCGTCTTTCAGAGCGGCCATCACCTCGGGCAATGCCCGCATCAATTCGTCTAGCGTCACATGCGACACAGGCCGTCAGCCTTCCAGAAGCGCGTCGTCATCCTCGGCGCTTCCCGGCGGCATGTCGAAATCAAGACCGTGCGCCGCACGGATCTTGTCTTCGATCTCAAGCGCCACTCGGTTGTTTTCCTTGAGGAAGGTCTTGGCATTTTCTCGCCCCTGACCGATCCGCTCATCCCCATAGCTGAACCAGGATCCGGATTTGGCCACGATACCCGCCTTCACACCAAGATCCAGAAGCTCGCCGGTCTTCGAAATGCCATCACCATACATGATGTCGAACTCGACCTGTTTGAACGGCGGCGCCACCTTGTTCTTGACCACCTTGACACGGGTCTGGTTGCCCACGATCTCGTCCCGGTCCTTGATCGAGCCGATCCGGCGGATATCAAGGCGCACCGAGCTATAGAACTTGAGAGCATTGCCCCCGGTCGTGGTTTCCGGTGAGCCAAACATCACGCCGATCTTCATGCGGATCTGGTTGATGAAGATCACCATGCAGTTGGAGCGCGCGATCGATCCGGTCAGCTTGCGCATGGCCTGGCTCATCAGTCGGGCCTGCACGCCGACACTGCTATCGCCCATGTCACCTTCCAGTTCCGATTTGGGGGTGAGCGCGGCAACCGAATCGACCACCACCATGTTCACCGCCCCTGACCGCACCAGCGTGTCAGTGATCTCAAGCGCCTGTTCGCCAGTGTCGGGCTGCGAAATCAGCAACTCGTCCAGGTTCACACCCAGCCGCTTGGCATATTGCGGGTCCAGCGCGTGTTCCGCGTCGACAAAGGCGCAAACGCCGCCCTTCTTCTGCTCCTCGGCAATACAGTGCAACGTCAGCGTGGTCTTGCCCGAGCTTTCCGGCCCGTAAATCTCGATGATCCGCCCCTTGGGCAGGCCGCCAATACCCAGCGCGATGTCAAGGCTCAGCGATCCGGTCGAGGTCGCCTCGATCTCCTGGATCGGATTGTCCGCGCCCAGTTTCATGATCGACCCCTTGCCGAACTGCCGTTCGATCTGGGCCAGTGCGCTGTCCAGCGCCTTTTGTTTATCCGTGGAAGATTTGCTGCTCATCGTTAATAGATCTGCCGTTGCCATTTGCTTGCTTCCTTATTCCACACCCGTCGACGGGCGGCAATCATTGCCTGCGTTCACCTCTTGTTCTCAATCCTTATGAGATCAAAAAGAGAACATTTCAATAGAATTTTACCCAAACAGCTTTTGCCTCGAAGTGTTAAGGAGTAGTTTATGCCTCAAGAATAACTGACAAAACCTGTGTATGAGGCCGTGCAAATGCTTGTGTTCTGGAACAAAAAGCTGGTGTTCCTATCGGTGCCCAAGACCGGGACAACCGCAATTGAGGCGGCGCTGGCGCCATTCGCCGACATTGTGGTGTCCAACCCGCCCGAGCTCAAGCACGCGCCGCTCTACCGCTACAACCGGTTTTTCCGCCCCATGTTCGAACGGGCCTGTAACACGACCGACCTTGAAACCATGGCTGTTGTGCGCGAACCGATCAGCTGGTTGTCGAGTTGGTATCGTTATCGGCAGCGTGATTTCATGAAAGGGAGGCCCAATTCCACGCACGGCATCAGCTTTGATGCATTTGTACAGGACTACATGCGGGGTGATCAGCCGCCACATGCCAATGTAGGCCGGCAATCGAAATTCCTTGAACCGCGCCCCAACGGTCTGCGCGTGGACCACCTTTTCCGATATGAGAATCAACCACGACTGCTGGCCTTTCTGGAAGACCGGCTTGGCCACCCAGTTCAAATCGAGCGCCACAATATCTCGCCACGTGCCGATCTTGACCTGTCTCCCGAAACCGAGGCGCGGTTCCGACGCAAATTCCAGAGCGAGTTTGAGCTTTATGAAAGCGTCTCCTGAGCCAATCCCACCTGCTCCTGAACCGCTTTTGTGAGATCGGACAGGGAAAACGGTTTTGGAAGGAAGCTCGAGTTCTCTATCTGCGACTGATCGTCAGAGAAGCTGTCCTCAGCATAACCCGACACAAAAATCACCGGCGTCTGCGGATAATCACGGCGCGCCTGGCGCACCCAGCCAGGCCCGTCCAGCCCCGGCATGATCACATCCGTCACAAAAAGATCAACGACCGGCGCCTCGTTTTTCAGCAGGTCCAGCGCCTCTTCCCCGGAACCGGCCTCCAGAACGGTAAAGCCCCGCAGCCGCAGGGCGCGAGACGCAAACGAGCGCACGGGTGCCTCGTCTTCCACCAACAGAACGACGCCGTCCTTCTGGGCTGAATATGCGTTGGGTTCGAGGCGCTCGGCCTGTGGTGCCGCAACTTCTGAACCGCTGAATTCATGAATTGGAAACAACAGCGTAAAGATCGTGCCGATCCCGATCGTGCTATCGACAAAGATATACCCGCCCGTCTGCTTCACGATGCCATAGGCCGTGGAGAGCCCCAGCCCTGTGCCCTCACCGGTGCGCTTGGTCGTGTAAAAGGGTTCAAACACTTTCTGCAGTTTGTCAGGCGCGATTCCTGTTCCGTCATCCGCAACCTTGACGCTGACATACTCCCCCTTGGGCACCGTCACGCGATCCCGCTCCAGCGGCGTGGAAAGGACAAGTTTCTCGGTCAGGATACGGATCTCGCCCCCGCCAGGCATGGCGTCGCGGGCGTTCACAACGAGGTTCATCAACACCTGTTCGAGCTGCCGCTTGTCGGCGCGGATCGTGGGCAGTTCCGGATCATTGGAGAGAATGAGACTGACCCGCTCCCCCACCAAACGGTTAAGTAGATGCGTCAGGTCCGACAGTGTATTGCGCAGGTCGAGAACCTCGGGCCGCAGGTTCTGTTTGCGCGAAAACGCCAGAAGCTGCCCCACCAAGGCCGCGGCGCGGTTGGCATTCTGGTTGATCTGCACGAGATCGCCAAAATCGGGATCTCCTTGATCGTGTCGCAACAACAACAGGTCGCAATGCCCTGATATTGCAGTCAAAAGATTGTTGAAGTCATGCGCCACGCCGCCCGCTAGCTGGCCGATGGCCTGCATCTTCTGGCTTTGCACGAATTGCGCTTCAAGGGTCTTGAGTTCGGTCGCGTCACTCAACACCGCAATCAGCGAACTGGTATCACCCTCAATGACACGATTCAGGCCCACCTGCACGAAAACCTCCCGGTCACTCCGCTTCAGGCGCAGGAACTCTGAATGATTCGAACCGTGCCCGGTTGCAGCTTCGTTCAGCCAATCCCGGATCGACCGCCCCAAACCCTCCATGAGATCGCCAACGTTGGTCTCCGAACCTATTTCCATATGGATCAAGCGGCGCGCGGCCCGGTTGGCCATTTCGACCCGCCCGTCCCTGCGCACTTTGAGCAAGGCCACCGGCAATTCATCGAACTGGATCACGCCTTTTTGCACGGTCGGCACTTCGGTCGGCAGAAGATAGATTGCGCGCCGCCCCTCGACCTGATCGAATGCCCCGACCAGACATTGCCTTTCTCCGCCAGCCGTCATGACCGTCCGCGTATCCGCCTGATCGATTAACGCGTCCCTCAGCACCTGCGAGACATGCGTCTTTTCCTCACCCAGAAGCGCCCGCGCCGCCTTGTTCATGAACAGGATGTCACCGGAGGCTTTCACGCTCAACGCTGGCACCTGAGCCAGCTCGCCTTCACCGCCATGATCGCTCCGAAATTTCTCTGTCGTCATCGACCAGCAAAACAAAGCGCGCTCAATCGGGTGGACTGTTACCCGTAGAATATTGTTTTGAAGATCAAATTCCCGCTCTGTAAACTCATGTATACAGTTGTCTTGAAGCAACTCGGACACGACATCACCGCGGCCGGCAAGCAGTTGATCGAACAACAGGCGCATATTGGGCACATCCGGCAACGTTCCGAAGAGGGTGATGGCCTTTGGGTTTGCATGAAGAATGTCCCCCGATGCGGTGCTAAGCCAACGCGCTTCGGGGTCGTGCAGCATCATCGTACGAAACGATGCGACGTCGCGCGCCCTGCGCCATCGTGCCCATCCTCGTGCACCGGCGGTCCCAATTAGTAGAAAGCCAAGCACACTGCCCACAAGAAGGAATACATCGCGTGCAGAACCCTGCCCTAGGATCGCGGCCATGGCCAGCGCCCCGAGACCGGTCGCGATCAACGCGCCGGAAATGCGCCACATCCCATCCGTGGCGCCGATCACCTGTTCTGAAACTGATCGAGACACCTGTGAACCCGTGTCCTTCTACACCCTTGTTTGTAGCGCAGGGTCGCAAAGGTTGCTTAACAGCACCTTAACAACTGGAAGAACTACCAAAGGTTGAATACCGAGTCAGGTATTTCGCGTCAACACCGCAAAGAAGAACCCGTCGCCATCCCGGCTTACCGGCAATTGCGTTTGCGTCTCACAGCGCCAATCTTCATGTCTGCTCAGGAAATCCGCGATCTGATCCCTGTTTTCCTGTGGCAGCACCGAACAGGTGGCATAGGCAAGCACACCACCCTTGGCGACAAATTCAGACGCTGTGTCCAGAATGCCGGCCTGGATACCGACAAGACGGTCAAGGTCCGCCGGTTGAAACCGCCATTTCGCATCCGGCGTACGGCGCCATGTTCCGCTGCCTGAACAGGGCACATCACACAGCACAAGATCATAGGGCGCCTGTCCTGCGGGCGCCTCGGTTTGCGTCACAGTCACGCCCGCCCTGGCTGCGCGTGCAGGCAGATCGCGCATACGCCCGGGATCAGCATCATGGGCAAAAAACCGCGCCTTTGCCCGTCCCGCCATGGCCAGAACCTTGCCCCCGCCCCCGGCGCAATAGTCCAGAACGCGCATATCATTTTCGAGCGGCAGCGCGGCAACGGCCGCTTGGCTCGACGCATCCTGCAATTCCACAAGACCGTCGCGATAGGCAGCGCTCTGCGCGACCTTGCGCGCGCCGCTTTCCACGATCAGGGCCGTCGCTGCAAGATCGCTGCCTCGGGTCTCAATACGTTCGTCCTGCAATTTCCGACGGGCCGACGCCACGCTTCCTTTGCGCAGGTTCACGCGAAGCGCCACCGGCGCGCGCCGACGCAAATGGTCAAGGCTGGTTTCAAACGACGATCCAAGGCCAGATCTCATGAAAGGCAGAATCCACTCCGGCACATCTTCGGAATATTCACCAACATTATCAGACGCTTCGCCATCACTCAGCACGGCGGGCGCATAGGTCTGTCCGGTAAAAATCGTCGGGACGTCCACGCCATCCTGACGCAGAACCCCGATCATCAGCCCGCGCCCCGTCAGGCTGCCGCCCTGCGCTGCGGCAGAGTTGCGGCGGCGCAGCGCGTCAAAGACATGATCGCGCACCGCCGCGCGGTCCTTCGACCCAGCAAACCGGCTCCGCCGCGCCCAGCCTGTCAGGGCCTTTTCCGCCGGAGTCCCTGCGAGAATGTCGTCCAGAAGCTCAATCGCCGTCTGAACCCGCGCCGCCGGTGTCATCACATCAGCCGATCCGGTAGTTCGGGCTCTCGCGGGTGATCTGCACGTCATGCACGTGGCTTTCCTTGAGCCCCGCCCCCGTGATCTTCACGAACTGGCAATTCCTGCGCATGTCTGCCACCGTCGCGTTGCCGGTGTACCCCATCGCGGCGCGCAAGCCCCCGACAAGCTGGTGGATCACCGTGCCTGCTGGCCCCTTATAGGGCACCTGCCCCTCGATCCCTTCCGGCACAAGCTTGTCGCTGGCCGCGTCCTTCTGGAAATAGCGATCCGCCGAGCCACGCGCCATCGCCCCAAGCGAGCCCATGCCACGGTAGCTCTTAAAGCTACGGCCTTGATAAAGAATAACTTCTCCGGGGCTTTCATCGGTGCCTGCGATCATCGAACCCACCATGGCACAGCTTGCGCCCGCGGCAATGGCCTTGGCAAAATCGCCCGAGAACTTGATCCCGCCATCGGCGATCACCGGCACATCCCCGGCCGCCTTGGCACAATCGCTGATCGCGGTGAGTTGCGGCACACCAACACCAGCCACCATGCGCGTCGTACAGATCGAACCCGGCCCGATCCCCACCTTGACCGCATCGGCCCCGGCATCAATCAACGCCTTGGTCGCCTCGCTGGTGGCCACGTTGCCCGCGATCACCTGCACCTGGTTGGACTGCGCCTTGATGCGCTTGACGGCTTCGATCACGCCTTCGGAATGGCCGTGCGCCGTGTCCACCACCACGATATCCACGCCCGCATCGATCAGCGCCTCTGAGCGCTCAAAGCCCGAATCCCCAACCGAACTCGCCGCAGCCACCCGCAACCGGCCCAGATCGTCTTTGCAGGCGGTCGGGTTCAGAACGGCCTGTTCCGTATCCTTGAGGGTCAAAAGCCCGGTCAGCTTGCCCTTGCCGTTATGCACAAGCAGCTTTTCGATCCGGCGCGCCCGCATCAGGCTCTTGGCTTCTTCAAGATCCGCCGGTTCCGCCAGCATCGCGAGGTCATTGCTGGTCATCATCGCGTGCACCGGCGTGTCATCCGAGCTGGCAAAGCGCATGTCACGGTTGGTCACGATGCCGACCACATGACCCTTGTCATCCACCACCGGGAACCCCGTGAAGTTGTACCGCTCGATCAGCGCCTTGGCGTCGGCCAGCGTCTGATCCGCGCGCAGCGTGACGGGGTTGTAAACAATCCCGGATTCAAACCGCTTCACCCGGCGCACTTCGCGGGCCTGGGCCTCGACATCAAGGTTCTTGTGAATGACCCCCATGCCCCCGGCCTGTGCCATGGCAATCGCCATGCGGCTCTCGGTGACAGTGTCCATGGCCGAGCTCAGAAGCGGGATGTTCAACGCGATGGATTTTGTCACATGAGTGCGCGTATCCGCCGTAGACGGCAGCACCGCCGAAGCGGCCGGAACCAGCAGAACATCATCGAAAGTAAGCGCCTCACGAATCTCCATCACACATCTCCTTGGGGGAACCTCGTTTGACGCCTCCCTATTACATGGGTGTGCCTTGTGGAAAACCCCTAAATCGCCCCTTGCCAGCGCGCATCGGGGCATCTGGGCGCAAAATCGCGGGATTGGCGGGTCAGATGCCGCTTCCAGAGCAAACTGTGCCGCGCCTTGCCTTTCCTTAATGCCCGCGCCAGATATGGTCGAAACACGCGAACAGAAACCACCTATCCAAGGACCGTTCCATGAGCAGTGATCCCCTCGTGATCTTCACGCCTTCGGGCAAGCGTGGGCATTTCCCGGTTGGCACCCCGATCCTCACCGCCGCCCGTCAGCTTGGCGTCGATCTGGACTCGGTCTGTGGTGGCCGTGGCATCTGCTCGAAATGCCAGATCACGCCGTCCTATGGCGAATTTCCCAAACACGGGGTGACGGTACACGACACCGCGCTTTCCGAGTGGAACGCCGTGGAAGAACGCTATGACCAGAAACGCGGCCTGCCCAAGGGGCGGCGTCTCGGGTGTCAGGCGACGGTTCAGGGCGATGTCGTGATCGACGTCCCCCCCGAAAGCCAGGTTCACAAGCAAGTGGTGCGCAAACGCGCCGAGGTCCGCGAGATCACTCTCGATCCCACCGTGCACCTGACCTATGTCGAGGTGGTTGAACCGGACATGCACAAACCCTCGGGCGATCTTGAGCGCCTGTTGCAGGCGCTGCGCGTCGCCACGGGCGAAAACAATATCGAACTCGACACCCACCTTCTGCGCCCGCTACAGCCGATCCTGCGCAAGGGCAACTGGACCGTGACCGCCGCCATTCACCGCGGTCGCGACGGCGCGACGCCGCGTGTGATCGCCCTCTGGCCGGGTTATTTCGACGGCCCGGTCTACGGTCTGGCCGTGGATCTTGGTTCGACCACCATCGCGGGGCACCTCTGTAACCTCTCCACCGGCGAGGTCGTGGCCTCATCTGGGTTGATGAACCCGCAAATCCGCTTTGGCGAAGACCTGATGAGCCGGGTATCCTATGCGATGATGAACAAGGGCGGCGACCATGAGATGACCGGGGCCGTGCGCGCCGGTCTGAACCAGCTTGTGACCGACATCGCGTCCGAGGCCGGGGCCGACAAATCCCAGATTCTGGACGCGGTCTTTGTGATGAACCCGGTCATGCACCACCTGTTCCTTGGCATCGACCCGTTCGAACTCGGACAGGCCCCCTTCGCACTGGCCACCTCGGATGCGCTGTCGCTGAACGCCACAGACATCGGTCTCGACATCGCCCCCGGCACCCGCGCCTATATCCTGCCCTGTATCGCGGGGCATGTTGGTGCAGATGCCGCGGGCGTCGCGCTCTCCGAAGCCCCCGACAGGTCCGAAGACCTCGTCCTCGTGGTCGATGTCGGCACCAACGCCGAAATCCTACTGGGCGACCGCAACGGGGTTCAGGCCTGTTCCTCGCCGACCGGTCCCGCCTTTGAAGGCGCCCAGATAAGCGCCGGACAGCGCGCCGCCCCCGGCGCCATCGAGCGCGTGGAAATCGATCCCGTCACCAAGGAACCCCGCTTCCGCGTCATCGGCGTCGATCTCTGGTCCGACGAAGACGGGTTTGACGCGGCCATTGGCGCCACCGGTGTGACCGGCATCTGTGGCTCGGGCATTATCGAGGTCATTGCCGAAATGCGCATGGCCGGGATTGTCGATGCCAGCGGCCTGATCGGCTCGGCAGAGCAAACCGGCACGTCGCGCTGTTTCGCGGACGGGCGCACCCATTCCTATCGCCTGTGGGACGGCGACGCCGATCACGGCCCGATCACCATCACCAACGGCGATATTCGTGCGATCCAGATGGCCAAGGCCGCGCTCTATTCGGGAGCACGCCTGCTGATGGACAAGCGCGGCGTGGATACCGTGGATCGCGTGGTTCTTGCCGGGGCCTTTGGCGCGCATATCTCGGCCAAACACGCGATGGTTCTGGGCATGATCCCCGATTGCCCGCTCGACAAGGTCACCTCTGCGGGCAACGCCGCTGGCACCGGCGCGCGTATCGCGCTTTTGAACCGCGCAGCGCGCACGCAGATCGAAACCCTCGTGCGCAAGATCGAAAAAGTCGAAACCGCCGTCGAGCCGCGCTTCCAGGAGCATTTTGTCAACGCGTCGGCCATGCCCAATGCGGTCGAACCCTACCCCGTACTGCGCAGCGTCTTGACCCTCCCCGAGCCAAGCTTCAACACCGGCGGCAGCGGCGAGGCCGCAGGCGGCGGACGTCGACGCCGTCGGCGTGGCTGACACGCGCCACCTCGACCAGATCAGGGTGACAAACAGGCGGCCTCTCGCGCAAGCGTTGACGCCGCCTTTCTCCACCGCGCGCCGCGGTAACGCCGGGATTTCGCCGATCCGATACCGACGTAATACCGACGTAAAACCGACGCGATACCGAACCGCCATTTTCGCCTTTTTTCAGTGTGTTAACCTTCGATTCGCACCCAAATCTGGAAAGCGCGCATTTTCCCTGCTTGACCCCCGCGCGCGGCTCATTTACCTAAAGCGTCGCTGCGGGTGTAGTTCAATGGTAGAACGGCAGCTTCCCAAGCTGCATACGAGGGTTCGATTCCCTTCACCCGCTCCACCCCTCCTCAAATTCGGATTGCCACATCACCGAACGGGTGCGGTTTGGTCATGCTCAATGCACAAAGCTCAGAACATGCGCCAGAAGAGCGCGCGTTGACGCACTCGTGCCTTCCGGCGGTGCCATGCCCGCCATCGCCGGAACAAGCCCCCCGGCTAGTTCCTTGCCCAGTTCCACCCCCCACTGGTCAAAGGAATTGATCCCGTAGATCACCCCTTCAACAAATACGCGATGTTCATACAAGGCGATGATTTGCCCAAGAACATAAGGGGTTAGCTTGGGATAGACCAAGGTTGTCGACGGGCGGTTGCCCGGAAAGACTTTGTGTTTGGCCAATCTCTCAAGCTCCGGTCCTGACACGCCTTGCGCCGCCAACTGCGCGCGGGCTTCCGCTTCGCTGCGCCCCTTCAGAAGCGCCTCGGACTGGGCAAGGCAATTGGCGACAAGCGCGCGGTGATGTTCGGCCAATGCAGGTTCATGCCCCTGCGCGCCGACAAGGAATTCGCACGGCACCACCTGCTGGCCCTGATGAATGAGCTGATAAAAGGCGTGTTGCCCGTTGGTACCCGGTTCGCCCCAGACAATCGGTCCGGCAACACCCGGAAGAGTCTCGCCATTCATGGCAACACGCTTGCCGTTGGACTCCATCTCGAGCTGCTGCAGATAGGCTGGAAGTCGCGCAAGCCTTTGTTCATAAGGCAAAACCGCACGCGTAGGGTACCCGCAAACCTGTTGGTTCCATAATCCGACAAGGGCAAGAAGAACCGGCATGTTCTCCTCGAATGGCGCCGTTTGGAAATGCCGATCCATGGCCTGCCCGCCATCGAGAAACCCATCAAAGGCGGCGGGACCAATAGCGAGCATCAGTGACAGCCCGATCGGTCCCCAAACCGAAAACCGCCCACCAACCCAATCGCCAAATCCAAAAACCCGCTCTTCGGGAATGCCAAACTCCTGGCACTTGTCGACCGCCGTGGAGATGGCGACAAACCGCTGCAATGCCTTGTCCCCACCGGCCCATTGCAGCGCCGATCGGGCGTTCAGCATGGTTTCCTGCGTGGTGAAAGTCTTGGATGCCACGATGAATAGCGTCGTTTCGGGGTCCAGCGGTGCAAGCGTATCCGTCAGGTCGGCCCCATCTACGTTCGAAATGAAATGGCAACGCGGCCCTTCATGATACGGCGCAAGCGCCATCACGGCCATCAGCGGGCCAAGGTCGGACCCCCCGATGCCGATATTGACAACGTCGGTGATACGCATGCCGTGGCCGGGAAAGCTCCCATCCCGCACGGCGCGGCAAAACGTTGCCATTCGCGCGCGGGTGTCCGAGACCTCGGTCAACACATCCACCCCTTCGACAAGGACCGGTTCATCGTCCCGTCGGCGCAGCGCTGTGTGCAACACTGCACGGTCTTCGGTTTTGTTGATCCTTTCACCACGGAACATGGCATCCCGACACGCCGCAACACCCGCCTCTTGCGCTACAGCGATCAAACTCGCCCGCGCGGGCCCGTCAATCGTGGTTTTGGAATAGTCGAACCAAAGACCATCAGAACACACCGTGAAATCCGCCGCTCTGTTCGGATTGAGTCCAAACAGGTCGCTTATCCTTGTTTCCACAGCGCCGGCGCGCAGATCCTCAAACGCTTTCCACATGGGATCACACCGTCCAGTGAACATTTGCACCATCCAGAACGGATTGTATCGGCGCCTCCTTGGCGCGCAGCTTGCGCGCCTTTTCAAGCGCTATGCGCTTGTCCTCACCCTGTATCAACAGGTGTTTTCGCATCGCTCCGTCGAGCACACGCGCGGACAGAGTTACGCGCGTCTCAGGCAGGTCCTCGCGCCGCACCGGCACGAGGATCGGTGCATTCTCGGACAAAGCTTTTTCAAGCCCCTGTGCCTTGGGAAACAAAGACGCCGTGTGCATGTCCGCACCCATTCCCAAAAGCGCCACCGCAAGGGGCAGCTTTGGGGCAATCATGGCCTCCAGCTCCGCCAACACGTCTTCGGGCTGCAGGGCTGATGCATAAAGCGGCAGGAACCGCGCCGCCATCGCGCGGTTGACCAGCAATCGCTCCTTGATCAACCGGGCATTGGATCGCGGATTGATTTCCGGCACCCATCGCTCATCCGTCGGGCAAATATCCACCCTCTCCCAATCCAGATCCGCCACGCTCAGCGCATCGAATACCGGACCCGGCGTCGTTCCGCCGGGGACCGCGAACAGCACCCTGTCCTCGTGATGCAGTGCTTCGCTCAGATCGTTGGCAAGCGCGCTGGCCACATCCATAACCAGCATGTCGAAATCGGGATATTCCTTGAAGATCAATGCTTCATACCTCTCCATTCGCGCCCGTCCCGTCGCATCAACATGGCTGCATCGTCCGGTCCGGCGGAAAATGAATCATATGGCTTGGGGGCGTCGCCACGCGCTTCCCAGCCGCGAATGATCGGATCGGTCCAGGCCCAGGCCGCCTCGACCTCATCGTTGCGCATGAACAGGGTCTGGTTGCCTCGGATCACGTCCATGATCAGCCGTTCATAGGCATCAGGCGAATCCGCATCCGGCCCCAGCGCCTCGGCGAAACTCATGTCCAAAGGCACATCGATCAACCGCATGCCGCCCGGCCCCGGCTCCTTGATGGTGACACCAAGGGTGATTCCCTCATCGGGCTGCAGCTGAATGGTCAACTCGTTGCGATGGCGTCCGGCCTCGGGTCCAAAAATCGAATGCGGCGTGTCCTTGAACACCACCGTGATCTCGCTGTCACGCTCCTTTAACCTTTTTCCGGTACGAAGGTAAAATGGCGTTCCCGCCCATCGCCAATTGTTCAGATGGCATTTCAGCGCGATGAAGCTTTCGGTTTTCGACCGCGGGTTGTCCACGTCCTCGCGATAGCTGGAATGCCCGTCCGCTGCCGTGTACTGACCACGCACGATATGGTGTGGCTGCACCACGTCAAGCGCGCGGATCACCTTGAGTTTCTCGTCGCGCACCGCGTCCGGCTCGAACATCGCGGGCGGCTCCATCGCCGTCAGACACAACAGCTGCATCAGGTGGTTCTGCATCATGTCCCGCATGGCGCCGGCGTTTTCATAATACTCTCCACGTCCGCGTACCCCAACGGTTTCGGCCACTGTGATCTGGACATGGTCGATATACTGGGCATTCCAAAGCGGTTCGAAAAGCATGTTGCCGAATCGTACAACCATCAGGTTTTGCACGGTTTCCTTGCCAAGGTAATGGTCGATCCGGTAGATCTGGCTTTCCTCGAAATGCTGCGACAGCTCACGGTTGAGCGCACGTGCCGAATCCAGATCGTGGCCAAATGGTTTTTCTACCACGATCCGAGTGTTGGCATGCACCAACCCATGCCGGTGCAGCCGCTGTGACAAATCCGAAAACAGGCCCGGCCCAACCGAGTAGTAAAAGGCACACACCCGGTCGGGCACCATCATGCCCGACAGTGTGTCCCAGCCCTGATCCCCGCGGGCATCTATCGCAACATAGGTCAGTTTTTCGCAGAACGCATCGACCGCGGATCGGTCGAGCGCAGCCTCTCCGCCGAATTCCGACAACGCCCCGCGCACGAAATCGCGATAGGCCGCCGCGTCCATCGTTGTGCGCGCAGCGCCGATCAGGCGCGATCCCCGGGGCATCTGCCCGGCGCAAAACCTCTTGAACAGGGCGGGCAGGATCTTGCGCTGGGCAAGATCGCCCGTACCTCCAAACACGACCAGATCGAACGTGTCGACCGGGATGATACGCGATGCCATGGCCCCGCCCTATTTTGCGGCCCAGCAAGGACCGGATTTCGTTAGCGCTAACAAACGCTCTATCATTTCGATCTTATCACCGCAACCGGGCATCACAACTCTGTCAGGGTCCGTCAAAGCAGTTTTCCTGCAACCACGAATTGGATAGGAAACCATAACGCAGTGGAAAGACAAACCCATGAAAGATCAGGCGAATACCGCAAAATTTCTGGATCCCTTCGTAACGGCGGATGGTGATACCCGTGCGCAAGTTGCGCTGTCCAACCCGGAAACGCTTTGGTTCAACACCGGGACCCTGTGCAATATCGAATGTGAGAACTGCTATATTTTGAGTTCTCCCACGAATGACGCGCTAGTGTACCTGACAGCCGACGAGGTGACCGATTATCTCGATCAGCTCGATACGCGCGGCTGGAAAGTGCGTGAGATCGGGTTTACCGGCGGCGAACCCTTCATGAATCCCGAAATGATCGAGATGACGCGTCGCGCGCTTGAACGGGGGTATGACGTTCTGATCCTGACCAATGCCATGCAGCCCATGATGCGCAAACGGGTCAGGGCTGGGCTTCTGGAATTGCGGGACACATTCGCGGACAAGCTCACTTTGCGTGTTTCCGTTGATCACTGGACGGAAGAGCTGCATGACAAGGAACGCGGCGCAGGCAGTTTCGCGCGCACGATCGAGGGCATGAACTGGCTACGCGACAACGGGTTCCGCATGACTGTCGCCGGGCGCACGGTCTGGGGGGAAGACGATGGCGCAGCCCGAAAGGGCTATGCACGTCTCTATGCCGAGCAAAAATACGCGATCGACGCCAACAACCCGGCCACGACCGTCCTGTTTCCGGAGATGGACGAAACCGTAGAAGTTCCTGAAATCACAACAGCTTGTTGGGGAATTCTCAATAAGTCACCTGATGACGTGATGTGCGCTTCTTCTCGCATGGTCGTACGGCACAAAGGGGCGGACGGACCCTCGGTGATTGCTTGCACGCTGTTGCCCTACGATCCGCAATTCGACCTAGGCGCCACACTGGAAGACGCCGAGCGCTCGGTGCAACTCAACCATCCGCATTGCGCCAAGTTCTGCGTGCTGGGCGGCGCCTCCTGTTCGGCTTGACGACCGGCTCAAAGGCTAATGACATGCCCGTCACGCGGATTGGCCTTGCCGCGCGCCAAGGCGTCATACACTTCCGCCGCGGCGTCCAACCCAGAATGATCGCGCAGGTCCAGCCATGAACTTGCATCTTCGGCAATGCGTTTCCAGGCGTCGGAAATACGGCCTTCGATCACACCCGGCCCCCAATCGGCACGGCGTTTTTCAATCTGTGACGGGGCAAAAAAGAACTCTGGCTTCGGCCCGGCAAGCGCCTGTTTCCGCTGGAACTGGTCCCAGTGGCTGGTCCCGACAGCACTGGAATGGCGCAAGACGTTGTCCAGATGCGTGTGAAGACGCGACTTGACCGTGGCATTTCCGGCCATGTCCACATAAACGGACGGAACCTGTTCAAGCTGTTCAATGTCGTCATAGCTCAGCACTGTGTCACACGCGCCCAACCCCTCGACAAAAGCCTTGTTGCCTTCCGATGTCAGCCCAACGATCTTTACCGGGCGTGGCGCCAACTCGGCCAGAAACTTGCACAGACCCAGCCCGGTCTTGGATGAAGCACTCCCGATAACAACCTGTTCCGAATTAAAAAACGCGTTGTCCTCCAACCAGTCGCAAAGCAAGTATGAAGTTGCCAGCAAGGGCTGCAACAGTGCCTGAAGCCCCTCGTCCCGCGCAGATTTTTCCCGGCTGCGCACGTATCGGTTATAGACCGGCGGCAGGTTGGCGCGATGCGTGGCTGCATCCACGATCACAGCCCCCCCAACCGCCTCGGGCGTGATCACCAACTCCTCGGCCAACGGGAAAAAGCCGTAGAGACGTTCGCCCACGGTCACTGAATCCGTTCGGCTTTCCACAACCTCGGCAAACCCCCAGACGGGCACCAACCCTTTGCCTTCAACACCGCTCGGAAAGAACTTCCAATAGCCGATCACAAAACCCGTGGCCGCATAGGTGACGTTGTTCGCCGTCAGCGCAAACCGCCGCAGGGCCAAACGCGCCTGCCCGTTTTCCAATGACGTCCGAACCACTTCATCCATGGTCGTGGCCTTGATTTCGGCCTGGTCTATCAGAATGCGTTTCATGCGGCGTGCTCCCCTGTTGCTGGTCGTCACAGCATAGGCCGTCCGCACCCGCCTCCCAAACGCGCGTTCCCGCCGCTACGCCACGTCACGAGTCAGTTAAGCTCAGGCGAGCGCCAATATTTCGTCCCCTCGGCGGTGGCCCCTACACGCCACCCCTTCTTGCTGGGAAAAAAGAACGACCGCCCGTCGACAAAGCGGATATTCCCGTCGCTGCGGTCTTCGCCGGACATTGTTTCACCCCCGGCGCTGGCATCTAACCCGTTGACCACGAAATCTTCGAAATCCGCCGGCGTTTCGAACAGGATCACGAACTGGTTGACGAATCCGCCGATCCCGATCGCCGCACCTACACCGCCGCTGCTCATGTTCATGTAGGTGCGTTCGCCCTTGGGTAGGGAAACGGCGACGCCCCGCCCGTACCCGGCTGTCACGGGAAACACGGTGACACGCCGGGAATCGAACACCGCGTAACCGGCACTTTGCTCATAAAGCGCCCTGGCCTTGGCATTCTCGGTCAGCAACCGCGCCATGATGTTTTCGGAAGACGCATCCAGCCGTGCACGGGTGGCTTCGGGCGTTTCCTCGTTCGAAATCAGCTCCCCTGTCGAATCGAGCGTCTTCCCAACGGCGTCTGCGCCATCGCTAACAGTGTTCCCCACAGCTTCGGCGCCCTTGCCGATGGCCTCACCGGTTTCCTTGGCACCCTTCTTGATCTTCTGCCACGCGGTTTCCGCCTGACCGGGCCCGCACAGACCAACCGCGAGGGCACAACCTAGAAGTCTTTCCCACATTTATTTCACCCACTCCATCTCCGCAAACATCAGAGCATAGGAAGCGGTTTCTGAAAAGCGGCGCGTCAGTGTATTCGAAATTCACCCACAACATTGCGCCATTCTCCGACGGCCACCAACTTGCGGTGCGTGAACCTGACGGAATGCAGCGGACCGTCCAGCTCGCGCTGCCAGAATTCGATGAATTCAAACAGCTTGGGATGGTCCGGCGCAAGATCGTACTCCTGCCAGATATAACTGTTGAGAACATGAATATGGTCCGGCATGTGATAAAAGAACTCTGCCGTGGTCAGCCCATATCCTTTGAGCATCATTTCCGTTTCGGACATCTCCATTCTGTGCGCCTCCTTTTGCTCGTATACACAGGATGGCGCGACAAGATTTAATTTTCAATAAAAACAGTCTATTAGCACTATTCATCGACCGGTGCTAATACTCTCGGACTTGTGCCATTGCACCCCATATCCTGCCTCTGATATAGTTTTCTCAACAACATATGGACCGCCACAAAGAAGCGAGCACAGGACTTGAGCGACACGCCGGAAACCCCTGAAAACGAAGACGAAAATCCAATTCACGAACGGATGGTGCACGACGGCCCGACGGTTACGATCGAAGAGGAAATGCGCGCGTCCTATCTCGACTACGCCATGAGCGTGATCGTCAGCCGCGCGATCCCCGATCTGCGCGACGGGTTGAAGCCCGTGCACCGGCGTATCCTGTACGCCATGCATGAAACTAACAACGCGCACGACAAGCCTTACCGCAAGTCGGCGCGCCCGGTTGGTGACGTCATGGGTAAATA
This sequence comes from Shimia aestuarii, assembly GCF_900114635.1. GTDB lineage: Bacteria > Pseudomonadota > Alphaproteobacteria > Rhodobacterales > Rhodobacteraceae > Shimia > Shimia aestuarii. Next base: position 82,961 of record NZ_FOTQ01000005.1, read on the forward strand.
CCACCCGCACGGCGACAGCGCGATCTATGATGCGCTTGTGCGGATGGCTCAGGATTTCTCGATGTCCCTGCCGCTTCTGGATGGTCAGGGCAACTTTGGTTCGATGGATGGCGATAACCCCGCTGCCATGCGCTATACCGAGGTCCGCATGGACAAACCGGCAGCCTTCATGCTGGCCGACATCGAGAAAGAAACCGTCGATTTTCAAGACAACTATGATGGCAAGGACCGTGAGCCAACCGTGCTGCCGGCGCGTTTTCCCAACATGCTGGTCAACGGCGCGGGTGGCATTGCCGTCGGCATGGCAACCAACATTCCGCCGCACAACCTTGGCGAAGTGGTCGATGCAACCCTTGCCCTGATCGATGATCCCGACCTGACCAGCGAACAACTGATCCAGTTTGTTCCGGGCCCCGACTTCCCGACCGGCGGGATCCTTCTGGGTCGTTCGGGCGCGCGCAAAGCCTATCTTGAAGGCCGTGGCAGCGTGATCATCCGTTCGAAAACCCGCGTGGAAGAAATCCGCAAGGACCGCTACGCCATTGTCATCGACGAGATCCCTTACCAGGTGAACAAGGCGTCGATGATTGAAAAAATCGCCGAAGCCGCGCGCGAAAAGCGGATCGAAGGCATTGCTCATGTTCAGGACGAATCCGACCGTCATGGTGTGCGCGTTGTGGTCGAGCTAAAGCGCGATGCGACCGCCGAGGTGGTGCTGAACCAACTGTTCCGCTTCACGCCGATGCAAACCCATTTCGGCTGTAACATGCTGGCCTTGAATGGCGGACGGCCTGAACAGCTGACGCTCCGCCGGTTCCTGACCTCATTCATTGATTTCCGGGAAGACGTGGTCGCGCGCCGTACCGCGCATGACCTGCGCAAGGCCCGTGAACGCAGCCACATCCTTTGTGGTCTGGCCGTCGCCGTGTCGAACGTGGACGAAGTTGTGGCCACGATCCGGTCGTCTGCCGACGCCGCCGAGGCGCGCCGGCGCCTGATGGAACGTCGCTGGCCAGCTGGCGACATCGTGCCATATCTCAAGCTGATTGATGATCCGCTGCACCCAGTGAACGACGATGGTACGTACAACCTGTCCGAAACACAGGCCCGCGCCATTCTGGAACTGCGCCTTCAACGCCTGACCCAACTTGGGGTCAAGGAAGTCACCGACGAGCTTGAGGAACTGGCAGGCAAGATCAAGGAATACCTCGAAATTCTCGGGTCGCGCGAACGCATCATGGGCCTGATTGCCGACGAACTTCGCGAAGTGCGCGACCAGTTCGCCGTGCCGCGCCGCACCGAGATCGTCGACTGGTCCGGCGACATGGAAGACGAGGACTTGATCGAGCGCGAGGACATGGTCGTGACCGTGACCTCGGGTGGCTATATCAAACGCACCCCGCTGGCCGATTTCCGCGCTCAGAAACGTGGCGGCAAGGGGCTGTCGGGCATGGCGACCAAGGAAGAGGACGTCGTCACGACCCTCTTCGTGGCTAATACCCACACGCAGCTCCTGTTCTTCACGACCGACGGCATGGCTTATAAGCTCAAGACATGGCGCCTGCCGCAGGGCGGACGCACCTCCAAGGGCAAAGCCATCGTCAACATTCTGCCGATCCCGCAGGGGGTATCCGTGGCGGCGATCATGCCTGTGGACGTCCCCGAGGACGAATGGGCGAACCTTCAGATCGTATTTGCAACATCCGCTGGAACTGTGCGCCGTAACCGCCTGTCAGACTTCACAAATGTGAAATCCAACGGCAAGATCGCGATGAAGTTCGAGGGCGAACACGAAGCCACCAAGCTGATCAATGCGCGCATCTGTTCGGAAGACGACGATGTCATGCTCGTGACCAGCTCGGGGCGCGCGATCCGCTTCCCGACGACTGAGGTGCGCGTTTTCAACAGCCGCGCTTCTGTTGGGGTGCGCGGCATCAAGCTGGCGGGCGATGATGAGGTCGTCTCCATGTCGATCATACGTCATTCGAAATACACACCCGAGCAACGCACCGCCTATCTCAAGATGCGCCGCGCAATGGCGGGTCTGACGGACGATGCCGAAGGTGTCGACGAAGAGGAGACCATCGCTGACGGGTCCGTGGAATTCGACTATGCCGAGATGTCCGCCGCTGAGAACCTGATCCTCACGATCACCTCCGGTGGCGCGGGCAAGCTCAGCTCAAGCCACGACTACCCCGTGCGCGGACGGGGCGGTCAGGGTGTGGCCGCAATGGACAAGGCCATGCGCGGTGGCGAACTCGTCGCCTCCTTCCCCGTGGAAATGGGCGACCAGATCATGCTCGCCACCTCCAAGGGCCAGTCGATCCGGGTGCCCGTCGATGGCATTTCCTTCCGCTCGCGCAGCGCTGGGGGCGTCAAGGTGTTCAACACCGGTAAGGGCGAAGAAGTCGTCTCGGTCGCATGGATCGCGGAACAGTCCGAAGATGACGAAAGTCAAGGCGACGGGTCAGACGAAAGCTGACAAGACGGGGGGCATTCACTGCCCCCTGTTTTCTTTGGAGTACTCGCATGAAACACAGCCTCCTTTCCCTTGCCCTCACCGGCGCGAGCTTCTGTGCCTTTCCCGTGATGGCCAACGAAATTACGGGCGCGGTTCTGCTGACCATGATTAGCGGCCAGAGTTACGACTGTGTTCAGGGGCAAATCCCCTTGGAATGGCATGTCTCAGAAATTTCGCCTGATGCCACCACCGTGGGCTACACGGCGGTTGTTCGTGGAAAGACCGTGGCAGCCGAGTACGAGATCACCTCCAACGGCCGCCTCAGCTCGGACGGCTATGGAGCGGAACGCATTGTCGAACAAAATCCCGACGGGTCACTGACTGTGACCCGCGCAGACGGCAAGGCGATGGTCTGCATCTCCCGCTAAAGATTCAGAAAATCACCACGCCCAGCACATAGAGCGCCATGAAAATCACGATCAGCGACCCGATCGTATAGAAAGTCGCGCGGAACTCATGGTTCTGGCGGGTGGCATAGCCCACAGCATGCACAGCCCGCGCTGCAACGAACCCGTACATCAAGACCTGCGCCAGCCACAGTGGCGGTGACACCATGACAAACAGAAACCCCGCCATCCAGAAACCGGGGATGTTCTCAAGATCGTTGCGATGCATCCGGCGCGAGCGATCCACGTAGTCGTTGACCTCCAACTGCTCAGGACGCGGCGACCTGTTCAGGAGGGTTTGACGCAAATCCTCCGGACTCGCCAACCCGGAATCGCTTTTCAGCATCCGGTATACCGTCATCCACCCCTGTCCCATGATCTTAAGCACCATGATGGCAGAGGCGATCACATAGGTAGCAAAAACCGGGTTCTCCAGACTGATCTGCTGCATGAGGTCTCCTCCCAAGACAACCTTAGCAGACCCGTTTTTCCTTTTGCCAAAAATATCCCGGGGAGTCCCGCGCCGCGCGACGGGGCAGCGCCCCCCCACGCCGTGGGCGCCCAACCTGCGCGCCCGCAAGGGCGCACCATGAGACCCCGCTACAGCCCGTAGATCCGGCTGAACTTCTCTTCCAGATAGCTTAGCAACGGCTCGGGCGAAGGCACGATCCCGCTCGCATGTTCAATCGTTGCGCGCGGTGTCCGCAATCCGCCATGCCGTTGCAGGTTTTCCCGAAGCCAACATGTCGCCGCCGACGTATCTCCCGTTGCCAATTGCGCATCCAGGTCCGGCACCGCCCGGCGCAACGTGTCGTGCAGACAACCCGCATAGACATTGCCCAGCGAATAGGTCGGGAAATAACCAAACAACCCGACCGACCAATGAACGTCCTGCAACACGCCGTTGCTTGGCTTGTCCACAGCATAGCCGAAATCCGCCGCGAACCGATCGTTCCAGGCGGCTTCCAGATCATCCACCGACAGATCCCCTGCCATCAGCGCCCGCTCAAGATCGAAACGCAACATGATGTGCAGGTTGTATTGTACCTCGTCCGCTTCGGTTCGGATATAGCCGTCGTGGACCCGGTTCACCGTACCGTAAAATGCCTCCGCATCCGGGATGCCGAATTCGCCAAAAACATCGCGCATCTGCCCGAATAGCCACCCGGTAAAGGCGCGGCTGCGGCCCAGCTGATTTTCATAAATCCGGCTCTGGCTCTCGTGCACACCCATCGACACGCCCTGCCCCAGCGGAGTCAGCAGATAGGCGCGGTCGATCCCCTGCTCATAGGCCCCGTGACCAACTTCATGGATCGTCGAATAGAAACAGTTGAACGGGTCGAGCTCATTGGTCCGCGTGGTGATCCGCACATCCAACCCAGAGCCCGACGAGAACGGGTGCACCGCCTTGTCCACGCGTCCATGGCTCATGTCATATCCAAACGCGCGCGCCAGCTGCCGGGTCAGCTTCATCTGCTTGTCCGCCGGGAAATGCCCCTCAAGTGCCCTGGGCGCTTCGGCGGCAAGAACCGCTGCGCGCAAAGCCACCAGACGGGGCCGCATTGCATCAAACATCGCAGCCAGTTCCGCCGCCGTCATGTCCGGCTCGTAATCGTCGATCATGGCGTCATAGACATCACCGCCATCCGCCAGCGCCTGTCCCTCCAGTCGCTTGAGACGGACCACCTCGTCCAGCACCGGCAGAAAGGCGGCAACGTCCTCATCCGCCCGCGCCTGCGCCCATAGGCCCTGCGCCCGGCTTGTCACCTTGGCAATTTCGGCGGCCAGATCACCGGGCACCTTGCGTGTCCGGGCAAAGCTCTTGCGGATATGGCGCATCTGCGCCTGCCCAACCACGTCCAGCGCGGCGTCGTCAATCGCAGTCAGCCAATCGGCAACTTTCGGGTCCATCCGGCGTGCATGCAGAACGGCTTCCATCGCCGCCATTTCCTCGGCGCGCTGCTCGGAAGCCCCGCGGGGCATCATGGTTTCCTGATCCCAGCCCAGTCGCCCGGCCACTTGCGCCAGCGCTTCGGTCTGATGCTGGAATGCCATCAACTCATCATAGGCAGACATGGATCATCCTTTTCGAATAGAGGTCGCAACGGGGTAATGCGCCAGGAACCGCGCCTTGAGGATCAGGGTCCAGACCAGAACTGCCATCACCTGGTGCACGATCGCAATCTCGACAGGGGCTGCATAGATCACCGTGGCGATCCCGATCACGAGTTGCAGCGCAACTCCGGACACCAGCGTATTGAACGCGAACTGGGTTCCCGCATGGGCCGACGCCCGGCTCCGCCGCCAGACAACAACCGCAAAGATCACGAAGAGATAACCCCAGATCCGGTGAATGAACTGCACCAACCCCGGATTTTCAAAGAAGTTGCGCCAAACCGGCTCGATCATGAAGGCATCCGGTGGGAAAACCTGCCCGCCCATCAGCGGCCAATCCGTATAGGACCGCCCCGCATCAATCCCGGCCACCAACGCGCCCAATAGGATCTGTATCAATCCCATGTGCATGAGCCCCGTAGACATGGAAAACAACTTGTCTTCCTTGCCGCGTCGCGCCTGCATCAGATCCCGTTCGCTCCGCCCCAGCAAAAGGATGTACCAGCCAATAAACCCGAGGATAACGAATGCCAGCCCGAGATGTGTTGCCAATCGATAACTCGCGACCGTCGTCACACCCTCTCCCGAGGTTACCCCTGATGCGACCATCCACCAGCCCACGGCGCCCTGAACGCCGCCCAAGGCCCCGATCAGGAACAGCCGGCCGGTCCAACCCGTCGGGATCTGGCGCGCGACAAGAAACCCGAGGAACCCCAACGCCCAGACAAGGCCGATCACCCGGCCCAACTGACGGTGGCCCCATTCCCACCAATAGATCGTCTTGAAATCGGCCAGCGTCATCCACTGGTTCTCGATCCGCCACTGGTCGATCTGCTTGTACTTGTCGAATTCCGACTGCCAATCCACTGCGTTCATCGGCGGAATGGCTCCGGTCACAGGGCGCCATTCGGTGATGGACAAGCCGCTCTCGGTCAGACGGGTCAGCCCACCCACAGCGATCATGATCACCACCAGCGCAAACAACGCCATCAACCAAAGCCGGATCCCACGCCGCGCACCACGCGCGCCCTTGTCGATCACCCCAACAGCCTTCGGGGCCTCCTTGGGCGCCTCGCTGCCGACCTCTTCGAAAATACTGCGTTTCTGGCTCATGGTATCTCCCCGGAACTTGATAGCGACACTAGGCACGACCCGGCGCGCCTTCAACCACCCCTTACGCGTTTAATCCGCGCGGTCTTTCCAACGCACCATCTGCCGCATGACACCATGCAACATCTGCACATCGGCCCGCGTGAGCGGCATCCGGCTCCACATGTTGCGCAGGTTGATCTTCATGCCTTCGGCCTTCTCTGGTGGGAAAAAGAACCCAGCCTCTTCCAGGCGATCTTCATAATGGCTCTGCAAGGCTTCCATCTCGGCGCCATTGGCCCAGTCGGTCTTGGCCATATCCACCCGTTCGGCCACGATCTCTGCACTGGCCCGGCGCCATTCATAGGCGGTCAGCAACACGCATTGCGCAAGGTTCAACGACGCATATTCCGGGTTCACCGGCACGTTGATGATCGCGCTTGCCCGCGCAATATCCTCGTTTTCCAACCCGGCCCGCTCCGGCCCGAAAAGCACGGCGACCTTCTCTCCAGTGGCAATCTTTTCCGCCGCCATCTGCATGGCGCGTTCCGGTGTCACCACCGGCTTGGTCAATCCGCGCGCCCGCGCGGTGGTCGCAAAGACAAAATGGCAGTCACGCAACGCTTCCTCGGTCGTGTCACACAACATCGCCTCGTCCAGAAGGCGCCCCGCGCCGCTGGCCATGGCCACGGCCCGTTCGTTTGGCCAGCCATCGCGCGGCGCAACCACACGCATCCGGTCGAGCCCGAAATTCAACATGGCACGGGCCGCCCCACCGATGTTTTCCCCCATCTGGGGACGCACAAGAACAAAGGCGGGCTGAGATGTGTCGCTCGGCATGTCATTCTCCACGAAAATCTGGCCGCTGATACCGCCCGTCCGCGCCACAAACAACCCGCCCATCCTTCATTTTGCTACAAATACTCCCGCCGGAGGCCTAGAATCATCTGTATAAACAGGAGACACAACCAATGGCCTATGACGAAGGACTTGCCAGCATCCTGCGCGACGACCTCGCCGAGCGCGAAAACGTGACCGAAAAGAAAATGTTCGGCGGGCTCTGCTTCATGCTCGACGGCAACATGCTCTGTGGTGTGCACAAGGGGGGCGGCATGTTTCGGGTGGGCAAGGACAACCATACCGCCGCACTCGCCATCGAGGGAGCAAGCCCAATGGCCTTTACCGGGCGCCCGATGGGCGGGATGGTCGATGTGGATGAAGACGTGATGGCCGACGACACACGGCGCGGGCAAGTCATGGCCTTGGCGCTGAATTTCGTGACCAGCCTGCCAGCCAAGTAGCCAAGCCCGCGAATCCGCGCTATAGCGGCGCGAAGACCTTTCAAGGAGCCCGAAGATGGCCGATACCGAGCTGCCCCAGATCTATCTCATCACCCCGCCCGAGATCGAACTCAGCCGTTTTCCCGACGCGTTGGCGCGGGTGCTCGACTCGACCGAGATCGCCTGCGTGCGCCTTGCGCTGGCCACCCGTGACGAAGACCGCCTCTCACGCGCGGCGGATGCGCTGCGCGAAGTGACCCATGCCCGCGACGTGGCCATCGTGATCTCTGAGCATGTGCTGCTGTCCGAACGGCTGGGTCTCGACGGGGTGCATCTGACCGACGGTTCGCGCTCGGTCCGCAAGACCCGCAAGGATCTGGGGGATGACGCCATCGTCGGCGCCTTCTGCGGCGCGTCGCGCCATGACGGCATGACCGCCGGCGAGCTGGGATGCGACTACATCAGTTTCGGCCCGGTCGGCGCAACGCCGCTGTGGGACGGCACCCGCGCCGAACACGAACTGTTCGAATGGTGGTCCCAGATGATCGAAGTGCCCGTCGTCGCCGAAGGCGCGCTGGACGGCGACATCATTGCCCGCCTGTCCCCCGTCACCGATTTTTTCGGCATTGGCGAGGAAATCTGGCGGCATGACGATCCGGTGGCCGCACTCGGCGCTCTCCGGGCCGCGTTCTGACACCTCAGAAAAACACGCGCTCCACGAACCACCACGCGCCAATAAGCGCAATCACCGCCGAGGCGGGCACGGCAATCCGTGCCCGGTACCATGGTTTTTTCCCGAACCAGAAGCCGACCGCGCAGAAGGCCAGCGCGATCACGGTCAACTGCCCAAGCTCGACACCGACGTTGAAACCCAACAAGGCCGGGATGAAGGTGTCTTCAGGCAGCCCGAATTCTTCCAGCACAGAGGCGAACCCAAGCCCGTGCAGCAGGCCAAAGCCAAAAACAACCACCGGCCGCCACGGGCTGAGCCCGCGGCTCAGGATGTTTTCTATCGCCACAAAGCTGATCGAGGCCGCGATCAGCGGTTCGACGATTGCGCTTGGCACATTGACCCAGCCAAGCGCGCCCGCCGCAAGCGTCACCGTGTGGGCGAGCGTGAAGGCGCTGATCTGCCAGATCAGCGGACGCAGATGCAATGACAGGAAGAACAGCCCTAATACGAACAGGATATGGTCCAACCCTTTGGGCAGGATATGATCGAACCCCACCGGCACATAGGCAAGAAAGCTTTGCCAACCCGACAAGGCATCGCCCCCCATTACCGAGATCGGCGGGCTGGTCTCCCCCCCGTTCAAAAACCCGGTATAGGGGTCTTCTACCCCGACCTGCCGCAACACCAGCGCACCATGCCCCTCGGGCCAGACCAGCGTCACCTGCTGCGTCCCCGAAGGAACATCCGTGCGCAGTGCCACGACGGTCGCGCGCGGAAGTTCGAGATCCGCCAACGGTGCCACCCGCACCTCGACAACCTCCCAGACCGCCGACAATTCGCCAGCCCGAAGGGTCACCCCCTTCAGCACATCCGGCAAGGCCGCGCGCAAACGGGCCTCGAAGTCGGCAACCGATAGCGCCCGCAGCGCGTCGTAATCATTGCCCCCGGTCACTTCGTCCGTATCGGTGATCTCATCCAGATTGAGCCCGGCCACAAAAGCCTCTGCATTCATACGCAGGCTCAACTGCGCCTGGCCGTTTGCAACCTCCAGATCTGCAATCGTCGGAAGAACCTCATGGGCATTGGCAAGCTGTGCCCAAAGCCAAACCAGACTTGACAAAGCCAACACGACAGGCAGCCTCACCCGGGTCCAACCAAATGGTTTTCTCATGCTCCTGCCCCGCCTGTTGCTCGCCTGTTGCATCGCCTTCCTAGCAAGCGGCCCCGCTCTCTGCCACGAGTTTTGGATCGAACCACACATCTTTCAAGTGGATCCCGGCGTCACTTTCTCTGCCGACCTCAAGAACGGTCAGACTTTCCAAGGCACGGAATTTGCGTGGTTCGACAGCCGCGTGCTGCGCTCTGAACACCATCTGAACGGCACCATTACCCCCAACACCGGGCGCGCGGGGGATGTTCCGGCCCTGACACTTTCGGCGCCCACACCGGGCCTGATGATCATTTTGCACGAAACCACCCAGAACGTCGTGACCTATCGGGACTGGGACACTTTCGCCGCCTTTGTCACCGAAAAGGGCCTTGGGGATGCCCGCACCCTTCATGATGCGCGCGCCCTGCCCGCCCCACCATTCAAGGAAGGCTACACCCGGCTCGTCAAGTCGCTCGTCGCGATCGGAAACGGCGCGGGCGCAGACAGCCACAAGGGGATGGAGTTTGAACTGGTCGCCCTTGCCAACCCCTACACCGATACAAAGGCCACCACCCTGCCCGTGCAGCTGCTCTATCGCAATGCCCCACGCGCCGACACACAGGTCGACATCTTTGAACGCGCGCCGGACCGGACGGTCACCCGTCACCACTTGCGCACCGATGCCTCCGGGATCGTTGAGGTGCCATTGAATCCGGGGCATGACTACTTGCTCAACGCCGTGATCCTGCGCCCCCCGGAGCAGGAGCGCACCAAAGACACAAACATTGTCTGGGAAACCCTCTGGGCAAGTATGACATTCTCACGCCCTGGCACTTGACCGCATCTCCTGCCTTGCGCCGCCTCGCGATTTGCGATCATAACCAACCCCATGACTCATGATCCTGATATCCTGTGCATTGGCTCCGTCCTCTGGGACGTGATTGGCCGCTCACCCAGCCACATGCGCCAAGGCTCCGACGTACCGGGACGTATCACGCGCCTGCCGGGCGGCGTGGCCATGAATATCGCCATGACACTGGCCCGGTACGGCCTGCGCCCCGCGCTCCTGACAGCGATCGGACAGGATGACGAGGGCCACGAGCTAATGCGCGCCTGTGAGGCGATGGGCATGATCACGGATCACGTTTACCGCTCCGACGATCTGCCCACCGACAAATACATGGCCGTTGAAGGCGCCAACGGGCTGATCGCGGCCATTGCTGACGCCCATTCACTCGAAGCCGCTGGCGACAAGATCCTGCGTCCATTGCAAAACGGCATGCTGGGCGACGAGGAACGCCCCTATACCGGCTTCATTGCGCTGGACGGCAACCTGACCCAACGCCTACTGGATCAGATCGCGCGCTCACCCCTGTTTGACAACGCCGACCTGCGCGTCGCCCCCGCCTCTCCGGGCAAGGCCGAACGTCTGCTCCCCTTCCTCACCCACGCCCGCGCGGTGCTTTATGTAAATCTCGAAGAGGCCGGGCTCTTGTGCCAAACCGAATTCGCATCTTCGCGTGACGCCGCTCAGGCTCTGGTCGCACGTGGTGCCCGGCGCGCCCTCGTGACCGATGGCGGGAATTCGGCTTCTGATGCCACTTCCGACGGCGCACTCACTCAAACCCCACCCTCTGTTCTGGTCACCCGTGTGACCGGCGCCGGGGATACGTTCATGGCGGCCCACATCGCCGCCGAAGCTGCCGGATGCGCGCGCGACGAAGCCCTTTCGCGCGCTCTGCAAGCCGCCGCCGCCTATGTTTCCGGAGAACACGCCACATGAGCCTCTTCACTCCTTCGCCCGAAGTCGCTGCCGCTCTGGCCGATGGCACCCCCGTCGTCGCGCTGGAAAGCACGATCATCACCCACGGCATGCCGTTCCCGCAAAACGTCCAGGTCGCCCGTCAGGTTGAAGCCGACATCCGAGAAAGAGGCGCTGTCCCGGCGACCATCGCGGTTCTGAACGGGACGTTGCATATCGGTCTGACCGACGGCCAACTTGACCAGCTCGCCAAGGCCGAAAACGTCGCCAAGCTGTCGCGCGCCGACCTCGCCGTTTGCATGGCACAGGGGCGCAATGGCGCCACCACGGTTGCCGCCACCATGATCGCCGCCCACCTTGCCGGGATCGACGTTTTTGCCACTGGCGGCATCGGCGGTGTGCACAAGGGCGCGGAAGACAGCTTTGATATCTCCGCTGACCTCTCCGAACTGGCCCAGACTCCTGTGACGGTTGTCGCCGCGGGCGCCAAGGCCATTCTCGATGTACCGAAAACGCTTGAGATGCTCGAAACCAACGGTGTGCCGGTCATCGCCTATCAACAGGACAGCTTTCCTGCCTTCTGGTCGGCCCGATCCGATCTCACCGCGCCCCTGCGCATGGACACCCCAACCCGCATCGCCAAAGCGCATGTATTGCGCTCCAAGCTCGGTCTTCACGGCGGCCAGCTGGTCGCCAACCCGATCCCCACAGCCGACGAGATTCCAACACAGACCATGGCCCCGATTATCGCCCGCGCAACCGCCGACGCGGTTGAACACGGCATCACCGGCAAGGGCGTGACGCCCTATTTGCTCCAGCGCATCTTCGAACTCACCGAGGGGCGCTCTCTTACCGCCAATATCGCACTGGTCCGCAACAACGCCCGTCTCGCCGCCGAAATCGCCCATGAAATCAGCGCGCTGAAATCACGCGGCTGAAGGATGCGCAATCCCGTTGAACACGCCCCGGGAAAGCCCTAACTAGAAACAGGCCTTACCGGGAACCCGCCCATGACCACACCCTTTGACGACCAACCCCCTCCCAAGCACCGCTCCGGTTTCTTCGGCGGCCTTCGGTCGAGCTTTCTGACCGGGATTGTTGTGATCCTGCCCATCGGCCTGACAATCTGGCTGATCTGGACACTGATGGGGTGGGTCGACGGTTTTGTTCTGCCGTTGGTACCCGACACGATCCAGCCCGAGAAATACATCGGCATCAACCTGCGCGGTGTCGGCGTGATCATCTTCCTCGTGTTCACGATCATTGTCGGCTGGGTGGCCAAGGGGCTGATCGGGCGTTCACTGATCCTCTGGGCCGAAGGTCTGGTCAATCGCATGCCCGTGGTGCGCTCGATCTATTCCGGCGCCAAGCAGATCGCCGAAACCGTCTTTGCCCAGACCGAACGCAGCTTCGAAAAAGCCTGCCTGATCGAATATCCACGACGAGGTATCTGGGCGATTGGCTTTATCTCGACCAATGCCAAAGGCGAGGTGGCAGAAACCGCGGCCACATCCAGCGCGCTGATGAGTGTCTTTGTCCCCACCACGCCAAACCCGACCTCCGGCTTCCTGCTTTTCTTTCCCAAGGACGACGTGATCGAACTCGACATGTCCGTCGAAGACGCGGCCAAGCTCGTGATCTCGGCGGGGCTGGTCTATCCCAATGCCAAGGATCCGACAAAGCCGGTCGAAAGCTGATCAGCCCACCATCCCGGCAAGATCGACTGTGCCCCGAAGATTGAGGTCCGCGCGATGCGCTTTGAGAAAAGCGCGCGCGGCGTCCTGTCCCGCGACTTTCAATTCAGCCAATACATAAGGAACCGGCGTGGTCTTGGTGGCGACCGACAAGTCGTTCATCAACCCGTCATCGGCGATCATGTGCACCTTCACATCCCGCTTTTCATCACGCGACAACCGCCCCTCGGCGATCAGGCGCTGAACAAACCCGATGGCGCGCAACTCACTCATCAAGGATGCGTTGAAACTGATCTCGTTGACCCGGTTGGCGATTTGCTGAGGCGTCACCGGCAGGGCCGCCCGCTGAAGTGGGTTGATATTCACGATCACCACATCTTCTGGCAACTCGGGGCGGAAAAAAGGCCACAAGGCCGGGTTTCCCGTATAGCCCCCGTCCCAGAACGCCTCACGGCGCCCCGTCTTTGGATCGTCGATTTCCACAGCCTGGAACAGGGTCGGCAGACAGGCCGACGCCAAAAGAACGTCCGTGCTGATTTCTTCCCCGGAAAACACCCGTGCCTTGCCGCTGCGCACATTTGTGGCGCATATGAAAAGCTGCGGCCCATGGAGGTCGCACACCCTGTCATAATGAAACTGCTCCGCCACACGGCGCAGCGGATGCGCATAGAACGGCCCATAGACGTACGGCGTCATCATCCGCTGCGTCAGGTCCGCCATCATGAAGGGCCAACTGCCTTCAAGCGCCCGACTGACGGCCCCCGGCCCCGGCCCAAAGGCCCGCAACCACGCTTCGGCCCCCGGAGCAGTCACTGCGCCAAGCTGCCCCCAGAGCCACTCCAGGTTGGCCCGCGCCGCCTCCGGCCCGCCTTCCAGTAATCCTGCCTTGAGCGCCGCCCCGTTCATTGCCCCGGCTGAGGTTCCCGAAATAGCCGCGATCTCGATCCCCGGGTCCTGCAACAGCACGTCCAACACCCCCCAGGTAAAAGCACCATGCGCGCCCCCACCCTGCAGTGCCAGGTTGATCCGCTTCTTTTCGGCCAAGCCCTGCCCCCAATTCTTCCTTTTGCCTGAAATATCCCGGGGGGGTGGGGCTGGCCCCCACGTCACCCCTTCGCCGACCTGCGCCCTTAGAGCGCGGTCCAGCCACCATCCACCGAGATCGTCGTCCCGGTGATCTGCGCCGCTGCGTCCGAACACAGGAACACCGTCGTGCCGCCCAGTTGCTCAACCGTGGCAAATTCCCGGCTCGGCTGGCGCTCGAGCATGACCTTCTTGATCACCTCTTCACGCCCCATGTTGTATTTCTCCATCGTGTCCGGGATTTGTGCCTCCACCAACGGCGTCAGAACATAGCCGGGGCAGATCGCGTTGCAGGTGATCGGCTCTTCCGCCGTCTCCAGCGCCACGGTCTTGGTCATCCCCACAACCCCGTGCTTTGCGGCGACATATGCGGCCTTGAAAGGCGACGCGGTCAAACCATGCGCGCTGGCGATATTCACCACGCGCCCCCAGCCCCGCTTGCGCATGTGCGGCAACGCGGCAGCAATGGTGTGAAAGGCCGAATTCATGTTGATCGCAATGATCGCGTCCCACTTGTCCACCGGAAATTCGTCAATCGGTGCAACGTGCTGAATCCCGGCGTTGTTGACGAGGATATCGCAGCCGCCCGCCTGTTCGATCAGGTCCCGACATTCCGCGCCCTTGGACATGTCCGCCTTGATATAGCGCGCCTCGACACCGAATTCCTGCGCGATCTCGGCGGCCAGCGCGTGATCCTCTTTGCGGTCCGTGAACGAGTTCAACACCACAGCGGCCCCGGCCCTGGCGATCTCGCGGGCGATTCCCAAACCGATTCCCGAGTTCGACCCGGTGATGATTGCCGTTTTTCCAGAAAGCGTCATGCCTCATCCTTCCTCAAATGATTTGGCGCACCATAGCAATGCTGCACCAGCAAAATAAGAGGAAAGCGCTGCGATACGTAGTCTTACGGAACCTCGCGCACGGACAAAAAAAACGCCCGCACAAGGCGGGCGTAAAGTTATTGAGGCAGGTTTCATACAGGCAAGAAACCTATCGAGCAGTGACTCCTTTATAAGCAATCCGGTGCCGACCTCCAAGCTAAAAGTTTGATAACCCACGAATCCCCGGTTACTTCTGGGGGCAATAAAACAAGGGCAAAGCAGGATTGTTCGGGCAATGACATCAGTATGTTTCCCCCTCCAAGGGGCCATCCGCGCAGCTTTAGCCGTTGTTTTCTTGGCTGCACCGGCTTTCGGCGAACCCGCCCATGGAATCGCAATGTACGGCGATCCCGCGTTGCCGCCCGGGTTTGCCGCACTGCCCCATGCCAACCCCGACGCGCCCAAGGGTGGACGAATCGTGACCGGAAACACCGGGGGATTCGATTCGCTCAACCCGTTCCTGCGCAAAGGCACCTCCCCCTGGCAGCTCCGATTCTTTTCCTACGAGTCGCTGATGGGACGCAATTGGGACGAACCATTCGCCCTCTACGGCCTTCTGGCCGAAACCGTGGAAACTGCGCCTGACCGCTCATGGGTCGAATTTACCCTGCGCCCTGAGGCCCGCTTTTCCGATGGCAGCCCAGTCACTGTCGAAGACGTGATCTGGTCCTATGAGACCTTGGGCACCCTGGGTCACCCCCGCTATCTCAGCTTCTGGACCCAGGTCGACCGGATCGAGGCGACGGGTCCGCGCAGCGTGCGCCTCACCTTCAACACCGACAACCGCGAACTCGCCCTGATCGCAGGCATGCGCCCGATCCTGCAAAAGGCGCAATGGTCCGACAGGGATTTCACCGCCGCCACCCTGAATGACATTCCGATCGGCACCGGCCCCTACGTCGTTTCCGATTTCGAGGCGGGCCGCCACGTCACCCTGACCCGGAATCCGGCGTACTGGGGCCGGGATCTGCCCTTGCGACGCGGCACGCACAATTTCGACGAGATCCGCGTCGACTTCTACGGCGATGGCGACGTGCTTTTCGAAGCATTCAAGGCAGGCGCCCTGTCCTACATGCGCGAGTTCAACGCAGAAGCCTGGGCCAATCGTTACGGCTTTCCGGACGCTTTGTCGGGCAACGTCGTGAAATCCGAGATCCCGCACCAGAAGCCCTCGGGCATGACCGGCTTCGTGATGAACGCCCGGCGCGCCCCATTGGATGACATCCGCGTCCGTGATGCGCTGATTCACACCTTTAACTTCGAATTCATCAACGACACGCTCACCGGCGCGCGCCAACCCCGGATCACGTCTTACTTTTCGGGCTCGCAACTTGCCATGCAACCCGGCGACGCCACCGGGCGCGTGGCCGAACTCCTGACGCCCTTCGCGGATGATCTGCCCCCCGATACACTTTCGGGTTACACTCTGCCCGCATCGGACGGCTCGGCGCGCAACCGCAAGAACCTGCGCCGCGCCATGAAACTTCTCAAAGATGCAGGCTGGGACGTGGTAGACGGACAATTGCAGCACGCGCAGGGTGATCCGTTCACCCTCGACATCCTCTTGCGCCAGAGCGACACGCAGGACAAAGCGATCATCGACATCTACCGCAAATCTCTCGAACGCCTTGGTATCACGGTGACCGTGACGCTTACGGACAACGCCCAATATACCCAACGGGTGAGCAATTTCGATTTCGACCTCACCGATTTCCGCCGGGCATTGTCACTTAGCCCCGGCAATGAACAACATCTGTACTGGGGCAGCGACGCCGCCGATCAACCGGGGTCGCGCAATCTGATGGGGCTCAAATCCCCAGTGGTGGATAGGCTGATCGACGCCATGCTCACCGCCGAAACTCAGGAAGAATTCACCGCCGCCACCCGCGCGCTGGACCGTGTTCTGACGGCCGGGCGCCACGTGATTCCGATCTGGACCTATGCCGTCGGTCGCATCGCCCATCGCAAGGAACTGCGCTACCCCGACACACTTCCGATCTATGGCGACGGGGCCGAATGGATGCCTGCTTTCTGGTGGTATCAGGAATAATCCATCCGCGCTTGCCCGTTGTATGCGCGCGAACGCTGTGCGAAAACCGCCCAACCCAAGCATGCCAGAGGCCCGTTCCATGAGCGCCATCGACTCCCTTCCCCCGCTGCGCGATGTGATCGCAACGCATGGTCTTTCGGCCCGCAAGTCTCTGGGGCAGAACTTCCTTCTTGACCTCAACCTGACTGCCAAGATTGCGCGACAGGCCGGAGATCTGAGCGAGGCGGACGTGCTCGAAATCGGCCCCGGTCCCGGTGGTCTCACGCGCGGACTTCTGGCCGAAGGTGCGCGCCGGGTGCTCGCCATCGAAAAAGACAGCCGCTGCATGCCCGCGCTGGCCGAGATTGCCGACGCCTATCCCGGACGACTCGAAGTCATCAATGGCGACGCGCTTGAGATCGACCCGCTCGCCCACCTGACACCGCCCATCCACGTCGCGGCCAACCTGCCCTACAATGTCGGCACCGAGCTTCTGGTGCGCTGGCTGACCCCGCCGGAATGGCCACCTTTCTGGCAGAGCCTCACCCTGATGTTTCAACGCGAAGTGGCCGAGCGCATCGTCGCCCAACCGGGCAGCAAGGCCTATGGCCGCCTTGCCATCCTCGCGCAATGGCGGGCCGAGGCGCGGATCGTGATGTCCCTGCCCCCCGGCGCCTTCACCCCGCCGCCCAAGGTCAGCTCAGCCGTGGTGCATCTCAAGGCCCTGCCCGAACCGCGCTTTCCGGCCAATGCATCGACCCTGTCCCGCGTGGTCGCCGCGGCGTTCAATCAGCGCCGCAAGATGCTGCGCGCTGCGCTCAAGGGACAGGCGCCTGACATTGAGGACCGCCTGATTGCCGCCGGGATCAAACCTACCGAGCGCGCCGAACAGGTCAGTCTTGAACAGTTCTGTGCACTGGCCCGGGAACTTGACACCTGAAGGAAAAAAGGCCCGTTCCAACCGGAACGGGCCTTCTTCAATTCATGAGCACCACTATTATTCGGCGGCATTATCTTCGGGCGCAGCTGCGGCTGGCTCTGCCGGGGCGTCCTCGGTCTTTTTCTTGCGCGGAGTAGATGTCCGCTTGCGCGTTGTGGTTTTGCGCGGCGCTTTCGGCTTATCCTCGACCTTGCTCTCGGGTGTTTCCACCAACTCGGCTTCGGGGGCATCCACCAAGAGGTCAGGCTGATCCGCTTCCGACGGATCGATTACGTCATCCTGCTGAGGCGTATCCGCGCCGTTGGATTCACGTTCCTGACGCTCCATGCGCTCGCGACGTTCGCGATCCCGCTCTGCCTGGCGTTCCCGGTTCTGGCGGTCCTGTTCCTCGCGGCGGGCCTCCTGCTCGCGCTGCGCTTCATTCAGCATGCGCTGATAGTGCTCGGCATGCTGCTGGAAGTTTTCCGTGGCAACCCGGTCATTGCCCAGCTGCGCGTCCCGCGCCAACTGGTTGTACTTGTCGATGATCTGCTGCGGCGTGCCGCGCACCTTGCCCTCGGGGCCGGAGCTGTCGAACACGCGGTTCACAATGTTGCCCGAGGGGCGGTTACGATTCGACTTGTTCCGCGAACGTGACTTGGAAGATCTCATAATCCTTGCAATCCAGCCTTGGTCAATTGCAGTCGCTAACCCTGTCTTGCACCTCGTGTGCTCAATCCGGTTGCGACAATTTCTGGCTTGGCGTCCCATGGGACCGCCAACAAGGGCATCCACCAAAAGGACACCTTCTGACTAATCGCCCCTGCCACCCGGCACAAGTGCATTTCGTCCTTCTTGGCGCCATTTTGCAAAAATATCGCAAGTTCCTCAGCGTTTCCTTGCCGAAACCACGCGATCCCGCCCGTCAAGGTCAGGAAGAACGCGCACATCCCGCCATCCAGCGCCTTTGAAAATTGCCCCAACGTCGCCTCCCTGCCGCCATCCGATCTCTACAAGCACATGTCCACCCGCGTTCAGATGCGCCCCGGCGCGGGCGGCAATCTCCCGATAGGGCATTAGCCCGTCGCCGCCCGGAGTAAGCGCTTCGTGCGGATCGTGGTCATGTACCTCGCGTGACAACTCGGCCATTTCCTGGACCGAGATATAGGGTGGATTCGACAAGATCATGTCAAACATCCCGATCCCGTCCGGCAGCCACTCCCCCGCCTTACGGACACGATAGAATTCAAGACGCTTGCGCACGTCCTGTCCAATGGCGTTCAACTCCGCAATCGCAATCGCAGGCCCACTGACATCTGTTGCCAATGCCGTTGCCTCTGGCCACTCGGCTAAAAGAGAGATCGCGATGATCCCGGTCCCGGTCCCCAGATCGGCAAAGCGCGCCACCGGACCAAGGTCCAGCGCCGCCGCGATCAGGCATTCTGTCTCGGGGCGTGGGTCCAGCGTATCCCGCGTCACCACGAAATCCCGCCCCCAGAATTGCCGGCGCCCGATGATCTTGGAAACAGGCTCTCCCGCAACGCGTCGCGCCACCAAAGCCTCAAGCGCATCAGGGTCGGCCAGGACCATATCCGCTTCCAACGTTACCATGCTCGGCTTGATCTCGGCGGCCTCGGCCACCAGCGCCCGCGCATCGCGTGCCGCGCCCTCGATCCCAGCGTCCTTCAGCCGGGCGATACTGGCCGCCAGCGCCTCGCGCAGGGTCACCCGTCCATCTCCGCCAGCGCAGTTGCCTGCGCATCCGCCGTCAGCGCGTCGATGATCTCGTCCAGATCACCCTGCATCACCTGGTCCAGCTTGTAGAGCGTCAGGTTGATCCGGTGATCCGTCATCCTTCCCTGTGGAAAGTTATAGGTCCGTATCCGTTCGGACCGGTCACCCGATCCCACCTGCCCCGCGCGGTCGGCGGCGCGTTCGCTGTCGATCCGTTGCCGCTCAAGATCATAAAGCCGCGTTTTGAGTACCTGCATCGCGATCTCTCGGTTGCGGTGCTGAGATTTCTCCGAGCTGGTCACGACAATCCCTGTCGGCAAATGCGTGATCCGTACCGCCGAATCCGTGGTGTTCACGTGCTGGCCACCCGCGCCCGAAGATCGCATCGTATCAATCCGCAGATCATTGGCATCAATCTGGATGTCCACATCCTCGGCCTCGGGCAGCACCGCCACCGTCGCCGCCGACGTGTGAATTCGCCCGCCGCTTTCCGTCGTCGGCACACGCTGGACCCGGTGCACACCGGATTCGTACTTCATGCGGGCAAAGACATTTTCACCCTTGATGTGGGCCACCACTTCCTTGATCCCGCCCAGCTCGGTCTGTTGCTCTTCGAGGATTTCAAGCTTCCAACCCCGCGCCTCGGCATAGCGTTGATACATGCGTAGCAGATCGCCGGCGAACAATGCCGCTTCGTCCCCGCCCGTACCGGGACGGATTTCAAGGATCGCGGGCCGCGCATCCGCCGCGTCCTTGGGCAACAACGCCAGCTGCAACGCATGTTCCGCGTCCGGCACCGCCGCGCGCAGCCCGGGAAGTTCCTCTTCGGCCAGTTCCTTCATATCCGGATCGGCCAACATCTCTTCGGCCTCGTCAATATCGCCCAGCAAACGGCGATAGGCAGCGATCTGTTCGACCACCGGCTTCAGCTCGGAATACTCTTTGGCCAGCGCCGCGATATCGGCGCTGCCCCCCTCGGCCATCTGCGCCTCGAGAAACTCGAAACGCTGGGTGATCTGTTCAAGACGCTCTATTGGAACCATGCGGTTAAGTGGGACAATCCGCAGTCTTGGTCAAGGGCCGTTGAGGGTGTATCATCGGCGCATGAACAAGCTTCTTGCAGCACTCTGCCTTGTCGCCACCCCGGCCTTGTCGGACGGGTTCATGAACGGTGTGCCGATCGATTGCTATTGCACCGATTCCAAGGGGCAGAGGATCGAAATCGGGGAAACCATCTGTCTTCAGGTCGACGGGCGCATGTTCATGGCCCAATGCCAGATGTCACTGAATGTGCCGATCTGGCGCGAGATTGCGCCCGGTTGCGTCAGTTCCGATCTAAAAGGCGGTCAAAGCCTCGATCCAACGGTCAACCCGCGCGGCATTGACCCCCATGTCACGCCGCCCAAAGCGTGACCTCGCGAGGATTTTAAGATCCTCACCATCCTGAAACACCGTCGTGTAATCGGGAAAGCCCACGGTGCGGCTGCGCGTGACAAAGGTCATCATCCCCTCTTCCACCGATCCGGCCAGAACATGAGTGCGCGGATCGCCCTCGGCCACCGCTGCGAGACGTCGCAACCCGTCCTTGCCAATGGTCACGATCCGGGTCGCCCCGTTGCGGAATGTCTTGTCCCCGACAACTTCAGGAACCCTGTGCCAGCGCGCCGGGTCACTCGGGGCCAGCCGCACATAGGCAAACAGGGCCACGAAAAGCCCCAGAACGATCCAGACAATCCACATGGCGCGCAAACCTCGTTTTCCCTTCAATCTATGCGCGCAGACTGCACGGGAACCGGGTGCGGGATCAAGCCTTACACCGCGTTAGGTTTGCGGTTCTTGCGCCGTGTCCAGCCCCACAAACAGATCATCTCGGTCGCAACATGCGCTCCGGCAATCGCCGTTGCACCCGTCGTGTCATAAGGCGGGGACACCTCGACAATGTCGCCCCCCACAAGATTGATCCCGGCGATATCCCGCAAGATGATGCTCGCCTGTCCACTGGTCAGCCCGCCCCAGACCGGAGTGCCGGTGCCGGGCGCAAAGGCCGGATCCAGCCCGTCAATATCAAAGCTAAGATAGGTCGGGTTGTCGCCCAGGATTGACTTGATCTTCCTGGCCACGGCGGCCGGACCTGTCTCGTGCACTTCGCGTGCATCAATGATGTTGATCCCCAGCGTGTCCGGGTTCTGGGTGCGAATGCCCACCTGCACCGACCGCTTCGGGTCGATCAGCCCAAGCTTCACCGCCTTGTAGAACATGGTGCCATGGTCAATGCGATCCATGTCATCGTCCTGCCAGGTGTCCGTATGCGCGTCGAATTGCAAAAGGCTCAGTGGCCCGTATTTCTCGGCATAGGCTTTCAGGATCGGAAAGCTGATATAGTGATCCCCCCCAAGGGTGATGCTGGCCGCGCCGCCCTCGAGAATGCCCCGGATATGGTTAGTGAGCGTGTCGGGAAAATCGCTGACCCGCGCATAATCAAAGGCGAGGTCGCCATAGTCCACGATCAGCAGTTCCTCCAATGCATCGTAATCCCAGCCATAGGGCGGATCGAATGCCTGCAGGGCGCTCGCCTCTCGTATGGCGCGCGGCCCAAGGCGGGTACCGGGGCGGTTGGTTACGGAATGATCAAACGGCACCCCGGTTACCGCGATATCAACGCCCTCAAGGTCCTTCGTATACTTGCGGCGCAGGAACGAGTTTGCCCCGCCAAACGTGTTTTCAAAGCTTGCCCCACGAAGGTTTTCCCGTGTGAACGCCGTGTCCACTTGGTGCTTTGCATCCTCCAACGCCATGACTTGCACTCCCAGTCAGATAATTTGATCAAATTATTCATATACGGGAAAAGAGGTCAAGCCCCTTCGGATGCAGGCCGGCGAACACGCAAGCAGGCGGGGGCCCACTCGCCCCGCCACAGGCTTCCGTCAGACGGGCTGTGCCGTCTCGACCAGTCGCACGAAGAACGACGCCCCTACCGGTGCCACTTCGTCGTTGAAATCATATTTCGGGTGGTGCAGTCCGGCCCCTTCGCCCGTCCCAAGGAAAAGATACGCCCCGGGGCGCGCCTCAAGCATGTAGGAAAAGTCCTCGGCGCCCATTTCCATCTGTGCGTCCGCGTCCACCGCGTCCTCGCCTGAAATCTCGCGCGCCACGCCGACGGCAAAGGCGCTTTTTTCAGGATCATTGACCGTCGCGGGGTATCCGATCTCGATTTCGGTCCGCGCCTCCACGCCATAGGCCGCAGCGGTTCCGGCCACGACCTCGCGCAGACGGCGGTGCACCATCTCCTGCACCCCCTTGTCGAACGTGCGGATCGTGCCGTTGAGATAGGCCGTATCCGGGATCACGTTGTTGACAGTTCCCGCGTGGATCTGTGTCACGGAAACAACCACTTCCTGACGCGTATCGTGGTTGCGGCTGACGATAGTCTGGATCGCGTTGACCATAGCCACCGCCGCCACCACCGGATCAACCGTATCCTGCGGAAACGCCCCGTGCCCACCATGGCCCTGAATATACACCTCGAACGTATCCACCGCCGCCATCACCGGCCCCGGCGTTGACAGGAAATGCCCGGCCTCGACGCCCGGAATGTTGTGGATTCCATAGACCTCGCCAATGTCGAACCGGTCCATGATGCCTTCCTGTACCATGACGTCGGCTCCGCCACCTTCTTCCTCGGCAGGTTGGAAAATCAACGCCACACGCCCCGAGAACTTGCGCGTTTCCGCGAGGTATCGCGCCGCCCCCAAAAGCATCGTCGTGTGTCCGTCATGCCCGCAGGCATGCATCATCCCGGGCACCGTGCTGGCGTGTTCAAGCCCGGTTGTTTCATCCATCGGCAAGGCGTCCATGTCCGCACGCAATCCAATCGTCGGCCCCTCGCCCTGCCCGTTGATGATGGCCACGATCCCGCTGGTGGCGATCCCCTCGTGAATCTCATCAACTCCGAATTCGCGCAGGCGCTCGACCACAAAGTCCGCCGTTTTGTGGCACTCGAACATCAATTCCGGATGCTGGTGCAGATACCTGCGCCAAGTCTTCATATCTTCCGCATAATCTGCAATCCGGTTAACAACAGGCATGGTTGGACTCCCCTCGCAACATTCCTATCCATGCACCAGAAACCAAAAAGGAGCGCACTGCAATGGCCGAAAATCCGCTGATCCTTGATCCCCACGGGGGCATGCCTCGCCTCTTGGAAATCATGCGCCGCCTGCGTGATCCCGAGAATGGCTGTCCATGGGACATCGATCAGGATTTCTCGACCATTGCGCCCTACACGATCGAAGAAGCCTATGAAGTGGCCGACGCGATCGAGCGCGAAGCATGGGACGAACTCAAGGGCGAACTGGGCGATCTTCTTTTTCAATCGGTGTTTCACGCGCAGATGGCCGCCGAGAAGGGGCTCTTCACCTTTGACGAAGTGGCCGACACCATGTCCGACAAGATGGTCGCCCGCCATCCGCATGTCTTTGGCGACGAATCGCGCGACAAATCGGCCGAACAGCAGACCCGCGACTGGGAGACGATCAAGGCCGCCGAACGCGCTGGAAAGGCACAGAAAGGCACCCTTGACGGCGTCGCCGTGGGTCTTCCTGCCCTGCTGCGCGCATTCAAGCTGCAAAAACGCGCCGCCCGGGTTGGCTTTGACTGGCCCGATGCCACCCATGTGCTCGATAAGATCACCGAAGAAGCACACGAGCTTGCCGAGGCCCGCGACAGCCTGTCTCAGGACGAGATCGAAGACGAATTTGGCGACCTTCTTTTTGTCATGGCCAACTTGGCCCGCCACATGAATGTCGATCCCGAAGCCGCGCTGCGCCGTACGAACCAGAAATTTATCCGGCGTTTCGAAGCAGTTGAAGCCCACCTCGCCGCACGCGGAAAACGCCCCGAGGAGTCGACACTCGAAGAAATGGACGCGCTCTGGGATCAGGTTAAGGCCGAGGAGAAAGCAGACTCAAATTCCTGAATGTTTTATTCAGGTATTGACCCAAGTAAAAAAGTCGGGTTTATGTCGCTGCAATTGATTTGCAACTACAAGAGACCAGCAATGCTCGACTCGATCAAAACAACCGTCCTCGCCGCCGCAACCCTTGCCGTGGCCACCCCTGTCCTCGCCGACGAGGTCAACATCTACTCCTATCGTCAGCCCGAGCTGATCAAGCCGCTGACCGATGCCTTTACCGCCGAAACCGGTATCCGCGTGAACGTCGCCTACCTTGCAAAGGGCATGGTCGAGCGCCTGCAGGCCGAAGGTAAACGCTCGCCCGCCGACGTCGTGCTGACCGTCGACATCTCGCGCCTGTCCGGCGTCGTCGAGGCCGGTCTGACCCAGCCCGTCGACAGCGCAACGCTCAAGGCCAATGTCCCGGCACAATACCAGGACCCCGAAGGACACTGGTACGGCCTGACCACCCGCGCCCGTATCGTTTATGCCTCCAAGGATCGCGTGGCGGATGGCGAAATCACCACCTACGAAGACCTCGCTGATCCCAAGTGGAAAGGCCGCATCTGCACCCGCTCGGGCACCCACGCCTATAACATCGCCCTGACCTCGGCCGTGATCGAACACCACGGCGAAGAAGGCGCCAAAGCTTGGCTCGAAGGCATCAAGTCGAACCTCGCACGCAAACCGCAGGGTAACGACCGCGCTCAGGTCAAGGCGATCTGGGCCGGGGAGTGCGACGTCGCCATCGGCAACACCTATTACATGGGCAAAATGCTGGCCGACGAAGAACAGAAAGAATGGGCCGAGAGCGTGAACGTGGTCTTCCCGACCTTCGAAGGCAATGGGACACACGTGAACATCTCGGGCGTGGCCATGACCAAATCCGCCCCCAACAAGGAAAACGCCCTGAAGCTGATGGAATTCCTGACCTCGCCTGCAGCACAGGAAATCTATGCGAAGGCCAACTTCGAATACCCGATCGCTCCGGGTACCAAGCCTGATCCGCTGGTCGAAAGCTGGGGTGAATTCACTGCCGACAACACCAACCTGATGACGCTGGCCGGCCACCGCGCCACCGCGCTCAAGATCACCGAAGAAGTTGATTTCGACGGCTGATCACAACCTGCTCATGCAAGAAACAGCAGGCGGTCCTCTCGGGGGCCGCCTTTTTCGTCAGTGCGCCGGAGTCCGATGTGAATACCGACGCAATACCGACGTTATACCGACGTGATACCGAACGCGGATTTCCGCCCTTGAGCCGAGCGGCGCTTGCCATTGCGCGCAACCATTGACACTGTGCCCCCACATCACGAGGGACCCACATGAGCGCGCGCAAAATCATTATCGACACCGATCCGGGACAGGACGACGCCGTCGCAATCCTGCTGGCCCTGGCCAGCCCCGAGGATATCGACGTACTTGGAATTACTGCTGTCGCAGGCAATGTTCCACTTGCTCTGACAAGCAAAAACGCTCGCATTGTCTGTGAGTTGGCAGACAAAGCTGATGTAAAGATCTTTGCCGGGTGCGACCGTCCGCTGGGACGAGACCTTGTCACTGCCGAACATGTGCATGGCAAGACCGGGCTCGACGGCCCGAACCTGCCCGACCCGGCCATGCCGCTTCAGGAGCAGCATGCGGTCGATTTCATCATCGACACATTACGCAGCCATGACGCTGGCTCCGTCACGCTCTGTCCGCTTGGCCCTCTGACCAACATCGCCATGGCTTTTGAGAAAGCCCCGGATATTATTGAAAAGGTTCAGGAAATTGTCCTGATGGGCGGCGCCTATTTCGAGGTTGGCAACATCACCCCGGCGGCTGAATTCAACATTTATGTCGATCCTCAGGCCGCCAATATCGTTTTCCGCTCCGGCGCGCCCATCGTCGTCATGCCCCTGGATGTCACGCACAAGGCTCTCGTGACCAAACCCCGAAACGATGCGTTCCGCGCATTGGGCACCAAGGTCGGCGTTGCTGTGGCGCAAATGACTGATTTCTTTGAGCGCTTTGACAAGGAGAAATACGGCTCCGAGGGCGCTCCGCTGCATGATCCCTGCGTCACCGCCTACCTGATCAACCCCGATCTCTTCTCGGGCCGCCACATCAATGTGGAAATCGAAACCCATTCGGAACTGACCATGGGCATGACTGTCGCGGACTGGTGGGGCGTCACCGACCGCGCCCCCAATGCGCTTTTCATCGGCGACTTGGATGCCGACGGCTTCTTTTCCCTTCTGACAGAAAGGCTTGCCCGCCTATGAGCACCGCCTTGCACCTTGCCGGACCCGACGATTTTGCCGTACTGGACCGGTTGGTAGCGGCCTTCCATGGCGAGATGAACATTGCACAGGACGACGCCACGCGTGCAGCCGCCCTGCGCCCCCTCCTCGAGGGCTCCCCTTACGGTGTCGCCTATCTCCTTGGCCCCGCCCGAGCGCCTATCGGCTATGTCATTGTCACCTTTGGCTGGTCGGTTGAGTTCGGCGGGCTGGACGCCATTATCGACGAGATATTCATCCGCCCGGCCATCCGGGGACGCGGGGTGGGAAGCGACGTGTTGATTGCCCTCCCCAAGGCGTTGGCCGACGCCGGAATCCGCGCCTTTCACCTCGAAGTTGATCGCGATGACACCACCGCCCAAAAGCTGTACCTGCGCGCTGGATTCCGGGCCCGCGAACGCTTCATGCTGATGTCGCGCCGCATGGTATGAGGCGCGCTTGACACAATGTTAACCCGGCTCTGGTAATCCTGCATGCAAGGGTTATCTTTTGCGGCATGGATCTGCATATTCCCTTCGACAACAGCTACGCCCGCCTACCCGAACAGCTTTTCGCGCGGCAAGAGCCCACGCCCGTCCGCGCACCGCGCCTTGTTGCCTTCAATCACGCACTTGCCAGCCAGCTTGGCCTAGCCGGGATCGACGATGACACCACGCTCGCAGAGGTGTTTTCCGGCTCCCGCCTGCCCGATGGCGCCGAGCCTCTGGCGCAGCTTTATGCAGGCCACCAATTCGGCCACTGGAACCCGCAACTGGGTGACGGGCGCGCCGTGCTGCTGGGCGAGGTCAACGGGCTGGATCTCCAGCTCAAGGGCGCTGGCCGTACGCCATTTTCACGACGCGGCGATGGGCGCGCGTGGCTTGGGCCAGTGCTGCGCGAATACGTGGTCTCAGAGGCCATGTTCGCCCTCGGCATCCCCACGACCCGTGCTCTTGCCGCCGTCGAGACCGGTGAAGACATCATGCGAGACGGCCTGCAGCCCGGCGCAGTGCTGACCCGCGTTGCGGCCTCTCATATCCGGGTGGGCACCTTTCAGGCGCTCGCCGCCAGACAGGACATTGCTGGATTGAGGGCGCTTTTTGAACATGCGGTAGAGCGCCATTATCCTGACGTAACCACACCAACAGAATTCCTTGATTCTGTTATTAAAAAACAGGCTGAACTCATTGCGGCGTGGATGTCTGTCGGCTTTATTCATGGCGTGATGAACACTGACAATTGCGCGATTTCCGGTGAAACCATCGACTATGGCCCCTGCGCCTTCATGGATGCCTACCATCCGATGACCGTGTTTTCCTCGATCGACAGGCAGGGACGCTATGCCTACGGCAATCAGCCCGACATTATCGTCTGGAACCTTGCCCAGCTGGCCACCGCACTTGTTCCGCTCATGCCCAACGCAGACCAGGCGGTTGCCGAATTCACCAACTCGGTCCACGCAATGCCAGGCCTTCTAAATGCCGCCTGGCAACAACGCTTTGGCGCAAAGATCGGCCTCACCGCGGTGACGGACGGCGATATGGCCTTGATCACCGAATATCTGTCGCTGATGGCCGAGCAAGGCACCGATTTCACCAATAGTTTCCGCGCCTTGAACAATGGGACAGCGCGAGATCAGTTCGTCGATCGCGACGCTTTTGATGCATGGAACACCCGTTGGCGGACCCGGTTGGAGAGCGAAACACAGGACCCGGTTGCCACGATGAATGCAGCCAACCCGGCGCTGATTCCGCGCAATCACCGTATCGAGGAGATGATTGCCGCCGCTGTCAACGGAGACTACCGCCCCTTTGACCGCCTGATGCGCGCCCTGTCGACTCCCTTTACTGATCCCAGAGACGACGCCGACCTGACTCGCCCGCCCAGCGAATCCGAACGCGTGCACGCCACCTTCTGTGGCACTTAGCGGCGGTTGATCAACACCAACCCCACAGCTACCAGACCCAGCGCCAGCCAGATCGCCGGACCGATTGTCTCCCCAAGCAGCCACCAGCCAAGGATGACGCTCAGCACCGGTGACAGAAAGCTGAACGACGCCACCGACGCGGCGGGATAGATCGTCAGCAAGACGAACCAGGCCAGGAAACCCAGAGACGCAATTCCGACAACCTGGAACACCATGCCCGCCCAGTGGATCAACTCCGGGTCTCTGAACGTGGCACCTAAAACAGGCGCCAGCGGCAGGAGGATCAACGCCGAAACCACAAGCTGGTACATCAGTTGAGTTTCCGGCCTTGTCTCGGAAAGCGCGGTCAACCGGACAGTCAGCGGAATCCCCGCCCAAAGAATCGCGCCACACAACGCCAGGACATCCCCCAACAGGCGCGCTTCTCCACCCGCGCGGTCCGACAGGGCAACCACTACGCCCGTCATGGCGAACGCCAACCCCATGATCCGCGTCTGGTTGAGACGTTCGCCCGGCAACAACACATGCGATGCAAGCGCAAGCCAGACCGGCATGGAATAGAAAATAATGCTCACGCGGGCAACATCTGCGACGTCAAGTGCGCTGAACAAAGCTATGAATTCAAAAGAGAACAAGGCGCCAACAAGTAGGCCAGGCCCCCACATGCGCCGCGACACGTTCATCCGCTGCCCACGCAGCGCCATCCAGATCGCGACCACGCCAATCGCAAAGAACGAGCGCATCCCAACGGCAAAGACCGGACCAAAGCCGCCTACCGTGACCTTTATCACAACCTGGTTGAACGCCAGCAGCAGCGCAAAAAGCGTCAGCCAGATCGCCCCAATTCCATCCATATGTTCTTTGCGTGCCATTCCGGCACTCGGCGCTGTTAGCGCCTGAAAGTCAAGCGACCCAGGCCACAAATGCCGCAGCGACGAAAAACCTGCTGGTCGCCCGCCCTGCGCCACCTTACATGCTTGGGACAGACAATGAAGGCCCGCCATGACATCGCTTCGCCTTGCCAGTTACAACCTGCAGAAATGTGTCGGCCTCGATATGCAAAGGCGACCCGACCGTTCCCTGCTGGTCATCCGCGCTCTGCGGGCGGACGTGGTTGTATTGCAGGAAGCCGACAAACGCCTTCCTCCGCGTCCCACCGCACTCCCTTTCGATCTCATAGAAACACACGGGTTCGATATCGTCGACTTCGGGCAACCCGGAGGGTCACTTGGCTGGCACGGCAACGCCATGCTTGTGCGCAACGGTGCGACGATCATCGAAACCGACGCGCTCGACTTGCCCGGTCTTGAGCCGCGCGGCGCCATTCGCGCGGATCTTGACACGTCGATTGGCCCATTGCGGGTGATCGGAGTGCATCTTGGCCTGTTGCGCCGCTATCGCCTGATGCAGCTTTCTGCCATTACCCGCCACCTGCGCAGGCTCGCGCCGATGCCGACCATTCTTGCCGGCGATTTCAACGAATGGGGCAGCAAGCGCGCGCTGGATGTGGCGACGCCGGGTCTTGATTTCGTGGAACCGGGCCATTCCTTTCCCGCCGCGCGCCCAATTGCCGGGCTGGATGGGTTTGCGCTCGACAAGACCCTCACGCCCGTGAACAAGGCGGTCCACAGCCGCCGTCCGGCCCGTGTGGCCTCTGACCATCTGCCCGTCTGGATCGAAGTCAAACGCGCCTAGCCAGTGCCCCAATCCCCATGCTACGCAAGTGCAATCACCGAAGGGGATTTCGCGCGTGCATTTTTTACAGATTACGTCTCTTCTCATTGTTCTTGCGGGCGTTTTTGGCGCCATCAATTACCTTTTCCTGAAACTCCCTTCGGCCATTGGCATTCTGGTCGTAGCGCTTTTTGCCTCATTTGGCGTGCTTGGTATCGATCTCATCTGGCCACAGCTCGAAATCGCCGACACAGCCCGTCACCTGATTGTAGGGATCGATTTTTCCGACGCACTGCTTGAGGGCATGTTGGGCCTCCTGCTTTTTGCCGGGGCTTTGCATGTGAAGCTTGCCGATTTGCGTGCCCAATGGATTCCGGTTGCGCTCATGGCGACCCTTGGCGTGGGTCTCTCGACCGCCATCGTCGGCTTCGGTTTCAGCTGGATCACCGGAATGCCGCTTATGGTGGCGCTGGTCTTTGGTGCGCTAATTTCACCGACCGACCCGGTGGCCGTACTGGGAGTGCTGCGCGAGGCCAAGTTGCAAAAATCGTTGGAAACCAAGATCGCCGGCGAAAGCCTTTTCAATGACGGTGTGGGATACGTTGTGTTTCTCGTGATCTCGGGCATTGCCTTTGCCAGCGGCGGGCACGGAGCGGATCACGGCTCATCCGAGTTGGACGACGCGGCCTTTCTGTTCGTGCAAGAGGCATTTGGCGGCGCTGTACTTGGCATCGTTCTGGGCTGGCTCACGTTCCGCGTGATGCGCCTGATTGACGACTATTCGCTCGAGGTTCTGCTGACACTTGGCCTCGCATTTGGCGGCTATGAACTCGCCGTCTGGCTGCATGTCTCGGCCCCGATCATGGCGGTCTGCGCCGGGTTGCTGATCGGGGATATCGGCACCAAGCACGGCATGAGTGCCCAGACTCGTGAATACGTGGATGCCTTCTGGAAACTGATCGACGAGATTCTGAACGCCGTTCTGTTCCTCTTGATCGGATTCGAAGTCTTTGCCGTGGCCTTTGACATTCAGTTCCTGCTGGCAGGTGTCATGGCCATTGGACTCGCGCTTGTCGCGCGACTTGCCGCCGTTGCCGTGCCGGTTCTGATCCTCGAACCGTTCCGCAGCTTCAGTCGCGGCGTCGTTCCGATCATGACCTGGGGCGGGCTCAAGGGCGGCATTTCCGTCGCTCTGGCCCTTTCCTTGCCCGACAATGAATGGAAACCGCTGATCCTGACCAGCACCTATATCGTTGTTGTCTTCTCAATCATCGTTCAGGGTCTGACCGTAGCGCCACTGGCGAACCGGGTCGGACGCGAACCCGATCTGGTATGAACCCATGACCGCCTATTTTGTCTATGATGTATTTTCGGAAAAAGTCTTTGGTGGAAACCAGTTGGCCGTCATTCCTGATGCGGCGGGCCTGCCAGAGGAAGATCTCCAGCGCATTGCCAGAGAGTTCAACTTCTCGGAAACGACCTTCGTCTATCCCGCCTGGGAACCCAACCATACAGCCCACGTGCGCATCTTCACGCCGACGATGGAGGTTCCTTTTGCGGGCCATCCGCTGATCGGAACAGCCGTTGCGCTGTCCGATGAAGGCGCTGGACCGGATATGGTTCTGGAACTGGGGATCGGCCCGATCACCTGCAGGGCCGAAGGCGGAGCCGCTCGCTTTACCACATCTGCAACTCTCGAAATCACCGCAGAGCCCGATCCTGATCTGGTGGCGGCGGCACTTGGCACCAGTCCTGAGAACATCTCCTTAGAAAACCACGCGCCAGCCATGGCCTCACTTGGACTTGCCTTCACGATCACTGAACTGAAAAGCCGGGAAGTGCTGGCGAACCTGCTGCCCGACATCGGCGCCTTCCGAAAAGGTAACGCCGTCTATCCCTCGGGTCTGGACTTCGCTCAGTTTGCCTATGTACGGGACGGAAACGTGATCCACGCGCGCATGTTTGCACCTCTCGACAACATCCCCGAGGACCCGGCCACGGGCAGCGCCTGTGCGACCCTTGGCGCGCTTCTGCGCCGGATCGAAGGGCGTGACCAGAAATTGATCATCCACCAAGGGGACGACATGGGCCGACCCAGCCGGATCGGTCTGGAAACGCAGGGCGATGCCGTCACCATTTCGGGCACCGCGCTGCGCGTCATGCAAGGTCAATTGACCTATCGGACTTAGGCCGCCTTGGGCGCGCCCTTGCCGCGTGCAGGACGCCGACGGCGGCGACGCTGCCCGTTGCCTGCCGGTTTTCCCGGCTGAGCTGCTGTGCCACCGCGCGGGCCGTTGCCGCCCCGGCGACGGTTTCCACCCTTCTTGGCCGGTGCTTCAAGCCCTTCCCACGCACGCCCCGACGCCACAGGGATGTCAAGCCTCATGACTTTCTGGATCGCCTTCAGCTCTTCAACTTCATCCGGGGCACAGAACGCCACCGCCGCCCCGTCCATCCCGGCGCGCGCGGTGCGGCCAATCCGGTGCACGTAGTTTTCGGGCACATTGGGCAGGTCAAAGTTGTAGACATGTCGCACCTGCGGAATGTCCAGCCCCCGCGCCGCTACATCCGTGGCCACCAGGACAAGGGTTTCGCCATCGCGGAACCCTTTGAGCGCGCGCTCGCGCTGACCTTGGCTCTTGTTGCCATGTACCGAAGCCGCCGCATATCCGGCCTTGACCAGAGCTTTCATGAGTCGTTCCGACCCGTGTTTGGTGCGCGCAAACACGATGGCCGCTTCGTCGCGATGCGCGTCCAGCAATTCGATCAGCAAAGCGGTTTTTTCGGTCTTTGCAATGAAATGCACCTCCTGCGTGATCTTGTCCGCTGCCTTGCCCGGAGGCGACACCTGCACCCGCACCGGGTTCTTCAGGTAGGCTGCGGCAATCTCCGACATCTGTTTCGGCATCGTAGCGGAAAACAGCATGGTCTGGCGATCGCTCGGCAACCAGGCTGCGATCTTGCGCAGGGCGTGAACGAACCCGAGGTCCAGCATCTGATCGGCTTCGTCCAGCACAAGGAAATCGGTCCGATCGAGATCCAACGCATTGCGCTCCATCAGGTCGATCAGGCGCCCCGGTGTTGCAACGAGAATGTCCGTACCACGCTCCAGACGTTTGATCTGCGGGTTGATGCCGACGCCCCCGACAACCAGCCCCACCTTGAATGGCGTACCCTCGACCTGCTGGCGCAGGCTGTCACAGATCTGATTGGCAAGTTCCCGTGTCGGCGCCAGAACCAGCCCACGCACGGTGCGCCTTTCGGGCTTCTGGCCATAGCTTTTCATCCGCGCAATCAGAGGCAGGCCAAAAGCCAGCGTCTTGCCGGTGCCGGTCTGGGCAAGCCCCATCACGTCCTGCCCGTCCAGCGCATGCGGGATAGCGCGTTCCTGGATCGGGGTCGGCGTGGTCAATCCGGTTTCAGTCAGACGGGCCACCATCTTTTCAGGCAAGCCCAGTTCAGTAAAAGTCGTCAAAATACAGTCTTTCCGGCCCCCTTGCGTTACCCGCAGGGACCCTTGATTTCGCCACGCATCGCGCGCAGCCTTGGTGTGGTCGGCCGTGAATCCCAACTCTCTGCCTGATGCAGATGAGCCGATCCAGACCCTGGCCCCACGCGTGATTTTGGGATCAAATCACTGTCTCGTGTTGGGCCATGACTTCGGTCAATGCGGCCCTGCTGCTCACGCGGCAGAAGACAGTTGGGGTCACATGGGGCTTTGTGAGGCGCCTGTCAAGGGCGTTCTCCTGTGGATAACCCCCAGAAAAGCGGTGGTCACAGCCAGTCGCATTGGATAGAGAAGTAAGTCAGACACGGGAACCGAACGACCGCGATGGGCATGACCGACACGATTTTGGAACGCTGCGAGGCCAAGGGGCTGCGCATGACCGAACAACGCCGCACCATTGCGGGTGTTCTGCAGGAAAGCCGCGATCACCCGGACGTGGAAGAGCTTTATGCCCGTGCCTCGTCCCGCGATTCAGGGATTTCCCTCGCCACGGTTTACCGGACGGTAAAGCTGTTCGAAGAGGCCGGCATTCTCGACAAGCTCGAATTCGGCGATGGCCGTGCGCGCTACGAAGATGCCGAGCGCGAACACCACGACCACCTGATCGACATCAACTCGGGCGAGGTAATCGAGTTCGTCGACCCCGAGATCGAAGCCCTTCAGGAAAAGATCGCCGAAAAGCTCGGCTACCGCCTCAAGGGGCACAAGCTCGAACTCTACGGCGTGCCGATCCGCAAGTAGCGGATCAGGCGCGCAATTTTTCGCCCTTCGGATCAAACGGCGGCTCGGCCAGGATTACCGCGCGATGCGGACGGCCAAGCACCATGACTTCGACCGCGTCCCCCGGTTGAGCATCCTTGACGAACCCAAGTGCGAGCGACATGCCCACCGTGTAGCCATAGGCACCGGACGTCACCCGCCCAATTCCTTTGCCATCCTTGAAGATCGGTTCCCCACCCGTGGCATCCGCGTTCGAGGCACTGACGTCTGCGTCTTCAAGGTGCATTAGAACCAGCTTTTCCCGAGGCGCTTTCTCAAGCGTTACGGCCACCGCCGCGTTGTTGAGGAAATCCTTGTCCATCTTGCAAAGCCGTTCCAACCCCACTTCCTGGGGCCAGTATTCCGGGCTGTATTCCCGGCTCCAGCTGCCATACCCCTTTTCAATGCGCAAACTCATAAGGGCGCGGCTACCAACTGGCCCCGCGCCAAAGGCTTTCCCGGCCTTCAGAAGCGCTTCATAAAGACGTAATTGGTCTGCAATTGCGCAATGCAGTTCCCAGCCAAGATCTCCGGTAAAACTCACCCGAAGCGCCATGACCTCTACCCCGGCAATTTCGATCCGTTTAGAGCACATGAACGGAAAGTCGTCGGTTGCCAGCGACGAATTGGTCAACCGTTGCAACAACTCGCGTGACTTCGGCCCGGCCACGTTGAACCCGCACACGCTGTCGGTCAGGCTTTCAAAGACTGTCCCTTCGGGAAGCGGCACTGCATCAAAGAAGCGTTTGTGATAGCGTTCTGCCATGCCCGAACTGACAACCCAGAACTCATCTTCGGCCAGACGCGTTACAGTTGCATCGCCAGCAATGCCGCCCCGCACCCCGATCAGCGGCGTCAGACAGGATCGCCCGACCTCTTTCGGCATCCGGTTCGCAAACACCGCATTGAGCCAGTCCTCGGCCCCCAGCCCCTTGACCCGATACTTGGCAAAGTTCGAGATGTCGATGATCCCGGCCCGATCGCGCAACATCCGGCATTCCGCTCCTACCGGCTCCCACCAGTTCTGCCGCGTGAACCCGTTGGTATCGACCACGCCCTGTTCACCGGCAAACCACAAGGGATGCTCCCAGCCATAGTTCAGCCCAAAGACCGCACCCATCTCCGTCTGCCTCTCAAACGCGGGTCGCGTACGCAGAGGCCGCCCCGCGGCGCGTTCCTCGTTCGGGAAATGAATGGCAAAACGATGCGCATAAACATCGCGTACCTTGGCCTTCACGAAATCCCGATCATTTGCCCATTCCCCAAACCGCGCCACGTCCCAGGCGAACATGTCATAGCGCATCTCGCCCTCGACGATCCAATCCGCCACCATAAGCCCCATACCCGCCGACTGGCTGAAACCGGGGATAATGCCGCCGCACATGAAATAGCCCTTCTTCTCGGGCACCGGTCCAAGGATCACGTTGCTGTCCGGCGACCAGATCATCGGCCCGTTGATCACCCGCTTGATCCCCGCCGTGCCAACCACCGGCACCCGATCAATCGCGCGCATCATGTTTTCTTCGATCCGCTCAAGATCATCCGGGAACAGGTCATGCGCAAAGTCGAGCGGCGTGCCCTCCTCGGCCCAGAACCGCATGTCGCGCTCATAAGCCCCGATGAGCAGCCCCTTACCTTCCTGTCGCAGGTAATACTCGCCGTCACGATCTGCGACCGAGGGAAGTCGACGGTCCATCGCATCAATCTCTGCAATGGTCTCTGTCACGAAATACTGGTGCTCTGTGGGCTGCAGGGGCACTTCGACCCCAGCCAGTCTTGCAACCTCGCGCCCCCAGAGTCCGGCCGCGTTGATCACCCAGGGCGTCGCAATGTCCCCTTTCGGTGTGCGCACGATCCAGCTGCCATCCGGCTGTTGTTCGGTTCCCGTCACCGGCGTGAAACGGTGGATTTCGGCACCGCGCTGACGCGCACCCACCGCATAGGCATTGGTCACACCCGACGGGTCGACATTGCCACCATCCGGCTCCCACATGATGCAGCGAATACCGTCGAAATTGACCAAAGGATGCAGACGCTCGGCCTCATCCCGGTTCACTTCGTGGAAGTTCATCCCGTAAAGCTTGGCTTTCGCCGCCTGAAGCCGCAGCTGGTGTTCGCGGTTCTCGGTCTGCGCAAGGTACAGGGAACCGGGCCGGAATACGCCACAGCTCTGCCCAGTCTCGGCCTCCAGCTCATCGTAGAGCCGCATGGTGTAGTGCTGAAGGCGGCTGATATTCGCGCTGTCATGCAGCCCGTGAATATTGGCCGCCGCATGCCACGTGCTGCCGCTGGTCAGTTCGTTGCGCTCAAGAAGAACGACGTCCGACCAGCCAAGCTTGGTCAGATGATATAGAATAGAGCATCCGATGACACCGCCGCCGATCACGACGGCCTGAGCATGGGTCCGCATTTGCGCCTCCGACCTCAAGAGTTTCCCCAAGAGTTACGCCGCCTGCCACCATGAAATTGCCGGATTGCGACACTTCTCGTCGCCAGCCCACAAGCCGCAAACAATATTCGACTTGCCCGTTCTCATTGGCCACAGTCACCCAATTGCACGCTCCGATGCCCCTTCCTGCCAAACAGGCTCATTCGAAACGACACCCATTGTCGTTTTCAGACTTGCCGCACGGTCCACTTTGGCCGTTTCATGATCAAAACCATCCCGGAGGTCTCCCATGCAAACCACCACAAGAGTGGCCGTGATCGGCGGCGGCGTTGTCGGCTGTTCCGTGCTCTATCACCTCACGAAACTCGGCTGGTCCGATGTCATGCTGCTCGAACGCTCCGAGCTGACATCAGGTTCAACATGGCATGCGGCGGGCGGGTTCCACACCCTGAATGGCGACACCAACATGGCCGCACTTCAAGGCTACACGATCCGCCTCTACAAGGAACTGGAAGACATCACCGGCATGTCTTGCGGCCTGCACCATGTCGGTGGTGTGACGCTGGCCGACAACCAGGATCGCTTCGATATGCTTGTTGCCGAGCGGGCCAAACACCGCTTCATGGGGCTCGAAACCGAGATCGTCACCCCCGAGGAAATCCGCAAAATTGCCCCTGTCACCAATACGGACGGCATCATCGGCGGGCTTTATGATCCGCTCGACGGCCACCTTGATCCCTCCGGCACGACCCATGCCTATGCCAAGGCCGCCCGCATGGGCGGCGCCACGATCCAGACCCACACCAAGGTGATCGAAACGAACCAACGCAGCGACGGCACCTGGGATATCGTCACCGACAAGGGAACGATCCACGCCGAACACGTAGTCAACGCCGCGGGCCTGTGGGCGCGTGAAGTGGGTGCAATGGCCGGAATCTACTTTCCCCTGCACCCAATGGAACACCAGTATATCGTTACCGATGAAATCCCGATGATCGCCGAGATCATCGACGCGGGCGGCGAACACCCCCATGTGATGGACCCGGCCGGTGAAAGCTATCTTCGGCAAGAGGGGCGCGGCCTCTGTATCGGCTTTTACGAGCAACCCTGCCGTCCCTGGGCGGTCGACGGCACGCCCTGGGATTTCGGCCATGAGCTGCTGCCGGATGATTTCGACAAGATCGAAGACAGCATCGCCTTCGCCTACAAACGCTTCCCCGCTTTGGAAAAAGCCGGCGTCAAATCCGTCATCCACGGCCCTTTCACCTTTGCCCCGGACGGCAACCCGTTGGTCGGTCCCGTACATGGCATGCGCAACTATTGGTCCGCCTGCGCCGTCATGGCCGGCTTCAGCCAGGGCGGTGGCGTCGGTTTGATGCTTGCGCAATGGATGGTCGAAGGCGAATGCGAACGCGACACCTTCGCCATGGACTGCGCCCGGTTCGGAGACTGGATCACCCCCGGCTACACGCGCCCAAAAGTGATCGAGAACTACCAGAAACGCTTCTCTGTCTCCTATCCCAACGAAGAACTCCCTGCCGCGCGGCCTTTCCGTCAAACCCCCATGTATGATGTCTTCGACCGCATGGGCGCCGTTTGGGGCCATCAATACGGGCTCGAAGTAGTGAATTATTTTGCAGAAGGGGGCGAACCGCGTTTTGAAACTCCGTCGTTCCGCCGCTCCAACGCCTTTGCCGCCACCGCGCGCGAAGTCTCGGCCGTGCGAAATGGCGTGGGCATCAACGAAGTGCACAATTTCGGCAAATACCTCGTTACCGGCCCCGATGCCCGCAACTGGCTGGATCACATCATGGCAGGCCGCATCCCGAAACCGGGCCGCCTGTCGCTCACACCGATGCTCTCAGCCAAAGGCCGCCTGATCGGGGATTTCACAGTGTCCTGCCTCAGCGATGAAGCCTTCCAACTGACCGCATCTTACGGCAGCCAAGCGTATCACATGCGCTGGTTCGAACAGAACGAGGCCGATGGCGTCAAAGTCGAAAACATCTCCGACCGTCTCAACGGCTTCCAGATCGCGGGCCCCAAGGCACGCGAAGTTCTGCAAGCTTGTACCCGTACGGACATGTCCGACATGCGCTTCATGGACCTGCGTCACCTTACGGTGGGCATGGTCGACTGCCTCGTGCAACGTGTCAGCTACACCGGCGATCTCGGTTTTGAAATCTACTGCGATCCGATGGCCCAACGCAGCCTTTGGGACACACTCTGGTCCGCAGGCGAACCCCTTGGCATGAAGCCCTTTGGCATGCGGGCAATGATGTCGTTGCGCCTCGACAAGTTCTTCGGCTCATGGCTCAGCGAATTCTCTCCCGACTACACGGCAGCAGAAACCGGACTGGACCGGTTCATCTCTTTCGCCAAGAAAACTGACTTTGTCGGTCGCGCCGCTGCCGAAGCAGAGCGCGAAAACGGACCCGCGCGCAATCTATGTGCCTTCGTGGTTGATGCCGACGATGCAGACGTCAACGCCTATGAACCCATCTGGCTTGACGGTTCAGTGGTTGGTTTCTGCACCTCCGGCGGCTACAGCCACCACGCGCAGAAATCCATCGCCATGGGCTTCGTGCCCACGTCACAGGCCAAAGCCGGGTTGGAGGTTGAAATCGAAATCCTCGGCGCCATGCGCAACGCTACGCTGATCACCGACCCGCTATTTGATTCCGACGGCGCCCGGATGCGGGGCTAATCCGCTCTTCATTTTGCCCAAAATACTCCCGCCGGAGGCATCCACCCCTTGCCTCCGGCGCAACACAGGCCAATCATGCTTACATGCTGACCATCCTGCTCCTAGCCGCCGGACGTTCCTCGCGCATGCGTGGCGCGGACAAGCTGTTGCAGGACGTCAACGGAACACCGCAGATAGCAACCATGGCCAAACGGGCGCAGGCCACCGGTTGTCCCGTCGCGGTCTGCCTGCCACCCGAACCCGGTGAACGGCACGCCGCTCTGTCGGGCCTTCCGGTCTTGCGGGTGCCTGTCGATGACGCCGATCTCGGCATGGCTCATTCCATACGCGCCGGGATCGCTGCCCTGCCCGCTGACTGCACCGCCGCGCTGATCCTGCCCGCGGATATGCCTGAGATCACCAGAGACGACCTCATGACCATGATCGAAGCCCATAACGCTGCGCCCACCGCGCTGCTGCAAGCCACCAGCGCCGACGGCATCCCCGGTCATCCGGTGATCTTTCCCGAAAACTGTTTTGGCGCGCTGAAGCGGATCAGCGGCGACACCGGCGCCAGACCCGTGCTGCGCCGCTTTCAGGGAGAGACACAGATGATCCCCCTGCCCGGCACCCACGCCCTGACTGATCTCGACACCCCCGAAGACTGGGCCGCGTGGCGCGCGCGGCCCTAGGGTTTGCCAAACAGGGCCATCCCCGCCCAATAGCCGGGCCGTGCATGTTTGCCTCCCGCTTCGATCATGCCCCGCTGCGCGGCGCGCAAGGCCGCCGCATTGCCTTCTCCTTCCATCTTGGAACTGTAGAAAGACTCGGCAAGCGTGCGTGTCGCGGCATCATCCACCTGCCACAGCGTCGCAATCACCGCCGGCGCCC
The DNA here is from genome assembly GCF_900114635.1 of Shimia aestuarii. Taxonomy (GTDB): domain Bacteria; phylum Pseudomonadota; class Alphaproteobacteria; order Rhodobacterales; family Rhodobacteraceae; genus Shimia; species Shimia aestuarii. The sequence goes on from NZ_FOTQ01000005.1 coordinate 123,326, forward strand.
CGGCATGCGCAAAGGCATGGGCAATCGTCCTGTATTCGAGTCCATCGGTCCCCAACCCACTTTCACATGCGGACAGGAACACGAGTTCCGCTTCCTGCATGGGAAGGGTCATGATCTGGGGAATGCTCATCCGCGTGTTGTCGGCCAGAAGAAGATAACTGTCCTTGGGCGAGCGATGATCCAGCTTACCATGCATCGCCAAATGCACGAACCGCGCATCCCCGGCATAGTCGAGCAATTCTTCGTAGGTTGCCTCCTCTCCAATCCTGAGTTCGACAATGTCTTCGCTCAGGATCTCGGCAATCTGTTCGGCCTCTTCGCGCGCGTGGGGAAGGCTTCCGTCAGGGTCACCAAACACCACATGTGAGAACGCCGCCGACGGCACCGCGTCTATCATCATGTCGACCGCGTAAAGGCTGGGCGCGGTGGCTAGATCGAAATGCGAAACCGCATATTGTGGCCCCTGCTCCGTGATCTCGCGCACCAGCGCGGCAAAGGGCAAATAGGCCAGCGCTCCGTTGGGCGAAACCACCAGCGTCGTTCCGTCTGGAACGTCATGCTCGATTGGACGCAACAGCGCTTCGTAAAGCCAGTGCAGCCCCGCCTCGAGCGCAGCGGCACCGGTCTCAACTGTCGCAACCGCCGCCGCCGTGTCTTCCAGAGATTCTGCAGCGCGCGGTGCGTCCTCGGTGCTGGCGGCCTTGCCGACCTTGGTGCCAAAGCCACGCAACTGCCCCCGCGCCTGCGCCGCCATCGCCCCAACGACGCTTTTGACCTGTGCCTCCAGGTCGCGCTTGGAGAGGGTCACGGTCTTGAGAACGGCCCCCTGCGCCCCCACAAGGTTGATGTAAAGGGCTTCGTCCGTGGGCAGGTATTGCGCCACCATCACGTCATCAGGCAAACGCTGACCAAGCGCGCGCAGGTCCAGAGGATTGAGCTGCAACATGTTGAACAATGCCGGCTGGTCCCTTTCCAGACGTGCCAGTATTGCAATGTCGCGCTGGCGCGCCTTGAGTAGCTTTTTCTCGATCTTGCTCGCCTGCGGCGCGCCCGAAGCCTGCGCCTGGGTCAGCTGTTCCTCCAAGGCCACGATCTGTTTGCGTGACTTTCGGAACGCCGTGGCAACCTTGCCTGCCTCACTGTCCTCGGGAAGCGCGTCCAGCAGGATATCGTTGACCTTCTGCATCTGGTCCTGCTCCAAAGCAGAAAAGGCATAATCCCCCCGCTGCTCCGAAATCAGGAAAGACTCGGCCCCAGCGCCCTCCGGGTCATAGATCGTGAGCCCGAAATCCGTCCCAACATAGACCCGGCCTCGCGGATCGGTCTCGATCGCATGCACCGTGCGCGCACCGTAATTGGCCAGGTCAGCGCGCGGCAAAATCCAGTTCAGGCGATCCGCGTGGAACCAGGTCCCCGCCTTGTAGGCCACCACGCCACCTGCCGAACCAAACAACCAAAGGTCCTTGCCCAATCGCGCCCCCTCAGTGCCCAGATACAACGCGGGCTGCACGTCCTTCAAAGCAAGATAGGAACTGTCCTCGATCCGGTCGTACTCATCCAACGCCCCCTTGCGCAACCGGGCGAACCCGCTCGCGGTGCCCGCAATCGAGAGATCATTATCAATTCGCGTCAAACTGCGCATGAACCAGCTGCCCAGAACATCCACATCGGCCTTCACGAACTGATCACCCCGAAGCTCGAACAGTCCCCCGATCATGTTGCGGTTGCGATAGGTACGATGCCCCTCGTTCGACGCCACCAAGAGAATGCGTCCATCCGCATGTTCGTGAATCGCGTACAACATGTCTGATCGCACCGGATAATCAGGGTCATTCAGGAACATCGAAAATTCCCGTATGTCCTCACCCTCGCGCCACCGGAAGACGCTCGCTCCCGCCACGGCCCAGATCGTGCCGTCGCTTGCCGCCAGTATGTCCTGGATTTCGGCATATCGCGGACCATCCGGCCCGGTCTGCTCTGCCGAGAACAATTCTCTTGGGCTAAGGGAACCGCGATCGAACCGCAATACTGTCAGGTCATCATGCGTGATCAGCGAACCATCCGGGGCCAGTTCCAGAATGCGGGCATTCACGCCGGAAAAATACTCTGCCTCCGCGCTGTCATCGGCATGATCCACCACGTCGATCCCGTGTTCCAGCGCGACGTACGTCACCCCAAGCTCAGGATCGCTGAGCAGGTCGTGCACCCGCGAAGCCGTTGCATAAGTGGCCTGCCCGCGCACGATCCCGGCGACCCCTTGCGACGTGATCATGTAAAGCCGACCATCACGTTCATGGGCTTTCTCGATGCCCACGGGTCGATCTGCTCCGGGCTGGGAAAAACTCTCGAACACCCCGTCGCCCATGACGGCCCCGCCCCGATCCGTCAGAACCGCCAACGCTGTTTCGTGTTCATCAAGCGCCACCCTTGTAAGGCCAAAGGGAGCATCGCTGGCTTCGATGGTTTCCTGCCCCTCAACAATGCGGGTTTCAAGCAACTCCGTCGCGGAATTGTCCCAGGGCGCCTCCAGCAAGGTATCGCCACGAAGAACAAAAAGCCGCTCCGACCATTTGTCCCCCAAGACGTCACGGACATGAAAGTTGGTCAATGTGCGGCGGGTGTCGTCTGACTGCCACCACATCCCGTCGCGCCCCATTGCCAACCAACCGCCGTCATGCGCACGCAGCCGCTCAACCGGTGTGGACTCGACCATGGCATGCTCAAGCGTCTCGATATCCACCTCAGCCAAACCGGTATTGGTGCCCACAGCGACCGCTCTTGCATTGATCGCGAGCGCGTCAACACTCCCGGCGGGGAACCCATCTTCACCGCTTCGCCAAAGCCTTGGCGGCGCATCATAGTCGCCCTCCAGCATGAAGAGACCGGACCGTCCCCCAAGCCAAAGCCGACCCTTTTCGTCCTCCACGACCGCCGACAGGTTGGACGATCCGCTCAACTCGGACACATCCGCCGAGGCCGAGAACCTATTGGCTTGCGCGTCATGGCCGAACCACTCCCAGAACCCGCGCCGCAGCACGGCAAAACCCTTGTCACTCACCACGACAACGTCGCCATTGCGCCGCACGAGAATGTCGCGCAGCCGCACGCCCCGTTCGCTCAGAACTCGAGGGAACACCTCGTCCGTGCGGTGCATCCGCCAGAAGCCGGGATTTGTCAGGTGGGTCTTCCTGAGCCAGCCGACGTCGGACAACACACGCAAGCCCCCCTGATCCATCTCGGCCCGCAACCGGGCCAGCGCCCCGATGGTTTCGGGATCCTGCGGCGACAATGTCCCGACCCAATCGCGCATTTCTCCCCAGACCTGCCAGATATCGCGCGGCACACCTCCGGGCCGCGTCCGGATCATCAGCCCGCGCCACAGGCGTACCGCTTCGATGACCTGACGTTGTGCCGTCGGCAGGTCATCCGCAGAGATGTTTCCTTCGGCAGCCATGTAGGAAAAGCCAAAGAACACCTCGCTCAGGGTGCGTTCTGCCTCGCCCATGTGATCCGGGTGATCGGCCACCTTCTCCAGCAAGGCGCGCGCCAGCGCAAGATCGGCGTCGACTCTCTCCGAGAATGCCAAATCAGGCGCATTCCACACGTCAGACTGTGCCGCGCGCAACGCATCCAGTTGCGGATCATCGGCACTCAACCCGGAAAAATCGCCCAGCTGCACTTCGCGCAGGGTGCGAGCTTGGGTGCTCAATTGACCAAAGGCCGCGTTGATCCTGCTCGACAAGCCAAACCCGCTCTCCGATCCATCATCCATCACAGCATTGACGCTGGCGATCTCGCCGCTGTCATCATAAGTGATGTCCAAATGCCCCATCCCGACCACGGTGATCTTCGTGGGTTTCCCAAGTTGCCCATATTCCATCGTAAACTCGCTGCCATCGGCCACCCGCATCGAGGTGATCAACCGCTCCAGTCCCTCTTCGCCAAGAGGCGCATAGCCAAGCTCGATCGCTGCATTTCGCCCGATCTGCATGGCCTGCAAATAGCCATCTTCGGTATAGCGAACTTCGCCGGTAACTGCGCCCAGACGAAACCCAAGCAGCCGCCCCGTGACCGGATGATACCGACGTTCCCATTCCAACCCGTCCGGACGGATCTGAACCACTGTCATCGTCTCGAAATCAAGCGATTTGACGGTCAGCTGTTCGTTACCGGTGTCGGCACGCGCCCGTTCGAACCAGTTTACATAGCGCAGCGAGTTCGAAACCCGCGTCCCGCGGTTGTAGCGGGTATCAAAAAAGCGCTTATGCGCACCTAGTGCCCCATAGGCGTTCTCGGTTTCCTCATCGACATCCACGTCCGGATCCCATCGCTTGGCTCGGTCCAACAGGCTAAGCGCGACGACAGGCGATCCGCCGTACTTGTTATGTCGAAGTGCCATCTCCTTGAGCCGTTTGGATGATCGCGGCTGGCGATTGAGGTACCGATGAAAATAGATCAAAGCCTGCGCGTCGTTGCCAAGGTGCTCCGCAGGCGCCGCGGTAAACAGATGGGCATAGGAGTCACGGTCATCAGGGTGCGTGTCGATCCTGCGCAACGCGGCAAAGGTAAGTTCCGGAGATGCTCCGGCACGGCTCAGCAGATAGTAGCGGTACTTCCAGTACTCATCAAGCCCTATCCCCAGGTCACGCGCGCGGTCTAGGTCGGCGCTCGCCGGCCCAATCAGGGAAAGATCGTGGGCATGGTTGTTGAGCAATGCGTCGTCGATTTGGCTGCCGCGCTCAGCGTAAACAAGGGAAACCTCGGAATCCGGCGCACCAGCTGATTGCAACCGCTCGATTTCGCGCCGTAGACGGTCCTGAGTTGCCCGCCAGTTGGACGGGTCAGCCTTTTCCATCGCTCGCGCGAGTTCCACGACCGCAAACCCGCTTCTCGGATTTTTCTTAATCGCCAGCTCCCACGCCTCAAGCGCCGGAACACCCGACTTGATCAACTGCTGCCATCCGCTTTTTTTGTACGGGTAGCGGCCAAGGAATTGCGCAAGCAGATCACGCGCCGCCGAATCCCCAAGTGTCGCACGCGCATAGTCCCCCATTCGGTCGATCCGCCAGTTCGAAGCCGGATCCTGCATGACAATGCGCTGCATCTCGGCAAGCGCCTCATCGGCGCGCCCATACTTGTTGAGCGCCCAGGCCGCATTGCCCTGCAACCAGGAGGCCTCGGGCAACTCCTGCTTGAAGATCTGGTGAACCTCGGCAAGGTCTTCCTCGCGCTCAAGGTCAAGCAAAGCTTCGTGCCAATAATTCAGTACGCCGTCATTGGGCAACCCGCCTGCCGCACGATACCGCGCGACCGCATCCAAAACTTCCCGAGGCCGACCCGCCGCGTCCAGCGCGCGCATGAATTGATTGGCGGCCTCATAATGGGTCGGTGTCTTCTCCAGCACCGGCGCCAATGTCACCACCGCCTCGTTGGGGAAACCCTCCTGACGCAAAGCCTTGCCAAACAACACGCGAAGCAGATCATCCTGAGGCTCTGTTTCAAGCGCCTTGATGGCGACTTCGCGCAACAGCCCATATTCCCCGGCATGGGTGTAAATCCGCAATAGAACACGCGCCGTCCGCCCCAACACCGCTCCCTCGGGTTCAACACTGGTCGCCCAATCGCGTGTTTCCCTCACAACCTCATCAAACCTGCGCTGGGCGGCCAGAACCCGGCCGACCCGCTCTTGCGCATCACGGAACGGATAGACCGCCTCTTCTCTCCGGAACGACCCAAGCGCAGCATCGAGGTATTTCAAAGTTTCCTGTTGATAACCAAGGCGGCGCAGTGCGTTGGGGTCCTGTGACGCCTGTTCCAGCCAGTATTCGGACAAGGCCAGCCGATCCGCTGCCGTGTCATCCGGTCGCGACAGCATCCACAGGATCAGTCTACCGGCCGGTGTTTCTTTCAGTTCGGGTCGCCCATCAAGCCATGCCATCGTGCCTAGGGGGTCACCTGGCGCATAATCGCCCACAAGATACGCCGCGCCAAAATCGTTTGGGAAAAATTCCACCAAACGCCGCCCGATATCCCGGCACAAAGATAGGAAATCCGTCGAACAGGCGGCATAGGCCACCTCGTAATCCAACCAGTAATCCGGTGAGGGACGCGCCAGAATGTCGTCGGCCAACCCCACGAGCAGACCGTCGCGGTCCGCCTGTTCATAGGCAAACGCACGCGACGCCAACCCAAGGGTTTCCGAAAGGTCCATCGGGATTTCAGGCAAGGTATCGGGGGTCAGACTGCCCAGCTTCCACTGCGCCCAGCTCCACACATGCGGGGCATAGGGATGCGGCGTATCCGAACGCATGTCCGCTTCTGTCGCCGAGATCAGCCCGCGAAACTGCCCTGCGTTCTTGAGCGCAATCCACTGGCCGATGCGTGCGTCCGCCGCGTCGGCGTTGGCCCCGACAAACGCGCCTTGCAACTCCCTGACATTCGGCGCGGTATAGACCCCATCCGCTGACACCGCCCCCGTGGGATCAGGTTCCGATGCCGCGACTGTCCCTTGTGTTGTCAGAACAAATACCGACAACGCCGCCCAGATTGTCTTTTTCATTGCAAGTTCCAATCGTTCCAGTCTTCCGGTGCGCACATGCGCGCGCTTATTCCCCCAAACGGGCCTCCATCACGTCCAGAACACCCAGCCAGAAATCCATCCGGTCACCCGGAGCCTTGTCAAAGCGCCGACGCGCCTCCTTCAAAGCATCCCCACCATAGGTCCGGATCAGATCACCCGCCGTGCGGATCTGTTCTACCGGGCACCCATCAGGGCGCACCTCCCAGACATTGCCCCCCTCACCACTTTCCCGTTCCGCCACACCACAGCGTTCGCGCGGGGCCCAGCCAAGCCGCACCACGCCAAGAATGTCTCCCAGCAACTGAGGGGCGTCACCGAAATAGGAATGCCCGAGGGAATCTGCCTCGATCTGCGAGGCATCAACCGTGTCCAACCCGGCAAGACGCACCACATCTCCATTGGCATCGCCAAGCCGATACCCCCCGTTCACCCGGCGCGACACCTGCAACGCCAGGTCGTGCCGCGAGGCATAAAGCGTCACGCCATCCGCCTTGTCCCGGATACCGCCGAACCGCGCCTGAAACTCGGCCCGGTCAACATCGGGTGCAGCAAGGATCAACTGTCCGATGCGCCTATCAGGGTTGCGCAACAGGAAGGTTTCCAACGCCTCGAGCGTATAGCGGTTGCCCATGGAATGCGCGATGATGTGCAGCTTCCCATTCCCACGTGTGGCCATTTCAAGGAAAGCTTCCATCGCCGGGCGCGATGGCACGACATTGTTGGAGTCGCTCAGATACCCGTAAAGCGACGACTTCGAGGGCCAGCTGTAATACATCGCCTGCCCCGGAAATTCGAGATCGAACGCAAGCTGCGCCGCTCTGAGCGCTCCGTCATGGAACGAAACATTATACCCGTGTACGAACAGGAGTCGGTCCTGTTCACCACAGCACCCTTCTGCAAAGGCATCACGGGTCAGTTCCTGCAATCCGGCCAGAACCACATGTTTGTCCGGATCGAGGTGATCTGTAAAAAACCACCCTTCCGGGCGTTCGATCAACCCGGCCAGATGCCCTGGCGGGATCGTCACCGTTAAGGTTCCAACGCGCAATGCGCCAAGCTCGGTACCGTAAAACTGCGCGGGATCCTTTGATCCGGTCGCAACCCGGTTGGTGCCATACCAGACTTCGACAGCCGTCGGATCGCCCTCGGCCCGGACCGTTCCCGGCGCTGGAGGCTCGGTCGGGATTGCATCGCGCAACTGGGCGATCAGCGGCAGAAGGTCTGGTTGCAGCTTTTCCGCCCGCGGTTCCAGCGCGTCAAGCCGCGCCAGCAGGGCCGGGTTTTCCGCACCAAGTCGCGCTTCAGCCGTGTCATAGGCTGCCAGCGCATGCTGAAGCGCCTCTTCTTCCAGCCCCAGAAGATCGAACGCCGCTACCAGAAGATCCAGCACCTCGGTCAACCTCGGGTCAGTCCGTTCCAATTGCACGACCAGAGGTTCCAGATAGGCACGTGCCCGCGCCCCGTCACCCGCGTTCAAGGCTGCACGGCCAAAAACCAACCTCAGGTCGGGATCCTCGGCTTCTGCCAATATTTTGTCCGCAATCTCAAAGGCAGCCTGCGGATCGCTTTTCCGCGTTTCTTCAAATTCTGCAAACGCCTCAAGCAGAGCCACTTGCGGCACTTTCGATACGTCCTGAGCCGCCGCTATACTGGCGCTGACAACACCAAGGATCAGCGCAAAGGCCTTAACACGCTGCATCAAGGAATCCCCCCAAGTCCGGTTCCCGTTCAATGCCATTTTCATGGAAAACACCTGTTCAAAACGACCCGGATCCGGGCCACTGCGCGTCCTCCTGAAGCGACGCTAACACGCAGCCCCGCGTTGGCAAAACAGTTTATCTTGTCCCATCAAAGGTTTGTGGTTAGCGTTCTGGCATCGGGACGGAATATGGGGACACTCGGAAAATGCGCCTAATCATGCTGGTGCTGGCTGTGCTGCTGCCTGTGGGCGCCGCGCTGGCCGCAGAAACGACACCCGAAGTCTCCACCGACGACTTCTTCGGCAACACGCTCGCGGTTTTTGACCTTCTGACAACCGCCTCCGCCCGCGCCGCGCTTCAGCTGGCAGGTTTGGTCGATGATTTCGGGCGGTTCCCCTCAGAAGTCGCCCTGTTCTTCGAACGGCTCGATGCCAGCGGCTTTTCGACCCTCGGCCTGTTGTGGCGCGCCGCGTTCTACCTCGGACTTGGTGTCTTCGCAGAGTTGCTGTTTCGCACCATCCTCAACCGCATCAGTTTTTCCCGCAATCGCGACGGCAGTATCCGCCTTGGCCATCGCCTCGGCTGGTTGGGCGCCAATCTCGTAGGACTCTTGATCTTTGCCGTGTTGGGCGGCTGGCCGCTCCTGATGAGCACGCAATCCGACCCCGTCGCTCAAACCGTCGTCGTAACCTATCTCACGGCCATCCTCGGCGTGCGGCTCTTCACAATCGGCACGCGACAGGTTCTTGCCCCCTTCAAGCCCGAGATGCGCCTTGTCATGTTATCGGATGCCGATGCCCGCCGCCTCTACTGGCACGCGCTTCTGATCGCCGCGTGGGCGATCTTCTTTGTCGTAACCGCAACGCTGTTCCAATCCGGCGGCATGGAGCGCAACGCGATCCTGATCTTCGTTCTGATCACACGAACCCTCGTTGCGTTGGCGGTCATCCTTGCGTGCTTTGCAAATCGCCGCGCCATTGCAGGTTTCTTCCGAAAGGGGGCCGATGGGCGTGATCGGGGGCGGGGATGGTCGTCCTTTGCCGGTATCTGGCACCTTCTGGTAAGCTTTTACGTGGTGGTCTCATGGTTCGCTGCTTCAATCCTCCTGCTGCTGGGCCGGATGGAAGCAAACCGCCTTGCGGTGCTCAGCTTCTTTGCCCTCATGGCGCTGACCGCCGCATGCCTTGCGCTTGATGACTGGGCCGCGCGCGTGGATTCCCGCGCACCCGAACGCGAAAAACATCCAGACATGCCAAGCTTTGCCCAGTTCTTTGCCCGCCTTGGTCGGGCAAGCGCCACGGTGATCACACTTCTGGTGTTGCTGCGCCTCTGGAGCGGACCGTGGTCCGGATTTGTAACCGGGCGCGCCGGGACGATCGTGCCGGCCCTCACGCAACTCTGCGTCACCCTGTTCATCGCCTACGTGCTCTGGCAACTCGTTGCCATCGGTTCCGAACGCATGCTTCAACGCAGTGCTTCGCAATCCGGGGAAACCGACGCAGTACGACAGACACGTGTCGCTACGCTGCTCCCGCTGATCCGAAATATCACCCTTGTCGCTATCGCCATTATCGCAGGCATGATTGGCCTTTCGGCCATCGGTGTCGATGTGCTTCCCCTCTTTGCCGGGGCCGGTGTGCTGGGTCTCGCCATCGGCATGGGCAGCCAGACCCTCGTGCGCGACGTGATTTCAGGGGTGTTCTTCCTGCTGGATGATGCGTTCCGCGTCGGGGATTTCGTCGATACAGGTGTGGCCATCGGCACCATCGAACGCGCAGGCATTCGAAGCCTCGGCATCCGCCACACCGAGGGTGCGCTTCACACGGTACCGTTTGGCGAAATCAAGACGATCTCGAACCACTCTCGCGACTGGGCCATTTTCAAGATGGATTTCCGCGTGCCTTTCGAAACGGACACGGACAGCCTGCGTAAGAAATTCAAGGTGCTGGGCCAGCAGCTCAGCGAAGACCCGGTGCACGGTCATCTCTTCGTGGAACCACTCAAATCGGCGGGTGTCGTACGCATGGACGAAAGCGCAATGATCGTCCGCGCCAAATTCAAATGCCGCCCCGGGGAACAGTTCCAGCTTCGCCGGGTGGTCTACGAGGCGGTCCGCCGCATGTTCCGTGAAGAAGGCATCGACGTCGCCGTGCGCGAAGTCCGGGTGCGCGCCACCAATGCCATAGAAAGCAACAGTACAAACGCGGGTGCAAGCGCCGAGGTTCTTGCCGAAGCGATCCAGGCTCAGACAAACCCCAGCGACGCACCCTGAGCCATCAAGCTGCCCCTGCCCACCCCCGCCAAACGGGTGCGACTCCCATTTTTTTCTGGCTGAAATCACCTGCCTGTGCAAAGATCACCAAAAAAAATAGCGGCTAAAAAGTACAGGTTATGTCAGGCACTCCCTCCCTGTTTCTGGGACAAAAATATTGCGACACGCTGGGGCTTCAGTTCGAGTCCACCTTCCACTACCAGTTCGTTCTTTCCCCGTCTGAACGCGCCCTGCCCGGCTTTGGCCGGCGACCCTTTGCAGATGGCACCCTCTACCTGTGCCCCGACCTTCCCCTGTGCGAAATCACCTCGATCGAAGGCACGCCGCTGGGACTGGTTCTTGGTCATGCAGTCGATGCCGAAGGTACGCTGCTTGCGGCCCGCCACCGCCTTGACCTTTCCGAACATGACGACGCCCTTGGTGACAAGGTCCAGGACTGGGTGCGTTGGCTGAGCGGTCGCTATGTCGTGCTGCTCGATCTTCCCGGCGCCAATCCGATACGACGGGCCTATCACGACCCCGTCGGCTCTTATGGTGTCGTTTACGACCCCGAAACCCGGACACTGGCCTCAAGCCTGCTCCTCTGTCTTGACCGCGACATCGATCCAAGCCCAAATTACCGTCTGCATGACGACATCTTGGCCGATGAACCGCTTGCGGCCCTTCTGCCCTCATTCGACCCAAACCTACCCCCCGGCGGCTTCGGTTTCGGCGAAACCTGCGATGCGCGCGTGCGCCGTCTTCTCGCCAACCGCTATGTCGATCTCACTGATTTCACCGAGCACCGTTTCTGGCCCGGTGACGAAGATTTCGCCCCGATGGACATGCGCGAAGCCGCAGAAATCGTGACGCACCGCATGCGGCAGCTCATGGCGGCCTTCTGCACCAACCTGTCGGGCTTTTTCGCGATTTCCGGCGGGCGTGATTCCCGCATGTTGCTGGCAGCCTGCCCGGACCTGTCCGACTCTGGTGTCCAGCTCTACTGCTACGCCAACAACTACATAACCACGCTTGATCTGCGCGTGGCCGAGGAACTGGCCGCGCTTGTCGGCCAGCCGATCCTCGCACAGGTTCCCGACGACGGGTTCCGGGGAAGCTTCCTGCCCCGCAAACGCCGCGCCATACCACTGCGCCACCGTTTTGCGGTCGCCTCGGGGCTGATGCACATGGGTGACGACTGGTGGCAACGCGGTTTCGCCCGCAAACTTGATCCCGGCGGCGTCTGGCTGCGTGGCAACTTTCTCGAGATTGCCACCGCCCGCTGGTGGCCCCGCCGGGCGGAAACCTATGAAGAACAATTGGAATTCACGCTGGAACGCATCCGCATCGGTCTGGGTGACGACGCGGATCGCGCCCGAAAAATGGTGCAGCTCAAAGAGTGGGCGGCCAGCTTTGAATATGATTTCGAACGCCACTTCCACGATTTCACCTACATGGATCTGACCACGGCCCCGCCACAGGCCAATTTCCATGGCTACAACCGGCAATTCTATGTCGCGCCGGGAAGCGACCGCCTTATTTTCAAGACGTCGATGCGGGTGGATGGCAAACAACGGATGCGCACCAAGTTCTACAACGAGATCATGGAACAGCTTGATCCGAAGATGCACGCGGTCCCACTGGCCCGTCCGGCAGCCTATCAATCGCGTCAACGCGGCGTGAGCGCGACCGAGTATCTCGAAGAAAAAATCACGGCCTACCGCGCGGCTCAAAGCGCCTGACGCAATCGCGGCGCCCCGGCGCAAGCAGGCTTCTGTCCATGAAAGTCCATGGCACTGATGCTGTTTTGTCTGGATAAGAGGCATGACCCGAAGGTCATTGGTACCCAAGGCCGGACTCGAACCGGCACGCCCGCAAAGGCGGGGGATTTTGAATCCCCTGCGTCTACCATTCCGCCACTTGGGCCTCTTTGTCCCTGATCTACCCAAGCTCTGCGGCAACGTCCAGCCCAAATGACACCCGCGTGACATACCGATTATTTGCTTGCACTTCGCGCCCAGTTCCCTAGGCAAGAGCAACAGGCAGGAAATCGGAAACCCAATGCTGCAAGGGCTTTACAACTGGACCATGCGTCTCGCGGATCATCCCCGCGCGATATGGGCGCTGGCGATTGTTTCCTTCGTCGAAAGCTCCTTCTTCCCGATTCCACCGGATGTTCTGATGATCCCGATGATTCTCGCCCGCCCCTCGCGCGCGTGGCTGATTGCGCTGGTTGCGCTGGTCTCGTCGGTGCTCGGTGGTCTCTTGGGCTATGCCATCGGCGCTCTGGCCTTTGAACAGATCGGCCAGCCGATCCTGGCGTCACTGGGCAAGGCCGACGCCATGGTCGAATTCAACACCCGCTTCAACGATTTCGGCTTCTGGGCCGTACTTGGCGCTGGGGTGACCCCTTTTCCGTTCAAGGTCATCACGATCATGTCGGGCTGGACATCCATGCCCCTTGGCACCTTCATCGCCACCTCGATCCTCGCCCGAGGCATTCGCTTCTTCCTTGTGGCGGCTCTGCTCTGGAAATTTGGCGCGCCGGTGCGTGACTTTATCGAAAACCGCCTTGGCCTCGTCGCCACCGTCTTTCTTTTGCTGCTGTTCGGCGGCTTCCTGCTCGTGAGGTATCTCTGATGACTCTCTCCCGTCGCAACCTGATCCTTTTGCTGACCGCTTTCTCGATCTCGATGATTCTCGGCGCATGGGTATTCCAATACGTCTTTGGCTACCCGCCATGTAAACTCTGTTATTATCAGCGCTATCCGCATTGGGCCGCCGCCGGGTTCGGTCTACTGGCACTGGGCATCAGCGGCAGCATCTTCCCCTATCTCGCCGCGCTCTCTGCGGCGATCACGGGCATCATCGGCGTCTTTCACAGCGGCGTGGAGCGCAAACTTTGGGAAGGCCCCTCCACCTGCACCTCGTCAAGCATCGACGGCCTGTCCGCAGATGAACTCTTCGACCAGATCATGAGCGCCCCCATGGTGCGTTGCGATGAAATCCCGTGGGAGATGCTGGGCGTCACAATGGCTAATCTCAACGCGATCTTCTCGTTGGGTGCCGCAGTTCTGTGGATCATCGTCGCCCGGATGACGACCCGTTAACCGGACTTGCGTGTCGACAACAACAGGCTTGTCTCGCTGTTGGCCACGCCATCAAGCCGACGCACCTGCCCCAATACGCCGTCCAACTCTTCCAGCGTTTCGGTGCCCACTTCCAGGATCAGGTCCCAACGCCCGTTCGTTGCGTGAATGGCGCGCACCGCCGTCATGCCCGACAGCTGGCGCACGATCCGGTCCGTACCGCGCCCCTCGATTCCCAGCATCATCAACCCGCGCACCGGATCACGCTTGGTATCGTCCTGAAGGACCACCGTAAATCCGACGATATCCCCCCGCTGACGGAGCCGTTCAATCCGCCCCCGCACGGTGGTACGCGAAACGCCCAACAGAATCGCCAGATCGGAAAGCGACGCGCGCGCATCATGCCTGAGCGCCGAGATCAGTTTGCGATCCACATCATCCATATCGGCAAGGTTCCCATTCGTTTCGGACGATTTACCACCTCTTTGACCAAAATATCCAGTCCAAATACGCGCATTTCGGAAGCATCTATAGGGAAACGAAACACGCGACAGGTAATTCTTCCATGACTCCGACAACCTGCCTTCTGATTGGCGCCCCGGTCGATTCCGGCAAACGTCGTCGCGGCTGCCTGATGGGCCCGGATGCCTACCGCACCGCCGGGCTCGCCGAGAGCCTGAGCGACCTCGGCCATGCGGTCGTGGATCTGGGCAACTGTGCGCCTGCGCCCCATGATCAGGATCACCCCAACAGCCCGGCCTATGCGCTCAATGAAACCATCGGCTGGACAGCCGCGCTCAGCGATGCCGCCGAAACCGCCATGACGCGCGGCTTTCCCCTGTTCCTTGGAGGCGATCACAGCCTGTCTGCCGGTTCGGTGCGCGGGGTCGCCAACCATGCCGCGCGTGAGGGCCGCCCCCTGTTCGTCCTGTGGCTGGATGCCCATACAGATTTTCACACCCCCAAGAGCTCGGCCTCCGGGAACCTGCACGGCACTCCGGTGGCCTATTTCGCAGGCCGCGACGGGTTTGACGGTTTTCCTACGGTCGAAAACCCGGTGCCCGAAGAAAATATCTGCATGATCGGCCTGCGTTCGGTGGATGCCGCCGAACACGAGGCCCTCGCAGCCACCCGCATCCATTGCCACGACATGCGCGAAATCGACGAACACGGCATTGCGAAACCTCTCAATGCCTTTCTCGCCAAGGTCGCGGCAGCCAACGGCCTGCTGCATGTCTCGCTCGATGTCGATTTCCTCGACCCGTCCGTGGCACCCGCTGTCGGGACAACCGTTCCGGGCGGCGCCACCGTGCGCGAAGCCCATCTTGTCATGGAACTCCTGCATGACAGTGGCCTCCTTACGTCGATGGACCTCGTCGAACTCAACCCTTTCCTCGATGAAAGGGGCCGCACCGCCAAGCTCATGGTCGATCTCGCCGCCTCTGCACTGGGGCGCCGTGTCTTCGACCGCACCACTCGCAGCTTCTCCTGATCAACAGAAACGAAAACCATGACCCAACCTTCCGCCAAAGCCCTTGTGCCCTTCGTCAGCGTCGACAACATGATGCGCCTCGTACATCACATCGGCATAGACCAGATGCTGCAGGATCTTGTCGCCTATATCGAGGAAGATTTCCGCCGCTGGGAATTGTTCGACAAAACCCCGCGAGTCGCGTCCCATTCCGATGTCGGCGTGATCGAACTCATGCCCACCTCCGATGGCGAGGCCTATGGTTTCAAATATGTGAACGGCCACCCCAAGAACACTGCGGAAGGGCTGCAAACCGTGACGGCCTTCGGCCTTCTGGCCGATGTTTACACCGGCTACCCGGTTCTGCTCACCGAAATGACCCTCTTGACCGCCCTGCGCACCGCCGCCATGTCCGCTCTTGCCGCCAAGTACCTCGCCCCCAAAGGGGCCGACACAATGGCGATGATCGGCAACGGTGCCCAGTCGGAATTCCAGTCTCTCGCCATGCAAGCCATTCTCGGGCTCAAATCCGTGCGTCTCTATGACAAAGATCCCGCCGCGACCCAAAAGGCCGCCCGCAACCTCGCAGATAGCGGCCTTGACGTGGTGATCTGCAGCAGCCCCGAGGAGGCCATCCAGGGCGCCCAGATCATCACCACCTGCACCGCCGACAAGCAGAATGCCAAGATTTTGACCGACAACATGGTCGGGGCCGGTGTGCATATCAACGCGATCGGCGGAGACTGCCCGGGCAAAACCGAGCTCGCCCCCGGCATCCTGAGCCGTGCAGACACGTTCGTGGAATACCCTGAACAGACCCGCATAGAGGGCGAAATTCAGCAGATGCCCGCCGATTTCCCAGTCACGGAACTCTGGCAGGTCATCACCGGCAGCGCACAGGGCCGCCGCGACCCCGCCCAGATCACCCTGTTTGACAGCGTCGGCTTCGCGATCGAGGATTTTTCGGCCTTGCGCTATATCCGCGACAAGGTCCGCGACACCCCCTATCACATCGATCTCGACATGCTTGCCGACCCGGATGATCCGCGCGATCTCTTCGGAATGTTGCAGCGCGCCAAGGCCTGAGGCCCGGCGTCACGCCCCCTTGTCTTTCTTTTTCAAAAAGTACCCCGGGGGGTCGCAGCTCTGCTGCGACGGGGCAGCGCCCCCGAAACCCGCGCGTCAGCGCAAACCCTGTGTGCCCGCACTGCGGGCGCACGATTGAATTACGCCTGCAATTCCGCGTCCCAGTAGAGAAAATCCATCCAGCTTTCATGCAGGAAATTCGGCGGGAACTTACGGCCAAGGTTCCGCAACTCTTCCGCACCGGGCTGTCGGGGCGGTTTTCTCAGATGCATTCCGGCCCGATGCAGGCTTTTGGAGCCTTTTTTCAGGTTGCAAGGCGAACAGGCCGCAACGACATTCTGCCAGCTCGTCACCCCGCCCGCCGCACGCGGCACCACGTGATCAAAGGTCAGATCCCCCCGGCTGCCGCAATACTGGCAACGGAATTCATCCCTCAAAAATAAATTAAAGCGCGTGAAGGCCACGCGCTTTTGAGGTTTCACATAGTCTTTCAGGACAACCACGCTCGGTATCCGTATCACCGTCGAGGGGCTGCGGACCACCTCGTCATATTCGGCAACGATATCCACCCGATCCATATAGGCCGCCTTGATCGCATCCTGCCAAGGCCAGAGCGACAGCGGATAGTAAGAAAGCGGTCGGTAATCCGCATTCAGGACCAGCGCAGGATGCTGGCGCAGCCCTGAAGGGTGCCTCGTGAATTCCGTCCTGAAATCGCCGTCCATGATGAGTCGCTCTCCGCCCGGTCTGCCCGTCTTCCGGTACCGAAGCAGGAGCCCCGCCCCAGCACTTTACTCCACTATATCTCGTGGCCTGCATCTGGCAAGCCTCACGATCTATGGCGGACATCACAATAGCTAAAGCGGTTTCGTAACAGACGCATGACGGATCATCATGCGCGGCAAGCGCTTACAAATGCAACTTGTCGCGCATGAAGGCCAAGGCCACGCTCAATCCATCCGGCGCAATCCCGTGTGCCGTACCCTTCATGATATGAGCATAGACATCCGTGAATCCGGCCTTCTGCAACGCCTCGGCGGCCTCGGGCAGCGACTGCACCGGTACAACATCGTCCATGTCGCCATGCACAAGCAGGATCGGCGGCTTTGTCCGGGCCTCGTCCTCCAGCAACTCAGGTGACATCAAACGACCTGAAAACGCCACGATTCCCGCCAACGCGTCTTCGCGGCGCGGCCCGACATGCAAGCTCATCATCGTGCCCTGACTGAAGCCGAACAGAACCACCTGTTCCGGCAACAGGTCCTCATCCACCATCACCGCGTCCAGAAAGGCGTTGAGATCGTCAACCGCCGCCCGCATGCCCCGTTCGCTTTCCTCTTCCGAAGACCCGTCGATCCATGGGATCGGGAACCACTGACGGCCAAACGGCATCCCCGGAATTTCTTCGGGCGCATCAGGGGAGAGGAACAAGGTATCGGGCAGATGCTCTCCCAAAGGATCGGCCAGACCCAAAAGATCGGCCCCATTGGCCCCATAGCCGTGCAAAAAGATCACTGCTGATCTTGTGGTGCCGGATTTCGGCTCTTTGCGGCCTGTCTGCAAAACGCGAGTCATCGTATCCCTTCCCTGTCCTTGACCACCCGGTAGTACGCCCACAAAAGCCGCGCCGCAACCGATCGCCACGGGGTCCACTCTGCGGCCATGGCGCGCAGCGCCCGTTCACTCGGCCGGGCCTCAAGCTCAAACAACAGTTTCGCGGCCTCCTGTAGCGCCAGATCGCCCGGCGCAAACACATCTGCACGCCCCAGCGAAAACATCGCATAAACCTCAGCCGTCCAAAGCCCGATCCCCGTCACATCCGTCAAAACCGACACCACCTCGGCATCCGGCACCTCGCGCAGCGCCGGGTAGTCAATCCGCGCCTCGGCCAGCGCCTTGGCATAGCGAATTTTCTGACGGCTGAGACCACAGGCCCGCAAATCCTCTTCACTGGCCCAAAGCACTTTGCGCGGCCCGGTCAAGCGCGCGGCCTCAAGCCGCCGCCAAATCGCCTGCGCCGAGGCAACGCTTACCTGCTGGCTGATAATCGCAGACAATAGCTGCTCGAACCCGTCCGAGCGCAGCCGCAACGGCAACGGCCCGATCTCATCCAAAGCGCGCGCAAAACGCGCGTCTTGCGCGGCCAGCCAGGCCGCCCCTTCCGCCACACAGGCATCCGTTTTGATGATCCGCCCAACACCCATTCACTGCTCCCTGTCGCGCCCGCCACCATAAGCCCGCCCGTGCGACATCGGCAACCTCTGGACCTTCATCGCTTAACAAGCTAACGCTTTGCCCATGAGCCACGATATTGACGACAGCAAAGCGCGCCGCACGGTGCTGATTCTGGTACTGGCCCAGGCATTTCTTGGCGCCCAGATGCCGATGATTTTCACCATAGGCGGGCTGGCCGGGCAATCGCTGGCGACCAATGCCTGTTTTGCCACGCTGCCGATTTCTCTGATCGTGGTTGGCTCGATGCTCGCGGCCACGCCGCTCTCGACCATCATGCAACGATATGGCCGTCGCGTCGGCTTTTTCGTCGGCACCGCCGGCGGTGCTCTGGGCGGCGCGATCGGCGCTTTCGGTCTCTACCAGAACTCCTTTACGATCTTCCTCGTTGGGTCCTTCTTGACCGGTATCTACATGAGCGCACAGGGCTTTTACCGCTTTGCTGCGGCCGACACCGCTTCCGACGACTATCGCCCCAAGGCCATTTCCTATGTCATGGCAGGCGGGCTGGCCTCGGCCATTATCGGCCCACAACTGGTCAAGGTGACGGCGGACAGCATGGTGATCCCCTTCATGGGCACCTACCTCGGCGTGATCCTGATCAACGTGATCGGCTCGGCGCTGTTCCTGTTCATCAACATCCCCAAACCCAAGGCCCCCGCCGCAGACGCACCTCAGGGCCGCACCCGCTGGCAACTCATCACCACGCCCCGCATCGCGGTGGCGGTAATCTGCGCCATGGTCTCTTATGCGTTGATGAACCTTGTTATGACCTCGACGCCCCTCGCCGTAGTCGGATGTGGTTTCGACCAGAACAATGCCGCCGACGTGGTCACGGCCCATGTGCTTGCCATGTTCGCACCATCCTTCTTTACCGGCCACCTGATCGCCCGCTTTGGCGTGGAAAAGATCGTCGCCTCCGGCCTGCTGATCCTCGCCGGTGCGGGCGCCGTCGCGCTTCAGGGCGTGAACCTCGAAAACTTCTTTGTCGCACTGATCCTTCTGGGTGTCGGCTGGAACTTCGGCTTCATTGGCGCCACGACCATGCTTGCAGGCGCGCATGAACCACACGAACGCGGCCGGATGCAGGGCATGAATGACCTGATCGTCTTTGGCGGTGTGACCGTGGCGTCCTTGGCGTCGGGTGGGTTGATGAACTGTTCCGGTGGCGATGCCGTTACCGGCTGGACAAGCGTCAACCTCGCCATGGCGCCTTTCCTGATGCTCGCTGGCGGGGCCCTGATCTGGCTGGTGCTCCGCCCTCAGGAAAACTGAACGCAACCAGCGCACTTTCTTTTTCCAAAAATACCCGGGGGGGAGTCGCCTTTGGCGACGGGGGGCACCGCCCCCCTTTTTACCAACGCCCGCTCAGAGCCCGCGCCATCAACCCGGCCTTGCGCGCAAATTCGCTCAGCCCGAGAGCGCCTTCTGCAACGCGCCCGGGTTCCTCGGCGGCCTGCTTCAGAAGTCCCTCGGCCTGCCACGCCGCCAGAAACGCCTGCCCCGCCTGAGAGCTCACGTCTCCTCGTCTTGCACGCGCACGTTTCAACCGCGACAATCCATCCTCAGCCAAAGCCGCCACGGCTTCCGGGCGACCATCCACCAACGGCACCCGTTTCTGGGATTCCAGCGCCGGGATTGCACGCAACCAATTGGCCAGCCCAAGCGCCACGCCGATATCGCGCGCCACATCCTCGGGGACCTCCCCAAGGGCGCGTGCTGCCACGAACATCAACCCGCCCGCCGTGGCGTCGAGATAGCGCGCGAAATGGGCCTCATCTTGAAACGGGTCGCGGTAGATATCCCAACGGCGGGCCTCCACCAGCGCCCCGAGCACCTCGGCCCCTGCCGCATCCAGCGACAGCGCCAACGGCGTGACCACCTCATGCCGACGCACCACGCCGCCCGTTGCAATCTCGTCAAGCGCATCGGCCCACCATTGAAGCCGCATTTCGGCAATCATGCTCTCCTGCGTCACCCACGGGGCACGCGCCACTTCAATGTTGAAAGCGTAGATCGGAAACAAAACGTCCCGCGCCGCGGGCCGCGCGGCCATCGCCGCCAGGAACCGGTCCGGATCGCCCCGTTCGACAAGACCGGCGCAAGCTACAAAATCGTCTGTCACTCCGTTACTCATTCTGGTTGAACCACGCAGATCAGGTATCCAAACGCGTCTCGATACGCACGCCACGTCGCAATCTCGGTCGCCGCCTCATCCAGCACCGCGACCAGCGCAGCATCCGCATCCGGCCGAAGCTCTGCAATCCGCGCCTCGATTGGTTGATAATAGGCCTCCCAGCCCGCATCACTCACCACGCGCGTTCCCAAGAGCGTGAAACCCGCAGCCGCAACCTGTGCTGCCAGCCCGTCCGCATTCGGCACCGGATATCCTTCGAACAGATCGACAACGGCCTCCGGTGGGGCGTCCTGAAACAGACACGGGGCCGAAAAGGCCACCGCACCGCCCGGTGCCAGACAAGACCGCCAGCCGCTAAGTGCCTCGGTGACACCAATGAAATAGATCGCCCCGGCGCACCAGATAAGATCAAACGGCCCCGACTGCGCCATCATATCTCCGGTCCGCGCAGTCACCCGCGCATCCCCGGCAAATCGGGCCCGCGCGGTTTTGGTAAACCCGGCATGGCTGTCCACGGTCAAAACCGATCCTTCCGGTGCGGCGGCCAGCAAAGCGTTCACATCGCCCCCCGGTCCCGCACCCGCATCCAGCATCGCTGCATTGCGCCCAACTCCCGCAAGCTGACAGGCCCAGGCCACATCTGCCTCCGTTCCCGGCCCCTCGCGCGGCAGGTCGAAATGCAGGGCAAAGAACGCCTCCATATCCATCAGACCGCCCGCACCGCCCCGTCATGCGTCAATTTCCAGTTCAACGCCTCAAGCAATGCCTCGAAGGATGCGTCCACGATATTGGCCGACACGCCCACCGTGGCCCATCGCCGCCCGGCATCATCCTCAAAGTCGATGATCACGCGCGTGACCGCCTCAGTCCCCCCATTGGTGATCCGCACCTTGAAATCCACAAGCCGCACATCGTCAATCAGGCTCTGATACGGCCCCAGGTCCTGCTTGAGCGCCTGCCACAGCGCGTTCACCGGGCCGTCGTCGCTCATCTCCTGCGCGTGTTCGTTCTTGAAGAACGAGGTCCGCTTCTCGCCACTGGGCAATTGCACGGTCACAACCGCCTCGGATTCCACCACGAGATGCCCCCGCGCATTGCGCCGCCGCTCGGAAATCACCCGATAGCGCTCCACCTCGAAGAACCGCTCCCGAAGCCCCAGTTCTTCGCGCGCCAAAAGCTCGAAGCTGGCCTGCGCCGTATCATAGGAATACCCATCAGCCTCGCGCGCCTTGATCACGTCCAGAATGCGTCCCAACGCCGGGTCGCCCTTTTCAACCGAAAGCCCCGCCTCGCTCAACCGGCGCCGCAGATTTGACTGGCCCGCCTGGTTCGACATCGGAATGATCCGGCTGTTGCCCACCACTTCCGGCGCAACATGCTCATAGGTCGTCGGGTCCTTCAGGATCGCACTGGCATGCAACCCGGCCTTGTGCGCAAAGGCGCTCGCACCCACATAGGGCGCCTGCTTGACCGGCACACGGTTCAGGATGTCGTCCAGCAACCGGCTCGCCTGCGTCAGCCCAGAAAGCTTCTCAACCGCGATCCCGGTCTCGAACCGGCTGGCATAAGGTTCCTTGAGCAACAGCGTCGGGATCAGCGTTGTCAGGTTGGCGTTGCCACAGCGTTCCCCCAACCCGTTCAGCGTCCCCTGCACCTGCCGTGCACCCGCGTCAATCGCTGCCAGTGACCCGGCCACGGCATTCTCGGTATCGTTGTGGGTGTGAATGCCCAGATGATCGCCGGGAATCCCCGCACCGATCACCGCCGCCGTGATCTCCCCGATCTCCGCCGGCAGCGTGCCACCATTGGTGTCGCACAACACAACCCAGCGCGCCCCCGCATCAAAGGCCGCCTTTACCGTCTCCAATGCATAGGCGGGATTGGCCTTGTAGCCGTCGAAAAAATGCTCCGCGTCAAACAGCGCCTCGCGCCCCTGGGCGACAAGATAGGCCAACGACCGCGATATATTTTCGGTGTTTGCCTCAAGCGTGATCCCCAGCGCGGTTTCAACGTGGAAATCATGCGTCTTGCCCACCAGACAAACCGCTTGTGTCCCGGCGTTCATCACGGCGGCAAGAACATCATCATTCTCGGCACTCATCCCGGCGCGTTTGGTCATGCCAAAGGCCGCAAATGTCGCCTTCAACTTGGGCCGGGCGTCAAAAAACTCGCTATCCGTCGGGTTCGCCCCGGGCCAGCCGCCCTCGATGTAATCGACCCCAAGCCCGTCCAACACAGCGGCGATCTGCATCTTTTCCGGCGTTGAAAACTGCACGCCTTGCGTCTGTTGCCCATCGCGCAACGTGGTGTCGTAGATATACAAACGCTCTTTCATCCCGTCACACCCGCTTCTTCATTTTGCCAAAAACACTCCGGGGGAGTCGCACTCCGTGTGACGGGGGCAGCGCCCCCTTGCGCGATTTTCACAACAGACCCTCCAGCTTGGCCGCGTCAAACCCGGCCGCAGGCAGCAACTCCACACCAGCCTTGCTCATCCGCACCTCGACTCCCGCCGCAGCCAACGCCGCCTTGAGCCGATCCACCTCCGAGAAATCCTTAGTTTCCATAGCCTTGACACGAATGTCGGAAAGGGTAGCTTCTAAGTCTTTCAGCAATAGTGGGACAGACATTGCTTCTACTGCTCCGCCAAAGACCCATGCACCCATGTTGGCATTGTCAGAAAGCAGACCAAGCAATCGGGCTGATGCCGCAAAATTAGCGACCTCCGCTTGATCGACGTCGATCCTTTGACGCGATTGAATCGATTTGGCCATTTCGTGCAAAACAGATATCGCACCCGACGTATTCAGATCATCCGCAATTGCGTCAACGACTCTTTGATCGGGCAGACCTGACTCGTCCGCGGGATTCGCCATTGAACGCCACTTGCGTAACGTCGCTTCGGCCTCCGCCGCCTTTTTCGCCGTCCAATCCATCGGCTTTCGATAATGCGTCGACAGGAACACGAACCGGATTACCTCGCCCGGCACCCCCTGATCCAGCAGATCCCGCACGGTAAAGAAGTTGCCCAAACTCTTGGACATCTTCTTGCCTTCGACCTGCAGCATCTCATTGTGCAGCCAATAGCGCGCGAATTCGCCCTCGGGATGGGCACAGCAGCTCTGCGCCACCTCGTTCTCATGATGCGGGAACATCAGGTCATTGCCGCCGCCGTGGATGTCGAACGACTCTCCCAGCAACTCATAAGACATCGCCGAGCACTCAATATGCCACCCCGGACGCCCCCGTCCCCACGGGCTGTCCCAGCCCGGCAGGTCCGCGCTCGACGGCTTCCAGAGCACGAAATCCATCGGGTCTTCCTTATAGGGCGCCACTTCGACCCGCGAGCCGGCGATCATGTCATCGACCGACCGCCCCGACAGCGCGCCGTACTTGGCGTATTTGCGCACACGGAAAAGCACATGACCGTCCCCCTCATAGGCATAACCATCCGCGATCAGCTTCTCGATCATCGCCACCATCTGGGGAATGTACTGGGTCGCACGTGGCATCGCGTTCGGCTCCAGCGCCCCAAGCGCGCCCATGTCATCCAGATACCACTGCGTCGTTTCCGCCGTGATCTCGCCAATCGCGCGCCCGCTTTCCTTGGCGCGGGCGTTGATCTTGTCATCCACGTCGGTGAAATTGCGCACATAGGTGACGTGTTTGGTCCCATAGACATGGCGCAACAACCGGTAGAGCACGTCAAACACCACCACGGGGCGCGCGTTGCCGATATGGGCCCGATCATAAACTGTCGGCCCACAGACATACATCCGCACATTCTGCGCATCAATCGGCTCGAAAACCTCTTTCCTGCGGGTTCTGTTATTGTGCAGTCTGATCGTCGTCATGTCTCGTCCTCACGCGCAGTTACGCTCGCGGCGGGCTTAACAACTTCAGATCATGTTGGAAATAGAAGAACGGCCCGCCAATTGTCTCAGCAGGGAATGCAGCAGATAATAATGGTGCGTGCAGTCTTCATGATCCCACCCTTAAGACCAGAGAGACCGCCCGGTCAAGATCAAAGACGCCAAAGGCTTGACCCGGGCACGCGCCCACAGGCACTGTCCCACAATGAGCCGTGATACCATCAATACCATCTGCCGCGCCCTGCCCGGCGCCCAATGGTCCGAGCCCTTTGGCCCGGGCCATGACGTCTGGAAAGTCGGAGACAAGATCTTTGCCGCCATCGGTGCACAAGGCACCGGGGTCTCGGTCAAGACCCCCGACATCGACACCGCGCAAATGCTGATCGACGCCGGGGTCGGCACCAAGGCCCCGTATTTTCATCGCAGCTGGATTCACCTGCCGCTGGATGCCGAGGCCGATGAGCTGGCCCACCGCATCCACGCGTCATATGACACGATCCGGGCCAGCTTGCCGAAAAAGCGCCAGGACGCCCTTCCGCCCCGCGACTGAGCTTCCCGTCCCGGCAGCTTTGACACCGGGACCATCTGGCACACCCCGCCCGACTCATGAACGCAACTGCCCACGGGCAGTTGCCCAAGCATCAGCCGTGCCCGCGTGCGCCGCCCCAAAATCATCCACTCAGTCATAACTGACCACCTCGTATTCCACGTCATCCGGCCCGTCGAAGTAAAACCGGCGCCCCGGCTCGTAATCCGCGTGACTATGCGGCATGTATCCGGCCGCCTTGACACGCGCTTCCACAGTATCGAGATCCTCGACCACCACCCCCACATGGTTCAGCCCTGCCTGATGATGATAGCGCTGCGCCTCGGGCTTCAGCGCCCATGCCGGTGTGTACAACGCAAGATAGCTCTCATCGTCGCCCACATGCACCGTGTACCCGTCATCCTTGGCCGGCCCCTCCCAGCGCACCTTCCAGCCAAACAGGTCCATCAACACCGCCGCATGGCTCTTGGCGTCAGGCACACAGATATTCACATGTTCAAGTTTCATGGCTCGTCCTTTCGATTGCTTTTTCATTCATCCAAGCGTAATCTCTCAAGTTAACTTGAAGTCAAATGTAAATTTTCCATGAAAAACAGTGCATCACGAAAACATGGTCTGAGTATCGGCGACATTTCTGCCCGCACGGGACTCGCCCCGTCGGCCATTCGATTCTACGAGGAACAGGGTCTCGTCCACCCGTTTCGCGCCGACAGTGGCCAGCGTCGTTTCGACCGCGCCGACATCCGGCGCCTGTCTTTCGTCATGATTTCGCAGAACCTCGGCTTTTCGATCGCCGAAATCCGCGCCGCCCTTGAAACGCTCCCGCAGAACCGCACCCCCACCAAGCGCGACTGGGAACGTATCTCGGCCCGCTTCCGCCACCATCTCGACGCCCGGATTGCGCAGATGACCGCGCTCCGGGACAAGCTTGACGGCTGTATCGGCTGTGGCTGCCTCTCCTTGCAGAACTGCAAGCTCTACAACCCTGACGACCGCGCCCGCACCCGTGGCACCGGACCACGCTACCTGATGGGAGACACGCCGCCGCCCCAAACGCCCTGAACAGCCGCCAAAACGCGGCGTCACGTCCCGCCGTACCCTCTTGTCCCTGCGCTTGCGCTTCTGCACCCTCATCCGAAGACTTCCAGACGAGGACCGAGAGCATCATGATGACTTCCCCGGACGAAATCCCCTTCATCCCCTTCGAAAGCTTCGAAGTGGGCCAGGTCCGCCGCTTTGGCGCCTACGAAGTTACGCGGGACGAGATCATCGAGTTCGCCTCGAAATACGACGCGCAATTTTTCCATCTCGATGATGAAAAGGCCAAGTCCTCGCTTTTCGGCGGGCTCTGTGCCAGCGGCTGGCACACCTGTGCCATGACCATGGCCATGATGGTTGAAGACATGGAAACCCGCGGCCGGTCCCTCGGCTCTCCCGGTCTTGACGACCTGCGATGGATGAAGCCGGTCTATCCGGGCGATACGCTCAGCGTCGAGATGACCGTTCTCGCCACGAAACCCTCGCAAAGCCGCCCCGAAATCGGTTTCGTGACAAGCCGCACCATCGTCAGCAACCAGAACGGCGATCAGGTGATGACATTCACCAGCAAGGGTATCTTCCCCCGCAGCACCCCGGGCCACTCTGCAGCTGGCTGACCCCGGCATGACGGGTCGCGATCCGGCCAATCACAAATTCTCATTTGACGAATCCCGGCGCCTCTGCCCCCCTGAGAGCGAACCTCCCTCAATTGTCGGACCCTGAAATGCAGCTTTCCCAGAGAATTACCAACATTACCGGCGGCGGTTCGGACGGCTGGGACGTTTTCTACAAGGCCCGCCGCCTGATCTCCGAAGGCACTTCCGTGACCGAACTGACCATCGGTGAACATGACATTGGCACGGATCCTGCGATCCTCACCGCGATGGATCGGGCAGCCACGGGTGGGCACACGGGCTATGCCATCGTTCCGGGCATCACCTCCCTGCGCAAGGCCGTCGCCGCCCGCATTCAGGACCGCACAGGCGTTGCGACCACCTATCGCAACATCCTGATCACTCCGGGGGGACAGTCGGCGCTATTTGCCGCCCATCTCGCCACCTGCAACGCCGGGGATCGCGCGCTCTTCATCGACCCCTATTACGCCACTTATCCCGGAACCATCCGCAGTGTCGGAGGCATTCCCGTCCCCATCCCGACCCGCGCGCGCGAGGCCTTTTTGCCCCAGTCCGAATCCATCGCGGCAGAAGCGGCCAAGGGCGCCGCGACGCTTCTGATCAATACCCCCAACAACCCGACTGGCACGGTCTATGATCGCGAAACGCTGACCGGGATTGCCGAAACGTCGATCGCGCATGACCTCTGGCTGATTTCGGACGAGGTCTATGACACGCAGATCTGGAACGGACAGCACATCAGCCCCCGCGCCCTGCCCGGCATGGCAGATCGTACGTTGGTCATTGGCTCCATGTCCAAATCCCACGCCATGACAGGAAGCCGGATCGGCTGGATTTGTGCGCCCGAACACGTGGTCGATCATTTGATCAACCTGGCTACACACACCACCTATGGCGTGGCCGGGTTCATTCAGGATGCTGCCGAGTTTGCGCTGGCCCAAGGCGTTGAACTCGAAGAGAAAATCGCCGAGCCATTCCGCCGTCGCCGCGACCTCGCGCAGGCTATCCTTGCGGGGCAGAACACGGTGGGGATGATCCCGTCGCAAGGCGCGATGTACCTCATGCTCGACATCCGCGCGACCGGCCTCTCGGGCGAGGACTTCGCCCATTCCCTGCTTGATGCGCATCACATCGCGGTCATGCCTGGCGAAAGCTTCGGCGCGTCCGCGGCGGGTCATGTCCGCGTCGCGATGACGGTGGATGACTCGCGTTTTGCCGCGTCCCTGCAAACCCTGGTGGACCACGCGATCAGCCTTGCCACCTGACTTCAAGGTCCAAAAACGACATATGTCGTAAACATGTCAGACAACCCGTCGTCGCCTATGCACGCTTCCCCCAAGAGGAGACACGATGCAAGGTGATCGAAGCAAAATTCAACTGGTGATCCTCACCATCGGAGCCGAACGCGGACGTGCCGCGCGCGGACGCCCCAGAACTGCTTTTTAAAAATAAAACAAGCAGTTAAACCGAGGATACCACAAAAAATGACCACCCCAGCCTCCCGCCGTTCCGGCGGACGCTCCGCCCGCCGCGCCGCCCGCGCCGCGCCGCTCGCCGCGAATGTGCGCCCCGTGCGCCCCGGCCTCGAAGGCGGCCAGTACCGCCCCCTGACCGATGCGCAGATGCAGCGCATTCACGAAACCGCTCTGGATGCGCTGGAACAGATCGGCCTCGCCGATGCCCCGCAAAGCGGTATCGACATCATGACCGCCGCAGGCGCGGAACTGGGCGACGATGGCCGATTGCGCTTCCCCCGCGCGCTGGTTGAAGATACGCTCGCAAAAGCCTGTAAAGAAATCACTTTACCCGGGCGGAATCCGGAAAATGATCTCCATCTTTCCGGGCATCGCGTCCATTTCGGAACAGCTGGCGCCGCAGTCCACATGGTTGACGGACTGGGGCGCAATTATCGCGAAAGCACGGTACAGGACCTGCACGATGCGGCGCGCATCTGCGATGTGCTCGACAATATCCATTTCGTTCAGCGCCCAATGGTGGCCCGCGACATCCCCGACAACCGCGAGATGGACCTCAACACCATCTATGCCTGCTGTTCAGGCACCACGAAACACGTAGGCACTTCGTTCACCGATCCCAGCTATGTCGCCGACGCGTTCGAGATGCTGCACATGATTGCGGGCGGAGAAGACGCATGGCGCGCACGGCCCTTTGTCAGCAATTCCAACTGTTTCGTTGTGCCGCCGATGAAATTCGCAACTGAATCCTGCGAGGTGATGGAAGCCTGCATTCGCGGCGGCATGCCCGTGCTTCTGCTCTCGGCGGGCATGTCCGGCGCCACTGCCCCGTCAACCATCGCCGGGGCCATCATGCAAGCCACCGCCGAATGCCTCGCGGGCCTCGTCTATGTCAACGCCATCACGCCCGGTCATCCGGCTATTTTTGGCACCTGGCCCTTTGGCCTCGACCTGCGGACCGGCGCCATGACAGTGGGGTCCGGCGAACAGGCGCTTCTGTCGGCAGGCTGTGCCCAGATGCACAAGTTCTATGGACTGCCCGGTGGCGCGGCAGGCGGTGCATCGGATTCCAAGCTGCCCGACATGCAGGCCGGCTGGGAGCAGATGTGTTCCAACGTCATGGCCGGGCTCTCGGGCCTCAACATGGTCTATGAAGCGGCAGGCATGCATGCCTCGCTTCTGGGTTTCTGCCACGAGTCCCTGATCCTCAGCGACGATCTCATCGGACAGGCCCTGCGATGTGTGCGCGGCATCGAAGTGGATGACGACACCCTTGCACTCGATCAGGTTCGCGCCGTCTGCATGGGCGGGCCCGGGCATTACCTCGGCACGGATGCCACTTTGGGGCGCATGCAAAAAGATCATGTTTATCCATCTCTTGCGGACCGAACCTCACCCAAAGAATGGGCAGAGAAGGACAAACCCGACCTAATCGCCAAGGCCACGGCTCGCAAGGAACAGATCCTGTCCGAAGCGTCGGCCGCGTGCTTCCCGGAAGATATTGATCGTGCCCTGCGCGACCGGTTCAACATTCACCTGCCCAGAAAATGATGTCAGGCCGGGCATGTCCTCGCATGCCCGGCCCAACTGGACCCCGATCTTGGGATAAGGGTGGGCGACCGGGGCGCCAATCGAATTACCCGTCCGAGGACGGCAGCAGGCCCGCCTTCACCGCCGCTTCGTACTCCGCTTCGGACAAGGCGCCATCTGCGTCGGCATCAATCTCGGCGAACACCGACTCGGTGATCTCAGGATACATCGCCTTGACTTCTTCCATGCTCAACACGCCGTTACCGTCTGCATCCGCGCCCATAGCAACTGCCAGAACGGGAAGCGAAGCCCCGGCCAAAGTCATCAATACGGTCATCGCAATACGTTTCATTTCAGGTTCTCCTGTTTTCAATCATGTCTTGTTTTCGGATCGAAAACGCCGCTGTGGCGCCTTCACTAGGTAGGACACTGCAAACGCGGTTTGCGTTCCTCAACAGGTTGGGCCCGACGGCAACCGGCCAAAACCCGCCATTTTCAGCCAGACCTATGGGCAAGCGATTGCCCAAAAAGCCCCTCGTCCGGCCACCGGCGGAAAACCCCCATCTTTTCAATGGGTTCCAACGCGTCATGTTGCGCCGCAACAATATCAAGCTTCGGAGCACCACCCCATGGACAGCCGCCTATCCCCAAATATCCCGGCCCAGATCGCCCAACTCAGGCCCAAGCTCGAGCAGCGCGCGCGCCGCTTTGGTCCGGATTCAGAGGATCTCGTTCAGGAAACCATGCTGCGCCTGTGCGCGCACCTGTCCGAGGACCGCGACATCCGCGATCTCGAAGCCTACGCCATGACCACCCTGCGCAACCTCACCCGGTCCCGCTGGCGACGACAGGTCGAAACCGAAGAACTTGAGGATCACATGTCCATTACCGAAACCGATGCCAGTGATCTGCTTGCGATCAAGGAAACACTCGCCGCCATCGACGCCCTGTCCGAAAATCACGCATCTCTTCTGCGCCTCGTGCGGGATGGCATCGAAAGCCCGCAGGAGATCGCCATGCTGACCGGGTTGCCCCTTGGCACCGTGAACTCCCGTCTGGCCCGCGCCCGCGCACGGCTGCGCGATCTGACCGACGCATAAAAAATGGGGGGCGTCCCGCCCCCCAGTTTCGCCATTCAGGCTCACTCTATATACCGCTCGATGTTTTTTGCCTGCGGCCTGAATGTCGTCGAGGCGAGCGCACCCGCCCCGTGTCTCTGTGTTTCGTCGGGGGCCGGAGCCCCCTACCCAAGGTTCCCCCCCGGGATCTCTTTCTAAGAAGGCATAAGTGCGACTGCCAGAGTTAGCCATGCAACGAATTGCTGACCTGCAAGCCATCTCCCCAACCCACTTCGCTTTAGTCTGTCAACAGCATCCTGAGTGCCGCTGGCAGTCGCCAGTTCTTCTCTAGCATTCTTCAGAAGTTCCTTCGTTTCTTGATGACTCTCAAGTTTCGACACCAGTTTCTCAACTCGCGAAGTCAACGTTGTTTCCGAAACTTCCAGTTCGGAAATCGTGTCCAACTTGAACGCAGTTATTGCCTCAACTACACTGACGGAACGCATTGCCAGCCTGCCTACATCTTTTGCGTCCACACCAGTTTCGAAGCCGTCAATGTGCACATCCGAAAAGCTGGCACTGCCAACGTTTCTCATTTTTATCCCGCTACTCATTGTTGGACTCCTTCAGCTGCACCCGCTGGTTGCCCCGCAAGTGTTGCATTTCATGCAGGTGCCGTTGCGCACCAGCGTGTAGTTTCCGCAGTCACCACAGGGATCGCCCTCATAGCCCTGCATCTTGGCCTTTGTGCGCGCATCCATGCTGACCGAGCCGCTTGCCACGGCGGTCGTGGTTGTGCTCATCGCCGCCACCGTTCCCGTAGCCGTCGCCGTTTCGGGCACCAATGTCTGCAGGGTTGCCACCGGATCGGCCACTCCGCCAAGAACCGCGCCACCGGCGCCGCCACCATTCAGCACCACCAGTTCCTGCGGCAGACGCTTGCGCAGATAACCCGTCGACGAGATCTGTTTGAGCACCTCCAGCGACCGCGACGCCGCGCTCTCGCTCAGCTCGCTGACATTTGAAACACCCTCTTCCTCACCACGGCCCAAGTCATCAAAGGTCGTGCCTTCGGGCTTGATATGGGCAAGGTCTGTCCGGTCGAGATAGCTCACGGCCAGTTCGCGGAAGATATAGTCAAGGATAGAGGTCGCATTCTTGATGCTGTCATTGCCCTGAACCATGCCTGCCGGTTCGAACTTGGTGAAGGTGAACGCATCCACGAACTCCTCCAGTGGCACGCCATACTGAAGACCAACCGACACCGCGATGGCAAAGTTGTTCATCATGGCGCGGAACCCGGCGCCCTCTTTATGCATGTCGATAAAGATTTCGCCCAGGCTGCCGTCCGAGTATTCCCCGGTCCGCAGATAGACCTTGTGGCCGCCCACAATGGCTTTCTGGGTGTACCCCTTGCGGCGTTCGGGCATTTTCTCGCGGCCACGGGCCACTTCCTTAACCACGATTTTCTCGATGATCTTCTCGGCCAGAACAGCGGCCTTCTCTGTCATCGAGCCGCTTTCCAGCACCTCTGCCGCCTCGTCGTCATCCTCGACCAGCGCCGCCGCCAGCGGCTGGCTCAGCTTCGAGCCATCGCGATAAAGCGCGTTCGCCTTGATGCCCAGCGACCACGAAAGCTCATAGGCCTTCTGGCAGTCTTCGATGGTGGCATCGTTGGGCATGTTGATCGTCTTGCTGATCGCACCTGAAATGAACGACTGGGCCGCGGCCATCATGGTGATATGGCTTTCAACACTCAGATAACGTTTGCCTTTTTTCCCGCAAGGGTTGGCACAGTCAAAGATGTGATAGTGCTCTTCCTTGAGGAACGGCGCGCCTTCTAGGGTCATCGTGCCGCAAACATGGTCGTTCGCCGCTTCGATATCCGCGCGGGAATAGCCCAGCGACGCCAATAGATCAAAGCTTGGATCGTTCAGCTTCTCGCTGGGGATGCCCAGCACATTGGTGCAGAACTCTTCGCCCAGCGTCCACTGGTTGAACACGAAGCGAATATCAAAGGCCGAGCCCAGCGACGCTTCGATCTTGTCGATCTCGTTCTGGCCAAAGCCATGCCCGATCAGCGACGTGTGGTTGATCCCCGGCGCATTGCCGATGCTGCCATGACCCACCGCATAAGACACGATTTCCTCGATCTGGCTCGACGAATAGCCAAGGTTCTCAAGCGCCGCAGGCACCGAGCGGTTGATGATCTTGAAGTATCCGCCACCAGCCAGCTTCTTGAACTTGACCAGCGCAAAGTCCGGCTCGATCCCGGTGGTGTCACAATCCATGACCAGACCAATCGTGCCGGTCGGCGCGATCACCGAGGTCTGTGCGTTGCGATAGCCATGTTTCTCACCAAGGCTCAACGCCTCGTCCCACGCGGATTGCGCAAGCGCCACCAGCTTCTGATCCGGGCAGTTGCCATGATCCAGCGCCACCGGCTTGACTGCGAGGTCTTCGTAGCCTTCTGTTTTGCCATAGGCCGCGTTACGGTGGTTGCGGATCACCCGCAGCATATGACCGCTGTTACGGGCATAGCCATCAAACGCGCCCAGCTCGCTCGCCATCTCGGCACTTGTCGCATAGGCCACACCGGTCATGATCGCGGTCAGCGCCCCAGCCATCGCCCGGCCCTCGTCGCTGTCATAGCCATAGCCCATGTTCATCAGCAGCCCGCCAATATTGGCATAACCAAGACCCAGCGTGCGGAAGTCATAGCTGAGCTGCGCGATCTCTTTCGACGGGAACTGTGCCATCGTCACCGAGATCTCCAGAGTGACGGTCCACAGACGCGTTGCGTGGATGTAATCCTCGGCCTGGAACTCGCCGTCTTTCAGGAACGAAAGCAGGTTCATCGAAGCAAGGTTACAGGCCGTATCATCAAGGAACATGTATTCCGAACACGGGTTCGAGCCGCGGATCTCTCCATCTTCCGGGCAGGTGTGCCATGCGTTCACGGTGTCATGGTACTGGATGCCGGGGTCGGCACAGGCCCATGCCGCATGGCCCACGTCTTCCCAAAGTTTGCGCGCCTTGATGGTCTTGGCCACGGTACCGTCGGTGCGACGGATCAGCTCCCAATCGGCATCCTCTTCGACGGCCTTTAGAAAGGCGTCGGTGACGCGGATCGAGTTGTTCGAGTTCTGGCCCGACACAGACGCATAGGCTTCACTGTCCCAATCGGTGTCATAGGTCGGGAATTCGATGCTGGCATAACCCTGCTTGGCGTAATCTAGCACCCGCTTGACATAAGTCTCGGGGATCATGGATTTTTTCGCGTCGCGAATGGCCGCCTTCAGCCCTTCGTTCACCTTTGGATCATAGGCATCCGCCTCGGCGCCGTCCCATGCCTTGATCGCTGCGAAAATGCCGTTGAGCTTCTGCTCGTGCATCTTCGAACCGGCCACGATGCTCGCAACCTTCTGCTCTTCCTTGACCTTCCAGTTGATATATTCCTCGATATCGGGGTGGTCCGCATCAACGATCACCATCTTGGCCGCGCGACGCGTGGTGCCGCCCGACTTGATCGCGCCTGCCGCCCGATCACCGATCTTGAGGAATCCCATCAGGCCCGACGACTTGCCACCGCCCGAAAGCGATTCCCCGTCCGCCCGCAGCGACGAGAAGTTGGTGCCGGTACCAGATCCATATTTAAACAGACGCGCCTCGCGGACCCACAGGTCCATGATGCCGCCATCACCCACCAGATCGTCGGCAACCGACTGGATAAAGCAGGCATGGGGCTGCGGATGCTCATAGGCCGATTTCGACTTGGTCAGCTTGCCGGTCTTGTAATCCACATAATAGTGACCCTGCCCCGGTCCATCGATGCCATAGGCCCAATGCAGGCCGGTGTTGAACCACTGCGGGCTGTTCGGCGCCGCCCGCTGTGTCGCGAGCATATAACGCATCTCATCAAAATAGGCGCGCGCATCCTCTTCCGTCGAGAAATAACCGCCTTTCCATCCCCAGTAGGTCCAAGCACCGGCCAGACGGTCGAAAACCTGCTTCGCGCTGGTTTCGCCGCCTATCTCGGTGTTGTCATTTGCGGGTACCGAGCGCCACAGGAACTCTGGAACACCCTTTTCGCGCACCTTCTTCATGGAAGCTGGAACGCCAGCCTTGCGGAAATATTTCTGCGCAATCACGTCGCTGGCCACCTGGCTCCAGCTTGCCGGAACTTCAACCTCATCCAGACGGAACACGATCGTACCATCGGGATTCCGAATCTCGGATTCCGTCGTCACGAAATCCAGCTCCGCGTATGCGTCCTGCCCTGCCTTGGTAAATCTTCTTTCGATTTTCATCGCTGCCTCACGTCCCAGCTTAGTGTCCCCATCCACGCGTCTTGCGCGCGCCATTGATGCGGTCCCCAAGCGGGTCGAATAAGCGACAAGTATCCCCGAGCGCCCCATCACGAGATGTGTCGCTTTCTTTGTCCCGGCCAAGCGGAATGTAAGTGCTGTCTGTCCCTATCCGGCCCCACCCCACTATATCTAGTGGCTCTCCGGAACCGCCCCCACAACCTGACGTATTCACCCCTAATGGGTCAACGGATTTATTTACCGATTTTTGAGATTTTGGCTGTTGACCTGTTCGGCCTTTCTTGACCCATCGGGTCCGGTTTCCGATTCCAAAGGTTAACATCCACAGCCCCGGGTTCAGGCAGTATTTCAACCACCCCGGAGAAGCTGTTGGAACCTAACCAAAAATCCGGATGAGGCCTGACCCGGCCGTAGATATCCACAACATCTGGGGATAACTGCGCGTGTCACACAACATATATGTCACAGAGATGTTTTCGTCACAATCACTGCCTACGAAGCGGGCGATTCGCGCGCCGCGTCGGATGTTTTTTCATGATGTGAATGAACTGGTCGGGACGGCAAGATTCGAACTTGCGACCCCCTGTACCCAAAACAGGTGCGCTACCAGACTGCGCTACGCCCCGGACCGTGGCGCTGTTTAGCCAAGCCGCGCCGGATTGAAAAGCCTAAAAAGCGCTCCGCGGAAAACAGCGCGAGGTTTCAGCCTGCCCCACCTTCCCCATGCCTCGGATCAAAGGAGGCACGCCTCAACAAGGCCATTTCGCGATGCTCTGGATCATGGCCGGGTGGCGCATTTCACTCCCTACCGAAATCCCCAGCGCTTTTGCCAGCCCACCGTTGATCTCCAACACGTATCGCACCGCCCTGCCCCCCGGAATCGGGGTTTCGTCCAGTGGAACGGCATCGTGGTGAATATGGCTGATGACCCCGAACTGGTCGACGAACAGCATATCAAGCGGGATCAGCGTGTTCCGCATCCAGAACGACACCGGTCCGGTTTCTTCGTAGACGAAAAGCATCCCGGCGCTTCGCGGCAGCCTTTCACGGTACATCAGACCGATCGCCCGCGCCCGTTCGGTATCGGCAACCTCGACATTGAAGCGCGCCTGCCCCCAGTCACCGCGAATCTCCAGAGATGTCGGCGTGCAGGCACCCTCGGCCAAAACTGGCGAGACTGACCACAGGGTCAGCATCGCCACCAGCCCAACCAAGGTACGCCGCAGCATCAATCGTCCAGCGAAACCGCGTTTTCCCACGCAAGCACTTCTGTCGCCATACGGCCACGCTTGCCGTCGATCACCCGCAATGCCAGTGCCTCGCCCGGTTGCAGATCGGCCAATCCCGAACGCCGCAATACTTCGATGTGAAGGAAAATGTCCTCGGATCTGCCGAATACATTGGCAAAGCCAAAGCCCTTGCCTTTGTCGAACCACTTCACCCGCGCCGGTTCGAGCGGCGCGGCGCGAATGGACTCTTCGTCCATTTCCTGAAAATCCGTCAGCGGAACGGTGGTCTGGTGCATTGGCGGATCGATGCGGAACACTTCCACCGCCTGCACACCCCGCTCGGTCTCCTGCACCGAGATTTCGATCCGCGCGGAATCCGCGACCGAGCTTTGCCCGTAATTCCGCAACACGTTCGCGTGCAGCAGAATATCCGGGCCTCCTGTTTCGGCCACGACGAATCCAAATCCCTTTACCGGATCGAACCACTTAACCTCACCAACGATTCTCGTGGCGCCTTTTTCTGCTTGCGCCAAAGTCTCAACCTTAGTCATTTATCATCCCCATGATGGGGCGGACTCTGGGGCATTCACCTGCCCGCTGCAAGGTCAAAACGCACCTTGTTTCAAGGCTTTGCAATTCACGTCACGTGAATGTCAGGGGTTCAGCCGGTGAATTTCCCACGCATTTTCAGAGGTTTCGCGGCGCCAGCGGAACCGGTCATGCAGACGAAACGCACCGTCCGCCCAGAACTCGATTTCCAGCGGTGTGATCCGAAAGCCACCCCAAAACGGCGGACGTTTTGGATTGGGGCCGTGCCTGGCTGTTACTTTCGCCACTTCCGCCATCAGTTCTGTGCGCGATCCCAGCGGCTGCGACTGGTTCGAGGCCCAGGCCCCGAGTCGGCTCTTGAGCGAACGCGAGGCATAATACGAATCCGCCTGCGGCCCGTCCTCCCGCGTGACCACACCGCGCACCCGGATCTGGCGGCGCAGCGATTTCCAGTGCATCACGAAGGCCGCCTTGCCCGCCGCCTCGATTTCCTGCGCCTTTGCGCTGCCGTAATTGGTGTAAAAGACAAAGGCCGCGTCCTCGATATCCTTCAAGAGCACCATGCGCGCATTGGGCAGACCATCCTTGTCGACCGTGGACAACGCAATGGCGTTCGGATCGTTAACCTCGCTCTTTTCTGCCTCGTCCAGCCAGGCGCGTGCGATGACAAAAGGGTCGTCCCCTGCAAAAATCCCGGTTCTGTCGCTCATGTCTTTCTCCAACGCCTGAGGTGTTTTGCGCGCCATTCATGCCCGCTCCTGCCCTTGATGCAACAGTTTCTATCGCCTAAAGGGGTCCAACAAGGAATTGGGACGGAGTGGACGGGATGTCAAATCAACTGATGGCGGGCAAGCGCGGCCTGATCATGGGACTGGCCAATGACAAGTCGATTGCCTGGGGCATCGCACAGGCCTGCGCAGATGCCGGGGCGGAGCTTGCCTTCACCTATCTGGGGGACGCTTTTAAGAAACGCGCCGAACCTCTGGCCCAGCGGCTCGGCTCAGATACCCTGATTGACTGCGACGTCTCGGACCCGGCCTCGATCGACGCGGCCTTTGCCGAGATCGAAGCGAAATGGGGCAGGCTCGACTTCATCGTGCATGCCATCGGTTTTTCCGACAAGAACGAGCTGCGCGGCCGTTACCTTGAAACCTCGCGTGACAACTTCCTGATGACCATGGATGTGTCGGTCTACTCCTTCACGGCGGTGATGCAGCGCGCCGAAAAACTGATGAAGGACGGCGGCAGCGCCCTGACCCTCACCTATTACGGTGCTGAACAGGTCATGCCACATTACAATGTCATGGGCGTGGCCAAGGCCGCGCTGGAAGCGTCGGTCAAATACCTGGCCGAAGACCTTGGCAAGGACGGCATCCGAGTCAACGCCATTTCCGCCGGCCCGATCAAGACACTGGCTGCCTCGGGAATCGGCGATTTCCGCTATATCCTGAAATGGAACGAGCTGAACTCGCCGCTGCGCCGCAACGTGACCATCGAGGACGTGGGCAAATCGGCCCTCTATCTGCTGTCGGAACTGGGCAGCGGCACCACGGGCGAAAACCTGCATGTGGATGCCGGCTATCACGTCGTCGGAATGAAAGCTGTCGATGCGCCCGATATCGACGTCGCAACCGGGAGAAAATGAGATGAGTGAACGTCTGCCCCATGAAAAAGGCTTCCACATCAGCTGGGACCAGATTCACCGCGACAGCCGCGCCTTGGCTTGGCGTCTGGACGGGCAAGGCCCGGATGACGGCGCATGGAAGGCCGTGGTCGCCATCACCCGCGGCGGCATGGCGCCTGCGATGATCGTCAGCCGCGAACTGGACATCCGCACTGTCGACACGGTCAGCGTGAAATCCTATCACCACCAGAGCCAGGGCGAAGCCATCGTTCTTAAAGCCCCGGACAAGGACATGATGGGCGACGGCACTGGCATCCTGATCATCGACGATCTGGTGGATTCGGGCAAAACTCTCGAGCTGGTGCGCA
This sequence comes from Shimia aestuarii, assembly GCF_900114635.1. Lineage (GTDB taxonomy): Bacteria > Pseudomonadota > Alphaproteobacteria > Rhodobacterales > Rhodobacteraceae > Shimia > Shimia aestuarii. The sequence continues at coordinate 162,125 of NZ_FOTQ01000005.1, forward strand.
AGCTTTATCCCAAAGCGCATTTTGCCACCGTCTATGCCAAACCCAAGGGCCGCCCCATGGTGGATACCTTCATCACCGAGGTTTCGCAGGACACGTGGATTTTCTTCCCGTGGGACATGGCGCTGCAATATGTCGAACCCTATCGCGGCACCGACTGAGGGCTGCGCGTGTCGCACGGGCAGGACACCTGCGGCGCGAGTATTTTTGGCAAAATGAAGACAGGGGGAATTGCCCCTTTCGCGGGCGGCCACTAGGGTCGCCCGTAGTCGTTTGAGTGAGGTGCTCCCATGTCCCTGCCCCGTACAGCCACAACATTTGCGCCCCCGGTGATGGAGGCGCGCCGCTGGTTGGAAGGCGTGGCTTTCACGGACGCCAAACCGCTGATCAATGTCAGCCAGGCCGCACCGGTCGATCCTCCCCCTGAAAGCCTGCGCCAGCATATTGCCGATACGGCGCTCAATGTGGCAGACGCCCATCTTTATGGCCCCGTTCTGGGCCTCCCGGACCTGCGTGCGGAAGTGGCGGCGCAGTGGTCGCACGCCTATGGCGGCGAGATTGCATCGTCGCAGGTGGCGATCACATCGGGTTGCAACCAGGCCTTTTGCGCTGCGATCACCGCGCTTTGCAGTGAAGGCGATGAAGTCATCCTGCCAACCCCATGGTATTTCAATCATAAAATGTGGCTCGATATGAGCGGTGTGCGGGCGGTGCCATTGGCGACCGACGCAGCACTCTTGCCCGACCCAGAGCGCGCGGCGGCGCTGATCACCGAGCGCACGCGGGCGATCGTGCTGGTCACGCCGAACAACCCGGGGGGCGTGGAATACCCGTCGGACCTTGTACGCGCCTTTTACGCGCTGGCGCAGACACGCGGTCTCAAGCTGATCGTGGACGAGACTTATCGCGATTTCGACGCCCGCACCGGGGCCCCGCATGACCTTTTTGCCGTTCCCGACTGGAGCGGCACCCTTATCCAGCTCTATTCCTTTTCCAAGGCATACAGGCTGACCGGGCATCGCGTGGGTGCCATGGTTGCGCATCCGGTTCTTCTGGCGCAGGTCGAGAAGTTTCTCGATACCGTCACCATCTGCCCCAACCAGTTGGGGCAACACGCCGCGCTATGGGGCATGCGCAATCTTGGTCAGTGGCTTGCCGGCGAGCGCGACGAGATCCTCGACCGGCGCGCCGCGATTGCCGACAACATGCCCCGACTTGCCGACAAAGGCTGGCGCCTGATGGGGGCCGGCGCCTATTTCGCTTACGTTTCGCACCCGTTCGATATGCCGTCCGACCAATTGGCACAGGCGCTGGTGCGCGATCATCACGTGCTGTGTCTGCCCGGCACCATGTTCATGCCCGCCGACGATCCGGCAGGCGCATCCCAGTTGCGGATCGCCTTTGCCAATGTCGACCGACAGGGCATTTCGACCCTGTTCGACCGGCTGGCGCAAGTCTCCTGCTAAGCTGCCTCTTGCCCCCCTCTCAGCAACCGCGTAGACATCCGCGCAACCAATAGAAACACCACCTTGCAGGGGGCGCGCATGTCCAAGGGCAAAACCTCGAAAACTATGGTCTGGATCCTCATGGCCATGCTCATCCTTGGCCTTGGCGGCTTTGGCGTGACCAACCTCTCGGGCGCCGTGCGCACCATCGGCGATGTCGGGGGCAAGGAAATCTCGATCAACGACTATGCCCGCGCCCTTCAGGACGAGCTGCGCGCCATCGAGGCCCAGACAGGACAGCCCATGTCCTTCGCACAGGGGCAGGCGCTCGGCCTTGATCGCGCCGTCCTCGGGCAACTTGTCGTGCGCCGCGCGATGGACGCGGAAAACACCCGGCTGGGCATTTCGATCGGGGATGAAAACCTGCGTCGTGAGCTGATCTCGATCCCGGCCTTCCAGGGGCTTGACGGCGGCTTCGACCGCGAAGCCTATGCCTTTGCCATCGACCAGGCTGGCATGAACGAAAGCGATTTCGAAGACAGCGTGCGCGAAGAAACTGCGCGCTCGCTGCTGCAGGGCGCTGTCGTGTCGGGCATCGCCATGCCCGCCGCCTATGCCGACACGGTGATCGGCTATGTCGCCGAACAGCGCGACTTCACCTGGACCCGCCTCTCCGAGGACAACCTGACCCGCGAAATCCCAGAACCGACCGAAGACCAGATCTCGGCCTATTACGAAGCCAACATCGATGATTTCATGGTCCCGGCGACCCGCCAGATCACCTATGCGTGGCTCAGCCCAGAGATGATCATCGACTCCGTGGAGGTGGACGAAGAGGCCCTGCGCGCGCTTTATGACGAGCGCAATGACGAGTTCAACCGCCCCGAGCGCCGCCTTGTCGAACGGCTGGTCTTCCCCAACATGGAAGCCGCCGAAGTCGCGCGAAAACAGCTTGACAATGGCCAGACCACGTTTGAAGCCCTGGTTAAGAGCCGTGGCCTGGAACTGTCGGATATCGATATGGGCGATGTCTCCATGGCCGAGCTTGGTCAGGCCGGTGCCGCCGTGTTCGAGGTGCCCACCGGCGCCATTGCAGGTCCCGTTCAGTCCGACCTTGGCCCGGCCCTGTTCCGCACCAACGGCATCCTGCCCGCCCAGTCCACAAGCTTTGAAGACGCCCGCGCCGACCTGCGCGAGGAACTGGCCGCCGAACGCGCGCGCCGCGTGATCGACGCCCAGATCGGCGATATCGACGATCTTCTGGCCGCCGGGGCCACGCTCGAGGAACTGGCCAAGGAAACCGAGATGCAGACTGGCACGCTGGACTGGCACGAAACCGTAGAACACCCGATCGCGGGCTATGAAGCTTTCCGCGCCGTGGTCGGCGTCGTGACCAAGGACGATTTCCCGCAGATCGAAGTGCTTGAGGATGGCGGCATCTTTGCCCTGCGCCTTGATGGCGAAACCGAGGCCCACCCGGCCCCGCTTGACGAGGTGCGCGAAGAAGCCGCCGCCGCATGGCGCGCCGCCGAGGTCGCCACGGCCCTCAACGCGCTGGTCGAAACGCTGATGCCGCGCCTTGAGGAAGGCACCGATTTCACCTCTTTCGGCTTCAACGCCATCGAGGAAACCGGACAGGACCGCAGCGCCTTTGTCCCCGGCACCCCCCAAGGCTTCATGCAGACCGTGTTTGACATGGCACCGGGCGAGATTCGCACCATGCCGGACGGCGCGGGCCTGACCCTCGTGCGATTGAACGCAATCAACGCGCCCAGCACCGGCGCCCCCGAGATTGCCGCCGTCGCAGGCAGCATCACGCAGCAGGTCTCCGCTGGTATCGCGCAGGACATCTTTGACGCCTATGCCAACAGCTTGCAGTCTGCCTATCCGGTCAACCTGAACCAGCAGGCGCTGAACGCCGTGCATTCGCAGCTCCAGTAACGAGAAAGGCCGCCCCTTGGATCTCGTCCCGTCTTTCGAAGAGTTTGCTCCCGCATATGACGCCGGGCAAAATCAGGTCGTCTACACCCGTCTGGCCGCCGATCTCGACACGCCCGTGTCGCTGATGCTCAAGCTCACGGGCGCCCACAAAGACGCCTTCATGCTCGAGTCGGTTACAGGCGGCGAAGTGCGCGGGCGCTATTCGATCATCGGTATGAAGCCGGACCTGATCTGGCAATGTCACGGGACCGAAAGCCGGATCAACCGCGCGGCCCGCTTCGATCCTGACGGGTTCGTCGCACAGGACGGCGATCCTCTGGTCAACCTGCGCTCTCTGATTGCCGAAAGCCGCATCGACCTGCCCGAGGACCTGCCGCAGGCCGCGGCGGGCCTGTTCGGCTATCTTGGCTATGACATGATCCGGCTCGTCGAACACCTGCCCAACATCAACCCTGATCCGCTTGGCCTGCCCGATGCCTGCATGATGCGCCCCTCCGTGGTGGCCGTGCTCGATGGCGTCAAGGGCGAGGTCACGGTCGTCTCCCCCGCGTGGGTCAGCGACGGCCAATCGGCCAAGGCCGCCTATGCGCAGGCCGCCGAACGGGTGATGGACGCGGTGCGCGATCTGGAACGCGCCATGCCACAGGCCGCGCGCGATCTGGGCGAAGCGCATGAAATCGCGCCCCCGGTGTCGAATTTCACCAAGGAAGGCTACATGGCCGCCGTCGAGAAGGCCAAGGACTACATCCGCGCCGGTGACATCTTTCAGGTTGTCCCGGCACAGCGCTGGACGCAGGAATTCCGCCAGCCCCCCTTCGCGCTCTACCGCTCGTTGCGGCGCACCAACCCGTCGCCCTTCATGTTCTATTTCAACTTCGGCGGCTATCAGGTCATTGGCGCAAGCCCCGAGATCCTTGTCCGGGTCTTTGGCAACGAAGTCACCATCCGCCCGATCGCAGGCACTCGCCCCCGTGGCGCCACACCCGAAGAGGATAACGCGCTTGAGGCCGATCTGCTCGCGGACAAAAAGGAACTGGCAGAACACCTGATGCTGCTCGATCTGGGCCGCAATGACACCGGCCGTGTTTCGAAAATCGGCACCGTGCGCCCGACCGAGCAATTCATCATCGAACGCTACAGCCACGTGATGCACATCGTCTCCAACGTCGTCGGCGAACTGGCCGAGGACAAGGACGCGCTCGATGCCTTCTTTGCAGGCATGCCCGCCGGCACCGTCTCGGGCGCCCCCAAGGTGCGCGCGATGGAGATCATCGACGAGCTCGAGCCGGAAAAACGCGGCATCTACGGCGGCGGTGTGGGCTATTTCAGCTCGGGCGGCGACATGGACATCTGTATCGCCCTGCGCACCGCGATCGTGAAGGATCAGAAACTCTATATCCAGGCCGGCGGCGGCGTGGTCTATGACAGCGATCCCGAGGCCGAGTATATGGAAACCGTGCACAAATCCAACGCCATCCGCCGCGCCGCCGCCGATGCCGCACGTTTCTCGGGCAATGGGAACCACTGACGCGAATCTTTGGTCACGCATCAAGGCAGTCAGGCTGGCTCAAACCGAAATTTGTGACCGTTCAGCAATTAGAACACTGCAACCCACGCACGCTCACCGCACCCTATTTGGGCATCGTGGTCCGGGCCTTGGCACGCGAACGGCTTGGCTTGGCAGAAACCGGCTCGGCGCGCGTGGCCGCCTCCCTTTCAAGACGCGCCTTGCGGAGACGGGCCGTCTTGTTTTCTCGCTGCTCTGCTTCATCGTCCAGAATTCCCCGCACGATACGGGTGGTCTTGTCCATCAGCGTTTCCGCGCGCGGTGGTGTCGGTTTGAACAATGTTGTCTTGGTAAGCTTGGTCATTTTTACGTCTCCTCTACGTAAACCTCCCCTTTGGTGCACCACTCCGCCAAACATGACACGCGCCAAAGTATCCTGCTTCTGGAACTCGGGCATGAACCCTGCCGGACTGGTGCCAGCTAGGCGGTCTCATGCGAGTTCGAAATCGCCCGTGACCGTCCGATCTGGCGTGAAACCAGCCGATTCTGCCGCAGAGATAAAGGCAGTACGCGCCGCGCAGACCGACACAAGGCAGGACATAGCAGCATCAATCTGGTCAATGGCGCTGTCTCGACACTGATCGGCAACGGGCCATTTGTTTCGCAGCCAATAGGCTGCCTGTTCAATCGTTGTGAACTTTTGCTTGCCACCTTCCGGTGACAGGACAAATGTCATGGGGTTTCCCCAGTTAATTTCTATCAAGGTAATGGTTCCTGTATTTTTTGGACGCGGCGCCGTCACACGACAGCGCCGCATCAAAAGAAAAGGCGGGAACAGCAACAAAGCTGTACCCGCCTTGAATTCTTTTCGGCGTGGTTTTACGCCAGTGCGATATTCGACGCAGATTCACGTCCGTCGCGACCGCTCTCGATGTCGAAAGTCACGTTTTGACCATCGTCGAGCTGCTGAAGTCCGGCGCGTTCAAGCGCGGAAATGTGGACAAAAATGTCCTTCGAGCCATGCTCAGGGGCGATAAAGCCAAAACCTTTTTGAGCGTTGAACCATTTCACGGTGCCATTTGCCATCGTGTCGTCTCCTAAAAATATTTTGCCATCCACACAACGCGATGACCCGGCCCAGTGTCGTCGTAAAATCAACTGGGGCCGTTAGGAAACAGAAGGTCTTAAGAAGAAGCTTGCACAGTAGATGTAGGCTGACTTGGTCACGATTGCAAGGGCCTTGAATTGTGAGCGTCAAAACGAGCGATTGGCGCGATATGCCAAATGCAAGACGCACCGATGTGCGCGCGCGGACACTGACGGTCTCAAGGCCCTTGCGGATCATGGACCAAACGGAAAGATCTCTCTTGCATATCGCGCGACCCTACTCGGCTCCTAGTTCAGCACAACATTTTGGGACAACATGGCGCTCGTGGCCTTCGCCATCGGACCAGAAGCCAGCGTTGCGTCCCGCACCACCGTGACCTCGTACCCGCGATTGCGCGCGGCAAGCGCGGTTTTCTGCACGCAGTAGCAAAAATCCAGCCCCACAATCCGCAAGCGCCCCACGTTGAGCTGTTCCAACAGCGCGTCCAGTTCGCCGGTCTCAAACCCGTCCTGCACACGCTTGGCCAGAACGTGATCCGCCACCCCGACAAACGGATCGGCCAACCCGGTCCCTGCCGTACCTTCCACTGCCGCGCCCTGCATGGACAGGCGCGCAACAACCTTGGTGGATGGGATCGACCATTCCTGACGCAGCGCGACCACCGGATGACCAGCCGCCTTGGCCGCGTCGATCTCCCGAAAAATCGCCACCTGCGCCGCCGCCTTGGCCGCGTCGTCATAGGGACCGTCGTCCCAGAAAACCGTTTGCAGATCGACCAGCAAGAGCGCCGTTTCGGCGCGCGCGCCGATCGGCATGCCCTGACTGACCGCCCCGATCCGCCAGACACCATGCCCCAGCCATCCCACGGCGATCAGAACTGCCAACCCCCCTGCATAGACATAGGTCATTTCCCGTCTCCCGCGGCTTGTTTCATCTTGTCCGTCACGGCCAGAACCACCTTCAAGGCCGTCGCGATCTCCTCGGGGTCCAACCCCGCGCTGATCCTGTCCAGCAACGCCATTTCCCGCGAGATGATCTCTTCGATCACGTCCCGCCCGCGCGCCGTCAGTGCCACAAGCGGCGATCTCTTGTGTCGTGGATTTGCGCGCTGTTCCGTGAACCCGGACGTCAGCGTCTCGTTCACCATCACCTGCACATACTGCCGTTTGATTTCGAGCCGCTGGGCAAGGTCTGGCACGGTCAAATCGCCATGCTCCCGCAAAATTTCAAGCACCGCACGCATGCGCACGGTCAATTCCGTTTCCCGGAGTCCCGCCTCTACACAAGCTTCGGTGGCCTGCATCAGAGGGCGCGACATCCAGACGAGTCGGTATAGGTCTGCGTTTTTCATATTTGACATTATACTTGTCGTTTTGACATGTGCAATGTCAAAAATGGAAGAACGTCAAACCTCCAAGGCCCGCAAAAGATCAAAGACCTGCTCCCGCATCCAGACGGCCAGCGGTGTCCGATCCGACCGTTTGTGCCAAATGCCGATGATCAGCGGCGGGTCGATCTGCATGGGTGGCTCAAACACGCGCAAACCGAACGTCGGGGCCACCTTTTCAGCCAGCTGCGCAGGCACCAGCGCAATCAGGTCGCTCTCACTCACCGCGCGACAGACCCCGGAAAAAACCGGCACCGTCATGGCGACCTGTCTTTTCTTGCCGACCTGAGCAAGTGCGGCATCCCCCATTGCCGCAAGATTGCCTTCGGGCGAAAACAACACGTGATGTAATGCGCAAAAGACGTCCATCGGCATGACCGCGCCGGGGATCACCCCAGACAGACCCGGATTGGCGCGCCGCGCGATAACCTTGAACGGCGAATGAAACAACGGCGCCCGGTTGACCCATTCCGGCATAGCCGCATCCGGGATAAGCGCGATGTCGGCGTTGCGCTGTTCAAGGCTGGCGACATAGTCATGCGGCACCAGGTCGACAAGCTGCGCGCGAATACCCGGCGCGCGCTTCTGCAACAGATCGCCAAGCTTCGGCATCAACAGGTCGGCAAAGAAGTCGCTGGCCGCGATCCTGAATGCACCGCAGGCCGTTGCGGGATCAAACGCGGCGGGCGGCGCAAGTATCTGCTCAAGCCTTTCAAGCTCTTCGCGCACCGGTTCACGAAGCCCGTTTGCATAATCGGTTGCCACAAGCCTGTTCCCGTGCCGGACAAAAAGCGGGTCATTCAACCCTTGGCGCAACCGCGACAGCGCCCCGGACACCGCCGATTGCGAGAGGGCCAGCCGCTCTCCGGCCTTTACGGTCGACCCTTCTCGAAACAGGGCGTCGAGTACGCGCAACAGGTTGAGGTCAAAAGTTGCGAAATTCACCTTGTCGATACCTATTATTCATAAAATCGGTTTGCCCAATACCGTGGCGGACCCGTACCCTGCTGTCAACACAAGCACCATCCAAGCCTTTCCCAGCGGCAGAGAGACCCCAATGCTCAGCAAACCCATCGTCTATCACATTCCCGTCTGCCCGTTTTCCCAGCGTCTTGAGATCCTGCTCACACTGCGCGGCCAGAAAGACGCCGTAGAGTTCCGGGTTGTCGACATCACCAAGCCCCGCGATCCCGAGCTTCTGGCCAAAACGCGGGGCACCACCGCCCTGCCCGTGCTCGAAACACCGGATGGCACCATCCTCAAGGAAAGCCTCGTCATCCTGCGGTTTCTCGACGAGGTCCTCGAAGGCCCCGCGCTTCGACGCAGCGATCCCACGGAACACGCGATTGAATCCATGCTGATTGCCAAGGAAGGCCCATTCACCATGGCCGGCTATCTTTACGTAATGAACCAGGACCGTGCCGGTCGCGATGATCACAACAAAAAGCTACTGGCGCTCTACCGCGACATAAACGATTTCCTCGCCTATCACGCCCCACAGGGCCCGTGGCTTTTCGAATGCTTCGGTCTGGCCGAGGCTGTCTTTGCGCCGATGTTCAAACGGTTCTGGTTCCTCGATTACTATGAAGGCTTTGAACTGCCCGAAGGTAAGGAGTACGACCGGGTGCGTGAATGGCGCCGCGCCTGTCTGGATCATCCCGCAACGGCACAGGTCAGCGAAGAGGAAATCGTCAAGCTCTACTACGACTATGCGCTTGGTGCCGGAAATGGCGCGCTGCCAAAGGGAAGAAGCGTTTCAAGCTTTGCCTTTTCCCCCGCATGGCAGGATCGACCCTGGCCGCCGCGCAACAAGTATGATCACATGGCCAGCGACGCGGAACTGGGGCTCGCAGGCTAAGATCCCGTCTTCTGCGGGGTCACCCCCTCTGCACTTCGGGAAAGCCGCCAAGCCGGGTGCGCTTTCCATCCGTCAGCCCGTTCACCTTCTCAACGATTGCGGCGGCATCAATGCCGTGATGCCGGTACAGATCACCAATGGTGCCGGTCTGGCCAAAATGCTCGACCCCCAGCGGTAATGTCTGGTGCCCCTGCACGCCCCCCAGCCACGAAAGCGTTGCCGGATGCCCGTCAATCACCGTGACAATCCTGCAATGGGGCGGCAGCGGCTCCATGAGCGTCTCGATATGGGACCGCGCGGACCTGTTCCCGCGTGACCGCGCCCTCTGCGCGGCCGTCCACCCGGCATTGAGCCGATCTGCTGACGTCACGGCCAGCACCCCGATATCGCGGCGCTCTTCACCGATCATGCCCGCAGCCCTGATCGCCTCGGGCGCAACCGCGCCCTGATAGGCAATCACGACCTCGCAATTCGGACCGGGTTCGCGCAGCCAATAGGCCCCGTCGATCGCGCCCTGCCGGAACCCCGCATCGTTACGCTTGCCCGGTTGTTCAATAGGGTTGGTTGTCAGGCGCAGGTAAACCGACCCGCCGGTTTCATCCCGCAACCACGTGCGCTCGTCCGGATCGCCCTCCCCATCGCGCTGCACATAGTCAAACGCCCATGCCATGATCACCGCAAGCTCGTCGGCAAAGGCGGGCTCGAAACTCGCCAGCCCGTCCTGACTCATCCCGATCAGAGGCGAGCCGACCGACTGGTGCGCACCGCCCTCGGGCGCCAGCGTCACACCGGACGGTGTCCCGACAAGGATGAAACGCGCATCCTGATAGCAGGCATAGTTCAACGCATCGAGGCCGCGTGCCACAAAGGGATCATAGACCGTGCCAATCGGGATCAGCCGTTTTCCGAACAGCGAATGCGACAAGCCCGCCGCGCCCAAAAGCAGCATCAGGTTCATCTCCGCAATCCCAAGCTCGATATGCTGCCCTTCGGGGTCAAACTCCCATTTCGCAGTCGATGGAATGCGATTCTCGATAAAGGCGTCCGCCTGCGCCGTGCGCGCAAAAAGCTTGCGCCGGTTCACCCAGGGCCCGAGGTTGGTGGTCCCCGTCACATCCGGCGACGTGGTCACGATCCGCTGGGCCAGCACGCTGTCCCCCTTGGACAGATCGTCAAGGATCTTGCCAAAGGCCATCTGGGTCGAGGTTTCCCGCGCCGTGTCGACCCCGATTTCGGGCACCGCCAGCTTGTCGTCGACAAAGCGACGGCGGCCCTTGGAAAAGAACGCCACCTCCGACAGGAACCCGCGCAAACCGTCCACGTCCTCGACAGTCGCCATCGGATCCCATTCTTCGCCTTCGGCCACGCCCATATGCGCCTGCCACGCGGCGAACTGGCTCTTGTTCATCAGCCCGCCATGGTTGTCCTTGTGGCCCGCGATCGGGGTGCCCCAGCCCTTGATGGTATAGGCCAGGAAACAGGTCGGACGGTCGTGATCGATGGCGTCAAAGGTCTCGGCCATGGTCTCGACGCAATTGCCGCCAAGGTTCTCCATCAGCGCGGCCAACTCATCGTCGCTGCGCCGTTCCAGAAGGGCGCTCACATCCCCCTGGTCGCCCAGATCGTCCATCAGCCGCTTGCGCCAGACCGCCCCGCCCATGAAAGTCAGCGCCGAATATTCCTGGTTCGGACAGGCGTCGATCCAGTCCCGCAGGCGGTCCCCACCCGGCTCTTCAAAAGCGGCGCGCTGCATCGCGCCGTATTTGACCCGCACCACATCCCAGCCAAAGGCGTCAAAGATCTTTTCGATCCGTTCGAACAACCCCTCGCGCACGATCCCGTCCAACGACTGACGGTTATAGTCGATCACCCACCAGGTATTACGCAGATCGTTTTTCCAGCCTTCCTGCAGGGCCTCGTAGATATTGCCCTCGTCAAGCTCGGCGTCCCCCACCAACGCCACCATCCGGCCCAGCGGCAACGCCCCGCCCCAACTCTTGGCGGCGACATAGTCCTGAATGATCGACGCAAACGACGTAATCGCCACGCCCAGCCCCACCGACCCGGTCGAAAAATCCACGTCATCAATGTCCTTGGTGCGGCTGGGATAGCTCTGCACCCCGCCAAAGCCGCGGAAATTCTCGATCTTCTCGCGGGTCTGCTGGCCCATGAGATACTGCATCGCATGGAACACGGGCGAGGCATGCGGCTTGACCGCCACCCGATCTTCGGGTCTCAGCGTGTGGAAATAGAGCGCCGTCATGATCGACACCATCGAGGCCGAGCTGGCCTGGTGCCCGCCGATCTTGATCCCATCCACCTTGGGGCGCACGTGGTTGGCATGGTGGATCATCCAGTGCGACAACCACAGCAGGCGCTGTTCGATGGTTTTCAGATGGGCAATGTCGGCGCTCATGATCCCGGCTCCTTATTCAGCGGCGTGGCGGGTCGGCAGGCGCAACGCCTGTTCCAGATCTGAAAGGATATCTTCAACCTCTTCAAGCCCGACCGACAGGCGGATCAACCCATCGCTGATCCCGTGTTCGGCCCGCTCCTCGGGTGTATAGGTCGAATGCGTCATCGACGCCGGATGCTGGATCAGCGTTTCCGCATCGCCCAGCGATACGGCCCGCTTGATCATCCCCAACGCGTTCATGAAGGCGATCCCGCCCGCCATGCCGCCTTCGACTTCAAAGGCGATCATGGCGCCGGGTTTGTCCATCTGCCGTTGGGCAAGGCCATGCTGCTCAAAGCTTTCCAGCCCCGGAAAGGACACGCTGCGCACCGCCGGGTGGCCCTCCAGGTATTCCGCCACCACCTGGGCCGAGGCGCAATGCCGCTCCATCCGCAGCGCCAGCGTTTTCAGCCCGCGCAGGATCAGCATCGCGTTGAACGGCGCCATGACCGCGCCGGTCATGTCCTTCATCCCCACTAGACGGATCTGCTCGACCAACTCGGCGCTGCCCGCCACAAGCCCGGCAACCACGTCGCCATGCCCGCCCAGGTACTTGGTCGCGGAATGCACGACGATATCAGCCCCGATCTCGATCGGCCGCGTGAGATAGGGCGTTGCATAGGTGTTGTCCACCACAACCACGGCCCCCGCCGCATGGGCAATGGCCGACATGGCCGCGATATCCACCAGCCGCATGTTCGGATTGGCCGGGGTTTCGAAATAAACCACCCGGGTCTTGTCGCTGATCGCCGCCTCAAGCTTTGCGGGATCGGTCATGTCCACATGGGTGATCGTCACCCCCCACTTGGCCAGCCCATGCCGCATATAGGCGAATGTGCAGCCATAAAGGGTCTTGTCCACAATCACCTCGTCGCCCGGCGACAGAAGCGTCCAGAGAACCGCCGTGATGGCCCCCATCCCGGAAGACAGCGCCAGCCCCGCCTCGGCCCCTTCCAGAACGGCAATCCGCTGTTCCAGCAGATCACAGGTCGGGTTGGAAATCCGGCTATAGATATGGCCCTGCCGCTCCCCGGCAAACATCTCGCCCCCGGCTTCTGCGGTCTCAAAGGCAAATGTCGACGTCAGATGCAGCGGAGGCGTCAACGCGCCTTCGTTCTGCATGGGATCATAGGCGTGGTGAATGGCGCGCGTGGCGAAACCGGAACTGTTTTTCATGGCGACCTCCTAGGTGACCTCCTGACTGGACAACACAGGTATTCTGTCCTGCCTCAAAGGGCATTTGCTTGCCAATTATGCCACCTATAGTTAATCCTTTGGCATTATCTGCCAAGGATACCCGTAATGGATAGCAAAGACCGCCAAATCATCCGCACACTGCAAGCCCACGGCCGCATGACAAACCAGGATCTGGCCGAGCGCGTAAGCCTCTCGCCCTCTCCCTGCCTGCGTCGCCTGCGCCTGCTCGAGGAAAGCGGCGCAATACGGGGCTACAGCGCCGAGGTCGACGCCAAGGCCTACGGGCTCCCCATCACCGTTTTCGTGCGTGTCCGGCTGGAAAGGCACAATGAAGAAGACGTCAAGCGCTTTGAAAGCAGGGTGATGGATATTGACGAAGTGCTGGAATGCCACGTCCTCACCGGGGCGTCGGACTACCAGCTTCTCGTCGCGGTGGCCGATCTCGATGCCTACGAAGACTTTATCCGCAACCGCATCCACCGCATCGGCGGCATTGCCTCCATCGACACCAGCTTTGTCTATGGCACAGTCAAGAAAACCTCGGTCTTCCCGATGCTCTGACCAGGTGTGCCCCCAAGCCGCGCCGACAATGCCCCTCAGGCACGCGCGTTCCGCATCAGGAACCGCTCCATGGCGTCGTTCACCGCTTCTGGTTCTTCGATCGTCGAACTGTGCCCGGCTCGTGGCACAATAACCAACTCGGCCCCCTTGATTGCGGCGTGCATTCGCTCGGATTTCTCTGGCACCGTCGCGACGTCTTCATCCCCCACCACGATCAGCGTCGGCAGGTCGATCCGCCCAAGTTCAGGCATGATGGGCGCACGCTCGACCACCCCCATGACCGCCCGCGTGATCCCGATCCGATGGTTGGCGATCATCGCCGCCTTCCAACGCGCCCGCTCCTCGGCCCTTGCAGGATCGTTCAGAAAGGTCTGACCGAACATGATCGGCATCACCTGGTTTGCCACCGCCCAGAGCCCGATCCAGCGCGCCACGAAGTTGAGCTTGCGATATTTTGGCCCGTTTTCCTCGGGTTCACCGTCCGCCGAGGTTTCAAGCAACATGAGCGCCTTCAGAAGGTCAGGCCGCCGCGCCGCCAGCCGCATCCCGACAAATCCCCCCATCGACAGCCCGGCAAAATGCACGGGCGCCACCCCCAGATGTTCGATCAACGCCGCCGCATCCTCGCTCAGCGTGTCCATGTCATAGCCATCCGCCGTCACCCCGCTCTGCCCCTGCCCGCGATGATCAAACGTGATACAGCGAAACCCGAGCGCGCTGAAATGCGCCACCTGTGCCTCGAACATGGCCCCGCTCCAGAGCAGGCCATGGGAAAAGACGATCACCTCACCATCCCCCCCGGTATCGGTATAGTGAATATGGGCACCGTTCAGATCGGCATGGGGCATGGGACAATCTCCGTGATGAGTCGTGTTCGCGTCCTGCACAGCCTAACACGGCTCCGGCATCCGGGAACCCAAGCCCAACGCATCTTTGTCGAGATGGTCCATATCCTCCCGCTCAAGGGGTTGCGCGTCGGGCAACGGGTCAAGGCCGGCCAACTGGTCGGGTATATCCAAAAGGCCAACCGCTCCAGTATTGGCACCCCCCACATTCATTTTGCTGTGCGCCGCTGCAACGACTGGCCCACATGCCATGTCGATCCGAACTATTTCTGGAGCGACGGAGTCGGCAAAGTCTCGTGCCACAAGTCGTCCAAAGCGCTGCCCCGGGGGGACGGATCGTTGCCCCGCTTCCCTGCTAGGCGTCTATCTGCTTAACAAAACCTTTCGAGCGCTGCGTTAAACTTGCCGATCTGGGCAAAATCCCGATCCCGCACCGACGCAATACCGACGTGATAACGACGTGATACCGAACCGGAAAAACGCGCCTTTTCAGCGCGTTAATCCAGTTTTCCCAAGAATGCCGGAAATTGACTCAGTCGATCGTGTTCAACGCGGCCGAAACGGGGGCCAACGCAACGGTTCCCGCCCGGTCCTGCAATCCCCAGACGAGAAGCGCCGCAACCGTCTCTTCGCGCAGGCGGCCCAGCATAATCACGCCATCCTCCTGCCCGGCCTTGAAGGCCGCCTGGTCCAGGAAACGGCGCATCACCACCGCCGACTGCCCCTTGCCATCAAAGTCGCGGAACACCGTCGCCGAGGGCACACCTTCCTTCGCGGCCAGCTTCTGCGCGGTGTTGAGCCCATTGGGGAACATCACCAGCCCGTGACCGCTCTGAGCGAGCATACCGGCGACCTGGTCCGACACCACCTTGGTCCCCTGCAGGCCATCGCCAAGCCCTTCCATCACGCCCACCGCCTGCGGCATCACCGACAGATGCGCGCTCAGTGCCACCTCAACGTCCGACGCCGTCGCGGCGCTGGGAATATCCACCATGGCCAGAACTTCAAAGCCCTTATCCCGATACATTGCGGCCTTTTCCCGAACCTCCGGGTCCAGCGTCGACACCGCGACACTCAAGGGATAGGGAAAGGCGGACAGCGCGTCGGGATCGACGCTTGTATCGCCCACATCCACCAGCACGATCGCCATCACCGGCTTGCCTTCCGGGTTCTCCAGCGGTTCCGCATTGGCCACCACGGGGCGCGGTGCTGCAGGGGCCACAGTCGCTTCGACACTTTCGTCGCCGCCGACCGTGGGCAGGCGTTCGGATTTGTGCTGCGGGAAGGTCTCGTCAAGATCACCTGCCGGTTTCAGCATCGACCCATCGTCTTCTCCTGCAGGGGGCGAGCCCGCCTCGGCCTCGGGCGTCACGTCCTCGGCCGACTCCTCTTCCATCGGCTCGGGGTCCTTCGCCGGTGTCGGGAAAGCACCCTCCTCGCTCACTTCCGGGGCCTGCGGCTGCGGTGGGTTGACCGAGATCGACGGTTCGTCCTCGGTGCTGGGCGCATCCGGGGTTTCGGCCTGCGGATTGGGCAGGACCGGGCTTTCGCCTTCCACCTTTACCGCGCCGTCTGCATCCGGGCTTTCCGGTTGCATCAGCGAGGCTTCGTCCATCCCGGCTTCCGGTTTGGGCGCCGGCGCCGTGTCCGTCAGCGGCGGCTCCACATCTTCGCTGGGTGCGGCCACTTCGGGTTGTACCGGCTCGTCCACGGTTGTGTCGGTCCGCGACGTCGTTTCCGGCGCGCCGCTATCGGCGGCCTCGACTGCACCGGCTGTTCCCTCGACCGCAGAGGTCTGCGGCGTCACCGTCGCCGGGAGCGGCGCCAACAGGGACGCGATTCCCACAACCACGGCCACAACGATCGCTCCCCAGAAAATCCCTGACAAAAATCCACGCAACATCTGTCCTGCCCTCTGTTTGGCATTGCTTTATGAGGCGATACTGCCCGCGCCCCCCTTGACCCTGTGCGTCAAGCCTGAACATGTATACCGCGACGTGGGCCCCGGCCTCTACCCCGTTTCGCATCTTTGGGAAAAGAACCAGAAAAATGCTGCTCCTGATCGATAATTACGACAGTTTCACCTACAATCTTGTGCATTATCTCGGCGAATTGGGGGCAGATGTTCAGGTCTGGCGCAACGATGCGCTGACCGTGCAGGACGCGATGGGCATGAACCCTGCGGGAATCCTGCTCTCTCCCGGCCCCTGTGATCCCGATCAGGCGGGCATCTGCCTTGCCCTGACCGAGGCCGCGGCGGAAACCCGCACCCCTCTCATGGGCGTCTGCCTTGGACATCAGACCATCGGTCAGGCGTTCGGGGGCAAGGTCGTGCGCTGTCATGAAATCGTGCATGGCAAGATGGGCGTGATGCACCACACGGGAAAGGGCGTGTTCAAGGGACTGCCCAGCCCGTTCGAGGCCACCCGCTACCACTCCCTCGTGGTCGAGCGTGAAAGCCTGCCGGACTGTCTCGAAATCACGGCCGAACTCGAAGATGGCACCATCATGGGGCTGCAACACCGCGAGTTGCCGATTCAGGGGGTTCAGTTCCACCCCGAATCCATCAAGTCCGAGCACGGCCACGCCATGTTGCGGAACTTCCTCGACATGATGCCCCAGACCGAAGGTGTGCCCGCATGATTGACGACATCAAACCCCTCATCGGCACCGCCGCAGACCGCCCCCTGACCCGCGAAGAGGCCGAGGCTGCCTTTACCTTCTTGTTTGAAGGCGAAGCCACCCCGTCCCAGATCGGCGGCCTTCTGATGGCCCTGCGCACGCGCGGGGAAACGGTGGATGAATACGCCGCCGCCGCCGCCGTCATGCGCGCCAAATGCAATGCCGTCAAAGCGCCCGAAGGCGCGATGGACATCGTCGGCACGGGCGGTGACGGCAAACATACGCTCAATATCTCCACCGCCACCGCCTTTGTCGTGGCTGGCGCGGGCGTTCCGGTGGCCAAACATGGCAACCGCAACCTGTCGTCCAAATCCGGCACCGCAGACGTGCAGACCGCCATGGGCATCAATGTCATGGTTGGCCCTGCCGTGGTGGAAAAGGCGCTCGCGGAATGCGGCATCGCCTTCATGATGGCCCCCATGCACCATCCCGCCATGGCCCATGTCGGCCCGGTGCGGGCAGAACTCGGCACACGCACCATCTTCAATATCCTCGGTCCACTGACCAACCCCGCCGGGGCAAAACGCCAATTGACCGGCGCCTTCACCCGTGACCTGATCCGCCCCATGGCCGAAACCCTTGGCCAGCTGGGAAGCGAGCGGGCCTGGCTGGTGCATGGTTCGGACGGCACTGACGAACTGACCATCACCGGCATCAGCTGGGTCTCGGCGCTGGAAGAAGATGGCAGCATCAAGGATGTGGAGCTTCACCCCGAGGATGCGGGCCTTCCCGTGCACCCGTTCCAAGACATCGTCGGCGGCACCCCCGAGGACAATGCAGCCGCGTTCCGCGCCCTGCTTGACGGGGCCCACTCGGCCTATCGTGATGCGGTCCTGCTCAACAGCGCCGCCGCTTTGGTGGTGGCCGACGCTGCCGAAGACCTGCGCGCGGGGGTGGAGAAGGCGCGCGAAAGCATCGACAGCGGCGCAGCCCGGAGCAAGGTCGAGGCGCTGGCCAAAGTCACCTCGGCAGCAGCTTGACGCGCAATTGCGCCGAGCCGCGCTTCGCTGAAGGAAGGCAACTAATGCCGCAAAACGCTTCGTTTTCCTCAGCCTCGCGCCCAGCCTCACCCAATCGCCGCCGCATGGGGGCGCGGCAGCGATGCGCGGCAGCCCGATGGGCCTTGATTCCGCGCTTGGTCAAAGGACCAACCGCATGACCCCACCGCCCAAATGGTCCCACCTGCCCTTTTTCGCCGAGACCCTACCCACCATCGAACGCACTCTGGCCAAGGATGCACGCGAAATCCTGCCCCCGGTTCCTCAACGCTTTGCGGCGCTTGATCTGACGCCGCCCGACCGGGTCCGTGTCGTCATCCTCGGCCAGGATCCCTACCCCACGCCCGGCCACGCGCATGGCCTTGCCTTCTCCGTTGAACCGGATGTGCGCCCGCTGCCGCGCTCGCTTAACAATATCTTCAAGGAACTGCGCGACGATCTCGGGGATGCGCCTGATTCCGGCGATCTGCGATTTTGGGCCGCCCAGGGCGTTCTCCTGCTTAACACCGTGTTAACCGTTCCCGCCGGTGAGGCGAACGGCCACAAGGCGCTCGGCTGGCAAAAGCTGGCACATGACGTCCTGCAAGACGTATCACAGCGCCCGACCGCCTTTGTTCTGTGGGGAAAACAGGCGCAGGCCCTTGCACCTCACATTTCATCCCCTAAAACTGACCCCAACTTCGAGACCGATCACCTGCTGATCGAAACCGCCCATCCTTCGCCGCTCTCGGCGCGACGCGGCTTCTTTGGCTCCCGCCCGTTCTCGCGCATCAACACTTGGCTCACCGCGCGCGGTGAACCCGCAATCAACTGGACGACGACATGACCGAAACCGTTCTGGACAAGATCAAGGCCTACAAGCTCGAGGAAATCGCTGCCGACAAGGCCGCCAAATCGCTCGAGGCCATCGAGGCCGAGGCCCGCGAAGCCGGTCCCACCCGTGGCTTCGCCGACGCGCTGCGCATGGCGTCACGCTCTGGTTACGGCCTGATTGCCGAGGTTAAAAAGGCGTCCCCTTCCAAGGGTCTGATCCGCCCCGATTTCGATCCGCCCGCCCTCGCCAAGGCCTATGAGGAAGGCGGTGCCACCTGCCTTTCCGTACTCACCGACACGCCCAGCTTCCAGGGGGACAAATCCTTCCTCACAGCGGCACGCGCGGCCACCAGCCTGCCTGCTCTGCGCAAGGATTTCATGTACGACACCTACCAGGTCGCCGAAGCCCGCGCGCTCGGGGCGGACTGCATTCTGATCATTCTCGCATCGGTCAGCGATGCGCAGGCGCAAGAGCTTGAAGAAGCCGCCTTTTCCTGGGACATGGACGTGCTTCTCGAGGTCCACAACCAGGAAGAACTCGAACGCGCGAGCCTGCTGAAGTCCGAACTGATGGGCATCAACAACCGCAACCTCAAAACGTTCGAGACCACGCTCGACACCACGCGCAAGCTCTCCAAACTGGTGCCTGCCGACCGTCTGATCGTCTCCGAAAGCGGCCTCAACACACCCGAAGACCTCGCCGACATGGCGCGCTACGGCGCTCGTATCTTCCTGATCGGTGAAAGCCTGATGCGTCAGGATGACGTGGCCAGTGCCACCCGTGATCTGCTCGAAAACCCGCTGACCGCAGGGGCGATGTGATGTCCGGCCTCACGCATTTCGACGGCAAGGGCGACGCCCACATGGTCGATGTCTCCGACAAGGCCGTGACATCGCGCGTCGCCACCGCCGAAGGCTGGGTGAAGATGGCGCGCGAAACCTTTGATATCATTACCGAAGGGCGCGCAAAAAAGGGTGATGTTCTGGGTGTGGCTCGCCTTGCCGGGATCATGGGTGCCAAACAGTGTTCCAACCTGATCCCGCTCTGCCACCCCCTTCCCATCACCAAGGTCGCCGTGGAGCTCACTCCCGACGAGACCCTCCCCGGCATCCGCATCGAGGCCACGGTCAAGACCACCGGCCAGACCGGTGTCGAAATGGAAGCCCTCACCGCCGTCAATGTCGCCGCCCTCACTGTCTATGACATGAGCAAAGCCGTGGACAAGGCGATGGAAATCGGCGGCATCCGCGTGATCCTCAAGGACGGCGGCAAATCGGGGCGGTACGAAGCGAAATGATCTCCGTCGCCGAAGCCCTCGCCCTGCTCTTTGACATAGCCAAAACCCTGCCGGTCGAAACCGTGCCGCTGAGCCATGCCAATGGCCGTGTTCTGGCCACTCCAGTGACGGCACGCCGCGACCAGCCCCCGTTTTCCGCTTCGGCCATGGACGGCTACGCAATCTGCAAAGAAGACGCCATCCCCGGCTCCCAGCTGGGTGTCATCGGTGAAGCCGCCGCCGGTCACAGCTTCGATGGAGCCGTTGAAGCCGGCCACGCAGTCCGCATCTTCACCGGCGCCCCCGTGCCGAAGGGCGCCTCCCGCGTGATCATCCAGGAGGATGTGATCCGCGACGGTGACATCATCACCCTGAACGACAACCTCGATCAAGGAACCCATATTCGCCCCAAAGGTGGCGACTTCCACGCCGGCCAGACCATCGACACCCCGCGCCTCCTGCGCCCGGCTGACATCGCATTGATGGCGGCCATGAACATCGCCGAAGTGCCCGTCACCCGCAAACCGCGCGTCGCGATCATGGCCACGGGCGACGAACTGGTCATGCCCGGCGAGAACCCCGGCCCGGACCAGATCATCGCCTCAAACAGTTTCGGCCTGCAGGCCATGCTGCGCGATCTTGGCGCCGAAGCGCGCCTTCTGCCTATCGCACGCGACAACGTCGCCTCGCTTGAAATGGCCTTTTCGCTTGTCGATGACGCCGACCTGCTGATCACGATCGGCGGCGCCTCGGTAGGCGACCATGACCTTGTCGGCGATGTGGCGGCCAATCTCGGCATGCAACGCAGCTTTTACAAGATCGCCATGCGCCCGGGAAAACCGCTTATGGCAGGCCGCCTGAAGACAGGTGCCATGATGATCGGCCTGCCCGGCAACCCGGTCTCGGCCATGGTCTGCGGCCATGTCTTCGTCACGCCGGTCATCCGAGCCATGCTTGGCCTTGGCCAATCCGCGGCCCCGGCCCAGTCTGCCCCCCTCGCCGCCCCGGTCAGCGCCAACGGCCCGCGCCAGCATTACATGCGCGCGCATCTTGAAAACGGCCAGCTCACAATCGTCGAGAACCAGGACAGCTCTCTGCTCTCCATTCTCGCCACCGCCAATGCCCTTGCCATCCGCCCCCCCAACGATCCGGCCCGCAACACAGGCGACACGCTGGCCTACCTGCCCATCTGATCCCTCTTCATTTTGCCAAAAATACTCAAAACACCACGTCTTGCACAGGCACGGTGCCAAGGCGTGTTGCCTTTCTGTTCACCAATTAATTGACACAAAACCAGAACATGTATAGAACAAAGGCAAAAGCTGATCCGAGGGAGCGCCCATGCTGACCAAGAAACAACTCGATCTTCTGGAGTTCATCCACAAACGCGTCCAGCGTGATGGCGTGCCACCCAGCTTTGACGAGATGAAGGATGCGCTGGACCTGCGCTCCAAATCCGGCATCCATCGCCTGATCACCGCTCTTGAGGAACGCGGCTTCATCCGGCGCCTTGCCCACCGCGCCCGCGCGATCGAGATCGTGAAACTGCCCGAAAGCATGGGCGGCGCGCCGACCAGCGGGTTCCAACCGCGCGTGATCGACGGCCCGCATCCTTCCCCGGCGCAACCCGCGAATATCTCCCCGGACGAGGTTCAGCTTTTTGCCCGCGAACTGCCCGTCATGGGCAAGATCGCCGCCGGTGTCCCGATCGAAGCGATCAGCCATGTCGATCACCATGTCGCCGTGCCCGGTCAGATGCTCTCATCCGGCGGCAGCCACTATGCGCTTGAAGTCAAGGGCGACTCGATGATCGAGGCGGGGATCAATGATGGCGACGTGGTGATCATCCGCGAATCCTCGACCGCCGACAATGGCGACATCGTCGTGGCGCTGGTCGAGGATCAGGAGGCGACGCTCAAGCGGTTCCACCACAACGGCACTTCCATCGCGCTCGAAGCGGCCAACCCGGCCTATGAAACCCGCGTCTTTCCCGAGGACAAGGTCAAGGTTCAAGGCAAGCTGGTCGGCTTGATCCGCACCTACTGACGGCCCCTACGGCCCTGCATGTTCCAAAGCCGCCGCCCGGTCATCTCTCGAGCGGAGATCACGGGTGTCTGCGCCCCACCCAGCCGGATGGCCACGGCCCCCAGGCTGGCCAGCCGTCCAGGATCATAGCTTTCACAAGGTAGCGGGCTGTCGTAGGCGTGGGTGAACACCACAACGTCCCCATGCGTGCATCCCCCGAACGCCACAAGGCCACGCTTCCCCTGCACATGGATCAAACGCGCTCCGGTCCCCATGTCCATGATTTTTAAACCCGGTGTCCCCTCGCCCCACAATTGCGACGCCGCCACCTGATCCATCGTCGCCCCGTCATTCTCCAGCCAGTTGCGCGCCACGAACCCCTGACCACGCGCCTTGGACAGAGCGCGCCCCCTGTCAGTCATCACCCCTACAAGGCCACCACCATCCGCGATCAAAACGTCCGGGCGTTCGGATTTTGCCCATAGCACCAGCGCCATCCCGGCCAATGCCACCCCGGCCCATCGCCCACGCCCCTGCCATAGCGCAACAATCAGCCCGCCCATGGCCAGCATCGGCAAAACCGCGCGTCCTGCCCCCGGTATCACGCCCCGCGCGCCCTCCAACCCCGACGTGAAGGCAGCCACTTCCAATATCCAGCTCAGCCCAAGCGCCATGGGCCACAAGCCCAACTGCTCCAGCCCCAAGGGCGCCAACAGCGCCGCCACCACCGCCGAGGGCACCACGACCATGCCCATCACCGGCACCGACAAGAGGTTCGCAGGCAAGCCATAATGCGCGACCTGGTTGAAGTGAAAGGCCGCAAACGGCGCCGTCGCCAGCCCCGCAACAAGGGATGAAACAAACACCGCGCCCACCGCGCGCAACCACTTGGGGCCAAACCCGATTTCACGTTCCCGCAACCAGCCGAACGCCACCACAAGCGCCGTCGTCGCCGCAAAAGACATCTGGAATCCCGGCCCCAAAAGCGCTTCGGGGCGTAGAACCAGCACCACCAGCGCCGCAACCGCGACGGCCCGAAGGCTCAGCGCCCTTCGGTCGACCAGAACCGCCGTCAGCATCACGGCCGTCATCACGAAGGCGCGCTCTGTCGACACGCTTCCCCCCGACAGCGCCAGATATCCCGCCGAGGCCAGAAGCGCGACAACCGCCGCCGTTTTCTTGGTATTGATGCGCAACGACACCACGGGAACAAGCGCCAGTCCCATCCGCACCGCGGCAAAGACAAACCCCGCCAACAAGCCCATATGCAAACCGGAAATTGCAAGCAGATGCGCGAGGTTGGAAATACGCAAGGCTTCGACCGTCTCCTTGGGAATGCCTGATCGGTCACCGGTCGTCACGGCTGCGGCGAATCCGGCGACATCGTCGGGCATGCGCGCTTGGATCGCCTCGGAAAGCCACCTGCGGAATGCAAAGACCGCGCCGCCGCTTCCCGGTGGCCCTAGTTCCACTACCGGGGCACGCGTGTAGCCCACGGCCCCCAATCTCTGAAACCACGCATGGCGCTGAAAATCGAAGCCCCCCGGTTCAACCGGCCCTGAGGGAGGCGCCAGATGCCCGGTCAGCCCCAGCCGCATACCTGGCGCAGGCCGCATGGCCGCGTCTTGCCCATGCATCGCCACGCGTACCCGACGTGGCGTCCGCTCGGGCGGCACCCGTTCCAGAACCACGTCCGCCAGCGTGACCCGCAGAGCGTCCGACGCAGAGCGGTCAATCCCTACAACCGTTCCCTCAATCGGCCCGTAATACCGCCAGGAAAGCACCGGTCCGCTCACCTGATGCGCCCGCATGCCTGCCAGCGCAAACCCGAGCATCACCAGCGCGGAGGCCCACATCACCGGCCCGCCAACAGCTCCACCTCTGCGCCCCTGCAGGCCAAGCGCCACGGCGCAGAGGGCCACCACGCCCAGCCCCCACGGCGGCGGCTCAATCTTCAACGTGAAATAGATCCCGATCCCGGCCGCCAGGCACACCGGCGCCCAGGCAAACAAATGCCCCCTCTGTCCCAGAAGGGCCAGCCGGATCATGTTGAGCACGCGCAAGCCTTGTCCTCTCTCGGGCGGGTCGATAGACAGACGCCAACGCTAGATCACCCATGGTTACGGAAAGGTTAAACCCCACATGACAGGCCAGGTCGTCACCCGTTTCGCTCCCTCGCCCACAGGGTTCCTGCATATCGGCGGCGCCCGCACGGCGCTGTTCAACTGGCTCTATGCCCGTGGCCGGGGGGGCAAATTCCTTCTGCGCATCGAGGATACTGACCGTGAACGCTCCACACCCGAGGCCACCCAGGCCATCCTCCAGGGATTGAGCTGGCTCGGGCTGGACCATGACGGCGACGTGACCAGCCAATTCGAAGGGGCTGCGCGTCATGCCGAAGTCGCGCGCCAGCTGCTCGCCGAAGGCAAGGCCTACAAGTGTTTCGCGACCCAGGACGAAATTGCGGCCTTCCGCGAAGCCGCGCGTGCCGAAGGAAAATCGACCCTCTATCGCAGCCCGTGGCGCGACGCTGATCCGGCAACGCATCCCGACGCCCCCTATGCCATTCGCATCAAGGCGCCGCAGGACGGCACTACCGTGATCCGCGATCAGGTGCAGGGCGATGTGACCATCCGCAACGATCAGCTCGACGACATGATCCTGTTACGCAGCGATGGCACACCGGTCTACATGCTGGCAGTTGTTGTAGATGATCACGACATGGGCGTGACACATGTGATCCGGGGGGATGACCACCTCAACAACGCCGCGCGCCAGATGATGATCTACGAAGCCATGGGCTGGGACGTGCCGGTTTGGGCCCATATCCCGCTGATCCACGGGGCGGATGGCAAAAAGCTGTCCAAGCGTCATGGCGCGCTTGGTGCCGAAGAATACCAGAAAATGGGCTACCCGGCGGCTGGCATGCGAAACTACCTTGCCCGCCTTGGCTGGAGCCACGGCGACGACGAGTACTTCACCGACACTCAGGCGCGTGCGTGGTTCGACTTGAATGGAATCGGCAAAAGCCCTGCGCGGTTCGACACAAAAAAGCTCGAAAACCTCTGTGGCCAGCACATTGCCGCCGCGGATGATGCCGCACTGCTGCAAGAATTGCAGGAATTCCTTGCGGCCACCGACCAAAACCCCCTCAGCGACGAAAAGTCCACCTTGATGAAGGCTGCGATGTATTGCCTCAAAGAGCGGGCCAAGACTTTCCCGGAACTCATTGAAAAGGCACATTTTGTCCTGACGGATCGCCCGTTGGACTATGATGAAAAGGCCGCAAAGAACCTTGATACGGTATCCCGTGGTATACTGGGAGAATTGACGCCGCAGCTGCAAAATGCTAGCTGGACGCGAGACGGGCTGGAAGCCGTCACAGGCGCCTTTGCAGAGACAAGGGAAATCAAGTTCGGCAAGATGGCAGGCCCCCTGCGGGCGGCACTTGCAGGGCGCGCCGTGACTCCCAGCGTTTTCGACATGATGCTCGTTCTGGGCCGCGATGAAACCATCGCCCGCCTTGAGGAAGCGACCACATACGAAGCGGAGGCGCAGACCGGCTGAACGGATTTGCGCCCCGACATAACAAACCGCCCGCGTGGTCCGCGCCTGGGCATGAGACGAAGGGAACATGAATGTCTGACACTCAGAAAACCGCGACTTTGACGATTGACGACAAGTCCTACGAGCTGCCCATCCACTCGCCGACCGTGGGTCCCGACGTGTTGGACATCCGTAAACTCTATGGCCAGGCCGGTGTGTTCACCTACGACCCGGGCTTCACGTCTACTGCTGCCTGTGACTCGACCATCACCTATATCGACGGTGAAAAGGGCGAGTTGCTGCACCGCGGGTACCCGATCGATCAGCTGGCGGGCAAATCGCATTACCTCGAAGTCTGCTACCTGCTGCTTTACGGTGAACTGCCGTCGGCGGCCGAGCTGGAAACCTTCGAGACCACGATCACCCGCCACACGATGATCCATGAGCAGATGCACAACTTCTTCCGCGGGTTCCGCCGCGATGCGCATCCCATGGCCACGATGGTCGGTGTGGTTGGCGCGATGTCGGCCTTCTACCATGACAGCACCGACATTTCCGATCCGCTGCAGCGCGAGGTCGCCAGCCACCGTTTGATCGCCAAAATGCCCACCATTGCGGCGATGGCTTACAAATATTCGATCGGCCAGCCCTTCGTGTACCCGCGCAACGATCTGGATTACGCGGCCAACTTCCTGCACATGTGCTTTGCGGTTCCAGCCGAGGAATACCACGTCGACCCGATCCTGAGCCGCGCGATGGACCGCATCTTCACCCTGCACGCCGACCACGAACAGAACGCATCGACGTCGACCGTGCGTCTGGCGTCGTCCTCCGGCGCCAACCCGTTCGCCTGCATCGCGGCGGGCATTGCCTGCCTCTGGGGACCCGCCCACGGTGGCGCAAACCAGGCGTGCCTAGAAATGCTCAAGGAAATCGGCACCCCCGATCGCATCCCCGAGTTCATCGCCCGCGCCAAGGACAAGAACGACCCGTTCCGCCTGATGGGCTTTGGCCACCGCGTCTACAAGAACTTCGACCCGCGCGCGACCGTGATGAAACAGTCCGCCGACGAAGTGCTTGATCTGCTGGGCGTCGAAGACAACCCGATCCTTGCCACCGCCAAGGAACTGGAACGCGCCGCGCTGGCCGATCCCTACTTCGCCGAAAAGAAACTCTTCCCGAACGTCGACTTCTACTCCGGCATCATCCTCGAGGCGATGGGCTTCCCGACTTCGATGTTCACCCCGATCTTTGCGCTGTCGCGCACCGTGGGTTGGATTTCGCAGTGGAAGGAACAGCTCTCGGATCCGGGCCACAAGATCGGCCGCCCGCGTCAGCTCTACCTCGGCGAAACCGCGCGAGACTACGTGGACATCGAAAGCCGCTGATCCTTTAAGGAACCCTGACATCTCAAAACGCTCGGACCTTGTTGTCCGGGCGTTTTCATTTTTGCGACAATGCCAGCCGAGGGTGCCATTGTTACCCATTTCGAACCAATGCGTCCCACGCCTTGACCTGCTTCATGGCAATCGGCAAAATCAATTTGATTTCAATTGGGTATTGGTTTCATGGGTATTGCAGCTTTTTTGATGATGGGCCTCGTTTTGGCCGGTTTTATGGTAATTTCCGAGTCCGGAGACGATTCCGACTCTTCTGAACAGAATGACACAGCCGGCGACGGCAGAGATGACACCCTTGTGGGCGGCGATGGCGACGATCTTCTTGCAGGGAAATCTGGGGACGATGACATCACCGGCCGGGGTGGCTTCGACATCCTGCTTGGAGGCGATGGCGACGATTTGCTCAAGGGGCGCGATGGTGACGACCTGCTGATCGGCGGAGACGGCGATGACAATCTGCGCGGCGGACAGGATAATGACCTGCTTCAGGGAAGCGGTGGCAATGACACGTTGAAGGGCGGCGAAGGCAATGACCTTCTGGTTGGCGCCGACACGACAAATCGGGACCTGACCGAAGACGATATCCACGCACTTGGAAACGGCGCCACCCCCGAACAGTTGAACTATCGCTACCAACCGCCAACAGATCCCGAAAGTAACCTTCTGGAGGGTGAAGAAGGAAATGACACGCTCCTGCTCGGTGAAAATGACACCGGGGTCGGCGGCGAAGGCGATGACGCGTTTGAAATCGGTGAATGGGTCGATGTCACGTCCGACCAAGAGGCCCCGCTGATCACCGATTTCGACGAAGAAGACGACGTGCTGATCGTGCGCTATGCCCAGTCCCAGCCCGCACCGCGCATCACTCTTTCCATTCAAGACGACACTCGCCACGTCTATGCCGATGGACAGCTTGTCGCGCGCGTGCAGGGCGACGGCGGGCCATTCTTCGCCGGTGACGTACGGCTTCAACCGATCTGACCCGCCCCTTGCAATCCCGGCGTGCGCCGCCTATGTCTCGGCCACGGTCCGCAGTTCACCGAGGCGCCGCCGGTCACACGACCCTGCTAAACCTGCCGAATACCTCCGACAGCATGTTCTTTTGAACCCGTGCCGTCGACAAGGGCGGCCATCGACCCCAACCACATGGGGGGCACGATCAGTCAAAAGGATACAGGCCATGTCGAGAGACGTGACACCCCTCTTTATTGCCGATGTGTCGGCATTTTCGAAAACCTTGCGCAAAACGTTGTCCGAACAGGACAGCGTGCCCGGCCATGCGGCCATGCTCGGCCTGATTACCAAGGCCGCCGGCTATCGCAATCATCAGCATTTGCGCGCCACGCCCCCTGCCCCGGTTCTGGACGAACTGGCGCTCAAGAGGGCCATGCGTGTGTTTGACGATTCGGGCCACATGACGCGTTGGCCCAAGCAGACCAAAGTTCAGGGCCTTTGCCTCTGGCCCTTCTGGGCGCGCATGCCCGCGCACGAAGATTTGGGCGAAAAAGACGTGAACGCGATCCTGAAACAGGGGCTCGCTTTTGAGGATCACGTGCTTTTGCGCAGGTCGCTCATTGATCACGGATTTGCAGAGCGCACGGTGGACGGACGTGTCTACCGGCGGATTGAGCGCAAACCCACCCCCGAGGCGCTGGCCCTGATGGCGCGCCTGCGGGGATAGGCAAAGGGATCAGCGCCCCTCGTATTTCGCGGGGCGCTTTTCCAGAAACGCGATCACGCCTTCCTGGAAATCGCGCGTCTTGCCAAGGCTGCCCTGCAGCTTGGCTTCGTTTTCCATCTGGCCGGTCCAATCCTTGTCCCAGCTTTCGTGGATCGCCTGCTTGATACGCTGATAGGCCAGCGTCGGCCCTTGGGCGAGATGCGCCGCACGCCCCCGCCAATGCGCGTCAAACGCGTCATCTGCAACCGCTTCCCAGATCATGCCCCAGTCATCCGCCTGACGCGCGGTGATCTTGTCGGCAAACAGCGCGGCCCCCATGGCCTTGGCCGAGCCCATTGACCGCGGAAGCTCATAGGTGCCCCCGGCATCCGGCATCAGGCCAATCCGCGCAAAGGCCTGCAGGAAGTAAGCGCTCTCGGTGGCAATCACAACGTCAGCAGCCAGTGCAAGGTTGGCCCCTGCCCCCGCAGCCGGTCCGTTCACTGCACTGATCGTCGGCACTGGACAGTCCCTAATTGCACGGATCATCGGTGTGTATTCGTCCCGCAGGCTGCGCTCCAGATCAAGTGCGGCCGCATTCGCCCCGTCGCCCAGATCCTGCCCCGAACAAAAGGCCTTGCCCGCCCCGGTCAGAACCACGACACGCGCCGTGCGTCCGGCTTCGATCACAGCATCGGTAATCTCGGCCCGCATCTGCTGGGTCAGGGCGTTCAACGTATCCGGGCGGTTCAGCGTTACAATCGCGATACCGTCGGTGTTCTCTAGCGTAATGGTTTGATAGTCCATGAATCCTCTCCGCTGCGCATCCCAACATGGCACTGCGCTGCCCCGGCACCAAGCAAGACCTCACGTCAGTCTTTCAGGATTTCCTTGAGCCGCGCCTCTTCCTCGGCGCTCAGGCCCGCCACATTCTGCGGCGTCGCAGTACTGCGCCCCCGGAGGTACATCCCGGCCATGATCAGCGCCAACAAGAAGGCCACCGGCCCCGCCAGCCACAAAAGCATGTTCGAGCCACTGGTCTGGGGACGCAGCAACACGTATTCGCCATAACGACCAACTACGAACTCTACGACTTCTTCGTTGCTGTCCCCTTCCACCAGCCGTTCCCGTACCAAAAGGCGCAGGTCACGGGCCAGTTCGGCGTTGGACTCGTCGATGCTCTCGTTGCGGCAGACGAGGCAGCGCAGGTCCTTGGAGATGTCCCGCGCCCGTTCTTCAAGCTTGGGATCGTCAAGAACCTCATCCGGCTGCACGGCCCAGACCGGGCCGGCAACACAAAGTGCCATCACAATCGCTGCAAGTGTCTTTCTGATCATTCTGCCGGTACTCCCCCGGTTGGCGCCTTGCGCGCGCCTGCCGCCACGCGATAGCGCCGGTCGGTCAGGCTGAACAAACCGCCCAGCGACATCAGGAACGTGCCCATCCAGATCCAGTTGGTCATCGGCTTGATATAGGTCCGAACGGTATAGCCGCCGTCCGCCTGCGGATCTCCGACCACAACATAGACATCGCGCATAAGGCGGTAATCAATCGCCGCCTCGGTGGTTGGCATGGCCGACACGGGATATACGCGTTTTTCAGGATGCAGCATCGCAACGTCGCGCCCGTCCTTGCGCACCCGGATATCCCCCATGGTCGAGAGATAGTTCGGCCCCTCGACCTCGCGCACATCCTCAAGCGTGATCTCATAGGCCCCAATTGTATAGGGCTCACCCTTGTAGGCGACGCGAATGTCTTCCATGTCCCAGGCCATCAGTCCGGAGACACCCAACATGGTCACACCCAGACCGGCATGGGCAATGGTCTTGCCCCAATCCGCGCGCGGGAGCCGAGCAAGCCGTCCCAGCCGGGCCCCAATGCTGCCTCGCCCGGTACGAGAATAAACATCCGTCAGCGATCCGAAAATCAGCCACGATCCAAGGAACAAACCAACCGGTCCCAGCAGGCTGCGTTCGCTCTGCATGGCCCATGCCAGGCCACCCAAAGCGAGAGCCAGAACAAAGGCCGGGATCAGTGGTTTGACCACCTTGCCGATCTTTGCGCGTTTCCATGGCAACATCGCCCCGATCGGCAACACCGCCCCAAGGATCACCATGAACGGCGTGAACGCCATGTTGAAGAACGGCGGTCCCACGCTCAGCTTGCGGACAAAGAAAATCTCCGAAACCAGCGGCCAGATCGTCCCGATGAAGACCACGAAACAGCTTACCGCCAGCAGGATATTGTTGAGCACCAGCGCGCTTTCACGGCTGACCATGCCAAAGATACCCTTGGCTTCCATCGCCGCCGCCCGCACCGCGAAAAGCACAAGCCCGCCCCCGGTGAACAGCGCCAGAATCGCGAGAATATAAACACCGCGCTCCGGGTCATTGGCAAAGGCATGCACAGAAGTGATCACGCCCGATCGAACGATGAACGTCCCGATAAGCGAAAAGCCAAAGGCAAGAATGGCCAGCAGGATCGTCCAGCTTTTCAACGCCTCGCGCTTTTCCACGACAATGGCCGAATGCAACAGCGCCGCTGCCAGAAGCCACGGCATGAACGAGGCATTCTCCACCGGGTCCCAGAACCAGAATCCGCCCCAGCCAAGCTCGTAATAGGCCCACCAGGACCCAAGCGCGATCCCGATAGTCAGGAAAATCCAAGCCGCCAATGTCCAGGGCCGCACCCAGCGTGCCCAGGCCGCATCAACCCGGCCTTCGATCAGGGCGGCGATAGCAAAGGAAAACGCCATGCTGAGACCAACATAGCCAAGATACAGGAACGGCGGATGGAAGGCCAAACCGGGGTCCTGCAACAAGGGGTTCAGACCACGCCCGTCAAACGGGGCCACGCCCATACGCAGGAATGGGTTGGACGTGAACAGGATGAACCCGAAAAACGCCACGCCGACGGCTGCCTGAACGGCCAATGCCCGCGCGCGCAGGCTTGGGGGCAGATTGCCGCCAAACCATGCCAGACACGCGCCAAACAGTGTCAGAATCAGGACCCACAAAAGCATCGAGCCCTCGTGGTTCCCCCAGACACCGCTCACCTTGTAGAGCATCGGCTTGAGTGTATGGGAGTTCGACGTCACCAGTTGCACGGTGAAATCCGACATCACGAACGCATAGGTCAGCGCCGCAAAGGAAAACAGGGTGAAGAGGAATTGCAGCCCTGCCGCCGGTTCCGCCACGGCCATCCAGCCGGGCCAGCGTTTGTGGGCTCCAATCAGCGGAACGACCGCCTGCACCAATGCGGTGACGGCGGCCAAAATCAGGGCAAAGTGGCCAAGTTCGACTATCATGCGCCTTGTATATTCTTTCCAAAAGGCGTGGCCAATGGCTTTCGTCAAGGCAGGTCGATCACAATGTCGCGCCTCATCGATTCTTTGTGTTTTTCCAATCCTGAAGCGCCGGGTTTTCGCCCGTTGCCCCGGCCTCGAGCGCGCGGACTTCGCGGATGTGCTCGACCACCTGCGGCACCTGCGCCATGGTTCCGGCGATCGAACGTTGAAACTCCTGCCCCTTGGCCTGATGCCGCGCCCCGAAATAAAAACTCACCACCACCCCCAACAGCCACCAAAGCGGTTCGGGCACCAGCGCAATCCCAGCCATACGCTCGGCAAACCAGACCGGGTGGACCATGGCCGAGACAAACAGCCCCAGGCAGCCCAAAGCCATGGCCGGGCGCGGCAGCCGGTTCACACCATCCATGATCCGGTCAAACCTTCCACGCCCGACCTGTCGAAACTCGGCCGAAAACCCCTGCATGGCGGCAATCTGCACATCCTTGGCCCGAACCGCACCGGCCTCGGCGTTTTCACGGAACACTTCGGCGGTTTCCTTGACCACGTTGCGCCCGCTTCCGAACACCAACGAAAAGAGCTTCTCGATCAACCCCATGCTGCCACCCGCTTTTGAAACTCCGCCTCGCTCATGTGATAACGCGTCGAGATGAACTCTTCGGCCCGCTTGATCCAACCGCCCTTGCCGCCCTTGTGACTACGCGCAAATTTGCGCGAGGCCGGACGGCGGTCTGCCAGCCGGAAATAGTAGTTGCGCCGGGCAATCCCGTAGGCGTCGGCAAGGTGATTGGGCGCCGCCGCAGCAGCAGCTTCGGCAGCGGCAATGGTGTGCGGCCCGATCACTCCGTCCACGCTCACCTTTTGCCCCATCTGCCCCAACAGTTCCTGCAGTATCTTCACCGCATTCGAACCGGCATTCACATACATGTCGAACACGCTGGCCTGCAGCACCTCGGGAAGGCGATCCACGCCGGGGCCCTGAAAATAGTGCTCGAGAAACACCGTGATCGCATCCTCACGCTTCACCGCGCGGATATCGGCCACATCCACATCGCCGTCGCCGTCCTTGTCCAAACCAAGGCGGCGTGCTGTGGCCAGTGTCACACCAAACTTGGTGGCCCCACCCGGATCATCCGGATCATTCACAAAGCCGCCTTCACGGGCGACGATTTCCTCGGCAATCTGGCGGACATCCTGCATGGCGCATCCTCGCGGCTTTTCCAAAAAACACCGCCAAAGCCTGCCGCAAACAGGTTAACGCGCCCAAAGACCACCGTACGCCACAAAAAACCGCCCGGACGAACCGGGCGGGCTTTGCAATTTTTCCAAAAGGAAACCGATCTTAGCTTTCGGCGTCAGGCTCCACGTAAACGCCTTGCTCCTTGAGCGCGTCCACAACCTCTTTTGGCATGTAGGTCTCGTCATGTTTGGCAAGGATTTCCTCGGCTTCAAAGACACCGTTGATGTAACGCCCGGTGCCCACCATACCTTGGTTCTCTTCGAACAGATCGGGCAGCACGCCGGTATAGGCCACCTTGATCGACGCCCCGCCATCGGTCACCGAGAAGGTGACGGTTTCGCCCTGTCCGCGCACCAGCGTGCCTTCCTCGACCAGCCCGCCAATGCGGAACACTTCGCTGGCATCGGGCGGCGCTTCGGCCACCTGGCTGGGCGAGCGGAAGAAATTGATCCCGTCACGCATCGCGTACCCAATAAGCGCCGTCGAAACGGCCAGCGCCACAAAGGCCACGACGATGACCTGAATGCGACGACGTTTCTTGAGGTTCTTCATCCTGTTTTCCCCTCTTCGGACCCTACGGGAAGACCGGCGCCAACATCAGGCCCTCTGTTTCCTCTTCCCCAAGCATCAGGTTTGCATTCTGCAACGCCTGCCCGCTCGAGCCCTTGGTCAAATTGTCCAGCGCCGCGATCACGATCACGCGGCCCTCGATCCGGTCGGCCACCACGCCGATATGGCAGAAGTTCGACGCCCGGATATGTTTCGTGCTCGGCGCCTCGCCAAAGGGCAGCACCTCGATAAACGGCTCGTCCTCATACGTCGCCGCCAAAGTGTCATACACCTCCTGCGCATTGCCATGCACATAGGCCGTCCCAAGGATCCCCCGGTTCGCCGGTACAAGATGCGGCGTGAACTGAATCCGCACCTCGCGCCCGGCGATCTTGCTGAACTCCTGGTCGAACTCTCCCAGATGCCGGTGCGTGCCGCCCACGGCATAGGCGTGATACCCTTCGCTCAGCTCGGCATGCAAAAGGTTCTCCTTCAGCGACCGGCCTGCGCCCGATACAGCACATTTCAGATCCAGAATGACATGATCAAAGTCAATTACCCCGGCCTTGAACAGCGGCGACAGGATATATTGACCGGTGGCCGCGTTACAGCCCGTCCCGGCCACAAGCCGCGCCTGCTTGATCTCATCACGATAGAACTCGGTCAGCCCATAAACCGCCTCGTCCTGACATTCGAGCGCATCATGCTGCCCGCCGTACCATTTTGCGTACTCCTCGGGGTCACGCAGCCGGAAATCCGCCGACAGGTCGACGATCTTGAGCGACTTGGGCAGCTCGCGGATCACCTTCTGGCTGGTGGCATGCGGCAACGCACAGAAACACAGGTCCACACCGGCAAAGTCGATCTCGTCGATCGTGCACAGGTCCGGCAGGTCCAGATGACGCAGATGCGGGAACACTTCGGACATCTTCATGCCCGCCTTGCGGTCCGCCGACAACGCCACGATCTTCATATTGGGATGGGTGGCAATCAGCCGGACAAGCTCTGCGCCGGTATATCCGCTGGCGCCCAGAATTGCGATTTTATGGGTCATGATCAGACCTCTTCCTTCCTTGGAAACACGCCGCCCGGCGTGCCGCCCCTCATTCTTCGAGGCGTTATGTAATCGAGATAGGGGAAAATTACGAGGGCTGCGCGCTTACGCCGCCTCAAAAGTAATCCGTCGTCGCAAGAACTGCGTCGCTCGGTCCGACACCTTGCGCGCGTCCCCCGTGGTCAGGAAAACCGACTCCGAGCCCGATCCCTTCATGTTGGGATGGCGTTCAAGATAATCCGCCAGCGACTCGGCCACCAAATTGGCCTGGCTGTACACGGTCACGTCCGCCCCCAGCGCATCCTGGAAGGTCTCGTGCATCAACGGGTAATGGGTACAGCCCAGAATTGCCGCCTCCGGGTTCGGCATCTTGCGCTTGAGCGCGTCGACATGGCTGCGCACCAGTGCCTCAGCCAAAATCATGTCACCGTCTTCGATGGCATCCACCACCCCGCCACAGGCTTGTGCCTCGACATCAACGCCAATGGCACGAAACGCCAGCTCCCGCTGGAACGCACGGCTGGCTACGGTTGCGGGCGTCGCAAAAAGCGCCACATGTTTCACCGCCACTTCACGCGGCGGGCTATTGTCGCCCCAACTGCGTTCGGTCAGCGCCTCGATCAGCGGCACAAACACGCCCAGCACCCGCTTGTCGGTGGGAATCCAGCTTTCCTGCATCCGCCTCAGCGCCGCAGCGCTGGCGGTGTTACAGGCCAGGATGACAAGATCACAGCCCGCGTCCCACATCCGCTCCACGGCCGACGTGGTCAGGTTATAGACATCATCCGCATCCCGCACCCCGTAAGGCGCGTGGGCATTGTCCCCGAAATAGACAAACGGTTGATCCGGCAGGCGCTTGCTCACGGCGTCCAGAACCGTCAGCCCACCCAGTCCACTATCAAAAATGCCAACTGCCATTTAAAATTCCAATCAGGGGCTTATGCCCGGTGCTTCTCTTCGAATTCGTACCCGTAACCATTCACTGGGACAGGTCTTGGCGACAAGTCATAGGTCCGTCGCCGCAAGAAGTCCATCAGCCCCTTGGAATCGCTTGCGAACCGGTCCAGTTCTTCGCGCGGGATCGGCTGGCCGATCACCACCTGCACCGGCGCATCCACGCGCGCGCCGAACTCCTTGATCAACAGCCCCAGCCTTAGGGACGAATGCAGATGGCTGGCGATCTGAAAAAGACGGCTGTTGCGCCCCTCGAAATAGACCGGCACCACCTGCGCTTTGGATTTCGCGAGCATCCGGGCCGTAAAACTGCGCCAGCCGGGATCAAGCGGACGCCCAAACGGTTTGGCCGATGTGCTCACCGTTCCACCGGGGAAAATGCCGATCGCCCCGCCTTTCTGCAGATACTCCAGCGCCACTTTCCGGGTATTGAGATTGAGCTTCACCGCCTCACGGTCTTCATCAAACGAGATCGGCAATACGATCCGGTTGATCTCTTCCGCCTTCTGGAAAACGCTGTTGGCCAGAATTCGGAAATCGCCCCGCACCTCGCTCAGCATATGGCCCATCATCATCCCGTCCAGAATGCCGAACGGGTGATTGGCCACCATCAACAATGGGCCATCCTGTGGTATGTCCTGAAGCGACCCACCGATGACCTCAAGGCTGATGCCATAGCGCTCCATCATCACGCGCCAGAAATCGCGACCCTGCGCAACTTCATCCTCGTATCCCGCCGCCCGTTTGATCAGTCCAAGCCGCCCGGTGGCGTTTTCCAACAACCGGATGACCGTGCGTCCGCCCCGCGTCTCCGCAGAGTGGGCATAACTGATTTCTCGGGTCACATCGCTGTGCATGGGCGCGGGTCCGCTCAGGTTTCCTGCCCGCGATATACGCAGGTTGGAAAAACCTGAGAAGTCCCCATTTTGCCGCGATGGAAAGGCGGCGTTATTCTGCCGCCGCCTTGACCGTATCGCCCGCCTTGAGCGCAGCCAAAAGCTCTTCGCGCCGCTTGGCCGCCTTGGCCTCGTTGGCCTGTTTCACAGGACCAAAGCCACGGATCTGCAAGGGCAGCTCCGCCAGCGCCACAGCCGCATCCGAGGCCCTGTCACCATGCTCGGCAATCACCGTGGCCATATCTGCCTCATATTGCTTGATCAGCGCGCGCTCCATCTTGCGTTCATCCGTGCGCCCAAAGATGTCGAGCGGCGTCCCACGCAGCCCCTTCATCTTCGCCAGAAGCTTGAACCACCGCATCATGCCGGGGCCATATTCCTTCTTGAGAGGGCGCCCGTTTGGCCCCTGCTTGGACAGCATCGGCGGTGCCAGCTGGAACTTGATCTCGAAGTCGCCCTCGAACACCTCTTCCGCCTTGGCCCGACTCTCCAGATGCAGACGCGCAACTTCGTACTCGTCCTTATAAGCCAGCAGCTTGTGATAGCCTTTGGCAACCGCCTCCTTCAGGCGCTCATCCTTGATTCCGTCCACCATCTTGCGATAGCGCTTGGCCAAACGCTTGCCCTGATACTTGACCAGGTGATCGGCCCGGAAGGCGATCTTTTCGTCCAGCGACTTGGGCAACTGCACCACTTTCGGCTCCAGCATCGCCGCCGCCTCTTCCGGATACAGCACCGCCCAGCGACCGATCTCAAACGCACGCAGGTTCTTTTCGACAGCTGCGCCGTTGATCTCGATGGCAGCGACAATCGCTTCATGGCTCACTGGCACCAGCCCGTTCTGCCACGCCGCGCCAAACACCATCATGTTCGAGAAGATCGAGTCGCCCATGACGATCCGCGCCAGTTCCGAAGCGTCGAACATCGCCAGCTTCTCGCGAATCCGGGCCTGAAGTGCGACCTCCAACTGCCCTGTAGGCAAGCGGAATTCCGTGTTCTGGGTGAAGGCCCCTGTGATGATCTCGTGGCTGTTGACCACGGCTCCGGTGCGCCCGGTGCTGGTCAGACCCAGCGTCTTGGCCCCGGCACTCACCACCAGATCGCCCCCGATCAGCGCATCCGCCTCGCCGGTGGCAACGCGCACAGCGCTGATATCCTCAGGCGTTTCGGCCAGACGGCAATGGATATGCACCGCGCCGCCCTTCTGGGCCAGCCCGGCCATCTCCATCATTCCCGCGGCCTTGCCATCAATCTGCGCCGCCTGTGCCAGCACCGCACCAATGGTCACAACCCCGGTGCCACCGACCCCGGTGATCACCACGTTATGGGTGCCTTCAATCGGCTTGATATCCGGCATCGGCAAATCCGGCAGGTCCAGCGTCGCCGTCGCCGCCTTCTTGATCTTGCCGCCCTCGATGGTCAGGAAGCTGGGGCAGAACCCGTTGAGACAGCTGAAATCCTTGTTACAGCTCGACTGGTTGATCTTGCGCTTGCGGCCAAGTTCGGTTTCCACTGGCTCGATCGAGATACAGTTCGACTGCACCCCGCAATCGCCACAGCCTTCACAGACATCGGTATTGATGAACACCCGGCGATCCGGGTCCGGGAACAGCCCCCGCTTGCGGCGGCGGCGTTTCTCGGCAGCACAGGTCTGCACATAAACAATGACCGATACACCTTTGATATTTCGGCATTCCTCCTGAACGTTCATCAACTCGGCGCGTTCATGGAACGTGATCCCCTTGGGGAACGCCGCCTGATCCACGTCTTCCTTTTCGTCATAGACGACAAAGACCTTCTCAACCCCCATCGCACGCACTTCGTCGGCGATCTTCTGAGGCGACAACCCGCCATCATTGGCCTGACCACCGGTCATGGCCACGGCGTCGTTGAACAGGATCTTGTAGGTGATGTTCGTGTTGGCTGCCAGGGCAGCACGGATGGCTTGCACGCCCGAGTGGTTATACGTCCCGTCGCCAAGGTTCTGGAACACGTGCCCAGTCTTGGAGAACGGCGCCTCCCCGATCCAGTTCGCGCCCTCGCCGCCCATATGGGTAAAGCCCTGCGTCTCCCGGTCCATCCACTGCACCATGTAGTGACAGCCGATCCCGGCATAGGCACGGCTGCCTTCCGGCACCTTGGTCGACGAGTTGTGCGGACAGCCCGAACAGAACCAGGGTGTGCGCACCGCAATATCCTCGGCATTGTCGGCCCGCTGCGCCTCGGCCAGCTTCTCAAGCCCGGCCTTCACGCTTTCCGTACCACGCCCCTCTTCGATCAGGATCTCGCCCAGCTTCTGCGCGATCCAGATCGGATCCAGCGCCCCGCGCGTCGGGAACAATTCCTCGCGGTGCATGCCACCTGCGCCGCCCTTGTACCAGCCGTAAACGCGGTAGCGGTTGTCATCAAACAACGCTTCCTTGATCTGGATCTCGATCAACTTGCGCTTTTCTTCCACCACAACAATCAGGTCGAGCCCGTTGGCCCATTCATAAAAACCCTTCATGTCGAGCGGGAAGGTCTGGCCCACCTTGTAGGTGGTGATGCCCAGCCGTTCGGCCTCGGCCTCGTCGATGCCCAAAAGGTCCATCGCGTGCACCAGATCAAGCCAGTTCTTTCCCGCGGCGACAAACCCGATCTTCGCGCCGGGCTTGCCCCACATGCGCTTGTCCATCTTGTTGGCATGGCTGAACGCCTCTGCCGCAAAGCGTTTATAGTCGATCATCCGCGCTTCCTGCGCGTGCGGCGTGTCCGCCAGCCGGATATTCAAGCCACCTTCGGGCATGTCAAACTCGGGCGTCACGAAAGACAACCGATGCGGATCACCATTTACCACCGCCGTGGCTTCGATCGTGTCCTTCATCGTCTTGAGACCAACCCAAAGACCCGAGAACCGCGACAGGGCCAGACCATATAGCCCGTAATCCATGATCTCCTGCACGCCTGCGGGCGACACAACCGGCATATAGGCATCCACCAGCGCCCATTCCGACTGGTGCAGCACGGTCGAGCTTTCGCCGGTGTGGTCATCGCCCATCGCCATCAGCACGCCACCATGCGGCGATGTCCCGGCCATATTGGCATGGCGCATCACGTCCCCGGTGCGGTCCACGCCCGGCCCCTTGCCGTACCAAAGACCAAAAACGCCGTCGAACTTGCCCTCGCCCCGCAGCTCCGCCTGCTGGCTTCCCCACAGCGCGGTCGCCGCGAGGTCTTCGTTCAACCCGGACTGGAACAGGACGTCATTGGCCTTGAGCTGCTTCTCGGCCCGCATCATCTGACCGTCCACATTGCCAAGCGGCGATCCACGATAACCGGTGACATAGCCCGCCGTATTCAACCCGGCCTTCGTATCCCGGGCCTTCTGCATCAACATCAAACGCACAAGCGCCTGCGTCCCGTTCAAAAGCACATGGCTTTTTTCCAGGTCGAGCCTGTCGTTCAAAGAAACCTTCTGGATGCTCATCTTGCGCTCCCCTCGCTGGATGATCTCTTGAGATCAATATAGGGGCAATATTAGGTCATAATTTCTGACCTAAGCAATTATTTTTTTGTGATCTCGACACATTCTTCGAACAATCGGTTTCGTTTTTCACGTCTTTCGCCTAGACAAAATAAAACGTCGCGAAAGTTGCCGGAATGGACTGGGACAAGCTTAGAATCTTCCACGCGGTTGCCGATGCCGGCAGCCTGACCCATGCCGGTGACGTGCTTCACCTGTCGCAATCTGCGGTGTCGCGCCAGATTCGCGCTCTCGAAGAATCGCTCAACACCACCCTGTTCCACCGCCATGCCCGCGGACTGATTCTCACGGAACAGGGCGAATTGCTGTTTGACGCGACCAAGTCGATGACCAAACGCCTGGATGCCGCCGCCGCCCGCATCCGCGACAGCGAAGAAGAAGTGTTTGGTGAATTGCGTGTCACCACGACCATCGGCTTCGGCACGCTCTGGCTCGCTCCACGCCTGACCAAGCTCTACGAAAAATATCCCGACCTGAATATCGACCTGATGCTCGAGGAAAAGGTGCTCGACCTGCCCATGCGCGAAGCGGACGTCGCCATCCGTATGAAAGAGCCGTCCCAGGCCGACCTGATCCGCAAACGCTTGATGAGCGTGCGCATGCGCCTTTATGCGACGCCGGAGTACATTCAGGAACATGGCGCCCCTGAGCGGATGAGTGATCTTTCCGCACATCGCCTGATCTGCCAGAACATCACTTCCGAGCAGGTCGGTGCAGGCGCCAGCTTCGTGCAAAGCCTTTTGGCCGACGATGTGCAATCGCTGCTCTACGTCAACAACTACTTCGGTGTGCTTCAGGCTGTTCTGCATGGGCTTGGGATCGGCGTGTTGCCCGATTACGTGACCCAGGATTTTCCAAATCTGGTGCGCGTCCTGCCCGACCATGAATCAGCCGAGGTCCCTGTCTTTCTTGCCTATCCCGAGGAACTGCGCCAATCCAAGCGCATTGCCGCCTTTCGGGACTTCGTTCAGGAAGAAATCATTTCACATCGCAAACAATTGGCACAAAAGGGAAATCCCTAAGCCATGCACGCAATGCATAGCGGCATTGCTGCACCTGCGACATGAAAACCCTTGATCGTTCACAAACTGATCACTAATTCATCTCTCGAAGACGATGATTGCTTAACAGCGCATCATCTTCATACCTCCCTGTTGGACTTCGGCCGAGCTTATGCTCGGCCTTTTTTTTGGCCGGAATGCCCCGTTTCAAAAAACTGCAGGGTCGTTTCAAAAACAGAAACCCTCCTAAATTGAATGCATTTTCCACGGCCAGTGGTAAGCTGCCGGGAAAATGAATCACCATTCGAGGGATATATGTCCGCGCTTGTTAAAAAGGTTATTGGCCTGATTATTGCCGCCTTCCTGCTCGCCACACCTTTGGCGGCCCAGGAAACCACAAACACAGATCCACAGGTCGACCCGGCCACCATGACACCCGAAGCGATTGACGCGATGGTCGCCCGCATGTCCGATGACGAGGTGCGTGCCTTTCTGCTCGAACGGCTCGACGCGGTCGCCATGCAATCCCAGGCCCCCGAAGAGGTGGTGACACTCTCCGACAAGGTGGCAAATCTCTGGGGCGCTTTCACAACGCCGCTTTTACAGACACTTCAAAAGCTGCCAGACACGCTTCGATTCGTTGGTGTCGCGATCTCGAACCAGATCGACAAGGCCAGCAATTCCGGTGGCTTGCTGCTCTGGATCGGCCTGATTGCCCTTGTTCTGGCTGTGGGTTTTGCCGTTGAATACGCGGTACGCGCCTTCCTGATGCGCCGCGTCCGGCAAAAGGCAAACCCTAACGGCGAAGAAAGCCTTCGTGACGCGGTTCAGTTCCTGTTTCGCCGGTTCGTACGGGAAATCCTCGGGCTGATCGTGTTCTACGTGGTCATCCGCGCCTTGGGGCGCAGCCTGCTCTCCCCCGAGATGCTGCTTTTCGCAGCACCTCTTGTCGGTTACCTGATCTGGATGCCGCGGCTCGCTGCCGCCGCATCCCGCTTCCTGCTGGCGCCGCACCGTCCCGACCTGCGTCTGGTCAGCATTGACGACCATTGGGCCCGCTTTCTGCATCGCAATATCGTCGGGGTTGTCTTCCTCGGTGGTCTCACGATCTACAGCGTGACCTTCCTCGCCACCAATGGCGTACCGCCGGGCAGCACACGCCTTGGCTACATGCTCGACAGCGCGCTTTACATCTACATCATCCTCATCGCCCTGACAGCACGCGATGGTCTGCGCGCCATGATGCTGGGCTCTGATCCCGACACCACACGCTTTGACCGCCGTGTTGCCGATGCCTACCCGATCTTTGCGATCGTCGTCGCGGCCAGCACCTGGGCGCTTGTCACGACCCTGATCGGCCTCGGCACGATCAAGCCACTTCTGCAGGGTGCCCATTACACCACCATGTTCCTCCTGCTGGCAGCCCCGGTGGTCGACACAGCGATCCGTGGCCTTGTCCGGCACCTTGTGCCCCCTATGGCTGGCGAAGGCCCGGCAGCAGAAGCCGCTTATCTTTCGACCAAGCGCAGCTATGTGCGCATCGGGCGTGTGATTGCCGTCGGCATCATCTTCTCCCTGATCGCCCGCGCCTGGGACATGTCTGTCGCCGAGCTTCTGATGGGTGGCGCGGGTATTGCCGACAACTTGTTCAGCTTCCTGATGACCGTCGTGGTGGGCTATGTCGCATACGAAGCCGTCTCACTCTGGATCAACTCGCGCCTGGCTGCTGAAATGACCGCCCTCGGCATGAGCCAGGAAGACGCTGACGCCGAAATGGGCGGCGCCAGCGGCTCGCGCCTCTCCACGGTCCTGCCGCTCATGCTGCTGACCGCGCGCGCCACCATCATCGTGGTGTTCGGGCTCTTGGCCATCGGCAACCTTGGCATCGACATCACTCCGCTTCTGGCCGGTGCCGGTGTTCTGGGTCTCGCCATTGGTTTCGGCGCTCAGAAACTGGTCACGGATGTGGTCTCGGGCGTGTTCTTCCTGATCGACGATGCGTTCCGCGTCGGCGATTATGTCGAGATCGACGGCACCATGGGCGCGGTCGAGAAAATCTCGATCCGCTCCATGCAGCTGCGCCACCACCGCGGCCCGGTGCACACGATCCCTTATGGCGAAATCCCCAAGCTCACCAACTATTCGCGTGACTGGGTGATCATGAA
Source organism: Shimia aestuarii (assembly GCF_900114635.1). Classification (GTDB taxonomy): domain Bacteria; phylum Pseudomonadota; class Alphaproteobacteria; order Rhodobacterales; family Rhodobacteraceae; genus Shimia; species Shimia aestuarii. The sequence goes on from NZ_FOTQ01000005.1 coordinate 205,516, forward strand.
GCTCAAGTTCACCGTGCCCTTTGACACCAACCCCAACCAGATCAAGAAGATCTTCAAAAAGATCGGTCAGGAGATGATGGAAGACCCGCTCTTCAAGGACGACTTTCTCCAGCCCTTCAAATCGCAGGGTGTGTTCGACATCGACGATGTCGGCATGGTGATCCGCGGGAAATTCATGGCCAAACCGGGCAAACAGTTCATGATCCGCAAAGAGATCTACAACAAGGTCAAGGCCGCCTTTGCCGAGGCCGGTATCGACTTTGCCCGCCGCGAGGTGCGCGTGGCCATTCCCGGCCTCGAACATCACGAGGACATGAGCGAGGAAGAAAAGGCCGCCATCACCGCCGCCGCGGCTGGTGCCGCCGCCGATGCCGCCCAGCAACAGGATCAGGCGCCCTCTTCCGCGCCCAAAGGCCCCGATTGATCCAGAAAACCCGCGGGCGCGCCCCTGCGCGCCCGCGCCCCCTTTCCCCCTTGCGTGACATGGCTTAAGAGACCCCCAAACATGCCTTTGGGGAATCGACTGTCATGCAGGAACCGGCCATCACCACCGATCTCATCGAAGCACACGGGCTCAAGCCCGACGAGTACGCGCTGATCCTCGAGATCATCGGCCGTGAACCCACCTTCACCGAGCTTGGCATCTTCTCGGCGATGTGGAACGAGCACTGCTCCTACAAGTCCTCCAAGAAATGGCTGCGCACCCTGCCCACCGACGGCCCGCAGGTGATCTGCGGCCCCGGCGAGAACGCGGGGATTGTCGATATTGGCGATGGCGACGCCGTGGTTTTCAAAATGGAAAGCCACAACCACCCCTCCTATATCGAACCCTATCAAGGTGCGGCCACCGGTGTGGGCGGCATCCTGCGTGATGTCTTCACCATGGGCGCACGTCCCATCGCGGCGATGAACTCGCTTTCCTTTGGCGAAACCAGCCACCCCAAGACCCGCCAGCTGGTCAACGGTGTCGTCGAAGGCGTCGGCGGTTACGGCAACTGTTTCGGCGTCCCCACCGTGGGTGGCGAAGTCCGCTTCCACCCCGCCTATAACGGCAACTGTCTTGTCAACGCCTTCGCCGCAGGGATCGCCAAGACCGACAGCATCTTCTACTCGGCCGCATCGGGCGTCGGCATGCCCGTCGTCTATCTCGGCGCCAAAACCGGCCGCGACGGTGTTGGCGGCGCGACCATGGCCTCGGCCGAATTTGACGACACGATCGAGGAAAAGCGCCCCACCGTTCAGGTTGGTGACCCCTTCACCGAAAAACGCCTGATGGAAGCGACACTCGAGCTGATGCAGACCGGCGCCGTGATCTCGATTCAGGACATGGGCGCAGCCGGTCTCACCTGCTCCGCCGTGGAAATGGGTGACAAGGGGCAACTGGGCGTCAAGCTCAACCTCGAAGACGTGCCCCAGCGCGAAGACAACATGACCGCTTACGAGATGATGCTCTCGGAAAGCCAGGAACGCATGCTCATGGTCCTCAAGCCCGAGCTTGAAGCCGAAGCCCGCGCCGTGTTCGAGAAATGGGACCTCGACTTTGCCATCGTCGGTGAAACGATTGCCGAAGACCGCTTCCTGATCATGCATAACGGCGAAGTGAAAGCCGACCTGCCGCTGTCGCCTCTCTCGGGCCGCGCCCCGGAATACGACCGCCCATGGGTCGAAACTCCTGCCGCCGAAGAACTCGCCGACGTGCCCCAGATCGACCCGATCGACGGGCTCAAGGGCCTGATTTCCTCGCCCAACTACGCGGGCAAACAGTGGGTCTATGAACAATATGACACCATGGTCATGGCCGACAGCGCCCGCCTGCCCGGTCAAGGCGCAGGCATCATCCGCGTGCACGGCACCGACAAGAAACTGGCCTTCACCTCTGACGTGACCCCGCGCTACGTACGCGCCAACCCGGTCGAGGGCGGCAAACAGGCGGTGGCCGAAGCCTTCCGCAACCTCTCTGCCGTGGGCGCCAAGCCGCTCGCCACTACCGACAACCTGAACTTCGGCAACCCCGAAAAGCCCGAGATCATGGGCCAGTTCGTCGGTGCCATCAAGGGTATCGGCGCCGCCGTGGCCGCGCTCGATATGCCGATCGTCTCGGGCAACGTGTCGCTCTATAACGAGACCGACGGCTCCGCCATCCTGCCCACCCCCACCATCGGTGCCGTGGGCCTGATTGCCGCCGACGAAGAGCCGATCAACGGCACCGCGCGCGACGGTCATGTCGCCCTCGTCATCGGCGAAACCAAGGGGCATCTGGGTCAGTCGGCCCTTCTGGCAGAGGTGTTCAACCGCGAAGACGGCGATGCGCCGCATGTCGATCTTGACGCCGAGCGCCGCAACGGCGAATTCATCCGCGCCAACCGCGCAATGATCAAGGCCTGCACGGACCTCGCAGATGGTGGCCTGGCGCTGGCCGCCTTCGAAATGGCCGAAGCCGCCGGTGTGGGCGTCCAGATCGACAGCGACGACACCGCCACGCTCTTTGGTGAGGACCAGGCGCGCTATCTCGTGGCCTGCAACTTCGATCAGGCCGAGGCGCTGATGATCGCCGCAGGTCAGGCTGGGGTTCCGATCACCTCCGTGGGCAAATTCACCGGCGATCAGGTCTGGTTCGGCAAGTCCGGCGCGCCGCTGGAGGAACTGGCGACGCTGTTCCGTGCAAGCTTCGCCGAGTCGATTGGTTGACCCGCCCGCAAATGGGTATTTTTGACCATTAAGAAGAGGCAGGTGGCCGTTTTGGCCGCTTGCACCTGTCTTTGCGCGCGCCTAAATTCATAGGCAACAACCAACAAGGGATAAATCCATGGCCGTTCTCGCTTCTGACATCGAAGCCCTGATCCGCGAAAGCTTCCCCGATGCCAAGATCACTGTCGTCGGGGATGACGGGGTGCATTTCTCTGCCGAGGTGATCGACGAAAGTTTCCGCGGCAAGAACCGCGTGCAACAACAGCGCGCCGTCATGGCCGCGCTCAAGGGCAAGATGGACGGCTCGAATGGCGAGATTCACGCCCTCGGCCTGACCACAAAGGCGCCCGACTGATGAACACTGCGCTTCTGCTCATTGGCATCGTGATCCTTTTGGTGGTTGTCGCCGCCGGGATCGAAGCCTATGTCAGAGGCCAGACAAGACGCCCCCTTGCCCAAAGCCGTCCCACACGGGTCATGCACAGGGCGCCGGGGCAGCTTGCAACCGATACCAGCCTGCTTCAGGACATCCTCGAAGACAGCCCACGCCGAAAACAGGGCAGCGCCCTGAAAGAAAGATCAGGATCATGACCGACGCAAAAACCCGCATCGACGAAACCGTGAAAGCCAATGACGTGGTGCTTTACATGAAGGGCACCAAGGACATGCCGCAGTGCGGGTTCTCGTCCCGCGTGGCCGGCGTGCTCAACTACATGGGCGTCGACTACACCGATGTGAACGTGCTGGCCGACGAAGAAATCCGCCAGGGCATCAAGGACTATTCCGACTGGCCCACCATCCCCCAGCTCTACATCAAGGGCGAGTTTGTGGGCGGTTGCGACATCATCACGGAAATGACCCTTTCGGGCGAGCTTGACACCATGTTCGACGACAACGGTGTCGCCTATGACAAGGAAGCCGCTGACCGCATTCGCGAAGCTAACGGCTGATCCCGTCAGATCCAGCAACAGAACATCAAACCCCGGTCCCTTCGGACCGGGGTTTTTCTTTGCGCCTAGATACGTCCCGTCATGCGCGCCATGGTGCTGTCCCGATCCATCAGCGCATGTTTCACCGCCCCCAGCACATGCAGCAGCACCGCCGCGATCATCAGCATCGCAAAAAGCCCATGCGCGATATGGCCAATCTCGTTCAGCAGGCCGATTTTTGGCCCCGCCGGGAACGTGAACAGCCCGAAGAACCCGGTTTCACGCCCACCGAAATAGCTCATGAGCAGCCCGGACACCGGCATCACCACGATCCCGACCAGCAACAGCCAATGTATCAGGTGTGCCAGCCGCGCCTGCCATCCTCCATGCAGGCTTGGCAGGAACCCCTGCCGCAACCGCCACGCCACGCGCCAGCTGCCCAGCATCAGGATCAACAGCCCAAAGGACTTGTGCAGCCCCACCATCGCCCCCTTGTCCGGCCCGTCGGGCATAATCTTGAAGACGTAAATCCCCATGATCAGCATCGCGATCATCAACAGCGCGACACCCCAATGATTGATCCGGCTGACCCGGTCATAAACTTGTGCTGAAAGGCTCATTCGTATCTCCTGTATCCGGCAAATCCTCTTGCCTGATACGGGGCACGCCCTCCCTTCCGTCGCCCCAAAAACAAAAAAGCCGGGCATCCCGGCCCGGCTTGTTCCATTTTCCATCCCTCTGGGTCACCCGGCGGCCTTCTCCTCGACCTCGGCAGCCAGCGCTTCGGCCCGCGCCGCCAGTTCGGCAAGGGTTTCGCTCACTTCGACCGGAATGGTCGGCACCTCGACCTTCTGCGGTTCGGGCGCGGGCGCGTTGCGCAATGCGTCCAGCTCCTTTTGCTGCTCGGCCAGCTTGGCCTCCAACTCGCGCAGCTTGTCTTCCACACCAGCCGTTTTGTCCGCAAGCATCAACCCCGCCATCAACAGCATCCGCGCTTCGGGAATGCGCCCGGTCTGGCTGGTCAGCACCTGTGCCTCGGTATCCAGCATCTTGGCCGCGCTTTGCAGGTAATGCTGTTCGCCGTCCTGACAGGCCACCTCGAACACGCGCCCGCCGATTTCGATTTCCACCTCAGGCATTATCCATCCCCCATGACTTCGCCATCCTGCGCGGGCGCGGCCTTCTGACCCGCCAGAAGCGGGCGCAGACCGGACAGAATCACATCCGTTTCCACCAAGTCGGTCTCACGCAGCGTCTGCAGCGTTTCCAGCTCCGTACGCAGCGAAGCATTGATCAGTTCCGGATCGGACACGCCCTTTTCCGCCGCTTCACGCAGGCGCTGGTTGTTTTCGCGGATATTGCGCGTCATCCGACGCATCCGGCGCAGGCGCTGGGCCAGGTCTTCCATTGTCTCGCGGGTTGCCTGCAAATCCTCTTCCGACACCGCGGGCGCGGCCTCGGCAGCCGCTGTCTGTGCCGCCTCAAGCGCTGCCTCGGCCTCGGCGCGGGATTGCTCGGCCTTCTCTCTGGCAGCTTCGGCCTCGGCCCTGGCCGCCTCGGCCGCATCCGCCGCTTCCCGCGCCGCACCCAGATCGCTTTCCAGCGCTTCCTGTCGCCCGGTCAAAGCCTTGATACGTTCCTCAAGCTGCTGCCCGGCAAGCTTTTCGTCCTCAAGTGCGCGCTCAAGCTGGTCAAGCTTGGCCTCCCCGTCCGACGGCGCGGCGGCGGGTGCGGATGACAGCGCCTCGATCCCCCGGCCAATGCGGTCCATTGCGGCGCTGATCCTGTTTTCAAGATCACTGATGTCACTCATATGCCTCGTCCTCGTTCTTTTTCGGGGTTTGGTGCCCCAAGGGTCGTGCCTGTCACAAAAGCCCTGCGAATCGGCCCCCAACCGTCTTGGCTTGATATTAGCCAAAGCCCCGGGAAAATGCGCCCCCATATACATCAAGCACTTGGCGGGGGATGCAACCCTCAATGCTTGCACTTCACACATAGGCTGTTATTGAGCACGCGATCCAAATTCCCAAGCAGAGGAACGCAGCCGTGGATATCCAAGCCCTGCGCGAAAAGAACCCAGACCACTGGATGAAGGCCACCGCCATCCGGGCCCTAGCCCTTGATGCAGTTGCCGCCGCAAATTCCGGCCATTCCGGTATGCCGATGGGCATGGCAGATGTCGCGACCGTGCTTTTCGAAAAGCACATGAAGTTCGACGTTTCCGCCCCCAAATGGGCCGATCGTGACCGTTTCATTCTGTCTGCCGGCCACGGCTCGATGCTGATCTATTCGCTGCTCTATCTCATGGGCGATGCGCAGGTCACGCTGGAGCAAATCAAGAATTTCCGCCAGATGGGTGCACTGACCGCAGGCCACCCGGAAAACTTCCTGTTGGACGCCGTGGAAACCACCACCGGCCCGCTGGGTCAGGGCATCGCCAATGCCGTTGGCTTCGCCATGGCCGAAGAGATGCAGCGCGCCCAGTACGGCCGCAAGATCGTGGATCACAACACCTATGTGATCGCCGGTGACGGCTGCCTGATGGAAGGCATCAGCCAGGAAGCGATTGGTCTGGCCGGGCGCCACCAGCTGGGCAAGCTGATCGTGCTCTGGGACAACAACAACATCACCATCGACGGCACCGTCGAACTGTCTGACCGCACCAATCAGGTTCAGCGCTTCAAGGCCTCTGGCTGGCATGTACAGGAAATCGACGGCCACGACCCCGAAGCCATCGACGCCGCGATCACCGCCGCCAAGAAAACCAAGAAACCCTCGATGATCGCGTGCAAGACGCATATCGCCATCGGCCACGCGGCACAGGACACGTCCAAGGGCCACGGCGCCCTGACCGACGCGGATCAGCTGGCCGCCGCCAAGGAGCTCTACGGCTGGCCCGGCGGCGCCTTCGACGTCCCGGCCGACGTCAAGGCCCAGTGGGAAGCCATCGGTGCCCGCGGTGCTGCCGACCGCGCAGAGTGGGAAGCCCGCTTTGCCGAAGTGTCCAAACAGAAACAGGACCGGTTTAACCGCGCCTACGCGCTGGAGACCCCGAAAAAGCTTTCTGCCGCCATCAAGGCCCTGAAAAAGCAGGTTTCCGAAGACCAGCCTTCCGTGGCCACCCGCAAATCCTCGGAAATGGCACTGGCAGTGATCAACCCGATCATGCCCGAAACCGTGGGCGGCTCGGCTGACCTCACCGGTTCCAACAACACGCTCACGGCGGATCTCGGTGTGTTTGATACCGACAACCGCAAGGGCCGCTATGTCTACTGGGGCATCCGCGAACACGGCATGGCCGCCGCGATGAACGGCATGGCCCTGCATGGCGGTGTCCGGCCCTACGGCGGCACATTCTTCTGCTTCACCGATTACGCGCGCCCCTCGATGCGTCTGGCCGCGCTGATGAAGATCCCCACCGTGTTCGTCATGACCCATGACAGCATCGGCGTGGGCGAAGACGGCCCCACCCACCAGCCTGTCGAACACCTCGCCATCTGCCGCGCGACGCCGAACACCTATGTGTTCCGCCCCGCCGACACCGTGGAAACCGCCGAGGCCTGGGAGATTGCGATCTCCTCCAAGGAAACGCCTTCGGTCATGGCGCTGACCCGTCAGAACCTGCCCACCGTGCGCACCGAACACAAGCTTGCCAACCTGACCTCCAAAGGCGCCTATGTGCTCGCCGAGGCGGAAGGCACGCGTCAGGCCATTCTGATCGCCACCGGCTCCGAAGTTGCCACCGCGATGGAAGCCAAGGCGCTGCTCGAAGCCGAGGGCATCGGCACGCGCGTGGTCTCCATGCCCTGTATGGAGCTTTTCGCTCAGCAGGACGAAACCTATCGCCGCAAGGTCCTCCCTGCAGGTGCAGCCGTCCGCGTCGGTATCGAAGCCGCCGTGCGTCAGGGTTGGGACCAGTGGCTTCTGGGCGAACGCGCCCGTCCGGGCAAGTCCGACTTCGTCGGCATGGACCGCTTCGGCGCCTCCGCCCCGGCAGGCGAGCTGTTCGAGAAATTCGGCATCACCGCCCAGAACGTCGCGGACAAGGTCAAGGCCCTGCTCTGACCCCTGCCCGACACGAGACACCACAAGGCGCCCCAGCGGGGCGCCTTTTTTTTGCGAAATGCCAAGCAGGACAGCGCGCAGCCCAACATCCACCTTTCGGCCGTAGACACCCCCGAAACACCTTGTCTTGATACTCCCGCCAACTATGCTGCGGCCCATCGGGATCAGGAGCTGAAGGCGACATGCAAAAAAACCTGCTGTTGACAGGCGCGAGCCGGGGAATCGGACATGCAACGGTCAAAAGGTTTGCGGAAGAAGGCTGGCGGGTTTTGACCTGCTCTCGTCAGCCCTTCGACACAAGTTGCCCTTGGCCGGGCGGTGAAGAGAACCACATTCAACTTGATCTCTCCGAGCCGATTTCAACGATTGAAGCAGTCGAAGTAATTAAGGACAGACTCGACGGTCGCCTCGATGCGCTGGTGAATAACGCCGGCATTTCTCCAAAAGGCGTGGACGGCGCGCGATTGAACGCGATTGACACGGACCTGACCGACTGGGGAAAAGTGTTTCATGTCAACTTCTTCGCGCCGATTGTCCTCGCCCGCGGGCTGAGACACGAGCTTGAGAAAGCGCAAGGGGCCATCGTAAACGTCACCTCGATCGCTGGCTCTCGCATTCATCCATTTGCCGGGGCCGCCTACGCGACATCCAAGGCAGCACTGGCTGCGTTGACCCGCGAAATGGCGCATGACTTCGGACCGCTTGGCGTGCGCGTCAATGCCATTGCTCCCGGGGAAATTGAAACGTCGATCCTGTCTCCGGGAACGGACAGGATCGTCGAAAAACTGCCCATGCGTCGTATTGGACAAACCTCGGAAGTCGCAGATGTGATCTATTTCCTGTGTTCGGATCAGTCCAGCTACGTCACGGGCACCGAGATCGAAATCAACGGTGGACAACACATCCAGTAAACAGCCCGAGTCGGTGAACGCTCGTTTCAGGTTTTCCTAAGGCCCTTTCCCCCTTCCCGCTCCCATCAGCCATTTAACGCTCGCTTTGGCAATCTGCGGGGTACGCGTTTTGTCCGCCCTGCACGCTCGCATCGTATCGCATCCGTAAACCAGCGGTTTCCCGCCTTGATATTGAATATCAATTGAGGACATGCCCAGTTACCCACAAGATCGAAAGATCCCCCGGTCCACCGAGGCAAGCTTTATCTTCGCAAGACTTGGAACCGGAGTCCGACGTAGAGCGTTGGGAATGAGACATTGTTGACCTGCGATGACAAGGAGCGAGTCATGAGAATTATTGCGACAACAACGGCGGTCGTGCTGATGGCCACACAGGCCTTTGCCGGGTCCTACGAAACACGCTGCGAAACAAAATCTGTGCCCTATCAGGAAAAGGTCAAAGGCGGCAGCCCCGAGCGGGTCATCGGCGGCGCCGTTATCGGCGGCGTGGTCGGACGGGTCGTGACCGACGAGAATGCCGGTGCTGCCGCCGGGGCCATCGTCGGCGGTGTCATCGCCAATGAAACCGCCAAGAAAACCGTTACCAAATACCGGGACGTCGAGACCTGCACAAATGTATTCGTGCCCGAGCGCATTAGCGATGAAAACACGCTGCGCGGCGTGCTGCAGGACCTGAACGCAGGAAGATCGGTCAGCAAGGAACTGACCATGGACGCCCAGTACACGATTGGCGTCGGCTATGACGGCAAATGGGGGCCGAAATCCAAACTGGCCGCCGAGAAATATCTGGCGAACCTCTCGCCCGACGCGCCGCTGTATTCACTCGTCGTCAACGATGTGGTCATCGTCAGCTCCGCTGATGCCAACGCGATTGACGAGATCAAGGCCGCCCTCTTCCGGGCAGGGGTCGACTCGCAAATCTTCGTCGATCTGCAATGACGCTGTAGCATCGGATCAAAGAACCTACCGCCGCACCGGCCAATCCGACTTCGCCGGAATGGACCGCTTCGGCGCATCGGCCCGGTCAGGCAGGTTGTTCGAGGAATTCGGCATCACCGCACCCAATGTGGCGGACAGGGTCAACGCCCTGCTCTGATCATTTCAGGATACGAGACACGAAAAAGGCGCCCTCATCGGGGCGCCTTTTTTATAAATTTTCCAGTAACTTACCATGCCATCTAAGCGCTCTACCCTGCAAGAGATCGGGTTGGTGACTAGCTCTTGGCTTTGCGTCGGAAGGTTGCGTTAAAGGCGATACTCACTCTCTCTTCGTCGCTCTGATTTGGGTGAACCCAATGCACGAGGTACGAAGGAAACAAGATCAATTCACCAACAGATGGCCGAAAGCTCTTCTTCGTTTGAAAAGCCCCTGCGCCGAGGATCTTCCAATGTTGGAGATCCGATCGTGGATCAAGAAACTCGATCATTCCCGAAGAACCTTCTTCGACATCTGGCTGCGCAACATAGTAGACACCGGACCAGTGCGCGCCTGGATGGGTATGAGGGGCGTTATACCCACCTGTCGGATTTGCATTCATCCATGCAAAGAGTTTCAGGTGGAAATTCTCATGGTCGAAATTTTCGTTTACCTTGCTCGTGAGTTGCAAAACAGCGCTCTGTGCCGCGTCGCGCAACCTTTGAATGCTTGGGGCATCGTTCTCGAACAAATTGCCTTCAGAGTGCCACCCGCCGCGGTTAGATTTTGACACACCGGGGCTCGCTTCCCGCAGTCGCTCGCCCTCCATCAAGAGAGCAGCGTTCAAAACCGCGCAATCCTGGACCTTGAACCGAATGACCGGTGTGGAGAATAGCTTCTGGTATTTTGTCTGGTGTATCATTTTCCGGTTCTTCTGGTTTCATTCCAAATCTTAAGTTTTCACGACGCTGGCTCTTATTGCCAAGATCAAACAAAGGGCTTTTCTGGTTTCCGGTACCGAGCGTTCGCGTCTTTTCCTTGACGCCCTTCGGTATCCACAAGCGCGGCAAACCAGAAAATATCTCTTTGGATGAATGCAACCCATTTCATCCAAAGTTATATTCCTTGGGCACCCTTTTCGATGCTTGTTTGTTGCAACAAAAATCCAAAGGAAAGGAAACACAATGCGAGCTAGAAAGATCCTGTTAAGTACGTCGTTTGTCTTGATGGCAAGCACAGCACTGTCGCAGACGTCAAGAGACCAGATTATCGACGAGCTGACGCAACAAGGCTTCAAGCACATCGAGATTAGTCGCACACTGTTCGGCAACACCCGCTTTGAAGCGACGGGACCAGGTATCGAACGCGAAATTGTTCTTGGAAAAGACGGAACCATCGTTCGTGACAGATCGGAATCCGATGATGAGTATGATGATGACGAGGTCGATGACGACGAAAGCGATGACAGCGAAAGCGATGACAGCGAAGGCGACGATAAGGGTGATGACGACGGCGAAGGAGACGGCGAGGGCGATAGCGACGGCGAAGGAGATGGCGACGGCGATGGTGATAGCGACGGCGAAGGAGACAGTGACGGCGACGGCGAAGGAGATGGCGATGGCGAAGGCGATGACTAAACTATGTCAAAACACTTCAGTTGCTGGACTTAGCTTTGAGCGATAACAGGCCGATCGACCGAACATTTTATGCAGGGGTGGCGCTCTACACCGCCTCTGCATTCGCTTTTCTTTCCGAGTTGGTCGGAGAGATTTCAGGCTATTACCTATTCAGCGCCAGTTGGATGGTTCACGAAATCATATCACTCGCGACCTTTTTCGGCTTCACAGTTGGTGGGTTTCTTATTTGGCGCAGCTACCAGTTCTCGCAAAAAAGCCGCGAGGAAATTGAAAGACTATTGCGATCTGCCCAAGGTGAATTTTTTGAAATGCTAAACCTGCAGTTCGGCAGGTGGCAATTGACTGAAGCCGAAAGGGATGTCGCATTACTCACCGTGAAAGGCATGACAGTCAACGAGATAGCAGAGCTTCGCAACACAAGCCCGGGCACAATCAAGGCGCAGAACAATTCGATATATCGAAAAGCCGACGTAAAAAGCCGAACGCAATTACTGGGGAAACTGATAGACAGGCTTTTGATCGAGCATCAACTCTAACTGCTTTGATCGCAATCACACTTTCGCGGTCTTTGCGACGCGCCACAAAGCAGAATGCATCTAAGCCGCCAAACTCAGGACCATTTTTGGTGCGCAGGGAACGTCGCCGCGAACACGCTGATTTTGAATTGGCTTCTCGTCCTCCAATCTCAACATCCCATGCAAAGGGCGCCACATCGGGGAACCCTTCGCTTGAAAGTGCCCTACCTACATCTGCGCTGAAGGCGTCGAGGACGAAATCGCCCGTTCTTCCTCGGTCATCTCTTCCTCGATCCCCTCAAACAACGGTGTCGACAGATACCGCTCCCCGGTATCTGGCAACATAACCAGCATCACCGACCCTTCCGGCGCGGTCTCGGCCATCTTCATCGCCGTGGCAAAACTTGCCCCCCCGGAAATCCCGGTAAAGATCCCCTCCTCCGCCGCCAATCGCCGCGACCACGTGATCCCGTCCGCCCCGGCAATCGGCACCAGTTCGTCGTAATAGCCCTTGTCCAGCGCCTCCTGCAGCACCCATGGAATGAAATCCGGCGTCCAGCCCTGGATCGGGTGGGGCTCGAAATCAGGGTGGCTCTCGGTCGGCTGATGATCGGCATTGCGCGTGTTCACGTAACCCGATCCGACAATCGCTGCATTCGCAGGCTCGGTCAGGATGATCTTGGTCTCGGGCCGCTCCTTGCGCAACACCCGTGCCACCCCGGACACGGTGCCTCCGGTGCCATACCCGCTCACGAAATAATCCAGTCGCCCCCCATCAAAATCCCCAAGGATCTCGCGCGCCGTGGTGTTCTCGTGCATGTCCGCATTGGCCGCCGTCTCGAACTGGCTCGCCAGGAACCATCCGTTTTCCTCGGCCAGCTCCTTGGCCTTGGTATACATGCCAAACCCCTTCTGCGCGCGCGGCGTCAACACCACCTTGGCCCCGAGAAACCGCATCAGCTTGCGCCGCTCGACCGAAAAACTGTCCGCCATGGTCACAACCAAGGGATAGCCCTTGGCCGCACAAACCATCGCCAACCCGATCCCGGTATTACCCGAGGTCGCCTCGACCACGGTCTGCCCCGGTTTCAACTTCCCCTCGCGCTCTGCCGCCTCGATGATATTGAGCGCCAGCCGGTCCTTGACAGACCCCGCCGGGTTGAACGCCTCGAACTTCACGAACACGGTCACATGCTCGGGCGCGATCCTGTTGACGCGGATACAAGGCGTGTCCCCCACCGTGTCCAGAACGCTGTCAAACAGGCGGCCCCGCCCCGTAGTCTGCCGGATGGTCATGGTCTGATCCTTTCATTGTCCCACCCCAGAATACACGAAAAGGCCCCGCGACCTATATCCGGCATTATTGGAACTTAGGTCAGTGGGCCTCCTCACCGCGGAATATCCCGGCCACCGTGCTCACCACCGGAATGAGCCCCAGCCCCAGCGCCAGCCCGAACACACCATCCATCGCTGCCTTCGCAATCCACTCAACCGCACCGGTCCATTCGGCGGGCACCGCGTGACCAACGGCATAGGCCCAATCGTGAATGTGGTGCCCGAGCCAGCCAAAGCCCAGCTCCTCCAGCCCGTGCACCACGATCGATCCACCAACCCACAGCATCGCCGCCGTACCCACGATGGTCAGCAGCTTCATGAAAACCGGCATCCCCCGAACCAGCCCGCGCCCAACGGCCCGAGTCAGCCCAAACCGCCCTCCGGCATACATGGCAAGGCCCACATCATCCATCTTCACGATCAACGCGACCGAACCATAGACCGCCACGGTGATCCCCACCCCGGCCATGGCCAGCGTCGCCGCCTCCATCCAGAAATTGCTTTCAGGAATGCCCGACAGGATGATCGTCATGATCTCGGCGGAAAGGATGAAATCCGTCTTTATGGCCCCGGCGGCCTTCTGCTCTTCCAGATGCACCGGGTCGCCCGCCTCGTCCTCCTTGAACACATGATGACCGGCATCGCTATGAAACAGCGCATGCGCGATCTTCTCAGCCCCTTCAAAACACAGATAGGCGCCGCCCAGCATGAGCAAGGGCGCAATCAGCCAAGGCGCAAAATTTGCCAGCAGCAACGCGGCGGGCAACAGGATCAAGAGCTTGTTGCGGATCGACCCCTTGGCGATCTTCCAGATGATCGGCAGTTCGCGCCTGGCTTCGAACCCGTGCACATATTTCGGCGTCACCGCGGCATCGTCAATCACCGCCCCCGCCGCCTTGGCGCTGGCCTTGGCCGCACCCGCCGCCACATCGTCGATCGAGGCCGCCGCAACCTTGGCAATCCCCGCCACGTCGTCAAGCAATGCCAGCAATCCACTCATGTCTTTCGCCCCTGTTCGCCCTGTTACGCCGTCTTCGCCACCCTGACCCGCCCGGCCCAAACGTGCAAGACCCCCGCCCAGCGTTGCGCATCGCATCAGGCGCGCGCGCCGTTAACCTCGGAAAACCGCCACTGCATACCGACGCAATACCGACGTGATACCGACCCGATACCGAAAACAAAAATTGCGTCTTTCCCGCCTGTTAACTGTGATTCTCCAAGGATCACGCCTGCGCGCCGTCAGCACCGCATGAACCTGCCCCGGCGCGGCGCGTTCACACCCCGTTCATCTTCATTTTGCCAAAAATACTCAAAAGCGCGCCGACAGCGCCAGCCGAGACCTGCGAGGTTAACCCTCAGCCTTTGCCCAAACGCTCCATCAGCGCCGTATTCACGGGCGGCGTGACGAACTTCGACACGTCCCCGTCCAGCCGCGCGATTTCCTTGACCAGCTTGCTGGCAATCGCCTGGTGTTTGAGATCGGCCATCAGGAACACGGTTTCAATGCTGTCATCCAGGGCGCGATTCATGCCAACCATTTGATATTCATACTCGAAATCGGTCACAGCCCGCAGCCCGCGCACGATGATCTGCGCGCCGACATCCTTTGCGCAATCAATCAGCAGGTTCTCGAACGGATGCGCCACGATCTCGGTCCCGGTCTCCTTGGACAGGGCCGCACATTCCGCCTCGATCATCGCCACCCGTTCTTCCAGCGAAAACAATGGCCCCTTGTCCCGGTTGATCGCGACTCCAATGACCAGCCGGTCCACAAGCACGGCGGCCCGCCGGATGATGTCGATATGCCCGAGGGTGATCGGGTCAAATGTGCCCGGATACAGCGCTGTTCGCATTTCAAAACTCCGCAAATCACTCGCGCGCACGCAACATTATTGCGTGCGCGATTGCAAGTGGACATTCTGACATGGGTATTCCTACGGGGTAGACCGCGTCACCGGGCCTCAGTGGCCCATGATCATGCCTTCAAGCGCATCTTTTTCCATGGCCAGTTCGCTGAGCCGCGCCTTAACCGCATCCCCCAAAGAAATAAGGCCCACGAGCTTACCGTCTTCCATGACCGGCATGTGACGGAACCGGCCCGCCGTCATCTTTTCCAGCACGGTCACAGCGTCGTCATTGCGCCCACAGGTCACGAGTTCGGTCGTCATGTAGTCATCGACCGTGTCCCCCATGCAGCCCACGCCCTTGCGCGCGAGTTCCCGCACGATATCGCGCTCCGACAGGATGCCCGCCGGGGTTTCACCATCGGGTGACACGACCACGGTCCCGATCCCTTTTTCCGCAAGGATTCCCGCCGCCTCGGACACCAACGTCCCGGGCTTCACCGTCAAGACCCCTTCCGAGCCCTTCGACTTGAGAATTTGGTGAACAAGCATAGGCGGACCTCCCTAAAAATAATTCGTAAAATCAAGCGTTGCCGCAAGAATCGGTCTTGTCAAGTTTGTGCTTCCAGTCTGGCGACTTCCTGTCGCAACCCATCGCACAATGCTTGCGAAAAACGGTTCATCCGTTCTAGCCGCCGATCATCCGCGTGACGGATCAGATAAAAGCTGCGCGTCAGCGAAACCTGCTCCGGCAGAACCTTGATCAGCGCCTTGGCTGAAGGGATCGCGAAATCATGCACTATCCCGATCCCTGCCCCGCGCCGGACCCAGTTGAACTGCACGGAGGCCGAGTTTGACGCCAGCCGCACCCGCTCCACCCCGGTTTCATGCAGATAGTCCAGTTCCTTGTCGAAAATCATGTCCGGAATGTATCCCACGACCATGTGGTGCCTCAGATCTTCCAGCGTGTTGATGGGGGGGTGCTGTTTCAGGTACCAGCGCGCCGCCGCCAGGTGCAGCTTGTAGTCGGCAATCTTCTGCACTGTCAGCCGTCCTGCGGTTGGGGCGCTTACGGCCACGACAAGATCGGCCTCCCGGCGCGACAGGCTCACAACGCGGGGCAAGGCGACGATCTGGATTTCAAGGTCGGGATT
Organism: Shimia aestuarii; assembly: GCF_900114635.1. Classification (GTDB taxonomy): domain Bacteria; phylum Pseudomonadota; class Alphaproteobacteria; order Rhodobacterales; family Rhodobacteraceae; genus Shimia; species Shimia aestuarii. The sequence goes on from NZ_FOTQ01000005.1 coordinate 221,510, forward strand.
GTCTTCGGCAATCTTGGCGCAAACCTGTGGCAACAGGTAATTTGCCGCCCCGTCCGGCGCACCGATACGGATTTGCCCCGACAATCCAGAGGTTTGACCAACGATCTCCTCGGCGGCTTCCTCGAGCGACTGCTCCATGCGCACCGCATGCCCCATGAGCCTCTGCCCGGCATCCGTCAGTGCATAACCCGTTGGTGACTTGGCAAAAAGTGGCATTCCATAGGCCGCTTCGAGCCGCGCCACCCTCCGCCCCACCGTTGCCGGGTCCACCGACAATTGCCGCCCCGCCGCCGAAAGACTCTCCTCGCGGGCCACGGCAAGAAAGACTTTCAGGTCATCCCAGTTCGTCTTCATTCACCCCCCTTGCATTTTTGCAATGCCGTTTTGAAAACATGTCCCTTTTCAGGGGATTTTTGCAAGTCTATTCTCCGGCCAAACCATGATGGAGGATCTCATGCAAGAACTGACCCACTACATCAACGGCGAGCATGTCAAAGGCACGTCGGGGCGTTTCTCGGACGTTTACAACCCGGCCACCGGTGAGGTGCAGGCCAAATGTCCGCTGGCGTCCAAGGAGGAAATGGACCACGCCGTGGCCATCGCAGCCGCCGCCCAACCCGCATGGGCCGCCGTCAACCCGCAGCGCCGCGCACGCGTGCTGATGAAGTTCGTGGACCTGCTGAACCGGGACATGGACAAGCTGGCCGAAGCACTTTCGCGCGAGCACGGCAAGACCTTCCCCGACGCCAAGGGCGACGTACAGCGTGGTCTGGAAGTGGTGGAATACTGCATCGGCGCGCCGCAGATGCTCAAAGGCGAATTCACCGACAGCGCCGGCCCCGGCATCGACATCTACTCGATGCGCCAGGCACTCGGCGTGACCGCGGGTATCACCCCGTTCAACTTCCCCGCCATGATTCCGATGTGGATGTTCGCCCCGGCCATCGCCTGCGGCAACGCCTTCATCCTCAAGCCGTCCGAACGTGACCCCTCCGTGCCGCTGATGCTGGCGGAACTGCTCGAAGAAGCGGGCCTGCCCAAGGGCATCATTCAGGTTGTGAACGGCGACAAGGAAGCTGTGGACGCGATCCTCTACGATCCGATCATTCAGTCGGTGGGCTTTGTTGGCTCGACCCCGATCGCCGAATACATCTATGGCACCGGTTGCGCCCAGGGCAAGCGCGTTCAGTGCTTTGGCGGCGCCAAGAACCACATGATCATCATGCCCGACGCCGACATGGACCAGGCCGCAGACGCCCTTGTGGGTGCAGGCTACGGTGCAGCCGGTGAACGCTGCATGGCGATCTCGGTTGCCGTTCCGGTGGGTGACGAAACCGCCGACCGCCTGATCGAAAAGCTCGTGCCGCGCATCGAAAAGCTGAAAGTTGGCCCCTACACCGCCGGTGATGACGTCGACTACGGTCCGGTCGTGACCGCGGCGGCCAAGGAAAACATCCTCCGCCTCGTTGAATCCGGTGTCGAACAGGGCGCCAAGCTGGTCGTCGATGGCCGTGATTTCTCGCTTCAGGGCTATGAAGACGGCTTCTTTGTCGGTCCGCACCTTTTTGACAACGTGACTCCGGACATGGACATCTACAAGAAAGAGATCTTCGGTCCCGTTCTGTCGACCGTCCGTGCCAAAACCTACGAAGAGGCCATCGGCTATGCCATGGATCACGAGTACGGCAACGGCACCGCGATCTTTACCCGTGACGGCGACGCGGCCCGCGACTTCGCGAACCGTATCAACATCGGCATGGTCGGCATCAACGTTCCGATCCCGGTTCCGCTGGCCTACCACACCTTCGGCGGCTGGAAGAAATCGGCCTTTGGTGACCTGAACCAGCATGGCCCGGACGCGTTCAAGTTCTACACCCGGACCAAGACCATCACCTCGCGCTGGCCCTCGGGCATCAAGGAAGGCGGCGAGTTCAACTTCAAACCGATGGATTGATTCAGAATTCCAAGTGTGACAGAAATTCGGGGGCGGCTGCGGTCGCCCCTTTCACGTAGGACGCCCATTACCCGAAATGCCCGTCAAGTTCAGCGTACTTCCTGATCACAACCTTGTCCTTGTGACCTTTTCCGGCATGGTGACGTTGGCGGAAACGACCGAGACCTTCGACCGCTACAGTTCACATCCTGATGCGCACCCCGGCCAATCGCACCTCGTCGATCTGAGCGCCGTGACAGAATACGAACGGGACTTCACAAAGATCATGGCGCTTCAGGCGCACCAGGTGGATGTCTTCCTTGAAGCGGACGCACCAATCTACCTGATTTTCGTGGCCCCCACCGAGTTGACGCGTACCATGGCCATGGCCGCCGTCCGGTCATGGCAGAACCTGCCTGGTGTGATCCCGCTTGTCCTGACCAGCCTTGATGAAGCACGGGCCGTTCTCTCGCTCGAAGAACGTGATCTCGAACCACGCGGCGAGCCGGCGGCGCAGCGCTGACTCTGATCGCCGGGCAAAATTGCCGCGCCCCCGCCCCGCGCTTGAAAAGAACCCGCATTCCTGCTCAACTTGCCGTGTTTCGACTTGGGAGGACGGCGCATGGCCTTGAAAGAACCCGATTTCACCATCGGCGTCGAAGAAGAATATCTTCTCGTCGACAAGGACTCTCTGGACCTCGCCCCTGCCCCGCAAGAACTGATGGACGCCTGCACCGCCCGGCTGCAGGACCAGGTCGCGCCGGAATATCTCAACTGCCAGATCGAGATCGGGTCGCGTGTTTGCAAGACCGTTGGAGAGGCCCGCGAAGACCTCAAACGCTTGCGCAGCGCCGTCGCCGAGGAAGCCGCGCGGTTCAACCTCGCCCCCATTGCAGCCTCGTGCCATCCCTTCTCCGACTGGCGTGACCAGCACCATACCGACAAGGAGCGTTACAACGTTCTGCGCGACGATCTGGGCGGCGTCGTCCGGCGGATGCTGATCTGCGGTCAGCACGTGCATGTCGGCCTGGACAGCCCTGATCTGCGCATCGACGTCATGAATCAGCTGCGCTATTTCCTGCCACACATGCTTGCACTAAGCTGTTCTTCGCCTTTCTGGCAGGGGCAGGACACCGGGTTGGCCTGCTATCGACTGACCGTGTTCGACAACCTGCCCCGCACGGGCATCCCGCCACAGATGGACAGCTGGTCCACCTATGAACGCTCGGTGCAGGCCATGACAAATGTCGGTGTCATCGAGGACGCCAGCAAGATCTGGTGGGACCTGCGCCCTTCGTCGCGCTTCCCGACCATCGAAAGCCGCATCTGCGATGTCTCGCCGCTTCTGGAAACCACCCTGACCATCGCCTCATTGACGCAGGCCCTGTGCCGGATGCTCTGGCGGCTGGCCACCCACAACCAACGCTGGCGCCTCTACGACCGCTTCCTGATCGAGGAAAACCGCTGGCGGGCACAGCGCTATGGCATTTCCGAAGGGCTGATCGACTGGGGGCGGCGCGAAATCGTTCCCTTCGCGGACCTTCTGAACGAGATTGTCGAACTGGTCGAAGAAGACGCGGCCGCGCTGCAAAGTTTGAGGGAAATCGAAAACGCTCTGGCAATTCTGCAAACCGGAACCAGCGCAGACCGCCAACGTGCCGTCTACGCGGATGCTGTACAGGCGGACTACAGCCATGATCAGGCCCTGCGCGCGGTAGTGAAACACCTGACCGAGGAATTCCACGCAGACCTGTAATTTTGCAAAGCGTTTTGCATTTTTGCGGCCTGACATAATCCTGCAAGGATTGTATTATTAAACACGCGTTCATTTAAGTCGCACGACAAACATGCTTGGAGGAGCCCCATGGACTTTGCACTGACCGAGGAACAGACGCTGATCTTTGACATGGCCAAAGGCTTTGCCGAAGAGCATATCGCCCCCTTTGCAATGGAATGGGAGGCTGCAGGCACCATCCCGAAAGAGCTATGGCCGCAGATTGCCGAGCTGGGTCTTGGCGGGATTTATGTGTCCGAAGAATACGGCGGCTCGGGGCTGTCTCGGCTCGATGCGACGCTGGTCTTCGAAGCGCTCGCCATGTCCTGTCCTGCTGTGGGTTCGTTCCTGTCGATCCACAACATGTGCGGCGGCATGATCGACAAGTTCGGCTCGGAAGAAACCAAGCAGAAATGGCTGCCTGACCTCTGCACCATGTCCAAAGTGTTTTCTTACTGCCTGACCGAGCCCGGCTCCGGCTCGGACGCCGCCGCGCTGAAAACCCGGGCCGAGCGTACCAATGACGGCTATGTCCTCAACGGCACCAAAGCGTTCATCTCGGGCGGCTCCTATTCGGACGCTTATGTCACCATGGTGCGCACCGGCGAAGACGGGCCCAAAGGCATCTCGACCGTGGTCGTCGAAGACGGCGCAGAAGGTCTCTCCTTTGGCGCGCTGGAAAAGAAAATGGGCTGGCTCGCCCAACCGACCGCACAGGTGCAGTTCGACGATTGCAAAGTCCCCGCCGACAACCTGATCGGCGAAGAAGGTAAAGGGTTTGTCTATGCCATGGCCGGTCTTGACGGCGGCCGCCTCAACATCGCCGCCTCCGCCCTTGGCGGCGCACAGGCCGCGCTCAACATGACCCTGCAATACATGTCCGAGCGCAAGGCTTTCGGCAAATCCATCAACCAGTTCCAGGCGCTTCAGTTCAAGCTGGCCGAATACGAAACCAAGCTGCAAAGCGCGCGCATCTTCCTGCGCCAGGCCGCCTGGAAACTCGACAACGGCGCGCATGACGCGTCCAAGTTCTGCGCCATGGCCAAGCTGATGGTCACCGACAACGCGTTCGAAGTTGCCAATGGCTGCCTGCAGCTGCATGGCGGCTATGGCTACCTTGCCGACTATGGCATCGAGAAAATCGTGCGGGATCTGCGCGTGCACCAGATCCTCGAAGGAACCAATGAAATCATGCGCCTGATCGTCTCGCGCCAGCTGATTGCGGACGCGGCATGAGCGACATCAATATCCGCAAGGTCGGCAAGACCGGGCGTATCACCTTCGCCCGCCCCAAGGCGCTCAATGCCATGTCTTACGAGATGTGCATTGCCATCGAGAATGCGCTCGACGCATGGGAAAACGACGACGGGGTCAGGATGATCGTGATCGACGCAGAGGGTGACAAAGCCTTCTGCGCGGGCGGCGACATCGCCGAGCTCTATGACACCGGCACCAAGGGCGATTTTGCCTACGGGCAAAAGTTCTGGGCCGACGAATACCGCATGAACGCCAAGATGTTCACCTTCCCCAAGCCCGTGGCAAGCTTCATGCAGGGCTTCACCATGGGCGGCGGCGTCGGTGTGGGCTGTCATGGCTCGCACCGCGTCGTTGGAAACAGCAGCCAGATCGCCATGCCCGAATGTGGCATCGGCCTCGTGCCGGACGTGGGCGGCTCTTACATCCTCGCCACCGCTCCGGGGCGGCTGGGCGAATATCTCGGCCTGACCGCCGCGCGGCTCAACGCGGGGGATGCGATCCACACCGGGTTTGCCGACTACTACATTCCCGAAGACCAATGGCCCGCGCTCATCGCGCAGCTTGAGGAAACCGGCGACTGGTCGCTGATTGATGATGCCGGAAAATGGAACGCCCCCGGCCCCATTGCCGAACAGGCCGAAGAGATCGACGCCAATTTCGGCGGCGAGACCCTGCGCGACATCCTGAATGCGCTGAACGCCACCGACAGCGATTTTGCCCGCGACACGCTCAAGAAACTGTCACGCAATTCTCCGCTGGCCATGGGCTGCGCGCTCGAGATCATCCACCGCGTCCGCACCCGAAGCGACATCCGCTTCGCGCTCGAACAGGAATACCGCTTTACCTATCGCGCCATGGAACACGGCGATTTCCTCGAAGGCATCCGCGCGCAGATCATCGACAAGGACCGCAACCCGCAATGGAAGCATCAGCTTGACGACATGTCGCAGATCGAGGTGACAAAGATGCTGATGCCGCTCGGGGATGCGAAACTGACATTTGAAAAGGGAGACTAAGCCATGAAGATCGGATTCATCGGACTGGGCAATATGGGTGGCCCCATGGCCGCAAACCTCGCCAAGGCGGGCCATGACGTGACCGGGTTCGACATGGCGGATGTCGCCATTGACGGCGTGACCATGGCCGCCTCGGGCGCCGAGGCCGCAACCGGGGCCGACGTGGTCATCACCATGCTCCCCAACGGCAATATCCTGCGCGCCGTCGCCAACGAAGTGATCCCCGCCATGTCCAAGGGTGCCGCGCTGGTCGATTGCTCGACCGTAGACGTGGACAGCGCCCGTGCCGTAGCGGCTCAGGCGGCCGAGGCCGGCCTTCTCGCCGTCGACGCGCCCGTGTCGGGCGGCATCGGTGGCGCCGCTGGCGGCACGCTCACCTTCATGGCCGGCGGCTCGGCAGAAGCCTTTGCCAAGGCCGAACCGCTGTTTGATATCATGGGTCAAAAGGCCGTGCATTGCGGCGAGTCCGGCGCCGGTCAGGCCGCCAAGATCTGCAACAACATGATCCTCGGCGTCACCATGATCGCCACCTGCGAAGCCTTCGCGCTGGCCGACAAGCTGGGCCTGGACCGTCAAAAGATGTTCGATGTGGTGTCCACCTCCTCGGGTTATTCCTGGACGATGAACGCCTATTGTCCCGCGCCCGGCGTTGGCCCGACCTCGCCTGCGGACAACGATTACAAACCCGGCTTTGCCTCGGAACTGATGCTCAAGGACCTGCGCCTGTCGCAACAGGCCGCCGAAAGCGCGGATGCCGACACGCCCATGGGCAAGATCGCCACTGCGCTCTACGAGCAGTTCGTCGAAAGCGAAGACGGACTTGGGACCGATTTCTCGGCCATGCTGCCGCGCTTTGAGAAGCGCAGCCGCGAGACATGACTTGGGCCGCAGACGCCCCCGGACTTGAGACCCTGTCCGACAGGGATCGCGCCCGGCTGGACCGTCTGCACCCGCTCGACCTGCCAAAAGGCGCCCGGCTGTTTCAGCCGGGCGACGCGATTCAGGGCTATGCCATCGTGCTCTCGGGCCGCGTTGACGTGCGCCTGACCACCGCCGCGGGACGCGAAATTCTGCTTTATTCGGTGGTGCCCGGACAATCCTGCATACAGTCCACGCTGGGCCTCATGGGCGGCGACACGCATTACACCGCCGAAGCCGAAACCACCGGCCCGACGCGCCTCGTTCTGCTGCCCCGTCACGACTATGAAGCGCTCATGGAAGACTCGCCCGCCTTTCGCGACGTTGTGTTCTCCGCCTTTGGATCGCGCATGAGGTCCATGATGGAACTCCTTGAAAAGCTAGCCTTTCAAACCGTTGAATGTCGTCTGGCCGAACACCTTCTACGCCAGTTGCCCGATGGCGAAACCACCCTGCGCAGCACTCAGGCCGAACTGGCCTCGGCGGTGGGCACCGCGCGCGAAGTGGTCTCGCGCAAGCTGGAAAACTGGGCGGCCAAGGGCTGGGTCACAACCGCCCGGGGCAAGGTGACGATCAACGACCCTAACCGCCTGCGCAAAATCGCAGCCGCCGGAGAAGATCCACTTTTGTGACCCCAGTCACATACGCCGCGACTCGGGCGCGCTATCTTGAGCTCAAGACAGCAAAAAGGAGTCTCACCATGTTTACGAAAAATGTCGGTTCCGTTGACCGTATACTGCGCATCGTCATCGGCGCGCTGCTCGTTCTGGGCGCCCTGATGGGCTATGGCGTCTGGATGTGGATCGGGGTTATCCCGCTTGTCACCGGTTTCATGTCGTCCTGCCCGCTCTACTCGATCTTCGGCATGTCGACCTGCCCGCTCAACAAAAACTAGGCGCAGCAGGCCCGCAAAGCGTCTGAATGCACCTCGACAAGGCGGCGGCCCTCGGCAATCGCCTCGTCGGCACGATACAAGTCCAGAACGGACATGTGGTTAAGGTCCGCCTCCAGCGTGAGACTGGGGCTATCCGACGCCGTGCGCACTTTGCGCAGGAACTCGGTCATAATGTCGATCGAGGTCGATACAACATCGAGAATGCCCGGTCCCGGCACCTCGTCATGCTTTAGCAACCCACGCACCGGGTCCGGCAGCCTGCCCACCCAGTCCTTCACGCCAAGCTGTTCATAGATATTGTCTCCAGGTTCCCAGAGAGGTCCGGTTTTTGCATTCGGATTGACCGCCAAAGTTGTCGTCGCACCCAATGCCCGGCAAGCCGACACCGGAACCGGGTTGATCAACCCGCCATCCAGCATCCACCGTCCGTTGATCTCATGCGGGCTGAACAGGCCCGGAATCGAGATCGACGCCCGCACCGCGTCAAACAGTGATCCTTCGCGAAGCCAGACTTCGTGTCCCGTCGCCATATCTGTTGTCACCGCAATAAATGGTCGGTCAAGGTCTTCGATCCGCTCTGGTAAATCGAGGCTCCTCATCATTTCGGCCACAGTGCCGCCTCGCATCAGCCCGCCCCGATCAAAATGCAGGTCAATGAACCCCACCATCCGGGTCAGGGTCAAATCCCGCGCCCAGTCTTCCAGCGCATCCAGCCGCCCGGCAGCCCAGGCCGCGCCGACAAGCGCCCCCATGGAACAGCCTGCAACCACCTCCGGCGCAATGCCCAGATCATCCAGCCCGCGCAGCACACCGATATGGCACCATCCCCGCGCCCCGCCGGATCCAAGCGCCAGGCCCAGGCGGTTCATTCCGCCGCCACCTTGCGCCCGGACAGCATCTCCTTGAGATAGCGTCCGGTATGGCTTCGCACCTCCTCAGAGACCTCTTCGGGCGTGCCCACAGCCACGATCTCACCCCCGCCATCGCCGCCCTCGGGGCCAATGTCGATGATATGATCGGCGGTTTTTACCACGTCGAGATTGTGCTCGATCACCACGACGGTGTTGCCCTGATCGACCAATTCATGCAGCACTTCCAGAAGCTTGCGCACATCTTCGAAATGCAGACCCGTCGTTGGTTCATCCAGGATATACAGCGTGCGCCCCGTCGACCGCTTGGCCAGTTCCTTGGACAGCTTCACCCGCTGCGCCTCGCCGCCCGAAAGGGTGGTCGCCTGCTGGCCGACCTTGATATAGCCCAAGCCCACCCGCGCCAGCGCGTCCATCTTGTCGCGAATGCTGGGTACGGCCTTGAAGAACTCCTGCGCCTCTTCCACGGTCATGTCGAGCACGTCGGCAATCGACTTGCCCTTGAACCGGATTTCCAGCGTTTCGCGGTTGTACCGCGCGCCCTTGCAGGTTTCGCATTCGACATAGACGTCCGGCAGGAAGTGCATCTCGATCTTGATCACCCCGTCGCCCTGACAGGCTTCACAGCGCCCGCCCTTGACGTTGAAGCTGAACCGCCCGGGCTTATAGCCGCGCGCCTTGGCTTCGGGCAGCCCCGCGAACCAGTCCCGGATCGGAGTGAAAGCCCCCGTGTAGGTTGCCGGGTTCGACCGTGGCGTGCGCCCGATCGGGCGCTGGTCGATGTCGATCACCTTGTCGAGATGCTCCAGCCCCTTGATGGTTTCACAAGGCGCCGGCGTCTGGCGCGCACCGTTCAGGCGCATCGAAGCGGTCTTGAACAGGGTTTCAATGGTCAGCGTTGATTTCCCGCCGCCCGAAACCCCGGTCACACAGACAAATTTTCCCAGCGGGAAATGCGCCGTCACGTCTTTAAGGTTATTGCCTGACGCCTTGACAACGCTCACTTTTTTCCCGTTACCTTTGCGCCGGTCGACCGGCACGGCAATCTCTCGTTGCCCCGAAAGATACTGCCCGGTCAGCGACGCGGCATCCGCCGCAATCTCCTCGGGCTTGCCCTTGGACACAACCTGACCGCCATGCACACCGGCACCGGGACCAATGTCGAACACGTAATCCGCCTCGCGAATGGCCTCCTCGTCATGTTCGACGACGATCACGGTATTGCCCTGATCCCGCAGATTCTTGAGCGTCCCCAACAAGCGATCATTGTCGCGCTGGTGCAAGCCAATGGACGGCTCGTCGAGCACGTACAGGACCCCGGTCAGACCAGACCCGATCTGGCTGGCCAAACGGATGCGCTGGCTTTCGCCGCCCGACAGCGTTCCACTTGAACGACTGAGCGTAAGGTATTCCAATCCCACGTTATTCAGGAACCCAAGCCGTTCGCGGATTTCCTTGACGATGGCCCGGGCGATCTCTTGACGCTGGGGGGTCAGATGGTTCGGAACATCCTCGATCCACGCCAATGCCTCGCGGATCGAAAACTGCACCACGTGACCAACATGCTTGTCGGCAATCCGCACCGCCAGCGCCTCTTCCCGCAGGCGGTGTCCGCGACAGGCACCGCAGGGGCGGTTGTTCTGATAGCGTTCAAATTCTTCGCGGATCCAGTTCGAATCCGTCTCGCGATAGCGCCGCTCCATGTTCGGGATCACGCCTTCAAAGACGCGCGTCACTTGGTACACCCGACCGCCTTCGTCATAGCGGAACGGAATTTCCTCTTCCCCCGAGCCATAAAGAAACACATGCTGCACCTTCTTGGGCAGGTCTTTCCACGGCGTATTCTTGTCAAACTGGTAATGCTTGGCGATGGCCTCGATGGTCTGCAGGAAGTAAGGCGACTTGCCCTTGCGCCACGGCGCCAGCGCCCCGTCATACACCTTGAGCGTCTGGTCCGGCACCACCAACCGTTCGTCAAAAAACAGCTCCATCCCCAGCCCGTCACATTCCGGGCAGGCTCCGAAGGGCGCGTTGAATGAAAACAGGCGCGGCTCGATCTCGGGAATGGTAAACCCACTCACCGGACAGGCAAAATTCTCCGAAAACGTGATACGCTCCGGCTCACCCTCTTTTGGTGCAGTCTCCAGAATGGCGATCCCGTCCGCGAGGTCCAGCGCGGTACGCAAACTGTCTGCCAACCGCGTCTCCATCCCCTCGCGCACCACGAGGCGATCCACCACCACGTCGATGTCATGGCGAAACTTCTTGTCCAGCGTCGGCGGCTCGTCCAGCTCATAGAACACACCATCCACCTTGACCCGCTGGAACCCCTGTTTGCGCAGCTCAAGGAATTCCTTGCGGTATTCGCCCTTGCGATCCCGCACGATCGGGGCCAGCAGATACCCACGCGTCCCCTCTTCCAACCCCATGATCCGGTCGACCATGTCCTGCACCTGCTGCGCCTCGATGGGCAGGCCGGTGGCGGGCGAATAGGGCGTCCCCACCCGCGCAAACAACAGGCGCAGGTAGTCGTAAATCTCGGTCACGGTGCCCACGGTCGAACGGGGGTTCTTGGACGTGGTTTTCTGTTCAATCGAGATCGCCGGGCTGAGACCGCTGATATGGTCCACATCCGGCTTTTCCATCATGTCAAGGAACTGGCGCGCATAGGCGGACAGGCTCTCGACATAGCGTCGCTGCCCCTCGGCATAGATCGTATCGAACGCCAGAGACGACTTACCCGAGCCCGAAAGCCCGGTGATCACGACCAGCTGATCCCGCGGAATGTCCACGTCGATGCTCTTGAGGTTATGCTCGCGCGCACCGCGCACTTCGATGTTCTTCAACTCAGCCATAAAAGCCCCCGGTTAACGCTTTAGACATAAGTCAGCACGGCCCCAGTGCCAACCAAAATTCGCGAACATAAAGGGAACAAATAACTCCTGACCCGCAGGTCAGGAACCGCTGACTTGCAGCCCTCTGAAATCGCTTCATAAAGTTACGCAGGAATTTGACCGAGGGATTAAAATGAACCGCATTGCACCACTCGCGCTCGCCGCGAGCCTTCTTCCAATGACAACACTTGCCCAAGACAACCCCGCCGCCATTCTTGTTCTGGACGGGTCCGGCTCGATGTGGGGCCAGATCGACGGGGTGGCCAAGATCACCATTGCCCAGGAGGTCATGGGGGAGTTGATGACCACCCTGCCTGCCGACCTTGATCTTGGCCTGACGGTCTATGGGCACCGCCGCAAGGGCGATTGTTCGGATATCGAAACGCTGGTCCTGCCCGGCCCGGGCACCCGCGCCGCCATCACCAGCGCAGTGAACGGGATCAAACCCAAGGGCAAAACCCCCATGGCCGACGCCGTGGTCGCCGCGGCCAAGGCGCTGCGCCACCATGAAAACGCCGCCACCGTCATCCTTGTTTCGGACGGGATCGAAACCTGCGCCCCCGATGTATGCGCCGTCGCACGCGAGCTTGAGGCGACCGGCGTGGATTTCACCGCCCATGTCGTCGGCTTTGACGTGAAAGACCCCGAGGCCCGCGCCCAGTTTCAATGCATGGCCGAAGCCACGGGGGGCAAATTCCTTTCTGCCGCCAATGCCGATGAGCTTGGCGCCGCGCTGACGCAAGTGGCCGAGATCAAACAGCCCCCCGCGCCCGAGCCAACCCCCGATCCCGAACCTGTCCTGCACTACACCCATTTTGCCGGCAGTCTCGAACCCAATGGCGACGCGCTCAAGTTTCCGGCCCGCTGGGAGATTTTCGACGCTGCCGGAAACCCGGCAGGCACCATCAACGGGGGAATCGGGATGCTCAAACTGGCACAAGGCGACTACACCGCTCGCCTGACCCGCCCCGAAGACGGCGCCAGCGCCGAAACCGCCTTTTTTGTCGGCCCGGGCATGGCGTCGGAAATCTCGTTGCGCTTGCAACCACTGAAGCCCCCGGCAACTCTCATCGCGCCAGATACGGCCGAAACCGGTGCCACTATCGCGGTCACATGGGAGGGGCCAGCAACCGAAAACGACTATCTTGATACCGCGCTCCCCGGCGCCGACGCGGGAACTTATGTGACCTATGAGTACGTGCACAAGGGCAACCCGGTGATGCTACGCATGCCCACCGAGCCCGGCACCTATGACATCCGCTACCTGCAAAGCGTCGGCCCGACCGTGCTTGCGACCAAAACCATCACGCTCAGCGAACGCAGCTTTGGTCTTAACGCGCCCGCCACAGCCGTGATCGGAGAAACCATTAAGGTCGACTGGACCGGCAGCGGTTATGGCGAGGATTACATTACACTGGCCGAACCCAGCAGCGATGGCGCCAGCTATGAAACCTATGAATACGTTTCCAAGGGCAACCCGCTCGAACTGCGCCTGACGCTGTTCCCCGGCGCCTATGAACTGCGCTACATCAACGGTCAAAACAGCTCGATCGCCCACGCGGTCCCGATCACGCTGACCGACAGGGCTGTCACGCTGACCGCGCCCGCTTCGGCCCAGGCCGGCGGCACCATCACCGTGACCCATGACGGCCCCGCCTATGATGACGACTACATCACCTTCGCCCCTCTCGACTCGGGCCCGGACGCCTATGACACTTACGAGTATGTCTACGACAAGACCTCTGTCACCGTGCCCGTGCCGGAAACTCCCGGCCGCTACGCGCTGCGCTATGTTTCCATCTGGGGAGACGCCCGCGCGCTGGCGGAAAACGTCGTTGACGTGAATTGAGGCAGCTGCGCCCGGCCCAACCCGGTCCGGGCGCAAAACTATTGCATTCCACTATTTGAATGTTAACTTGGAGACCAGTAGCATTTCCCAGCGGACAGGGCACCCCATGTTCTTTCTCAGACCAAAACCCACCGGCATGAGCGCGGCGCAGGCCGTTCAAGACGCCCAGAACGGCGCATTGACAGTGATTGACGTGCGCGAGCATTCCGAGGTCGCCGCCAGCGGCAAGGCCAAGGGGGCGCTGCACATCCCTCTGATGCGATTGGCCGACATGGCCGATCCGCGCCACCCTGATTTTCACCCTGATCTCAACGGCGTTTCCACCATTGCGCTTTACTGCGCCAGTGGAGGCCGGTCCCAAAGCGGCGAGATGATCCTGCGTCGGCTGGGCTATGAGGACGTGCACAACATCGGCGGCCTCGGCCACTGGGTTCAGGCTGGCGGCGCCATCGAACGCGCCTAAGGTCGCCCGGGTTCGACCCCGGACCTCTGCTCAGAAGAAGACCTTAACGTTTTCGCGCAAGCGCCCATGATACCATGGGAAAATCCGGATCATTGGAGAGGTCATCCGTGTCCGGATGAAAAGGCGGAGGCCAGGGTTGTTCCAGATTGCGCGCAGCCGCCGCACGGTTGCCCCACTGCTCGGCACGGATGTCTTCTTCGGCAAACCCAGCCTCCAGAAGCAGGTTCTTCAAACCGCGCGCCGACCAGCGCGAACAATCCTGCGGAGCGGCGTGAAACGGAACGAAAAACGGCACCGCCAGCCAGAAATATCCCCCCGGCCGCAACATCTCGAGAACATTGACCAGCCCCATGAAAGGACGGTCCAGATGTTCCCACACCTGATTTGCAAGGATCAGATCGAACTGGCGCACCCGTCCGCGCCCATCAAGGTACGGGCCCGCGCAGATGTCGAATTTGGGATAGCGATAACTGCGATAGCTTCGGTTGGGCAGCCCGCTCCCCCACTTGCCCGAGACCTCGGCAATATCCATGTTTTCGAGGTCAAGCGCACGCAACCAGCCCCGGCTGACCCGGTTCATCACGATCCGGTTCAGACTCCCCACCGCGCCACCTTAGATATGGATGGCGCGCCCAAAGGCATCCAGCACGCTTTCATGCATCATTTCGCTGAGCGTGGGATGCGGGAACACGGTCTCCATCAATTCCGCCTCGGTGGTTTCCAGGGTGCGGCCCACCACGTAGCCCTGGATCATTTCCGTGACCTCCGCACCGACCATATGCGCGCCCAGAAGCTCTCCGGTCTTTGCATCAAACACCGTCTTGACCATGCCTTCGGGCTCGCCCAACGCGATGGCCTTGCCATTGCCGATGAACGGGAACCGACCCACCTTGACCTCGTACCCCAGCTCCTTGGCTTTGGCTTCGGTGTAACCCACGCTGGCGACCTGCGGGTGGCAATAGGTACACCCTGCGATGCTCTCGGGCTTGACCGGATGCGGGCTGCCCCCCGCAATCAGTTCGGCCACCATCACGCCTTCATGGCTCGCCTTGTGCGCCAGCCAGGGCGCGCCCGCGATGTCACCGATTGCGTAAAGGCCCTCGACCCCGGTCCGGCAATAGGCATCCGTCACGACATGGGTCCGGTCGACTTTGACACCCAGCGCCTCAAGTCCCAGCCCCTCGACATTGCCGACGATCCCTACAGCGGAAATCACCGTGTCGAATTCCATCTTCTCGACCTTGCCGCCGACCTCGATATGCGCCGTGACGTTTTCCTTGGCGCGGTCCAGCTGCTTGACCATGGCCTTTTCCATGATCTTCATGCCCTGTTTGACAAATTGCTTTTTGGCAAAAGCACTTATCTCGGCATCTTCAACCGGAAGCACCCGATCCATTACCTCGACAACCGTCGTATCTGCCCCGAGTGTGTTGTAGAAACTGGCAAACTCGATCCCGATCGCGCCCGAACCGATCACCAACAACTTCTTGGGCATATGCGGTGGCACAAGTGCGTGTTTATAGGTCCAGACCCGCACGCCATCGGCTTCCAACCCCGGCAATTCCCGCGCCCGCGCGCCCGTTGCCAGAACGATGTGCTTGGCCGTCAGCTCTTCTGCGCCCTTGTCGGTCTTGACGCTGACCTTGCCTTTTGCGGGCAACGTCGCCTCGCCCATGAACACCGTGACCTTGTTCTTCTTCATAAGGTGGCCAATGCCGGAGTTGAGCTGCTTTGCCACCCCGCGCGACCGATTGACCACCGCGTCGAGATCATAGCCGATCTTCTCGGCCTTGAGTCCGAACTCCCCGGCCCGTTCCATCAGGTGGAACACCTCCGAACTGCGCAGCAAAGCCTTGGTTGGAATGCACCCCCAGTTCAGGCAAATCCCCCCCATGTGTTCACGCTCGACAATCGCCACCTTGAGACCAAGCTGCGCGCCCCGGATCGCGGCGACATAGCCCCCCGGTCCCGCCCCGATTACAATCATGTCAAAGCTTTGCGACGCCATGTTGGCCCTCCTCACGTGCAAGTCCACAATTGAGCCTAGTTCAACTCCGCGCCTCCCGCAACGCGCCTTCGTGCAGGGTTTTCATTGCATGCGTCGTGGTGTTTTATGCGGACTGCCACCCTTGAACAATAATCGGAGCGCCCTCATGAAAACCCTCAAGGATCTACTTGTGGCGATGATCAACGCGACGTTGATTCTCGTCGCGCTCTGTCTGTTCCTGCTTTGGCAACTGTCGGGAACCGCCAAGGACATCGCCGGACAATTTTCCGAGAACCTGCACATTGTCAAACCCTTGGAAGGCGAAGCTCAGGCCCTTCGCGCTGAGGTTGCGGGCCTGCGCACCGATCTGGGGGCATTGGCGCAGGCAAGCGGGGATCGCTCGCAGGAGCTGCGCCGGGATGTAGAGGCGCGCCTTGCTCTGCTTGATGGGAAACTCGACAATCTGCAAACCTCCCTGACCCGGATCGCGGTTACCCCGGACCGGTTGATGACCGTCGCGATTGATGAAACCGCAGACCGCATGATCAACGGCCTCCAAGCCCTGCGCGGTTGCACCGCGCCGGACGACAAGGCCGCCGTGTCACCGGAAAGTTGATCAGGCGCTCGCAGCCTGCAATTCGCGTACCGTCTCACCATAGCCGCCCGAAGCCACATAGGCCCGCTCGGGCGACGTGGAGATGCGCTCAAGCGCCTCGTTCCGATAGGGAAACCGGCCAAACTTGCGGATCACTTCCCGATGCGCCCGTGCATGCAATAGGTTGCTGGCCCCGGTTTCGGGCATCCGCTCAAGGAACATGCGGATGCACCGCTCTTGATCGCACAGGTTCTCTGAGTGCATCAACGGCATGTAAAAGAACTGCCGCGCCGGTTCATCGATCTTGAGATCCCATTTCTTGTCTATCGCGATCTTGGCTGCCGCCATCGCCTGGCGATCCGATCCAAAGGCCTTGTGAGACCCCCGGAACATGTTGCGCGAAAACTGATCGTTCAGAATGATATAGGCCAACGTTCCGCTGGGATATGTCAGCCAATGCGCAAAACTACCCTCCTGAGCGCGATCCCAGGTGGCTTCGAATCTGTCACGTATTTTCTGGTCAAGCGCGTCGGAGACTTCGTACCACCCGGCCGGACCCACCTCGTCCAGCCAGAACTCAAGTATTTCTTCGGGACCCACCATCGCCCCAACTCCTTGTATTTTTTGCGCCCCCCCCCCCGAGGGTGTTAGTAAAAAGGCTACACTGAAAATAACTTATGCGAACAGTAACAATTTACAACAAAAGGTCACACAAGTCACTGTTGCTGCGCCACTTCTTCCTGAATCGTCTCGATCGCATACTCCTGCGCCGCCTCGACAGCCACTGGTGACGCCGAAGGCATTACGGGGGTATAGCTGGCAGTATCTTCCACCGACGGGGCCGCCCGACGCGTGGCACGATAGGCTGCATATCCGCCGGTCGCAGCCATCAGAATTGCCAGGAACACAAAGAAGCCCGACGGACCCGTCGCCTCCATCATCCACCCTGTCACCAGCGGCCCGGCAATTGCGCCCACACCGTTGACGAACACCAACCCACCCGAGGCCGCCGCCATGTCCTCGGTCTCCAGAAAGTCGTTCGCATGGGCAATCAGCAGCGAATAAAGCGGGTTCGATGTGCCCCCGACAAGCGCAGCGGCCACAAGCAGCATCAAGTAGTTGTCCATGAACAGCCAGCCAAGAACGGCACCGAAACCTCCGGCAAATGCCACCATCATGATCAGAACACGCCTGTCCATCCGGTCGGAAAGCCAGCCAAGAGGGAATTGGAACAGGGTCGCTCCGATGTAAAACGCCGCCACGAAGATCGACAGCTCCCTAAGGCTCAGCCCGATGCGCGTCGCAAAAACCGCAGACATGCCGAACTGGGCTGCGAAAATCCCTCCCAACAGCGTCATGCCAACGACACCCAGCGGTGAAATCTTGAACAACTCGCCAAGACTCATCGGCTTGGTCGTGTCAAATGCAGGCGTGGGCGAGATCGACAACAGGATCGGCGCAAACGAAATCGAAACCAGTACCGAGGGAATGACAAAAAGAACATATCCGGACGGATCCGCCACCAGCAAAAGCCCCTGTGCGGACACGATACCGATCATCATCACAATCATATACAGCGACAAGGCCTTGCCGCGGTTCTCGTTGGTGGCTGCGTTATTGAGCCAGCTTTCCGCCGTCACATACACACCCGAGAAACAGAACCCGATCACGACACGCCCCAGAACCCAGGCCCATGGCTCGACCAGCGTCGGGTAAAGGATCATCACGGCGGAAATGAACGACGCCAGCGCCGCAAAGACCCGCACATGCCCGACACGCCGGATCATATCCGGCGCGACCCATGATCCGCCGAGAAAGCCGACAAAATACGCCGACATCACAAAGGACATCTCGTAAGTCGAAAACCCTTCCAGCTCGCCGCGAATACCCAGCAGCGTGCCCTGCATCCCGTTACCCACCATCAGGAGCATCATCCCGAGAAGCAGAGCCCATGCGCTTTTTAGAAACTGAAACATGATGAAACCTTCGCACGTTTGTCGTTGGATGCAAAACCGATAGCCCCGCGACATGACCATGACCGACACCAGATGTCGGTTTTACGTCTCAAGGCTTTGAAAATCAGACAATTACCCGGATGGCAGCAATAGCGACGCATCCCCATAGGAGAAAAACCGGTACTCGGAACGCACGGCATGGTCATAGATCCGGCGAATCCGCTCCGCCCCCATCAACGCCGACACAAGCATCATCAGCGTGGATTTTGGCAGGTGGAAATTGGTCATGAGCGCGTCGGCAACGTGAAAATCAAAGCCGGGATAAATGAAGATGTCCGTTGGACCTTCCCATGGCGCGATCACACCGCTGCGAGCCGCGCTTTCAATCAGGCGCAGAGCCGTCGTGCCCACCGGGATCACGCGCCCGCCCGCCGCTTTGGTCGCGGCAATCTCGGCCGCCGCTTCCGGCGTCACCCGCCCCCATTCGGCGTGCATCTTGTGGTCCTTGACGTTCTCGACCTTGACCGGAAGGAACGTCCCCGCCCCGACATGCAGCGTCACGTGGGTGAACTGCACCCCCTTTGCCTCCAGCGTGGCCAGCAACGGTGCATCGAAATGCAGCGAGGCGGTTGGTGCCGCCACGGCGCCCGAATGCCTGGCCCAGACCGTCTGGTAATCCGTCTTGTCACGCTCGTCAGCGGCACGCTTGGCCGCGATATAGGGAGGCAAGGGCATCGACCCGGCCTCGGCCAGCGCGGCGTCAAAATCCTCGCCTGCAAGATCAAAGCCCAGAATCCCCTGCCCGTCTTCCTTGGCCTCCAGCGTCGCGGTCAGCCCGGCGGCGAAAACAATCCGCTCACCCTCTCGGATTTTCTTGAGCGGCTTGACCAATGCGGCCCAGTGTCCGCCCGCGCGCGGCTCAAGCAGGGTCACTTCGATCCGCGCCTGTGTCGGGCCATCCGGCCCCACGCGCTCGCGATAGCCCGAAAGGCGCGCCGGGATCACCTTGGTATCATTGAGCACCAGCCGATCGCCGGGGCGCAGCCAGTCCACAAGGTCAGTCACCCGCGCATCGGTTATCCGGTCCCGCTCGGCCACCAAAAGCCGCGCCGAGCTGCGCGGTTCTGCGGGCCGGGTCGCAATCAGCGTCTCGGGCAGGTCGAAGTCGAAATCGGAAAGCTGCATGGTCGTCAGTTGCTCAGGTCAGGCGGAGGGCGTTTGAAAATCTCCCGAAAGAATCCGGGCGTGAATGCCGATAGCGGATTGACACCGAACTGCAAGCGGTTTGACGGCCCCCGCATCGTATAGTTGAACCCGATCAGCCCCTCGCCGCGCTTTGATATCGGCCGCCCGATGAAGTTCACCGCATAGATCGGCGACACCGTGCCCTGTATATCGAACCGTTTGTTTTCGAACGTATACGTCCCATCCGCCGATATCCCCAGTGATGGACCAACCGCGCTGCTTTCGGCAATCACAAGCTGCTGGGGCGTGATGCGGAAACGCGAGAAAACCTCCGAGAACAAAAGCCCCGGCCCATTAAGCTGTTCAATCAGCCCCACCACCGAAATCGCGTTCAAAAGCTCGGCCACGACCGGGACTTGCTGCACCTTGACGTTTTCCATTTTCAGCCGGCCATCATATACGCCGCGCGTCTTGTGTGGCGTCAGGGTCAGGCGCATATCGCCGCGAGTTGCCGAGTTGACCACGCCCATTGCAACGGCAATCTTGCCCCCTTTGGGCGAGGTCACCGTTAAGGCAGTGCCGTACTGGTGCGGTGTCAGTTCTCCGGTCAGACCGGGTCCCCCCTTGAACGCCCCAGTGAAGGTACCGGCAATGCCGTTGCTCGTGCTCAGGTCTGCCTTCACGTCCGTCAGAAAAATATCGTCCGTCACCTGCACCAGGTCGACGCGGGCGCTGATCTGGCTGGTTGCGCCGCCGGTGCCGCTGCTTCCAGCCTCTCCGGTCGTGCGGGGCATGTGGCGCATGTCAAACGTGCCAGATGTCATCACAATTGCCGGGGCACTGCCTGCCCCGCGTCCCTGCAACATCCCCGTGCCCCTGAGCCAGCGCCCGACCTCGAACCTTTCAAGCCGCATGGTCTCCAGGCCACCTGCCGCGCTCAGCGTGATATCCCCCTGCGCGGTCAACCCGTCGGCCTCAAGCGCAATTCGCTCAACCTTTGGCGGGCTGCTCAGGGTGACATCCGCCTCCAGCACCCCAACTTTGTCGGCGGCCTTTCGCCACCCCAGCGGCGGAGCCGACAGGACAACCCCGGCAAGGTTGGAGGTCAGCGTCATCCGCGGCGGCTCCTGCCCCACAAGGTCGATCAAGAACGCGGCCTTGCCTTCACCGCTCACCGTCCCCTTGGGAAGCCCGATGTTGAATTCGTCCACCGCCCTCTGGCTCAGTTCCGCCGTTCCGGTCAACTGGCTCTTTCCGGCGTTCTCCTTGCCCATCAGCATGTGCCAACGCCCCTCAAAGGGCAGCGCCCCGACGGTGCCTGCCCCGCTCAACTCAACCTCCTTGTTGGTGGCCAGGAGCCGCATGTCGGCGCGGATTTCCTTGTCCTTGATGAAATGCGTCGTCACCACGTCCCGCAAGATGCCACGCGCCTCGTATTGCACGTCTTCCGGCTCGACCTTGGGCTTCATCATCAACCGGGCTTCGCCCTCGACCTCCGCCCACCCCTTGGCAAGGTCTACAGGAAGCCGCGCCTTTGTGAAAACCCGCAGCGGCTCACGATCCAGAAGCGACGCCGCCGCCGTCACAGAACTCCGTGCCCTGAGCTGCACCAACGCAGGTGACTGTTTGATCCGGGTATCCTCGACGATGAACCCAGTCCCGGCCACATCGACCCGCCCGCCCTGGTCGGCAAGGACCGTCCCACTTTCGGCTGCCACGCGGAACTGGTTCCGGACCAGGCTGGCATATCCGCTTGCCTCCTGCACAGGTGGCATGGTCTTGAGCACTTTCAGCTCGGCATCGGAAAACTGGAAATCGACATAAACCTCCGGCGGCGCGGCAACCCTGCTGCGCATGGCAAGGTTGATATCGTGAAGCGTGATGGCGTGGATATTCTCTGCGATCCACTTCCTCAGGTTGGGTTTGAGCCGGTCCGGCCAGATATTCAGAACCCGCGCCACGTCCAGCCCATCAGAATGCCCGTCCACCGAGAACTCCCACTGATCATCGGTCGTGTCCAACTCCCCGCTCAACGTCATGCGGTGCTCGCCCTGGTGAATCACCATTTGTCCAAGGTCCAGCTCGAACGGGTTCAACCGCAGCCGGAAATCGGCAAAAGACCGGTTGAGCACCATAGGAACGTCATCAAGCTCCTTGGGATTGGCCTCGAACCGGCTCAGTTCGAGCTGCCCCAGCAGCGTCCCCGGAAGCCCCTGTTCCATATCCTGAAGAATGGCCTTGCCTGACGCCGTGGCCTTGATCCACTTGCTGTCCAGCGACAGCTCGTCAAATGTAATCGACCCGCGCGTCGGATCATATGTCAGATAGCTGCGCAATCCCTCGAACGGGACAGGCGGCACCGCATCATCGGGTTGCAGCACCCCCGCATCCACCCGAAGCGTTGCATTCACTGGCCCCAGCCGCCCTTCGCTGTCGGTCTCGCCACGCAACGAACCGGACAGCGGCGCGCGCACGATCTCCAGCCACGTCAGCGCCGCCGTCTGCGACGCGATATCCCCGGAGGGAATGTCTTCGAAGCTGACGCCGAACTGCGTGGCCGAGGTCTCGTACGACGTGTTCAGAAATGCCTCGATGCTCGTGGCATAGGCCCGCCCGCCCAAAAGCGTCATCTGCGTGGAAATCTCGATATCCTCGCCATCGCGATCCAACCGCATCTGCCCGCCATCCACGGTCCAGCCACGCCGCGCCCGCACATCCTCGTAGCGCAAGGTCATGTCATCCAGCCGAAAGGTTTCAAGCTGCGCCAACAACGGCAGATCGAGATACCCCTCGATCTGGTCCCCGAAGGTCGCAATCTGGGTATCCTTGCCGAATGGCCCGTTACCGCCGCCATCTCCGACCGAGATGTTGACCGTCCCGTCGGCAAGGCGAATGATTCTGAGAAACACGCCCGAAACCCGGATCTCGCGGGGGGCGACCTGCCCATTGCGCAGTTCCGCCAGCGCAAGGCGCGCATCCACCCGCGCCAGCGTCACGCCGCCCCGGTTGTCAGGTGCGCGCAGTTCGAGGTTGCGCACCCGCAGCCGTGGATCCCAATTGTCCTCAATCACGAGCGAAACTTCGCCGAAACTGATATCGACCCCTTCAACCTGCGCCGCGGCTGCCTGCTCCAGGCGTTGCCGCATCCACTCCGGCGCCACCAGCGGCCTGTCCACGGCAGCCAGCAGAACAAGGGCAATCAATCCGGCGGGCACCAATAGCCCCACCAGCGCAAACAGGCCTATGCGCCTTGCCCTACGGGGCCTGCGCCGCTGTTCAGGCGCTTTTTCGGGCTGGTCGTTCAGAGTTTCTGCCTCGGATTGATCTGTTATCGGTTGCCCACCCGTAGCAACTATATACGTTATGCCCAACCGACCCAAGGAGTCCGATGATGCTTACTGCCGATGACATGGCCCCCGATTTCACCCTGCCCGCCACCACCGGCCAGGATGTGACCCTTTCCGCCCTGCGTCCTGCTCCGGTCGTTCTGTTTTTCTACCCGCGAGACAACACCTCGGGCTGCACCAAGGAAAGCAAGCAGTTCT
Organism: Shimia aestuarii; assembly: GCF_900114635.1. Classification (GTDB taxonomy): domain Bacteria; phylum Pseudomonadota; class Alphaproteobacteria; order Rhodobacterales; family Rhodobacteraceae; genus Shimia; species Shimia aestuarii. The sequence continues at coordinate 244,645 of NZ_FOTQ01000005.1, forward strand.
CAGAATTGCTGGGTGAGTTCGAAGCCGCTGGCGCGCGCGTCTTTGGCATTTCCAAGGATGACATGGCCAGCCACGACAAATTTATCGCCAAACAAGAGCTGACCGTGCCGCTCCTGACCGATGCCGACAGCGATGTCTGCGAGAAATTCGGCGTCTGGGCGGAAAAAAAAATGTATGGCAAGACCTTCATGGGCATCGTGCGCGCCACGTTCCTGATTGATGGCACGGGCCGCATCGCCCGCGCCTGGCCCAAGGTCAAGGTTGACGGCCACGCCGCCGAGGTGCTGGAGGCCGTGAAAGCGCTGTGACGGACAAAAGTCTTGCCGAACTCGCCGTCGAGGTCCTGACCACAGCCGACGGACGCGATAAAACCGCCATTTCCCGGCGCAATGCAGCCCTGTGGTTTGACTCCCGCAAGGCGGGCACCCCGTTGCCCATCGGGCAGGCCACCCCGCCGGATCGCCCCGCGCGCCCCGCGCAGCCCGAATTGCTCGACCCGCGCGACGTGCCCCGCCGCCGCCCCGGCAGTCCGCAGGGCCGCATCGCCATGTTGCATGCGGTGGCCCATATCGAACTCAACGCCGTGGACCTGCACTGGGACATCGTGGCCCGCTTCAAAGACACAGAAATGCCGCTGGGCTTCTACGATGACTGGGTGAAATCCGCCGACGAAGAATCACGCCATTTCAACATGATATGCGACAGCCTTAAAGCCAAAGATAGCTTCTATGGCGCCCTTCCGGCCCATGCCGGCATGTGGCGTGCGGCCGAGGACACGGCAAATGATCTCATGGGGCGGCTCGCCGTCGTCCCCATGGTGCTCGAAGCCCGCGGGCTGGATGTGACCCCCGGCATGATCAAGGTTTTCGAGAATGCCAAGGACACGCAGACCATCGAAGCACTCAACGTGATCTACGCCGAAGAGGTTGGCCATGTCGCCTACGGGTCCAAGTGGTTCAACTTCCTTTGCGGGCGTCACGCGCTCGATCCCAAAGCCGAGTTCCACGCGCTGGTCCGCCGCTATTTCCATGGCCCCCTGAAACCGCCCTTCAACGAGGAAAAGCGCGCCGACGCTGGACTGCCGCCCGATTTCTACTGGCCGCTTTCGGACGAAACGCCACCGGCCTACGCCCGATAGCCAATCGGCAAGATGCCGCGCAAAATCGCGCCCGCGACAAACCGTTCCGTATGGAATGGGTCAATTTCCTTGCCCGATCAGTCACCTGCCGTTAAGAACTTGCCGCGAGGCGCCCCCACTCAAGAGCGCCCACCTTGGGGATGGGACAAGGAACGAACTGGTGAGAACAACACTCGAAATCCGGCTGCATGCCTTTCTGGAGCGCTTTTTTCCGGAACGCCGCCTCTTTCTGAGATCCGACACAGACACCCGCTTTATCCGGCTTCGGCCCTCCACGCAGCTGATCGCCTTCGTCGGCTCCACGCTGATCGTCGCATGGACCATTGTTGCCACCGCGATCCTGCTGATGGACAGTATCGGCTCGGGCAACTTCCGCGAACAGGCCAAGCGTGACCAGCAGACCTATGAACTGCGCCTGAACGAAATGTCGGCGGAACGCGATGCCCGCACCTCCGAAGCGCTCGCGGCACAAAACCGCTTCAACACTGCCTTGCAGCAAATTTCCGTGATGCAGTCACAGCTTCTGGAATCCGAAACCCGCCGCCGCGAGCTGGAAACCGGGATTGAGGTCATTCAGGCCACGCTGCGCCGCACCATGAAGGAACGTGAAACCGCACTGGCCGAACTGAAGTCACGTGAGTCGCAACAGGACAAAAACGGCACCGCACTGGCCGCCAATTCGCTGCTGGGCAATGACATGCTCGGCATTCTGTCCGAAGCGCTGGCCGAAACCGCGCTGGAACGCGATCAGGTCATCGCCGATGCCCAGGCCGCCCTGCACGATGCCGAAGAGGCGCGGCTCGATCTGGCGCTGATGGAAGAAAAGAACGAGCAGATTTTCCGCCAACTCGAAGATGCCATGACCGTGTCCGTCGAGCCGCTGACCAAGATGTTCACAGCTGCCGGGCTCGACACCAAGACCCTCATGGAAGAGGTCCGGCGCGGCTATAGCGGTCAGGGCGGCCCGATGATGCCGATCTCCTTCTCCACCTCGGGCGGCGATCTAACCCCTGAGGCACAGCGCGCCAATCGTCTGCTGGACCAGATGGACCAGCTCAACATGTACCGCATTGCCGCTGAAACCGCCCCCTTCGCCAACCCGCTGAAATCCGCGTTCCGCTATACCTCCGGTTTCGGAATGCGCTGGGGCCGCATGCACAAGGGCACCGATTTCGCCGCCCGCTACGGCACACCGATCCACGCGACCGCCGACGGTGTGGTCGTTCATGCCGACTGGCTGTCAGGCTACGGTCGCCTGATCAAGATCAAGCACGAGTTCGGCATCGAGACCCGCTACGCCCATCTGGCAAAAATCCGCGTAAAAGAGGGGCAAAGGGTCTCGCGTGGCGAGCTTATTGGTGATATGGGCAACTCCGGACGTTCTACCGGCACGCATTTGCATTACGAAGTACGCGTGAACGGTCGAGCCGTGAACCCGATGACCTTTATCAAGGCTGGAAGAGATGTTTTCTAAGAGCAAAATCAACGAACCTGCACCGAAATCCGCTGATCCGGCCAAGCCCGCAGCCCCGGATTCCCCGGCAATCCCCGCCGCTCCTGCCAAGGGCAGCGACTTCAAGGCGTCCGCCCCCAAGGCCAAGCCGCCGGCCTCGGTCCTCTCTTCGGATCTGCACATCACCGGCAACCTGCGCACCACGGGCGATATCCAGGTTGAAGGCACCGTGGAAGGCGATATTCGCGCCCACCTGCTGACCGTCGGTGAAAGCGCCACGATCAAGGGCGAAGTCACCGCCGATGATGTCGTGGTCAATGGCCGCATCGTGGGCCGTGTACGAGGCCTGAAGGTGCGCCTGACATCGACCGCCCGCGTCGAAGGCGACATCATTCACAAGACCATCGCGATCGAAAGCGGCGCCCATTTCGAAGGCTCGGTTCAGCGTCAGGACGATCCGCTCACCAAAAAAGGTGAAGCCCCCGCGCCCAAGGCCGCCGCGCCCAAGGCCAACGGTTAAGAAACCAACCAGATCAACTTGAAACGCCGCCCGTTCGAGGCGGCGTTTTTTGTTGGGCCTGACGACGCGGCACGCGCCATGGCGCGATACCGTCTTGTCTCATGCCACCATCAACTTGCGCAGGATGTCCGCCTCATGCGGCTTCAGACACACCCGCGCGGCATGGGAAAACGCACTCTCGCGCTCACCGAGTTCGGGGAAAAGATGCAACACCTCGCCGCGCGTTTCCTCTTCGAGTGTGTCTAGGGCCTGAGGGCCCGGAAGAAAGCTTTCGCTCGGCGCGCCGTTGGCGAACACGATCTCGTGCCGGTCGAACAGGATATGCACATATGTCACCGACTGTTCCAACACCTGGCGCACCCCCTTCATCCCCAATAGCCCCTTGGCGGCAATCAACACTTCGGGTTCCTGAAAAAACAATTCGGACTGCGGCGGGCGCAGCAGCATCCGGTGATTGGGCGACACCAGCAAGGCCCCGTGCGTGCCAAGCACATCTTCCCCGATCAGCACCGGCGCAGTCCTGCGGCTGGGCTTGATCGTTTTCCGGCCAATCCAGCGCAACGGCTGGAACCCATTGTCCCGCGTCAGCACCCGATCCCCTTCACGCAAGGTCTCGATGGGTCTCTGCCCCATGTCGGTGACAATCATGGTGCCTGTGGTGAAGCACACCACCAGATCATCATAGGCAACGGCCCCGTCCGTGTTGAACGTGCCAAATGTATAGGTGACATTTGGGTCCAGCGGGAAATCCGAAACGATCAGCGGTCCGTAATTCGCTTGCCCGTTCGAGGCGAGAAAATAGACCGTGCCGCTCGACCCGTCCGATCCGGTCACTGTGTATTTGTAACGCACGTCGACGGTGTCACCTATGCCGATCCCGATCACATCCGACGCAATCACGTTCTGGTCCGGCACGTCCGAGCCACCCGTGTGGGTAAAGTCACCAAACTCGCTGTCCCGGAACCCATCCGAATCGTCGATCAAAATCTGACCGGCGTCCGAAATGGTGAACGTGCCGGAATGCGGGTAGGTGCTATCCCCCCCGGTAATCCGGTAAACCTGTACTGTCTCGACTGCCATCGTACTGCCTGAAAAACGCGTCACGCACAGGAAAGAGCCGCACTTCGAGTCGGTTTTCCCGCCCCCTCAGGCTAGGGCTCAAACATGTCCAAAATTGGTTAAGAACCCGGCGAATTCGCACGCCGCGCATGGCCGAATAAAGGCCACCCAAACACTGCTCTAGCGGCCCAGCATCCACTGTCCGTCCGGCCAGAATGCGTGAAACGCAAAAGCGAACATCACATCGTGGGGCATATCCTGTCCGCCCGCGGTTCGCACCCGGATCGACCCAACATCCTTGCCCCGCCCAATGGTCCCGGTATCCAGCGCCGAGGCCTGCCCCGCCTCCCAGCGGATCACCACCCCCGCTTCGCGCAACTCGCCTGCTACGACCAGCCTTTCAAGCGGCCAGGCGCGGTCCCCAACACGCACCACCCGCGCCAGCGCAGCGATGCCATGCGGCGGCGACTCTCCGCTGTAAAGGAACGGCCGGGAAGAACTGTCATAGTTCACATATGGGTTGCTGCCATACCGCCTTGCATGCGCAGGCTGAGCCATCACCAACCCCTCGGGATGGCGCGCCCGGAACTGGTCCCAGCTTTCCATCCACGTTGGCAGTGCCCTGAGCTCCGCCCCCGTCATCTCCCCCACAATCCCGATGCCAAGCGCCTGCTGCCACCAGCTTTGCGTCTCGCGGTCGTACATCACCATGTCACTGTTGCGCAGCTTGCCCGACACACCAAAGGTCAACACCCTGCCCTTCACCCGCCGGTCAAAGGTCAGGGCCGAGTTGCACAAGGGGCAGAACGTGACCGCGATCGGCACGCCACCAACCTTGTCATTCACGATCTCATGCCACGTCAGGTAACGGATCGGATAGGCGCGCGGCTCCGCCCCCTTGATCTCGACCGTCACCACTGGCTCCATGCCCATGATTCCGGTCTCATCACTGACCCGGATGAACTGCGGATCACTCAGCGCCGGAATCCCGTCCTTGGGCGGTCCACCGGACAGGATTTCAACCCAGTTTTCAACGCTGGTCCGGCTGAAATCCGTGTCCGGCCATTCGTGTTTCCAGAACTCCGGATCGGCATTTGCAGGAACCGCCAGGGCCAGAGACGCTGCAAGAACGAGCTGTTTCAACATGGTTTGGTCCTCCCGATCCCACTCTGCGCGCGCCCGAGACCAGAACCAAGCCAAGCCTTTTCACGTCCCCGTCACCCGTGTTTCAGAACCGCTCCGAACGCGCCTTCAAGAAAAGCCCTGCCACGCGTCTTGATCCACGCCCCGTGCGCCAGCACCACGCGCTCCGGGTCCCACGCCAATGTGCGCTGCAATTGGGGTCGCAAAACGGCCTTGTCAAATGTGGCCTTCATATCCGGCGGCATATGTCCCTGAGGCGCCGCAATTCCGGCCAGCCGTACAACGGGCCGCATCCACCAAGGCAGTTTCGCCGGCTCAAAGTTCTCAATCAGGTCCGTCAGGATAAGCGTCCGGCTGGCCTTGTGAAAGAACACCGCCTCCCGATGTAAATTGCTGCCCTCAACAACGAACCCGTCAATCTCATCGCCGCAGGGCATCTCCGCCCCCTCCAGCGCCCGATCGAAGTGAAGCGCCAGCCCCTTCTTCGCGGCCCGCTCAACCACACCCGGCGCGGCCCAGCTCTCCGCATCGTGAAAGGCGGCCTGCCACTCGGCCACATAGGCATAATGTATCCAGTTCGGGGCGACCAGAAAGGCAACCTTGCCAAGCGCGGCGATCTCGGCCTGCAACTCGGGTGTTAGCCGTGTTGGGGAATGAACCCAAAGCCGCCCGTCCGACAGGCGCGCAACCGTGGCGCGGGTCGAAAACGGCAACCCGTAAAACGAAATCGCCGGGCCATCTATGATCCAGAGGCCCGGCGCAATTTCTTTCGGCGTATCAAGCGGTTCGTATCCGGTTGACCCGCCCATCACTTATTCGGTCACGGTGACTTTTTTCATCGCGTCCGGCTGGCCGATCACGGCGCCATTACGCCCCTTGCCCAGCTTGATTGCGTCCACGACATCCATCCCGTCCGTGACTTTGCCAACAACGGTGTATTGACCGTTCAGGAAGTCACCATCGTCAAACATGATGAAGAACTGCGAGTTGGCGCTGTCGGGGTCCTGCGAGCGCGCCATGCCGACAACGCCGCGTTGGAACCGCATCGACGAGAACTCTGCCGGCAGGTCGGGGCGGCTCGAACCGCCACGCCCGGCCATGCGCATGTCGCCGCCCATCTTGCCGAATTGCACATCGCCCGTCTGGGCCATGAAGCCTTCGATCACGCGGTGAAACACCACCCCGTCATAGGCCCCTTCCGAGGCCAGCGCGGTGATCTGTTCCACGTGCTTGGGCGCGACGTCTTCGAACAGGTCGATGGTGACGGTGCCGTTGGCCCCTTCCCCGGCGATCTCGATCTGGAGGCCGCTTGCCCAAACCGGTGCGGCCAACAGCGCGAACGCCGCAGCCAGTTTAACCGTCGACATCGGCCGCCACCTTCACGCTGATCATACGGTCCGGATTGACAGGCGGCTCACCGCGGTTGATCGCGTCAACATGTTCCATCCCCGAGATCACGCGGCCATAAACCGTATATTGACCATTCAGGAAATGATTGTCCTTGAAGTTGATGAAGAACTGGCTGTTCGCGGAATCCGGCATCTGGCTGCGCGCCGCGCCCAGCGTGCCACGGTCATGCGGAATGCGGCTGAACTCGGCTTTGAGGTTGGGCAGGTCGCTGCCCCCGGTGCCCGCGCGGCGCAGGTCAAAGTTGTTTTCCATGTTGCCGTTGGCCACGTCGCCGGTCTGGGCCATGAACCCCTCGATCACGCGATGAAAGCAGACGTTGTCATACTGGCCCGAACGCGCCAGTTCCTTCATCCGCTCGGAATGCCCGGGCGCGATGTCCGGCATCAGCTCGATCACGACGGTGCCGCTGCTGAGTTCCATCAGGATCGTGTTTTCGGGGTCTTTGATCTCGGCCATGGGGCTCTCCTGTCTGTTTGCTTGTGCGCTAGTTAATCACCGTCGCGCCGAAAGCCAAGAGAGCGCATTGACCCCACGCCTGTTTCGGCTAGGAAAGGCGCAACGCATTTGCATATGGAGATTGGGAACATGGCCTGGAAAACCCTCGACCAGATGGACCTGGCAGGAAAACGCGTGCTCACGCGTGTCGACATCAACGTGCCGGTTGTCGAAGGCACCGTGACCGACGCTACCCGCATCAAACGCATCGTTCCCACGGTCAAGGACATCCTCGCCGCTGGCGGCAAGCCGATCCTGCTGGCGCATTTCGGCCGCCCGGGCGGCGAGCGTGTCGAGAACCTTTCCCTGCAACAGCTGGTCCCGACCCTGGAAAAAGCTTTTGGTGCTCCGGTTCTCTTTGCAGCCGACTGCATCGGCCCCGCGGCACAGGCCGCGGTTGACGCCTTGACCTACGGACAGGTTCTGCTTCTCGAAAACACCCGTTTCCACAAAGGCGAAACCAAGAATGATCCCGAGCTGACCGCCGAAATGGCGAAGCTGGGCGATGCCTATTGCAACGACGCTTTTTCGGCCGCCCACCGCGCCCATTCATCGACCTGCGGTCTGGCCGAACATCTGCCTGCCTGCGCAGGGCGCCTGATGCAAGCCGAACTCTCGGCCCTCGAAAGCGCGCTCGGCAATCCCCAGCGCCCCGTGACCGCCGTAGTTGGCGGGGCCAAGGTCTCGACCAAGCTCGAACTCCTGTCCAACCTTGTTGAAAAGGTCGACACGCTGGTCATTGGTGGCGGCATGGCCAACACCTTCCTCATGGCCCAGGGCAACCCGATCGGAAAATCGCTGGCCGAACGGCTCATGGTCGACACCGCTCGTGAAATCATGACCAAGGCCGACGGGCTGAACTGCACCATTCTTTTGCCCCGCGATGTCGTGGTGGCGCGCAAGTTCGAAGCCAACGCCGAGAACGAAACCGTCCCCGCTGATCAATGCCCCGAGGACGCCATGATCCTTGATGCCGGTGCTGAAAGCGTCGCCGCCATCGACGCGGTTTTCCAGGACAGCAAGACCCTGATCTGGAACGGCCCGCTGGGTGCCTTTGAAATCGAACCCTTTGACACCGCCACCAACGCCGCCGCATTGAAAGCCGCCGCGCGCACCAAGTCGGGTGACCTGATCTCGGTTGCAGGGGGCGGCGATACTGTCGCGGCGCTCAACGCGTCCGGCGCGGCCAAGGATTTCACCTATATCTCCACTGCCGGGGGCGCCTTCCTCGAATGGATGGAAGGCAAGGTTCTCCCCGGCGTCGCCGCGCTCGACCATTAAGCAAACCCTGACGCTGACCCGCTGTTTTGCCAGCGGGTTAGCGCCACCATAATTGCAAGCCCGGCGTGCGTGGACTAGAAGCAGGTCAAACGTGCCCGGCCGGGCCAAACCACCAACATTTCAAGGCGAAACAGATATGTCCAAACAGTCCCAAGCAGAAAAGATCTCAAACGGCGCAGGCTTTATCGCGGCCCTTGACCAATCCGGTGGCTCCACCCCCAAGGCCCTGCGCCTCTACGGGATCGAAGAAGACGCCTATTCCGGCGACGAGGAAATGTTTGCCCTGATCCACGACATGCGCGCCCGCATCGCCAAGGCGCCCGCCTTTACCGGCGACAAGGTGGTTGGCGCGATCCTGTTCGAGATGACCATGGACCGCGAAATCGACGGCATCCCTACCGCGACCTTCCTCTGGGAACAGCGGGGCGTGGTGCCCTTCCTCAAGGTCGACAAAGGCCTGGAAGACGAAGCCAACGGCGTGCAGGTCATGAAACCCATGCCCGAACTCGACACGCTCTGCGAACGCGCCGTGGCCAAGGGCATCTTCGGCACCAAGATGCGCTCGGTGGTGAACTCGGCAAATGCCGAAGGCATCAGGGCTGTCGTGGCGCAGCAATTCATGATCGGGGAACAGATCCTGCGCCACGGGCTGGTGCCGATTATCGAACCCGAAGTGAACATCAACGCCGCGGACAAGGCCGAAGCCGAAGACATCCTTCTTACCGAACTCAAAAGCGCGCTCGACGCCCTGCCCGAGGACCAGCAGGTCATGCTCAAGCTGACCCTGCCCGAGGCCGACAACCATTACCTGCCGCTGGTCAACCATCCGCGCGTGATGAAAGTTGTTGCCCTGTCCGGCGGCTATAGCCGCGATGAAGCCAATGACCGCCTGTCGCGTCAGACCGGCATGATCGCCAGCTTCTCCCGCGCCCTGACCGAAGGTCTGAGCGCACAGCAGGACGACGCTGCCTTCAATGCCAAGATCGCGGACTCGATCGAAAGCATCTATCAGGCCTCCGTCGCAGGCTGATCCTGACACGCGACGCGCACCGGCGGCGTCCCACATTCGGGGGGCGTTGCCCGTGTCACAGCCTTGCTGTGACTCCCCCAGGGTATTTCAAGACCATTGAGAAACAGAGCCGCACGGTGGTTTAACGCCGCCGTGGCGCGCCTGTTTGCCGACGCAATACCGACATTATACCGACGCAAAACCGATCTGCTTTTTGGAGCCTTTTTGCCTGTTAACCAAGGGATCCTGCGTGATTCGCCACTGATGGCCGAGGAGCTCGGCGCCCGGTCCCTTCATTGCGCCTTTACGACCCGTTTGCCAACCGGCTCAGGATCGCATCCACGTCAAGCCCCGATACCGCGCCATGCACCGACCCGCGCGCGCCCACAACCCGGCTGGTGACATAGCCCTCAGCCACCGCGTTCGGGGCGCTCCGGATCAACGCCGCCGCCGTAAGCAGCGTGGCAAGGCTCTCGGAAAACCACCGCGCCTCGGCCTCCTGCGGCAACCCCGGCCAGCGCTCAAAATGGCCCTTCAGCGCCGCGTCATAGCGCCGATCCGCGCCGCTCACGCTCTCCAAATCCTTGCGCAAAACCGCCCCGGTCTCCGGCTCCCGAACCAAAGCCCGCATCACATCAAGGCAAATCACATTGCCCGATCCTTCCCAGATCGAGTTCAGCGGCGCCTCGCGATACAGCATCGGCATCGGCGTTTCCTCGACATATCCAACGCCGCCCAGCACCTCCATCGCCTCCCCAACGACGGCAATACAGCGCTTGTTGTTCAGATACTTAGCCAACGCCACACCGATCCGAGCCAGGGCCCGGCTCTCCTCATCCTCCCGATCAAACGCGGCCGCCATGGACATCGCCACCGCCAGCGCGCCCTCGGTGTCCAACGCCAGATCGGCCAGCACCGAGCGCATCAACGGCTGGTCAATCAGGCGACGCTGAAAGGCAGACCGCCCCTCAACCCACCAGTGCGCCTCGGCCAGCGCCGCCCGCATCAACCCGGCAGGCGCCAACGCGGTATCCAGCCGCGTGTGATGCACCATCTCGATGATCGTGCGTACCCCGGCCCCCTCATCGCCCAGCCGATAGGCCAGCGCGTCGACATATTCGATCTCGGAACTGGCATTGGCCTGGTTGCCCAGCTTGTTCTTGAGTCGCTGAATGCGGAACCCGTTGCGCTCCCCGTCCAGCCAACGCGGCACGAGGAAACAGGTCAAACCGCCCTCGGCCTGCGCCAAAGTCAGGAACCCGTCACACATCGGCGCCGAACAGAACCATTTATGCCCGTTCAACCGATACACGTCGCCCTCCCGCACCGCCCGCGTGGTGTTGGCCCGCACGTCCGAGCCACCCTGTTTCTCGGTCATCGCCATGCCCAGAGTCGCCCCGGCCTTTTCTTCAATCGGGCGCATCGACGGATCATAAATCCCTGACGACAAACGCGGAATCCATGTCTCGGCCAATTTCTGATCCGCCTGCAGCGCTGGTACCGCCGCATAGGTCATCGTCAATGGACAGGCCACGCCCGGCTCCAGCTGTGCCTGAAAATAGGCCATCGCGGCATGGGTCGCATGTCCCCCCGGCTGCCCGGTCCAGGCCACGCTGGCATAGCCCGCGCCCAGCCCCTCCTGCATCAACTTGTGATAGCCGGGATGAAACTCGACCTCGTCGACCCGTCGCCCGGAGCGGTCAAAAAGCTTGAGCCGCGGCAGATCACGCTGCGCATCCGTGGCCGCCTGCAATAGCGCCTCGGACCCATAAAGCGCCCCGACCCGGGCCAACCGGGCCCCATCCGCACCCGCCGCCCCGGCATGGTCGCGCAGGGCCAAATCGTTGGCCCACAAGTCGCGCGCCCCACGCGGTGTCGGCTGGTTGAAGACTTCGTGTGTACCCAAGCGGCTGACCGGATCTGAAACTGTCATGATGTTCTCCCTCGTCGCCAGCCTGCCAAAGGAATCCGCCCCGACCAAGCTCGCCGTTGCGTCACATTTTTGTTGCCCGAACGTGGGTTTAGGGGATTCACAGGACGAATCAGATATGGCATAGTTCCTGCACACGCCCCGGCAAGAGGGCACAAGAGGCAGGCATGACAACGCAAAAATCCAGACCAGCAATCGGTGCGCTCGTGTTCTTCGGGCTGGCTTTTGCCTTGTCTTCCTACTTCACTTTTGCCGCCGTTCAGGGCGACTATGGCCTGTTCCGCCGGGTGGAAATCCTTGCTGAAAAAGAAAAGCTGCAAGCCGAACTGGCCGAAGTGCAAGCGCAAGTGGCGCATATGGAAAATATCACGCACCGCCTGTCGGACGAGTATCTCGACCTTGATTTGCTCGACCAGCAGGTGCGCGATGTGCTTGGGATGATCCGCGCCGACGAGATCGTGATCCGCTAAACTCCTCAAGACACTGAAAAGAAAAACACTTTTCCGCTCGCAAGTACCGCACGTCTGCGCTACGCTGAAATCCTGTATTGTTTAACGCTAAACTATTCAGCGTTCGGGAGGGAATGGAATGGCGGCCAGACGCACCACCAAGAAGACGAATGTCTCTGGGGATGAGCTCAAACAGTTCTATCGGGACATGCTTTTGATCAGGCGTTTCGAAGAGAAAGCGGGTCAGCTTTACGGAATGGGGCTGATCGGGGGCTTCTGTCACCTTTATATCGGTCAGGAAGCGGTCGTCGTGGGTTTGGAAGCCGCTGCCGAGGAAGGCGACAAGCGGATCACGTCATACCGGGATCACGGCCACATGCTGGCCTGTGGCATGGACCCCAACGGCGTCATGGCCGAACTGACGGGCCGCGAGGGCGGCTATTCAAAAGGCAAGGGCGGCTCGATGCACATGTTCTCGAAGGAGAAGCATTTCTACGGCGGCCATGGTATCGTGGGGGCGCAGGTGCCGCTTGGCGCAGGGTTGGCCTTTGCCGACAAATACAAGGGCAATGGACGGGTCACATTCACCTATTTCGGTGACGGCGCCGCCAATCAGGGCCAGGTTTATGAGACCTTCAACATGGCGGCCCTTTGGGACCTGCCTGTGATTTTTGTCATTGAAAACAATCAGTATGCGATGGGCACCGCTCAGAAACGCTCGACATCGACCCCCGATATCCACACCCGCGGTGAGGCGTTCGGCATTCCCGGTGAAGCGGTCGACGGCATGGATGTGCTGGCCGTCAAAGACGCCGGCGAACGCGCAGTGGCCCACTGCCGAAAGGGCAAGGGCCCTTATATTCTCGAGGTGAAAACCTATCGCTATCGCGGTCACTCGATGTCAGACCCGGCCAAGTACCGGACGCGCGAAGAAGTGCAGAAGATGCGCGAGGAGCGTGACGCGATCGAACATGTGCGCCACCTGATCCTTGAGGGCAAACACGCCAGCGAAGACGATCTCAAGGCGATCGACAAGGAGATCAAGGCGGTGGTGAACGCCAGCGCCGATTTCGCCAAGGAAAGCCCCCTGCCCGCAGCCGAAGAGCTGTGGACGGACATCTACGCGTGATCTGACAGAGGAGAGTTGAAAAGATGGCAACCGAAATTCTGATGCCCGCCCTGTCGCCCACGATGGAAGAAGGCACTTTGGCCAAGTGGCTCGTCAAAGAAGGAGATACTGTCTCTGCAGGCGATATTCTGGCCGAGATCGAAACCGACAAGGCCACGATGGAGTTTGAAGCAGTGGATGAGGGCGTGATCGGCCACATCCTCGTGCCCGAAGGCACCGAAAACGTTAAGGTCAACACGGCCATCGCGACCCTTCTTGAAGAAGGTGAGGAAGCCGGGGCGGCCCCGGTGCCCTCTGCGCCTGCACAGGCCTCTGAACCTGCGGAACCGGCGAGGATGGCCCCTGCGGTGGCCGCACAAGCGCACTCAGCACCCCCTGTGGAGCTGACACCTGATTGGCCCGAAGGCACGCCCATGAAGCAGCAAACGGTGCGCGAAGCGCTCCGGGATGCCATGGCGGAAGAAATGCGTGCCGACGAAGACGTCTACCTGATGGGTGAAGAGGTTGCCGAGTACCAAGGGGCCTACAAGGTCAGCCAGGGTCTGCTTGACGAGTTCGGCTCCAAGCGCGTGATCGACACGCCGATTACCGAGCATGGCTTTGCCGGAATTGCCGTTGGGGCGGCCTTTGGCGGGTTGAAACCGATCGTCGAGTTCATGACATTCAACTTTGCCATGCAAGCCATTGATCATATTATCAATTCAGCGGCAAAAACGCTTTATATGTCGGGCGGTCAGATGGGTGCCCCAATGGTGTTCCGTGGCCCCAACGGTGCCGCCGCACGCGTCGGTGCCCAACACAGTCAGGATTATGCAGCTTGGTACGCGCAAATTCCCGGCCTCAAAGTGGTCATGCCCTACAGCGCCTCGGACGCAAAGGGCCTGCTCAAGTCGGCAATTCGCGACCCCAACCCGGTGATCTTCCTTGAAAACGAGATCCTGTATGGGCGTTCCTTTGAAGTCCCGGCAATGGAAGACTTCACGATCCCCTTTGGCAAAGCCCGGATTTGGCGCGAAGGCAGTGATGTCACCATCGTGAGTTTTGGAATCGGGATGCAATATGCCTTGGAAGCCGCTGAAAAGCTCTCGGAAGATGGCATCGATGCGGAGGTCATCGACCTTCGGACCCTGCGCCCCATCGACTATGGCACCGTGATCAACTCGATCATGAAAACCAACCGCTGCGTCACCGTCGAGGAAGGTTGGCCGGTCGGCTCGATCGGCAACCACCTTTCGGCCACAATCATGGAGCGCGCCTTTGACTATCTGGACGCCCCCGTGATCAACTGCACCGGCAAGGACGTCCCCATGCCCTATGCTGCAAACCTTGAAAAACTGGCGCTCGTGACCACCGACGAGGTGATCGCAGCCGTCAAGCAAGTGACCTATCGTTGAGGAGACCCGGATATGCCTATTGAAATCCTCATGCCCGCCCTCTCTCCGACAATGGAAGAAGGGACCTTGGCCAAGTGGCTGGTAAAGGAAGGTGATACTGTCGCATCCGGCGACATCATTGCGGAAATCGAAACCGATAAGGCCACGATGGAGTTCGAGGCTGTCGACGAGGGGGTCGTCGGGAGGATACTGGTTCCCGAAGGCAGCGAAGGGGTCAAGGTCAATACCGCCATCGCGATGCTGCTTGAAGACGGTGAAGATGCCGATGACTTGGAAATTTCGTCGTCAACAACAAGTGCTTCCGCTGCTACACCAGAAGTCGCCGCAACGCCCCAAGCTCTCCTCACACCTCCTGCTCCGAAAGCAACGCGAACGGATTCTGGAGCACGTGTTTTTGCCTCTCCACTGGCCCGCCGAATTGCGGCGGAAAAAGGCATTGATCTGACCGCCATCTCCGGTAGCGGCCCAAGAGGCAGGATCGTCAAGGCAGATCTGGAAAGTGCGCCCGCGGCCAAAACGCCGGATGCGGCACAACCCGCTGCCGCGCCAGCGCCCGCATCCGCAAAAGCTCCGACCGTGGACGCATCAGCCATCGCGAAAATCTACGAGGGCCGCGAATATCAAGAAATGCCCCTCGATGGGATGCGCAAAACAATCGCTTCTCGATTGACTGAAGCCAAGCAAACCATTCCGCATTTCTACCTTCGCCGAGACATCCGACTGGATGCCCTGCTCAAGTTCCGAGGCGAGTTGAACGCGCAGCTTGAAAGCCGTGGCGTCAAGCTTTCCGTCAATGACTTCATCATCAAAGCTTGCGCGCTTGCATTGCAGGCCGTTCCAGATGCCAATGCGGTTTGGGCTGGTGATCGCGTTCTGAAACTGACACCTTCAGATATCGCGGTAGCCGTGGCAATCGAAGGAGGCCTGTTCACACCAGTTATCCAGGATGCTGACGCAAAATCGCTTTCAAAATTGTCATCCGAAATGAAAGATCTCGCGGCGCGTGCCCGGGATCGCAAGCTCGCTCCTCATGAATATCAGGGCGGAAGTTTTGCAATTTCGAATTTGGGGATGTTTGGTATCGACAACTTCGACGCGGTGATCAATCCTCCGCACGGAGCCATTCTGGCTGTCGGTGCCGGGGTAAAAAAGCCGGTAGTTGGCAAAGATGGCAACATCGAAGCAGCGACCGTCATGTCGGTGACACTATCGGTCGACCACCGTGTCATTGATGGGGCACTGGGTGCAGAGGTGCTCAATCATATTGTGACCAATCTTGAGAACCCGATGGCAATGCTTGCCTAAATGCATGAAAACGCCAGCTCGGCGAGCTGGCGTTTGCGGTTACAATTCGCTGAATAATCAGCTTTTCAGAATTTGATCCATCTCGATGGAAGGCTGCGGACACCCGGCTTCGCCCACAATCTTTGCCGGCACACCGGCAACCGTCGAACAAGGTGGGACATCTTCAAGCACAACTGAACCGGCAGCGATGCGGCTGCAATGACCGATCTTAATATTGCCCAAAACTTTGGCGCCTGCCCCGATTAGAACACCGTCACCAATCTTGGGGTGACGATCCTCTTCTTCCTTGCCTGTACCACCAAGTGTGACCGAATGCAGCATGGAAACATTGTCCCCGACCACTGCAGTCTCTCCGATGACGATCGAATGGGCGTGGTCGATCATGATCCCTTTGCCGATGCGCGCAGCGGGATGGATATCAATGCCAAAAATCTCCGACGTGCGCATCTGGATAAAGTAGGAGAGGTCATGTCTCCCCTGCTTCCAAAGCCAATGACCGATCCGGTAGGCCTGCATCGCCTGATAGCCTTTAAAAAACAGAATTGGTTGCAAAAGCCTATGACAGGCCGGATCCCTCTCGAATACGGCCATGAGGTCCGCCCGCGCGGCTTCAGCAAGATATGGGTCACACGCAAACGCCTCGTCTCCAATCTCCCGCAAGATCACCATCGACATTTCATTGGAAGAAAGCTTGGCTGCGAACCGATAGCTCAACGCCCTTTCAATTGATTTGTGATGCAGCACACACGCGTGGATCAGGCCACCCATCAGCGGCTCTTCTCGAACTGCTGTTTGGGCTTCTTCCGTGATGCGTTGCCAAACGGGATCCAACTCAGTCAACACTGCGCGTTTTTCGGCCATGAACTGCACTCTCCTTTGTGTCCAGAGTACTACAGATAGCGCATGTCCTGCAAATTCAAACCCGGAATGGTAAAGATCACGGCTTCGAATACCCGAAAAAGCAAGAAACTTTCAGCGCGAATTGCCCAATAGGCAAACCTTCAATGCTCGTTGTCATCGCCTTGTTGGTGGCGTCAAAGAGCCTTCCTCCTGCATCTCTATTCGGGCGCACGACTTGGTTTCGGCGACAGACAGTGACCTTCGAGCTCATTCAGCACCACCAAATGGCACCTTCGATATTCACGGTCCGAGAAACTCGGCTCCGGTGGAAGATGAAACCGCGCAACTGCACTGCACAAGGAGCCATTGCCCCACATCGGATGTGACTTGCCAAATCGATTGAAGTATTGATGAGCGGCTTCTGCTTGCAGCATTATCCTACGACAACACTGCGCGCGCTCCTCACCCGAAACCGCGAGCAGCAACCGGGCGACAGAAACGACATCGCCCGGCAGCACGTCACGCATCTATTCAACCCCCAACGAACCGAACCCACCGGCTCCGAAATGTGCGGAAATCTGCGCGACCTGAAAAGTAAAACCGCCAGTGCACCCGTCTACAGATTGATCCGCGGCGCTGTAGACCCATTTGGGCGAAGAAATGACGTCTTCTCTGACAACGCGATTATCCTTGAGAACCCTCACGAGATAGCTTTCGATTTCTTCGCCCAAGGGCACTTCAAGGCCGTCCCAGCTGTCACCCATGATCCGAGTACGCCGTATCCAGGAAAAGCTTTTTTCGCCATTTGCATTTGTTGCACAGTGCAAGTGAACGGGCGCATAGGGTTTCAAACCATTTCCCGAGAACGCCTTAATGTGGTGGGAATACGAACTGTCTTCCATCGAACGCCCCGCCGGACCTACACGATAGTGATGTGCGACATTTCGCGAGGACGTTGGAAGATCGAGCTGGCGCGGGTTCCCGTCAAGCATTACGAACCAACTCCCTGCTGGCCAAACATCTGGCATCCTGACATCTGATCCGAGTTGCCCCCTAAGCCGCACTGAAAGACGAAAGGTGTCGGTGTCGACCAGCTCTGCGACTTGAAACTGAAACACTTCCCAATTGTCCGTGGAACCATCTCCAATTGCCGCTAGATTGCCGCCACTTAACAACTGCTCAAGTGGAATGCTCTCCAACGCACCGCTTGTGAGTTTGACTTGTAGGCCATCGCCACGATCCAACAACCCGGGCCTCGCGGCGAACATTGCTGTCTGCGTGACACCAATAATCGAACGCGAATTCACAATAGAATTCAGCCGATAGTTTGATTCAACCGAAGACTCATACACTGCGACGGAACCAGTCCAAGGTTTGCCTGTTACCGCAACATGCGGCGCATGGGGGACCTCGTCACCCGTCATAAGGGGCAAATCAAGAAACAGCGAAAGCGCCGGTGTTGGAGGCACGAAGACCGAACTTTGTGGAAGATCGTCATCCAACATCGCCATCTGGTACAATGTCTGCTCAATTGTCGTGGCATCAACAATCTGCATTTCACCAAAATCGACGTTATCGATCCGAAATGTGTTATCGACCCCCTCTTCCGACGAAATCGAGATAACATCCCCCGCACCCAGGCCGAACTTCGAAGGCGGCAGTGCCAACCTGATACTTTCTTTTGCCTGCGCGGCCTCCGCGATCCATCGTTCGGCGACAAGACGACCTTCAGAACGAGACATGCTGATGGGGAATTCGCTGACGGAGACAGCAGTCGTCGCCTCATCGGGCGAGATCGCCTCTTCGGAAACCGTTGCAAAATCACTTCCCGCCTCGATGAACCCTAACCTGACACGGCCGGTCTCCAACCCCTGAGCCTCTCGTGTTTTTTCGACCACGGCACCAAGTTCTCCAGTCTCCGCCAGTTGGTTCCTCTCAACCTCGACGATCTCATTGCGACCACGCATCACGAAATTCAAAACGCCGTCCCGCTCAACCGCATCAAAACCGTGGCACAGCATCAAAGGCTGCAACATGGCACGGGCATCGGCGACATTTTCCTCAACATATCCGCGTACCACGCCTTCCAACTGGGACGCATCAAAATACGTCATGCCAGAACGTTCGCATATTTCTGACACCACGCTTTCAAGCGTTCTGTTTGAGCTCCGCCCAGTAATCCAATGCCCCGTTTTGTAGTTTTCGCCGTCATCCCAGACACTCTTGTTATTTGGAAAGCTGGGGAAAGGGCGCGTATCCCAAGCCCAGACAAACATGCGAGAGACATCGATCATCCGACCTTGATACTCAGCCGATACTGGGTTGTTTTCTTCATCTTCCCAGTAACTGCGCATCACTTGAAGATATCGTTGTTGAATGAAATCGTCCCTTGCCCCATTCGAAAACCAAGGCACCGACGACTCCGAGGACTTCGGGTCAACAAACTTATTCGGCTGATTGGTTCCCTTGTTGATCGCACCACATCCGATTTCAGTGAACCAGACGGGTTTGCTACCCGGCACCCAGGGTGTGGATTCCACGGATCGAATTCCACCGATGCGATCATGGTGAGAATGCGACCACCAGTTTCGGATATCCTTGTAGCGAAACACCCATGGTTCATCATGAGTTCCGTCGGAAATCGCGGTTCGGCGCTGCGCGAAACGCGCCTCGTCTGAATGGTAATACCAATCATAGCCCTCCCCCCCCTCGATGTTCGCCTTCAAATACTCTGGATCATAGATCGACCGCCATTCCGCCGCATCCAGATGGTCTTTTCCATCGCGCCAGTCAGACAGCGGTACATAATTGTCGATGCCGACGAAATCTATGTTGGCATCGGACCACAGTGGGTCGAGGTGAAAATAGACGTCGCCGGAACCGTCGTCAGGTTGATAACCGAAGTATTCACTCCAGTCTGCCGCGTACCCGATCTTGGTTTCAGCACCCAGCAACTGCCGTACTTCAGCTGCAAGAGTGATCAGCGCCTGCACAGCCGGGAATCCGTGCTGCCCGATAATCTGCGTCAGCCCACGCATTTCCGAACCAATGCAAAACGCATCTACACCGCCAGCTGACGCGCACAATGCCGCATTATGCAATATGAAGCGCCGATAGCTCCATTCTTCCGGTCCATTGTATTCCACGCCATTTTCGCCGACGGTGAAATCAGCAGCGCTCGCTGTTCCAAAGAAGCTTGCAACTTCCTGATCCGCCACGTCGCTTCCAGAAGGAGAACCGTCTCGCCCATGCGCTGCAGAAAGCGTGATGCGCCCGCGCCAGGGCAGAACAGGTTGGTTATCCTCGCCGTCCCAAGGATTCGGCAGACCGTTCCCCTCCAACTGTTCCATTAGGATAAAGGGATAGAACATCACCTGTAATCCGTTACCTTGGAGATGCCGGATCGCATCCCGGACTGATTGGTCACAGGGTGTTCCCCCGTATACGGGCATGCCGTCCTTGCGGGGAATCTGCTGCGCCGACTCGCGGGTCAATCCACTAACACGCCAGGGCATCTCCTTCGCGTCAGCATCTTTTTGCTCGACTTTTGGGCGCAACTGACACTCACCGACTCGAAGGTCATCTCCAAACCAGCTGACAACAAGCGACACCGCTCCACAGTTGGGAAGCTCATCACGCAATGCATCAACAGAAGAAACAAAGTCGGTTTTCCCTGATGGAGAATGTTCATTCACCGTACGGAATTCCGCCAAATCTCCGCGAATTCTTACGGGCGTAGTTGCCAAAGCATACTCTCCCGACCCCGGCATCAAGGCGACGGCATTCACGCTCCGAGCCATGTCTGAGACCGCGTCCCCGACATCTTGCGGGGTGCCACGAATAACTTCAAAGCTGAATTGAGGAACGCGGTTGCCAAATTGCTCCAAGGGCAAGTCCTCCAGCACAACATAGGCTGTCCCACGATACGAAGGGACCGCTCCCGCGCCCTCGATAGCTTCCATCTTCGGGTCAGGCTGCTGATCCATATCGCCCTTGTAAACGCGCATATTCAGGTCATCTGGAGAAATCTCAATGCCGTCAGCCCAGATACGCCCAACGCGCTGAATTTCACCCTCGCAAAGCGCTAGCGCCATGGACACCGAATAACTGTACGTCCGTGTCTTGGGTTTCGCCGGCGCACCCTTTCCACCTCCGCTGACGGACTGCATTTCTTCGAAGCGACTTGCCCAGATCACCTGCCCAGCAACACGCATACGTCCAAATATCCGGGATTGTGTCGCGCCCTCAGCCGATCCCGATATCCGAAAGCGGTCCACCCGACCGGTTTCGACGGTCTTGGCACCGGATCCCAGGATTCTTTGATCAACAAGTCGCCCGGCGCTCGCGCCAGCCAACCGGCCCAGTGCAATCGCCGAAACGCCAGCGACACCACCGCCCAAAGTACCACCAATTGCAGCCCCGGCTGCAGCCAACACAACAGTCGCCATTATTCAACTCCTGGGAAATTCAAAAAGCGCAACAATACGCTTGCGCCAAGGGGCGCTGAGAGGGCTCTCGATGACCGAATGCCCGGAATATGCATGTGTAAAGCATGCCGACGGACCAGTTTGCGTGACAATCCCCAAATGCTTGGCCACACAGCCTTCTTTCATTCGGAATAGGATCACGTCCCCCAAAGCCAAGCTTTCACGCGGTTTTTCCGTCAGGTGCCGGCGCGCGCTAGTCCACAACTCTTCTCGACCCTCGGCTTCCGACCAGTCACGGCTATAGTTGGGGATGATCTCCGGCTCACCATGAAATAGTTCCCGCCAAACACCCCGAACCAGACCAAGGCAATCGGTTCCGGCGCCCCGACAACTCGCCTGATGAACATAGGGCGTTCCGATCCATGCGCGCGCTGCACGCACGACTTCCTTACGCGATACCATCATCTGCGGCGACTCCCACCAGAGGCTGTGCCATCTGATTTGGGGTAGCTCGCCATCCAATCTTCACCGGGAATATCCGGAAAACCCTGAAAGTTGAGTGCGTTTCCGAATTTGAACCGGCAGGTGTTAAAACGCTTGTCACATCCGGCAACAAGCTTGAGTGTGTCGCCGGAAACAGGCTTTGCGCCCAAAGGTTCCCAAAGCTCGATGATCCGTTCGCCGGTATCCCTCACATAGTCGCGCTTGATGACACCGGTCAGGCCTGAGGCAGCGCCGGTTTCCATCCGCAAAAGGCCTTTGCTGAACCAACCGGGTTCGAAATCCACGAGCGAATGCCACTCAAACACACGGCTCCCGTCAACAACGTCAACCGGGAGCGCGGTTGAATAACCTGAAGTATCAATGTCAAACCTGCACTGGGAATCCCCCAACACCGCGGAACACGGCTTCTGGTAAACACGTCCGATCGGCTGGTTCAATGCTTCGGACAGTCCGCGCAATTCGGCCCGAAATGCTCCGCCGGCACGATGCAACGCCCCAATCGTACCGCGAAAAAGAATGCTTCGCTGGCTAACATCGGCCCAGTTTACAATCCACGCGACGACTTCGGCGCCATCATACCGCCCCGCGAGGATGTCCTCTTCGCGAACCGTCATAGCACTCAACACGCCAAGAGCCTCGGTATTGTCGATGGACAAACCTGTGCTCTGCTCCAGAGACATCGCGGTCAACCCACTGTCAGCGCGAAACGTGAACCCTTCGAACTCAAGCGCGCAATCATGATCCGTGAACCCTAGACGTGCGCCGTCGCGACGTATCACGCCCCAGGCACGCGCCACGGTGGTGAGCCCCGTTTGCAGGTGTGCTTGCAAAGCTTTTTGAAACGCCATCACACACGCACCTCGACGACCGGAACATTCGGTACATCACCTGCTCTGAAACTGGCAACGCTGGTCTGAATGCGGTCCGTATCGAAGCGGACCGGAACATCGAACTCGAACCCTGCCGTAATCTCGGTTTCCAAGCCGGGCGGCTCACGAAGATGAACGAGCCCGGTATCGACCTCGACTTCGAAATGCACGCCTTCCCTAAGTTCATCCCCGGCGAGACCAACCCGAACCGTCCCGGAAACCGGTTTGGCAATCGGGCGTTGATAGGAAAAGGCACCCGAGCGGTAGTTTTTCACGAGTGCAAATGTCTTGGTTGCGTCATCTCCCCGCGCAATGATCTGATCACGATAGTCCGGCGTATCAGACGGTTTACAGGACTTGAAGTCAGACCAATCCTTCCAACGAAACCCGTGTAGTTGACCTCGACGGGCTTCGAAAAAGGCAATCAGTACCTCGATATCGTCCAGCGATTTGACACCGACGCCGGCGTCGTAGCGGCGGCGCGAATGCGCCCAGGCCGTGTTGCGCTCCTCGAACCCATTGGCCAGCGTCACGACATCTGTACGTCTTTCCGGTCCACCAATGGAGCCAAAACTCAGGTTTGCCGGAAACCTCACTTCATGAAATACCATGTTTCATCCCCCTTTTTCAGCCGTTGCGTTGACCGCGAGACAGGACGCGATTCATCTGGGCCGCGATTTGCCCCTGAGAACGCCGGAACCCCTCAACATCCGGCGTCGTGATGTTCATCACGACATTGACAGCCCTCCCGCCGCCTGCCTGAACACCGAGACGACCATCGGGACCCCTGCTCAGGGGCATGATCGCCTCGGGACCTGCCTCCCCCATCAGTCCAACGCCACCGCGCATCGGAAACGTGGTTGGGCCCGAAACGATCCCGCCCTTCGCGAAAGGCATTACACGCCCCTGAGCGAACCCGGCACCGTTGGCGAACGGAAGAAGGCCTTCAATCAGATTGCTGACTCCGCCCGCGATAACTCCGCCCAGCTGGTCTGTTACAGGTGTCAGCGCCGCTCGGTAGGTGGCATCGATCATCGACCCTGCGACGGTTTCGAGCGCATCCGACAACTTCATCCCGTCAAACACCAGGCCATCAAATGCCTTGCGCAAGCCGCGCCCGATGCCTTTTTCAAGGGTCGCCACGTCTTGTCCCGTCGCAGACAGGGCATCACGCATCCGCTTCAACTCCGTGTCGAACCCGGCGGCAACTGCCGTGGTCTGCCCAAGACTGACCTCAAGCGCATCGACCTGCGCCTCTAGTTCGTCCAATCCTTCAATTTCCGTCATCTCGAATTCCCTTTGCTTGATCGGGATAGGCACTCAACAGCTTGTCGAGACCGCTTCTGTTCATCGGAGCCAGCCCACCTTCCTGCCCCAGCAAAAGCGCCAGCTCGGCTGGGGTGAGCGCCCAGAATTGTTCTGGGGGCATTCTCAGCCCCCCGAACGCGGCCCTCATGAGGCGGGGCCAGTCAAACCCGCTCATGAAGACACTTCTCCCGGAACGACAAAGGCACGCGCGAGCAACTCGGCGGCGACTTTTGCCGCATGCAGCGCGCCCCCTTCAATGTCGACGCTCACCAAGGCATCCGCATGGCCGCGCCATCCGCCACCCCGAAGTCCCGCCAAGATCAGCGTCAGCACATCGCGAGAGGAAAACGCGCCGGTTTCGAACCGCTCGACCAGTTCGACAAGCGTTCCGCTTTTTAAGCCGTCTTCCAATTCTGCCAACGCGCCCAACGTCAGCTTGAGTACATGCGGCCGACCATCGATAACGAGCTCGACCTCACCTGCCCACGGATTGGCCATGTCAAAGCGCCACGAACGTAAGCGCGCCAGCGGAAGCCAGCGAGAGTTCGTACGTGGCTTCGCCGTTATGCGTGCCCGAATACTCAACAGACGCAACCTGAAACGGGCCTTCCACGATCCCGAAATCGGGGATGATGACTTGAAAATCAGGTGTCTCACCATCAAAGAAAATCTGGCGTGCCCGTTCGTCCGTGCTGGCGTCCTTGAAAACACCCGACCCGGAAATCGACGCCGATTTCACACCTGCGCCACTGAGCAGTTCTCGCCAGCCTCCCTGGCTCTCCAGCGAGGTCACGTCCACGCTTTCCGCGTTAAAGCTGATCCGGGTTGCCCGAAGCCCCGCAATCGTCTCGAACTGGCCGTCCCCGGTCAGATCCACTTTGATCAAAAGATCCTTGCCATTCTGTGCACCCATGATGCGCCTCCATTTAAGAAATCAAATCGTCTTCCACGCGCGCGCGGAACTTCAGGTCGATGCGACGTAGCCCGGACACCGTGTCCCGTTTGGCCACTGCCTTTTCGAATGTCATGAAAACCATCCTGCCCCGCGACAAGGTCAAGTCAGCGCGGTGCAGCACATCGCTGACTGCCGCAGCCGCCTGTTTTCCTTGGGAAAAGCCACCAGCACTGGAAAATACCGACACAATGAGCCGATGTTCGGCGCCATCTCCGTCCGCATCCGAGCGATCCAGCGTCGTTTCCGCCCCGAGAATGACATAGGTATCGGGCGCAATCCCCTCTGGAAGCTCGTCATAGACGGCGCCCCCAATGAGCGAAGACAGCGCGACGTCCGTCGCCAAGGCCTGAAAAACCGCGGTCTGAAGGGCCGCCGCAATTGCATAACTCATGCCACACGCTCCTCTTTGGCGTTGCAAACCAGATAGCGGCCGTCGGGATCCCACTCTGCGACGCTTTCGATACGGAACACGCGGGCTCCTTCGCGAAGGCGCTGTCCCGCCTCCGGGCGCGATGGCTGTCCTGAAGGGGCTGCCCGCACGAAAATGCGGTATCCCACGGTCGAAAAAGCAGTTTCAGCCGCGTTGCGCACACGCGCAGTCCGCACCTGCACATCGCCCCAGAGAACTCCTTCCTGCGTCCAGGCCTCCACGGTGCCGCCGGCGCCATCCGGAAGGCTGCTGCGTGTTTCCAGAGTGAGTTTCCGGCTCAGAGAAACCCGTTTCATAGCCCTGCCCCCATATGCATGCGCACGGGGCGATAGCGCTCCAGCAGGCTCGTCACTCCAAACGGCATGCAGCCACTCTGAAGCGAGGTCTCATGTCGGTATTCGTAGTAATGCGCCGCGAGCAGGAAAACCGCTTGAGCGAGATCCGACGGTTGATCTCCCCATGCCGAACCAAACCCGGCAAAGAATACAATCGACACGCTTCCATCCATTGGAATGGTCGGCAGGCACGTTCCAACAGGACGCAGTGTCGGCTGTTGAGCATCCTGCACCAAACGATAAGCACTTGGGGCAACCGTGACCGCGTCCCCTTGTCGATCGATCAACGCGACGCTTTCGATTGTAGACACCGGTGACACCGGAAGCCCCTGAGCCTGCGCAGTGCGCCACCCACTCAGCAGCCAGGAAAATCGTCTTGCAATCAGAACCTTTCCGGTACGCGCCTCCACAGCGCTCATTGCCGCCAGTAAAAAGCTTTCCAGAACGCTGTCCTGAAGGCTTTCATCGGAAAATCCACTGCCCAACCGCAGATGGGCCTTGAACTCATCGACCGGCAGGGCCGACGGCGGCACCGAGGTCTCTTCGACTAACATCATGGAAAACTCCAATAATCCACCCTCTCAACAGGCTGGGCGCGCGCCCTCACGTCGCTCGAACGGAGGGGAACGGCTAGACAACGCAAGATAACTGGCGCGCGCCCGAACAAAGGCGGTGTCCCGCCTTTGTTTCCTCGATCCGTTAGGAGACCGAGAACCGCAGAAGCTTGATCGCGGCAAAATCGCTCACATTGCCACCAATGCGCTTGGTCGCATAGAACAACACATGCGGCTTGGCGCTGAACGGATCCCGCAGCACCCGCAGGTCCGGGCGTTCGGCCACCGTGTAACCTGCGTTGAAGTCTCCAAAGGCGATCGCGTCGGCACCCGACGCAATGTCCGGCATGTCTTCCGCAATCAGCACCGGATAGCCCAGAAGGCGCGCCGGTTCACCGGCGGCAAGCCCATCCGACCACAGGAAGCGGCCGTCGCCATCCTTGAGTTTGCGCACTGCGCCCGCCGTCTTGGAATTCATCACGAAGGTGCCGCTAGCGCGATACTGGGCCCCCAGCGCATAAACGAGGTCGATAATGGCATCTCCGCCATTGAAATCGCCATCCACACCCGTCGGGACATAACCGATGTTGCCCCAGGTCCAGACGTCATTGTCCACCGCCGCGTGGTTTAGAATACCGGTCGGTTTGTCGACACCGTCACCATTGATGAATGCGGCCGCCTCGGCGCGAGCAAATTTGTCCGCAATGCGACCTGCAAGCCAGGCCTCGATGTCAAATGCACTGTCATCCAGAAGACGCTGCGATGCCTTCGGCAGCGCACTGAGTTCGTGCAGCGGAATGGTGATCCGCTCGATGGTCGGCGTGCCTGTTTCACCCGTCGCCGAGGTTTCATCGGCCCAGCCAGCCCCCGCTTCTGTCGAGTCGATCAGAACATCAAACGATCCAGCCTCGACGTTGACCACATTCGCAATCGCACGGATCGAAGCCGTGGCATTCAGCACCGACTTGATCGACTCTGCCGTCTGCGGGTCGACCAAGTATCCGCCGTCGCCATTCACCGCCGTCGACATCGACTTGCTGTCCAGCTCAAGGCCACGCAGCCCATCATCCTCGCCTGAACGCAGATAGGCGTTGAAAGCCTTCTGGTGCGGGGCGTCAAAATCGGTTGCCGCCGCCAGAACCGGGCGCGCTGCAACAAGAGATTTACGTTCAATCTTGGTCATTCGATCTTCCTGTTTCTTCAGTCGGTCATCAATTTCGCTAGAGAAGTCTTTGAAGTCGCTCATGAAACCCGCCACGGCAGACTTCACCTCGGCTACCGGAGACACATCTTCCCCGGCCCGAGCCTTCGTCTCGGTCTTACTCATCCACAGATCCTCAGTTGAGTTTCTGCCGGCGCTAGAAGCGCGCCAGCTCCCGGCGGGCGCCCTGAATGGTCGCCGCCAATTCACGCAAAGCGGCATCCATGTCAGGGGCTTCCCCCTTGGCCGCCACCCGCGCACTGGGCAACATCGGGAATGTCACGAGCGACACTTCCCACAGCTCCAGTTCCTTCAAGAGCCGCTGGCCCTTGTCATTTTTCGTGGCCTTCAACGTTCGATAGCCTATCGACAGCCCGTCGATCGCCCCTGCCCCGATCAGCTTGGCGGCCTCGCGTCCTTTATCCACATCGGTTAAGAGCCTCCCCTTGACCCAAAGTCCGCGCGCGTCTTCGCGCACTTCGTCCCAAATGCCGATTGGTTGGGCCGGATCGTGCTGCCACAACATCTTCACGCTGCGCCCTGACTTGCTTAGCGCCGCAAGTGAACTTGCATATGCGCCCTTCTGCACGATGTCACCGCCCTGATCCACGGACCCAAAAAGTGAGGCATAACCTTCGATCACGGTTCCGTCTTCTACGTTCAAGCCGTCCCCAAACCGCGCGAATTTGCGCTCCAGAACATTCGCGAATTCCATCCTAACCCCTTTCATTTGTTCCCTAGGGCACGGCACTCAATAGCGACTGAAACGCCTGCGCAAGGATCACACCGACCACCCCGTAGACAGTCAACCAAAGCCGTTTTTCCAACCGCTCCATCAACGCCTCGATCTTGTCGAGTCGGCGGTTCAATCCGTCGAACTGCAATTTCGCCACCCGCTCATGCGCTTCCAGCCGCAACGCCGGGGCACAATCAAATGTCTCGAACCCATATCGCTTTTCACCCATCCAAGTCCCCATCTGCCTCTGCGGGCAAACCAAGCAGGGCGCGCTTTTCCGCAACTGTCAGAAAGCCGGCATTTGCCACCCGTGCCCATTGCGCATCCCGTTCGGCAGACAGCGCCGGCACCTGATCCAGGTCGGGCTTCAGCACGACACTCTCCCCAACAAAATCCGACAACCATGCCCCAACTGCCGCTGTGACCCGCGTGGCCAGCGGCAGCACCGTCAACCGATAAAAGGCGCGGTTGGCTTCCTGGTAGTTTGCGTAAGTCGCGTCGCCCTGAATACCAAGCAGCATCGGAGGCACCCCAAACGCCAAAGCGATCTCGCGCGCTGCAGCTTCTTTGGTTTTCTGGAATTCCATATCGCTGGGTGAGAACCCCATTGGTTTCCAGTCCAACCCGCCTTCCAGCAGCATCGGTCGTCCCGCATTGCGCGCACCCTGATGGTGGCTCTCCATTTCACCCACCAGCCGGTCATATTGATCGGTGCTCAGGCTTCCCTGCCCATCATTGCCCTTGTAAACGATCGCGCCGGACGGACGTGCGGCATTGTCGAGCAGCGCTTTGGACCAGCGCGACGCACTGTTGTGCACATCAAGCGCCATTGCCGCAGCCTGCATAGGTGAAAACCCATAATGATCGTCCTGCGGGTGGAAGTTTTTGATATGGCAGACCGGCGACATGCCACGCGCGTCAAAGCGGTGCTTGCGTACACCCACAGCATATTCATAAGCGACCGGCCAGCCATCCGCGCCCGGCACCACACTCATCCGATCCGAGCGCAGTACGTGCAGTTCCAACGGTAGACCTTGATCGGCCCCAACCGCTTCAAGATATGCATTGCCGGACAGCAGAAGTTGCCCAAACAACGCCTCGAAAAGCTCTGCGCGGCCTTGGATTGCATTCGGCGACTGAATCAGTGACAGGATCGGATGCGTTTCGAACCTCTGCTGCGCATCCTGCAACACTAGCGGAAGCGCCGATGCGGCCTCGGCGATCAGCTTGACGGAACGATACCCGACCGGGTTTCCGGCAAACCCTGTCCGCGTCAGCGAAACGGTGTCGCGCGGGCTCCAGGCGACGCGCCCGGCGCTCTGCCAGGCCACGACGGGTCCGGTTGCGCTCGCCTTCTGCTCGGGCACGTCCTTGGTCCCCCGCCGCAAGAAATCAAATACCATCGTCTGATGCTCCCAAGCTACCTGCGCCCCCGATTTCCAACTTGGAAACCCGCGCCAATTCCTGTGTCCGCCTTGGACTGGAAACGTTATCGCAGAGCGGTCTTAAGATGCGGCTTGGGCACCGCGCGGTGCCCGTTGCCTCGATCAAATCGCCCGAAAGCGGGGCGCACGCCAAGTGGCGGATGGCTCGATGATCAGTTCCGTCAAAGCCCAGACAAGAGCGTCCACCCGGTCGGGGCTTCCGCTACCTTCATACCCCTGCAAGGTCATGGCACACATCTGGTCTTCAAGCACATTCAGCCCGCCCAGATGACTGACCCGGCCCAATTCGTAAAGCGCCGCCACCGGCTCGGCCCGCGCCGCCTTGCCACGCGATGCACGTACCGCCTTGAACGGGACAAGCGGGTCGATCTGCCGGATCACCGATTGTACAAGATCTCCGCCCTGATTGACCTCTGCAACCAGCTTGTCCGCCCCCCAACTTTCCATAGCTGCGATCGCAACACTGGCCCAGCCTTCAGGGCTAGCCGCCCGCACGGTTGCATCCTCAAGAACAACCGCCTTCCAATCCTGAACCGGTCCCCGCATATTGGCCCCGACAACCACGATCCCGCATTCGTCGGACTTGGAATGCCCAGTCACGGGCGGGTCAACCGCCACAACAATCCGATCCAGCTCCGGTGCCTTCGCAAGCCTGTGGGCATCGATCATCTCGCGTTTCCACAAGGCGCCCTCAAGATCCTCCAGCAACACTCCGTCCAGTTCCTGTCGGCCAAGCTGCGTACCCTCGTAGCGCGCCCGAACCTCCTCTAGGAAGCTCTCGGCAAGATAGGCCCGGTTGGCCTCGGTAGGCGCCGTGGTCTGAACCGTACTTGTCACCTTAAGCAAATCCTTGAGCACCGACACGTTGCGCGGCGTCGTGGTCACGCATTGTTGCGGATGATCCCCAAGCCGCAGCCCGAACTGCAGCATGTCCCATGTCTCACGCCCGTTGCGCCACTTGGCGATCTCGTCCACCCACGCCGCATCAAACTGCGGGCCGCGCAACCCTTCCGGATCGTGGGCCGAGAACGCCTGTGCCACCGCCCCGTTTGGCCACACCAACCGCTTGCGCCCGGCTTCCCAAACGGGTTTCCGATCTGGCGGAGAGCAGGCCAGAATACCGCTTTCGCCAAAAATCATCACCTCACGGACCTGGTCGATTGTTTCCCCGACCAGAGCGACCCGGCGCGCGCGCCCAGCATCTTTTGGGCCTGATCCCTCGACCATGCTGCGCACCCATTCAGCACCCGCACGGGTCTTACCTGCTCCGCGCCCTCCAAGGATGACCCAGGTTTTCCAGTCACCTTCCGGCGGAAGCTGGTGCGGAAAAGCCCAGAAATCGAACAAAAAAGGGAGAGCCAGAAGCTCTCCCTCGGTCAGACTATCCAGGAACGCTGCCTGAACCTCGGCAGGTTCTGAGGCGATCCAATCGGCACCGTATCGAAGATCGTGCGGTGTCGAGATCGAGGGGGCAGGCCCTGCCCCGATCTGCTTTCGTTTTGTGGCGTTCATTCAGTCGGATCTCCGTTTCAATTGCCAGTCGGACACAGGCCCGTACCTGGGCCAGCAATCTCTGCATCTCATCGACAAGGGTATGCTCCTGCGACACTTCCACGCCGTGAAGATGTCGAAGTTGCGTCGCCATGTCGGACAGGGATTGCCGAAGACCACCGATTTGCCGGCTCAGGTCAATTGCGTCGTCAGGCGGAGTTTCTAAGGTCATATGTGCTCGGTGCCTCTCATGCGCAGTCCACCCCTCCGCACAAGCGACATGAAAAACGGCCCGCAGGGTTTCTCCCACGAGCCGTTTCACACGTCTTCCAGCGTAAACATGTTCTAGCAAACACCGAACGCAAAGTCAATATTACATGTATTTTCAATTAGTTAATGATCAGAACGCTACCTCGAAGAGCGCCGATGCACCCAATCCGCCTAAATTTGGCCAAAGTTGTCGCATATTCCAGACACAATTGTGAAATCTTGTGCGCCAATGACGAGCACAAAAAACCTGACACGCAGCGCCACACTGATCTTGAGCCTTGCAACGATCTGTATGGCGATCAGCGCGCAGATTGCCCCGGCAAACACAGCGGCCGCAACCGACTTTGCAAGTCCTGCAGCGATCTACACAACCAGCCTCATCGACTGACCCAAGCCAACCTGCCTTACTGGTTCGCGCGCTCCGCCTCGATCTGGCGCCATTTTGCGACGTTCCGATTGTGCTCCGCCAGCGTCTCGGCGAACGCGTGACCGCCGGTGCCATCCGCAACAAAGAACACAAAGTTTGTATCATCCGGGTTCGCCGCCGCTTCAAGGCTTGCCTTGCCTGGGTTGGCAATCGGCGTGGGCGGCAGGCCGGTGATGACATACGTGTTCCAAGGGGTCTCGCGCCGCAGTTCGCTCTGCCGCAGTCCACGGCCAAGAACACCTTCCCCCTTGGTGATACCATAGATCACTGTCGGGTCCGTCTGGAGACGCATACCACGCTTGAGGCGGTTGACGAAGACACTGGCAACCTGACGACGCTCTTCGGGAACCCCGGTCTCTTTTTCGATGATCGAAGCAAGGATGAGAAGGTCCTGCGCCGACTGCAAAGGCACATCCTGCGACCGCCCTTCCCACGCCGCTGCCAGCAACACCTCTTGCGCATCCGCCATCCGCTTGATTACGCTGGCGCGGGTATCCCCGGCACGCACTTCATAACTGTCCGGCGCAAGAGTCCCTTCCTCGGGGCGTTCAATCGCGCCGGTCAACAGATCTATGCCATTGAGCGCATCCATCACCTGCCAGCTGGTCACACCTTCAGCCACGGAAATCCGGTACCGGGTATCCGGCTGGCTACGCACCTCTGTGTAGCTCGTCGGAACTTCGTCTTCCTTGGGGTTGAAGGATGCAACCTCCACGAATTTGGTCGTCACTGGATCGAGTTCGCGCACCTGAACAGACTGGCGGGTCACGCCAACCCGATAGACCACCTCGGTCCCGCAGGTACTCGCCCCCCCCTGCGTTACGATCTCCGTGATCTCTTCCATCGTTGCACCGGCAGGGATCAGGAAGCTGCCCGCCTTGAGCGATGAGGACTTGTCCGAGTATTCGGCGCCCAAACGAAACAGCGTACCACTGCGAATTGCGCCCTGGTTCTCAAGATTTGTCGACACCCGACTCATGTTCGAACCGCGTTCCACCCGCAGACAGATCGCCTCCTCCAACGGCCCTTCAGCCCGGTATTGCGACTGCCCGAACAGGATCACCCCGCCCAACAGGAAAAGGGTCACGATCAGCAACGTGATCGCGTTCGAGGCAATGGCGCGCCACATTTAGTCGACCTTTCCGAAGATCACCGATGCGTTGGTGCCGCCAAACCCGAAAGAGTTCGACAGGGCCACGTTGATTTCACGTTCGCGCTTGGCATTGGGCGCCAGGTCGACGGGTGTCTCGACCGCCTGGTTGTCCAGGTTGATTGTCGGCGGCGCCACCTGGTCGCGGATTGCAAGGATCGAGAAGATCGCTTCGATCGCGCCCGCCGCACCCAACAGGTGCCCGGTCATCGACTTAGTCGAGGACATGGTCACCTTGCTTGCGGCGTCGCCCATCAGGCGCTCCACCGCGCCAAGTTCGATCACATCCGCCATGGTCGAGGTCCCATGCGCATTGATATAGTCGATATCTTCCGGCTTCAGACCGGCTTTCTTGAGCGCCGCGCGCATCGACCGTTCACCACCTTCGCCATCTTCTGAAGGTGCGGTGATGTGATAGGCGTCGCCCGACAGCCCATAGCCCAGAACCTCGGCATAAATCTTTGCGCCGCGCGCCTTGGCGTGTTCGTATTCTTCCAGAACCACGATACCCGCGCCTTCGCCCATGACGAACCCGTCGCGATCCGCGTCATAGGGTCGGCTGGCCTTGGTCGGCTCGTCCGCGTATTTCGTGCTGAGCGCCTTGCAGGCGTTGAAACCGGCAATCCCGATTTCGCAGATCGCCGCTTCGCCGCCACCGGCCACCATGACGTCAGCATCATCGCTGGCGATAAGGCGTGCCGCATCACCAATGGCATGCGCCCCGGTCGAACAGGCGGTCACAACCGCGTGGTTTGGCCCCTTGAATCCGTACTTGATGCTGACCTGTCCCGAAATCAGATTGATCAGAGCGCCCGGAATAAAGAAAGGCGATACGCGGCGCGGACCTTTTTCCGCCATCAACAGCGTTGTCTGTTCGATCGACTGCAAGCCGCCGATCCCCGAACCGATCATCACACCAGTACGCTCACGCCCCTCGGTGTCCTCGGGCTTCCAGCCCGAATCCTCAACCGCCTGAGTGGCGGCGGCAACACCATAGAGGATGAAGTCATCGACCTTGCGGCGCTCCTTGGGTTCCATCCAGTCATCCGGATTGAAGGTGCCATCGCTGCCATCCCCATACGGAACTTCGCAGGCGTATTTTGTGCCGACCCGCTCCGGGTTGAATCGGGTAATCGGTCCAGCGCCCGACTGCCCATCCAGGATCCGCGACCAGCTTTCTTCAACACCGCAAGCCAGCGGAGTAACGAGCCCAAGCCCAGTAATAACTACACGACGCATATGATGTGCCCTTCCTCAGAAGTCTTTTTTTGCTCATACCCCGCAACGCCCCCAATGGGCAAGAGCAACCGGCCCCATGGGCGGGCATCCACCACAAGAAACGGCACCCCACGCGGAATGAGGCGCCGCGTATGTTCGACCGTGCGCCTTTACTGGAACTCGGCCTTGGGCTCGGGCATGGGTTTCGCAACCTCAAGCGCTTCGGCAAGATCGATATCCTTTGCATGGAGCGCTCGCCCCACCAGGGTTCCACTGATATTGGCCACATATTTCAGGCGCGAGATGTCATCCAGGCTCCTCACGGTCCCGCGCGCCATGACGGGGTGTGGCGTGGCCTCGGCGATTCCGGCAATCACTGCCAATTGCCCGTCCTGATCACCGATATCGGCGTCGATATCCGTCACGATCACCCCCGCCAAGGGCACGCCCTCGTAAGCACGGACAAAGTCAGCGGGGTCCATCGCGCCGGTCTGCCGCCAACCTTCCGTCATCAGCTTGCCTTGGTAGATATCAACCGCCAGAACGATCTGGTCCGGATAGCGTACCGCCATTTCCTGAACCAGTGCCGGGTCCTGAACCGCAAGCGTACTGATGACGACACGCGCCACCCCCCTGTCGATCCAATCCTCGATCCGTTGCCGGGTCCGAAATCCGCCCCCAAGCTGAACCGAAGTACTTGCGCTTTGCACGATCTGTGCGACCAAATCGTCGTTGTTGCCCTCCCCGGCAACCGCGTCAAGGTCCGTCACATGAATGAACGGCACCCCGGCACGGGCATAGGCCTGCGCTGTTTGCAGCGGGTCCACATGCCAGATGGACGGTTCATCAAGACGCCCGCGTGTCAGCGAAACACATTTGCCGCCCTGCAATTCGATAGTGGGATAAACGATCATTTTGCCCTCCAAGGATCAGGCCGCCCGACAAAGAGCCGCCTCCAAGAGCATGAAAGACTATCACTACCAGAAGATATTCCCAAATCGGCGAAATGCGTTCCATTTCCGGCACCGCATCAAATTCGAACCATCTTGCCCAAAAGAAAAAGGCCCCTGCCTGATGGCAAGGGCCTTTTCAACGCTTCTGCAAGCGTCTGAAACTTAGGCAGCTTCCGAGATGAACTTCACGGCGTCGCCAAAGGTCTGGATGGTCTCTGCTGCGTCGTCCGGGATCTCGATGCCGAACTCTTCTTCGAAGGCCATGACCAGTTCCACGGTGTCCAGGCTGTCTGCGCCCAGATCGTCGATGAACGAGGCGTTTTCGACAACCTTGTCCTCTTCCACACCCAGGTGCTCCACAACGATCTTTTTCACGCGGTCTGCGACGTCGCTCATATCAATTCCTCATTCTTCATGGCCATTGGGCCCGTTGAAGTC
The DNA here is from genome assembly GCF_900114635.1 of Shimia aestuarii. Classification (GTDB taxonomy): domain Bacteria; phylum Pseudomonadota; class Alphaproteobacteria; order Rhodobacterales; family Rhodobacteraceae; genus Shimia; species Shimia aestuarii. The sequence goes on from NZ_FOTQ01000005.1 coordinate 279,911, forward strand.
CCACCCCCAAGGTGGGCTCTGGTTGTTGCCCCAAACGGGCGGTTCTTTGTCCGGCTCCCCGGCGTAACCCAAGCCTGCCTGAAAAGGGCACCCCCGGGAAAATCTGTGCCGCTATAACACATCCGCCTCGCAAGGCAAACGCTTTCGAACAAGGTGGCATGCCGCACCCCTGAGCGGGCACGGCACGGTCGTCACAACATGGCCATTCCGCCGTTCACATGCAAGGTCGACCCGGTCACATAACCCGCTTCAGGGCTGGCCAGGTACAAGACCGCCGCCGCGATCTCGTCCGCCGTTCCCATTCGCGCGGCCGGGATCTGGGCGTTGATCTTTGCTTTCTGATCATCGTTCAGCTTGTCGGTCATCGCGGTCGCAATAAAGCCCGGCGCCACCGCGTTTGCGGTAATGCCCCGACTGGCCACCTCATAGGCAATCGACTTGGTCAAGCCAACCATACCGGCCTTGGAGGCCGCATAGTTCGCCTGACCCGGGTTGCCCGTGGCGCCAACGATCGAGCTGATATTGATGATCCGGCCCCAGCGCGCCTTCATCATCGGGCGCATCACGCCACGACACAGGCGCATGGTCGAGGTCAGGTTCACATCCAGAACACTCTGCCATTCCTCGTCCGACATGCGCATGAAGATCTGGTCGCGGGTGATCCCGGCGTTGTTGACGAGGATATCCACGCTCCCCATCGCCTCGATCGCCTGCTTGGGCAGGGCGTCGACCGCATCCGCGTCGCTCAGGTTGCACGGTAACACATGGGCCCGCTCACCCAGTTCCGCCGCCAACGCTTCCAGCGGTTCCACGCGGGTACCAGAAAGCCCAACCGTAGCACCGGCTGCATGAAGCGCCTTGGCAATCGCGCCGCCAATACCACCCGACGCGCCCGTCACCAGCGCGTTCTTTCCTGTCAGATCAAACATGTTCTGTTCCTTTGTTCATCCCACCTCGTCCCAAAAGGGAATACCGGCGCGGAAATTCCTGAATATCTGGTCGATTACCCGTTAAGGCTCTCGACCGCCGCCTTGACGTCATCCGGCGTTCCAACGGCCTTGCTGGCGATCGAGCGGTCAATGCGGCGGATCATTCCCGAAAGGGCCTTGCCCGCACCAATTTCCCAAGCCTCGGTAACACCGTTCGCGGCCATCCACATCACCGATTCGCGCCAGCGCACCGACCCGGTAATCTGATCCACCAGAAGCGCGCGGATCGTCGTCGGATCGTCAATGGCCTCGGCCACGACATTCGCTACGACCGGTACGGCCGGCGCGTTGATTTCCACTTGGTCCAGCGCCTCGGCCATGACCTCTGCCGCCGGCTTCATCAGAGCACAGTGAAAAGGCGCACTCACGGGCAACAACACCGCGCGCTTGGCACCCTGCGCCTTGGCCAGTTCCACTGCACGCTCCACGGCCCCCTTGTGCCCCGAGACAACCACTTGCCCCGGGTCATTGTCGTTCGCCGCCTGGCAGATCTCGCCTTCTGCAGCCGCATTGGCCACGTCCCGCGCGGTGTCGAAATCAAGCCCCAGAAGCGCCGCCATGGCTCCCTGCCCCACAGGCACAGCCGCCTGCATGGCTTCGCCGCGCTTGCGCAGCAACTTGGCCGCGTCGGAAATCGACAGCGCCCCCGCTGCCGCCAGCGCGGAATACTCGCCCAGCGAATGCCCGGCCACATAGGATGCTGCCTCGATCCCGGCACCCTCTGCCTCAAGCGCCTTCATTGCCGCCAGCGACGTCGCCATCAGCGCAGGCTGCGCATTCTGCGTCAAAGTCAGTTCGTCCTGAGACCCTTCCCAGATCAGTGCACTCAGCTTTTCCCCGAGGGCGTCATCCACCTCGTCAAACACGGCCTGCGCTGCCGGGTAGGCTTCGGCAAGCGCCTTGCCCATGCCAATGGTCTGCGCTCCCTGTCCGGGAAAAACGAATGCTCGGCTCATGGACGGTCCTCCTAATTGCTTGTCCCGCCGGGAATACCCTGCACGGCGACGGGGCGCAACGACCTTGCGCATGTCCGCACCGCAACTGTGCGGTACCTGCGATTGCCCAGCCCGCGCCGCGCCTCCATCTAGCAGCCACACAGCAATTTGGATCACCGCCATGACATTGACCAATACCACCCGGAAATTCGGTGCCGTCACCAAGACATTCCACTGGTTGACCGCCCTTCTGATCCTCTCGGCCCTCGCGCTGGGGATTGACGCGACGCAGGCCCCCTATACCGACGGAACCGAGCTGGCCCGCAAGGCGTGGCTCTTCTCGTTGCACAAAACCATCGGCGTCACGGCCTTTCTTGTCGCGATCATGCGTATTGCCTGGGCCCTCACCCAACCCCGCCCCCGGCTCCTGAACGGCAACCAGCGCCTCGAGGCCATTGCCGCCGAAACCGCACACTGGGTGCTTTACGGGGCCATGCTGCTTGTGCCCCTCACGGGTTGGATGCATCACGCAGCAACCACAGGTTTCGCACCGATTTGGTGGCCTTTTGGCCAATCCCTCCCATTTGTGCCCAAAAGCGAAAGCTTCGCCAGCCTCATGGGCGGATTGCACTTCACTTTCATGCTGGTGCTTGTCGCGACCATCGCGGCGCATGTTGGCGGAGCGCTAAAGCATTTCTTCATCGACAAGGACCAGACCTTGCAACGCATGTTGCCGGGTATGCGCTCCAACGCGCTTCCGACCACGGAGCAACCGGGACATGTTGCGCCTTTCCTGGCGGCTCTGACTGTTTGGGTCGGAGCATGTGTGCTTGGGACTTTGGCTTTCACACAGCCCACCGAACACACAGACCCTACGCCGCAGTTGGCCGAGGTTGCATCTCAATGGCGCGTGGATTCCGGCTCGTTGGACATCACCGTGCGACAGATGGGAAGCGACATTCGCGGAGGTTTCGCCGATTGGACGGCAGAGATCACGTTTGACGAAACGGCTCCCGACGGACAACACGGAGAAGTACGAGTACAGGTGGGCATGCCGTCCCTTGAACTCGGATCCGTCACCGACCAGGCTCTCGGTCCCGATTTTCTCGATGCCGGGTCTCATGGCGTGGCGGTCTTCACCGCGGATATCCTCGCTGACGACCAAAACTATGTGGCGCGCGGTGCTCTGTCGCTCAAAGGAATAACAACACCCGTTACCCTGCCTTTCGAACTGACCCTCGAAGGCGACCGCGCCAAGATGTCTGGCCAAGTGTCTCTCGATCGGCGAGATTTCGGAATCGGTGAAACAATGCCCGACGAAACCACACTTGGCTTTTCGGTTCAGATCCATGTCGCCCTGACCGCCACACGTGAAGATGTCGCGCCGAACCTGTCCGAAGCCGGCTCCTGACTCTCCTGAAAACAAAAAAGGCCGCCGACACATCTGTCGGCGGCCCATTTTTTGCTTTCGGCGGCGAGCTTACTCCGCTTTCATTGCCTCGATCGAGATATTCAGCTGCACCTCGTCGCTGACATAGGGGGCGAACATGCCCAACCCGAAGTCGCTCCGCACGACCGACGTCGTCGCCGAGAACCCGGCCCAATCCTTTTTGGCCATCGGGTGTTCGCCCATCTGGTTGAGCACCGCGTCCAGCACCACCGGCTTGGTGACACCATTCATGGTCAGGTCCCCGGTAATCTTGGCGGTGGTCTCACCCGTCACCTCGATTGCGGTTGAGGAAAACGTCACCATGTCGCCTTCCTTGGCACCGAAGAAATCTTCGGACATGAAGTGCCCCGAGCGCTCGTCCCATCCTGTAATCATCGACTGGACCGGCATCGAAACGCTGACGGCCGAGCTTGCCGGATCTTCCTTGTCAAAAAGGATTTCCCCGTCAAATCCCGAGAACATGCCGTATGTCGTCGAGTAGCCGAGATGATTGTAGGAGAACATGATCTGGCTGTGGCTGGGGTCCAGAACGTATTTCACCGGCGCCGCAAAGCCTGCGGTCGCGCCAACGGCAAATCCGGCGGCAAGAAGAATGGATTTCATGAGTAGGCTCCAAGTTGAGTTGCGTGTGTTGATACGCCGCCTATTTGCGTATCTGCGCACGCGCACTCAACCCCGAAGCAGACCACAACTATTGTGGAAAATTGAACATTGCCGAGACCTTGAATTTCCCCAAGGTTATGCGGGGAAAATAGCCTGGCTGCGCAACTGCGCGATGGCGTCCAGTCGGGCATGCGGACCATCCAGCGGCATCGAAACCAGTTCGCGGCCATGATCGTCCTTCACTTGCAGCAACGTGTCGGTCACGTCAACGCGGGCGATATCCTCGTAATTGATCGACCGGGTCACATGTTTGCGGCCACGCGGCAGCGACTCGTAAACCAGAAGCTGGCGGTTGCGCGCATCGAAATGCAGTTCCATGCGTGGTTTTTCCGTTGCGATCTGGGTCATGCCCACACCCGCCGTCACCATCAAGATGGACAAACCCATCTTTGCCAGAAGAACGTTCGGAGTCATGTCCAACCCCGGTACCAGCCATATGCCCGTTCCCGCCCAGATGAAGCCGAACCCGAAAATCACGGACGCGGCACGGATCGGCATCGAATGACCCTTGCCTTCAACCGTGGCAACACGTGAGCGGGTTTCTTCCATGAAATTCGTCAGCGCAACCATGCCACTGATCTCCTTGCTGGCGGGTGTTCGTGCAGTTGCAAACATCATCCCGATCAATTCCGGCAAGAATGGGGCATCAGTTGGGAAATCACCAAGCGGCGCGCCCTATTTTCGGGGTTTTCCGCGCATCTTTCCAACGGGGTTGCGCCCCGCCCGATTTCCGCTATACAGCGCCATCCTTTCGCAATGACATGAACCGCGCAGTCTCTCGTGGGCAGGGCGCGAAAGGGACAAGGCCCTGCACTTTGAAATGCGCCTGAAAATGAATGGAGAGCACATGCCGCTTTACGAGCATGTTTTCATCTCGCGCCAGGATCTGTCCAACGCGCAAGCAGAAAGCCTCATCGAACACTTTGGCACCGTTCTGTCGGACAATGGCGGCAACGTCATCGACAGCGAGTACTGGGGTGTCAAGACGATGGCCTACAAGATCAACAAGAACCGCAAAGGCCACTATGCCTTCCTGAAAACCGACGCCCCCTCGGGTGCCGTTCAGGAAATGGAACGCCTGATGCGCCTGCATGATGACGTGATGCGCGTTCTGACCATCAAGGTCGACGAGCACGCCGAAGGCCCCTCGGTCCAGATGCAGAAACGTGACGACCGTGGCGACCGCCGCGAGCGCCGCTGATCAGCTTGAAGAAAGGACACTAAGTCATGGCTGCAAAACCGTTTTTCCGCCGTCGCAAGGTTTGCCCCTTCTCGGGCGACAACGCACCCAAGATCGACTACAAAGACACGAAACTGCTTCAGCGCTACATCTCTGAGCGTGGCAAGATCGTGCCGTCGCGTATCACCGCCGTATCGGCCAAGAAGCAGCGTGAACTGGCCCGCGCCATCAAACGCGCCCGCTTCCTCGCCCTGCTGCCCTACGCCGTCAAGTAAGGAGAAAGCACATGCAAGTTATCCTTCTCGAACGCGTGGCCAAGCTCGGCCAAATGGGCGACGTTGTCGACGTTAAGCCCGGTTACGCCCGCAACTTCCTGCTGCCGCAAGGCAAGGCCCTGACCGCATCGGACGCCAACATCGCGTCGTTCGAAGCCCAGAAAGCCCAGCTCGAAGCACGCAACCTGGAAACCAAGAAAGAAGCCGAAGCACTTGGCGAACGTCTGGCTGGCCAGCAGTTTGTCGTGATTCGCTCCGCATCGGATGCCGGCGCCCTTTACGGCTCCGTTACCCCGCGTGACGCTGCTGACGCTGCCACCGCAGGTGGGTTCTCGGTCGACAAGAAACAGGTCGCCCTGGCACAGCCGATCAAGGAACTGGGCCTGCACATCGTGCACGTGGTCCTGCACCCCGAGGTTGACGTGACCATCGAACTGAACGTCGCCCGCTCGGAAGAAGAAGCCGAGCTTCAGGCATCGGGCAAGTCGATCCAGGAACTGGCCGCCGAAGCAGAAGCAGAAGCAGAATTCGAAATCGCTGAACTGTTCGACGACATCGGTGCTGCCGCATCGGACGACGACGACATCATCGAAGACGCTCCGGCCGAAGAAGAGGCAACCGAAGAGAAGTAATCTTCTCAGTGGTGTTGAAATCATGGGCCATGCCCGGCTTTGCCCGGGCATGGCCTTTCTTATTCCCTGATCCTGTTTCATACTGGTTCAAAACGGCGGAACGCGTCGTCAGAGCAGAAGGTGCCAGTCACACCAATGGAACCGAAACAGCCCAAGCAGATCATCCGGTGTCGCGCATGAGCGACCTCGTCATCCTGCACAATGTCAGCCCACATATCGGCTGGGCTCCCATCAACCATTTAATTTCACTGGCGTGTTCCGAACTCGGTGCCACCGCCATACGGGCGCCTGAAAACACGTCCCGGCTGGCCCGGCAAATGGCCCGGCTGCGCACACGCCACCACTCCTCGGGCAAGCCGCACCTGCTCTACATCGCCATGACGGCTGCCGACCTGCGGCACGCCATCACGTCGCCCGGTTGGCGTGATGGTTATGACAAGGCCGCCGTCTGGATCATTGACAGCTTCCACACCGACCTTGCCAACCCGCGCGACCTGCGCGGCCAATTCGACCAGGTGTTTGTCACCCGCCCCAATGACATGGATGCCTTTGCCACCGCTTCAGGGCTTCCCACGCAATCCCTGCCGTGGGGCAGCGATGTTCTGGGCCTGGGCAGCAGCAGTCCGGACCGCGATCTGGACCTGTTGCGGGTCGGTCGCCAGCCCGCCGTCTGGGAGGATGACGATGACACCGCCACGGACTGCGCCGCGCGGGGTATTTCCTTCCACGGACGTCCCCCCATGGGCACCTCAGAAGACGAGATGGCCCATCTCTTCGGCTGGTATCGGCGCGCCAAATTCGTGCTGGCCTCTTCCAACCTCGTCTCCCCTGCTGCTTATGTCCACAAAACTCAAGAATACGTGACGGCCCGCTGGACCGACGCGCTGGCCAGCGGCGCTATTGTCGCGGGCGTGCCTCCCCGAACGGATCGTACGCTTGGCGCCATCCTCTGGCCCGAGGGGCTGCTCGACATCCCCCTCACCTCCCGCGCGGACGGGCTTGACGTGATTGCTGACGCGCTTCGCCACTGGTCCCCCGAGCTGGCGCACTATAACCACTTGCAGGCGCTCAGGAAACTGGACTGGCGCCATCGCCTTGCCGTCCTCGCCGACTGGTATTCCTTGCCTGCCCCAGCCCTCGAAAAATCGCTGAAGACATTGCAGGAGACCGACCATGCCTGACACCCTGACGCGCCGAAACATGCTCTTGATGCTCGCTGCCCTGCCCGTTGCCGCCTGTGGCGGAGGAAGAGAACGCCGCCAAGCCCGCAAGGACAGAAAACGCGGCGAGCCGCCGCTTTATCCCAACGAAACGCCTGAATTGCGCAAGCTGATCAACAAATACGCCGACAAAAACGAGGTTCCGCGCTCCCTCGTACAGCGTGTGATCGTGCGGGAAAGCACCCACCGCCCCACGGCGCGCAATGGCCCAAACCTTGGTCTGATGCAGATCCAGCTGCCCACGGCCCGCACCATGGGCTATCGCGGCAACGCCGCGGGTCTGCTCGATGCGGAAACCAACCTGAAATACGCCGTCAAATACCTGCGCGGTGCCTATATCGTGGCCGATTACGATCACGACAAGGCAGTTCAGTGGTACGCGCGCGGTTATTACTACGAGGCCAAACGCAAGGGGCTTCTCAAGGAAACCGGCCTGAAGCACTGAAGCTCACGACCCGAAATTCTCGCCAACACTCTGCGGCATCATGCGGATCAGGCGGCTATCCTCAACCGCGGCCTGACGATGCTCGACCGCCTTGCGATACTCTGGCACCTTGTGCATCTGAGAAAAGGCCTCAACGCTCGGATATTCAGCAATAAAACAAAGATCCCAGTGCTTTTCCGGCCCGATCAGAATCTGTTCCATCTTGCCCCGCCACACGATCCGCCCGCCAAGCGCATGAAACACCGGCGCGCTATCGCGCCCATAGGCGGCATAGGCTTCCGCCCCACTTGCTTCGCGCCCATCTGCATACTCGGCCTTTTCGCGCAGCTTGATCAGGTTCAGCATGTGGATCGGCCCCTCGCGATCATTCTCGCGAAACGCATCGTAGTTCTTCTTGTCGAAAGTCGTGTATCCCATGGTGCCCTCCTCTGTCAGAGACAACCCTAACAGGCCAACGCACCATGGCAAAATTGACGGGGCGTCACGCGAACGCCCCGTCATCTGCAGTTAGTCGGTATCCATTGCCTTCCAGATAACCGCACCAAGCACGGCCCCGATCAAGGGCGCGACCCAGAACAACCAAAGCTGCGCCAAAGCCGGTCCGTCAGCAAAAAGCGCGACGCCAGTCGAACGCGCGGGGTTGACCGAAGTGTTGGTGATCGGGATCGAAATCAAGTGGATCAGCGTCAATCCCAAGCCAATCGCAATCGGTGCAAACCCGGCGGGCGCGCCTTTCGACGTGGCTCCAAGAATGATGACAAGGAAGAACGCTGTCAGCACAACTTCGGCTACCAGCCCTGCGACCATGCCATAGCCCTGCGGTGACGCGTCGCCATAGCCGTTGGAAGCAAAGCCCCCTGCCCCTTCAAATCCTGCCGCGCCCGAGGCGATCACGTAAAGCACAATGCCTGCAGCCAAGCCGCCAACGACCTGCGCGACCCAATACGGGATCAACTCCTTGCCGTCGAACCGGCCCGCAATCATCAACCCAAGCGATACGGCCGGGTTGAAATGCCCTCCCGAGATGTGTCCAACCGCATAGGCCATCGTCATCACTGTCAGGCCAAAGGCAAAGCTGACTCCCAACCAGCCAATCCCGACATCGGCGACACCGGCGGCGTAAATCGCGCTGCCACAGCCCCCAAAGACCAACCAGAACGTGCCGAAAAACTCGGCCATCAATTTCTTGCTCATGCGCCCCTCCTCTGTTGTTGCGCATAGCCAGACTAACACGAAACCCGGAAATCGATGCGCGGGGAATTCGCTTCGGGATTTCACCGGCGCAGGACAGAAAAAAGCCCGGAGCCGAAAGGCTCCGGGCCACCAACCCAGAAGGATGGATTGTTTCAGACTTATTCTTCTTCCAGCTCTTCAATGGCCTTCTGCAGGTCTTCCTTCGAGACCTCCTTGTCAGCCACTTCCGCCAGTTCGAACACGTAATCAACAACCTTGTCTTCGAAAAGCGGCGCGCGCAGCTGCTGCTGCATCTGGGCGTTTTGCTGAACGAATTCAAAGAACTGACGTTCTTGACCCGGGTACTGACGCGCCTGGTTCATGATCGCTTGGGTCATCTCGGCGTCGGTCACCTCAACCTCTGCTTTCTGGCCCAGATCGGCCAGCAGAAGCCCAAGGCGCACGCGGCGTTCCGCCAGCTTGTTGTGCTCGTCGGTGGGCTCGATCTCGGGGTGATCGTGGCCTTGTACGTCCGGGTTTTCCTCGTGCCACAGCTGATGCGCGATCTGGCCGGCTTCAGCTTCCACCAGAGATGGCGGCAGCTCGAACGACACCAGATCGTCCAGCTTGTCCAGCAGCGCACGCTTCATCACCGCGCGGGCAGCACCGGCATACTCGGCTTCCAGACGCTCGGAGATCTGCGCCTTCAGGCCTTCCAGATCTTCGGAACCGAATTTCTGAGCAAGCTCGTCATTGATCTCGGCAGCAACCGGCTCTTTGACTTCCTTGATAGTGCAGGTGAACACGGCTTCCTTACCGGCCAGGTGCTCGGCCTGATACTCTTCCGGGAAGGTGACGGTCACGTCTTTTTCTTCCTCGGCCTTCACGCCAACCAGTTGCTCTTCAAAGCCGGGGATGAACTGGTTCGAACCCAGCACCAGCGGGAAATCTTCCGCCGAACCGCCTTCGAACGCTTCGCCGTCAACCTTGCCGACGAAATCCATTACGACCTGATCGCCGTCCTTGGCTTTCGAGCCCTTGCGGCGCGCTTTGAAATCCTGTGCGGTTTCCGCGAGATTGCCCAGTGCTTCATCCACGGCGGCGTCATCGGCTTTCACGACCATTTTCTCAAGGCTGATGCCTTTGAGTTCGACTTCCGGGATTTCGGGCAGCGCTTCATAGGACATTTCGACTTCAACGTCGCTGCCCGGTTTCCACTCTTCGCCGTTCTTCATTTCGACTTTCGGCTGCAGAGCCGGTTTGTCGCCCGACTCCTCGAAATGCTTGTTCATCGCGCCGTCGATGGCTTCCTGCATGGCTTCGCCCAGCAGACGTTCGCCGAATTGCTTCTTCAGAAGCGGCATCGGGACCTTGCCCTTGCGGAAACCCTTCATTTCGATTTCCGGCTGCGCTTCGGCCAGCTTTTCGTTCACTTTTGCGTCCAGTTCGTCGGCCGTCACAACAATGTTGTAGCCGCGCTTCAGACCTTCGTTCAGCGTTTCGGTAACCTGCATCAGGAGTCCCCATAAGTGGCAGCGCGCGGGGGAAGGCCCGCGCGCAATCAAAAAATCTGAGTTCTTCTAGAGTCCGTGTTGAGCCAGCGCAAGGGGCTTTGCCCTAGATTCCAGCGCTCATTTGCCTGTTTCGCCTAGCCTTGCCACAATTCTTCAAGAATGCTGCGGTGCTGTTGCAGTTTGCGGAACTTCCATCGCAGCCCAAAGCTGACGGTTTTGATGTCTCTGTGCTTCACCAATCCACCGCCAAGATATGAATGCAACCGGTATCCTAGGAAGAGTTCCAGGTCCTGCTTGTCCAGCGTCTGCACCACGCCAATTCCGTAGGACTGTCCCCGCCCCCCCGTCGCGGCCGTGTCAAAAGACTCGTAGTAATCGACAGAAAACGCGGTATCCCCGATCCCGAAATAATCGCGCCGCACACCCAATTTCACATACCCGTAATGGCCAAACCCATCCCGGCTGCCCGTGGCGAAGGTCGCATTGAGTCCGCTTGGTCCATGCAAAAGACTGAACGACCCCGCCGCCTGACCTGCAGTCCCGCCCGTACCGTCATCGACATTCGAAACGCCGAAACTGCCCGCCAAGGTCACATTGCCGATCTGGTTGCGATAAAACAGTCCGGCATCCTGCAGCGCATCGTTGAGAGTCACGTTGCGCTGGAAATCTTCCTTACCGATAGAGACTGCAAACCGCAGCCCTCCCAAAACCCCGAACCGGATCTCCGGGCTGTCCCAGCGCAATCGAACAGAGCGGCCACCATCAAAGGTAGGAAAAACATCCGTAATCCGCACCGAACTCAGGGTTCCGGAGGCCGTTCTGAAGAAATACCCCCCCGCGATATCCGAGATACCGACGTAGTTTGCCAACGATGTCCCGGACAAATCCGTTTCCGCAACCCCATCCGACCCCATACTCCCCTGACCAAGGGACAGCCGGCCCCATCGCTCGGATTCGATAATCGCCTCGGCCTTGCGAACGCTGTGGCTGCTCCAGTCAAACATGGCCGGTGTGTACAATTGACTGATCGCGGCCGACTGGCGCAGTCCCAATGAAACCTCGAAATTGCCCTTCAGTGTGGTCTGCCCGTCCAGCGCCTGCGCAAAACGCACACCTACCCGTCCCCCCGAACTCGAGGAATCCGCAAGGTTTGTTGCGCGAGACACCCCGTCGTCCGCAGTCAGGATCATGGGTGAAAAATGGCCATAAAACCTGAAACGCTGTTCCGGCTCCTCGGCCAGGGCCTCCGGGGATGCGCAAACAACGCCAAAAGCCGCCGCCAAAACCGCGCCGTACCGCTTCCTACTCCTGTCCAACCGGTTCTGCAAAACGCTCTCCAGGGGCCGAGCAACACCCGCTCTGCCCCACAAGGTTTCCACAAGTTCAAGAAACGAGGCGAACTTGGTTCGGGTCAAGAAAAAACCGATCCGCCGGAGAATTTGGGATATACCCCGGACCCACTCCAAAACAAAAACCTGCGCCATTCCCGGCGAGCCTATGAACTTCCGTAAGCAGGAAATGGTGCCCTACACGACACACCCGAACGTGACCCTGCCAGAAACTATTTCTGAAAATAGATAGTTACCTATAGGTGGATTTCGGGCCTGTTACGCTCGGGGTGTTCGGCGTGTTACAACGTCGGGTAATAAATCTGTGTTTTTTTGTTGTTTAGTGGAAGAGACCACCTGGAAGCTCAAGGGCACCATCAACATCCGAAAATCCTTGGGCCGATATCGGGTCTGGCGCATCAATTTCGCGCCTAAGAAGCTGCACGTCTTTTGGTACGGCTACGCCGCGTTTTGCAAACGTCTCAGTTGCCGCATCCAGCTGTATTCGTACTTCCAGTCGGAGGGACTCATCTACTCTGGCCATCTCCCTCCCCAGAAAACTCTGAAGACGGACGCACTCGAGTTGCGATGAATAATACGGCTATAAAAGTCTCACGTGCTTTTCATGATCGTTGAACTGATATTTCCAATTTGGAAGCCACAGTTGGTTGCAACCGCTACTCAAACTCCACGACGTATCCCTTTGCGGTTGTATCCTGCCGCGCATCATCCCACCTGATACCCAACTGATCTGAAAACTGCCTGTACCTGCCAAAGTGTTCGACCCCATCATAATTGTCGGGTTGATGCCAAAACCAGTTTGAATAAGTCATCTCCTGACCGTTCGACCAAACCCATCCTCCGGCTGGTTCTTGATCCTGGTTCTTTTGTACCAATCCGATCCAAGGTCCGAACTTTTGCCATCTTTCGCCTTCATCCCTCAGGCGCCACACGGATTCTTCATCTCGAAACAAACTCACAACAAAATCGTTCTCTTCCTGAGAGTCGATTGCTGCAAGATATCCGCCCATAGCACGCGCCTCTGCCTCAGCTTCGATCCACTTTACACCCCATGTTTGGACGAGTGCATACTCGTGACCATCGAAGGTTGAGGTGCCCCTAGATTTGTAGACGCTTTGCTTGGTAATTTTGGAAGCAAAGGAAGACGCAAATGCCAGGGCAAATTCGCTACTCAGATGAGTT
>NZ_FOTQ01000013.1 GCF_900114635.1 Shimia aestuarii
CTCGCCCCCCAATCGAAACCCGACCTGAATGCCTTCAACTGGGAAGATCCCTTCCTGTTGGAAAGTCAGCTGCTTGAAGACGAGCGGATGATCCGTGATGCGGCCAAGGCCTATTGCGATGAAAAGCTGATGCCGCGTGTGACGGCGGCGTTCGAGAACGAGCAGACCGACCCCGAGATTTTCCGTGAAATGGGCGAAATGGGCCTGTTGGGCACCACGATCCCCGAGGAATACGGCGGCATTGGCGCGGGTTATGTGAGCTATGGCCTGGTCGCGCGCGAGGTTGAGCGGATTGACTCAGGCTACCGCTCGATGATGTCGGTGCAAAGCTCGCTGGTGATGTACCCGATCTATGCCTATGGCAGCGAAGAGCAGCGTCAAAAATACCTGCCCAAGCTGGCCAGCGGTGAATATATCGGATGTTTCGGCCTGACCGAGCCGGATGCGGGCTCTGATCCCGGCAGCATGAAGACCACCGCCAAGAAGGTTGACGGCGGCTATGTGCTGAACGGATCGAAGATGTGGATTTCCAACGCGCCGATCGCGGATGTGTTCGTGGTCTGGGCCAAATCGGATGCGCATGGCGACAAGATCCGCGGCTTCGTGCTCGAGAAGGGCGCCAAGGGTCTGAGCGCGCCCAAGATCGCGAACAAGGCCTCGTTGCGGGCCTCGATCACGGGTGAGATCGTGATGGACAATGTCGCGGTGGCTGACGATGCGCTCCTGCCCAATGTCGAGGGTCTCAAGGGGCCGTTCGGCTGTCTGAACCGGGCGCGCTATGGCATTGCCTGGGGCGCGATGGGCGCGGCCGAGTTCTGCTGGCACGCGGCGCGTCAATACGGGCTGGATCGCAAGCAGTTCAACAAGCCGCTGGCGCAGACGCAGCTGTTCCAGCTCAAGCTGGCCAACATGCAGACCGAGATCTCGCTGGGCCTGCAGGCGGCGCTACGGGTGGGCCGGTTGATGGACGAGGCCAACGCTGCGCCGGAGATGGTGTCGATCATCAAGCGCAACAACTGCGGAAAGGCGTTGGAAATCGCCCGCCACGCGCGCGACATGCATGGCGGCAACGGCATCAGCCTCGATTTCCACGTGATCCGTCACATGGTCAACCTGGAAACCGTGAACACCTACGAAGGCACTCACGACGTCCACGCCCTCATCCTCGGCCGCGCACAGACCGGACTGCAGGCGTTTGCTTAAGCCTTGCCGCGAAGCCGGGCCGTGGCCCGGCTGTCGACCTCGGGCGGCGATCCCGTGAATTCCACTCCGAACAGGTCGCGGGCCTGTTCGGGGGTGTAACGGCCCAGCCGAACATCATTTCGAACATCGTCAACCGACCTTTCAAACGGGTCGCCATAGCCGCCGCCGCCCGGCGTACGGACATGAACCCGATCCCCAGGTCCGAGCGGAATATCCTGTTCCTTGGAAAGGTGTTCGGGGGTGTAGGGTGCGCCGTCGCGATAAACCGTGACAGTATTCACGCCGCCATCCTTGCCTCCGAGAACCCCCTGAGGCCCGAACCGGCCATGATCCATCACGAAACTTGCCTTGGCCGCGCCGCGGCGCAGTTCGACTTCGTAGTCCAGTCCAAAGCCGCCACGGTGCAGTCCCGCGCCGCCTGATCCTTCGTGTAGTGCATATCGGTGGTAAAGTACCGGGAAAGCCTGTTCCATGATTTCAACGGGCGGGGCCTTGGAAATACCGATGGTGGAACAGCCATTGGACAGGCCATCGTGATCGGCATTGCCGCCATAGCCACCGCCAGAAATCTGGTACATCACGAAATCCCGCCCGCGTTGGGGATCATGACCGCCCAGCGCAAAATTGCCGCTGGTGCCGGCCGGAGCCGCGGTGACACGATCGGGCAGGGCGGGTACGAGGGCGGCAAAGACAGCCTCGGCAATACGTTGCGAGACCTCGGCCGCGCAGCCCGACACAGGGCGTGGGTATTGTGCATCAAGGAAGGTGCCCGCGATGCCGGTGATTTTCAGAGGCTCAAATGCTCCGGCGCTCATCGGCACTTCGGGAAAGATATGCCGCATGGCGAGGTAGACTGCGCTGTAGGTGGTGGCCTGAACCGAGTTCATGGGCCCCTGACAGGGCGGACTGGACCCGGCAAAGTCGAAGACAAGCGTGTCGCCATTCTTGGTGATCCGCAGGCGGATTTCCAGAGGATCGTTGATCACGCCATCACTGTCGATCCAGGCCGACGAGGTGTATTGCCCGTCCGCGATGTCGGAGATGAAGGCGCGCATCTGGATGGCAGCACGCTTGCGAAGTTCTGAAATGGCCTCGGAGACGGCCGCGTCCCCGTAGCGATCAAGCAATTCGTTGAGGCGCTTTTCACCGACGAGAAGTGCTGCCGCCTGTGCCTTGACGTCTCCGATCCTCTGGTCGGCCACCCTTATGTTGGAGGAGATGATCGCGAAGATCTCTTCGTCCAGAACGCCCTCTTTGAATAAACGCACCGGGGGCAGGCGCAGCCCTTCTTGTTCGACCGCTGTTGCCGAGGCAGAGAAACCTCCGGGTACGACACCTCCGGTGTCCGGCCAGTGCCCCGTGTTGGAAAGCCAGCAAAAGAGCTTGCCATTGCGGTAAAACGGGCGGGCAAATCGCACATCCATCAGATGCGTGCCCCCAAGATATGGGTCGTTGACGATATAGATGTCGCCGGGCTTGGGCTTTGCAGCTTTGCCCTCGTCGATCATTCGGATCAGAGTGCGGGTGGAGTATTGCATCGTGCCAACAAACACCGGAAGGCCACCGGCCCCCTGTGCGATCAGGGCGCCGTCTTCGGCCGCATAGATCCCGTCCGAGCGGTCATTGGCTTCGGCGATCACAGGGGAAAAGGCGGCGCGGGAAAAGCTGAGGTCCATCTCATCACAGACCTGCTGCAGACCGGCCTGAATGACGGTGAGGGTGATGGGATCAAGGCTCATGAGATGTCTCCGATCCGAACGATGATATTGCCATCCGCGTCGCCCTGGGCGTGGTCGCCCGGTTCAATGAGGATGGTCGTATCCATCTGCTGAAGGATGGCGGGGCCGTCGAGGGCAAAGCCGATAGGCAGGTGTTCGCGCTGGAAGATAGGTGTATTCACCCAAGTCCCTGCAAAAAACACAGGGCGGGTGCCGATTTGCGCCTCGTCCAGCGTGGATTTTCGCAAAGCCGGGTCAAGGAGCACCGAGAGGTCAAGCGCGGCGCGAGTGCCAATGATCGAGCAGTTCACATTGACAACATTGGCGCGGATATTGTCGAGAGCCACATGGAATCGGTCGAAATACGCGGCTTCGAACAGGGATTGTAGTGTGTCTAGGTCGATGTCGGGGCGTTCGAGGGGTACCCGCAGAAGATGCGTTTGACCGACAAACTGCATATCGACCGAATAAAGGTGGCGCACTTCGGAGATGGCGATGTTTTCTTTGGAAATGACCAGTTCGCCCTGTTTGGCCTGGTCCGCGAAGATGCCGTGCAGGTGGGAGGGGTCCAGGGCGTTGAGCGGCGTGTTGATGGTGCGGACGAAATCATGTCGCAGATCGGCAACCACACAGCCAATGGCATTGGTGATACCCGGGCGAGACGGGATCAAAACGCGAGGAATGCCAAGTTCGCGCGCAAGGGCACAAGCATGCGACGGCCCCGCGCCGCCAAAGGCAAACAGCGCAAAATCGCGAGGATCGGCTCCGAGAGAGATCGACACCATGCGGATTGCCCCGGCCATCTTGGTATTGGCAATCCTGATCACGGCTTCGGCGGCCTCCGTCGGCGAAAGCCCGAGCTTGCTGCCAAGCCGGTCTGCAAAGATGTCCTTTACCTGTTCAAGCGTTACGCCGCCTTTGACGGAATTGAGGCGTGCAGGGTCCAGTCGGCCAAGCAGCAGATTGGCATCGGAAATGGTGGGTTCCGTGCCGCCTAGCCCATAACAGATCGGGCCGGGCGTGGCGCCCGCGCTTTCAGGGCCGACTTCGAGAAGGCCCGCCGGGTTCACGCGTGAGATCGAACCGCCTCCTGCACCTACCGTGCGGACATCAACCATGGGCACATGGATCGGCATGGCGTACTCGACCTCGATCTCGTTCGAGACCGAGGGTTCGGCATTTCGGATCAAGGCGACGTCGGTTGACGTTCCACCCATGTCATAGGTGATCAGGTTGCCTTGTCCGGCTTTGCGTCCGACATAAGCTGCGGCCATGACTCCAGAGGCCGGGCCAGACATCACCGTCTTTGCGGCCTCCAAGGCCACGCGGGAGGAGCTGACCATCCCGCCATTGCCATTCATGACGAGCACATCCCCGTCATATCCATTGGCGCCCAGTTCCGAGACAAGGCGGCGGATGTAGCGGTCGAGCAGGGGTTGCACAGCTGCATTGGCGGCCGCAGTCACTCCCCGTTCGAATTCGCGGCTTTCCGACAAGAGCGCATGCCCCATCGTGATGTGGTCATTGGGCCAGAAGGTGCGCAGGATGTCGGCGCTGCGGCGTTCGTGATCGGGATTGGCATAGGCATGAAGGTAGTGAATCACGACGGATTCACAGCCCATGTCAAGGAGTTGCCGCCCCGCATCGCGCACGGCGTCTTCGTCGAGCGCGGTCACAACCTTTCCGTCACAATCCATCCGCTCGGGGACCTCAAGTCGCAGGTCGCGTGGGATCAGTGGCTGAAACTCCCCCTTCATTCCATAAGGCTGCGGTCGGGTGCGTCGGCCGAGTTCAAGGATGTCGCGGAAGCCGGCCGTCGTAATGAGACCGGTTTTGGCAAGCTTTCGCTCCAGCACAGCGTTGGTTGTGGTGGTGGTGCCATGCACGATCAGGTCAAGCGCGGCGAGGTCGCATTCTGCCGCCTTCAGCGCGTTCAATACCCCAAAGGCCTGATTGTCCAGCGTGCTGGGCACCTTGGCGAGCTTCACTTGCCCTGTGGTCTGATCCAGTGCGACGAGATCCGTGAAAGTACCGCCAACATCGACGCCAACAACGGCCCGCGAAGATTCGCCCATCCGGTCCTCCGTTAGAAAACTTGTTTGTGTACGAATGATGTGCGCAGGTCACGCCACCTGTCAATCCACGGTGAGTCGCGCTGTTGCAGTCACAGGCACATCGTCCAGAACATAGGCGCGGTGATCGTTCGTGTTGAGCGTGACCCGGATTTCGTAACTTCCCGCGGGCAAAACCCCGAGCGACGCGGAGGGTGCATAGAGCCGCTGAAGCTTGAGACCGTCCAGATAGAGATGGCCATGCCCGGTGCCCGGTACATGCGGGCCGTCGACCAGATCAGGGGTAAATTCGAAGTCGCTTGAGATGACGCCAACCTCCCAGCCTTGCGCCGTTTGGTTCACGCGCAAAGCGATTTTTGGCGCAGGTTCTCCTTCGCCGACCTGGCAGATATCGCCGATGCCAAACAGACCAAAGGATGCCGCTGCGCCTTTGGTTTTGGGCGCGACAAGTCTTGCCCGCGTCGTGATATCTCCAGCCTTTTCGAATTTCAGCGTCACGGGCAGGGTGCGCCCGTCGTCCAAATCACCTTTTATATCAGACAAATACAGGAATGCGCCGTCTGCCGAGAGCGACGGGGTGCTTGCCGAAGGTACCGCCAAGGTTGGCATTGGGCCCTCGATCCGCGTTGTCGCGGCGACCTCGGAGGATGCTCCAACAAGCCGGTCCGGTCCGCCCGTGTTGGTCAGCTTCAAAAACACGCCAATAGCGCCCGGGTCCCCGTCTATCGGGGCCGCAACGGCATCGGAGATCAGGATTTCATGGGACGTTCGCGGGACGAATTGCCAGATTGCCATAGCGATGAGCATCATCGCGGCGAGAACAAATCGCAAAGTGTTTGTGGCTTTCATCCAATTGCTCCGACGCTATGATCGCGCCATGATGATCCCCCATGCAAATCTGCGGATCAAGTCCGCGACGCCTTTTGCCTCTTTCTTGATTGCGTTGGCCGTTCCCAACCTGGCGCAGGCACATGCCTCAGAAGGGGGATTCGTGCTGCTGCTCCCCACCGATGTCTACATTTTTTCCGGGGCGGCCAGTGTTGCGCTGACCGTCTTGCTTCTGGCCCTCTTGCCGGAACGCCTGCTGTCTCCGATGTTTTCTTCTGTTCCCATGTCGAGGACGCGGGGATCGTTGGCGCCACTGATCACGAGCACGCTTGTCTGCCTGTTCCTGTTCTGGTTGGTGCATGTCGGCAGGACCGGGCCACGCGATCCCTTGGCAAACCCGTTGCCGTTGACGATCTGGTCGTTGTGGTGGATTGCGTTCGTGTTTCTTCAAGGCATGTTTGGTAACCTCTGGAGATGGATCAACCCTTGGACGGGGCCGGTGGCTCTTGCGCGCAAGATATTGGGAATAAAGCCGTTTATGTCGTTTCCCTCCAAGCTGGGGCACAGTCCTGCCGTGATGATCTTTTTGCTGTTCGTTGCGGTTCTTCTTGCCGATCCGGCTCCGGCGGATCCCGCGCGACTGGCGGGGTATGTTGGCGGCTATTGGTTGTTCAGCTTTCTGGCTATACTTGCCTTCGGGCCGCGCTGGCTTCATCGGGGCGAGGGGTTCACGGTGTTTCTGCGCCTTTATGCCAGCTTGGGCGTATTCGGGCGTATCGGGGGTCGATTACGCCTTGGGCTCAATGGTTGGCAGATATTGCGAATGCGCAAGGCTGCACCCTGGATGGCCGTTCTCATGCTCGTCATCCTTGGCAGTGGCAGCTTTGATGGGTTGAACGAGACGTTCTGGTGGCTGGACCTGATCGGGATCAATCCGTTGGAATATCCCGGTCGTTCGGCAGTGATTGCCCAGAACCTGATCGGCCTCGGGGTCGCCAATGGGCTTCTGATATCGGTTTTTGCGGGTGCGGTCTGGCTTGGTTTGCGGCTTGCCAAGGCGGACCTATCGCTTGGAACCGCGTTTTGTCTGTTCGCCCCCACGATCTTGCCGATTGCCCTCGGCTATCACTTTGCCCATTACTTCACGAGCTTCCTTGTGGATGCGCAATACGCATTGGCGGCGGCATCCGATCCGATGGCCAACGGGGCCGACTATCTCGGCCTTGGCACGTTCTACGTCACGACCGGGTTCTTCAATACGCATGACAGCGTGCGAGTGCTTTGGCTGACACAGGCGGGCGCGGTTGTTTTGGGGCATATCCTGGCTGTACTGCTTGCCCACGCGGTCGCGTTACAGCATTTCGGCAGCAATCGGCGCGCGGCGCTTTCTCAGGCGCCACTTGCCATGTTCATGATTTTTTATACATTTTTTGGACTTTGGCTGCTTGCATCGCCCCGCGGGTTTTGAAAAAAGGCCATCCCTCTAGACAGAACGCCGGTTCGTTTGCACTCTAACAAGTATAACGAGTCCGGGTAACGGTCCGAAATTTGATGCCGACAAAGGGGGAAATTCGATGACCAAAACCAAGAAACCACCACTGCAACCCACGCGCCGCGATGCGCTCAAGACGCTGGCGCTTGGCGCTGGTGGAGCCGCGGCAGCCACCAGCCTTCCGCTTTGGGCCCGCTATGCCAGCGCCCAGAGTTCGGAGCCGATCCGCGTTGGCTTTCAGGTGCATCGCACCGGAATCGGCGCTGCCTATGGGCGCTGGTATGACCGCACGACGATGGCGGCGGCCAAGCTGATCAACGAGAACGGCGGAATCAATGGCCGCCCGGTCGAGATCGTGGCCGAAGATGACGGTACCGACCCGAAACGTGGGGCGGAGGTTGTCGAAAAATTCGCCACCCAGCACAACTGCGACATCGGCTTCGGCACGCTGTTCAGCCATGTGGTGATCGGCTCCGCGCCGCGCGCCGGCGAACTGAAGCTGCCCTATTTCGTGGTTTCCGAAGGACATCATGTCGCCAGTGGCATGTTGAACCGTTACACGCTTCAGCCGGGCATTACCGACGTGAAAAGCCAGGTGCAGGCGATGGCGCCTTTCGTGGCATCCAACCTTGGCAAGAAGGTCACGATGATCTTCCCGGATTTCGCATTCGGGCATGACCACCGCGACTATTTCACGGCGGCGATTGAAGCGCAGGGCGGCGAGGTTCTGGAACATATCGCGATCCCGCCGACGGAAACGTCGTTTACCAAGTATTTTCCCAAGATTCCCCGCGATACCGAGGTGATTTATCACGTCATGGTGGGGCCAGCGGTTCTGACCTTCGTTAAGGAGCTGGGCGAGTTCTTTGGACCGCAACGCCCCGAGATGTTTGGATTTATTGACAGCCTGGAGGCCGTGGACATCGGCAGCCCGGGACTCGAGTTCCTCGAAGGGACCTATTTCTGGGAGGGCAACCCGCGCTATGCTCAGGCTGATCAGTCACCATATGATGCCTTCTTCCGGGAACGGGTCGGCGTGGATGCAAATGGCGCTTCCGTGAGCGATCCCAAGGATGTGTCGACCTATGCGCACATGTTCGGTTGCTGGGAAACACTTCATGTGGTCAAGGCCGGAATGGAAGCGGCGGGGTATCAGGGACCTTCTGATCGGGCCAAGCTGATCGAAGCGGTCGAGGCCATGACCGACATGGCGCATTCCAACGCGCACCCGCAAGGGGCCAAGGTCTTCAATGGCAAGACGCATCAGGTCTTCGGCCACCAATACATCACCAAGGTGACGGACGGAAAACTGCTGCTCGTGCACACCACATCCATAGAGGATACGCTCTATCCCGACGAGGTGGACTACACCACACAGCCGCTCTGAGGCAAATACCGCCCGGCGCTGTATTTTACTGCGCCGGGCGCTTTTTCACGAAAACGCAAACCGCGCAGAGGTGGCGAGCAGTACATGGAATTTGGACCGTATCTGATGCTGGCCACGCTGGAAGGCGCGGTGACGGCGGCAGTGCTGGCGCTGACCGCTGTCGGGCTCAGCCTTGTCTTCGGGGTGATGCGCGTGGTGAACGTGGCGCATGGCGAGTTTTTCATGCTTGGCGCCGTGCTGGCCTGGTGGGCCGCAGGCCTTGTGGGCGGGCATCCGGCTCTGGGCTTCGGACTCGCCATTCTCGTTGTACCGATTCTGGTCGGATTGATCGCCGTGGCTGCGGATGTGACAATTCTCAAGCGCATTGATTACGATCCGGAACGCACCATCGTTGCGACGATTGGTATCCTGTATATAATTCAGCAGCTTACTTTGATGACCTACGGCCCGGAGGCGCGCCCGGTTGAGGCGCCGTTCAACACGCGATTGGCATTGCCCTGGTTCGAGTTCGCAGACGGCCGCCCACAGATCTACTGGCCGTGGGGGCTGAGTACGACGAGTTACAAACTGGGCGTCATCGGGGCCGCCGCAGCTGTGCTGGTGGGGGTCTGGGCGCTCATGACTCACACCCGGATCGGGTTGTTGATGCGGGCCACGCAGCTTGATCGCGAGATGGCGCTGGCCTTTGGTATTCCCGTCGAGCGGGTCTATGCGCTGGTCTTCGGGCTAGGTGCCGGACTGGCGGCGCTGGCCGCGGTGTTGATCGTACCCATCCAGCAAGCCCACTACCTGATGGGAGGCGACCCCTTGCTGCTGTCCTTTATCGTGGTGATCATTGGCGGATTGGGAAGCCTTCCCGGAACCGTGGTGGCCGCTATCCTGATCGGGGTTTCGGACGGGATCATCTCGGTCTTTTTCTCGCCGACGCTGGCCAAGATCCTTGCGACGCTGCTCGTCGCACTGGTGCTGGTGTTCCGCCCCCAAGGGCTTTTCGGAGCGCGCCGGGCATGAGTAACACGAAGAAGACGCTGGTCTTGCACCTTGGACTCCTCGTGGTGCTTTTCGCGCTGCAGTTTGTTTTGCCAGCTTACCATCATGGCAATCTCGCCCGGATTATGGTGCTTGCCGCATATGCGGTTGGGTACAATATCCTCTTTGGCTACACTGGTCTCCTGAGCCTCGGACACGCGTTGTTCTTTGCCGCCGGGATGTACGGCATGGGGCTGATGATCAATCAATTTGGCGCCGCACCTTTTCCGGCCTTGATCGCGGGGCTTTTGGCGGGCGCCTTGGTTTCTTTGGCCTTGGGGTTCCTTGCGTTGCGTACCGAAGGGGTGGCGTTCATGATCGTCACGCTGATGTTCGCGCAGGCCGGATACCTGACCGTGCTGTATTTCGGAACATACACGCGGGGGGATGAAGGATTCGTAATCCAGCAGGCCGAACGGGTGCTTTGGTGCATTGACCTTTCCGATCCGACCAACCGGTATTTCGCCGCCTTTCTGATTTTTGGCGTTAGTCTCCTGCTTACGCTACGGTTGGTGCAAACGCCCTTTGGCCGAGTCCTGATTGCCATTCGTGAAAACGAGGAACGCGCGCGCATGCTGGGCTATGATGTGTTTGCCCACAAGCTTGCCGCCGTTGTGCTGTCTGGCACGATTTCAGCAATGGCCGGAGCAGGTTACGGGCTGTTGTTCGGCTATGTCGGAGCCAGTTTTGCCTCGGTCCAATACTCGATATTTCCTCTTCTCTGGGTGCTGCTCGGGGGAGCGGGCACGGTTCTTGGGCCATTTGTCGGAACCCTGTTCATGTTCTACCTGATCGACCTGAGTTCGGGACTGACCTCGGCCTACATGCTGATTGCAGGTGTGGTTCTTGTGCTGCTAACGCTGTTTGCGCCACAGGGGCTGGTTGGAGAACTGCGCAACCGGTTGTGGAAGGAACTTCCATGAGCCTTTTATCCACACGCGGTTTGTCCAAGAATTTTGATGGGTTACAGGCCGTCAGCAACGTCGATTTTGATCTTCCGGAAGGGCAAATTCGCGCCTTGATTGGACCAAACGGGGCGGGCAAGACCACGTTTGTTAGCCTGCTTTGTGGCCGGATCACTCCAAGCAGCGGTTCGGTATCCTTTGACGGACGAGATATTTCGAAATTGCCAGCCCACAAGCGGATCAACCTAGGCATGGCTTATACGTTTCAGATCACCTCGGTTTTTGCCAACTTGAGCGTGTCTGAAAACGTGTCACTTGCGGCCCGCAAACGCGTGCGCGGGCCGTCGGTCATGACAGTCGTGCAGCAGGTTCTGGACAAGGTGGGGCTAGCGGATCGGCTTGATCAAATAGCAGGCGATCTGAGCTATGGGCATCAACGACTTTTGGAAATCGCCATGGGGTTGGCTCAGGCGCCGCGGCTTCTAATTCTGGATGAGCCGACACAGGGTCTGGCAGACAGCGAAATCACGGCTTTCAAGTCACTGATCCGTGATTTGTCGTCGACAACGACGATTCTCTTGATCGAACACAACATGAGCGTTGTCATGGAAACCGCTGATATCATAACTGTTTTGAACTTTGGAGAGGTTCTGGCCGAGGGCTCGCCTGCCGAGATTCACGCAAATGCGGAGGTTCAGACCGCATATCTGGGGACCGGGTGATGCTTGAGGTGAAGGCAATCAATGTCGCCTATGGCAAGGCGCAAGTGCTGCGGGACTTGTCCTTGCGCGTGGAGGCCGGGGAAATCCTGTGCCTTCTCGGGCGCAACGGGGCCGGAAAGACCACGACGATGAAGGCGATCATGGGCTTGTTGCCGTTGATGTCGGGTCAGGTCGTCGTGGCGGGCGAGGCGATCTCGGATCAGCCGCCGCACAAAGTGCCGGGGGCCGGGGTGGGGTATGTGCCGCAGGGGCGGCGGCTGTTTTCGGAACTGACGGTGGCGCAGAACCTGGAAATCGGGCTGGCGGCCAACCGCTCGGGACAGGCGGTTCTGGATAATGTTCTTGAGCTTTTTCCGCGGCTTAGAGAGCGTTGGTCGCAGAGGGCGCAGACGCTTTCGGGGGGGGAGCAGCAGATGCTGGCGACGGCCAGGGCATTGTGTCTGCAACCCAAGGTTCTGCTGTTGGATGAGCCGACCGAAGGGTTGCAGCCCTCGATGATCGAGGCGATCCGTCAGGTCATCACCGTCATGCGCGAGCGCGGCGTCGCGATATTGCTTGTGGAACAACGGGTTGACGCGGTTTTGTCAGTCGCCGACCGGGTCGCTTTCATTGAAAACGGGCGCAATCTAGAGACCGTATCTGCCGACGAAATCCGCGCAGATCACAGCATTGTCGAGCGTCACCTCGGGGTCTGAAACCGGGTTTCGGTATGACGTCGGTATCACGTCGGTATTGCGTCGGTAAACAGGCGCTCAGGTCAGTTTGTGCAATAGCATCAGGAAGATGGCCTGTTCACCGTCGGTGAGCGGCGCAAGCGTATCGCGAGTGATGGCATGCGCGGCGGGCACAAGCGCGTCATAAGCTTCCCACGCGGCCGCATTCGGTTTGAGCAGCAGGCGTCTCTGGTCGTCAGGGTCAGGGCGTTGGTCGACAAACCCCTTGCGGCGCAAGCGGTCCACGACACCCTTGATCGTGGCCGCATCCATGGCCGTTGCCCGTCCGAGCGCGTTTTGGGAGGTTTCACCCAATTCACAGAGCTTGGCCAGCGCTGCGAACTGGGTCGGTGTCAGGTCCGGGATGTGGGCCGCAAACAACCCTAGGTGACGTTGGTTGGCCCGGCGCATGACGAAGCCGACCTGGTCATCCAAAACATAGTCTTTGGTAGGGGCATCAGTCATGGCAACATCCCGGTTCGAGCGGCTTTTGTTGACAGGTTTTGTACGCTGCCGCAAACTCATTTGCGTACAAACAATAATCAACCAACCTCCAGCAGGGAGGGGAGACGCCAGAATGGGGAAGTATCATCGCCCCTGCAACCTGAAAGACGCGCTGTCCGTGTTGGCGGGGGGCGACGTAACGCTTGCAGCCGGATGCACGGACCTGTTCCCCACGACACAGGCACAGGAATTGCCCGGCTCTGTCCTCGATCTCACAGCTGTGGAGGGCCTGCGCGGTATCACGCGGACCGAGGCGGGATGGCGGTTGGGGGCAACGACGACATGGACGGATGTGCTTCGCGCCGAACTGCCGGGCGGGTTCGACATGCTCAAGGCAGCAGCGCGCGAGGTCGGTTCCGTCCAAATCCAGAATGCGGGCACCCTTGCGGGCAACCTGTGTAATGCGTCCCCGGCGGCGGATGGGGTGCCGCCTTTGCTGGCTCTTGATGCGCAAGTGGAAGTGGCGTCGGTGGACGGGAGCCGGGTTTTACCTCTGAGCGATTTTCTGGCTGGCGTGCGCCAGACCGCCCTGCACCCCGGCGAGATGGTGGTCGCGGTGCATGTGCCGGAGGCAGCGGGGCGCGGGCAGAGCGTGTTTCACAAGCTTGGCGCGCGCAGATACCTCGTGATTTCCATAGCGATGGTTGCGGCCCGGATTGTTGCGGAGCAAGGCGTGATCAAGGACGCGGCGATTGCAGTGGGCGCATGCAGCCCGGTGGCGCAGCGCTTGTCGCGGGTCGAGAACAGCTTGCGCGGTTTGCCGCTTCGGGACGCGGCCTCGGCGCTGCGTCGGGTTGATATTGATCCGGGCTTGAGCCCGATTTCGGATGTGCGCGGCAGTTCCGACTATCGCGAGGATGTCGCGTTCGAGTTGGTGCGGCGTGCATTGCTGGACCTAGGAGGAGCGGACGTATGAAGGATGGCTCCGGGCTCGATCTGGTTGTGAATGGCGAACCGCATCACGTGTCGGCGGCCCCCGGTCGGCGGCTTTCCGATGTGTTGCGTAACGACCTTGGGCTGATCGGCACGAAGGTGGGTTGTGACGCCGGGGATTGCGGGGCCTGTTCGGTGTTGGTGGACGGCGAGGTGGTCTGTGCCTGCCTGACCCCGGTGGCCCATGTCACGGGACGGCGGATTGAGACGGTCGAGGCGCTGGCTGATCCGGGGCCGGATGATCTGCAGCGGGCCTTTTTGCGGCACGGCGCGGCGCAATGCGGGATTTGCACCCCCGGGATGTTGATAGCGGCGACCGCGCTGGTGCGCAGGACCCAGACGCCAACGCGGGCCGAGGTCGAAGACGCGCTGGGTGGGGTTCTGTGCCGCTGCACGGGATATACCAAAATCGTAGACGCGGTTTTGGACGTGGCCGGGCAGGGCGCCGGGCCGGAGCCGATTGGGGGGGAAGCCATTGGAGCGCGGGTCGAGAGGCTGGACGGTGTGGCCAAGGTGGTTGGCACGGAAAGCTATGGCGCCGACGCAATGGCGGAAAATGCACTCGAGGTGCGCGCCGTCCGGTCGCCGTTTGCCCATGCACGATTTGACTTTGGCGACCTTCCAGGATGGGCCTCTACACAAGGGGTGCAGGTTTTCACGGCAGCGGACATCCCCGGAGAAAACAGGTTCAGCGTGATCCCGGCTTTTGCCGACCAACCCGCTCTTGCCGAGGGCGTTGCCCGGATGCGAGGCGAAGCGGTGGCGCTTGTCGCCGGGGACGGGCGCACCATGGATGGGCTGGATCTCGATCACTTTCCGATCCGTTGGGAAGAGCTGCCCGCCCTTGAAGACGTGACTGAGGCGCGAAAGGCGCAGGCCGCGTTGATCCATGCGGATCGGGCCGAAAACATCCTGATCGCGGGACATGTGGAACGTGGCGCGGCGCAGGACGCGTTGGCGCGGTCAACGCATGTGGTCGAACGCGCCATGCGGACCGGATATGTGGAACATGCCTATATCGAACCCGAAGCCGGGATCGCGTGGATGGAGGGCGATGTTCTCAACATTCGGGCCTGTACTCAGGCACCGATCATGGACCGCGATGACACGGCGCGGGTTTTGGGTCTTGCGCCCGAGAAAGTGCGGATCAGGCCTGCGGCGACTGGGGGCGGGTTTGGATCGAAGCTGGATGTTTCTCTGCAGCCCCTGATTGGTCTGGTGGCGCTCAGGACTGGGCGCGCGGCGCGCATGGTCTATTCGCGGCGGGAAAGCATGATGTCGACCACAAAGCGACATCCCTCAAAGATGAGCGCACGGATTGGCTGTGACGACGCGGGGCGGCTGACGGGCATGTGGTTTGACGGGGATTTCAACACCGGAGCCTATTCGAGCTGGGGCCCGACGGTGGCGGTGCGGGTGCCGGTGCATGCCTCGGGACCTTACGTGATGCCATCTTATCGCGCCGAGGCGCGGGCCGTGCATACAAATGGTCCGGTGTCGGGCGCGTTTCGCGGTTTTGGCGTGCCGCAGGCGGCGATCATCCAGGAGACACTGTTTGACGAGCTGGCCGAGGCGGTAGGGCTGGATAGGCTGGCGTTCCGGCGCAGGAACGCAATGCGGGACGGGGATGTGTCTGTCTGTGGTCAGCACATGCGGGGTGTGGGCATCGCGGAATGCCTTGAGGCGCTGCAGGCACCGTGGGACGCAGCCATGGAACGGGTGCGGGAGCTTAACGCGTTGGGCGGCACTGTGCGCTACGGGATAGGTGTGGCCTCGTGCTGGTACGGTTGTGGCAATACGGCCTTGCCGAACCCGTCGACGATCCGCATCGGGCTGACACCCGAGGGGCGGGTGGTGCTGCATCAGGGGGCGATGGATATCGGGCAGGGCGCCAACACGGTGATTGCCCAGATCGCGGCAGATGCGCTGGGGATGCCGGTGCATATGCTTGATCTTGTCGATGCCGATACCGGGGTAACGCCCGATTGCGGCAAGACCTCGGCCAGCCGGCAGACGGTTGTCACCGGCAAGGCGGCGATGCTGGCGGGGCGGGCGCTGCGCGCTCAGGTGCTGGCGTTGACGAATATGGGCGACGGGGCCGGGATCACGCTTGGTGACGGCGCGCTTGTGGTCAGCGACGGCGCACGGTCGGCGCGAATTGATCCGGCCGCACTCGCTGTCAATGAACACGGCTATGTGCTGATGGCCGAGGAAAGCTATGACCCGCCGACCAGCGCGCTGGATGAGAACGGGCAAGGGACGCCCTATGCGGTTTATGGCTATGGCGCGCAGCTGGCCGAGGTGGCGGTGGACACGCGACTTGGCACGGTGCGGGTCGAGCGCATCACGGCGGCGCATGATCTGGGGCGGGTGATCAACCCGCTTCTGGCTGAAGGCCAGATCGAGGGCGGGATTGCACAGGGGCTTGGGCTGGCGCTGATGGAGGAATACGTGCCGGGGCGGACCGACAACCTGCATGACTACCTGATCCCGACCATCGGGGATATGCCGGAAATCCGTTCGATCCTGATCGAGAAACCCGACCTCGAGGGGCCGTTCGGTGCCAAGGGGTTGGGAGAACATGTGCTGATCCCGACCGCGCCGGCCATCCTGAATGCCATACGCCACGCCTGTGGTGCACGGATCGACCAGCTTCCGGCACGCCCGGATCGGGTGTTGGCGGCAATTCGCAAGGCGGAGGGACGCGGATGAACGAGACACACACGCGCCGTGTGCGTGAAGAGAAGATCCGTTGCGATGCCTGTCCGGTGATGTGTTACATCGCCGAAGGCCGGATCGGGGCTTGTGATCGTTATGCCAACGAGGGCGGGCGCATCGTGCGCTGTGACCCGCTGACAGTGTTGGACCGAACCATTGCAGACGGGCGCGAGGTGCGTCCTTTCCTGATCTCGGAATGGGATGGGACACTTGCGGCGGATGACCTGTTCGTGACCGCCGTCGGATCGGGCACAACCTATCCTGATTATAAGCCCGCGCCTTTCCTCGTAAGTCGCGAGGTGGACGGGGCCGATTTCGTGACCGTCGTGACCGAGGCGATTTTCAGCTATTGCGGGGTCAAGGTGAAGATCGACACCGACCGCCATCTTGGCCATGAAGGCGCGGTAGTGCGCCATGCGGGCGAGGCCGTCGGGCTGATGATTACCAGTGAATATGGCAGCCAAATGATGTCTCTTGGGGGGGTCGACCACCTCACCGGGGGCTCCAAACCCGAGGGGCGGGTCACCTGTGATGTGTTGATGCGTCTTTGCAATCGTGAGGCGGTGGAACTGAATGTTGACGGTGGAGCCACCGTCGTCGTGCAGGCTGGCGAAGCCCCCATTGTGGACGGGCACAGGGAAGAGCGGATGCGGGTAGGCTGCGGATCGGCGACGATTGGCATGTTTGCAAGTCAATGGAAAGGGTTAGTGGATGAAGTTGTTGTCGTTGACGATCACATAACCGGCGTCGTTAGCGAACATCAGGCGGGCAAGGTTCTGGACTGGCCGGACACCGGCATCCGCATCAAGGGGCGCCGGTCGACGCCGGGGCGGTACTTCCAAGTGGCCGAGCCGGGTCTTGGTTGGGGCGGCACCAATATCGAGGATCCATTGACCATTCTGGGCGATTGGCTTCCCAAGAAGGGCGCGCGACCGGGATTGACGTTGCTGATGGTGTCCACGACGGGTGAGCAATTCGGCTATTACGTACTGGATAACGATCTTGTGCCGCGCCAGCGCCCCCTGCCGGATACGTTGCAACCGTCCGTCGATCTGATTGCCGAAAACTGCGAACCAGCGCTGTGCACGGTGATGTTCATGGGCGGGGCTGGCGGATCATTGCGCTCTGGTGTGACCAAGAATCCGGTGCGTCTGACGCGCTCGGTTCAGGAGCGGCGCACACGGGTCACGGTGGGCGGCGCCGAGGCCTATGTCTGGCCCGGCGGCGGGATCACTATCATGGCGGATGTGACCCGGATGCCGGACAACGCCTTTGGCTATGTGCCGACTCCGGCGATCGTGGCGCCGCTGGAATTCACGGTGTCGCGCGAAGAGTACCGCGCGCTTGGCGGTCACGATGAAGCGGTGCGTGATGTTCATGATGTGCTCGAAAAAGGTGGGGAATATGGCGACCAGGTACGCGCCGTCGCACCGCCCAAAGCGACGAAATGACCGGCGCGCAGATCGCTTTTCTGCCTGATGGCCAAAGAATGCATCTGCATCACGGGCCGATCGACCTGGTTGTCGATGTGACCGGGGCGGGGCGCGCGCCGGCGCTGCGCGAGGCTGCGCGGCGGTTTGAGACACTTCTTGACGAGCTGGTGCTTGACCTAGAACAGCTTCGGTGCCCAGTTGACGCGTGTAATGGGCCGCTTGGACCGGTCGCCGAAACCATGAGGCAGGCCGCGAAGGCGCATTTGCCGATTTTCGTAACCCCCATGGCCGCCGTGGCGGGCGCCGTGGCCGATGAAATCGCGCGGGTGATCGGGGACCATGATTGCGTTGAAACCGCGTACGTGAACAACGGCGGCGACGTCGCGCTTGTGCTGGCACCGGGATCAACCTTGCGCGCGGCCCTGGCCGAGGGTGGATTTGCCGAGATCGGTCATGACAGCCCCGTGCGTGGCGTGGCGACGTCGGGCTGGCGTGGACGCAGCCAGTCATTGGGCATTGCCGACGCGGTGACGGTTCTTGCTGAAAGCGCAGCCAAGGCGGATGTGGCTGCAACGCTGATCGCCAATCATGTCGATCTGCCGGGACATCCAGCCATTGCGCGCATGGCGGCCAGCGCGCTTTTTTCGGATAGTGACCTTGGCGAGCGGGCCGTGACGGTTGATGTTGGCCTGCTTGATCAAGGTGAAGTCGCAGAGGCCCTTGACCGTGGGGTTGCCTATGCCCGCCAGTGTCTTGATCGCGGGTTGATCCAAGCGGCCCATTTGACGCTGAACTCCGATACCCGCCTTGTTGGCGGGGTATACCATCTGAACCGAAAAGAGGATCTGACCCATGCCTGACTTTGCTTTGCGCAAGACCATGCTGTTCATCGAGGATATCCATCATGATGGCGGGCCGGTCGCCGATCACCCCCGCCGCCGCGCGGCCATGGTCGCGCTTGTCAGGAATCCGTTTGCGGGGCGTTATGTTGAGGACCTGCAGTCGGCGATGGACGATCTAAAGCCGCTTGGATTGATGATGACCGACCGCCTTATCGAGGCGATGGGCGGGATCGACGGGATCGACGGTTATGGCAAGGCCGGGCTTGCCGGTGAGGCGGGCGAACTGGAACACACGGCGCTCTGGCATGTGCCGGGGGGATATGCCATGCGGGAACGGTTGGGAGAGGCCAAGGCGATTGTGCCGTCGTCGATGAAGATTGGTGGGGTGGGGACGCGGATCGACATCCCTCTGGGCCATATCAACGCGGCCTATGTGCGCAGCCATTTTGATGGCATGGAGGTGGGCGTGCCGGATGGTCCCAGGGCGGACGAGCTTCTGTTTGCGCTGGCCATGAGCCGTGGTGGGCGCATTCATCACCGCATGGGTGGATTGCAGGTGCACGAGGTCGCGGGCAAGGACGGTCTGCGATAAGCGCATAGCATGACGCGGGTGGACCGGGGAACCTTATGCGGTCTATCCTGTGTTCAGTCGACTGGGGGCAGGTGCATGGCAGGGTATATTCGGGCGTCCGTTCTGGAAGGGTTGGATCATATTGCCGCCCGCGAAGGACAGGACCTCGTAACGATCCTTTCGCGCTATGGTCTGGATCATTCCATTTTCGAAGCGCGGGAAACCGAGATCGATTTCGAGGACGCTTGCTCTATTCTTGAAGACTGTGCACGCAGTTGGAAGGTTCCCGATCTCGGCATTCAGCTGGCCCGCCTGCATTCTCTGGAAACCTTGGGCGTGATCAGCCTTGTCACCCGGATGGAACGCACCGTGCGTGACGCGGCCAAGGCGTTGTTGCGCAACCAGTTCCTGCACACCAATGGGGTTGTGACATCGCTGCGAGAAATCCCGCAGGATGGGCTGGCCGAGGTGATCTATGCCCCGCTGAGCATCACCCGGCCAAGGCAGGCCCGGGAAATGTCGCTGGTGATGGGTCGCAATGTGCTGCGCGAGCTGGCCGGGCGGGCGCCGGAAATCCTGTCGGCGGAGGTGATGTTTGCCGCGCCCTTGGGCAAGGATTTCCTTTCGGCCGAGCTTGGATGCCCGGTTCGCTACGGCGCCAACAGCTATTCCTTCCTGTTTCGGAATGATGTCCTCGACGTCAAGCTGACCAAACAGGATGTCGCCTTTCATCCGATCATCCGCCGCTACCTTGCCGAAATCACGGTTGAGCGTGGCATACCGTTTTCGGAAACCGTCAAGCTCGAGGTGTTCCGACAATTGTCGCTGGGAGTGTGTTCGCAGGACAAGGTGGCAGCGGCGCTCCGGATGCAACCACGATCGCTTCAGCGCAAGCTCAAGCAGGAAGGCACGAATTTCCGAGAGATCATGGACGAACAGCGCCGACGTCGGTCGTTGGCGCTGGTGCAGCAAACGGACCTGCCCTTGGGCGAAGTGGCGCTTGCCGTGGGCTATTCGGACCAGACCGCGTTCAACCAGGCTTTCCGACGCTGGTTCGGACGCACGCCGCTCAAGGTGCGGCGGCGCGAGGGGTTGAGCGCCGCCTGATTTCCCCTAGCTGGCAAGCCGCGCCGTGTCAGGCTCGGCGGCGCTCAGCCAGTCGCACCATGCCTGTTTCCACGATCCGGCAAATTCGATGAACTCGCCCGGACCGGTGTCGGTCAGGGTCCGGGTGTCGCGCGCGACGAGATAGTGTTCCGGATTGTCCAGTGCGATGAACTCGGGCGGGTGCGGCAGGCGTGCGGCAAGGGAAATCGTCTCGGCCCAGTCCGCTGCACGACCCGCCATGTCCGTCACCACACAGGAGCGCGCAGGTGCACTGGCCAGGGATGTGCGCGGGGCACGTCCCATCACGCTCAGCGATGGGGCGAGAAGCGACAATGAGCAGACAGGCACGGGGTTGCCTTCACGGGTGCAATGTGCCAGCCATTTGAACCCGATCAAGGCGCCCGAGCCGAACGTAGCAATATGCATGGCGCCTGCGTTAGGCAGGACGGATCGGATCAGCGCGTCCAGATCACGTACCAGGGGCGAAAACCGTTCACCACCGCCCTCGCGCCAGGGGCGCGCCCAATGCACAAGGTAAAGGGGCCGTTCGCGCAGCGTCAAAAGCGATGCAACTTGCCTGACGCGGATCAGGATGTCGGACCGCCCGACGTCGGTCAGATCGGAGATCAGGACAAGAGGTGCCTTTTGGCCATGGGCTTGGTCGGTCAGGCGCAACAGGCGTGTCGTGCGCGTGCTGCCCGCGAGCGTGCCGTATGACATGGAAAATTCCGCGTCCATCATAGTCGGCTCCTGTTTTGTGTCGTCGGCGGAAATGCCGTGCGACAATAAGGGGTTGGGGGTGGCCGCTGTCCCGGATCACGAAGGGACAGGACGCGATCCGGGGCAGGGCAACCTTCTGCTGGCGCAGATTGGAAAGGGATTGCGTCAGCCCCAAAATCAGGGCTGACGCGGACCTTGGTTCCGTGAGTGCTCAGGTCGTCTCGACCCGATTGCCGGACATCCCCAAGGTCCCAAAGGATGTCGGCGTTCGGCCCCTGCGAGGGAGGGAGAGGAGGAAGAGAGGGGCCATGAGATTGATGTGCTCGATAGGGATGCTTGTTTGTTTGAAACGCTTCGTTTGCTCTCTTCCAAACTGAAATGGGACGCGCTGATCGTTCCAACTTTGTAAAATGCGATCCGTTTTTTGCAGAACCTGTCCACAAGAGATTTCATGCGCGAAACCGGCTTCGGGTTGACCACGCTGGACCTGTGGGGCCTTAATGCTGGCGAACAGGGCGGGATGCCATGAAGCTTTTCTGGACGACATTTCTTGATGCGCTGCAGCGCTTTACCACCAAGGGTGGCTTTGTGCGCGCAAGCCATGTCGCGCTTTCGGTGATGCTGGCGATGTTTCCGTTCTGCATTTTCGTGCTGTCGCTGGCAGGTGTATTGAGCGCGGATACGCAGGTGGACGATCTGGTCGACGTGGTCTTCGGATCGTGGCCCGAGGAGATTTCGGAACCGATTGCCAATGAACTGCGCGCGGTTTTGCAACATGGCGGGGGTACCCTGACCCTTGGGGCGGTGCTGTCGATCGTGTTCGCCTCGAACGGGGTGGATGCGATCCGGCTGGTGATCACCAGCGCCTATCGTGATGACGATCCGCGCCCCTTTTGGAAGACACGCACATTGTCAGTGGGCTTTGTCCTCGCCGGAACGCTTTTGATCATCGCGGCAGGGCTGTTCAGCGTCGCCGTACCGCTGGCGCTACATTTCTTCGAGGAATGGGTCCCGTGGTTGCAGGATTCGATCCTGAGCAATGACCAGTTCCGACAACTCGTGATTGCTGCCATTTTGCTTTTTGCGGTCTATTCCTGCCACAAATGGCTGCCGGGGATAAGGCACTCGGATCGCTCGCTTGCGCCAGGGATTATCCTGACCGTGATACTCTGGACCGTGGCGTCAAATATTTTTTCCTATTATATCAGTCACTTCTCGACCTATTCCGTCACCTATGCGGGGCTGGCCGGGATCATGTCGGCTCTGGTATATCTTTACCTGATGGCCAGCATCTTTGTTCTGGGGGCGGAATATAACGGGAGCCTTTTCGACCAAAGGCGTGCCGCTACAGAAGCGGTGCAAACAGACGTGCCACCGGCGCCATGAGCCGTACCCAGGTGGGCTGTTCGCTCATGGGCTTGGTCAGTGGAATGGACCGCGCGAAGTCGTCTTTCAGGATGATTTCGAGATCTTCGGCAAGATGACTGTCAAAGAATATCGCCGTCTCTTCGAAGTTGAGACGACAGGACCGGCTATCGAGGTTGAGCGTTCCAACCGAGGCAATGGCATCATCCACCAGCACCACCTTTTGATGCATGAACCCCTGTTCATAGGCCCAGAACTCAACCCCAGCGTCGCGCAGCTCGTCGAAATAGGCAAAAGCGGCAAGCCAGGTGATCCAGTGATCGGCGCGTGCGGGCACCAGGATTCTTACCTCAATCCCCCGAAGCGCGGCCAGTTTTAAGGCCGTGGTGACATCCGGGTCGGGCACGAAATAGGGCGAGGCGATCCAGATGCGGCTGCGGGCCGCCACGATCATCGCGTTGAAATAGAGATTGCCGGTTTCCAACGCATCCGCGGGTCCCGACGTCAGTAGCAAGGCATCGCTGTTTTCCGGAACCGCGATGCGCGGCCAGTCAAGCTGATCGTAGAGGTACTCCTGTGTCGCCCAGTGCCAGTCCTCGCAAAAGGCCAGTTGCAACTGCAACACCACCGGGCCCTGTAGCCGGCAATGCGTATCACGCCAGTCGCCAAAGGCCGGATCACGGCCCATGTATTCATCCCCGACATTCAATCCTCCGGTGAAACCAACCGTGCCATCGACCACCAAGGTCTTGCGATGATTGCGAAAATTCAGCTGAAAACGTTTGGTCGGACCGCGCAGCGCATTGGTGTCATAGATGCGTATTCCAAGTTCGGAAAGCTCCTGCACATAGGCCTTGGGAAGGCGCGAGCAGCCCACAGAATCGTAGAGAAAAAAGACCCTCAGCCCACGGTTTTGCGCGGCGATCAGGTGTGTCTTGAGTTTTCGGCCCAGTTGATCGTCACGTACGATATAGAACTGAACCAGAATGTAGGACGTCGCCGCATCAATGGCGTCGAACATGGCCTCGAAGCTCTCTTCACCATCGACCAGTATCTCGCCGCTGTTGCCGGAGAGGATAGGGTTTTCGGCAATGGTTTCAAACGCCTTGTAACCCCGGTTGAGCTCGTCCGGCTTGGGGGGAAAGGCCGTTCTGGCCTGTTCGATGGCCGTGACGACCTCTTGGTATTCCCGGCGGGCCACGACATAGCCGTTGATCCGGGAATGGCCCAGGAAGAGATAGCTGACGATGGCGACATAGGGCGCGGCGATCAGAAAGACGACCCATGCCACCGCACCTTGGGGGGTGCGCGACCCGGACATGGCGCGAAAGGCAAACCAGACGGCAACGGATTCCACCAATAGGACGAAGATAACAAAGAATGTGGCCAAGCGGGGTCTCCTGTTTGAGTCAGGCTAGCGGATCGGAGGCGGGCGCGAAAGACGTTGCGTTGGAACGCTTGCCCATGGCGCGGAGGGTTGTAATCTGGCCGCCAGATCCAGCCGGGAGAGAGATATGTCCAGGACCATCGGAGCGCTGTTCGAACGGCGCGCAGCAGAGCACGCGACCTTTCCGTTTCTGATCGTGCCTGTGGACAAGGAACGTGGCTATCATCCTGACGGATATGAGATTTCCTATGGTGATGCAGCCAAGGTCGTGGACGCGTGGTGCGCCCGGCTTCAGACGGCAGGATATGGGCATGGGCATCGGGTGGCGGTGCTTTTGGAGAACCGGCCGGAGATGCTGTTGATGAAGCTTGCCCTAGCGCGGCTGGGGATCAGCTGGGTGCCGGTGAACCCCGATTATCGTCCGTCAGAGCTGGCCTATCTTTTGCAGGACAGCGGTGCCGCGCTGGCGATTGCGGCGCCGAATATGGAACCTCTGATGCGGGAAGGGATCGGCGAAAGCGGGCGTGATTTGCCAATGGTGGTGATGGAGCGGGATCTGCCTGAGCTGCCGATGTCCTGCGACGCGCCCAAGAGTGATCCGGTGACGGGCGAGACCGAGGCGAGCCTGATTTACACCTCTGGGACAACCGGGCGGCCCAAGGGTTGCATCATGAGCCACGACTACGAAGTCCAGATGGGTGAATGGTATGCCACGCGGGGTGGTTTGATCCAGTTTACAGCTAGAAAATCAAAGGTTTACTGCCCGCTTCCTTTGTTTCATGTCAATGCGGCGATCATCCTGTTCATGGGCATGATCGAGACGGGAAGTGCGCAGATCATTCCGGAACGGTTCCGCGCGAGCGCTTGGTGGCGAGAGCTTGCCGAAACCGGGGCCACAGCGGCGCACTACCTTGGAATCGTCATACCGGCCCTAATGAACCGCGCTCCCGATCCATATGAAAAGAAACATAAAGTCGAGTTTGCTGTTGGCGCTGGGGTGGAGCCGACATTGCACCGCCCCTTCGAGGAACGCTTTGGTTTTCCGCTGATCGAGGTGTGGGGCATGACCGAGATGTGCCGCATTCTTGCCGATTGCCACGAACCCCGCCAGATTGACACCCGCGCCATGGGGCGTCCGCAGCCGGGGCTGGACGTGCGGGTGGTCGACGAACACGACCAAGAGGTGCCGCGAGGGCAGGAAGGCGAAATGGTGCTTCGCTATGATGCCAAAACCCCGCGCAAGGGGGCGTTCTCGGGCTATCTCAACCTGCCGGAGGCCACCGAGGAGGCGTGGCGTGGGGGATGGTTCCATACGGGGGACACGGTGACGATGGATAAGACGGACATGATTTTCTTCGTGGACCGGAAAAAGAATATCATCCGGCGCAGTGGTGAAAATATCGCTGCCGCTGAGATCGAAGCATGTCTTCAGGAACATCCAGCGGTGGAAAGAGTCGCGGTGATCGCGGTGGAAGACGCGATGCGTGACGAAGAGGTCATGGCCTGTATTCAGCCTGTTTTGGCGGGTAGCGAGGCTATGGCGGAAGAGCTTTTTGATCATTGTTTCAAGCATTTGGCCTATTACAAAGCGCCGGGTTGGGTGCGGTTTCTCGATGAAATTCCGATCACAGGAACCCAAAAAATCCAGAAACATGCGATATTTGGCGAAGGAGAAGCACCGACCGACGGTGCGTTCGATTTCCGGTCGCGCAAGAAGCGCGGATAGGCGGCGCGGGGGCGCGGCAGTTGCACGTTAGGCGCCTGAAAAGACGCTTCGGTATCGTGTCGGTATAACGTCGGTATTGCGTCGGTATTGTCGCTCACGCTGCGCGGGCCGATGGCCGGAAAGGGGAGAAGATGCGGTTTGTCGGCGGCGAAGTACTGACTTTGGGTGGGACATTGCGCGCCGATGAGGTGCATGTGTCCGGGGGCGAAATCGCGACCTCTGGAGGCGGGCCCGTGATCGACGTTTCCGGCTGCTGGGTGCTGCCGGGGATGGTGGATGTGCACGGGGATGCATTCGAGACCGCTTTGTTTCCGCGCCCCGGTGTGGAGATGGATTTCGCATTGGCCATGGCGGCGGTGGACCGGCAATTGCTGGCTTGCGGGATTACCACGGCCTATCACGGGCTGTCGGTCGGTTGGGAGCCGGGCGCGCGCGGGATCGCAGCGGCGCGACGGTTCATGTCGGGGCTTGCGGACCTGCGGGGAGACCTGAGCGCAGATCACAGGGTCCAACTGCGCTGGGACGTGTTTGCGCATGATGTGGTCGATGATCTGCGGGTGTGGTTGCGGCAGGAGCCGGTTCCGGCGCTGGCCTTCAACGATCACACCACCGAAACGCTTGAGACGGTGGCGGCGGGGCAGACCGGGCAGCTTGAGAAATGGGCGCGAAGGGCCGGGGTTTCGCTTGAGGCCTATCTTGCAGATCTGGAGATGTTGGCGGCGCCGCAGGATGCGATACCGGAGATGGTCCAGCAAGTGGCTGCCATGGCGCGCGCGGCCGGGGCCGTGATGCTGGGCCATGATGAGGCCACGGCCGAGGAGCGCGCGGCACATCGGGCATTGGGGGTGAGGGTGAGTGAGTTTCCTTTGTCCGAAGCGGTGGCGAAAGCGGCTGTCGAGATGGGGGAGCACGTGGTACTGGGCGCGCCGAACGCGGCGCGCAGGCAAAGCCACAAGGGGAACCTGTCGGCGTGGGAGGCGGTGAAAGGCGGCACGTGTGCGGTGCTGGCGTCGGATTATTATTATCCGAGCCTGCTTTACGTGGTGGAGCAGTTGGTGCGCGACGGGATGGCGCTGGGGGACGCCTGGGCGCTTGTGTCCGGCAATCCCGCCACTGCGATGGGCTTGCACGATCGTGGCGCGATTGTAGCGGGAAAGCGGGCTGATCTGGTGGTGATCGAGCCGGGGAAGCGGTGGCGCATCCGGCATGTGATGGCCGGGGGTGTCCTGAGCAGTTTTGGTTAGGGGGGCAAGCGCCATTGAAGGCGCCCGGCAATAGTTTCCCAAAACCAAGGCATCGCAAGGTGCGATGTGTATGCAACGAAAAAGGCGGATCCGCAGGGATCCGCCTTCTTTTGTATCATGAGCGTCGTGCCGTCAGGCGCGGCGGCGACGGCCACCGCGACGACCGCCACGGCCTCCGGCTTCGCCATCCACTGACGGGGGCTTGTTGAAACGGATCCATGCGGCGCCGCCTTCGTCATTGTTGGTCAGGAAGTTGGCGGCGCGGATGGCCTCCATTTCCTTGCCCGCCATGGGAAGGGTGGAACCGATGCCGAACAGTTTGCAGAAGGTTTCGTCGTCCATGTCGGCAGGCAGAATGATGCCAGCGGCTTCGACTTCGGCCTTTTTCTCGGCCAGTTTCTTGGGGCCGACAGGCAGGGCGACCGGGTTCATGATCGCGCTTGTCATGCCGGCCCCCATCGCCATCGGGAGGAAGGCGTTGTTGATGCCATGACGGTTGGGCAGGCCGAACGAGATGTTCGACGCGCCGCAGGTGGTGTTCACGCCCAGCTCTTCGCGCAGACGGCGCACAAGGGTAAAGACCTGCAAGCCGGCGGTGCCCATGGCGCCGATCGGCATGACCAGCGGGTCAACCACGATGTCATGCGCAGGGATGCCGAAATCGGCGGCGCGCTCGACAATTTTCTTGGCGACGGCAAAACGCACGTCGGGGTCTTCAGAAATGCCGGTGTCGTCGTTGGAGATGGCGACAACCGGGACGTTGTATTTCTTGACCAGCGGCAGCACCATTTCGAGACGCTCTTCTTCACCCGTGACCGAGTTCAGAAGCGGGCGGCCTTCGGCGGCGGCAAGGCCGTTTTCCAGCGCGCCGGGGACCGAACTGTCGATGCAGAGCGGGCAGTCGGTGACTTCCTGCACCTTTTCCACCAGCTCGCGCATCAGGGTGGGTTCGACAAAGTTGTTGTCGGCATAGCGCGGATCTTCGGCCATCTTGTTGGAGAAGACGGCGCCCGAGTTGATATCGAGTACGGTCGCGCCTGCGGCGACCTGTGCCAGCGCATCGGCCTGAACGCGGGAGAAATCGCCGCGCTCCAGCTCTTCGTTGAGGATCTTGCGGCCCGTGGGGTTGATCCGCTCGCCGATCACGCAGAACGGATGATCAAAGCCGATGATCGCGGTTTTTGTTTTAGATTCGATGACGGTACGGGTCATTGTTGATCCTTGATTTCAGCTTTTTACTGCGGGTTTGCAGGGACGCCAGACGCGCCGCCATTGTTGATCGCCCAGGTGGCGTTGGTCTTGATGCCGCCCAGCGGGAAGAAGTGCACCTTGTCGATGTTGAAATCGGGGTTGGCGGCCTTGTGGGCGGCCAGTTCGGCGATCACATCGTTGGGTTCGTAGGGCAACAGGAGCTTGGACACGTCCATGGCGCGTTTCTGCAGAACCTTGAGCGACGGGCCAACGCCACAGGCGATGGCGAACTTGATCAGGGTTTGCAGCTTGGCCGGACCGGCGATGCCGATGTGGATCGGAATGTCCACGCCCGCTGCTTTGACCGCGTCGGCCCATGCGATGATCGGCTTGGCGTCAAAAGCGAACTGGGTGGCGATGGCCATCTCGGCATCGGTGCGCTGCGAGAAATCCTGTTTCCACTGCAGCGCGGCGTCGACATTTGCGGTGCCGCCCTTGGGGTCGATGTCCTTGTTGCCTTCGGGGTGGCCGGCGACGTGTAGGCGTTTGAAGCCCGCTTTGTCAAACAGGCCGGTTTCCAGAAGCTGCATCGAGTCCGAGAAATCGCCGTGCGGTTCGGCCACGCCACCGGCCAGCATCAGTGCCTGTTCGACACCGGCTTCTCCCTGGTACATGGCGATCCAGTTTTCGAGCGTCGCCTTGTCTTTGATGATGCGGGCGGGGAAGTGCGGCATCACCGGGTAGCCATCGGCGGAAAGACGTTTGGCCGTTGCGACCATCTCTTCGATGGGGGTGCCTTCGATATGGGCGATATAGACCCGCGTGCCTTCGGGCAGAAGGGCGCGGAAATCTTCCACCTTGGCGGCGGTGCGGGGCATCACCTCGATCGAATAACCCTGCAGGAAGGCTTCGACCTCGGGCGAGCTGGTAACGACCTCTTGGGTCTTACGCTTGAAATTCAACAAAGCCATCGCGGACTCCCATAGCGAAGGGCGCTTCTTCATGCCCAGCCTTCATTGGCGATCATTTGCTTGATGCGCTCTTGATCGAACTCTGCCTCAAGCCGGGCGGCCTCGCTCTCAGCGACGGCCTGCGGCTCGCCTTCGACCGGGTAGGGATCGCCCTTGCGCCATTCGGCCAGATAGGCGTCCGTGTCGGACGCGCCGATCTTCATCGCCGCCCGGTCAATCGCTTGTTCAAAGCGCTCGGCCAGTTGTTTCTTGGCTCCACGACGGCCTTTGCCCACGATAACCTGGGCAGGGATGTCGCGCCAATAAACGATGGTGACGTCAGGCATGGGGGGTGATTCCTCCGGTTTCAGTAAGACAGTCGTAAGACAGACCGCCCGTTCCGTTTCGCTCAATTTCGACAACTGGTCGGCTTTCCGCGACGCGCGGCCGACATGGTGGTCGCTTTGGTGCCATGCGGGGGGCGGTTTGACCACAGGCCGGGGCTTGAAAATTGCGCATGAAGAAGATGAGCGGCAGCGCCAAGGCGCGCCATCATCACGCGCGGGGGATTGCGCGACCCAAGGCGAGCGACTAGGTTGAGGATAACACGAAATGGAGGGCGTGAGTCATGACGCCCAAGCGTCCCGAAGGTGCGGGCGCATTCCTGAAACCGGTCGAGAGCCCCGCGCCCAAACCGCCGGATCCGAGCGAGCTTTATGCGGCGCTGGATCTGGGCACGAATAGTTGCCGTATGCTGATTGCCCAACCCAAGGGCAACCAGTTTCATGTGGTGGACAGTTTTTCCAAGTCGGTCCAGCTCGGATCGGGGCTTGAAACGACCGGGCGCCTGTCGCGCGGGTCGATGCGACGCACGATTCAGGCGCTGCGCATCTGTCAGCAGAAACTCAAGCGTCACAAGGTACGCCGGATGCGGCTGGTGGCGACCGAAGCCTGTCGGCGCGCGCATAATGCCAAGGAGTTCATTCGGCAGGTTAAGCGCGAAACCGGACTGAGCCTCGAGATCATCCAGCCCGAGGAAGAGGCGCGGCTGGCGGTGATTTCCTGCGCGCCGCTGGTCAGCACCAAGACGGACCAGCTTTTGGTGGTGGATATCGGGGGCGGCTCGACCGAGCTTGTCTGGATTGATCTGAGCGCGGTTCCTAAAGTCGAGCGCCCACGTGCGATCATGCGGCTGCATAGCGGGTTCCACACGGTCGAAAGCCCGTTCCCGGCGGCCAAGGTCGTGGATTGGATCAGCGTTCCCTTGGGGGTGGCGACGCTGCGTGACCAGTTTCGCGATGTCGAGGATGACGCCGCGCGTTTTGCGCTGATGAGCTGGTTTTTCGAAGAGAATCTGGCCGAGTTTGCCCCCTACAAGGACATTCCGCAGAGCGAGGGCTTCCAGATCGTCGGCACTAGCGGCACGGTCACGACTGTTGCGGCGAGCCATCTGGGTTTGCGCCGCTATGACCGGACCAAGGTGGACGGACTGCGCATGACCTCGGACCAGATTGACAGGGTGATCCGGGGCTATCTGGAGTTGGGTCCCAAGGGGCGGCGGATGGATCCGCGCATCGGGCAGGATCGACAGGCCCTCATCATGAGTGGATCGGCGATTTTGCAGGCGTTGCTGCGGTCATGGCCGACGGATCGGTTGTCGGTGGCAGACCGGGGTCTGCGCGAAGGATTGCTTTATGCGCAGATGAGCATGGACGGGGTTCTGGAAGACGGGCCGTTTTGACGGTAAGAGGCACCCAAATGGTGTCAGGTGAAGAGAATGGCGAAGAAACCCACAGGCAAGAACACATCCGGGCGCGGGCAGCGTGACCTGACGATCAAGGTGAAAACTGCGCGCGGACGCAAGTTGAGCTCGACGCGCTGGTTGCAGCGGCAGTTGAACGATCCCTATGTGCAGCGCGCCAAGGCCGAGGGCTATCGCGGGCGGGCCGCATTCAAGATCATGGAGCTGGATGACAAGTTCCGGTTCCTCGTGCCGGGAGCGCGGGTCGTGGACTTGGGCTGTGCGCCGGGGGGCTGGTGCCAGGTGGCGGTTCCGCGCGTGAATGCGCTTGGCGAGAAATCAGGTAAGAAGATCGGCACGATCCTTGGCATTGACCTGCAGGAGGTGGAACCGATTGCGGGGTGCGAGCTGCATCAGCTCGACTTCATGGAAGATGACGCCGATGTAAAGGTCAAGGAATGGCTGGGCGGCAAGGCCGATGTGGTGATGAGCGACATGGCCGCGGCGTCTTCGGGGCATAAACAGACCGACCATTTGCGGATCATGGCGCTGTGCGAGGCGGCGGCCTATTTCGCGTTCGACGTGCTGGAAGAGGGCGGCACTTTTGTCGCCAAGGTGCTGGCCGGGGGCGCCGAGGGCGAGTTGCAGAAGCTTTTGAAGCAGAAATTCGCCAAGGTGGCGAATGTGAAGCCGCCGTCGTCGCGGTCGGATTCTTCGGAAAAATTCGTGGTGGCCACCGGGTTCAGGGGCTGAGCCGGGACGACGGTTTGCCGAGTGAGGCGGCCGCGGTTTTTTTCAGGTAATCACAGACGCTTGCTGTCGGGGCCTGAAGGCGCGACTGTGGCGCGCGGCTGCCCGCCAGAGTTTCCTGGCGGATCAGTTCGAAGAGGCGCGCATGGCGCGTGGTCGGCACAAGGGCCGTTTGACGGACGTGTTGCATGGGACAACTCCTGTGGCAGCGTGATCGGCGAGCAAGGGGATCACGGCGCCAGCATGGGCGGTTGCTCCGGCCAAATTCTTGCGAAAATGGGGTGATTTCTGGGCTTTTGCGCCGGTTCAGGCGGGATTCAGCGATCATCCGGTGTGTCGTTACCCGCCTTTTTCCAGCGGTTGTGCGTCCACATCCATTGTTCCGGATGGGTATAGACCTGGCGTTCCAGCGAGTCATTGAGGGCCTGTGTCATGGCCTCGGGCGTGGAGTGGGGCACCGGAGGCTCGATAATGAGGTCAAAGCTGCCGTCGGGTTTACGGACACCATAGCAAGGCACCAGAAGGGCATCATATTTCAGCGCCAGCTCCGCCGCGGAAAGCGCGGTACGGGCAGGCTTGCCCATGAAGTTCAGAAGTGGCGCTTTGTTGATGCGTTGATCAAAGATGATGCCCACCGTGCCGCCACCGCGCAGGAACTTGACCATGGCGGCCATGCCCCGGCGACTGCGTTCAAAGACGGGG
The DNA here is from genome assembly GCF_900114635.1 of Shimia aestuarii. GTDB lineage: Bacteria > Pseudomonadota > Alphaproteobacteria > Rhodobacterales > Rhodobacteraceae > Shimia > Shimia aestuarii. Next base: position 31,954 of record NZ_FOTQ01000013.1, read on the forward strand.
GCGCCGAAACGGGACAGGGCCTTGACGTAATGCGCGTTGAAATAGGGATTTTTCATCGGCTTGTAGAGGCCGCCAACGGAAAAGCCCCGTCCTTCGAGCGCGGCACGCACCGCGTCGTAATTGCCTATATGCCCGGAAATCAGGATAATCCCACGCCCTTCGGCACGGGCCTGTTCAAGCGCGGCGAGGCCGGGGCTGTCTTCGAGGGCGCGCGCGCGGATGCGGTCGGCAAAAGCGCGTTCGGCATATAGCTCCATCACAGAGCGGCCCATGTGATAGGGCACGTCCAGAACGATGCGATGAACTTCATCCGGAGACAGGTCGGGCATGATCAGGGCGAGATTGGCCCGAATGCGCCGGCGCGCGCCGGAAAGCGGGGCCACGACGCGGGACATGGCCAGCCCGGTCACGTGCAAACGCAATTCATACGGCAAGAGGTTCATGAAACCGAGAAATCCGCGGATCGCGAGGTTTGACACCCAATGTCCGAAATTCTGAGACCTTTTGGCCATGTGGGAAGCGTTCCTGAATTGTGCCGCCTTGGCGCGGGATACTTAGTCATAGCACCCTGTCGGCGCAAGGATTTATACCGCAACGTTCCCTTCGGGCGGTTGCAACCGACGTGAGGGGCTTTTAACTGGTGCGCAGCAACGGAAACCGGAGGCAGGCAAGATGATCCTAGGGCATATCGGGGCGCGCAAGGGCTCGAAAGGGGTTCCGGGCAAGAATTTCCGCGACCTGTGCGGCAAGCCGCTGATCGACTGGTCTCTGGACCCGCTTCTGGAAAACCCGCAGGTTGATGCGGTGGTTGTCTCGACCGACGATGAAGAGATGTACGCGCATGCAGTGGCCAAGGGGGCGCTGGATATCGGGTTGCGCCCCGCTGAACTGGCCACGGATTCGGCGCCCAAATGGGGCGTGTGGCAACATGCTCTGGAGGCGTCTCAGGCCATGCTGGGGCAGGAGGTAACGGCGTTTCTGGACCTTGACTGCACATCGCCGCTGCGCTTGCCCGAGGACATCACGGGGGCGCTGGATTTGTTTGCCAGCGCAGCGCCGGACATGGTGATGAGCGTCTGTGAATCGCGCAAGAACCCCTATTTCAACATGGTTGAACCGGACGAAACCGGCGCGTTGCAGGTATCAAAACCGCTGCCCGGCGGGGTCTGGGCGCGCCAGAATGCACCGGTGGTCTATGACCATGTGGGCGTGGTCTACGTCGTGGCGCCGGACTATCTGCGCAGTGCCGAAACCATCTATGAAGGGCGGGTGATCCCGTTTGTCCTGCCTGCGGAGCGCTGTTTGGACGTGGATTCGCCGCTGGACTGGACGATGGTCGAGTTTCTGATGAAAGAGCGGCTGGCCGGGCGGTTCTGAGGGTCAGAAGCGTGTGTTTTCAAGCGCGCGCGGGATCGCATCCATGAGCTTTTGCGTGCCCCCGGCGTGATCGGCAAAGAAGGTCTCAATAGCTTGACTGTCGGGTGCAAAGCCCCCGGCAAGCGCCTCTGCCAATGCGGCGGCGTCCGCGGGGCGGGCAGCGACGCCCGCGGCCTCGGCTTCGACAAAGGGGTATTCGATGGTCCAGATCGACGGCCCGGTCACAACCGGTTTTTTCAGGGCCAGCGGTTCGATGATGTTATGCGCGCCCGCCGGGACGTAGCCCCCTCCCACGACCACGCGGTCCGCCATGGCGAGGTAAAAATACATCTCTCCGAGGCTGTCCCCAAGCAGGATATCGGGCGTTTCCACGGGATCGGCAAAGGCGGTTTCGGTGAGGAACTCAGGCAGATCACGACTGCGTCGTATCACGGTTAACCCAGTATTTTCAAGCATATCGCTTATCAAGTTAAAGCGTTCCGGGCGACGGGGGACATAAACGATCAAGGGTTTCGGGGCGCTGCCCTCGCGCAGACGTTTGGTCGCATCGAGATAGATTTTGTCTTCGCCCTCAACAGTGGAGGCAAATGTGATGACGGGGCGGTCCTGCGCCCCGAGCCAGCGGCGCGCAGCGACTCCGGCGGGGGGAAGATGCGCCGGGATCGGCTGATCAAAGCGCAGCTCTCCGGTCACGTGAAGATTTGGGACGCCAATGGCGCCAAAGCGGTCGGCCTGAAGCTGGGATTTGACAAACCCCCCGGCCATGTTGCGCATGACATCGGGGATCGGGCTGTACCACTTCTGGTCACGCGCGATGGACTTGGTGGGGTATTGCGCGTTGCACATGAAGAGCGGGATGCGGGCGCGGCGTGCCGCCATGACCATGCGAGGCCAGATCTCTATCTCCATCACCAGCCCGTATTTGGGACGGAAGGCGCGGAAGAACCCTGCAAAAGCCCAGGAGGTTTCAAAGGGCACCCAGACCGCGCGCAGGCTTCCGGCTGCGATGGCGTCGGCAAAGACCTTCTCGGATTCGCCGCGCCCGGCCGGGGTGAAATGGGTGGTGACAACGGTTTCCCCGGCGTCGAGCAGCGCCCGGATAAGGGGAACGGCGGACCGTAGTTCACCAAGGCTCACAGCGTGGACCCAGACCGAACCGGGCAGGGGCGCGCGATAGCGGCCAAACCGTTCAGCGATATGTGCGCCATAGGCCGGATCCTTCTTGGCGCGCTTGCGGATATAGAGCAGAACGGCGGGCATGCCGAGATGCCACAAGAGCGACCAGAGGCCGAGAAAGGCGCGGAATTTCAGGCTCATGGCGTGTCTTTCATGAGAGCGAGCAGGTCGGTCGCAAGAGGATCGAGCGCGGTACGCGTCGCTTGCCAGAGCGCGTGGGCGTTGCGGGACATGCCAGGCAGGCGCGGATCACTCAGGGCTGCCGCCAATTGGCCAGGAGACACGCAAAGCGCCGCATCGGCGCCAGTCAGGTGGTCGTAGTCGGCAGCGAAATTGTAGGTGTCAGGGCCAAAGAGAATGGCGGTGTCGAGGGCGGCGGCCTCCCACGGGTTGTGCCCGCCAATGTCATCGAACCCGCCCCCGATCAGAGCCTTGCCGGCAAGGCGGTAGAACAGGCCAAGTTCGCCATAGGTGTCGGCGATATGCACCGCGTCGGCGGGGGTGGGCAGGGCGGTACTGCGCCGAGAATGGGGCAGATTGGCAGCGCTCAACGCCTTTTCGATGTCGGGCGCACGGTCGGGGTTGCGCGGGATCAGGATCAGGAGAGATGCCGAACATTCCTGATAGAGCGCCTGTTGTGCCGCGATGGCCTCGGCCTCGTCTCCTGCATGGGTAGATGCGGCCAGCCAGACCGTGCGGCCCTTGAGCGCGGATTGCAAGGCGCGCAACGCGTCGGGATCATGTCCGAGGGGCGGGGCAGCGGATTTGAGCGACCCTGTCACGCGGATGTTTTCGCCGCCAAGCGCAGCAAGGCGGCGGGCGGTGCCATCTTCCTGTGCCGCGATGAGCGACATGCGAGACAGGATCGCGCGGTAGAGTGCGCGGCCTGCCTTGCGTTTTTCAAAGCTTTGGGCGGTGATGCGGGCATTGACCAGCGCCGCCGGTATGGCGCGTTTGTGAGCGGCAATCACGGCGTTGGGCCAGAGATCCTGTTCAGACCAGATCGAAAGATCCGGGCGCCAGTGATCGAGAAACCGGGCGATGTATTGCGGGGCGTCGACCGGCAGAAACTGGTGTTGTGTGTTGGCAGGCAGGTTGGCCCCCATGACCTGCGCCGAGGAGCGCGCGGTGGAGGTAACGAGAAAACTGAGATCGGGGCGCTGATCGGCCATGGCGGTGATCAGGCCGCGCAGGGCGAGCACTTCTCCCAATCCCACGGCGTGCAGCCAGACAAGCGGGCCGACGGGACGCTGTGCCGTGGGTTCGGCCAGTTTCTCGCGCCAGCGCACCGGGTCTTCCTTGCCCCTCTTGAGGCGGCGGCGCAGAAGTGGCGGAGCAATCAGGGGCAAGGCGCGGCTTGCCAGTTGATAGCCCATCAGCGCGAGGCCGTTTGTGGGACGGCGCTCAGGCAAGATCGTGAAACGCCTTTTGCAGGTCCTGCTGCCAGAACGACTCGTCCTGAAGCGTGGCGACAAAGCGGTCGGCGGCGCGCCCTTCGCCAAACCCGGTATGGCCGCTATGACGCTGGCCCCATTGGGTTTTCAGGAAATCGGAAATGGCAGACCGGTCATCCGCACTGCAGGAAAAGACGGTGTCGGACTGGGCCCGGTTGGTCTGGCGCGTGCCGATATCAAGGGACGGCAGGCCAAGGAACGGCGCTTCGCGCACTCCGGCGGAGGAATTGCCGACCATGCAGGCGGCGTTTTTCATCAGCTCGGAAAAATGGTTGAACCGCATCGAAGGAAACTGGCGAAAGCGGTCGGCGGGTAGCGCGTTGAGCACGGCAAAGATGTCTTCGGAACCGGGATCGTTGTTGGGAGCGATCACGATGAAATTCTTTTCAGAAGCGTCCAGTTCGGAGAACAGGGCGTGGGCCTGAGCGCCCATGGTTGCCTGTTCGGAGGTGACGGGGTGAAAGACCACGATGCCGAAATCGTCAAACGGGATGTCGTAGCGGGCCTTGACCTCGGCCAGCGTCACGCCGCTGTCGCCAGCATGGAAATCAAGTTCTGGCGAGCCGACGACGTGAATTTTGCCTTCGGGTTCGCCCATCGCCATAACCCGCCGCTTGGCGTCCTCGGAGCTGACAAAATGATGGCTGGCAAGCTTGGTGTTGCAGTGACGATAGATCTCGTCGATTGTGCCCGAGACTTCGCCACCTTCGATATGGGCGCAAGGGATATAGTTCGTGGCAGCAACAAGCGCCCCGGCAAGCGCTTCGATGCGGTCGCCATGAACGACGACAAGGTCGGGGCGGGTTTCGGTGACATAGTCGGAAAAGCCGACAACCGTTTTGGCCAGAATGATGTCCTGCGGATCGCCGGGCCGCTGATTCAGGAACTCATGTGCCCGCATGCCGGGCAGGCGGTGCACCTCGATCTTGGTCAGCCCATAGCGTTCGAGCATATGCATGCCGGTCACGAAAAACGACACGCCGAACCCCGCATCGTGCAGTGCTTCGGCGAGTGGCTTCAATTTGCCGAAATCGGCGCGGGTGCCGGTAAGAAACAGGATGTTTCGGGACATGGTCACAGGGTCTTTCGTGCGGTCGGGCGCGCAGGGACGCTAGCTTGGAAACGGGGCGAAGGGCAAGGGTCTAGCCCGGCGCGGGCAGCGTGCGATCATAGCCGAAGAGATCGAAATCGCGGGCATAGAGCTTGCGAACCTTCGAAAGGGTTTCGTCGGTGTAATAATCATCAAGCGGCTTCTTGGGGGCCTTGGTCTTGTTCACCTGTTTAAGTTCGGCATCAAGGTCCAGCTCCTGCATCAACGTATTGAAATCGCTTGCAAGGTTCTCAAAGCGCAGGATGCGGTCGACCGCGACCGTTCCCGTGTCATCAATCACGAAATGCGCCTGGTCGGGCATGCGCGCAAAGAAATTGTCCTTGCCAAAGGCACGTTTCATCCGGTCATCGAGGTATTCTGAAAAGCTCATGGCCGAAACGCGCTTGGCGATGCTCTCGGCGCGGAACTGCTTCATGTACTCGTAATGGGACACGGCATGGGTGTAGGGGTTGCGCACCACCGCAAAGGTAAAGAAATCGTCGAACTGCGCGCGCCCAAGCTTGCGAATGAACCCCCGCGCGGTTTCGTGGCCCCGGAAATGGGCATTTTCTACGGATTCGCGCATGGGCAGGTGACGCGAAGCGCGGCGCAGAAGCGGCTTGTTGCGGTGCCGGCTGTAGGGCATCAACGCGCGCATCATCGCCTGACCGGCGGTCTTGGGAACATGGACAAAGATAAAGCGGTGCGAGGTGGACAGGATCATGTGATCACCGGTTCATAGCCCAGAAGTGCAAAGTCACGCGCATAAAGTTTGTCCACCAACGCTTTGGATTCACTGTCGAAATAACTTTGCCACGGGCGTTTGTCTGCGCGGGAAATGGTTTCGTTTTCACGTCGTAGTGTCACGTCGCCCATGCCAAGGTCATGTGCCATCCGATCAAAGTCATCAGCAAGGCTTTCAAACCTCAAGAGGCGGTGCACCAGCATCTTGTCCTGATTATCGACAAGGAAATAGGACTGGTTGGGCAGGCGGGCAAAGAAAGTATCGTTCCAAAAGGGCGGTTTCATGCGGTAGCGCAAGTAGTCGGCAAAGGACATGTTGGCGACCTTTTCCGCGATCTTGGGAATGCGGAACTGTTTCATGAACTCGTAATGCGAGACCGCGTGGTCATAAGGGTTGCGCACAACGGCAAAGCGGTGAAAGCGGTCAAACACGTCCTGACCCAGCTTGCGACGCACGCCAGCAGCTGTTTCGTGTTTGCGCAGATAGACCTTGTCGGGCGCTTCAACGATGGGCAGGCGGCGCACAAAAGAGCGCCAGAGCGTGCGGGGCGGGTAGACGCCAAAGGGTTCGAGCGCGCTTGTCATCGCGGTGCCCGCGGTCTTGGGCACATGCACGAAAATGAAATTATGGCTTTCAGACAGGATCATGCGGTCAGTCCAGATCTGCCCATTTGAGCTGGGTGTTGCGGGTGACGGCGCGGGTGAGGGTTTTGCCAACAACCTTGTCGAAATCATAGCCCGGAATCTCTCCCGAACCGGGGCGGCGGGCCCAAATGTCGGATTCGGTGATCACGTGGCCTTTGGGCAGGTCACGGTCGGCCACCACGCTTGCGCGGGCGAATTTGTAGACCGGCTCTTCAGCCTCGGTGCGCTGTTTGGGATTGTTGGCGGCAATCCAGATCTCGCGCGAACGGTCGATCAGGTGGCGCAGTTCGGACGGGTCCATCGAGTTGATGATGTCCGGGCCAATCCGATAGCGCGTGTCGGTATAGTGGCGTTCGAGGATGCACGCCCCAAGCGCCACCGAGGCCAGCGCCATTTCCGGGCCGATCGAATGATCCGAAAAACCCACGACCGCATTGGGGAAGGCTTCTCTTAGATCCGTAACACCCTGCAGGGACACAATTTCCGGCGGAGAAGGGTAAAGGTTGGTGCATTCCAGAAGCGCATAGTCCACACCCGCGTCTTCTAGGATCGCCACCGAGCGGCGCATTGTGTCGATTGTCTGCATGCCAGTCGACAGGATCACCGGCTTGCCGAAGCGTGCGATGTGGCGGATCAGGGGAAGGTTATCGGCCTCGCCCGAGCCGATTTTAAACGCGGGCACGCCCGCCTCATTCAGGAAATCCGCCGCCGCACGGGAAAAAGGCGTGGAGATGAAGATCATGCCCAGTTCTTCGGTATAGCGCTTGAGCTCCAGCTCTTCCTCACCCGAAAGGGCACATTGCTCCATCACCTCCCAGATCGAGACATCGGCGTTTGGGGGGAAGATTTCCTTTGCTTCATCGGTCATCTCGTCTTCAACGAAATGTGTCTGATGCTTGACCATCTCACAGCCCGACAGCGCGGCAAGGCGCACCATCTCCTTGGCGACCGCAAGATCGCCGCCATGGTTGATACCGATCTCGGCAATCACCAGCGGCGGATGGTCCGGGCCAACTTCGCGGTTGCCGATTTTGATGGAGCGGTTGGACATGGGGTGGTCTCCTGCCGTGAAATGCCCTGTCGTGCTAGACGCAAAGGGATGTGGTGTAAAGTTTTTGGGACAAGACGGCGCGGCCCGGAGACGGAAGTCGACCAAAGAAGTCACCGGCACATCTGCTCAGGATAAATATGGTCTATGGTGCGGTGCGGGTTTTGGTTTCAGGTGACGAAAAGTTTGGCCCAAACGCAACTCCGATCAACCGGAAACGGTCTTGCGCACATTGTCGGTGGGATGGATGGCGGAGAGACAGGGATTCGAACCCTGGGTCCCCGTGAAGGGACAACGGTTTTCGAGACCGCCCCGTTCGACCACTCCGGCACCTCTCCGCGGGGGTCTTGGTGAGGGCGTCGTTTAATGATGTTTGAAATGGGGCGCAAGAGCGTTTTGCATTGTTTTGACGATGAAATTGGATAGCGTGGAGTCATGACGGTATTTTTGCGGAAAATGCAGCTTGGATCGCTGCGGATATTGGGTCTGGCGCTCATGGCGCTCGCGCTTGTTGGTGTTGCGGGCGCAGGGGGCGCGCGAGCAGCGGATCGCGATCGTGTCGAAGCCTTCCTTGAGGTCACGGGTTTTGATGTCGCGCTTGATTCCATCGCCTTGTCAGCGACGTCGGCACCAAACATGCTTGGGCTTGAAGCCGATGATTTCGGAACCCAATGGATGTTTTTGGCCGAGTCGGTGTTTGACACCGAGCTGATGCGCAAACGGGCGACCGATATCCTGGAGGCGACGCTGGAAGATGATCTGCTGGCGCATGCCGCGGGTTTCTACGCCACGGACCTTGGCCAAAGGCTAGTGGTTGCCGAGAACGAGGCGCATCTGGCAGATGATGACGCAAAATACGCCGAAGGGGCGGAGTTGCTGGCGGTGCTTGAGGAGAACGACGATCCCAGGATCGACCTGTTCCGGCGCATGGGGCACGCGATTGACCCCAATGACATCGGGATGCAGGCCATGACCGAAATCCAGGTACGGTTCATCCTTGCGGCCTCCTATGCGGGGGTGATCAGCTTGCGGGTCGACGAAGACGGGCTGCGCGCGGCTTTGGCCGAAAATGCGGACGAAGTCGCCAAGGAGGTGGAGGTGTCGTCCCTGCAGAACGCGGCCTACACGTACAAGGATTTCACCTTCGAGGAACTGAAGACCTATACCGAGGCGCTTGAGGAGCCGGACATGATGACGGTCTATGAGCTGATGAACGCAGTGCATTTCGAGGTGATGTCGAACCGGTTCGAGGCGCTGGCGCTGAGACTCGGTCAGATGCAGCCCGAGCAGGAATTGTGAGCCGCGCAAATCGGGGCGTTTTGTGCTATGATCGGGCCTTGGTCTCTTAGAACAGGGGGAACAGTATGACCGATCTTGACCAAATCAAATATCTCGACAGCGGCATGGCCGAAGCCATCAACGCAAAAGACGGCGGGGCGGTACGCAACTTCTATACGGACGACGGCGCGATCATGCCCCCCGGCGCACCGATGATGGAAGGCCTCGACGCCATCCAGGATTATTGGCAGGCGGCCATGGATGCCGGGCTGAGCGGGGTGAGCATTGTCGGGGACAGCATAGATATCGACGGGGACACGGCGCTGACTGTTGGCACGCTGAGCGGAGAAATGGGCGGTCAGCCGTTGTCTGGCAAATACATCGTCTCCAGTCGCAGGACAAAGGACGGATGGCGCATCCATCGCGACATCTGGAATTTTGACGCCTGATGGTGGCAGTCGGAGCCCGCCCTGTTTACGGGCGGGCGAAGACCTGAACGGGTGGTCATTTACCCCTTGACTAACTGCCACTTTCCCACGATAAGCCGCCCATCTCGGCGTGAAGCGTGTGCTTTGCGCCGTGTTTTGTTGAAACACAGCCCGGATCAAGGGCGCGCTGTTCGAGGCGGCTTTGCCAAAACACCCGCAAGGGGGCCACAGGACGCGGATAGATCAAAGGAAGAAGGACATGTTCGCAGTCCTGAAGACCGGCGGCAAACAGTACAAGGTGCAGGCAGGTGATATCCTGCGTGTCGAAAAACTGGCTGCAGACGCTGGCGAAAAAGTTCAATTCAACGACGTGCTGATGCTTGGCGGTGAGAACACCGTCGTGGGCGCACCGTTTGTTGAAGGTGCCGCCGTGCAGGCAGACGTGATCGACCAGATCAAAGGCGAAAAGCTGATCAAGTTCGTGAAGCGTCGTCGTAAGCACAGCTCCAAGCGTACCGTTGGCCACCGTCAGAAGCTGACCCTGGTCAAGATCACCGACATTCTGGCGTCGGGCGCCGACAAGTCGGGCGTGAAAGCTGCAATGGGCGCCGGTTCGGTTGCTGCACCTGCTGCTGCCGCTCCTGCCAAGAAGGCCGCCAAAGCCGAAGCCCCCGCCGCAGCCGCAGCTGCTGACGACCTGACCGCCATCACCGGCGTTGGTCCCGCAGCCGCAAAGAAACTGGCCGACGCAGGCATTTCCAGCTATGCTCAGCTGGCAGCCGTGGACGTTGACACGTTCGATGCCGTCAAAGTGAAGCCCGAATGGGTTGAACAGGCCAAGGAACTGGCCAAGTAAGGCCCAAGGATTAGGAGAACAGCGATATGGCACATAAAAAAGCTGGTGGTAGCTCCCGTAACGGACGCGACTCTGCTGGTCGCCGCCTTGGCGTCAAGAAATACGGCGGTGAAGTCGTCGTTCCGGGCAACATCATCGTGCGTCAGCGCGGTACCAAGATGTGGCCGGGCGAAGGCGTCGGCATGGGTCGTGACCACACCATCTTTGCGACCGTCGACGGCAACGTGAAGTTCCACAAGGGCCTCAAGGGCCGCACCTTTATTTCGGTCCTGCCAGTGGCGGAGGCCGCTGAGTAAGCCGACCTTAAAGGTTTTCGAACATGAAGGGGGATCGGCAAAGCGCCGGTCCCCCTTTTCTTTTTGGGCAATTGAACAAACGGGCAGATCCATGAGCGTGGCCTTGGCCAGTTTTAGCGTCTTTGCGGCGAGCCAGGTGGGCACACCTGGTCCGGCGAACATGGCGTTGCTGGCAACGGGTGCGCGGTATGGGTTCCGCGCTGCCCTGCCTTTCGTGGCGGGCGTGGCGCTTGGCAAGCAGTTGATCATCTGGCCAATCGGTTTTGGCCTGATGTCTTTAGCCGAGACCGTGCCGGGGCTTTTTCTGGCGCTGAAATGGATCTCGGCGGCGTATATTTGCTGGCTGGCCTGGCGGGTGGCGCATCTGCGGCTTGATCCGGATGGCGCACGGGTGGAGGAGGCGCCCGGTTTTGTCTCGGGGTTGTGGGTGCACCCGCTCAATCCCAAAGCCTGGGCGATGATTGTGACGGGGTTCACGAGTTTTGTGACGCCTGACACGCCCACGTTTCAGGCCACGGCGACTATTGCCCTGTGCCTGCTGGCAACGCAGGCCGTGTTTCACCCGATCTGGACCCTTGCAGGGGATCGGATTGCCCGGCTTGTCGCGGGACGCCCCGCGGAACGGTATTTGATGGGCACCTTGGCGGCACTGACCGTCGCCTCGGTGCTCTATGTTGTGTTTTGAGGAGGACACGCATGAAACTTGATACGATCGTGAATCAGCCCGTGATTGAGACGGATCGGTTCGTGTTGCGCCCGTTGCGGCGCTCGGACCAGGGGTTGATCGATTTTTATGCCGGGCAGGAGGACGTGGCCCGCATGACGACATCCATCCCGCACCCGCTGCCGCCCGGCGCGATCGAGGCATTCATTACCCGCGCCCAAAGCGATGAGCGGATCGAGGATGTCTGGGCCATGGATGGAAGCGCGTCCGATCAGCCCGAGATCATGGGGCTCATCGGCCTCAAACGGCTGGACACAGAGGTCAGCGAAGTCGGGTATTGGGTTGGCCCGGCGTTCTGGAATACAGGGTTGGCGTCCAAGGCGGTGCGTGCGTTGATCGAGGCCAATCCGCTGAACAACCGAGCTCTGTTCGCCAGCGTGTTTCAGGACAACCCGGCGTCGGCCCGTGTGCTGACAAATTGCGGGTTTGAATATCTCGGCGATGCCGAAAGCTTCTCGGTGGCGCGCAAGGCGTCGGTGCCGACATGGACGTACACGCTGAACCTGCGTGGAAAATGAATTGAGCCGCCCCGCCGGGCACTGTATCAGGCGGGGCAAACATCTTGAGAGGATGTAAACTATGAAATTCCTGGACCTTGCCAAGGTTTACATCCGTTCAGGCGGCGGCGGGGGCGGCTGTGTGTCGTTTCGGCGCGAAAAGTACATCGAATATGGCGGACCGGATGGCGGCGACGGCGGCAATGGCGGCTCGGTCTGGGCCGAAGCGGTCGAAGGGCTGAACACGCTGATCGACTTCCGCTATCAGCAGCATTTCTTTGCCCGCAGCGGTCAGCCGGGGCGCGGACAACAACGCACCGGGGCAAGCGGCGACGACATCGTGCTGCGTGTGCCGGTCGGCACGGAAATTCTCGACGAAGATCAGGAAACGCTGATCGCCGACCTGACCGAAGTGGGGCAGCGGGTATTGCTGGCCAAGGGCGGCAATGGCGGCTTTGGCAACCTGCATTTCAAATCGGCCACCAACCAGGCGCCGCGCCGCGCGAATCCGGGGCAGGAGGGCGTCGAACGTACGATCTGGCTGCGCCTCAAGCTGATTGCCGATGTGGGGCTTCTGGGCCTGCCCAACGCGGGCAAGTCGACCTTTTTGGCCGCGACATCGAATGCCCGCCCCAAGATCGCGGATTACCCGTTCACAACTCTGCATCCCAACCTTGGGGTCGTGGGGGTCGACGGGGTTGAATTCGTGGTTGCGGATATTCCGGGCCTGATCGAAGGCGCCTCGGAAGGGCGTGGCCTTGGCGATCTGTTCCTTGGCCATGTCGAACGCTGCGCGGTGCTCTTGCACTTGGTTGACGGTACTTCCGGCACGCTGCTTGAGGACTATAAGACCATCGTGCAAGAGATTGGCAATTATGCACAAATTCTTGCCGACAAACCGCGCGTGACGGTCCTGAATAAGATTGACTCGCTTGATGAAGAAGAGCGCGCTTTCCTCAGGGAAGAACTTGAGGCGGTGGCCGGTACCAAGGTGTTACTGATGTCGGGGGCGTCGGGTGAAGGCACGGTGGATGTGCTGCGCGCCCTGCGCCGCGAGATCGACGAAGACCGCCTGCGTCAGACCAAATCCGACGAGGAGGACGCGCCTTGGCAACCCTGAGCGGGGCAAAACGGGTTGTGGTCAAGATCGGCTCCGCCTTGCTGGTGGACCGGAACAGCGGCGATTTGCGCCGTGACTGGTTGATTGCCCTGGCCGAGGACGTGGCCATGCTCAAGGCGCGCGGCACGGACGTGATTCTGGTTTCATCCGGCTCGATTGCATTGGGGCGCGGGGTTCTCGGTCTGCCACGCAGTGAACTGCCGCTGGAACAGTCTCAGGCCGCCGCCGCCGTGGGACAAATCCGTCTGGCGCGCGCCTATGAAGAGGTTCTGGCGCCGCATGACATCAAGACGGCGCAGGTTCTGGTGACGCTGGAGGACAGCGCCAACCGCCGCCGTTATCTCAATTCCCGCGCCACGCTCGAGGCGCTTCTGAGCTTTGGCGTCGTGCCGATCGTGAACGAGAACGATACCGTTGCCACGGACGAAATCCGCTATGGAGACAATGACCGCCTGGCGGCGCAGGTGGCGCTGACCACCGGGGCGGATCAGTTGATTCTGCTCTCTGATGTGGACGGATTTTATTCGGACAACCCGATGACCAACCCGCACGCGCGCCGCTTTGATGTGATCGATGACATTACGCCCGAGATCGAGGAAATGGCGGGCGAGGGCACCTCGGGTCTGTCCAAGGGCGGCATGATCACCAAGCTTTTTGCCGCCAAGACCGCAACGGCGGGCGGCTGTGCGATGGCCATCACCGAAGGCAGCGCCCTGCGCCCGCTTTCTGCACTGGAGAACGGGGCCAATGCCACGTGGTTCACGGCCCAGGGCACGCCGCAACTGGCGCGCAAACGCTGGATCGGGTCGATGAAACCCAAGGGCGAAATCACCGTCGACGCCGGCGCCGCCCGCGCGCTCAAAAAAGGCAACAGCCTACTCAGCGCCGGGGTTCGCGTGGTGAGCGGTGCTTTCGGGCGCGGCGATCCGGTGGCGATCCTGGACGCCGAGGGGCACAAGATGGGGCAGGGGCTGGTTGCCTATGCCGCGGACGAGGCCGCCGCGATCAAGGGCGCGCATTCATCTCAGATTGAAGCCATTCTTGGCTATCCGGGGCGTACCGCTCTGATCCACCGGGACGACATGGCCCTCTGATCTGCATTTTGCTAAAAATACTCACGCCGTAGGCATCCCGCATTCTCAACTCGCGAAAGGTCAATACCGATGAAAGACATCGCAGATATCCCCGCTCTCATGGCTCAGATTGGCGCCAATGCCAAAGCAGCAAGCGCGGAACTGGCCTTTGCCCCAGCCGAGGCCAAGACCAAGGCGCTCAACGCCGCCGCCGATGCGGTCTGGGCCAATCGCGCCGAGATCATCGCGGCGAATGCCAAGGATATGGAGTTTGGCCGCGAAAAAGGTCTGTCGGCGGCGATGATGGACCGCCTGATGCTGGACGAAGCACGCATTCAGGGCATCGTGGATGGCTTGCGCGCGGTTGCGGGTCAGGATGATCCGGTGGGCGAGGTTCTGACCGAATGGGACATGCCGTCGGGCCTGCATATCAAACGCGTGCGCACACCGTTGGGCGTTGTCGGCGTGATCTATGAAAGCCGCCCCAACGTGACGGCAGATGCGGGGGCGCTGTGCCTCAAGTCCGGCAATGCGGTGATCCTGCGCGGCGGCTCGGAGAGCTTTCATTCCTCGGGGGCGATCCATGCCTGTCTTGTCGAAGGTCTCAAGGCCGCTGGCCTGCCGGAAACGGCGATCCAGCTCGTGCCGACGCGCGACCGCGCGGCGGTGCAGGAATTGTTGACCATGGTCGACACCGTGGACGTGATCGTGCCGCGCGGCGGCAAAGGGCTGGTGGGGCTGGTTCAGCGTGAAGCGCGGGTGCCGGTCTTTGCCCATCTGGAAGGCATCGTGCATGTCTATCTTGATGCGGCCGCCGATCCGCAAAGGGCGCTTGATGTGGTGATGAATGCCAAGACCCGGCGTACCGGGATTTGTGGCGCGGCCGAATGCCTTTTGATCCACGAAAGCCTTGTCGACACGATCGGGCAGGGCGTGTTGCGCGCGCTGATCGACGCCGGGGTGCGGGTGCATGCCGATGAGACCCTGCAAAAAATCGATGGCACGGTTCCGGCAACTGCCGAGGATTGGGGCAAGGAATATCTCGACATGGATATTGCCGCGCGCGTTGTGCCCAACGTGGATGCGGCAATTGCCCATATCCGCCAACACGGATCAAACCACACCGATTGCATCCTCACCGAGGATGACGCCACCGCCGCCCGCTTCTTTGAGCGGCTCGACAGCGCGATCCTGATGCGCAACGCCTCGACCCAGTTCGCGGACGGGGGCGAGTTCGGCATGGGCGCTGAGATCGGGATTGCGACGGGCAAGATGCACGCGCGCGGACCCGTTGGCGCGGCGCAATTGACCAGCTTCAAATACCTGGTTGAGGGCGACGGTACGACCCGCGCCTAAAAACGCAAGGTCAGGCGGGTTTCGGTGTGCTCTACCGAAATCTGCCGATCGTGGTCTGATGCTACCAGTGGAAAGAGGGCAAATTGCACATGGGCCGGGATCACCCGGTCCGGCGCCTGTCCGCGGGTGATCGGTTCCCACAGGTCCGGGTCGACCTTGAGCGCACGACCTTCTCCAAAAAGAGACCAGCCCGCCGAGTCGTGGCAGATTGAGACCAATCCTCCATAGGGCAGGGCGGTTTCCATGCACATGAAGGCCAGAAAGGCCAATCGCAGATCCGTGCGTTCCACGGCCCCCTGAACCGTCCAGTCAATCTGCAGCCGTGCCCCCACAGAAATCCCGTCAAGAATCGATTGGATCTCACGCTCGCTGACCATTTGCTCTGAACCCGACAGCCCGAAGGCAATCCGAAAGAAGCGAATGCGCGCATTGGCGTTGCCGACACTTTCGCTGATCAGGTCGAGCTCAGGGCCCGGCTGGCCTCCAGTCAGGCCGATGAGTTCCAAACCATTCCCGATGGCCCCCACGGGGCTGATCAGGTCGTGGCAGATTCGAGAGCCTACCAATCCGGCGATTTCGGCAGTATCAGTCATGCCAAACACTCCTGCGCAAGGGAAACCCTGATGGACGATCTGAACGCTTTCCTCGAACCCGGCATGTTGGTGACACATCCCGAACGGCCCGATTGGGGGCTGGGACAGGTGCAATCCAATATTGGTGGCAAGATCACCGTAAATTTCAGAGAAGCGGGAAAAGTCGTCATAGATGGGTCTCGGGTAATGCTGATGCCAGCAAGTGAGTAGCAAAGTGCTTAAGATACCGTTCACACAACCTTGGGTAGAGATTATTTGAGTCCGCACGCGCACACAAGAGCCGGCAGTTGCTTTCATCGTTGCGGCTGATAAAAGGCGCAAACTGTTTCAAAAGTGACGCACCAATGAGCCGACCCGAACCCGATTTCCACCTGAAGCTGGTCGAGACCGACGCTGAGCTGCAAGCGGCGCAGCGGTTACGGTACAGGGTCTTTGTCGAGGAACTGGGCGGCGCGGGGCCGATGGTGGATCATGCGACCCAGCTTGAAAAAGATCGGTTTGATCCGTTCTTCGACCACTTGATCCTGATCGACAGGGCATTGGCGGCTGAGCCGATTGATCAGGTCGTAGGGGTCTATCGGCTTTTGCGGCAGGAAGCTGCGAACGAGATCGGGCAGTTCTACTCGGAAGACGAATATGATCTTGGCGTACTCAAGGGCTCGGGACGTAAGCTGCTCGAGTTGGGGCGGTCTTGTCTGCATGCCGATTATCGTGGCGGCGCGGCGATGTTTCACCTCTGGAACGGATTGGCCGATTACGTGGCCGAGCACGAGATTGAAGTGCTGTTTGGCGTCGCCAGTTTTCACGGTACCGATATTGACGCGTTGGCACAGCCGCTTTCGCTTTTACATGCCCGTCATCTTGCGCCCGATGATCTGCGGGTGCGCGCACAGCCGTCGCATTTCCAAAGGATGGATCTGATCCCCGAAGACCAGATCGACCGGCGGGCCGCGATGCTGCAGGTGCCGGCGCTGATCAAGGCGTATTTACGCCTTGGCGGTTTCGTGGGGGAGGGGGCGTTTATCGACCATCCCTTTAACACGACGGATGTGTGTCTGATCATGGATACGGCGCGGATGAACGCCAAGAACGCTGCACTTTATACCAAGGGGCGGACGCTTTGAGCCGGGAGTGGGATGAACCGGCGGGTTACCCGGTCTGGCCACCGATCATGCTGCTGGGATGGCTGCGTGTCGCATTGCGCGGGCTGGTTCTGGCGGTGCTGGTCTTTGGCTGTCTTCTGATCCTGTTGCTTGTGCGACTGGTGGAAAAGCCGATTTACGGGCTGCATCGCCCCTGGACGCCATGGATCACGCAGTTTGTTTGTCGCAACGCGTTCCGCATTCTGGGTATGGGGTTTTCGGCCCGTGGGGAACTGATGACAGAGCGCGGCGCCGTAGTGGCCAACCATTCCTCGTGGCTCGACATCTTTGCTCTGAACGCGCGCAAACGGATCTATTTCGTGTCCAAGGCCGAAGTGGCGAAATGGCCCGGTATCGGCTGGCTAGCCAAGGCGACCGGCACCGTGTTCATCAATCGTGACCCCAAGGAGGCCCGCGCCCAGAAAGAGGTTTTCGAGGCGCGGCTACTGGCGGGGCACAAGCTTTTGTTTTTTCCAGAAGGGACGAGCACCGACGCGATCCGTGTGTTGCCGTTCAAGCCGACGCTGTTTGCAGCCTTTTTCGCTCCGGAGCTGCGTGACGTCCTGCATGTGCAACCGGTCACGGTGCTCTACCACGCGCCTGATGGGCAAGAGCCGCGGTTCTATGGCTGGTGGGGGGAAATGGATTTCGGCCCCCACCTGCTGCAGGTGCTGGCCGCGCGCAAGCAGGGTCGCGTGGAGCTGATCTATCACCCGCCAGTGGCGGTGCGGGATTTTGCCAACCGCAAGGCGCTGGCCGCGCATTGCGAGGCCGTGATCCGCGCCGGGCACAGCATTGCCGCCGCGCAGGACGATCAGAAGGTGATGTGAGCGCCGATCTGCACGATGTCGGCATCGCGATAAGTTGTCGGCGTACCGTCGGAATAGGAAAAGCGGCGATACCCGGCAAAGAGATCAAGGTTCACGCGCTCGATGCGCTGCATCACGCCAAGGCCCCACATCCGGCTTTCCGCGCCTTTGGTGACGTAATCGCTTCCCTGATGGGTTTCGGCGTAGAACCGGGTTGTGCCAAGCTGCGAGAATGACGCGTTCCAGCCGCCCTTGACCCAGACATAGGACGCGTTGGTGCCCCGTCCGTCACGCCCTGAGGCGACGGTGAGGTTCAACCCGGTGTTGGTATCCAGAACGGCCAGGGAGCCAGCGGTGGTGTATTTTGTCCCACCGCCCGAGACATCAACATAATTGTTGCCGATCCCGGCCTGCACCCGGAGCGCGCCAAAGTCTTGTTTGTAGCGCAAGGCAATGTCGTAATAGGTGTCATCGACGCCATCCTTGAGCACTTCGATGCCATAGGCCATGGCAAGCGAAAACCCGTTCAGATCCGGCGTGTCATAGCGCAGGCGAAACTGACGATCTCCGTCGAAACTGTCAAAACTGTCGCGCAGCGTGACCGTTGAAAGCGCGACGCCCGTGGTGCGGAAGATATATGAGCCGCCCATTTCGTCGATGTTGGACTTGGCCACCACCGTTGTCTTGGCCAGATCCAGTTCGGCAATGCTGTCGGTGGCCATCGACCCCTGACCCAGCCGCAGCTTGCCCCAATCCGCTTCATAGATCAGCTGAACCTGTCGCAGCGCCGTCTTGTCCCAGCCAAAGAAGTCAGGCGTGTTGATCTGGCTGAAGGATTTGGACGGGCTGAGCGCAAGGCCCGTTTCGAATTGAAATGACAGACCCTGAGACGCGCCGTTCTGTTTCAAATAGAACCCGACCCGACTTGTCGAGGTGGACATGTCGACGATGTTCGCGGTGGTCGTTTGCCCGTCATCAAAGGACTGGTAGGCGAGGTTGAAGCGGCCATAGGGGGCAAAACGCCAGCCATTGCCAAACGCGCTTTCTGGCAGGCCAAATTCGGATGCCTGCGCCATCGGTGACGTCAGCGTGGCTATGGCCGCGATCAAGAAAGGCGCGTTCCGCATGCAAAGACTTTCGTGTACTGCACACCCAAAAGTGCGCCTGAATGCGGGTATTTCACCTGATTTCCCCCGATTGCGCAAATACCAATAAAATAAATGCGCAACCGGGCAAACAGCGCTTGTCAATGCCGCATGGCTCAGGTAAAGCCCCCGCATTCAAACCCGCAGGCGGGGTTTGGGTCGGGCAGGGGAGACATCCCTGTCAATCCGCCGGTTGGGACCACATGGTCCTCACTTCACCCCGCCAAGGCGTAAACCGGAAAAGGAAAATTAGCATGGCTCTTCCCGAGTTCACCATGCGCCAGCTGCTCGAAGCAGGCGTACACTTTGGCCACCAGACTCAGCGTTGGAACCCCCGCATGGGCGAGTTCATCTATGGCGCACGCAACGGCATCCACATCATGGACCTGACCCAGACCGTTCCCATGCTGGACGCGGCTCTGAACGCAGTGCGTGAAACCGTTGCCAAGGGCGGTCGCGTTCTGTTCGTCGGCACCAAGCGCCAGGCAGCTGGCCCGATCGCAGACGCAGCCGAAAAATCGGCTCAGTACTACATGAACCACCGCTGGCTGGGCGGCACGCTCACCAACTGGAAAACCGTTTCGCAGTCGATCAACCGTCTGAAGGAAATCGACGAAAAGATGGCAAACGGCGCCGAAGGCCTGACCAAGAAAGAGCGTCTTGGCATGGAGCGTGACCAGGACAAGCTGCAGGCGTCGCTGGGCGGTATCCGTGACATGGGCGGCGTTCCTGACCTGCTCTTCGTCATCGATGTGAAAAAAGAAGCTCTGGCCGTTGCCGAAGCCAACAAGCTGGGCATCCCGGTTGTGGCCGTGGTTGACACCAACTGCTCGCCGGACGGTGTGGACTACATCATCCCCGGTAACGACGACGCAGCCCGCGCGATCTCGCTTTATTGTGACCTGGCAGCGCGCGCCGCGCTGGACGGCATGACTGCACAGATGGGTGCCGCCGGTGTCGACCTGGGTGCTTTCGAAGAAGCCCCAATGGAAGAAGTTGTCGCCGAAGAGGCCGCCGAAGCTCCGGCCGAAGCGTAACAATTCTGATACGAGGGCAGGGTAGTCCCGCCCTCGTGACCCAGTCTTGAATTCAGCGGAACCGGCTCTCATATCGGGGTCTTCGCGTTTCGCATTAACACCTAGGAGAACCAAGATGGCGATTACTGCTGCAATGGTTAAAGAACTGCGCGAGATGACCGGCGCAGGCATGATGGACGCAAAAAAAGCGCTGACCGAAACCGACGGCGATCAGGAAGCGGCGATTGACTGGCTGCGCACCAAAGGTCTGGCGAAAGCGGCAAAGAAATCGGGCCGTATCGCAGCCGAAGGTCTGGTGGCCGTGAAGGTTGATGGCGGCAAGGGCGTTGCCGTTGAAGTGAACTCGGAAACCGACTTTGTCGGCAAGAACGCCGACTTCCAGAAGATGGTTGGCGGGATTGTTGACGTTGCCCTGACCGTGGACAACACCGAAGCGCTGCTCGACGCTGACATGGGCGGCAAATCCGTCAAGGACGTCGTGACCGACGCCGTTGCGACCATTGGCGAGAACATGTCGGTGCGCCGCATGGCGACCGTCGAAGGTGACTCTGTTGTCTCCTATGTCCACAACCCGGCCACCGCCGGCATGGGCAAGATCGGTGTTCTGGTTGCGCTGAAAGGTGGCGACGAGGCATTCGGCAAGCAGGTTGCAATGCACATCGCAGCGGCCAACCCGCAGTCGCTGTCCGAAGCCGACCTGGACCCGGCTGTTGTCGAGAAAGAGAAAAACGTTCAGATCGAGATCGCACGTGAATCGGGCAAGCCCGAGCAGGTGATCGAGAAGATGATCGTCGGCCGCATGAAGAAATTCATGGCCGAAGTCACCCTGCTGGGTCAGAGCTTTGTGATCAACCCCGACCTGACCGTGGAAGCCGCGGCCAAGGAAGCAGGTGCCGAGATCGTTGGTTACGTCCGCATGGAAGTGGGTGAAGGCATCGAGAAGAAAGAAGAAGACTTTGCTGCGGAAGTGGCAAAGGCGGCTCAGGGCTAAGCCCCGACACAGTCTTCTGTTCAAAGAACCGCCCGTGCAGATACTGCGCGGGCGGATTTTATTTGTGCGGTTGCGCGCGTGCGCACTTGATCCTCGTTGCGCTAAAAAAACGGCGCCGCACGAGGCGACGCCGTTTCCATTCCCGGCCTCCATAACATGGGGATGAGGAGACCCGCAGAAAAATCGGCCGATGGTCAAAATAGGCCATCAAACCGATGCCGGATTGGCTACCGGTCGACACACAGAGCCCCACAATTACGGGGGTAAGCGCCGATTTGTTCCAAAGGCCAAAGCCACCACTCACGGAACAATGCCAAAATGACATGTAAACCCTGTGGTAAACAAGTCAGGTATACCCTACTTTTGACGCTACTATGCGTCAAACATGACCATCTGGCAAGTAAATCTGGTGCATGAACGACGCTTTCAGCAACGCTTGCGCTGTTGTTTCCACGTTCATCGCCTCTCGGGCGAGTCGCAGGTGCTTTTCCACGGTGGCAGGTGTACGTCCGATCAGCATCGCGATGTCCTGAATCGTCTTACCGTCTCCGACCCATTCCAACACTTCACGCTGTCGTTTCGTCAGTTCCCGTTCCGGATTGGAATAGGGCAAGGAGTGGATCTTGAGGTGGGTGATATTGTTGATCAGTTCGATTTCACGCCCGTTACGGGCCCAGATTTCGTCGACATCGTCCTGATTGAGACCTTCGCGCGCCACAAGCGAGATCGCACCCTTGGTACGGGAAGACACGGCGGGAAAGCTGATCGCGTAACCGGCGTTCAGTCCGAATTGCCGGTTGATCTCAAGCACGCGCATTTGATCTGCGTCCAACTCTCCGTTTTCCAGGGCACTTTGCACGATGTTCCAGCTCTTGGAGCCGGAGTTGTGCAACGTCCAATCCATCATGGGGCCGTGAAAATAGAGCTGCTCTCCGAGAAACTTGTCGAGATACGCGCGCTTGTGGTTTGAAAGAATGAAGAAATCTTCCACGTCACCGAGCGAGACACCGCTGCGGAAATTGGTGTAGCCATAGAGGAGACGGTCAAAGCCATAGCCACTCATGCGCATGAGATGCATATCCCAGAGGGATTCGAGGCTCGTTTCGTTCATAACGGCTTCGATGTGTTCCAGCGTATCGCGCATTTGGGCTGATGACCTCTGTCGTATTTATTGAGTAATCCCAAGCCAAGGGTCGAAATACTTAATAAAGGAAACATCTTTTTACTGTCTAGCGATACTTTTGAACCCGCGGAGGCGCCGTGGTTTATGTGCATATATAGATAATAACATAATATGTCTTATGCGTATATAAGTGATGGATTGGTGCGCGCTACCTTCAAGTGCGACTCCTATTAGAAAACAATGAGTTATCTAATGAGGAGATTGTGCCATGGGAGCTGTTTACACGCAACTGAGCATTGAGGAACGCCGCAGAATCGAACGCTGGCGACATGCTAAGGTCCCTGTTCGCGAGATGGCGCGTGTGCTGAAGCGCTCGAAAGCCACGATCCACCGCGAGATCAAGCGGAACTTTTTCAGCGATGAATGCATGCCTAAGTGTGACGGCTACTATGGTGCTGCCGCCCATCTGATGGCAGCCGATCGGCGTGCGCGGCAGCGCAAGCTGATCCGCTATCCGCAATTGCTCAAAAGAGTTGTGGAACGGCTCAAGCATGGGTGGACGCCTGAACAGATCGGCAACCGAATGATCTATGAAGGCGCAAGGCTGCGCGTCTGTCAGGAAACGATCTACCGGTACATCTATTCCAAGGAAGGCATGGCGCAGGAGCTGTGGTGGTATCTGCCAAACCACCGCAAGTATCGCCGTCCCCGCCGTGCCAGGGAACGCCAGGCGCCCAAGTTTGACCGCGATGTCAGCATCCTGTTCCGTCCGGATGATGTTGCCCATCGCCGCCAGTTCGGCCACTGGGAAGGCGATTTGATGCTGTTCAAACAGAGCCTTGGGCAATCGAACGTCACATCGCTGGTCGAGCGGGTCAGCCGGTTCACGGTGCTGCTGAAGAACCCGAACAAACGAACCAAACCCGTCATGGGCAAGATTATGAAAGCGGTGCGTGACCTGCCCCACCTGGCGCGCAAATCTATCACCTTCGACCGCGGCACCGAGTTCGTCAGCTGGCCGCACCTTCAGGCCGAGATCGGAACGCAGACGTGGTTCTGTGACCCCTCCTCGCCTTGGCAGAAAGGCACTGTCGAGAACACCAATCGCCGGGTTCGAAGATGGCTGCCCCGAAAACACGACATCACGGCCGTCTCAGACCACGAACTGAAACAGATCTGCGACCGGCTCAACAACACGCCCCGAAAATGCCTCGGGTGGAAAACGCCAGCGGAGGTCTTCAGGGAAAAGATGATGGTGGAACTCGGCCGATCTCCCTACCCTCGAAGGCAATAGGAGTCGCAGTTCAACTATCGCTCACA
>NZ_FOTQ01000004.1 GCF_900114635.1 Shimia aestuarii
GGATCATCGGCAGGTAAATGACGACGCGGTCGCCCTTGCGCACGCCCAGTTCCTCGAGAATGTTGGCAAAACGGCAGACGCGGGTGTGCAGCTGTTTATAGGTGATGTGCTGCGCCGCCTCGTTGGGATCGTCGGGCTCAAAGATGATCGCGGTCTGATCGGCGCGGGTCTCCAGATGCCGGTCGATGCAGTTGGCGCTGACGTTCAGCGTGCCGTCCTCGAACCACTTGATGTCGATCTCACCGGGCGCGAAGGACGTGCTCTTGACCTTGGTGAACGGCTTGATCCAGTCGATCCGCTTGCCATGCTCGGCCCAGAACGCCTCCGGATCGGCAATCGACGCGGCATACATCGCATCATAAGTCGCCCCATCCGCATGCGCGTGCGCAACAAGTGCAGATGACGGCGGGTAGGTGCGGTTTTCGGTGGATTCAGACGACATAGAGGCTCCTCCCTCGGTACAAGAATGCGGATCTGGAAAAAGAGCCCTGGCAGGTGGCAGAGCATTATCCAGTTGCCAGAGGATCATATTGCAGACTGAAAATAAGGGAATAAGCTACGGAAACATAACAAAGTTTTTGTAAAGTATTTTCCATTCATTGCTGTAGGTTTGTAAAATCTCTTAGTTTCACAGAAAATTTACTGTATTTGCAATGGTTTGGTGGCGCGCTTTGCGGGGATGGATCGGCGTGGCAGTTTACCGGGCGGAAGCTGTTAGCGCTTATACCCACTACTGGGGAGGTGTGACAAATCGCGTCACGGTCTTGTCGCGGCAGGATTCGAAACGATGAAACGCCGCCCGACTTTGTCCCCGAGCGCCCCCGAGTTGCCCCAATCTTATCGCGATTCTACCCAAAGATGACCCGATTGCCTGACTAGGGTTCGAAAAGCTCCAAATCCATCGGGGCGATTGTGACTAGAAGATTGAGGCGAACGTGTAGGGTTTCGTCTGTCCCGGAGGGCAGCGCTTTGGAGCTGATGCAGGACAAGGCAGGAGTGCGGGTCAAACCGCAGGGCGCGCAGTGGCACGCGGTCGTGCGGTCGCGTCTGGCGGGCCGGCTCGAAGGCATCGCGCGGATCGTTTCCGGGCGCAAATCTGGCGCGGCGCTTGAATTCGACCTGATCCGCTATGGCAGCACTGCGATGTCTCTGGAAGTGCGCGCGGGCGGGCGTCGCGCCTATCTCAAACTGTTTGATCCGGCCCATACCGACTATGCCTACCAACGGGAAAAGGCCGCACTTTGCGCCCTGCGGGAAAGTGGGCTGGTGCCGCGCATTCTCGCCTACGCGGACAAGCCGCGGTTTCTTCTGTGCGAATGGTCCGGCGCGGCGGCAGAGGCCGAAGGCAACGCGTCCCTCAGTCCGACCCAGTTCGCAGAGAAGCTGGGGGTCTGGCTGGCGGAGCTGGACAGCGTCGTGCCGAGCGAAGATGCCTGTGGCAATTGGTATACCTACCTGCAGCAATTCAGCGGTGTGTTTGATATGGAACGCATCCGCATTGCGCGGGACATGCTGTCCGAGATCCCGCTTTGCGGGCGGGCCATGTCGCGCAACGATACCGCGCTGACAAGTTTCCTGAACAGCGCGGAAGGTCATCTGATGGGCTGTGATTTCGAGCGGGCGCAGATGCGGCCGCGCGGCTGGGACTACGTGTTGGGATATATCGGGCTGATCGAACAGTTTCCCGAGAACACGGGGGCCGTGCTCGAAGCATATTCGGCGGGCTTCTCACGGGCGCACAAGGGGGCCCTGATCGTCGAGGAGCTGAATGTGGTGTCCCGTATTCTCTATACTGCGCGCGCCATGGCCGACGGGCGCGCGGCGCAACTGATCTCGTGGCAGTAACCCTGTCGCCACGGTGACGGATCAATCAAACAGATTGCGTAAGGTGCACGTCAACTGATCGCACGGAGCGGCAGTGTCGGAGTTGTCAATTGCTTGAACAATGCGAAGGACCCGTGCAATAGCCCCTTTCCCGGATCGCTGTTTGCGCTTGCCGGATGTGTTACACCGTAGAGCGCGCGATTCGAATTTCCCCGGAAGCAACGTGAAATCCGGAGAGGCGTGCGGCACGGAATCCCGGTTCATGAGAGTTTGGCCACTTGAAACACAGCGTAGAAAAGGCAGCCCGGTTGAGCGTGGCACCCATGATGGATTGTGTCGACACATGGGCGCAATACGGCGCAATTACATACGCTTAGGCGAATCGGTCAGGCTTGCGTTTGCAGATTTGTTTGCAGTCACAGCGGGTGTCGGTCATTTCTTGGCGCTCCGATGCGCCGCGACACGGCATTTGGTGCTGCAATACTTCTGACGTGCATGGGTGCCGGGTTCCAGCGTCTCGCCACAGTGTTTACAGACGCGCGACCCACGCGCCATGTCTTCTGCCACACGGTCCGCTTGGCGCTTCTCACGGCGCATACGGGCGTTCTCGCCCCGCTGTTCGACCACGCGGGCCGCGAGTTCGCAGACCCGATCCATGTCGCCCTGTTCAAGCGCGACGTACATGTGACCCGTCAAATCACCGATTGCGACTTTGGCGGTATCCAGCGAAGAACGCGCACCCGACCGCATGATGCGGTCAAACAGGTCTTGGGCCGTTTCGCCGCGTTCGTTCTGTTCGTGAGGCTCGTACCGTGGTTCGTTCGTCCACGCATATTTGTGGATGTGATACCAACCCCGACGGCTGGCTTCGACTTCAGCCTTGGCAAAGGCGATTGCTTCCCCTTGGTTCATTGTCATTCCTGTAACGCAAAGTGTCA
Organism: Shimia aestuarii; assembly: GCF_900114635.1. Taxonomy (GTDB): domain Bacteria; phylum Pseudomonadota; class Alphaproteobacteria; order Rhodobacterales; family Rhodobacteraceae; genus Shimia; species Shimia aestuarii. The sequence continues at coordinate 2,763 of NZ_FOTQ01000004.1, forward strand.
TGTCGCAATTTAGTAGATGACATTTTGCGTTACATACAAGCGTGACGTGGCGTAACGCAAAGTGTCGTCGGAGAAATTCACTCACGACATTTTGCGTTTCCGGGTCCGGGATCAAGTCGCCTTCCTGCGGCTCTGGTAGCCAGCTTCCACGGCCCGATTGACGGGTCTTTTTTGGCGGTTTCCAATCCGCCAGAATCCACACCACCATTTTCCTCAGTATTTTCAACGGGTTGGTCAGAGTGCGTAGAATCCGGCATTTGCAGGATTCCACGCACCTTCCAGTCTGACACACCCACCGACCCGGCAATGGTGCGTTACGAGTTGAGGCGGCGCATGGCTTTGGTGTCTGGGTCCGTCTGCTTGTTGCTATTAGCAACGACCGTATGTTGATTGCCCGCTGCATTCAGGGAGAGCGCGCCATCACGGACCTGACTGGCAAGGTTGAGGCGGCGCATGGCTTTGGTGTCTTTGTCGTCAGATGAGGAAGGGGTATTACCCCCTCCGCTGTGCTGGTTACTGCCATTGTTTTCACGGTCTTTTTTGGCGGTTTCCAATCCGCCAGAATCCACACCACCATTTTCCTCAGTGTTTTCAACGGGTTGGTCAGAGTGTCCCATTTCCTGCATTTGCAGGATTCGGGACACCGACCCGGCAATGTCAGGTCGCCTTCCTGCGCACCGGGTAGCCCGCTTCCAGCGCGCGGGCAAAGGTTCCCTGTCCGCTGGCCATGGACTTGCTGAAATCGTTGCGCACGGCTTCCAGCGCCTGTCCGATGATCACGTGGCGTTCACCCTCGCGATCCTCAACCTGCACCTGCGCGCCCGTGTAATTGTGGATCACAACCGGGCTGGCACCGACACCAAGGTTCCCCGATCCGTCCCTTTGCAAAGGCACAATGGCCTCTGGACCCGCTTCACCCATCAGCCCCGCACCGCCCGACATGGGGAAGAGTGTCGGTCCGTTGACGATCCCGCCTTTGCCGAACCGCTGGATGCCAGCAAGACCTTGAATGATGGATTGCATGGTGTTGGTCGGGTTGCCGGGGATGCCGCCAAAGGCCGACATGAGCGAATTCACGATGATCGCGCGCACCATGATCTTGGCCAGATCGTTGAGGACCGAGCGCGCGAAGTCTTTGAACGCCAACTCGCCCGTCACCAGACCGTCCACAAAATCATCCAGCGCGCTGCTTGCCACACCGCCAAGGGCCACATCCAGCGACTCGCCAAACTGGTCGGCCTGTCGTTCTGCTTCGATCAGCTTGTCGATGACCTTTTCCACATCGGAGACCAAATTGTCGGCACCAGTGGCACCGCCACCGCCTGTACTGGTATCCGTCTGACGAGCGGCCCGACGACGACCCTCAAGGATGCGTTCCCACGCAAGTTCCCCAGCGGTCGGTGGCAAGTCCCCAGCCGCCCATGGCGGGACGTCACCGGACACAATGCCCGAACGGGTCGCGGCGGTGTAGTAGCCTGCACCAAGCGACAATTCATCGGCCAGCCGTCCAGCTTCGTCTGCCGCGCCACGCAGCCAGTCGTACCAGTTCGCGATCTGGTTGCTGATCGCCTCAACAAACGGCACGGCGCGCTCATGGGCCGCAGTCTGCGCGTTGAGGGCAATGACGGCCTCTTCCGCCGCCTTGACACGATCCTGCGCTGTCTTCAGGCGCAGGTCTTCCAGTGCCTGCCCGCGCGCGCCACCGACGCCTGTTGTAAGGCGCTCTTCGACTTTCCGCAGTTCCTCCAAAGCTTTCGTGTAGTTGTCGAGCGCCGCTTGTTGTTCAGGCGTGATCGACCACTGGATGCGCTGGGTCGCGCGCTCCAAATCGCGCGTCGCTTGGCGGGTCTCTTCCAGCGTCTTCTTGAAGGCGTTCAAACCCTCATCGGTTTTGAGGATTTGCGTCCCGAAAGCGGCCAACACACCCGTGGCAACCGTGAAGGCGATCCCCCAAGGTCCGCTCAACAGATACGACATCTGATTCAACTGCTGAGACGCACTCACCAGAACATTTTGATTATTGCCGATCTGAACGAGGAAATCGCCCATCTGGACGCCAGCTTGTTGAGCAAAGCGACCGTTGGATTTTAATGCACGATTTGTGTTTGTCGTGGCGCGGGTGAATTTCTTCGCCTCTACTTCGGCCCGGTCAAATTGGGCTGTGAAATTCGCGATCTGTCGGTTCGTATCGCGGATGGTCCGCTTCACCTGATCGGCATCAATGTCCAGAACAACCTGATGATAAGATGCGGTACGTTCATTCATTGCGGATGGCCTCCCGATTTCGGGCGATTGCCCTGAGTGTCAGATTGTCGGCGCGTTTGCCCTTCAGGCGCTGTCGTTTGCGGCGACGGATGTATTGGCGAATATTGCGACGTCGCGCGCCGAGTCGGGCTTTACCGCCCGGTTCTGCGGCTCTTGTGCGGAACGATCCGATAACGCCGAATTCCATCACCGGGACCATCACCGCCGCGCCGGATGTTTTGCGGCGCGGGCCGCGAACATACTTGTGTCGCAGGGCAATCTCGGAATCCCAGCCCTGCGCGATCATGGTCGAAATCGTCAACGACATCAGCCCGCCCGTGGCACCCGTCACGCGCTCCAGCTTGCCCGAGTAGGGTGCAGCGGCGGCGATGGTAATCCGCGTCGGCTTCGGTTCAATCGTGTCGAGCGCGCCGATGTCGACCTGTTTGCCGTCGGCAAAAACAACGAGCATGTCACCATAAGCACCTTGGCTGTCGAGCCACGGGTATTGTTCGTACCGACCGAGCAGGAAATCCCATGCTTCTTTTGCGGCCTCTGCAACCCGCTCCAGCGGCGGTGCTTCAAGGTAAACGATCCGCCCACCAAATTTGACGAGATTGGCATTCCATCCGCTGCGCTGGATTTTCGTGTCGATCACCATCGCGGTATCTGGTTCCACAGGATCGAAATCGCCTTGCGCCTGATACTTTGCGAGATATTCCGCCGCCAGATCAATGTGGGTCTTGCGAGTCGCGGTCACGATACTCTCACCGATCTGCCTGTAGAGTTCATTGCGCGCGGCGACCCGGTTGAGGTTGATCTTGCCATATTTGTTCTTGCGCGCGCCCTTGAAGGACACGGGCCGCACGCCCTTGCGGTAAGCGTTGTCAGGGACGGTCGGAAGTCTCATTGCAGGACGCGCTCCCCAAAGCTGAGAATGCGATGCAGAAGTTCTTCTCCATCGCCCATCTGGACGCCTTCGATGTGATGTGCCAGCGCCACCGGATCAGGGAAGGGATCGGACCGCACGAGACGCCACACATCACGGCATAGGGCCGTCACGTGACGCGCGAATGCTTCGTCATCCTCAGCGGCCCAAGCGAGCCGCAGGGCTATGCCGATTTCATCCTGCAGCACGATCCGCATCAATCAGTTGGAGAATGGTGAGCCTGCGCTCGTTCAGGTCACGCATGGTCTCGCTGACGTCAGCGCCGGGGGTCTTCTGCATCGCCGCGCCGTCGAGTAGCGCCTGTCTGATCAGGTCGAGTATCAACGAGTTGACGGTTTCCAGATCGGGATTCATGTCAGTGCCCCCTTCAACAATTGAGCCAGCGCCTTCGGTCCGTTGGTCTCGGCGTAGACCTTTGCCGCGCCGATGTATTGCCCAGCATCGGCAGGGGTGGCTTTGCGGCCTTCAGGCGCGACCCAGACCGTCGCCTGCGCAGGCAGGTTCAGGTCAACGAGATACGCGCCGATGGCGGCGTTCAGAGCGCCGGGGTGGGTCAGTGTGGCGCGGTGTGCGCCGTTGATGCTGATGCGGGCCGTGATGGCGTCGTCATGGTCGATTGAGACGATCATTTACCAATCCACCGATGTGAGCGTGGCCACGGTATCAGGACGCCCGAAACCCCACGATGCAGGTTGCACGAACCGGAGCGCGACTTCCCATGTTTGGAAGAGTGACCGGACTGGGGTGCCGCCGCTGTCGTTCGCGGGATCGTCCGACATCACCAACATCGCTTGGTTCGACATGTCGATTTCGGGAATGTCGATCCCCATAAACAACGAGTCCGCATCCATCGCGATGACCTGATCAGCGGGCGCGTTGTCGGCAATGACCAGCGGGACACCTGCAAGGGTGCCACGTTCCAGTTCGGCCTGATAGGGACGGGTGCCTGTGCCGGGGGCCGTGGTCAGTGACAGGGACGCCACGCGGAGCGGGTTGATGATGAACACGGGGCGACGGGCGCGGATGCCGATGAGGTGCCCGAGTAGCCATTTGAGGTCTACTTGGACGCTATCAACATCATTGCCCGCACTCACCTGCGATGTGGCTCCGTTCAGGATACCAGCGGGGCGGACGCCTGCGACGGGGGTGTTGGCGTCGAGGAAAAATCCATCCAGCGCTCGGGCACTGTCGTCAATGATACCTTGCTGAACAACGTCCACGATCTGCGGACGCGATACGCGCCGAATTTCTTCCGACAAGGTGGCGATGACGCCCAACGAATAACGGTTGAGCGTGACCGATCCGAACATGCCCGCCTTGACCGGGATTTCCGTCCCTTCCTCTTTCCACGCGGCGGGAAGGGTGTCCCGAAGACGCCGGGGATACGACATCGCGTTATGACCACGGAAATTCATTTCCCGCGCGCCAGCCCCGAGAAGCTGGGGGATAACCGCGCTCGGTGCGCGGTCCACAAAGTCCGGTCCCAGTCCGGTCCAGGTCAGTTCCTGCGCCCATCCTGCGACGTTGGTATAGGCCGGATCAGTTGCGGCTTTCTGCGCGTAACGACGCACCAGTCGCCATTCGTCCCCCGGTCGAACCTGCTTGATAAAGTCAGCGGGGTCGGTGCCATCCAGACGCCGGACAATCTCAGCAGAGACCGCCAGAGCGATGGTTCCCAGCGCCGTGGGAGCCTTCACCGAAGGCTTGGCCTGCGCGGGTGCCTTCAGCGTGGCATCCAGCTTGACCGGGCGATCCAACATGCGCCGCACGGTCGCCAATTCGGCCTCAACGGCAGGCAAGCGCGCCGCCGCCGCTTCCGCGTTTTTCAGTTCCTCATGGGCAAGGTCCAGCGCGCGTTCGGCGCGCATTCGGTCGCGCTCTGTTGCAACCTTCTGTCGCAAAATCGGGTTTTCGATTTCGCCGATCACGGCGGTGGAATCTTTGGGCATTGTTCAGTCTCCTGTGATCACGGCGCGCAGGGCGCTCCGAATGCGGTTTTGTCCGGTGATGGACTTTTCTTCGGCCACCTCGCGCCATACGCGCCGGGTAAAGGATGCGGCTTCTCGCTTGGCATCCACGACCGAACATCCGGCGGCGAGAAGCTTGGCTTTTGCCAGTGTGTAATCGGCGCGGATCGCGGCGCGGAGTTTGTGATCATTTCGCATTGCGGGCCATCCTTTCCAGATCATCCAGTGTGAATTCATCGGCGTGTTTTTCGAGCGCGGCCTCGGCATCGGCCTGCGCGTGTTCCAGCGTCTTCTCCAAGGTTGCAACGCGGTCGCGCAGCGGTTTCACGTGTTTGACGATCAGTTCGCCCATGGCGCGGGCGATGACCTGCATCTGCGCTTGGGTCAGAACTGGTTCGGCCTCTTTCCGGCGATATGGATTTCGGAACTCACTCATGTGCGGGCCTTTCTGGATGCGTTCGCTGCGGCGTTATATTTTCGGCGCAGGTCTTTGATGTCGGGATGTTTGGTATCGAAACCAGCACCGGGCAGAGCGCCCAGCAATTCGCCATGGAGCCGGGTCGCGTCCAGATCGGCCTCGGCATCCACAAGGCGCTTCTCGGCGCGATCTGCGGCGTCTCGGGCGTGCTTGGCGGCGCGTTCCAGCTTTTCGATCAGAACGGGATTTGCGCAACCCAACGCCAGACACCGCTTTGCCGCCCCGATGACGGGCGACGGGTGGAAAGCGCCGGGTTGCTTGAAGCACAGGATATGGACTGCGCGTTCAAATTCTTCGGCTCGTTTGAGGGTATCTTCGACGGCCTGCTCTGCTTCCCTCAGACGGTCGGTGAATATGGATGTCAGCTTGCGCCGGGTCTCGGTCGCTCCGTCGCGGCCTGCTTGTTCGGCCCTGCTTGCCGCTGCGAGTTCTCGGCGGATGTAGCCTGTGGATTTAACGAGGCGTCGAGCCAATGTCGGCGCGGTGCGGACGGTCAGTGTCATATTTCTCGGTCCCATGGTTCGGGTGTTCGACGAGACCGAGCGGATCAGCAAAGCGTCTTCGCACCCGGCCCGTCGCGGTCAGGGTGCACGATGTAGGTGATTCGCACAAGATGTTGGGTTTTGGTCGTACCTAAACCTATATATTGTGTTTCACGAGGTCCAAGATGACATCCGGGTCGATACCCAGCATGGCGGCGACCGCTGGGCCGGATGTTTTCAGCCAATGGATTGCGGCGGCATCTCCGCGCCGTGCGGCCTTTATTTGCGCTTCGAGCGCTGCGGACCAGAGACGGGCGCAGGCCGTTGCATCAATGTGATTCATAAGCTGCCTTCCATCGGTCAAAAATGTCCTTGCTGGATCGCGCCGTGGTGAAGGCGATGGTGGTTTCCAGACACGTGATCTGATGTGTGTAGAAATCCAGCCGCTCGTATTTGGTCGGAGCGCCGACATGGCGCGCGATCATCCGCCGGGCGTGTTGGATCGCCGCTGCGGCGCGTTCTTCTGCGATGAGTCGATCTAGTTCCATTTCGTTCCGATATAGGGCGGGCTGTGCGCGTCGGGGCGCGCGTAGACCGAGTATAATCAAACCTTCCAGTGACGGGAAGGTTGGTCATTTTGCCCGTTCGTTTTTGAGATTCACTCCCCCGTGCGGTTCCGCACCCCTTAAGTCCAGATACGACCCACCGCCCCCCTACGAGCCGATCCCGGTCTGGTGTCGGGGTGGTGCTTGGCTGGTGTCGGGGAGCCATCGGATCGGAGCGGTCCGCCGTCGGGACGATAGCGGATCGCGCTATAGCCAGTGTTGATCAGGGGTTGGGGATAGCGGATCGCGCTATACCTTCTTGGGGCCTCTGTTGGATCGCGCTATATCCCGGAATGCTCACCTATACACAACAGATGATCTGGAACAGTTGGACGCCAAGCCACGCAACCAACCACGAGTCTTCCTGTCATCACTGTCCAACAAATCCGCCAAAGTTTCGCAGAGATGTCCAATCGCCACGTAATCGGCTCTTGTTGGTCTTGGTTTTCCTCTGCCGACGTAATCGGATGGGTATGGCGACAAGATGAAAGGGGGCAACGAGTAAACGCCAACGTCCTTCAGATTGGCGATAGCTGATTCACACTCGCGGCGAAACGCATGGTTCTTTGGCAGACGACCATTGCTCCATTCCAATATCTGAGCAAGCGCAGAAGCCACGTAATCGCGTTCATTCATCGTTTTTTCCTCTGTAGACATTTGAGCCTTGCGCGCGCGATTGGCCCATGTTGGGGGGCTGTTTTGTAGACATTTGAGCCTTGCATACGGGGAGAGATTTTTTTCACCTTATTATTATTATAAAGGTGAATTTGTTTCTCGCGCGCGCTAAGGCTCAAATGTCTACACCCTTGATCTTGGCAATAACTGCGTTTCTGCGTTCACGTTCGGCAACAGCCTGCTCAGTGAACTTTGTGTGCACGCGCGGGTTCACTGTCCAATGACGTGGCAGGAAAGATTCATCGTTGGGCGTCACCCATCCAGCATCCTCAAGGAACCTGAACACACGGCGCTTCCCTGCATCGTCCAGCTTCCTGAACGCACGATAGTGTTGATGGATCACACGCGGCCCGATGACGGTCTGTTCGGGATGTGCAAGGATATACCCAGCAATCCAGCGCACATGTTCCCCGTCACCACCGTCGCCCAAGATGTCGTCATAGAGCGCGAACACGTTGGGCAGGAAAAAGTCCATGTGCAGGTCCGCAACGATTTGCGCCGTCTCGGCCCCTACCAGATAGTCAACGGCTTGCAGGCCGTGACAGGCGCAATGAATTGCGTGCAGCACCAACGCCCAGCGATACAACCCACCTTCCCACTTGTTCAGATGCGCCGTTACGGTCTCGGACAAGTTGCCGCTACTGGTCAGGGTGAAAACCTCACCCCAGCATTTTTCCAAGATGGCGGTTGCCTCGTCCGACAACTGAACGTCACGCCCCCGGCGTTGCCCACTCAGTCGCGCAACAATATCCTGATAACCCCGCATCACCGTCGGGTCCGTCGCCGCGTTCGTGGCCTTGGCGGCGCGGTTGGCGATGATGGGATAGAACCGCTGCAACAGCCCGTCATGCGGTAAGTTCTTCATGGCTTCCTTCAGGGCGGCGGGTTGAATGCCGCCAATGATGGATGCGCTCCAATTGTCCACGATCACGTCACCACGCCCGACGCGATGCACGGGATATTCTCCACCATTGTAAAGTTGAAGGTAAGCGGCGCGGTTCATGGCACCTTCTCCTCGCCCTTCCACACTCGCCATCCATCCCGACAATTCGTCACGCACCACGGTCACGCCACGCGGGTTCCATTGCAGGATGTCGCTGAGTTTTGCCACGGTGACGTCACTCACGAACAAGGTGTGGGTTTCAGGGTGCGTCGGTGGTAGGCCCTCGGGCATCGCGTCCGACTTGCCGTCGGTGTATTTCTTCACCGCAGTGTTCCAGCGTTTCAGGTCCGTCTCGTATTGGGCGATGCGGGCGCTATCCGTTCTCGTATTGTCGCTATTGATGCGGCGCGCAGGCTTCAAAGCCATGTTGATGGCGGGCGTCTTCTTGATTGACGGATCACCGATAAGAGCCATCCAAAGGCGGGGATGTTCTTCCCATCCACGATGGACATAGGGTTTGATGACAATTCTGTGGTCCAGAGCCGCAGCAGCGCCCGCCACACAGGCCCCGAACATAATTTCGCGGGGTACACCCATCGCAGGGGCCTCATGAGCCAGCAGGGGCCGCAGAACGGGCAGTACGCAGTGTTCAGGCAACTTGGTCCCCACAAGCGGCTGCATGACGTCCACAGGCTCTGTTTCTGGCACCGTTACGACGGCGTGCATGTCGGGCGCATCGGCCCATGCATCCTGCGGCATCATCACACCCGGCGGCATCTTTGCTGCTTCCCGCGCGAACGTATCGACCCCGAGCGAATAGCGCATGGGCTTGTCGCCACTCGTGTGTGCGAATGAGGCGATGTAGGGTTCCGGGGAGTCGGCGTAAATCTTCGCCGTTGTCGAACTACCGTAATCAGGCTCCATCGGATCGCGACAGGCAACCCCGTGCCAAGCGGTGGGATTGGCGTTGATCTGCGCGACCGTCACGGGGTCTTTGCGGTGCGGGTAGATCGTTAGACCCTCGGGCAATGTGTTGCCCGTCATCATGACCTCTACGGCCCGCAACGCGGCGTCCTCGGTCATTCCATTGTCCACCAGTTCCGCGACACGGGCCGCGCGGTACTCTTTGACCACCCGGTCGCATTCGGGCTTCAGGCGTTGCGCTATGGCACGTGTTGCCGCGTCAAAGGCGACTTCCTCGTCACGGGTCAGAGCGGGGAGTATGGTGCGCGTGTCGATCACCTCGGTCAGACCGGGGATCAGTTCCACCATCTTGTGTTGCGTCATGCCGGGGGCAAGGACCGCGCGCATGTAGATCGGCTGACTGGGGGTCTCCAATTTCATGTCGACCGCAGAGCGCACCAGACACTGACCCTTTGCGCTCACACGGGACATATCCAGCCCAGCGACCAGAGCGCGCTTGTGAAGCACGTCCAGAGTGCGGGGGATGTCGGTTGCGTCCGACACATGGAAATAGACGTGTGTGCCGCCCAGTCCTTTCCTCTGCGCCCCGTCCGGCCCGTAGACATTCGACGACGTGCTGGACACGGCCAGACAGGTGTAATGGGCAAGCACGGGCAAAGCGGCCCTCAGACGGGCCACGGTGTCCGCTAGGGTGTCACCGAGCGCGCCGTCGATGTCGATCACCAGAAGCCCCGCCTGTGGCCTGTGTGTCAGGTTCTTGTTGTTGCGGGATATGAGGGGAAAGCCCTCGGATGTGGTCTCACCGGGCTTGGTTTCACGACCGACCGCGACGGCTTGTGGATGCACTGACACACCGGATGTCAGGAATGTGTTGGCCGTGGTGCCTGTTTCGATGAAGGTCTTCAGATCGACCAGAGTGGGCAGGTGCAGCGTCTCGTAATTGGCGGCAACAAATCCACCAATCGTTTCGCTTGTGCCGTCGGCATAGAAGTGTTTTCCGGCGCGGGCTTCGGTTTGTTCAAACTTTCCGATAATCATGGTGGTCGGACTCCGACTTGCTGGTGTCCACCCGTCGGCGTAGAATGCCCGGTATTACAGACGTGGTTGGATGTAATTTTCTGTGACCTGACCGGGCGGGGTGGCTCGGTCAGGTCTTTTTTATGCGGGTCTCGGTACTGAACCCGGTGGCATCTGAGGAATTGTTTTGTTCCTCATAGTCATGATCTGTTGAAAACCTTCGACCGCGTTGCGCGCATGAACAACAGCACGGGCTGTTCGGAAGGTCATCCACGCTTCACCCAAGTCGACGTATTTGTTCACAGCGATAAAAATCGGCTTCCCACGGGCAAACGCATACCCGATTTCCAAATGCGTCCCGTGGGCTTCCAGATAGTCACCATCTGCCCAAACGAAGACCCAATCGGCTTGGTCGATCCAATACAAACAACGGGTAAACACTTCATGTGGGTGAATCCCATCACCACACATCTGAGATAGGGCGTGTTTGCTGTCTGGGTGTGTGTGGGCGCAACGATGATCACAAGACGCGAAATGCGGCCCAGTCATGTAGACATCCCGATACCCGCAAGCCGTTTTGCTCAATTTCAACAAACGGTCTGGTTCATTGCGGAACTGATTTGGTTCCCAATACTCCACACCCGTGCGTTGGTATCCATATGTCCCGTGGATCAGACCCAAACGCCAGTCGACGTCGCTGATGCGTCCGGCGAGATAGACTTTTTCCATCATTCCACACCCCCGATCACGGTCAGCGCGGCCTGCAACGCTTCGAAGAATTCGCCACGTTCTAGGCGTCGCCAGATCACCACAAGATTGCGAAACATAGCAGTGGTCAGGGAAGAACCGCGCCATTCTTCCAGCAACTTCACTTCTGCCACGGGTCCATTCGGCAGGCGTGTCACCTTATCACCAGTGTATTGCACCGGGATAATGGTCTCGTACTTGCGCGCCTTGGTCCGGTTGATGACGGCCCGCGCGTGAAGCGTGGCCCGCTCGGTCTGATCTTCGCGCAAAAGGCCCGCGATCACCGCGATGTCCCAAAGATACGCGGATGTGAGAGTCAGACCGTTTCGAGCCTCAAAGAGACCCGATACGCGTCTCGCTTCGGCAAGGATGTGTTCCGACAATCCATGCTTCATGGTGACGGGGGCATAGAGCCAGCCATCGTGTTCAATCATACCGCACCCCCATCCCGGTGGCGCTTGATCCAATCGTGGACGTCTTGGCGATCATAGAAGATTTCGCGGACAACGCGGATCGGGGTCGGGCCTGTGCCTTTGACGCGCATCCGGGCAAGCGTGTCGTGGCTCTTGTCGAGCAACGCGGCCAGATCGTCGTCATCGTAAAGGCCAAGATCACGCTTCAGCCGACACCGGGTTTCCGTCGCGGTCTCGGACGGGAAGGGGACGCCCTGCAAAAGCAGGTCCGCGCGGGTGTGGACGTCGAGTTCGCGCCACGCGACGTGTGTCCCGTCGTCGTAATTGGGCAGGTCCGCGCCTGCCTCGGTCATGTATTTCGGTTCTGACATTCGAGTCACCTTTTCAGTTGGTGACTCCCCTCATAAGCACGGATTTTGCCCGAGTCGCTGCGCTAGCGGCGCTAGTGTCAGACTTTCTTCATCCAGCGAATTACGGTCCGTTTGTCGGGTAAATCGCCATGTTCTTCGGACAACCTCGCCAGTACCAGATCAGCAACAGCCGACTCGCTCAGATTGGACCGTCGCGCCATGATCCGGGCGGCGATGTCCAAAGCCTCACCCCGGACCGCATCCCACTTGCCGCGCCTCACACTGCCCGCAGCGGCACGAGATTGAGCCACACGGGCGATGTCGCGGCGAATGTAGCGCATTGCCAATGCCGCCATGTCGTCACCCTCAGAGGCCAGATTCCCGGCCTGTACGGCGTCCCAGTAGGCGGACACGTCGGCAAACCCAAGCTGGTGAGCGTGTTCAGCTATGAGGCGGTCCACGGTCTCCTGATCGGGGGGATCGACCAACCACGACACCGGACCCCAGACCACGGGAGTCATCGGTGAAGGCTTTCGGGCTTGATCTGTGTGTATCTGCGCAATTGCGCCCAGTCCTGATGACCTGAGACGAGCGAGACCTGTTCGATCTGGTATCCGGCTTCAAAGAGGCGCGAAACACCGTCATGCCTCAGATCGTGGAACCGCAGATCATCAATCCCACAAGACGCCACGCCACGGGTGAAGGTGGTCGATACCGTTCGCGGATCGTGCGGGAATATCTCCGGCGCTTCCCGACGCTGCGCCAGTACCAATTCCAGCGGATCGACCGTCTCGCCGTCGATCACAACAGGACCGAGTAGCAGGGGAACATTCTGATCGTTGCCGATCTTGGCGCGGGGGTGCTTTCGATCCCGTATCCAGATCATGCGGCCTTCCACATCCAGATCATCCCATTTGATCCGGGTAATCTCGGACAGGCGCATGGCGGTCGCGATTGCGAACCGGGTCAAATCCCACATCGGCACGACGCGGCGGCGTTGTGCCCAGTGATTGCGCAAGGCGACGAGTTCGCCGTCGCTGGGGCGTCGGTCGCGCTCTTTGGGGCGTCCTACCGCGCCGGATGCGTTCAGGATCGCGCGGGCCTTGGTGTAGGCTCCAAGCGCCGTGTCGGTGTCCACATCCAGCACCGCGCCGCCCATTTTCAAGATCGTGTGGATGTAGGTCAGGTCTTGACCAATCGTGGCGGGGCCAGCGCCTTCGGCCCGACGCATCTTCGCGAATTCCCGGATGCGGGCCGATGTCAGATCGGGCAGGGGAGTCCGGCCAATCAATTCCGAGATGTGGCGGATCGTTCCGAGTTTGGATCGGCTGGCCTGATCGCCAAATTCATCAAGGTAGGCTTCGATGACATCGTTCAGGCGCAGGTCTGCAATCGCGGCTGTGACCGTGCCTGTGGTGTCCTGATGGGCTTCCTCTTGCCGCGCCCATCGTTCGGCGTCTCGTTTGTGCGAGAAGGTCCGGGATCGGCGCTTGCCGTCCAAGTTCACTTGCGCAGTCCATTTGTCCCGTGATCTATATATCGAAGCCATGTAGAGAGTCCTTTGTTTGCAGAGTGGTTTGCAATCCATACTCTCGTTTGCATGGCGTTTGCAACGGTTTGCACAATCAGACCACATTTGCACTACATCGACTGCAATCGAAACCACATCGGACGGGATCGTAAAGCCTTGGTAGAGAACGAAAAACCCAATGTTTTAAGGGCGGCGCGTCTGTCCATTGCGCCCATGATGGACTGGACCGATCGCCATTGCCGGTATCTGCATCGGCTGATGTCAGGCGAGACGTTGCTCTATACTGAGATGGTGACGGCGCCGGCGCTGGTGCGGGGCGGGGCGGTGCATCTTCTGGACTACAACCCCGAGGAACACCCGGTCGCGCTTCAGCTTGGCGGGAGCGACCCGGAAGAGTTGGCCGCGGCCAGCCGTCTGGGGGCTGCAGCGGGGTATGACGAGATCAACCTCAACGTGGGCTGCCCGTCGGACAGGGTGCAATCGGGCACGTTTGGGGCGGTTCTGATGAAGACGCCGGATCTTGTGGCCGATTGCGTGGCGGCGATGGCCGAGGCCAGCCCGGTCGAGGTGACGGTGAAATGCCGGATCGGCGTCGATGATCAGGAACCGCGCGACGTGCTGCCTGCTTTCCTTGAAAAAATCCGCGCCGCGGGCGTGACGCGGATCACGATCCACGCGCGCAAGGCATGGCTCAAGGGATTGAGCCCCAAGGAAAACCGGGACATCCCGCCGCTGGATTATGCGCTGGTGCATGAGATGAAGACCGCTTTCGCGGACATGCATATCTCGATCAACGGCGGCATTGCGACACTGGAGGAAGCCGAGCAGCATCTCGCGGCGGGGCTGGACGGGGTGATGATCGGGCGGGCAGCTTATCACAACCCGTCCGATATCCTGCTTGGGGCGGATCGCCGGATTTATGGCGTTGACCGGGAGACCGACGCCGAGACCGTGGCGCACTCCATGCTGCCTTATATCGAGCGCCACCTGAGCGCCGGGGGCAAGCTCAATCAGGTCACACGGCACATGATGGGGCTTTTCGCAGGACGGCCGGGGGCGCGGGCATGGCGGCGCACACTTTCGGAACGCGCGACGCGTCCCGGCGCGGGGCCGGAACTGGTCGAAGAGGCGCTTGGTCATGTAAGTGGGGCGGCTGCGGCCTGAGTTCTTGCTCGCTCACTGCGCTTGCGGGAGCGGGCGAAATCAGCTTTACATCGCGCATGCGAACAGACCCGGAGACCCCTACATGACCGCTGATGCCAGCCTGTTGATACAGATGTTTGTCCTGTTGCTTGCCATTGGCGGACTGGCCGGCGTGCTGGCCGGGCTGTTGGGGGTGGGGGGCGGCATTGTTCTGGTGCCGGCGTTTTTCTATGCCTTCCAGGCGCTGGGATATGGCGGGCCGCAGCTGATGCAGATCTGCCTTGCGACCTCGCTGGCGACGATCATCGTGACATCCGTGCGGTCCGTGATGAGCCACAACAAAAAGGGCGCGGTAGATTGGGAGATCCTGCGCGGCTGGGCACCGGGGATTGCCGTGGGGGCCATTATCGGTGTGCTTGTTGCGGCCAACTTGCGCTCGGTGACTTTGCAATTCGTGTTTGGTTGCCTTGGCATCGTGATCGGCGCCTATCTGGGATTCGGGCGCAGCGAATGGCGGCTGGGACAGGCGATGCCCAAGGGCCTCTTGCAGCGGGTCCTCAGCACGGTCATGGGGTTCATGTCGGTGCTGATGGGGATTGGTGGGGGCAGTTTTGGCGTGCCGGTGATGACCCTGTTCAATACGCCGATCCATCGGGCGGTGGCGACCGCGGCGGGGTTTGGCGTGCTGATCGCGGTGCCCTCGGTGATCGGCTTCCTGTTTCTTGAAATCGACGCCGCGCACCGACCGCCGCTGACCATTGGGGCGGTCAATCTCGTGGCCTTTGCCATTATCGTGTCCATGACCCTTTTGACCGCGCCCATTGGCGTCAAGATCGCCCACGCCATGGACCCCAAACCACTGCGCCGGGTATTTGCGCTGTTCCTGACGCTGGTGGCGTTGAACATGCTGCGCAAAGCGCTGGGTTGGTGACGGGGTTTTCCCAAAAAGGTTGGATGAAGATCCCGTTTGATGCGGGGGTATTGGGCTGGGCTGGGATCGCGCGGAAGGCCGGAGACGTCGCCATGCGCGACCCGGCGCTTTCCCATTGGTGGGTGTGTGAGAAGACATGGTTTGTCGGCGTGGATGCCCTGCCCAATGACGGGCGCGGGGCCTTGCTCGGCGGCGTGCCGCTCGGGGGCGCCCCGCAAAGCGCCATCGAGGCGCTATACGGGGCTTTGCCGCGCCTTCACAAGGCACAGCTTTCGGTGGTGAGGCCGGGATATCCCAAGCCGCGCGAAGGGGAGAGCGCGGCGGCGTTCCGCTATCGTGAAAATCGTGATGCTGCGCATGTGGACGGGATCAAGGCCCTTGGCCCGGATCGGCGCCGTCGCGTTGACGAGCGCCACGCATGGATCCTCGGGTTGCCGCTGACGGAAAACACCCCCGAGGAAGCGCCGCTCGTGGTGTGGGAGGGCAGCCACGAGATCATGCGCGCGGCGTTGCAGGCCGCGCTGCTGCCCTATCCGGAAACGGATTGGCAAAAGGTCGACATCACCGATGTTTACCAGACCACGCGTCGCAGGATTTTTGAATCCTGTCCACGCGTTCCGGTCTGCGCGAAACCCGGAGAAGCCTATCTGCTGCATCGTCTCTGCCTGCACGGTGTTGCCCCGTGGTCCGCAGAATCAGCGCCCGAAAACGCGCTCAGAATGGTTGCCTATTTCCGTCCGAATGTGGCGGTGAGCGTTACGGAGTGGCTTGCCCAACCGTGATTTGAGAGCCTTTTGTCTCGCCTGGGGAAACAGGTTTTGCCTGTGGCGGGGAACTGTCCCTGATGGCGAAACGGATTTCTCAATTTCCTCAGAATGGGGCAAGAATGTGTTAACATTTTGGCGTCTGCTTTTGTTTGAGGATTGGCGCCATGTTGACGGCTTTGATGATACTTGGGGGGATTGCCATTGCATATGCCGTTGTCGATTGGATCGACGACGATGATGACAATGACAATCACGGCGACCCTCAGGGAGAAATGGTTATAGGTGGCTCGGCGGACGATCTTCTCAACGGGACGGACAATGCCGACACGATCAACGGTGAAGGCGGAGATGATACCCTGAATGGCGGCGCCGGGGATGACTCGATCGACGGCGGGGCCGGGGACGACAGCATCGAGGGTGGCACCGGGGACGATGCGATTATCTCTGGCGATGGCGCGGACATCGTGCGCGCCGGAAATGGCGACGATTTTGTCAACGGTCAGGCGGGCAATGATGTCCTGCGTGGTGGAGACGGGCACGACGAATTACGCGGCGGCACCGGTGATGATGACATTGAAGGGGGTGCCAACGAGGACAGCCTGCGCGGCGGCAACGGTGATGACACGCTTCTGGGCCAGCAGGGCGACGATACGATCGAAGGCGGCACGGGTGAGGATGTCATCAAGGGCGGGCATGGCAATGACGTGCTTTATGGCATCGAAGACGGGACCGACGATGACATGTGGGGTCCAACCGACGAACCTGATGCGGATACGCTCAAGGGCGGGGATGGCGATGACATGCTTTATCTTGGAACCGGCGATCAGGCCGAGGGCGGTGAAGGCGAAGACACCTTCGTGATCGGCCCCTGGGTTGCCGAGTTCACCAGCCCGTGGATTAGCGATTACAACGGCGCGGAGGATCAGTTGATGGTGCTGGCCCCGGTCGGGGATGGCGGCGAAGTGTCGGTGGCGGAAGATCCCGACAATGCCGGTGTGGCGCTGGTGCTCTATGCCGACAAGATTATTGCAAGGGTCGAAGGCGGTTTTCCTGACCTGAGCGCGGAAGACATCGAAGTCGTGGAGAGCGAGTCTGTCATGGCGGTGGGATCATGATCGACTTTGCCATTTTCCTGACCCTTCTTTACGCCATTCTCCTGATCAAAGGGGCGACCCTTTGGGAGGAAGCACGGGCGCTGGCACAGCGGATCTACGGCGGCTGACGGCTTTAGACGCCGCGGGCCTGACGCGCGGCCCGTCCGCCACGGCGCTTCTTCAGACGTGGGGCGCGCGACGGCAACTCGGCCATGATTGCGCTGCGTTCGTCGGCATCCATCTTGGACCAGCGCGTGATCTCGTCAATCGAACGCAGGCAGCCGGTGCAGATCCGTTCTTCGGGATGCACGACACAGACCTGCACACAGGGGCTTTCGATCTCGTTGCGTTTCCACACGGCGTCCTTGGTCATTGCGCGCTCCTGATATGTCCAAGACGATCCAACACTCCTTGCAGGATATACGACGCGGCGACGTGGTCGATCACCTCGGCGCGACGTTTTCGGGTCGTATCCGCCTCAAGAAGGGCACGTTCGGCGGCCACGGTGGACAGGCGTTCATCCCAGAACCCGATCGGAATCACCACGAGGGGCGCCAGATTGCGGGCAAAAGCGCGGGTCGACTGACAGCGCGGCCCTTCGGACCCGTCCATGTTACGCGGCAGTCCAAGGATGATAGCGCCAATCGAGCGCTTGTCGATGATGTCGATCAGACGCGCGGCGTCGATGCCGAACTTCTTGCGCTTGACGGTTTCCAGCGGCGTTGCCACCGATTGAAAGCTGTCCGACACCGCGACGCCAATGGTCTTGGTGCCAAGGTCCAGTCCCATCAGCGCCTGCATTGGCGGCAGCACCTCGGCCATTTCTTCGATGGTCTCGAAGATTGTGTTCATCAGTCCGCGACCCCGGCGCGTTCGGCGCCCGCGCGCACGATGGCCAGCGCCTCGGGGTTTTCTGCAAAGACGCCCTTGGCCTCTTCCCAGATCACCAGCGCGCGTTCGCTGTCACCCAGAACCCCGTAGGCCGAGATCAGCCGTGCCCATTCCTCGGGTGTGCCGCCCTCGGTGGCGAGACGCTCGGCAAGGTTGCTGACCATGCCGCGGATCATTTCCTGACGGTCTTCGGCCGACATTTCGCTGGCCGCTTCCATGTCGTCGTTGCTTGGGCCGGACAGCCCGTCGCCGGAATGCGGCGCGGCGGGCATCTGGTATTCCACGCCGGCAAACCACGCCAGATCCATGATCCGCGAGCGGATCGCGGGCACCCAGGGCGCGTCCGGCGGGCTCTGGCGCAGCACCTGGTCCCAGATCTTGAACGTCAGGTCCGGGCGATCATTCTGCAGAAGCATCAGCCCCCAGTAATAGCGGGCAAGATTGTTGGCGGGGTTGATCTCCATCGCGCGGCGCAACGCGGCCTGAGCCTCGGGCGAGACATAGCCGTCGGCGGCGGCGATCATCATGTTGGCCAAGATGCTGTAATCGCTGGAACTTGCCCGGTCACCCTTGATGCGGATGATCTGTTGCTGAGCTGTATAGGCGGCCTTGAAGTTGCCCATTGAGGCTTCGTTTCGGGCCAGCAGTTCCTGCCCTTGAAGGTCGTCGGGACGTTCGGCGGCGGTCTGGCGCAGCTTGTCCATCAGGGCGACGAAATCCGCGTCCGGCGTCGGGCCGGGAGAGGCGGGCACCTGCGCTTCGGCTTCGGCTTGGCTTTGGCGGCTGTCCATGCGCGCGCGGGCTTCTTCCATGCGCAGCGTAAGCGGCTGATCCTGAAAGCCGGGCGCGCCCAGTTTCCAGTAACCAAGAAAGCTCAACCCGATCAAAACCACGCCCATGGCGACGATCAACGCCATGCCGCCGCGCGATTTCGTGGTCTCACCGGCCTGTTCCGCCTTGAGCTGGGCATCGGCGGCGAGGATGCGGCGCGACACCTCGGTGCGGATGCGGGTGGCGTCGGCTTCGTCGATCACGCCGCGTGCGAGATCCTTGTCGACCTCCTTGAGCTGATCGCGATACACGCGCAGATCATATTCCGCCGGATGTTCGCTGTTGCCGCGTTGACGACGAACCGCCAGCGCGATGATGCCTGCCGCCACAAGGGCCAGAGCGCCTGCCGTGATCCAGAATACCATGATGCCTCGATGCCTCCTGCAAGTGTCCCCCATCTATAGGCGGAGGGGCGCGGGAAAAAGGGCAAATCGTGATCACGACAGCGTATGTCGCAACCGAACGGCAATGCGGCGGTTTGAACCGCCTGTCCGAGGGCGCAGCAGTTCAATAAGATTGTATCAGGACTCTCCCTAATCGGAATCACTGCCCATGAGACGCTATTCAGCCTTTGCCATCGCCCGCGAAGCCGCCCGGTTCCATACCGGATGGGAACGCGCGTGGCGTTCGCCCGAACCGAAGAAGAAATACGATGTGATCATCGTCGGGGCCGGGGGGCATGGCCTTGCCACCGCCTTTTACCTTGGCAAGAATTTCGGGATCACCAACGTGGCGATCATCGAAAAGGGCTGGCTGGGGGGCGGCAACACCGGCCGCAACACCACGATCATCCGCTCGAACTATCTTCAGGATCCCTCTGCGGCGCTTTATGAAAAGGCGCGTTCGCTCTACGAGACCATGAGCCAGGACCTGAACTACAACGTTATGTTCAGCCCGCGCGGCGTGATCATGCTTGCCCAGACCGAGCACGAGGTGCGCGGTTATCAGCGCACGGCGCATGCCAACGCGCTTCAGGGCGTTCAGACCGAGTTCATTGGTCCGGAGCGGGTCAAGGAGCTGGTGCCGATCATCAATATTGACGGGCCGCGTTACCCGGTTCTGGGGGGGCTCTGGCAGGAGCGCGGCGGCACCGGGCGGCATGACGCCGTGGCATGGGGCTATGCGCGGGCGTGCTCGGATATGGGCATGGACATCATCCAGAAATGCGAAGTCATCGGCGTCCGTTCCGAAGGCGGCACGGTCAAAGGCGTCGACACAACCAAAGGACCAATTGATTGCGACAAGCTGGGCCTTGTCGTGGCGGGGAACTCGGGCGATCTGGCGAACATGGCCGGGTTCCGTCTGCCGATGGAATCCGTCGCCCTTCAGGCGCTGGTCAGCGAGCCGATCAAACCTTGCATGGACGTGGTGGTGATGGCCAACACAGTGCATGGCTACATGTCCCAGTCGGACAAGGGCGAAATGGTGATTGGTGGCGGCACCGATGGGTTCAACAACTACACCCAACGCGGATCGTTCCACCATATCGAGGAAACCGTGCGCGCGCTGTGCGAAACCTTCCCGATGGTCAGCCGCCTCAAGATGCTGCGCCAGTGGGGCGGGATCGTGGACGTGACCGGCGACCGCTCGCCCGTCATCGGCAAGACGCCGTTGGGCAACTGTTTTATCAACGCAGGCTGGGGCACTGGCGGCTTCAAGGCCATTCCCGGTGGCGGCTGGGCCACGGCCGAGCTGATCGCCAAGGGCGAACCGGGTCCGCTTTGTGCTGAGTTCGGCATGGAACGCTTTATCGAAGGCCGGTTTATTGATGAATCAGTGGCCGCAGGGGTGGCGCATTGATGTTTGACGTGACCGTTACATGCCCGGCAATGCCGGGCAGCGCCCGACCCTCCCCACGGGAGGGCGCTTTCAGCACTCGCCAAGGCTCGGGCGCTGCCCTCAACTTTTTGCAGGAGGACGCAACATGCTAACCCTTCAATGCCCCTATTGCGGCGTTCATGCCGAGGAAACCGAACTGCATGCCGAAGGCGAAGCGCACCTCAAGCGTTTTGGCCCCGGCTCAACCGATGACGAGTTCGAAACCTATCTTTTCATGCGCGAAAACCCCAAGGGCGTGCATTTCGAGCGCTGGCGGCATTCCAACGGCTGCGGCAAGTTCTTCCATGCTGCCCGGTCGACAACAACGCTTGAGGTCTTTGGCACCTATCCGGCGCAGACGCTGGAACCGCCAAAGGACATCAAGGACAAGATTTCCGCGAAATATCCCGGCTGGCGCTGGAGGGAATTCTCATGAGCACACGTCTCGCATCGGGCGGTAAGTATCTCAACCGCAACAAACAGGTAAAGTTCAGCTTCAACGGCAAGCAGTTTGCCGGGTACGAAGGCGACACGCTGGCCTCGGCGCTTCTGGCCAATGACCAGATGATGATGGGCCGGTCGTTCAAGTATCACCGCCCGCGCGGCGTGGTGGCCTCGGGCGCCGAAGAGCCGAACGCATTGGTCAACATGGGCGAGGGCGGCAAGTTCGAACCCAACCAACGCGCCACCACGACCGAGATTTTCGACGGGCTGACCTGCACCTCGCAGAATCACTGGCCGAGCCTCGAATTCGACGTGGGCGCGATCAACAACCACATGACCCGCTTCTTCCCGGCGGGGTTCTATTACAAGACCTTCATGTTCCCGCGTTTCGCGTGGAAACACGTCTTTGAACCGATCGTGCGCCAGTCGGCGGGGCTTGGCAAAGTGCCGAAAGACCGCGACGCGGACCGGTACGAGCATTTCTATGCCTTCTTCGACGTGGTCGTCGTCGGCGGCGGGATTGCCGGTCTTGAGGCCGCGTTGGCCGCCGGGGCCGCCGGAGCCAAGGTGCTGATCATGGAACAGACCTCGCATCTGGGCGGGCGTGCCCGTATTGATGGGGGCGAGATCGACGGCATGTCGGTGGATGGCTGGGTCACCGAGGCCGCAGAGGCGCTCGAGGCGATGTCGAACGTCACCATCCGCACCCGGATGATGGGGGCAGGGGTCTATGATCACGGCTATGTGCTGGGCTATGAACGCGTGGCAGATCACACGCCGCTGGCCAATGCGCCGCGCCACCGCCTGTGGCGCATCCGCGCGAACCAGATCGTGACCGCAACCGGCGCCATCGAACGCCCGCTGTCCTTTGCAGGCAACGACATTCCCGGCGTCATGCTGGCCGGAGCAATGCGCGATTACGTGGACGGCTGGGGCGTGTCGGCTGGCGACCGCACCGTGGTCGTCACCAACAATGACGACGCCTATCGCACCGCGATTGCGCTCAAGAAGGCCGGGCTGGAAGTGCCCGTCATTCTGGACGCCCGCAACATGGGCGGCGGGGCGCTGGCCGAAGAGGCGCGCGCGCTCGGCATTCGTATCGAGAATGGCAAGGGCATCGCCAAGGTCAAGGGCGGCAAACGCGTCACCAGCGTGGCAATCTGCACGCAGGCGGGCGAAGGCAGCGTGCTGGAAGAGATCAAGTGCGACGCGGTCGCCATGTCGGGTGGCTGGTCGCCCGTGGTGCACCTTTGGTCCCATTGCGGCGGCAAGCTGGTCTGGGACGAGGATCAGGCCCATTTCCGGCCCGACGCCACCCGCCCGCCGACCAACCAGGACGGCGAAGGGTTCGTCATCCCCGCAGGCAGCGCCAACGGCCCGCTTGACATGGCCGATGTGTTGTCTGATGCCCGTGCGGCGGGTCTGGCCGCGGCCAAGGCCTGTGGCTTTGAACCCGGTGACTGGGACGCGGCCATGGCCGAACCGCAACCCGAAGCGGCGATGGAGCCGGTCTGGCTCATGCCGCAGGGCGCGGGGCCGAAACTGCGCATCAAGACGTGGCTGGATTATCAGAACGACGTCAAGGTGTCGGACGTGCGTCTGGCCGCGCAGGAAGGCTATGAAAGCGTCGAGCACACCAAGCGTTATACCACGCTTGGCATGGCGACGGATCAGGGCAAGCTCAGCAATATCAACGGTCTGGCAACGCTTGCTGGTCAGCTCAACGCACCGATCCCTTCCGTTGGCACGACCACGTTCCGCCCGCCCTATACGCCGATCAGCTTTGGCGCGATTGCCGGTGAAGCGCGTGACGAGGCGTTCCAGCCTTTGCGTCGCACACCGATCCACGAATGGCATGAAGAACAGAACGCCTTCTTCGAGCCGGTTGGCCATTGGCGCCGCCCGTACTGCTATCCGCGCAAAGGCGAAAGCCACGGCGACGCAGTGAAACGGGAGATCCTGCAAACCCGAAACTCTGTCGGGCTGCTGGATGCATCAACACTGGGCAAGATCATCGTCAAGGGGCCGGATGCGGCGAAATTCCTCGACATGCTCTACACCAACATGATGAGCACCCTGAAACCCGGCAAATGCCGCTATGGTCTGATGTGTAACGAGAACGGCTTTCTTATCGATGATGGCGTGGTTGCGCGCATCGACGAAGAGACCTTCCTCTGCCACACCACCACCGGCGGGGCCGAGCGTATTCACGGCTGGATGGAAGACTGGCTGCAATGCGAATGGTGGGACTGGAAGGTCTATACCGCCAACGTGACCGAGCAATATGCCCAGATCGCCGTTGTGGGGCCAAATGCCCGCAAGGTGATCGAGAAGCTGGGCGGCGACATGGATGTCAGCAAAGAGGCGCTGGCCTTCATGGAGTGGAAAGACGGCAAGATCGGCGATTTTGACGCGCGGGCCTACCGGATTTCCTTCTCGGGCGAGCTGTCTTACGAGATCGCGGTGCCCGCGAGCCAGGGCCGCGCCTTCTGGGATGCTCTGCTGAAGGCCGGGGAAGAGTTCGACATCATGCCCTATGGCACCGAAGGGCTGCACGTGATGCGGGCCGAAAAGGGCTTTATCATGATCGGAGACGAAACCGACGGTACGGTGATCCCGCAGGATCTTGGGCTCAACTGGGCGATTTCCAAGAAGAAAGAAGACTTCCTTGGCAAACGCGCGCAGCAGCGTCCGCACATGACCGACCCGAACCGCTGGAAGCTGGTCGGGCTGGAAACGCTGGATGGCTCGGTGATCCCGGACGGCTCTTATGCGATTGCCGAGGGCACCAATGCCAACGGTCAGCGCAACACCCAAGGTCGCGTCACCTCGACCTATTATTCGCCGACGCTGGACAAGGGCATCGCCATGGGCATCGTGCATCGCGGGCCTGAACGTATGGGCGAGGTGATCGAATTCAACAAGGTGGATGGCGGCACGGTGAAGGCGAAGATCGTCGATCCGGTGTTCTATGACAAGGACGGGGAGAAGCAGAATGTCTGAGGCTGTGAGCGCCCTCAACGGGGCAAGCTTTGACGGGTTCGCCCGTGTCGAGGAAACCGGGTTGCGCGGCATGATCACCGTGCGCGGTGATCTGGCGTCCAAGGAGATGGCAGCGGCTGTCCGGAACGTCATTGGCGCAGCAATGCCCGAGACCCGCAAGGTTGTCTTTGGCAAGAGCGGTGCGGTGGCGTGGATGTCGCCGGACGAGCTTTTGATCATGGTAGCGCATGGGGCGGCCTACGAAATGGTTGAGGCGTTGAACGCGGCGCTGGCCGGGCAGCATGCGCTGGTGGTCAACGTGTCGGACGCGCGGGCGGTGTTCCGCGTTTCGGGGGAGGGTGCCCGCGAAGTTCTGGCCAAGCTGGCCCCGGTCGACCTGTCGCCGGACGCCTTTGGCGCAGGCGACATCCGCCGCACGCGCCTTGCGCAGGTGGCCGGCGCGTTCTGGGCCAATGACGATGGCAGCTTTGAGGTGATCTGTTTCCGGTCCGTGGCACAATACGTGTTCGATATTCTCAGGTTGTCCGCCACCCAAGGGGGCGAAGTCGGGCATTTCTCCTGACAAATCCACAAAACGGCATGTGATGCGCGGACCTGACGCAAGGGCCGCGCATTTTTTGTGTTGACGCTAAGTAGCGGCGGTGCAAAATCATTACAACGCAGAGGTGTATTAGAATCGTTATTGTTCAGAGAGTTGGCTTTTTCTGAGGGGGGCATACCCCTTTTGGGTGTCTTGGATCGTCATTCTGCTGCCGGGATGAAATCCATGCGGACAGGCCGCCGAGAAGGCGTTTCGCTTCTTTTTTTGCGTCGGTCAATGGGGTTCGCCGGGTCATTTGAGGGCCGGGTGCACGCCGCTCCGGGATGTTTTTTGGGGAATATTCCAGGGTGAAAAGGCCGTTTTGAGTGTTTTTTGTGGGGGCGCGAGAAGAGGGCGTCGAATGAAAATGACATCGAAAAATCTGCTCCGGATTGCCGCTATTCTGCTGGTTGTCGGGTTCATCATCTATGCGGCACCGGGCACGACGGCGCATTAGGATCACAATGAGCCGACCAGAAAACTTTTTGCCGCGTTCGGTGCGCGCCACGCTTTTCTGGTTTGCGCTTTTTGGCTCCGCAATGAGCGTCTGGTTTGTGCCCGCATAGGCAGAGACTTACAAAGTGAAGCACTCGGCCAATCAGGGGCTCTCATGCCCGTGAAGACCGGCAAAATACGCGACCTTTTTCAATCAGCCCCTGCACAATGAAAAAGACGATCTTCCGAAGTGCAGCCATGGCCGCAACCATGGCCCTCTCCACGGTGCTTGCCGGTCAGACACAGGCGCAGACCGTGATGGATTGCACCATGACCGACTTGCCGCGTAACGGAGCGGCAACGAGCCGGTATTTCTTTTCCCATGATACCGCGAACAACCGCGTCGTCGTGATGGACGAGGTGACACTCGTTGTGGCGAAAACGCCGGTCTCAGCCAAGATCACGACAAACACGGATGAGCGGCTCGGCTTTAAGTGGAAGGTGCGAAAGGTGCCCACGGTGGAGTATCGAACCGGCGCAATTTTGGAAACGACCGACTTTTAGTTCAAGGCAGTCTATTTCAAAAAACAGAAACGCCTGATGGTGCGATCCTATGCAGGGTTCCAAGCCTATGATGCCGCCTATGGGTCCTGTGCACCGGGCAAGGCGCCGCGCCCCAAGCGGTAGGCGCCGGTATTGCATGGGGAAATCCCGGCAAAAACCTGCGCCAACCTATTGAAATCCCCCCTCCGTCGTGACCAAATCTAGGACAGAAGGGTCACAAGGGCCTGTTGGGGGGCGAAAGCATGAAGTTTCTGGCGACAATCCTGTCCGGTGCGCTGCTGACCGCGGGCGCGGCAGGCGCGCAGGAGTTCAACTGCACCTTCCCCAAGCAGGGCGTGAATAGCTGGATCCGGGGGCAGATCATTGTCAAGTTCGATCCCGCGACCCAGACCGCATCGGTGTTTGACAGCCTGATCAACCAGGAATTCGGCGCGCCCATTGCTGCCAAGGTCAGCACCAACAACGACAAGCGCCTGACAGTGCGCTGGCGCCTGCGCAACGTCCAGACCCGTCTGGGCTTTGCACCGTCGATCGACTATACGCTTTCCTATCTCAAACAAACCGGGCAGGCCAACGCCAACGCCATCGCGCCGCTGGTGGACGAGCCGACCAGATCGCCGTTTTCACCGGGGCAATACAGTGCCGGCGGAAGCTGTGCGCCGCGCTAGGAATCCAACGCTTTGCCCTTGACCTTCCCCGCCAATCCCCCGCATCTGGGGATCATCAATTAACGCTCGAACAACCAAGAGGACTTTGAAATGGCTTTCGAACTTCCCGATCTTCCCTATGCCCACGACGCCCTTGCCGACAAAGGCATGAGCGCCGAAACGCTCGAATATCACCACGACCTGCACCACAAGGCCTATGTCGACAACGGCAACAAGCTGATCGCCGGGACCGAGTGGGAAGGCAAGTCGATGGAAGAGATCATCACCGGCACCTACAACGCGGGCGCGGTGGCTCAGAACGGCATCTTCAACAACATCTCGCAGCTCTGGAACCACAACCAGTTCTGGGAAATGATGGGTCCGGGCGCGTCGGCCATGCCGGGTGAGCTGGAAAAAGCGCTGGTCGAGAGCTTTGGCTCGGTCGACGAGTTCAAGTCGCAATTCGCCGCCGCTGGCGCAGGCCAGTTCGGTTCGGGCTGGTGCTGGCTCGTGAAAAACGCCGACGGTTCGCTGGCCGTGACCAAGACCGAGAACGGCGTCAACCCGCTCTGCTTTGGTCAGACCGCGCTTCTGGGTTGCGACGTGTGGGAACACTCCTACTACATCGACTTCCGCAACAAGCGCCCCGCATATCTCGACAACTTCCTGAACAACCTCGTGAACTGGGAAAACGTCGCCTCGCGCATGTAAGCCAAACGCGATCTGCGAATTGGAAAGGGCTGGCCATGGGGCTGGCCCTTTTTCGTTGCAGCGCGGGGGATTGTCAGGGCAGGGCGGCCTGTGCATCCTGCGCGACGGGAGGACAATGCAATGGCCAAAGACCAGACCAAGCTTGTGACAGAGACGCTTGAGGACGGCGTGCTCACGCTGACACTTGGCGGTGGCGTTGCGCACACGCTGTCCAGCCAGATGATCGCGGCGCTTCATGCGGCGCTGGCGCGCGCGCGGCAGGATGCAGAGGTCAAGGTTCTGGTGCTTTATGGGCCGGGCCATATCTTTTGTGCCGGGCATGACCTCAAGGAAATCACCGCCTGCCGAAGCGAACCGGACGATGGGCGGGCCTATCTTGGCGCACTGTTTGACAAGTGCGCGGCGATGATGACGGCATTGGCGACCTTTCCAAGGCCAACCATTGCGCGAGTCGAGGGCATCGCCACGGCGGCGGGGCTGCAGATGGTGGCCGCCTGCGATCTGGCCTTTGCTTCAGATCAGGCGCGCTTTTGCCTGCCTGGTGTGAAAAACGGTGGTTTCTGTTCAACACCGCTTGTGGCGGTGGGGCGGGCGATCGGGCGGCGTCACGCGATGGCACTGGCCTTGTCGGGCGAGGCCGTCGACGCGGTCTGGGCGCATCGGGTCGGGCTGATCAACCGGGTCTCGACCCCCGAGTGCCTTACAGACACGGTGAGTGATTTTGCCCGGCGACTGGCCGCGCAACACGCCCCCGCAATCAGCCAAGGCAAGGCGGCCTTTGATGCGCAGATCGCGCTGCCCCTGGAACAGGCCTACGAGGTGGCCGGGGCGGCGATGCTGGATCACTTCATGGACCCGGAACGCATTGCCATAGAACGCGAAAGCTGGGCGCAAAAGCTCTAGGCGACTTGCCAACCCGGCTTGCCCGGTCCATCAACAGGCGTTGGACAAGGAAGCATGGGCATGAACGAACGCAAGCGGGCATTATTGGCGATGATCCTGGCCTGTGTCATCTGGGGCCTGTCGCCGCTCTACTACAAACTTCTGGCCCATATCGCCCCGATCGAGGTTCTGGCCCATCGCACGATCTGGTCCGCGACGCTTTTTGCCGGGCTGCTCATGGTGCAGGGACGGCAGCGGGAACTGGCGCATGTCGGGCGTCCGCTGAAACAGGGGGCTGCGGTTCTGATCGCCGCACTTCTCATTTCGACCAACTGGTTTGTCTTCATCAGCGCCGTCGGCTCGGATCAGGCGACCGAGGCCAGCATGGGGTATTTCCTGTTTCCGCTGGTGTCCGTGCTTCTTGGACGCGTGGTTCTTGGGGAACGCCAATCAACGGCGCAATGGCTGGCGGTCGGTCTGGCCGGGCTGGCGGTTCTGGTGCTCACGGTCGGGCTTGGCGTCGCACCTTGGATTGCGCTGATCCTGTCGGGCACGTTTGGGCTTTATGGTCTGCTCAAGAAACGTCTGCCGCTTGGCCCCGTGGTGTCCGTTACCGCCGAGGTGCTGCTGCTTTGTCCTATCGCCATCCTCGTGCTGTGGCATTTCCACAGTTCCGGGGGCGGGGTCTTTGGCCAATCCTTGCAGGATTCTGTTCTGTTGGTGTTTTCAGGGGCCCTGACGGCAACGCCGCTTATCCTGTTTTCACGCGCGGCACGGCAACTGCCTCTGTCCACCGTGGGGCTGATGCAATACCTCAACCCCACGCTGCAATTCCTGTGCGCTGTCGTGATCTTTGCCGAGCCGTTCAGCCTCTGGCACATGATCGCCTTCCCTATGATCTGGGCGGCGCTGGCGCTTTATTCCCTGTCCTCGTGGCGTCAGGAAAAGGTCGCGTCGAGAACTTCGGTCGCCCCGGCCACGTCATCGACCACGTGAAAGAACTCGCGCAGCGTGCTTTCGGCGAAGCCTTGTTCGATCACATGATCCACCAAGGCCACCAGCGGCGACCAGAAACCGTTGATGTTGAGGATGATGATCGGTTTTTGATGCAGGCCCAATTGGCGCCATGTTAGCACTTCGAAGAATTCGTCAAGTGATCCCGCCCCGCCGGGCAGCACCACCAGCGCGTCGCAATTCATGAACATGACCTTTTTTCGCTCGTGCATGTTCTCGGTCACGATAAAGCGGCTGAGGTCGGTCTTGCCCACCTCCCATTTGAGAAGATGGGTCGGGATCACGCCGAAGGTGTCACCGCCCGCCATCTGGCAGCTGTTGGCCACCGCCCCCATCAACCCGATGTCCCCCGCACCGTAGACCAAACGCCATCCGCGTTCGGCGATAATCTCGCCAAGCGCCTCTGCGCCTGCGCGATAAGCGGGGTCCTGGCCCGAACGTGAGCCGCAAAAGACACAGACCGAGTGCGTTGTCATGAATTTCTCCAATATGTTCAAAGCGCTTTTGACCAGTGATACGCGCGTTGATAAGGTCGCTCAACCTTATGACAGCCGAATTCGGGGGATAATCGGCGATGAGCAAACTAGCATCTCTTCTGGGGGGAAATGCAGCCCTTGTGGGCGGTGGGGCCGTTGTGATTGGCGTGGCGGTTGTCGCCAGCGGCGTTTTCAGACAACCCGAGCCTCAGGACCCGCCAGCATCGGAACCCGCTGTGGCCGTGGCACCAAGCACGCCCGAGCCCAAGGCAGAACCGCAGCCCGCAGCAGAGCCCAAGCCTGCCGCGCCTGCGCCCGCACCGGAAACGCCGACGGAAACCACCGAGGCCCCGGCTTCCGAAGACACCGCTGTTGTCGTCGAAGAGGCGACCGCAGAGGCCGAGACCACACCTGTCGAGGCGGATAAGGCAGCCGCGCCAATCCTGCCCGCCTTTGATGTGGTGCGCGTGGATGGCGATGGCAACACCGTGATCGCCGGTCGTGCCGCACCGGGGGCGCTGATTGGCATTCTTCTGGATGGGGACGAGGTGGCGCAGGCGTCCGCGGATGCAGCAGGAAAGTTCGCAAGCCTTCTCGTGATCGAACCCAGCCCGCAACCGCGTGTGCTGACCCTGGTGCAGCGGCGCGACGAAGGCGACCTCCTTTCAGACGCCAGCTTTATCATCGCCCCGGTGATCCCAACCCCCGCAGCGCCAGCTGCGCCGGACGTGGACGAGGCCCCTGTTGTAGTGGCCGAAGCGGAGGCGCCCGCCACTTCTGAGACCACAGAGACCGCTACGGAAACCGCCTCGGATACGGCTCAGGAACAGGAAGAGGTGACGGAGACCGAACTGGCCAAGGCAGAGATCGAAGACTCCGCGCCCAAACGCGCCCCGGCGGTGCTGGTGGCGGATGAGGATGGCGTCCGCGTCGTGCAACCGGCGGCCCCTGAAACCGACGCCCCCGAAGTGCTGCAAGCGGTCAGCATCGACGGAATCAGCTATTCCGAAACCGGAGACGTCGCGGTCTCGGGGCGGGGACAGGCAAACAAGTTTGTTCGCCTGTATCTCGACAACGAACTGGCCGACGAAGTTGCGATTTCGAAGGCCGGTCAATGGCAAGTCCTGCTGACCGATGTCGACCCCGGTCTGTATCAGATGCGGGTCGACGAAGTTGATGAGGCCGGAAGAGTGATGTCGCGAGTCGAGATCCCGTTCCAGCGTGAGACACAGGAAAAAGTCCTGGCGGCCCTTGCGCCCAAGGCCAAGCCGGAGCCTGTTGCAGAGACCGAGGCCCCGTCAGTGGAAGCGGAGCCCCCCGCCGCGCATGAGAGCGGGGCGAGCGAACCCGAGCAGACGGCAGAAACTGTCACGGACCAAACTCAGGAAACCGCGCCGACACAAACTGCCGACGCTATTCCGGCGGACACGACAGGCGCAGAACCGCATGAGACGGCGGAAACCGTCCCGGCGGCAAAGCCGGATCCCGCACCGCGGCAAACCGCAGAAGCCTCTTCGACCGAAACAGCGTCGGAAGAGGTGGCATCGAGCGACAGCACGGTCGTGGTAGCCGCAGAGACGGAAACTTCGGAAGAAACGGCCCAAGCAACACCGACTCCGACGCCAGTGTCCGCGCCGGAACAACCGGCCGATCCTGAACCCGCGGCCGCAAGCGTCAAGCTTGTCACCGTTCAGCCGGGCTTCACGCTCTGGGCCATTGCCACCGAGCATTACGGAAGCGGCGTGCATTTCGTGCATGTTCACGAGGCCAACAAGGACCAGATCCGCGACCCGGACCTGATCTATCCGGGACAGATTTTCGAAGTGCCTGTGCGGGACTGATTTGTTGTCTCGTGAAGGGTGGTAGTTTCCGATTGCAGATATTAGGTCTTAGCGACCAGCAACCGGGAATGGCAGCATGACAAAGTGGCATACGGCCTCTGAAGAGGAACTTGCGCGCAACGAACAGCGCTCTGGTTGGCGCACGATACGCCGGGTTGCGCCCTATCTCTGGCCCGAGGACCAGAACTGGGTCAAAATCCGCGTCGTACTGGCGCTGGTCGCGCTGCTGGCCTCCAAGTTGATCGCCGTGGGCACGCCGATGCTCTACAAGGCCGCCGTTGATGCTTTGGCGGGCGAGGGCGTACCGCCGCTCGCGCTTGGGGCCGTCGGGCTGACCGTGGCCTATGGCATGGCGCGGCTGATGACCAACGGGTTTCAGCAGTTGCGCGATGCGATCTTTGCCAAGGTGGCGCAGCGCGCGCTGCGCACGCTGGCGCTGCAGACCTTTGAACACATTCACCGCCTGTCGATGCGCTATCATATCACCCGCAAGACCGGGGGGCTGTCCCGCATCATCGAACGCGGCGTGAAGGGTGTAGAATTCCTGTTGCGCTTCCTGTTGTTCTCGATCGGGCCTCTGGTGCTGGAGCTATTGCTGATCGCGGCCGTGCTCTTCTGGCTGTTCGATGTCTGGTATCTCGTGGTGGTGGCAGTGACGATTGCGGCCTATGTCTGGTTCACCTTCAAGGTCACCGAATGGCGCGTGAAACTGCGCCGCGAGATGAATGATCAGGACACGGATGCCAACCAGAAGGCCATCGACAGCCTGCTGAACTTTGAAACGGTCAAGTATTTTGGTGCCGAAAAGCGTGAGGCCGCCCGCTATGACGCGGCCATGCAGGGCTATGAACGCGCTGCGCTCAAAACGTCCTATTCGTTGGCATTCCTGAATTTCGGACAGTCCCTGCTGATCACCTCCGGCCTTGTCGGGGTCATGGTTCTGGCCGCGATTGGTGTGCAGAACGGTACCCTGACCGTGGGCGATTTCGTCATGGTCAACGCCTACATGATCCAGATCACCATGCCCTTGAACTTCCTTGGCACGGTCTATCGTGAAATCCGCCAAAGCCTTGTGGACATGGGGGAAATGTTTGACCTTCTCGAACAACCCGCCGAGGTTTCGGACAAGCCCGATGCCAAGCCGCTGTCTGTGACAGAGGGGCGGATCGAACTGGATGCGGTCGCGTTTGGCTATGAAAAAGAGCGCCCGATCCTGCACGGGGTCAGCCTTGAGGTGCCGGGTGGTCAGACCGTGGCCATCGTTGGGGCGTCGGGGTCAGGCAAATCGACCATCGGGCGGCTCCTGTTCCGCTTTTATGATGTCAACGGCGGGGCACTGCGCATTGATGGTCAGGATGTGCGCGACGTGACGCAAGAGAGCCTGCATGACGCCATCGGCGTGGTGCCTCAGGACACCGTGCTGTTCAACGACACGATCCGCTACAATATCGCCTATGGACGCGACGGGGCCAGCCATTCCGAGATCGTCGAGGCGGCGCGAGCAGCCCAGATCCACGACTTCATCGAAAGCCTGCCCGAAGGCTATGACACGATGGTCGGCGAACGGGGGCTGAAACTCTCGGGGGGTGAGAAACAGCGCGTCGGCATTGCCCGCACACTGCTCAAGAACCCGCCGCTCCTGTTGCTGGACGAGGCAACCTCGGCGCTCGACACCGAAACCGAACAGGAGATCAAGGGCGCGCTGGCACGGGCCGGGCAGGGGCGTACGGTGATCACCATCGCGCACCGTCTTTCGACCATTGCCGAGGCGGACCAGATCATCGTTCTGGAACAGGGCGTGATCAAGGAACGCGGCACCCATACCGAGCTTCTGGACAGGGGCGGGCGCTATGCCCAGCTCTGGCAGCGGCAGGCGTCGGATGATGACGCGGCAGCAGCCTAGGCCTTGGCGTGTTCAGCGCCCTTGGGCGCTGTTCCACCAATCCTTGGGCTTCAACCGCGTGGCGCGGTCTGAGCGCGCATCCCACCAAAGCGCCCATTTGCGAAACCGCGACAGGGCCACGCGCAGCCAGAGCCGGTCCCGCCATGTCTCGAAATCGCGGTTGAACGGGCAGACCCGCATACAGATCGCACAGTCCGACTGCAGCTTGGCCCAATAGCCGAAACAGGCCTTGGCGTCCGAGGTCCACTTGCGCACGCCACGAATGGCCGAGACATCGTCGAGCGGGCTTTCCTCGGGCGGCCCCAACGGCAGCGCCTTGGCCGGGCAGGCATCCGCGCAGGCGGTGCAGATGTCACAGAACCTGGCCACACCGGGGCGTTTGGGCGTGTCATGAGCCAGCGGCAGATTGGTGAAAATCTTGGAAAATCGCAGGCGCGGGCCGAACTCCGGTGTGATCACCATCTGGTTGCGGGCATATTCGCCCAATCCCGCTTTGACCGCATAGGGGATCACCAGCCCGGTGTCATTCATCGACGGCACCGCCTCGTAACCGAGATTGCGGATATAGGCGGCAAGCTGGATCACGATGGCCGCTTCGTGGCTGTATTCCCGCCCTGTCGCGGCCCCCGCCAGCGCCGAAGGGTAGGTTGCGACCAGTTCCTTGTCCATCTGGTGACCAAGCACGATCACGCTACTCATGCCTTCGGGAAGCGTGTTCTCGGCCTCTGAGAAATCGCGTACATCCACCCGCGTCGCATATAGCCAGCGCGGGTCCAACTCCGTCACCCCGGCCAGATCCGCACCAAAGAACCGCGCGATCCGCTTGATCTCGGCGCTCATTGCGGCCGGATCGTCGATCTCTTCGCGCACCTCGGCCACGGGCGTGTCACAGGCGATCGGGGCTTGGAATCCTTCCCTTCGCCCTTCGGTGGCGCTGCGGTTCGAGATGATGTCCGAGATCAGCCAGCTTGCGTTGCGCAGGGCAAAGTCCTTTTGTCGGAACCCATCCCCTTTGCGATAGCTGGCCTTCATCCGGTAACTCTCAAAGAACGCGGCGGTCTGCTTGCTGCGCACTTCCGGGTCCCAGAAGGCGCGGGTAAACAGGTCGTTGCGCTGCGAGAAGGGTTCGAAATTCTCGGTGGTTTCGATCCCGGCCTCTGCATCGCTTTTGCCATATCTGTCGCGCCAAGATTTGCGGTCGCTATCGGTCGTGCCGGAATTGGCGGGCCAGGGCATTTCACACTCCTTTTCTGAGAAAGGAGGGGGAAACTGTTGGCATTGTCAATGCTTTGGTCAGACGACAGGCTTGTCTGAAAGTGCGTATCGCGGCAAGCTTGCGCCAAGATGGGCGCAGCGGGGCGAATAACTGTGATCTCCAAACTGAAACGAATGACGGCCATAACTGCACTTTGCGCGGCCGTCCTGCCTGTAATGTTGCAGGCCGAGGAGAGGGTCGCCAGGGGCACCGGCTATGTCACACCCACGCGCAGCTGGGACATCGCACCCGTGATCGATGGGCAGATTGAAAAACTGCATTTCGTCGAAGGCGACATCGTGGCCAAGGGTGATCTGCTGGTGGAACTCGTGGACGACTTCCGGCGTCTGGAACTTGAGCGAGTTCAGTCGCTATTGGATATCCAACGGGCCGAGTTGCAGCAGCTTGAAGATGATCTGGAACGGATGCAGGAACTGCGCGAACGCGAAGCGGTTGCAGAGGCGAGCTATCTGGATGCCGAGTTTGCTGTCGAGGCTGCGAGGCTCTTGGTCAAGACCGCGGAAATTGATGTCAAACGCGCCGAAGCCGAGCTTGCAGCGACGCGATTGACGGCACCGGCAGATGGCATGATTTCCGCGCCACGGCTCAACGAGCGGGCAAATTTCAATGTGGTCGAAAGCGGCTCCATCGCCACCATCGCTCAGCTTGATCCAATCGATGTGCGCGTGGCGGTCGATCTGGAATGGGTACTGCGCGAACTGAAACGCGGGACCTATTCGGCCGAGGAGCTGCGGCGCATTCCTGTTGCCTTGTCGCTTCCTGATGGCACGCCATATCAAGAAATGGGCCACCTCAGCGGCATCGGCAACGATATCAACCGGGAAACCGGTGAAGGCATCCTGATCATCGAATTCCCCAATCCCAAAGGCGTTTTGCGTCCCGGTCTGCGCGTGGTTATCGCCCGCGCAGACCGCTGAACACGGCGCTTATTCCGCCGCCCGCAAGGCGTCCGGCGCATTCGGTGTCCGGGGGCTTTCATTTTCACCCTCGGCGCTGTCCTCGGCCTCAGGCGTCTTCTCCGGGGCAGGGGTGTCGTCCCAGATGATGACAGGCCCTCTGAGCTTGCGCGCCGCGCGCCGCAGCGCCCAATCCTGACCTGCCTTGCTGGTGCGCCCAAACGAGAGCCGTGCCAACAGCATCATCAGCCAGCGGAAATATGTGCTCGCCCAGACCCTGAGCGCCAACATGGACGGCGTGAAGACCAGCGTTAGAACCGTCGCGATCCCAAGGCCAAAGACCACCGCCGTAGCAAGCTGTTTCCACCAAAGTGAAGTAGGCGAGTCGATCGAATAGCCGCCATTGATAAAGTCCAGCGACAGGCCGAACATCATCGGGGCGAGGCCCGCCATCGTCGTGATCGTGGTCAGCAGAACAGGGCGAATGCGGCTCTGTGCCGTGCGCACGATCGCCTCGATGCGCGGCATGTACTGGCTGTATTCCTGATAGGTGTCGATCAGAACAATGTTGTTGTTCACCACGATCCCAGCCAGCGCCACGATCCCGGTGCCTGTCATGATGATCGAAAACGCCTGGTCCATGACCAGCATCCCGATCAGAACCCCCGTCGTGGACAAGACCACCGCCAAAAGCACCAGCACCGAGTTGTAGACACTGTTGAACTGCGCCAGCAGGATGATGAACATCAGCCCCAGCGCCCCGGCAAAGGCGGTTTGCAGGAA
Source organism: Shimia aestuarii (assembly GCF_900114635.1). Lineage (GTDB taxonomy): Bacteria > Pseudomonadota > Alphaproteobacteria > Rhodobacterales > Rhodobacteraceae > Shimia > Shimia aestuarii. The sequence continues at coordinate 38,958 of NZ_FOTQ01000004.1, forward strand.
GGCCTGACTTTCGGCCTCGTCTTCCTGATCCCCGGTCCATTCAAAGTCGATGCCGCGCGGGAACGGATCGGTTTCAAGCCATTCGGTCAGGGTGGCGATCCGCTCGTTCGGGGTCAGCACCGTGGCTTTGAACCCCTTGGCGCGCCAGTCTTCCTGAAGCGCGGTGTCGTTGTTCCAGCTCTCGGCAGACAGCACCTCGCGTTCGCCGGTTTCGGCGTTGTGCAGCACCATCATGCCACTTTCGATCCCGGCTTTGACGTCAAAGTAACGGGTCTGGTCCACGCGGTTGATCTCTGCCAGCTTTTCGACCGGTTCGCGGGTGATGAAGTTGGACAGGGGCACCAGCCCTTCGGTGGTGCGCACTTTGAGCGTATCGAGCGTGCTCAGCACCCGATCACTTTCTGGCAGGCGCACGCGGATCTCGATTTCTTCGTCCGAACTGTCGACCCGCATCGTGTCAAGCAGGATGCCGCGCGTCACGAGCTGCACCATCGCCCCCACGGTGCGCACATCCGCGCCATAGCGGCCGGCCTTGGCCACGTCCACGTTTATTTCCCAGTCGATGCCGGGCAGGGGGCGCGTGTCTTCGATCAGGGTCAGCCCCGGGGTGGCATCCATCTTTTCCCGCGCAATCGTGGCCGCGGCAAGGAGGTCTTCCCAGTTGTCGCCCTTGACCCTTAGGTGCACAGGCTTGGCCGAGGCCGGGCCGCGCGACGCTTCGAGGATCTCGATCTGCACACCGGCAATCTTGTCGAGCTCGACCGTCAGCTCATCCAGAACCGTGTTCCCGTCCCAGCGTTCATCCTTGATGGCACGGGTCACAGTGTAGTTCAGGATCGGGATCGTGAACCACGGCTCATGCACGTCGGGGCGGTCTTCCCACGGGATCGTCTCAAGCTGGATCTGCCCGATCATGTCCTTGGGCGCCTGCGCCCCGCCGGTGTTGGAATCAAGCCCCCCTTCGCCGGCAAATGCAAAGGCCGTCTTCACACCGGGATGGGCCAGCACGACCGCTTCCGCCTGGCTGACAAGCCGGTCTTTCTGCTCCAGCGACAGGTTTCCGCGCGCCTTGACATAGACGATGGCCTGCTCGGGTTCGGATTCCACGAAGAACTCGACACCCTTGTTGTTTTCACCAAAGTAGCCGAACACCGCGATCACTACCGCGATCACAGCGCCAATGCTGACCAGAGGCATGATCGGGTTGCCCGCGATCAGCTTGATGAACCAGCCGAACGGGGTCAGGCGGAAACCCGCCTTGACCGTCTTGCGCTTGCGCTCGATACGCGCCGCATCCAGCGTGATCGACGCGGCAAAGGCCCCGGCCATGAATAGGATGAACCCGGGCAAGAAGGCCATAAGCCCGCCTTGGGGCGCCCCGTCACCAAGCAGGTAGGCGGGGTTCAGGGTCTGCATGGCACCGACAAAGATCAGGTACAGAGACGGCGGCACAAGCAACGCGCGCAGCCAATAGGGCGTACGGGCCCGCAGCCCTTCGGAGGCGCGATGGAACAGGCGGCTGAGCCGCCCTGACACGCCGCCCATCACCGGCAGGTAGATCAGCGCCACCACCAGCGAGGCCGACAGCACGAAGATCAGCGTGACCGGCAGCATGCCCATGAACTCGCCGGGCACACCCGGCCAGAACAGCATCGGCAGGAAGGCACACAGCGTCGTCGCGGTCGACGAGACGATCGGCCAAAACATGCGCTTTGCGGCCTCGACATAGGCATGCATTGGGCCGATGCCCTCGTTGATGCGCTTGTCGGCATATTCGACAACCACTATTGCGCCGTCGACAAGCATCCCCACGGCAAGGATCAGGCCGAACATCACGATGTTCGAAATCGTCACCTCCATCATCGCCAGAAGGGCAAAGCACAACAGGAAGGACGTCGGGATCGCAAAGCCCACCAAAAGCGCCGCACGTGTGCCAAGCGCGGCCAGCACCACGATCATCACCAGCGCAATCGCGGTCAGAACCGAACCCTCAAGCTGGCTCACCATCGAGCCGACAACGCGGCTCTGGTCGTTCGAGGTTCCCACCTCTACGGCAGCGCGCAGCTCATCCGGCCAGTCGGCCTCTTCGGCGGCGACCACTTCCTTGACCAGCTGCGCCGTGTCGATCAGGTTGAACCCCTTGCGTTTGACCACCTGCAGGGCAACCGTGTTTTCACCATTGAACCGCGCGGTTCCGGCGCGGTCTTCGAAGGTGAGGTTGATCTCGGCCAGATCGCCCAGCGTGACAACCCGGTCGCCATTGGTCTTGACCGGAAGGTCGTAGATGTCGCGCGGCTTGTCAAAGCTGGACGGGATCTTGACCGCGAACGAGCCTTGCGCCGAGTCTACCTCGCCTGCCGCGATCAGCTGGTTGTTGTTGACCACGACATTGATCAGCTCGGTTGCCGTCACGTTGTAGCTTTCAAGGCGCAGCGGGTCGATCACCACTTCGACCATCTCGTCCCGGTTGCCCGCGATCCCGGCTTCCAGCACCGCGTCCAGCGATTCCAGCTTGTCTTGCAAGGACTTGGCGATGCGGAACATGGTGCGTTCCGGCACGTCGCCGGTCAGGTTGACGATAATGATCGGAAATTCGGAAAAATTGATCTCGTTAATCGAGTATTTCTCGAACCCGTCCGGGAACTTGCCCTCGGCGGTGTTCATCGCCTCGCGTACGTCCGCCATCACGCGGGATTTGTCCCAGCCGAATTCGAATTCGAGAAAGATCCCGGCATAGCCCTCTGCCGCCGTGGCCGACATCTTTTTCAGCCCGTCAATGTCCGAAAGCTCGGTCTCCATCGGTTTGACCAGCATGGTTTCGGAATCATTGGCCGAGATGCCGGGGAAGGGGACCGATACGAAGAGGCCCGGGATCTGGATGTCCGGCTCGCCTTCCTTGGGCAGGCCCCAATAGGCATATCCCCCCACCGCAAGCGATAGGAGGATAAAGGCCATGACCATGCGGGCCCGGCTGGCGGCCCAGTCGACGATACCGATCATCAGGCGGGCTCCTCGAACACCGGAAGGACACGCACGCCTTCCTCGACATATTCCTGACCGATGATGATGATGTCGGCCTCATCAGGCAGGCCCTCGACCCAGACGCCCTCGGGCGCATCACGCAGCAGGGTGACGGCATTGAAGGCAACGATATTCTCGGCCCCCACAAGGCGTACCCCCAGCGTGCCATGATCGTTCAGCGTAAGGGCGGATTGCGGAATGCGGTGGGCATTCGCGCCGTCCGAGGCAATCAGGATTTCCGCCGTCTGACCGTCCCGGATGTTGAGATCGGGGTTGGGTACATCCACCTCGACCCGGAAGGTCCGGGTCAGAGGATCGGCCGAGCGCGACAGGAATGTCACCTGTCCGGCGACCTGCTGACCCGTGGTCAGCCGCGCCCCGGCCAGTGCGCCAAGCTTGACGCGGTTGACCTCGGTTTCCGGCACGAAGCCCACGACCTTGATCGGGTCCAGACGGATCACCGTGGCACAGACGCTGCCCGCCTGCATCAGGCTGCCGAGTTCCGCGGTATCGGATTCCAGCAGGCCGTCAAAGGGGGCGGTGATCGACAGACGTTCCATCTCGCGTTCCGCCGCAGCCACCAGCGCCTGTGCGGATTCGATCCCCGCCAACGTTGATTCAAGGTTTGCCTTGGCCGATTGCACTGCCGCCTCTGCGGACCGCACCGCGGCGCGGGCCGAGGCCACGCGGGTTTCAGAGGCATAGCCGCCTTCGGAGAGCTTTCGCGCTGCGTTGTCGTTGATCAGCGCTTCCTCAAGCCGGGCGCTCGCCTCGATCTGGGCAGCCTGTGCCGATGGAACGCGCGCATTGGCTTCCGCCAACCGCGCTTTTGCTTCGGCCAGAACGGCCTCTCGCGTGCCTCTGTCCAAACGGCACAGCTCTTGACCTTCCTTGACATGCGCGCCTCGGCGCAATGGGTTAGACACGATCTGGGCCGATGTTTCGGCCCGCATCTCGACCTGTCGGTCGGCCTCGGTCTGGCCGCGCAGCACAACGGCGCTGTCGATCATCTGTGCCTTGGAATGAATGGCCACGACGCGCACGACATTCTCCTGTGCCGCCAACGTGGCCGGATCTGCGCCGGTATCGCCATCCTGCGTGGTGGTGGCGGCATCCTTGGTGCCCCCGCCTGAAGCAAAGGCAAGCAGGTGGTCTCTTTCGACCACAATCAAAAAGAGAAAAACTGTCACGAGGATTGCGGTCAAAGCCGGAATCAAGCGCATGATGTACGTCCTTGCAAATTTCGCGCGTGTTGGGCTGACATATTGGCGTGCCAGACGGAAGAAACAAGCGCCCAGGGTCAATTTCTGAACCGATCTGTTCAGTTTATGGCCCTCGCCCCTTGTCTGCAAGTCAACTTGTCGCGTCTTTGCCACACTCCGGGGCAGGCCCGCGATGACTTGGCAGTCCCGGAACAACGCGATAAGAGGGGGCAAATCAAAGGGAGAGCGGGCGTGAGCGATACCGACAGTTTCATCGAGGAAGTCACCGAAGAGGTCCGCCGCGACCGGCTTTTTGCGATGATCCGCCGTTATGGCTGGATCGCGGTTGTGGTGATTGTTCTGATCGTGGGGGCCGCGGCCTGGAACGAATGGAACAAGGCCCAGGCCCGCGCTGCCGCCGAGGCGACAGGGGATGCGCTCCTCGCCGCGATCGAGGCCAATGACGACGCCGCCCGCATCGCCGCCCTGAAAGAGGCCGATATCGCCTCGCCTCAGGCGCAGATCATTGCCGACTTCCTGCTGGCAACCCATCAGGTCACCGACGGAGATTCCGCCGGCGCCGCTGCCACGCTGGACGGAATTGCCAGCGCCGGTGGCGATGTGCCCGAAATCTATCGCCAGATCGCCGCCTTCAAGGCGATCCTCGCTCGTGGGTCCGACATGCCGATGGCCGACCGCCGCGTCGCGCTCGAAGCCATGGCCGCTCCGGGCATGCCGCTGGCCCTTCTGGCACAGGAACAACTGGCCATGGCCGATATCGAAGAAGGTAAAACGGAAGAAGCGATTTCACGCCTGAATGCCATTATCGCCGATGCGAACGTGTCTGCGGGCTTGCGTCAGCGCGCATCTCAGTTGATTGTGTCACTGGGCGGGACGCTTGCCGGTACAACAGGCGCGGCTGCCGACCAATAGAACAAGTCTGGTGGGGGCCGGAGCGGTGAATAGCAAGATCTTGATCATGGCGACGGTCGGCATGGCCGTTCTGACAGCCTGTTCGGAACCCGAGCGCATTCTTCCCGGTGAACGTGAAGATCTGCGCCCGGCAGAAGAAGAAATCCAGAACGCTGCCCCCGCGATCAGCCTGCCGAAACAGACGCGCAATGCCAGCTGGACCCACCGGATTGGCACCCCGAAGTATCGTGTGGCCCACGCCGCCCTGTCGCCGACGCCGGTGCTGGCGTGGTCGGCGCCCATTGGCAAGGGCGAGTCCCGCAAGACCCGGATCACGGCCGATCCGGTTGTCGGCGACGGGCGCATCTACACGGTCGATTCCGAATCGACTCTCACGGCGACATCGCTGAGCGGCCAAACACTCTGGACTCGCGACCTTGCCACCGCGCGCGACAAGCCGGGCGAAGCCTCGACCGGCGGTATCGCCTTCGAGGGGGGCAAGCTGTTTGTGACCACCGGGTTCGGCAGCCTGCGCGCCTTTGACGCCCGCACCGGCAACGATCTCTGGGAGCAGCGGTTCGAGGCCGTCGGTAGCGGGACCCCGACCGTTTATGGCGACCTCGTATACGCCGTGTCCGGCGATTCCACCGGTTGGGCGATTAACAAGAATACCGGCAAGGTCGAATGGCAGTTGCTGTCGCTCCCGGATGTGCAGAACGTCCAGAGCCCCTCGGCCCCGGCCATCAACGACCGGCTTGCGATCTTTGCCTACGGATCGGGTGAAGTGCAGGCGGCCTTCCGCCGTGGCGGCGTCGGGCGCTGGAATGTCAGCATCTCGGGTCAGCGCGCGGGTCGTGCCATCAATACCGTCGGCGATCTCTCGGGCGACCCCGTGATCGTGGGCAACACGGTTTATGTGTCCAACCACTCCGGGCGGCTTGTCGCGCTGGACGTGGATACCGGCAACCGCCTGTGGACGGCGAGCGAAGGCGCGCTCAGCCCGGTCTTTCCGGCGGGCGGGTCGCTCTTCCTTGTCAGCGAACGCAATACGCTGGTGCGGATCAACGCATCGGACGGCACCGTGATCTGGTCCCAGGACCTGCCGCTGTTCGTCAAGGACAAGCCCAAGAAACAGTCGCGCATTTTTGCGCATTACGGGCCGGTGCTTGCGGGGGGACATCTGGCCGTCGCGTCATCTGACGGCCTGCTGCGGATGTTTGACCCGAAATCCGGCGCTTTGCTCTACAGCACCGAGATTCCCGGCGGTGCCACCACCAACCCGGTGGTCGCGGGCGGTGTTCTTTATGTCGTCGGCAGCAAGGGCGAATTGCACGCTTTCCGTTGACGCACAAATGCTGTAACGAAGCGTCTTCGAGCGTTTCGGAGTTTCGGACATGAGTTTCACACTCGCCATCGTGGGGCGGCCCAATGTGGGCAAATCCACCCTGTTCAACCGCCTTGTCGGCAAAAAACTGGCGTTGGTCGACGATCAGCCCGGCGTCACGCGCGACCTGCGCGAGGGCGAGGCGCGGCTGGGTGATCTGAGATTCACCGTGATCGATACCGCTGGACTCGAAGATGCCAACGATGACAGCCTTCAGGGCCGCATGCGGCGCCTGACAGAACGCGCCGTGGACATGGCCGATATCTGCCTTTTCATGATCGACGCCCGCGCCGGGGTGACACCGACCGACATGATATTTGCCGAGATCCTGCGCAAAAGGTCGGCCCACGTGATCCTTGCCGCCAACAAGGGCGAAGGCGCGGCAGCGGATGCCGGTGTGATCGAAGCTTGGTCGCTGGGACTGGGGGAACCGATCCGCCTGTCTGCGGAACATGGCGAAGGGTTGAACGACCTTTACACGCAACTGATGCCGCTGGCCGACGAGTTTGCCAAACGCGCCGAAAGCCACGCGCCAGAGGTCGAAGTGGATATCGACCTCGACGAGGAGGACGAGGACGAAGACAATTTCGACGCGCGCCCGTCGCTCAGCATCAGTCCCAACAAGCCAATGCAGATTGCCGTCGTTGGTCGCCCGAACGCCGGTAAATCCACCCTGATCAACAAGATTATCGGCGAGGATCGTCTTTTGACCGGGCCCGAGGCCGGGATCACCCGCGACGCGATCTCGCTGCGCACCGACTGGTCAGGCACCCCGGTACGGATTTTTGACACGGCGGGTATGCGTAAGAAGGCCAAGGTTCAGGACAAGCTGGAAAAGCTCTCGGTCTCGGACGGGTTGCGCGCGGTCAAGTTCGCCGAGGTCGTGGTGGTGCTTCTGGACGCGGCCATTCCCTTTGAACAACAGGACCTGCGCATTGCCGACCTCGCCGAACGCGAAGGCCGCGCCGTCGTGGTGGCCGTGAACAAGTGGGACATCGAGGACGAAAAACAGCAGAAACTCAAAGACTTGAAGGAGGCCTTTGAACGCCTTCTGCCCCAGCTGCGCGGCGCGCCATTGATCACCGTATCGGCCAAGACGGGCCGAGGGCTTGAACGGCTGCACGATGCGATCCTGCGCGCCTATGACGTGTGGAACCGTCGCGTCTCCACCGCCCAGCTCAACCGCTGGCTCGCGGGCATGCTTGAACAGCACCCGCCGCCCGCTCCGCAGGGCAAGCGCATCAAGCTGCGCTACATGACCCAGGCCAAGACCCGCCCTCCGGGGTTCGTCGTGATGTGCTCACACCCCGACAAGATGCCCGACAGCTACTCACGCTATCTCGTGAACGGCTTGCGCGAGGATTTCGAAATGCCCGGCACGCCAATCCGGCTCACCATGCGGGGGCAGGGTGACAAGAACCCTTACAAGGGGCGCAAGAAGTCGACCCCCAGCCGCTTGCGCAAGCATCTCAAAGGGCGCAGCGCCGACTAAAATAGGCTTTCGCACCGCCGGGGTTTGGCAAGCGCCGGTTTGACGTTATATTCTGCAGCGAGGCGTGATCCTGTCACGCATCGGTTTCGTATTTGTTTGACAGGCTTGCAGGATTGGCGGGCCAGCGAGAATTGACGTATCCGGGGGCAGGGCGATGGAAATTCGCGAACGATTGAAGCCATTTACCGTGAAGGACGACCGTATCGGAGCGCTTGCGTTTTTTCCGACATTTGTCGTTTATTTCGCCTCGCTCTACCTTGCGATCACGCATGTCGACGCCTGGTTCATCCTGATCCCGATGATGCTGATCAATGGCGCCTCCGCGGTGCGTCTTTATGTTTTGCAGCATGATTGCGGTCACGCCTCCCTGTTCAAGTCGCGCAGGCACAACGATTGGGCCGGCGAGGCGCTCTCGCTCCTGACCTTCGCGCCCTATGCCGCCATGCGCCACAATCACAACCTGCATCACGCGCATTTGGGTAATCTCGAAGCGCGTGAAACCGGGGAAATCCACACCATGACCTTGCGGGAATGGAACGCCGCCGGGTTCTGGGAACGGTTGCAATACCGGTTTTACCGCAACCCTTTCATCCTGATCCCGGCAGGAAGCCTGTTTACCTATTTCATCCGCTACCGCTGGCCCAAGAACGCCGGGGAGATGGCGACAAGCGTGATCCTGCATAACATTGCCATCGCATTGTACATGCTTGGCATCTATGCGCTTTTTGGCTGGGTCGGCGTGCTCATCTGGTTCCTGTCTTCGTTTCTCGGCGGCATGCTTGGTGTGTTCATGGTCTATCTTCAGCACAACTTCGAAGACACTTACTGGGACCGCAAACCGGATCTTGATCCGCGCATTGCCGCGCTTCAGGGCTCATCCGCCTTGGATCTCGGCCATTGGATGGACATCATCTCGGCCAATATCGCCTATCATGACATCCACCATTTCAACGCACGCATCCCGCATTACAACCTGCGCAAATGCCACCAGATGATCCGCGAAGAATACGACCTTCCGACGATCAAGTGGCCCGAGGCGCTGCGGTCATTTTCCTTGAAGCTGTGGGATGAGGATCAGCAACGGTTGGTCCCGTTTCCAAAGGCCCAGGTTGGCGGGGCAACAGCCACGCCCGTCGCGTGAGGCAAGGTGGCAGGGGGGCGCTGCCCCCTCGTTTGAAAATGCAGGCATTTCCAAACTTCACCCCCGGAGTATTTCCGGCAAAATGAAGGGGGCGGGTCTGCTCTTCATTTTGCCAAAAATACTCAAGAAATAGGCCGCCCCCAGCGGAACGGCCTGGTGTTTTTGGACGATGGCGCCTGGCTCAGGTCAATGTACCCTCTGCGGTTAGCGTGGTCTTGCCGCCAAGGTAAGGGGCGAGAACGTCCGGCAAGACGACCGAGCCGTCCGCCTGCTGACCGTTTTCCAGCACCGCGATCAGGCAGCGCCCCACGGCGAGGCCCGAACCGTTCAGCGTGTGCACGAATTCCGGCTTGCCGCCGGCGGCCGGTTTGAAGCGGGCATTCATGCGCCGTGCCTGGAAATCGCCGCAGACCGACACCGAGCTGATTTCGCGATACTTGCCCTGACCGGGCAACCAGACCTCGATGTCATGCGTGCGCTGTGCGCCAAAACCCATGTCCCCGGTGCAGAGCACCACGGTGCGATAGGGCAGGCCAAGTTTCTCAAGGATGCCTTGCGCGCAGCCGGTCATGCGGTCAAGTTCTTCGCGCGAATTCTCAGGGTGCGTGACCGAGACCATCTCGACCTTTTCGAACTGGTGCTGGCGCAACATGCCCGAGGTGTCGCGGCCCGCGCTGCCCGCTTCGGAGCGGAAGCACTGGGTATGGGCGACATAGCGGCGCGGCAGGTAGTTTTCCTCGACCGTGACACCGTTGACGATATTGGTCAGCGTCACCTCAGCGGTTGGTACCAGCCACCAGCCATTGGTGGTTTCATAACTGTCTTCACCGAATTTCGGCAATTGCCCGGTGCCATACATCATCTCGGGCTTCACCAGCACCGGCGTCCACGTTTCGGTCAGGCCGTTTTCATCGACATGGGTGTTGATCATGAACTGTGCCAGCGCGCGGTGAATGCGCGCCACGGCACCCGACAGCACGACAAAACGCGCGCCCGACAGCTTGGCGGCGGTTTCAAAATCCATGCCGGGTTTTACGCCAGCCAGCTCGTAATGCTCGACCGCGTCGAAATCGAACTCGCGCGGGGTGCCCCAGCGGTGGATTTCCACGTTGTCCTCTTCGTCCGCGCCTTCGGGCGTGTCGGCAAAGGGCAGGTTGGGGATGCCCATAAGCATGTCGGTCAGCTGCTGATCGAGCGCCTTGGCCTCGGCCTGCATCGCCGCGACCTCGGCCTTTTTCTCGCCCACCAGTGCCCGCAGACGCTCGAACTCGGCCTCGTTGCCGCTTGCCTTGGCGGCGCCCACTTCCTTGGCGGCTTTCTTCTGTTCGGACTGCGCGGTCTCGGCGGCGGCAATCTTAGCGCGGCGCTCTTCGTCCAGCGCGAGGATGGACGACGAGACGGCCTCTGTCCCACGGCGGGTCAGGGCGGCGTCGAAAGCGGCCGGGTTCTCGCGGATCGCTTTAATGTCATGCATCTCATCTGTCCTTCATGCATTGGGGGGCGGTGGGTGATTCACTTCGATGGGCAGCTTATGACGGATTTTTTGACGGATCGTAAGCACCGGAAAGCGCCATTCCCGCTCGGGTGTTGCATGGCGGGCATTTCCGGCTCTTTTCCCGCCTTGCCATTGGCGTGAATGCCCCATAGGTTCCCTGCGACTTTCGCGGGGGGTTCCCCGCCAACACAAAGGACATCCAAAATGGAAGCATTTGGCCAGTTTCTGCCCCTCATCCTGATCTTCGGGATCATGTATTTCCTGCTTATCCGCCCACAGCAGAAGAAAGTGAAAGAACATCAGGCGATGGTCGAGGCGCTGCGTCGCGGCGATCAGGTCGTCACCCAGGGTGGCGTGATCGGCAAGGTCGTCAAGGTCAAGGATGATGGCGAAATCGAGGTCGAGATTTCCGAAGGCGTCAAGGTGCGCGTGGTCAAGGCCACCATCGCCCAGGTGCTGAGCAAGACCGAACCGGCTGCCAACAGCTAAGTCAACGACAGGGCCGCGATCATGCTGCAAATCGACCTTTGGAAACGGATTTTCATCTGGTCCGTATGTGCGTTGGGGCTGCTTCTGGCGATGCCCAACGCGTTTTATCAGAGGGTCGAGGCGCGCAATGACGCTGTCGCGGCCATCGAGCTGGGCCATAGCGGCAACGGGCTGGAGGAACAGGCGGCGATGTGGCCGTCTTTCCTGCCGTCTTCGCTGGTCAATCTCGGGCTGGATTTGCGCGGTGGCGCGCATCTGTTGGCCGAGGTGCAGGTCGCGGATGTGTATGAAACCCGCGTCAAGACCATGTGGCCGGAAATCCGCGACATGCTGCGCGAGGAGCGTGCAACGATCGGCACGATCCGCCTGCAACCGTCCGAAAACGACCAATTGCGCGTCAAGATTTCCAAGCCCGAAGAAATTCAGCGCGCCGCCTCTCTGGTGCGCGGCCTTGCGCGGCCTGTGACCTCGCTCACCGGGGCGGGGCAGTCCGACATCGAGGTTTCGACTGACGGTGACGTGATCGTGGTCGAACTCTCTGAGGCCGAGAAACTGGCCACGGACGAGCGTACCGTGCAGCAAGCGCTGGAAATCATCCGCCGCCGGATCGACGAGGTCGGCACCCGAGAACCCACGATCCAGCGTCAGGGGGCGGATCGCATCCTGATCCAGGTGCCGGGCATTGGCTCGGCCGCTGAACTCAAGGACATTATCGGCACCACGGCGCAGCTTACCTTCCATCCGGTGGTCAGCCGTTCGACGACCGCAGACACCAACCCCGGCGCAGGCAATGACCTGTTCCCGTCGCTGGACGAAGAGGGCGTATATTACGTGGTCGAAAGTGCACCGGTCGTAACCGGCGAAGAGCTGGTCGATGCCCAGCCCGCGTTCGACCAGAACGGGTCTCCGGCTGTATCATTCCGTTTCAACCCGACGGGCGCGCGCAAGTTCGGCAACTACACCGCCGAAAACATCGGGTCGCCCTTTGCCATCGTGCTGGATGGCGAAGTGGTGAGCGCGCCTGTCATTCAAGCGCATATCTCGGGCGGGTCCGGCATCATCACCGGGCGCTTCTCGGTCGAGGAATCGACCAATCTCGCGGTGCTGTTGCGCGCCGGTGCGCTTCCGGCGGGGCTGGAATTCCTCGAAGAACGCACCATCGGCCCGGAACTGGGGCAGGACAGCATCGAAGCGGGCCGTATCGCCTGTATCGTGGCTTTTGCCGCCGTGCTGGTGTTCATGTTCCTCAGCTATGGCACCTTTGGCGTGTTCGCCAACATTGCCCTGATCCTGAACGTCGGCCTGATCTTTGGCTTGCTGTCGCTCATCGGGGCCACTCTGACCCTACCGGGGATCGCCGGGATCGTGCTCACCATCGGTATGGCGGTCGACGCCAACGTGCTGGTATTCGAGCGTATCCGGGAAGAGCTCAAATCCGCCAAGGGTCCGGCCCGTGCCATCGAACTTGGCTATGAAAAGGCGCTTTCCGCGATCCTGGACGCCAATATCACAACCTTTATCACCGCCGTGATCCTGTTTGCCGTGGGCTCCGGCCCGGTACGCGGCTTTGCCATTACGCTGGGGCTGGGCATTCTGACCTCGGTCTTTACCGCGATCTACGTGACGCGGCTGATGATCGTGATGTGGTTCGAACGCCGCCGTCCCAAGACAATCGAGGTATAAGCCATGCGCCTGAGACTTGTTCCCAAGGAAACCAAGTGGGATTTCTTCTCACGCCCCGTGCTCTGGTTGGGTATTTCCGGTGCACTGATGGTGCTGGCCTTGGTCAGCTTCTTCATTCAGGGCCTGAACTTCGGCATCGACTTTAGGGGCGGGACCACGATCCGTACCGAAAGCGCGCAGGTTGTCGATGTGGCCGCCTATCGCGAGGCGATCCAGCCGCTCGGTCTTGGTGATGTGTCGATTACCGAGGTGTTCGACCCGACCTTTGCGGATGACCAGAATGTCACCATGATCCGCATCCAGGCCCAGGAAGGGGCCGAGTCGGTCTCGGCTGACATCATCCGCAACGTCGAAACCGCGCTCAAGACCGTTGCACCGGACATCACCTTCGTGTCGGTTGAATCGGTCGGCCCGAAAGTTTCGGGTGAGCTGATCAAGACCGCCGTGATTGCCGTTCTGCTCGCGATCGGTGCCGTGCTGGTCTATATCTGGCTGCGCTTTGAATGGCAGTTCGCGCTTGGGGCCGTGGCGGCACTTGTGCATGACGTGGTTCTGACCATTGGCGTGTTCTCGGAACTGCAGATCCGCTTTGACCTCGCCATCATCGCAGCCCTTCTAACCATCGTCGGCTATTCGCTCAATGACACCGTGGTCGTGTTCGACCGGGTGCGGGAAAACCTGCGCAAGTACAAGAAGCTTGATCTGAAAGAGGTTCTGAACCTCTCGATCAACGAAACCCTGAGCCGGACGGTGATGACCTCGGTCACGACCCTGCTGGCGCTGATTTCGCTCTTTGTCCTGGGCGGGGACGTGATCCGTGGCTTTGTCTTTGCGATGATCTGGGGTGTGATTGTCGGGACCTATTCGTCGATCTTCATTGCGTCTGCCGTGCTCCTGAAGCTTGGCGTGAAACGGGACTGGACCAAGCCGTCCAACACGGCCGGCAACCAGTACGCCAACATTGATGCCTGATGCACTCTGGCAGGTCCTCGACCTGCCGGGTGTGTACTGGGCGATCCTGGCCGCGTTCGTGGCCGGGATCGTTCGCGGCTTTTCGGGGTTTGGAACGGCCCTGATCTATCTGCCTGTCGCCGCACAGGTCATGCCGCCGATCTGGGCGGTGATCACCCTTACAGTGATGGACGTTTTTGGCCCGCTTCCGGCAGCGCGTGGCGCGTGGCGGGCCTGTCACCGCAGGGATCTCGGGCGGCTTTTGCTGGCGACGATGGTGGCGGTGCCATTCGGGGTTCTGGTGCTTCGCGTGACGGACCCGGCGATCTATCGTTATGCGATTTCGCTCATTGCGCTTGCCATGCTGGGCCTTCTGATCAGCGGCTTTCGCTACCGCGGCACGGTCAGCCCACGCGGCGTCTATGGCATCGGTGGCGGCGCAGGTTTTCTGGGGGGCGTCGCGGGCTTGCCGGGGCCGGTGGTGATCCTGTTCTACATGGCCAGCCCGCATGGACCGGCGGTCATTCGCGCCAATACGCTTTTGTACCTCTGGGGGTTTGATGTATTGCTGCTGGCTACGCTGGGGCTTCAGGGGGTTCTGGAGGTGGGTGCGATCTGGCTTGGGATCGTCCTGATTCCGCCCAGCATTGCCGGGATTGCGCTTGGTACCGCGATTTTCAATCCCGAGCGGGAACGGCTCTATCGCCGGGTGGCGTATCTTGTTATTGCGGTGTCGGCCATATCCGGCCTGCCATTCTGGACCAGTTGAGGGTTTGCACATGCAACTGACTGAGATCACCTATGCCGAAGCGCTGCCCATCGAAAGCTATGGTCCGGGGTTCTTTCGCATCGACGGGCAGGTGATCGAAGGCGGCGCAATGTTTCACGCCGCCGGTGCGCGCAGCTGGGGGGGGTACGAGGACACGGCCACGGTTCTGGCGATGCGGGGCGAGATCGACTTCATCCTTCTAGGCACCGGGGAAAAGATGGCCCCCGTTCCAACACCGTTCCGAGTGGCACTGGAAGAGGCCGGTATCGGGGTGGAACCCATGGCCTCGCCGTCGGCCTGCCGCACCTATAACGTGCTGGTCTCCGAAGGGCGGCGCGTGGCCGCGGTGGTCCTGCCGCTCTGAGCAGGGGCAGGGGGCGCTGCCCCCGCCGCAGCAAGCTGCGACTCCCCCGGGGTATTTCTGGAAAAAGAAAAGTATGAAGGGCGCGTTGCGATTGCGCCCGGTGCGTTCATGCCGGCGCTTTCGTAGGCAAATACCGACGCGATACCGACGTCATACCGATGTGATACCGAAGCCGGTTTTGCCTGTTAACACAGGCGCTTCGGGTGTGATTCGCACTTCATGGCCGCGCCGGTGCCATTTCGCTTTTGTTGGGGGGGTATTTCGGGTAATCCGAAGCCATGATTTTGAGCGTTCAAGACCTGACGATCACCCGCGGCGGGATTCCCGTGCTGGAGGGTTTGAATTTCGCGCTGGAGCCCGGCCGGGCGCTGGTATTGCGCGGCCCGAACGGTGTCGGCAAGACGACCTTGCTGCGTACCGTGGCCGGGTTGCAGCCACCACTTGAGGGGCGTGTCGACTGCCCTCCGGAAACCATTGCCTATGCCGCGCATAGCGATGGGTTGAAGGCCATGCTGAGCGTGACCGAAAACCTGAGGTTCTGGGCGGATGTCTTTGGACAGAAAGATATTTCTGCCGCGATTTCTGCTTTTGATCTCGAGGCGCTGGCCGATCGCATGGCGGGCACATTGTCCGCCGGCCAGAAGCGGCGCCTTGGATTGGCACGGCTGCTTGTGACAGGGCGACCGATCTGGGTGCTGGACGAGCCGACGGTTTCGCTGGATACAGCATCGGTGCAGATGTTTGCCGAAGCGGTGCGCGCGCATCTCAAGGGTGGCGGCAGCGCCTTGATAGCGACGCATATCGACCTTGGGCTGGAAGAGGCCGACGTGTTCGATGTCGGGCCATTCCGGGCCAAGCCGCGCGCGGCGCAGGCGGGCGCGTTCGACGAGGGGTTCCTATGATCTCTCTTTTGATCCGCGACTTGAAACTGGCCTTTCGCGCCGGTGGGGGCTTTGGCCTCGGCTTGGCTTTTTTCCTTATCGTGACAGTACTTGTGCCTTTTGGCGTTGGCCCGAACAGCGTCTTGTTGTCCAAGATCGCGCCGGGAATCCTGTGGCTCGGGGCCTTGTTGGCCTGCTTGTTGTCACTTGATCGCATCCTTGCGCTTGATTGGGAGGACGGCTCGCTTGACCTGCTGGCGACGTCGCCCCTGCCGCTCGAAGGGGTGGTGACGATCAAGTCGCTGGCGCATTGGTTGACCACCGGGTTACCGCTCACCCTGGCCGCACCGCTTTTCGGTCTGTTGCTCAGCCTGCCGGAAGGGGGATACCTCTGGCTGGTGTTGTCGCTCATGGTGGGTACGCCTGCGCTCAGCGTGATCGGCACCTTCGGGGCGGCGCTGACCGTGGGTATCAAGCGGGGCGGGCTGCTATTGTCGCTGTTGGTTCTGCCACTCTACGTGCCGACGTTGATTTTTGGCGCGGAACTGGCCCGGCGCGGGGCCGAGGGGCTTGCCACAACCACGCCCCTGCTCATGCTGGCCGGGATCACCTTTGGTGTCATCGCGCTTTTGCCCTTTGCCAGCGCCTTGGTGCTGCGGGTCAATCTGCGATAATCGGAAAGTGTTGAAGTACGTGGTTGATGAATGTCAAAGACGTGTGCGCCGCTAACGGCGATGTGAAGTGCAAAAGAGGCCGATAGGCAGTTAGGAAGACTTCATGGGATCAATCTGGGAATATGCCAATCCGGTCAAGTTCAGCCGCACGGCGGGCGTCGTCCTGCCCTGGGTGTCGGTTTTTGCGACCGTCGCGTTGATCGTCGGGCTTGTCTGGGGATTCTTTTTCACGCCGGATGACTACCGTCAGGGATCGACAGTCAAGATCATCTACCTGCACGTGCCCGCGGCGCTGATGGCGATCAACGTGTGGTTCATGATGCTCGTTACCTCGCTTGTCTGGCTGGTGCGGCGCCATCACGTCAGCGCGCTGGCCGCCAAGGGGGCGGCCCCGGTGGGGATCGTCATGACGCTGATTGCGCTGGTGACAGGGGCGATCTGGGGCCAGCCGATGTGGGGCACCTGGTGGGCGTGGGACCCACGTCTGACCTCGTTCCTGATCCTGTTCCTGTTCTACCTTGGCTACATGGCGCTCTGGGAGGCGATTGATAATCCGGACACGGCGGCAGACCTGACAGCGGTCCTCTGTATCGTAGGATCTGTTTTCGCCGTGCTCAGCCGCTATGCCGTCAATTTCTGGAACCAGGGCCTGCACCAGGGTGCATCGTTGTCGCTGGACAAGGAAGAAAACGTGGCGGACGTGTTTTCGACGCCACTTTATGTCTGTATCGCCGGGTTTGTTCTTCTGTTCATCGCGCTGGTGTTCCTGCGCACCCGCACTGAAATCCACAAGCGCCGCGCCAAGGCGCTGCTGGCACGGGAGAGACTGGGATGATGCCCGATCTTGGAAAATACGCAGACACGGTACTGAGCGCCTATGCCGTGTCGATCCTCCTGCTGATCGCGCTGGTCTGGTGGAGCATCGTCGCCGCCCGAAAGGCGCGCCGCGAACTCGATAAGGTGGAGGGCCACCGCAATGGCTAAGGTCTCACCGCTGATGCTGGCGCCGCCGGTGGCTTTTGCGGCTTTGGCCGCGCTGTTCCTAGTGGGCATGAATCGTGAAAACCCGAACGAATTGCCCTCGGCTTTGGCCGGGAAACAAGCCCCGGCGGTTGAGATAGTGCCGCTTGGCGACAAGCCCATGTGGAGCGACGAAACGCTGGCGGATGGGCAGGTCAAGCTGGTGAACTTCTGGGCCAGCTGGTGCGCGCCCTGCCGGGTAGAGCATCCCACGCTTGAAGCCCTGCAGGACGAGGGCATCGCGATCTATGGGGTCAACTACAAGGACCCGGCGCGCAATGCGTTGAGCTTCCTAGAAGAATTGGGCGATCCTTATGCTGCGGTGGGCGCCGATCCCGAGGGACGCATGGGGCTGAACTGGGGCGTGTATGGCGTTCCGGAAACTTACCTGATTGATGGCGAAGGCAAGATCATCCTCCGGGTTGCCGGTCCGTTGACCGAGCGCGAGCTGACCGAGCGTCTACGCCCGGCCATGGCCGATCTGACCCGCTAGGCGTCTTTTATCATTCTCAAAAAGGCCAGCTCGATGGATGACGCCGGCCTTTTGGGTTGGCAAATGCCGGGCGGGCTGGTTCTCTGGGGGCAACAGCAAGCGCGCAGGTGAACATGGACGACGTCACAAGGGCCGTGGCACGGTGGGACGGCATCTTTGCCCCCAACCGCATTGACGGGAATTTCCGCAATCTCTGGCGCGAATGGCCGTCTGTGACCATCCCCCGGACGGGCAGGGTTCTGGATTTGCCCGCGGGTGCAACTCTTTCTTTACCGGAGCAGTTTAGGGTTGGTCGTCGCGCGCTGGATACCCGCAAACATCTGGCAACCATGCGGACCAGCGGTTTGGCGGTTTTACATCGTGGCCAGTTGGTGTTCGAGGATTACGGACGCGGGCGCGACGCGACGGACGTGTCGATTGTTTGGTCGGTCAGCAAATCGGTCACGGCGCTGTTGCTGGGAATCGCGCACGGGGAAGGGGTGCTGCCGGATTTCGACGTGCCGGTGACCAATTATGTGCCCGAGCTTGTAGGGTCGGGCTATGATGGCGTGAACGTGCAGCAGGTCATGGACATGCTGAGCGGTATCCAATGGCGCGAAGTCTATGACGATCCCACCTCCGAAGTGGTCCGCTCGGTAACGTCTTTTCAACTGGGGGCGCAGGATGATTTTGCGCGCCAGATGATCCGCGCGCGTGCGCCGGGCAGTTTTCACCAATATGCCAGTATTGAAACCCATGTTCTTGGCTGGGTGCTGCGGCGCGCCACGGGAATGCCAGTCGCGGAGTATTTGGCGACGCGGCTCTGGGATCGGCTCGGGGTCGAGGGCGATATGCACGTGCTGATCGACCGGGCCGGAGAG
The DNA here is from genome assembly GCF_900114635.1 of Shimia aestuarii. Lineage (GTDB taxonomy): Bacteria > Pseudomonadota > Alphaproteobacteria > Rhodobacterales > Rhodobacteraceae > Shimia > Shimia aestuarii. The sequence goes on from NZ_FOTQ01000004.1 coordinate 57,789, forward strand.
CCTGTGGTATTCGGTGGCATGTTCATGCGTCTTCGCGACATGGCGCGGATGGGCCAGATGGTGCTGGACGGCGGGTGCGCGCCGGATGGCACACGGATCGTTCCGGCTAGTTGGTTATGCTGTATGGCGGTGCCTGACCGGACGCCGCTGATGCCCGGTGTCGGGCCTCCCCTTGCTGAAAGCACCTATGGCTACAAGAACCAGTGGTGGCTTCCGGCGCGACAGGATGGCGGGGACTTTGCCGCGATCGGAATCTATGGTCAGTTCCTCTATGTGAACCCGGCGCGCGAGGTGGTGATCGCCATGAACGCAGCCTATCCGAATTATACCTCCGACGGCCCAATGCGTACGCTGGAAACGCTGGCTCTGTTTCAGCAAGTGTCGCGCCAACTCACCCCCTGACACGATGAAAGCCCCGGCACAGGGCCGGGACTTTCTACACAAACTTAAAGCTTTACTTGGCGAGGTTGCGCAGTACGTAATGCAGCACGCCGCCATGTTCGATGTACTCGATTTCGGGTGCAGTATCGATCCGGCATTTGAGTGTAATGGTTCTGGTCGTGCCATCGCCATAGGTGATGTCACAGGGCACCTCCTGCAACGGTTCGATCGTGTCCAGCCCATGGATCGACACGGTTTCGTCTCCGCGCAATCCCAACGTCTTTCGTGTATCACCGCCGGTGAACTCGAACGGGATTACGCCCATACCGACAAGGTTGGATCGGTGAATGCGCTCGAAACTCTCGGCAATCACGGCCCTGACGCCCAAAAGCGCCGTACCCTTGGCCGCCCAGTCACGCGACGATCCGGCGCCGTATTGTTCGCCACCAAACACCACAAGTGGCGTGCCAAGGCCCTGATAGGCCATCGACGCTTCGTAAACGCTGGTCTGCTGCCCATCCGGTCCCTTCGTATAGCCGCCTTCAACCCCGTCCAGCATCTCGTTCTTGATGCGAATGTTGGCAAAGGTGCCGCGCATCATGATCTCGTGATTGCCCCGGCGCGACCCATAAGAGTTGAACTCACGCGGTTCGACCTGACGCTCAATCAGGTATTGGCCTGCAGGAGTGGATTGTGCAAAGGACCCGGCGGGCGAGATATGGTCGGTCGTAACCATGTCACCAAGGATCAACAGCACCTTCGCGCCCTCGATGTTCGAGATCGTGCCCGGTTCCGGCGCCATGCCCCGGAAATAGGGCGGGTTCTGGATATAGGTCGAGGTCGGCGGCCAGTCATAGGTCTCACTGTCTGAGGTTTCGACGCTGCGCCACTTTTCGTCGCCCTTGAACACATCGGCGTATTTGCTGACAAACGCCTCTCGTGTCACGGTTTTTTCGACCAGCTCGGCAATCTCCTGCGTGCTGGGCCAGATGTCTTTCAGGTACACATCCTCGCCATCGGGCGTCTGTGCAATCGGGTCATTGGCAATGTCAATATCCATCGTCCCGGCCAGCGCATAGGCCACCACGAGGGGCGGAGAGGCCAGATAGTTGGCGCGCACGTCCGGGCTGATCCGTCCCTCAAAGTTGCGGTTGCCCGACAGCACGCTGACCGCCACCAGATCGCCCTCGGCAATCGCCTCGGACAGCTCTTTCTGGATCGGACCAGAGTTGCCGATACAGGTAGTACAGCCATAGCCGACAAGGTTGAACCCGATCTTGTCGAGATCGTCCTGCAGACCCGCGGCCTTTAGGTATTCGGTCACCACCTGTGACCCCGGCGCGAGCGAGGTTTTTACCCATGGTTTGCGGTTCAGCCCAAGTTTGGCCGCCTTGCGCGCCACAAGCCCGGCACCGATCATCACATAAGGGTTCGAGGTGTTGGTACACGACGTGATCGAGGCAATCACCACGTCCCCGGACGACAGCGTATAGTCCTCGCCCGTGACGGAGACTCGCTTGTCCATTGGGCGCTTGAATGTCTCTTCCATCTCGCGGCGGAAGGCATTTTTGGCCTCGGTCAGGGCGACAAAATCCTGCGGGCGTTTGGGGCCTGAAATCGCCGGTACAATCGTGCCCATATCAAGGCTCAGCGTATCGGTATAGACCGGCGCGTAATCCGCCCCCCGCCAGAACCCGTTTTCCTTGGCATAGGCCTCGACCAACGCAATCCGGTCTTCGTCGCGGCCCGTGGTGCGCATGTAGCGCAGGGTTTCATTGTCGATCGGGAAAAAGCCACAGGTCGCCCCGTATTCAGGCGCCATGTTCGCAATGGTCGCCCGGTCGGCCAGTGGCAGTCGATCCAGGCCTTCGCCAAAGAACTCGACAAACTTGCCCACAACCCCCTTGGCGCGCAACATTTCGACAACCTTCAGCACAAGATCCGTGCCGGTTGTTCCCTCGACCATCTCCCCGTTTAGTTCAAAACCGACAACTTCGGGAATGAGCATCGAGATCGGTTGCCCCAGCATCGCGGCCTCGGCCTCGATCCCGCCGACCCCCCAGCCCAGCACGGCCATGCCGTTGACCATGGTGGTGTGGCTGTCCGTACCCACCAGCGTGTCCGGGTAGGCGACGGTTTCACCATTCTGATCCGTATCGGTCCAGACAGTCTGTGCGAGGTATTCAAGGTTCACCTGGTGGCAGATGCCTGTTCCCGGCGGCACAACACGGAAATTGTCAAATGCGCTCTGGCCCCATTTCAGGAACTGGTATCGTTCCATGTTGCGCTCATATTCGCGGTCCACGTTCATCTGGAACGCGCGTGGATTGCCGAATTCGTCGATCATCACCGAATGGTCGATGACAAGGTCCACGGGGTTCAGTGGGTTGATCTTTTGCGCGTCGCCCCCGAGCCCCTTGATCCCGTCGCGCATCGCCGCGAGATCCACCACGGCGGGCACACCGGTAAAGTCCTGCATCAGAACGCGGGCAGGGCGATAGGCAATCTCGCGGGGGTTCCTGCCGCCATTGGTGCCCCATTCGGCAAAGGCGCGAATGTCCTCGGTCGAAACGGAAAACCCGCCATCTTCGAACCGAAGCATGTTTTCCAGCACTGCCTTGAGCGCTGCCGGCAATCTGGAAAAATCCCCAAGTCCGGCCTCTTGGGCGGCGGGGATCGAATAATAGGAAATGGACTGTCCGTTGACCGTAAGTGTCTTGCGGGCCTTGGCAGTATCCTGTCCGACTTTGATGGGCATTGTGGCCTCCTGCAGATCAGAAATAGTTGGGTCTCGCTGGAAAAAATTGTGGCCCATCACCCTGCTGCATTCAAGCGCGGATCGCAAAACCTTGATTGGCTTGTAACGTCGCATGGGCCTAGAAAGGGGTGGGGATGAAAACCAGAACACGGGCAGGATAATGAACCGAACCTTTGCAGCACTCGTTTTATCGTTGATGGGCTGGGCAGGCGCTTTGGTCGCTCAGGAACAGCCCGTCGTCGTGGAACTCTATACCTCTCAAGGATGTTCGTCCTGTCCACCGGCAGATGACTATTTTCACAAGGAACTGGCCAATCGCGATGACGTGATCGCGCTCGCGCTGCACGTGGATTACTGGGATTACATCGGCTGGAAGGACAGTTTCGCGAACCCGGCCTATACCGCTCGCCAGAAGAACTATGCCCGCGCCTCGGGGCACCGGTCGGTTTATACGCCCCAGATGATTGTCAACGGCAAGGATCATGTGGTCGGCACCCACCCTGAAAAAGTAGAGAAACTGATCAGCCGGCACAGCGGGCAGGCAGGACCTGTCGCTCTGGACCTGTCACGACAGGGAAACCGGATCAGGATTGCCGCAACCGCGTCGCGCCAACAAGCCATGCAGGTGCATGTTGTCCGCTATAAGCCCGAAGAAAAAGTGTCGATCAAGCGTGGCGAAAATGCTGGGCGTATGGTGATTTACGGCAATATTGTCAGTGACTGGAAGGTGGCCGCCGACTGGAACGGCAAGGCTCCGCTGGATATGGAAATGCGGGTCAAGGGGGATGCGCCGGTTGTTGTTTTGATTCAAGGTGTGGATAGCGGTCCGATCCTTGCCGCGGCGCGCTTGCGCTAGGGGCGGCGCGCGCCAAATGTTTCCCGGTACCAGACATAAGTGCCAGCGCAGGCAATGATGGCCGCGCCAAGAAGCGAATATCCATCGGGCCATTCATCGAACAGGACCAACCCCCAGAAAGTCGCAAAAATTAGCCCGGTATAGGCGAATGGTGCCAACATGCCCGCTTCACCCTGTGACAGTGCGCGGATCAGGCAAAGCTGGCCAATTGTGCCGAAGAGGGCGATCAGCGCCATCAAAGCCAGCTCCTTGGTCGAGGGCATGACCCACACAGGAATGACCATCAGGGTCAGGATGCCGGCCCCGATCAGGCCAGTATAGACAAGCGATGTCCAGATATCCTCATCCCGACCAACAAAGCGGGTGGTGAGGGCATAGGCCGAGTAACAACAGGCTGCGGCCAGCGGAAAGACGGCGTAGATCGTGAACACTTCTCCGCCGGGGCGAATGACGATCAGCGCACCGGTCATGGCTGCGGCAATGCCCAGAATACGGCGGATACCCAACCCTTCGCCAAGGAACACTGCCGCCCCAAGAGTGATCAGGACGGGGTTTATGTTCATGATGGCCGCAGCTTCGGCAAGCCCGATATTCGAGATGCCGACGAAATAGCTCGCCGTTGCAAGCAACAGAAACAGCGAGCGAGCCAGTTGAAGTCTCGGATGGCGGGTCTTGAGGACACCGGGAAAACGGCGCGCCACCAATGCCAGAACAAACAGCGTCTGACCGGCATAGCGCGCCCAAAGCGTGGGCAGCACGCCGATTTCCTGCGCAAGCGCCTTTGCCGTGCTGTCCATGGCCGAAAAGAAAAAGATCGCACCGATCATGAGCAGGATGGCACGTGCACGGGTATCGCGGGAGGACAATAAGAACATGGGAAGCCAATCATTCACATATAGTGAATGTGCTAAGCATGCTTCAAGGTGCTGTCTAGCCCTCCTGATCCTCGGGCCGGATCAGTTTGATCTCTCCATTCGTTTCCAATTCCCGGATCACGGTCGTCACGCCTGAGAGGGCGGCCTCGCCGTCACGCGCATTCACCGTTCCACGCTCCTCGACGGATTCGCGCAGTTGATCGGCGAGGCGCGCCGAAATGTTTTCGAGAATGAACTCGGTTGTCGCACCGGCATCGCCTTCAGTGGCATAGCCCAACGCGGCCACAAGCGTGTCTTCTTCAATTTCCTTGACGATGCGGGGCATGTCGCGCGGGGAGATGCGGGCCGGAATATGAGCATAGGTGAAAATCGTCTTGCGCACTTCTCCTGCAAAGTCGGCATCCGTGTCTTCCAGCGCCTGCAGCAGGTCATCGCGAGTCGCGGCAGTCGAGGAATTCAGGATTGCCCCAACGCGCTCCACCGGAGCTTCTGCAAATGCCTTGGGAGGCTCATCGTCAAGCTGGCTCGCCAGGGTCAACCCGATCCGGTCCACCGCTTCGGGGGTGATGGCACCCGTCATGGACACGGCATAGGTGATGCGGCGTGCGATTTCACCGGGCAGGGCGCTGAGCAACTCGGCGGCCTTGCCGACATCGAGCTTGGAAATTGTTACGGCGGCCACCTCGATACTTTCTGCTTCGATCAGGTCACGAAGCGCTTCGATCGGAAGATTGCGCAGTCGGTCCCATGGGTCGCCATATAGGCGCACCCCGGCTTCCTTGCGCAGGCGCGCGGCGGTCATCGGGCTGATCCTTCCGTCAAGGGCGGACAGCGCCCCGGAAAGCCCGCCGGGGAACGAGAGGCCAATGGACTCGAGCTCGTGGGCAAACTCCATCAAGACCGTGGCCAACGTATCGCGGTCGACATAACCCATGTCGCCCATCAGATAGGTCAACTCGGCTTGCAGATCATCGGGCAGATCGCTCAGGGACACCTCTGCGCCTTCGTTCAGAAGGAAACGAACAATAATCGCCGCCTTGTGCCGTTTGCTCAGTGTCGGAACTTTGACGCGCGACGGCGCAGCGTCCATCGACACTGGCGGTGTGAGGCGGGCAAGCTGAGTCTGGTTGCTCATTTCAGGCTCCTTGGTATTGGGCACACTTAAGCACCCAACACTAAAGAAACCCTCAACGCGTTTCTCAGAAGTTGTAGGTCACGCCAGTCTCGATGGCCGCGGCCAACGATTGTTCCGCCCAAGTTCCGGCTCCGCCCCGTTTGCGGATCTGCACGAGTTCGCTGCGCGCGAGAACAAGGTCGCCTGCTTCTACGTGAGCCTGCCCTTTGTAGGATCGGGCAAGGTAATTATCGGGATTTGCCGAAAGCGCTTTTTCATAGAAAGCCATGCCAAGCTCTGCATGCCCCATTTTCCGATGGGTGAAGCCCCAATAGGTCAAAACCCGGTCTTCATTCTGATTGGACATCGCCGACAGGGCCCGCTGCGCATTTTCCAGCTGACCTGCATAGGCGAATTCACGCACTGCTCCGTACAGCACATCATCTCCCAGGTGCGCGTTGTCCGGGTTCACACAGCGTTTTTTCTTTTCGCTCCAGACCTTGCCCTTCTTGCATTCCTTGGTGGTCTGCGTCGGTTGTGGGGCCGGTTCGTCACCGCCCGCCGCGAAAGCAGAGAAGGGCACAAGGCCCACGATGGCAAGTGCAGAAAGGGAGGTTCTCAAATTCATCTCAATTGTTTCCTTAACGCAAATATACCAGGGGCGGTCCTTGCGCCCGCATATGAACTTCATCAGGCAGGCAGTTCTTAGCTAGAAACCTGCTCTACACAGCTACGGCTGGATGCATCCCAAACCTTGCCCTCGCCACAGGACATGACTTGCTGCTCTTGGCTGGAACACCCAATTGCATAAGCGGTCACAGGCATGACCACCATGATCATTGCCAGTGCCATTTTTCGTATCATCATGACGACCTCCGAATTGCGTGTGCCGCCAGACTAACATGGTTGCGGCCCCAGCCAAAATCACGCGCGCGTCAACGCCCGTTGCCCCAGATGCATTTTTGATCCCGCGGGTCCCAATAGCTGCCAGGCGCGCATTTCTTGCGCTGGTCGGCGCTTGCCGCGGTCGCGAGAATTGAACCGGCCAAAAGGGCTGTCACGAGCGTCGCATTTAACAACTTGGACATCGGAAGTCTCCATGGTTTCGTGGCGCAGGTCGAGTGTTTCGTGCCATTCGCCTATAGATGTTCAGATCCAGTTCTCGGCAACGCATTTCCCGGAATCAGCATCATAGAAAAAGCCGGCCGGGCAGGATTTTTCATTGCCTTTGCCGACGCCGGTTTTGGTGTTTGCGCCGCCCGCCAGAGCGACCGACGGCAGCGTCAGGGACAGGATCAATAGCCCAGCTGCAAACATGCTGTGGGGTTTGCCGCACCGGAATGTCATCTTACCGTCCGTTCCCCGACATGCACATATTTTCCGACGCGTTCCACCAGTACCCATCATTGCAGTTTTCCTTGATGGCATCCGAATGGATCGTGAGTGGTGTGCTGTGCAGAGGCTCCGACAGAACAGGAGTGGCGACGAGAACAGCCGTGAAAATAAGGGGAATGCGCATGATGTCTCCAAGAGTTTAAGGGTTATTGAACTCTATACGAAGAGGCTCATCTGCCGGATCACCGCAGCTGATCACCTATGCATCACGTTGGTGTCATCACAGGAAAAAGGGCCGCTGCACAGCATGTGCAACGGCCCCAAATCTCGGCTGCGGTGAGGCTTACTCGCCAAACACCCGCTTGAAAATCGTGTCGACATGTTTGGTGTGATAGCCCATGTCGAACTTTTCGTTGATACCATCTTCGCCAAGCGCAGCCACAACTTCGGCGTCCGCCAGCAGCAGTTCGCGGAAATCGAGACGCTCTTCCCAGACCTTGAGCGCGTTGCGCTGGACCATGGAATAGGCGTCTTCACGGCTCACGCCGGCCTGGGTGAGGGCCAGCAGAACGCGCTGGGACATCACAAGGCCGGGGAACTTGTTCATGTTGTCGAGCATGTTCTCGGGGAAGATCAGCATTTTGTCGACCACGCCAGCCAGACGGTTCAGGGCGAAATCGAGTGTCACGGTGGCGTCGGGGCCTATGCCGCGTTCCACGGAGGAGTGCGAGATGTCGCGCTCGTGCCAGAGGGCCACGTTCTCCATCGCCGGGATCACCGTCATGCGCACGAGGCGAGCCAGGCCAGTGAGGTTCTCGGTCAGCACCGGGTTCTTCTTGTGCGGCATAGCTGACGAACCTTTCTGGCCCATCGAGAAGAATTCCGCACCTTCCAGCACCTCGGTGCGCTGCATATGGCGGATTTCAACGGCAATGTTTTCGATCGACGAGGCGATCACACCGAGCGTGGCAAAGAACATTGCGTGACGGTCGCGCGGGATAACTTGCGTGCTGATCGGCTCGGGGCGCAGCCCCAGTTTCTCGCAGACATGCTCTTCCACGGCGGGGTCAATATTGGCAAAGGTGCCAACCGCACCGGAAATCGCGCCAGTGGCCACTTCCCAGCGGGCTTTTTCCAGACGGTTCTTGTTGCGGTCCATCTCGGCGTAGAAACGCGCGAAGGTCAGCCCCATGGTCGTGGGTTCGGCGTGGATACCGTGCGAGCGGCCCACGCGGACAGTGTCCTTGTGTTCCAGCGCGCGTTTCTTCAGCGCGGCCAGCACCTTGTCCATACCATCAAGCAAGATGTCAGCGGCGCGCACCAGCTGCACGTTCAGGCAGGTGTCCAGCACGTCGGAAGAGGTCATGCCCTGGTGCACAAAGCGCGCCTCCTCCGAGCCGACATGTTCGGCAAGGTGGGTGAGGAAGGCGATCACGTCATGTTTGGTAACGGCCTCGATCTCGTCAATGCGCTCCACGTCGAATTCCACATCCTTGGCTTTCCAGACCGCATCCGCGTTTTCCTGCGGGATCACGCCCAACTTGGCCATGGCATCACAGGCATGCGCCTCGATTTCGTACCAGATGCGGAACTTGGTTTCAGGTGACCAGATGGCAACCATTTCGGGGCGGGCATAGCGAGGGATCATGTCACGGCCTTGTGTATTGGGAGCAATTGCGCGCGGTTTAGACTGTCAGCATCGTCGCGGCAAGGCAGGAGCGCACACATGAGACGGATTGCCCTTGTTTTGATGGTCTGGGCTGGGAGCGGCAAGGCGGACGACTGGGTGCCACTTCGCCGGTAGGACCTGACGTGTTTCCTGAACGATCAGGTGGTGGAGTACGACGCGTCCTGGCAAAGGTTTTATGCCTCGGGCCGAACGCTTTACAATGCGGGTAAGGAAAGTTGGGGGTACTGGACCGAGCGCGATGGTCAGTATTGCAGCCAGTGGCCGCCAAGCGGCATTTGGGACTGCTACGGGGGCGAAGGTCGTGGCGCAGATGACATAAGATTTGTTGGCAAGGTTGGCTCCGTTTCAAAGGGGCGGAGACGAAATTCACCTTGATGGAGGCGACTGCAAGGCTGGACAGGTGGCAAACACCGTCTAGTATGGTCCTCGTTCGAGGAATGCAATTGGTGGGAAAGTATGAGAAAAATCATGAATTTACAGGGAGTACTTGCGCTGATTGCGGGTTTCATGCCTGTGAGTGCAGCGGTGGCGGATACCCCGGTTCATTACAGGGATGGAAGCGAGACCATCTTCAGCGTGGACGTGCCCGATTTTTGGACCGTGCGTGTTGGGGGATCTCGCACATTAACCCCACCGGGCGAGGACGCGTCCCGCGATGTGGAGCGTGTTATCGGGCTTGAACCGGAAAGCGATAGCGGCGTCTGGGTTGGGTTTGTCGTGCCTGAAGGCCTGCGTACGCTGGATGAAGCGGCGGACTATGCCCGTTCGCTGGCTCCGCAAATCGCCAAGGACACCGAAGTGACCGAGTTCGAGTCCCGCCGTATCGCGGGTTACCCCGCGCGCGTGTATCGCGGGACGGGTCGGCGCAATGGTACGACGGTGCATTTCACGGTTTCGCTCATCGACCTTCCCAACGGAAGCGTGATCTTCAGCATGACGGCGCTCCATCCGGGATACAGGGCAGATGCGCTAGAGGATGTGAACGCGATCTACAATTCCATTCGGACGCGGTGAGAGAGATGCAAATGAAATCCAATCGAAAATTCCTTTTGCGCGCGATGGGTCTCACGTTAGCGGGGGGGCTGGTCCTGTCGGCCTGCGACGATCCCTACGTGTCCGGTGGCGCCCATGTCGGAATCTATTACGACTCGATGATGTGGAACGACTATTATCGCCCGAAGCCACCACGGCCACCCGGGCGCCCGGAGCACCCGATTGCCCCGCCACCACGCCCAGTGCACCCAATTGCGCCAAGACCGCCCGTGGCCCGTCCGATGCCGCGTCGTTGATCAGGGAACGGCCAGTTCGGTGATCACCCGGCTGGCCCGCTCCAAAGTCTGATGTACTGGACATTTGTCTGCGATTTCAAGCAGTCGGGCACGCTGGTCTTTATCCAGCGGCCCGACAAGGTGAACGACACGGCGAAATGTATCCACCTGGGCTGACTGCCCGGCTTCTGCATCGCGCGCATGTAATTTGTCATGGCTGACATCGACCCAGACATGTTCCAGAGGCCAGCCTTTGCGGCGGGCGTACATACGCACGGTCATGGAGGTGCAGGCGCCAAGCCCCGCCGACAGGAAGCCATAAGGGGTCATCCCGCGATTGGTCCCGCCATAGGCCAGCGGTTCGTCGGCGAGCGCATGATGGTGCGGACCGGCATTCACATCCTGCAGGAAGCCGTTCGGATCAGCTTCGGAAACGCGCACAATCCCTTCCGGGGCGCCCGGTGGTGGGGCCGGCGGACGAAGGTCAAGATAACGCCGGCTCCATGCCGCGATGACCTTCGCAACATATTCGGCGTCTTCCGCATCGCTGATCAGGTGATCGGCTTTGTCCAGTGTCACAAAGCTCTTGGGGTGTTTTGCCGTTCGGAAAATCTCGGATGCGTTTTCGATTCCTACAATGTCGTCCTGCGGGGCGTGCAGAACCAAAAGCGCACGGTGCAGGTTGGCGATGGCAGGGGCAAGGTTTTCTGCCGATACGTCTTCGAGAAAGGAGTTCCGGATCGTGAATGGGCGTCCGCCCAGATCGACTTCTGCGGCACCGTTCAGCCGGATCTCTTCAAGTGCCGCCCCGAAATTGTGGGTGACGTGGCCGGGATCGAAAGGGGTGCCAATCGTCGCGACGGCCCTTACGGTTTCAAGGCTTGCTGCTGCTCGCAATACTGCAGCGCCGCCGAGGCTGTGCCCAATCAGGAGCGAGGGCGCCATGCCCTGTGCTTCGAGATGCGATGCCGCAGCCAAAAGATCCGCCACGTTGGTGGTGAATGTGGTGTTGGCAAACTCCCCCTGGCTGTGCCCCAATCCCGTGAAATCGAACCGCAGAACGGCAATCCCCATCGCCGAGAGACGGGCCGAGATACGGCGTGCGGCGGCGATGTCCTTGGAACAGGTGAAACAATGCGCAAACAATGCACTTGCAAGGAGAGGACCTTCGGGCAGGTCCAGTCGCGCGGCAAGCGTGTCGCCATTGTGACCGGGAAACGAGAGGCGTTTAGTGGGCATGGGCCGTCCTTTAATCTGCACCCCGCCAAACTGCTACGCGCCGTCCCTGTGTCCAAGGGCCGTGTCAGCATTCTCACGCCATGGTGACGAAATGGGAGGCGCCGTGTATCATGACTCTCCCATGAGGACAGGATCAAAAGGATATGTTGTCAGGTTCTCGTAGCCATCTTCCGTGATCAACACCTGGTCTTCGAGTTTGATTGCGAAATCGCCGCCTTCCTCCCCGACCAGCGCCTCAACACAAAGTACCATCCCTGGCTCGAGCGGATAGTCGAAGGCCCCTGGCACAGCCTTGTCGGAATAGGCAACCAATGGCCATTCATCGCAAAGGCCCACACCATGCATCAGGCAGCCGTATTTGTGGTTCCAGAACTTATCGTCAAGCTTGTGCGCGTTGGCCGTCAGTTCAGGAATGGTCACCCCCGGCTTGAGCATCTCCATGTTGGTCATGATATGCTCATGTGCGTGGCGCATGGCGTAGATCATTGAGTTCGTTGGCTTCTGGTCGCCGATCCACCACGTTCGGCTGATGTCGATGCAGATTCCGTAAGACCCGATCAGATCCGTGTCAAACGCGACGATCTCATTATTTTGGACGATGCGGGGCCCGCATTCCTGGAACCAGGGGTTGGTTCTTGGACCTGATGCGAGAAGGCGGGTTTCGATCCATTCACCTCCGCGGCGAATGTTTTCGGCATGCAGAACAGCCCAGATGTCATCTTCGCTAGTATTGCCTAGGGGGACGTTTTCGCGAGTAAAACGCTCCATCTCGAAAACAGCGGTCTCGCAGGCATGATGGGCGCAGCGCATGGCAAGGATTTCATCCGCCCCTTTGACCGCGCGGGCCTTTTCCGTGACCTCTTCACCTTCCATGATCTCCAGTCCCTGCGCCTCGAGCGCGCGTAGCCCGTGAAGCATGACCTTGTCCACGGCAAGCCTCTTGTTGCTCGGAGCATGCTCCTGCAAAAGCGCGCGCACTTCATTCGAGAACGCATCTGCGGCCACGTCAATCTTGTCGCCCCGGTCGAAATAGAACAGGTCGGCGCCCGAACGAACTTCGCGCACCAAGGGGTTGAAACTGCTTAGGAAAGGCGCGTTCTTGTAGTCCCAGATGACCATGTATCCGTCGGCGCAAAGCAATACGGCGCGGAACGGATTGTGCGTGTTCCAAAGCTGCATATTGGTACTGTCGGTGGCATAGCGGATGTTGAGCGGATCAAACATCAGAAGACCGGCATAGTCTCGATCAACGATATGTTGCGTGAGGCGCTGCCAACGGTGGCGGCGCATGGCTGGAAGGTCGGGAAGCTGCAAACCCGCCCCTGCCCATTCGCCGAACGCCAGTCGCGTCGGGCCGATTTCGATCCGATCGCCGTCATTTGGCGTGTTATCGCCCAGGACTGCACCACGGGTCGGGTCAATCTTGCGAATGTCGCGATAGTGGTCGTTCATCATGGCCTCCCATTTTCCCACAAGGCCAGTCTGATCTGGCGAATCATCAAGGTCGTGCCTGTTTCCGACGCGGGATGTCCGTTTTGGGATGCAGGGCGGATGGCGCGCGGCTAAGAAAGGTCTCATGACGGAGATTTTGCAGACACATATCCCCTATGACGCCTTTGCCGAAGTGGCCTTGCCAGGCATTTCGCCGATGAAAATGACTGACTGGCTGATCATCGACGAGGCTTATGCCGGGCAAATGGCGTTGCGAGAGGAACTGCTGGCAAGGCGATGCGGGGATGTGCTTGCACTTGATGAACACGCTTGCGCTGCGGCAGCAGAGCTGTTGGACGTGATCCTTGAGCTGCTTGAGGAGAAGGAAGGGTTCTTGGTGTCCGGCACGGTTGTGACATGTCCGGATGGACGAAAGGTCACCCTTGATGGTCAGGACCCTTTAGGCTCTGTCGCGCGGCTTGTGCAGGAGGACATTTGTATCCTGCAGCGCCAAGGAGATCAGCACGTGCTAACGGGCGCGGTGTTGTGCTTTCCGGCCAGCTGGTCTTTGTCCGAGAAATTCGGAAAACCGCTGACGGGAATTCATGTGCCGGTCGACAGTTATGACGACAACATTGCGCGTCGTGTTCAGCGCCTGTTTGATGGAGTGCGGGTAGAAAGGCCCATGTGGCGCAAGAATTTGCTTTGGTACAACAACCCCGACCTGTTTCAGCCTCGCAGCGAAAACGAAAGACGCACGCCCGTGGACAAAAGCAGCGCGCCGTACTTGAGATCCGAACGTCAGAGCATACTCCGTTTGCCCCGGAGTGAGGCCGTTGTGTTTTCCATTCACACCTTCGTCGTCGCCCGTGAAAACGTGGCGACAGAATGAGCGCTCCTCTGTATGCCAGTTTCTGTCCGAAACAGGCTTGGCGCCGGATCGACGCTCTGCAAATGTGGCACCTGACAGTCAGGGGAACGGAATGAGCATTACCGAACAATACGACACCTACCCATACCCAGCCCGCGATCCGAAAGATGAGCGTAAAAGGCTGGTTCGTGGGTCGCCGTCGCATCCTGTCGAGATGGATCATTTCCTGTTCGGAGGCAAACGCAACTGGCGCGCGCCCATTCGCATTCTGGTCGCTGGTGGTGGCACCGGGGATGCACTGGTGCAACTGGCGCAGACCCTGACGAGCGCCAAGCGGCCCTATGAAATCACTTATCTGGACCTGTCGACCACAGCGCGCGAGATTGCCGAGGCTCGAATTGCCGAACGCAGGCTTTCAAACGTCACCTTTCACACGGCCAGCCTTTTGGATGCGCCGGATTTTGGGACGTTCGATTACATCGACTGTTGTGGCGTACTTCATCATTTGCCCGAACCGGATGAGGGGTTCCGGGCCTTGTCCGCAGCCTTGTCGCCCGAGGGTGGCATGGGTTTGATGGTCTATGCGCCATATGGACGGGCAGGGGTCTACCAGTTGCAATCGGCATTTGGCACCTTGTCACAGGGAATGTCGGCCAAGGATCGGCTCAAGCTTGGAAAAGCAGTTCTCAAGGCCGTGCCGGACGCGCATTCTTTCAAGCGAAATCAGGTGCTTGTGGACCACAAAAAAAGTGATGCGGGGTTCTACGATCTGCTGCTGCATTCCCAGGATCGTCCCTACACAGTAGGCGAACTGGCTGAGGCTTTGAGGCTAGCAGATCTCAAGCCTGCCGGTTTTCTTCCGACAGCCCAGTATGATTTGGACCGGCTTTTGCCGGAAGGTGTTGAGCGCCCGGACGGCATGGACATCATTGCGGCCATGGACGTGGCCGAAAAACTGCGCGGTACAATCAAGACCCATGTCGTTTATGCCGTTCCAGCCGCGCGCGACGTGCTCCACGCCAACCCGAAGGATCCTTGGGCGGTTCCGCATTTCAAGAGCCTCGCTGGGCCGCAACTTGCCGGACTGGTGGCCAAGAAAGGCAAGATCGTGCTCGATTTCCAGACGGAAACCGCCGTTCTCAAACTGCCGAAAGAAGCTGCGCAGATTGTGTCTTTGGTGGACGGGCGTACGCCGTTGGGCGCTCTGCGTGAACGCACCGGACTGGACGAGATGCTGTTTGCCTCGCTCTGGGGCCGTGTTCACGACGCGCTTGTTCCATGGAACGAACTGAACTATTCCAAGCTACTGGTCTGAGAGAACTCAGAACACCCCAAGCGCCAGTCCCGCGGCCATTGCCGCGCCAAGCTCTCGGCAGGGGGCAAGCTCTTGTTCTTCAAGGGTCTTGGGCGCGAGTATCGCCTCCGGTGTCTGGGCGTCAGTGTTCACGATCAGGGGGGGCTGCACCTCTCTGAGCCGCCAGCCTGTAGCGATCCGTGCCAATTGCCGGGCGGCACCCTGACCGTCTGATCCGGCACAAATCATCTGGGCATACGGGCTCCCCTCGACACGACCCAGAACCGGGTAATAGCAGCGGTCGAAAAAATCTTTCATGATCCCTGAAAGCGTGGCGAGGTTTTCAGGTGCGCAGAAGATATATCCGTCCGCTCTGAGCACGTCTTCCGGCTTAGCTGCGTCGGCCGTCATAAGAGTGGTTGGGGTTTCTCCAAGGGCAGCAGAAAAGGCGGCCTCTGCCATCTGCCGACTACCCCCAGTGCGGGAATGATAAACAATGAGCAGTTCGGGCATTGAGGTTCTTTCCAGCGTTCTTCCAGCGCAGGATAGCAATCTCGGGACGAAGGGGAAGGGCGCGGATTCATAGCTTCGAAAGTAATGCGCCAGGCTGATTTTGCACTTGGCAAATTTCGGTTCTGTGCCCGGGATCGCCATTCGGTGAAGTTGTAGATGGTATTCGCTTCAACCCGTACAGGCTTTTATCGTTCTTGGTTGCGGCGTGCTGATATTTCTGAATACGTCCCAGCCACGAGGAAGACGCCGCCAATTATCGTCAGTACGAAAATCATTCCAGAAATCCACTCGAAGAACACAAGCGTTTGGATCAATTCACCGATGAGCGTTGGAAGGTTGTGACACGCTGTTCCGATCCCACACCCGACGGCCTTCAATAGAAGTGTTGGACCCGCCCCAACCAGAATCAGCAAAACTCCGATGAGAAGCAACTTGCGACCCACCTCACTTCTAAAAAGTTGTTCCAACACCAGATGCAACTCCAACTTTGGAAGTCAAAAATCGGACCTTAGGATGACCGGCATGTTTGTTGATATCAAGGTTTCGAGCGAACGAATGAACGGACGCCATCCCGCGACGGCGAGCTACCAACGGGACAGGATCAAATCAGGCAAGCGACACTGCAGTCCGATAGCTCACATCCAATTCAACCGCCTGCACAGCCGCGCGCAGCGGACGTTTTGTGAGACCAAGCCATATGAAAAGGGCGCCCCAAAAGGCGCCCTTTGTTGTTGAGCAAAACAGTCTGACTTAGCAGCTGTAGTACATGCCGAACTCGACGGGGTGGGGGGTGTGCTCGTAGAGCTGAACCTCTTCCATCTTGAGTTCGATGTAGCCTTCAATCTGGTCCTTGGTGAACACGTCGCCAGCCAGCAGGAAGTCGTGATCGGCTTCAAGGGCTTCCAGTGCTTCACGCAGGCTGCCGCAGACGGTCGGAATACCGGCCAGTTCTTCGGCGGGAAGGTCGTACAGGTTCTTGTCCATGGCTTCGCCCGGATCGATCTTGTTCTGGATGCCGTCAAGACCAGCCATCAGCAGAGCGGCAAAGCAGAGGTAGGGGTTCGCCGACGGATCGGGGAAGCGGGCTTCAACGCGCTTGGCTTTGGGCGATTCAGTCCACGGAATACGGACACAACCCGAACGGTTACGAGCCGAGTAGGCGCGCAGCACAGGGGCTTCAAAGCCCGGGATCAGACGCTTATAGGAGTTGGTCGACGGGTTGGTGAAAGCATTCAGCGTTTTTGCGTGCTTCAGGATACCACCGATGAAATACAGCGCTTCCTGGCTGAGGTCGGCGTATTTGTCACCTGCAAACAGCGGCTTGCCGTCTTTCCAGATCGACATGTTCACGTGCATACCGGTGCCGTTGTCGCCATAGATCGGCTTGGGCATGAAGGTTGCCGACTTGCCGTAGGACTGGGCCACGTTGTGGATGACGTACTTGTATTTCTGCAGTTCGTCCGCCTGTTTGGTCAGCGTGTCAAAGATCAGACCCAGCTCGTGCTGACAGGACGCCACCTCGTGGTGATGCTTGTCGGTTTTCATGCCCAGACGCTTCATCGTCGAGAGCATTTCCGAACGCAGATCCTGAGCATCGTCGGTCGGGTTCACGGGGAAGTAACCACCCTTGAGGCCCGGACGGTGACCGGTGTTGCCCATTTCGTACTCGGTGTCGGTGTTCCACGAGGCGTCGATTGCGTCGACTTCGTAGGAAACCTTGTTGATCGAGTTCGAGAAGCGCACGTCGTCAAACAAGAAGAATTCTGCTTCCGGACCCATGTAGGCCACGTCACCAATGCCCGAGGACTTCAGGTAAGCTTCGGCTTTTTCGGCTGTGCCGCGCGGGTCACGCTCATAGGCTTCACCAGTGTCGGGCTCAACGATCGAGCAGTGAATGCAGATGGTTTTCTCAGCATAGAACGGATCCACATAGGCCGACGTGGTGTCGGGGATCAGTTTCATGTCGGAGTTTTCAATCGATTTCCAACCAGCGATCGACGACCCGTCAAACATGAAGCCTTCTTCGAGGAAGTCTTCGTCCACGAGGTCCACGTCCACGGTCACGTGCTGCAGCTTGCCGCGCGTGTCTGTGAAGCGAATATCGACATAGGCGGCGCCTTCGTCTTTGATCATCTGGAGAACTGCGTCTGCGCTCATTCTCTTTGTCCTTCTGATTACTGGAAAGGGTGTGGGTTAAAGCGCGTCCGGGCCGGATTCACCGGTACGGATGCGGATGGCTTGTTCGACGGGACTGACAAAAATTTTGCCGTCGCCGATCTTGTCTGTTTTGGCGGCATCGACGATCGCTTCGATCGCGCCGTCCACCTGGTCGTCATCCAGAACGACCTCAATTTTAACCTTGGGCAGGAAGTCGACGACATATTCCGCGCCGCGATAAAGCTCGGTATGGCCCTTCTGGCGCCCGAACCCTTTGACCTCGATGACGCTCAGACCCTGAATGCCAAAGTCCTGCAGCGCTTCCTTGACCTCATCGAGCTTGAACGGCTTGATAATTGCCTCGATCTTTTTCATCTGGAGATGCCTCCTCACCTGATACCTTGGCAACGCTCAGATCACTTTCATTGGCGGCCTACAATTGGCTATGGTGACGCGGACGGGGCGTATTGCAGGGATTTCATGTGTGTGCCTAAAAATTAGGCAGTACGCTCGAAAAACGCGCTGAATTGAATCGCAAGGGATTTGGAAATGAGCGAATTACTCACCGCTGCACAAATGCGCGCCATTGAAATGGCGGCCATCGAGTCGGGCGAAGTGACGGGTCTGGAACTGATGGAGCGGGCCGGGCGCGGGGTTGTAGAGGCGATCTTTGAGGAGTGGCCGGAGCTGGCCAAGACGTCGCAACGGGCGGTGGTTTTATGTGGTCCCGGCAACAATGGCGGCGACGGGTTTGTCGTGGCGCGGTTGCTGAAAGAGTGGGGCTGGGAGGTGGAGGTGTTTCTCTATGGGGACGCCGAGAAGCTGCCGCCGGATGCGAAGGTGAATTATGTGCGGTGGCGTGAGATGGGGGAGGTTGGATCCTATCCCGATTACGACAAGCGAGAAACCTGGCAATGTGATCTACTGGTTGATGCGCTTTTTGGAACCGGTTTGACGCGCGGGCTGCCTGACCTTGGTGAGCTGTTCTGGAATCTGGATGACATGGTGGATTGCTTTGAGATTGAGTTCGGGCATGAACTTGGCCGTCCAGCCGTCGTGGCGGTAGATATTCCAAGCGGTGTTTGTGCCGACAGCGGCCGCGATTTTCCCAACTCGGACGATCACTTTCGCTTTTCGGCGCGCGCCCACATGACTGTGACGTTTCACTCCAAAAAGCCCGGTCATTTATTGAATGATGGTCCAGTGGGATGTGGAAAAACTGTTGTCGCAGACATTGGCTTGTCCAGAAGCGATGAGCCGGGCTCTTTGTCTCGGCAGACGCTGATAGAGAAGCATGGGGAACGCTGGTTGGGGCGTGTCATAAGCCGTGCTGTCGAGCCTCCACTTAGTCCATACTTATCAAAGGAAACGGACGAACATAAATACGCCCACGGCCACGCGCTGGTCCTCTCCGGCGGGGTCGGCAAATCCGGTGCGGCGCGGCTGGCGGCGCGGGGGGCGCTGCGGATTGGGGCGGGGCTGGTAACGCTCGGCGTGCCACCAAGCGCGCAAATGGAAGTTGCCAGCCAGATCACCGCGCTCATGCTGCAGCGGGTGGAAGGTTCCGAAGGGCTGGAAAGCGTTTTGGAAGACGCGCGGCTCAACGCACTTTGCCTTGGGCCGGGGCTGGGTCTGGCGCGAGCGCGGGAGCTGGTTCCAGTGGCAGTGCGTGCCAAGCACGCACCCGACGTGGTTTTGGACGCGGATGCGCTGAGCGCTTTTGCCGATGAACCGGCACAATTATTTGACCTATTGCACGAGCGCTGCGTGCTGACCCCGCATGGCGGCGAGTTCAAGCGGCTTTTCCCGGATATCCATGCCAAGCTGGTCGAGGTGCCGACCAAGGGGCCGGCCTATTCCAAGGTGGATGCCACGCGCGAAGCGGCAAAGCGGGTAGGGTGCACTGTTCTGTTCAAGGGACCGGATACAGTGATCGCAGACCAAATGGGACGGTGCAGCATCAATTCCGCGCATTACGAGCGCAGCGCGCCTTGGCTTGCAACGGCTGGTTCCGGGGACGTTCTGGCCGGTTTTATCACGGGGCTTTTGGCGCGGGGATTCTCGACCATGTCGGCGGCGGAAACCGGGGCTTGGCTGCATGTGGAATGTGCGCTGGAATTCGGGCCCGGCCTGATAGCGGAGGACCTGCCCGAGCAACTGCCCGCAGTGTTTCGGAAACTGGAGCTCTAGACGCATTTTCTGCTCGCATCCCGCATTTGGCTTTGCTAAGACGCGCGAACCGTGCGGGTGTGGCGAAATTGGTAGACGCACCAGATTTAGGTTCTGGCGCCGCGAGGCGTGGGGGTTCAAGTCCCTCCACCCGCACCACGGTTTCTCGGATTTTCGAACCGTATTTATTACGGAAAACACCTGTTGGTACGACGTCGGTATTGCGTCGGTGTTGGCATCAGCTTCCTTGGCGAAATAGCGTTTGGAACCAGGGTAGCGGCACATGCCGCCCGATGGTGAAGAGCCATGAAAAGGGCGCAGGAAACGAAGTTGAGAACCTGCGCGTTTTCATGGCCCGGACACAGTGGTCCGCAGCCTTTTCCGGCGACATGAGCATGGGCATTTCGAAGCTGTTTTTGTCTGTAAGGCGGGTGCGGATGAAGCCCGGGTTCAGACATTGAACGCGAACGCCCGTGCCGCGCAGGTCGGCACGGAGGTTCTCGCCCAGATGCATCAGCGCGGCTTTCGACGCCCCATAGCCGATCGCGCCGGGCAGGCCGCGATGGCCTGCAAGGGATCCGATCAGGACAACATGACCCTCACCGCGCCGGGTCATGGCAGGCACCACGTTGCCGAGAATGCGCAGCGCACCTGTAAAGTTGACCTCGACCATCTGCTCCACGGCTTCGGTGTCCCAAGCCTGCGCCGTCATCGGATCATAGGCCCCGGCACAATAGATCACCCCGTCCGGCAGTCTTTTGCCCCGGATAACTGCCATCCATGTGTCCCGCACCGAGGACGGGTCGGTGACATCGAGCGGACACGCCTCTGCGTTCGGCAAACGCGCCGCAAGGTCCGAGAGCTTTTCGGCACTCCGGGCGGACAAGATAAGATGGGTGCCTTCGCGGGAAAGGGCAGTCGCCAGCGCGCGCCCAAGCCCTTCGGATGCGCCGACAATCCAATAGGTTTTTCTGTGAAGTTTCATTCGGCGGCGCGCACTGATTGCTGTTCGGACGGATTGGGGCGCATGGTGGCCACGAGTTCCGCGACCTTTATGCCGAATTTGCGCATTTGCGAGCGGTTGATGATGGTGCCGTTCTCAGTGAGATAGAGCCAGTCGGTGACTGACAGCACATGACCGCCGGCTTCTTCGGAAAGGCGAATTCGATAGGTCATGCGCACGGACGCGCCGCTCACGATGCCCTCGGCGATGCCAATCACGTCATCGGCCGTGGCTGTGAAACGCCCGTTTTCTCCAAGGACCAGCCGCCATTGCCGGGATTGGGTGTTTCCTGTGGAGTAAGTGAAATGTTCGTCAAGCGTCCCCGAGTCACTGGACCAGTTACCCTGCATCTGCGCCACGAACCGGCTGGCCACGCGCCCGAGCGGCCCGTAGATGACACCTTCGCAAAGGATGGCGCCGTTCAGATGGGTTGCAAGGTCGAATGCGGGGCCAGAATCGGCATAGTGCTCAGGTTTTTGCGCGGCAAAGCCGATCGTCGTGCGTCCGATCAACACCATGGCAATGATCAGTGCAACTGCGATTATCCAGAAGAAAGACATGGTCATCCTCATGAGCTGCGGGCCGAAGCGCGGTGAGACAGGGCAAGCTGCACCACATCATTCTGGCCGGTTCGGAAGCGCGCGGACCGCGTCGCCAGCGCGAAGCGCCACTCGCGCTGTAACTCCAGATCAAACCCCAGGTGGGACAGACGCGCAGATTGTTTCGCCAAACGATCCTGCCAGTGTGCCGCGGTACGGGCGTAGCTTTCTGCGAAGGCGAAGCTGTGGCGCACCTGCAGGCCAGCGGCATGGATCATCCCGTTCAGGTGCGCTTGGCTGGGTGAGTCATGTGAGGCTCGAGGTGCGGTCACCACCTGCAGGACAATGCGCCCACCCTTGGCAAGACGTGACCGGAGAGACGCCAAATAGCGGCCCCAAAGACGAGGCGACAGGCCATTGAGCTGTTCCAGCGAAACGATATTGTCGTAGATGGCGGTCTCACGCAGGGGGTCCTGACGGCGGATGTCGGCCCGCCCGTCAAGCCGTGCATCCGCGTAGCCCTTTTGGGCCGCAGACTGGGTCAGGCCCGTCACCTCATGCCCGACATTGGCCGCGTGTTCGGCCATTGCACCCCAGGCGCATCCGACGTCCAAAAGGCGCGTTCCCGGTGCCAGCATGCCCAGTATTCGATCATGGTTGCGTTTTTGAGCGCGCGCGAGATCCGTTTCGCCAGGCGCAAAAAGTGCGGAAGTGAAACTCATCCCGGGGTCGAGCCAAGGTTGGAAAAACTCGTTGCCAAGACCTTTTGGAATCTTTGGGCTGGCCCTGAGCTGCACTTGGAAGGCATGTGGGTTTGACAACAGAACGTGAGTCAACGTGGGCAAATCCGGGCTATCCCAGAGCCCGGCAGCGAAGGTCTGCGCAAGGGAGCGCGTACTGAGAGCGGACCAGTCGTAGACATGCATCTCGGCTGCATCGCTGCCCTCGCCAAACTCAAACCGTTCGCCTTCCGGTGTCGTCAGTCGCAGTGCGCCGTCAGAGATGGAAGCACAGGTGTTCAGAAAACGGGTCTTGCGGTGTTTGGTGAAGATGGACATCAGGAGATTTCCTCGGACGGAGGGGTCGGGCGGGGGCGCCAGAGGGCGCCCTTGAGTTTGAGTTTCAACGCCTGCCAGTGGATCAGGGCAACGGTGCGGATGGTGCCGAATGGCCGCCGCAGCGTTGCGCCAAGGATGGCCAGGTTGGAGAGGCGGCGACGCGTACCGCAAAGCGTCGCGACGACGCCTTCGGGACCATTGCGGAACAGGATGCGGATGGCGATCCGATCCGGCTGAACAGAAAAGGAAAAGGTATAGTCTCCGGCGACGTCCTGAAACGGGGAGACGTGCATGCGTTTGGTGGCCCGGGGGGTGTCGGAAGGCGTGATCGGGGCAAAATCGGGCAGGTGGGTCAGGTAAGAGTGCCGGTCCTTGAACGGGGTAGACACTTCGGAGATAACGGCGACGATATTGTCCCCCTGCATGGCCAGCCAGAAGCTGACCGGGTTGAAGACATGTCCGAGAAAGCCCGGCTGTGTCAGGAGGCGCAACTCGTAGCTGTCCGGGGCAAGACCGCGCAGCTTGAGCGCGTCGCGTGCCCATGCCGCGCCGCGCCCGGCACCGAGCGCGCCGCCATGGGCGCGGTCCTGAACTGAGATCAGTCCAGGGCGGTTGCGCCCGAATAGCCACGGGCCGGCGCTGCTGTCCGGATCAATCAGCACGAAATCCACGCCGTAGCGAAAACTGTTCCTGATGGAACCACGGCGCGTGTGGGTCGTGACACCGCGAATGTGTTCGGGCCAGACAATCATGCCGGGAGCCTGTGCGTCTGATCCATTTCGTCCATCTGGCGTACGACACGGACCGCGCTTGCAAAGCCGTCTTCATGAAAGCCGTGGCGGGTATAGGCACCAGCGAACCATGTCCTGTTCCGGCCCTGCAGCGCGTGCAACGCGCCTTGCGCCCGTATCGCGTCGGTATCGAAGACCGGGTGGCGGAACGTATTGTGGTCATAGACCATCTCGTCCGGGATCGGCTCGGAGGGGTTGAGCGAGATGAACATGGGATCGGTTTCCGGAATGCTTTGCAGGCGATTCATCCAGTAGGTCACGCCAATGGCGGGTTCCGGTTTCGTGGTGTCCGCCTTGTAGACCCAGCTTGACCACACGCTGCGCCGCTTGGGCATCTGGCGGGAATCGCGGTGAAGGAAGATTTCGTTGTCCTGGTATCTGAGCGGGGATAGCGCGGCCCGTTCCGAAGCGTTGGCATCCGACAGCAGGGCGAGGGCCTGGTCGGAATGGCAAGCCATGATTACTTGATCAAACTGTTCGGGTTCGCCACCACGGGTCGACACGGATACGCCGTCGGGCCCACGTCTGACGGACGTCACCGGTGTTCCGGGACGAAGCGCCACGCCGCGCCCGCGCAAGTGGTGGGTCAGGCGGCTGACATATTCGATCGAGCCGCCCTTGACCGTCCACCATTGATGTTGCTCGCGCGCGGACAAGAGGGAGTGATTGCGAAAAAAGCGCACCAGAGCCTGCGCTGGAAACTGACGGATGCGATCTGTCGGAGTGGACCAGATGGCCCCGCAAAGTGGCGTGAGGTAATAGCGCTGGAACCATTCCCCGGTACCCAGTTCATCCATGAGGTCGCCCAGCGGTGTCAGATCATCGCGGGCCAGTTCTTCGGCGCGGGCATTGAAACGGAGGATGTCGCGCACCATCCGCAAGAAACCCGGGCGCGCAAGGTTGCGGCGCTGTGCGACCAAAGCTCCGAGAGATTGAACGGAATACTCGACGCGGCCATTGTCGACCGATGCGCCAAAGGTCATGTCCGACTTGATCACCGGAACGTCGAGATCGGAAAACATCCGCGTCAGGTGCGGATAGTTCGCGTAATTGAACACGATGAACCCTGTGTCTACAGGCTGATCCCCATTGCGCCCGGCGATCACGGTGCGTGCGTGCCCGCCAAGGCGCGGCGCCGCTTCGAAAAGCGTGACCGCGTGGTGTGGCGCCAGAAGGTATGCCGCGGCGAGACCGGATATACCGCCGCCAACGATGGCAATGCGCTGCGGCTGAAAGGAAAGGGCGTCGAAAGACATGGAAACTCCGCTCGTTGATCAATGGGTTTACGCGTCTCAATGCAGGACAGATCAAAAAATGATCCGGGTTTTTGTTGCGTCCGTAGAGAGTGTATGCTGACACTGAGCCATGACATTAAGCCTTTGGAAAATGACGCACCTTCCGCGGCAGCGTGCCGTGCGGTTCCTCGCGGGGGACGTCGGAACGTGACGCCGTCATCCGGTTCTTCCTACACGGAGCAGACGTCGTGGATGCTGGCCGTGCGTGACCGTCAGGACAGGGCCGCATTTGGAGCGCTGTTCGATTACTATGCGCCACGTGTGAAAGGCATGCTGATGCGCAAGGGGTGCGGGCATGGTCAGGCCGACGAGATCGTGCAGGATGTCATGCTGACGGTCTGGCGCAAGGCGGCCATGTTCGATCCACAGCGCGCGCAGGTCTCGGCCTGGATTTTCCAGATCGCACGCAACCGTCATATCGACGTGATCCGTAAGGAAAGCCGTCCCATGCCCGAAGAGTTGGCGCAGGAGCCGGATGCCGAGCCGGATGCGAGCCAGGTACTTGGCATGGAGCAGGAAGCGAAACAGTTGAAAGAGGCTTTGGCACGTCTGAAGCCCGCACAACGTGAAATGATCGAAGCGGCCTATCTTGGGGAATTGTCGCATCGCGAGTTGAGTGAAAAGACGGGTTTGCCGTTGGGGACGATCAAGTCCCGTATCCGGCTGGGGCTGGACAAGCTGCGTCACGAGTTAAAAGGAATGCGTGCAGAATGAGCGCGATCAGTCATCATATCCCAGAGCCGTTGATGGCGGCCTATGCCGCGGGCAGCCTGCCGCGACCGTATGCGCTGGTTGTGGCCGCACATGTTTCCATGTGTGATGCCTGCCGCGCAACGGTTGCGGCGCATGAGGTGGCTGGCGGGGTGGTGCTTGACGAGATGGTCAAGGCCCCGGTCGAAGAAGATCTCAAGGCCAGTGTGCTGGCGCTGTTGGATGCGCCGGTTGACCCCGAACCGGAACCGGTTAAGCGGTCGGGGGTCTATCCGGGACCAGTCATGGAGGCTTTGAAAGGTCGTCCGCCGCGCTGGAAATCGCTCGGGATGGGAGTGAAGCAATGCATTCTTGAAACCGGCGACACCGGGTCCGTGCGCCTTTTGCATATCCCCGGGGGGCGGGCGGTGCCGGATCACAGCCATAACGGACTGGAGCTTACCCTCGTGCTGCAGGGCAGTTTCAGCGACGAAACAGGCCGCTTTGGTGTGGGCGATGTCGAGGTTGGGGATGAAGACCTTGAACACACGCCGGTGGCCGATGACGGGCCGCCCTGTATCTGCCTTGCGGCGACCGATGCGCCACTGCGGTTCAACAGCCTGATACCGCGCCTGCTGCAGCCCGTTTTCAAGATATAGAAACGTCAAACCCCGCCATTTGGCGGGGTTATCCCTTGTTGGGAGTGCATCATGCGGTGTCGCCGCAGGTCGCGGAGTTCTACGGGATTGCTTTACGCGGCGGACTTGGCAAGGCTGGGGTTCTGGAGGAGCCCGTACCATGCCCAACAAGATCATTTCAGCCGAGGCCGCCGCACGGCTGGTGTCGGATGGGGACACCATCACCACGTCAGGTTTTGTCGGTATTGGCGTGCCCGAGGCGCTTCTCAAAGCACTGGAGACGCGGTTTCTAGACAGTGGCACGCCGCGCGACCTGACGTTGATTTTTGCGGCTGGACAGGGCGATGGCAAAGAGCGTGGGTTGAACCGTCTTGGGCACAAAGGGCTGCTCAGGCGGGTGATTGGCGGGCATTGGGGGTTGATCCCCAAGGTGGCCGCGCTGGCTGTTGCGGGTGACATCGAAGGTTGGAACCTGCCGCAGGGTGTGATCAGCCACCTGTTTCGCGACATTGCCGCAGGCAAGCCCGGCACGCTGACCCATGTCGGGCTTGAGACTTTTGTCGATCCGCGATTGCAGGGTGGAAGGGTCAATGACATCAGCACCGAAGAGGTGGTGCGGCTGATGGATGTGGGCGGTGAAAAGGTTCTGTTTTATCCGACGCGACCCATCCAGGTGGCCTTGTTGCGCGGGTCGACCGCCGATCCGGCAGGCAATGTCACGATGGAGCGGGAGGCCCTGACCATCGACAACCTGGCCCAGGCGATGGCCGTCAAGAACTCGGGCGGGGTGGTCATCGTGCAGGTCGAGCGGATTGCGGCGCGTGGGGCGCTGAGTCCAAGGGACGTGGAAATTCCCGGTGCGCTTGTCGATGCGGTGGTCGTGGCATCGCCTGAAGACCACATGCAGACCTATGCCACACCTTACAATCATGCATTTGCCGGGGAGTTCCGTGTCGAGGGCGATGGCGCGGGCGATATGCCGCTGACCGCGCGCAAGATCATTGCGCGGCGTGCCGCCTTTGAATTGCCGGTTGGGGGGATCGTGAACCTTGGGATCGGCATGCCCGAAGGGGTGGCCGCCGTTGCCAGCGAAGAAAAACTACTCGATCACCTGACGTTGACAGCAGAACCGGGTGTGATCGGCGGTCAGCCTGCTTCGGGATTGGACTTCGGGGCGGCCATCAATACCGACGCCATCGTCGCACAGAATCAGCAGTTTGATCTTTATGATGGTGGCGGGCTCGACCTGGCCATTCTGGGCATGGCAGAGGTTGGCGCGGACGGGGCGGTGAACGTGTCGCGCTTTGGCCCGCGACTGGCCGGCGCCGGCGGTTTCATCAACATTAGCCAAAATGCCCAAGCTGTTGTGTTTGCGGGAACTTTCACCTCCGTTGGCTTGGACGTCGGGGTTGAGGACGGGGTGCTGGACATCCGGAGCGAAGGCAAAGTTGCAAAGTTTCTTCAACAGGTCGAGCAGGTTACGTTTTCAGGGGCGCGGGCGGCTCGGCTGGGCAAGCCCGTGCTCTATGTGACCGAGCGCTGCGTCTTTTCTCTGACGCCAAACGGGGTGGAGCTGATCGAGGTTGCGCCGGGCATGGATATCGAACGCGACATCCTTGGCCACATGGGTTTTCGCCCCATCCTGCGTGATCCGGTTGAGATGGATGCGCGGATCTTCAGACCCGAGCCGATGGAACTGCGGGTGGACCTGTTGCATCTCGATCTGGCGGACCGGATCGCGCTTGATGGGGCAGCGCGGGTCCTGTTCATCAATTTCGGCAAGTTGAGCCTGAGGTCACTCAGGGAGGTCGAGATGATCCGCCGCCGTGTGGAAGAGGTATGTGGACCGCTTGGGCATCGTGTGGACGTGATTGCCAACTATGACGGGGCGCGGATCGACCCGGAGGTTGAAGACGCCTATGGCGCCATGGTGAACGCATTGGAAGACAGGTTTTATGGGCGGGTCACGCGGTATTCCGGCTCTGCTTTCATGCGAATGAAGCTGGGCGATGTGTTCGAGCGCGGACGGGGCGCGCATATCTTCGAGAGCGCTGAAGAGGCGCGCAGCTTTCTCGGGAACAGGACGCAGGGCTAGGGCGTGGAGAGGCCCCATTTCCGTTCGAGTTCCTCGATCGCGGCAATGCGTTCGGGAGTTTTCGGGTGGCTCAGCAACCACGCGGGCATTGGGGCGGTGCCGGATTGGGTCAGGTCTTCCAGCTTGCGAAACAAGGACTTCTGCGGCCCGGTGCCGATACCCGACTTGGTCAGAAGAGCGGCGGCATAGCTGTCGGCTTCGTATTCGTCACCACGTGAGAGACGCGCCATCAGGAGTGACATGACCGAGTTCGCGATAAGCGGACCAATGCCGGGCAGGAAGCGCGAGAGCACCATGGCGAGCGCGGTGCGCAGGGCGTTCTGGCCGGAAAAGTCGATCATGCGGCGCCGTGAATGGCCAAGCGCGACATGGCCGAGTTCATGTGCGATCACGCTGGCAAGTTCGGGGGCGCTGACCTCACCGGCGCGATACCGGTTGTAAAACCCGCGCGTGATGAAGATGCGCCCATCCGGTGCGGCAAGGCCGTTCACCGGTTCGATTTCGTAGATATGAACGCGTATGCGGGGCAGGTCGAGCGCCTCGGCCATTTGCTTGATAAGAGGAACCAGTTGCGGATCGGCCAGTTCGGTGGAGCGCGCATCGAGTTCGCGTGCGGTGCGCCACGCGGAGAAGCGGAACAGGAGCAGGCCATAGACGATGGCAATCAGGATCGGGGCAAAGCGCAGCATATATCGGATATGGGGTATGAAACGACGGGGAGCAAGATACTAGCAAGTGAAGAGGTTGGGGGCGTGGCGGCTGAGGCGTTCACAGCCATCGGCGCGCACCAGAACCGAATGGCCAAGGCACATGGCATTGCCGGAGTCCGCGTCCATTAGGATCATGTGCAGGAAAAACACCTGATTTTTCAACATAATGGTGGGATTTCCTTCGTAAAACATCGGGAAGTCGACCCAGATCGGGGCATAAACCGCCCCCATGCCATAGCCGCAGGCATTGAGGCGGGCATGGTGCAACCCGTGGGCATCGAACACATTTGCGTGGGCCTCAAAGACATCGCCCATGGGGGCGCCGGGGCGGATGGCGGCTTCGCAAGCTTGCAGCGCTTCTTCGGCTGCTGCGTGCATCTTGCGATGCTGGTCGGTGGGCGTTCCGATGATCAGGGTTTGCATCATCGCTGCATGGTAGCGGGCGCAAGCGCCTGACCATTCGATTGTCATTTGGTCAATTTTATCAAGATGTTGGCGCCCAGACTTGGAGCGACAGAGAAGGGCGGCAGGACCGGATCCGAGGATGAACTCGTTGCCCGCATAATCGCCACCGCCAGCAAGAACGGCGCCTTGCATCGCAGCAAGGATGTCGCCCTCGAACGCGCCGGGTTTGGTCAGGGAAATCGCGGCATCGAGCGCATCATCAGACAGGGCGGCGGCGCGGCGATGCATGGCGACTTCGGCATCGGATTTATGACGGCGCAATTCCGGGAAAATGTCGGATGCATCCTGCAATCCGGGCAGGGCCGCGCGCAGGCGTTGGCCCCAATAATCAGTCAGGCCAGCAGTGCGGGATTCAACGCCAAGGTTGCCCGCCCTGACGCCGAGATCGTCGAGAAGCCGAGATAAATTTTCAATAGGATCAACGCCTTCCCGATCAATCCAAACGTGGATTTCATCCGGGGAAAGGGTTGATGTTTGCAGGGCCTGCAGACGATCCGGTGCGCGGGTCAGGAGGTGAATTTCACCCTTCGATGTCATGACCATGCATTGAAACATGGCAAAGCCAAACGTGTCGTAGCCCGTGAGCCAATAGTGGCTTTCGGGGGCAAACAGCAGGATGGCGTCCAAGCCGTTGTCGCGCAGTGCAGCGCGGGCGCGGGACTGGCGGGTGGTGTATTCTGCGTCGCTGAAGTGATGCGGCATCGCGGGGACTCCTGTGGTTAGACCCACTGAAACTGCAGCGCGCGTCTGGGGCAAGGAAAACCGCAAAAAACCGCGATCGGTAACACGTCGGTATCGTGTCGGTATTACGTCGGTATTGTTATCGGATCAAAGGGTTAGCGCGTCAGGTCGCGCATGCCCTGTTCCAGCCCCTGCAAGGTCATCGGGACCATGCGGTCTTCGAAGATCTCGCGGATCATCTGGATTGAGCGGGTATAGCCCCAGTGCTTTTCCGGGATCGGGTTGATCCAGAGGTTCGAGTTCCACTGATCCCGCGCACGTTCCAGCCAGACCTGACCGGGTTCGGCGTTCCAGTGTTCATTGGCACCGCCGGGATAGGCGATCTCGTAGGGGGACATGGAGGCGTCCCCAACGAAGATGCATTTGTAATCCGGCCCGTAGGTGCGCAGAATCTCGTGGGTCGGGGTCTGAGCGTTCCAGCGGCGGCGATTGTCGCGCCACACGCCTTCGTAAAGGCAGTTGTGGAAGTAGAAATATTCGAGGTGCTTGAATTCCGCACGGGCGGCGGAGAACAGCTCTTCTACCACCTTGATATAGGGATCCATCGAGCCGCCCACGTCGAGGAACAGCAGCACCTTTACCGCGTTGTGCCGCTCGGGGCGGGTTTTCACGTCAAGATAGCCGTGTTCAGCGGTCGCGCGGATGGTGCCGTTGAGATCAAGCTCTTCGTTGGCGCCTTCGCGCGCCCAGCGGCGCAGGCGCTTCAGGGCGACCTTGATGTTGCGGGTGCCCAGTTCGACGGTGTCGTCGAAATTGCGGAATTCGCGCTTGTCCCAGACCTTGACCGCGCGCTGGTGGCGGCTTTCTTTCTGGCCGATGCGCACGCCTTCGGGGTTGTAGCCGTAGGCGCCAAAGGGCGAAGTGCCCGCGGTGCCGATCCACTTGTTGCCGCCCTGGTGGCGGCCTTCCTGTTCCTTGAGCCGCTCTTTGAGGGTTTCCATGAGCTTTTCAAAGCCACCCAGCGATTCAATTTCGGCCATTTCCTCGGGGGAGAGGTGTTTCTCGGCCATCTTGCGCAGCCATTCCTCGGGAATGTCGACAGCTTCGAGAACCTGCTCCATGGTGATCTCGCCAAGGCCCTCGAACGTTGCGGCAAAGGCGCGGTCGAACTTGTCGATATTGCGCTCATCCTTCACCATGATGGTGCGGGCGAGGTAATAGAACGCCTCGACATCATAGGTGGCCAACCCGGCGCGCAAGCCTTCGAGGAACCCCAGAAACTCGCGCAGCGAGACAGGCACGCCACCAGACCGCAGGTTTTCGAAGAAACGCAAGAACATCGGGATTACACACTCATCCGGTGAATGAAGATCGTCAGAAACAGGCCAAGGATCGCAAAGGCGATGGCATAGATGGCAGCGTATTGAATGATATCAAGCCGTTTGCCGCCGCGTTTCTTGGCAAGGCCACCGCCGATGATGGCTCCGAGAATGGCTCCGAAAAGTACGAACATGCGCCTCAGAATCTCCTGTTCAGCGGACTGAGCGCGGAAATTTCACGCAGCTTTGAGCGCACCGCCCAATCCGGACCAAAGCCGTAACGTGCCCAGCCCAGACTGTCCAGCCGCACAGCGCCGGCCTCATCCAGCTTGCCCTGCACATCAAGCGCCTCGGCACGCAGAAGCATGAGTGTCGAAAGCAGGGCCGCGTTTTCGTATTGCGCGGCGGGCGGGAGCTGCGGGGCGATCAGGTTGAGCGCTTCCTGAGTGCGGCCCGAGGAGAGCGCGTGGGCGGCCAGTTGCGTGGCGACGAAAGCGCGGTGCGGTCCGAATTGGGTCACGCGGGCATAGGCGCGGTCTGCGTTGAGAAAATGGGCGTGGGCCGCGTTGCCGTCCTGGGACTGCATGAGGCGACCAAGCGCGTAGTGTGAGAAGCCGAGGCGGTGATCCTGCCAGCCCTGTTGCTGGGCGATCTGCAGGGCACGGCGCGCGGCAGCGCGGCGGTTGGCGGGCGGCGTGCCGGGGCCAAGCGCGGTTTGCACGGCATCAATCCACGCGCGGGGCGTGGCGGGCAGGTAACGCGACGACAGGCGTTCACCGCGCGGGTTGATGCGCGCAAGGATCGCGGGCAGGCGGGCGGCGACCTGATCGCGGGTCATGCCGTTTTTCAGGGACGGATCGTAATAGGCGCGCAGGACCGTCATGTCGAAGCCGGTCAGAACGGCGTGGATATTGTCATCGTTGAAGACGCTGTCGGGCAGGCGGTAGAGATCGTTGAGGGGGCCAAGCGCCTGCGCCAGTTCCTCGTGCAGGCAATCGCGGGTTTCCTGCGGGCTGGCGTCGTTGGGCACGAAGAGGGCGATTTTTTCTCGGCTTTCCAGCAAAGCCCAATTGGTCGAGGCGTTGCGCCGGGCCGAGCGGTATTGTGACAGGCTGGAGATATTGGGGACCACGAAACAGGCCGCTTGGGGCAGGGCCTTGCGGATTTCGCGGCGCGACACGGCCTGAATGGTGATATTGGCAGACGCATCGCGCACGAGGCGGATGTCAATGCGGGCCTCGTTGCGCAGGCGTGCAATCAAACGATTGAGGTCTGGCATCATGGCGGGCGGGGCCTTGCCGGTGACGCGCAGGGTGATCGGACCTTCAAAGCGGGTGAGGGTGTCAAGGCTGCGCCCGCTTTCCAGTTCGAAGCTGAGGTCAAGGAAGTCGCGGGCAATGTCGCGATTGGAGCGCGCGGGCTGCGCCGGTTGGGGCGTCGCGAAGCTCTTCATCGGGGGCAGGGTCGTGTCCGAGATGGCGGCACGGGTGGGCGTGTCGACATTGCCCGTGGACATGCAGGCACCAAGGGTCAGAAGGACCGGGAAGAGAAAGCGCAGCTTCACGGGCGGTTGTACCGGATGAAGGGGGTCAGCTTGCCGACGCGGTCATAGAGCTGGCGGGCGGTGGTATTGAAATCCTGCGTCAGCCAATAGACCGAAGGCGCGCCCTCGGCGTCGGCGGCGGCATAGACAGCCTCGATCAGTTTGCGGCCGACACCCGTGCCGCGCACTTCAGGATCGGCATATAAGTCTTGGAGATAGCACGTATTTTCTATCTTCCATGCATGGCGATGGAACAGGTAGTGGGTGAGCCCGACAAGCGTGCCATCCTGTTCCGCGACGAGGCAGTTGAAATCCTGCGGGTCGTCGCCCAGAAGGCGGGCGAAGGTGGACGCGTAGACCTCTTCCGGCACGGAGGTTTCGTAATAGGCGAGATAGCCGGTCCACAGGCGGCGCCAGTCGGATTCGTCAGCATGGGTCAGCGGGCGAATCTTGGTCTGGGGGTCGGCCATGTCGCATTCCTTGTGCTCGGGTAAGTCAGCCTAGCATATGGGCTCTTTGGGGCAAGATTTGGGAGCAGGTTCGGCAGTGGCGCGGTCAAGGCGGTGAAGCCTCGGGGCGGATTGCGCCCCGAAGATGCGATCCTGCTACGTGGAGTTAACGCCCCGACCGCGCCATGAAGGCGAGGCGTTCGAAAAGATGCACGTCCTGCTCGTTCTTGAGCAGGGCTCCGTGCAGCTTGGGAAGGGCATTCACGCCGTCACGCTTGAGATCCGCAGGATCCATATCCTCGGCGAGCAGCAATTTCAGCCAGTCCAGAACCTCGGAGGTCGAGGGCTTTTTTTTGAGCCCCGCCATGTCGCGGATTTCGTAGAATTGGGTGAGCGCGGTGGTCAGCAGCTGTTCCTTGATGCCCGGATGATGCACCTCGACGATTTTTTTCATCGTGTCGGCATCGGGGAATCGGATGTAGTGGAAGAAACAGCGGCGTAGGAAGGCGTCGGGAAGTTCTTTTTCGTTGTTCGAGGTAATGATCATGATCGGGCGTTGCTTGGCCCGAATGGTCTGACCGGTTTCGTAGACGTGGAACTCCATCTTGTCGAGTTCCTGCAAGAGGTCGTTGGGAAACTCGATATCGGCCTTGTCGATCTCGTCGATCAACAGAACAACCTTTTCGTCCGACTCAAAGGCCTCCCAAAGCTTACCGCGCTTGATGTAGTTGGAAATGTCATGCACCCGCTCGTCGCCAAGCTGGCTGTCGCGCAGGCGAGAAACGGCATCATACTCGTAGAGCCCCTGCTGTGCCTTGGTCGTGGATTTGATGTTCCACTCGATCATGCGCAGCCCGAGCGCGTCTGCCACCTGGCGGGCCAGTTCGGTCTTGCCGGTGCCCGGTTCGCCCTTGACCAGAAGGGGGCGTTCCAGCGCCACGGCTGCGTTGACGGCCACCGTGAGGTCCTCGGTTGCCACGTATTCCTTGGTGCCTTCGAATTTCATGAAGTTTCCCCGCGCGTTCGCTAATTCGAGCGGCACCCTACATTAGACATATTTTGTCCGCAATGCGGGGTTAAGAGGTAGTGACAATCCCACGGCGAACGAGTATTGGCAGGCGCAGAGAAGGGGGGTCCGATGTCTGAGAATTCTACCGCAATGGACGTTGACCACGATGAGGGAGCAGAAATGAAAGCAGAATCTTTCCTGCCCGACGATTATCGTCCCGCAGAAGACGAACCATTCATGAACGAACGCCAGGTGGAATATTTCCGCCGCAAATTGCTGGCCTGGCGTGAAGAGCTGCTGGCAGGCAGCCGGGATACGATCGAAGGATTGCAGGACAGCACCCGCAATATCCCCGACGTGGCCGACCGCGCCAGCGAAGAGACCGACCGTGCGCTGGAGCTGCGCACCCGGGACCGTCAGCGCAAACTGGTGCTCAAGATCGACTCGGCCCTGCGCCGGATCGACGAGGGTGAGTATGGCTATTGTGAAGTGACCGGCGAGCCGATCAGCCTCAAGCGGCTGGACGCACGTCCGATCGCAACCATGAGCCTTGAGGCGCAGGAACGTCATGAACGGCGCGAAAAAGTGCACCGCGACGATTAAACCGCAGGGCATGAAGAAAAAAACACCGCGCCGGGGCTTTTGTCCCGGCGTTTTTCGTTTCATAGGTCGCGCATGGAACTGAACGACTTGAAAACCAAGGTGATTGGCGCCGGGATCGGCGGGCTGACCGCAGCGTTGACCCTGCACCGGCAGGGCGCGCGGGTCAGCGTGCTGGAGCAGGCCGACGCGATCACCGAAGTCGGGGCCGGATTGCAGGTCAGCCCGAACGGCGTGGCCGTTCTGCGCAAGCTGGGGCTGGAAGAGCGACTGGCGGAAAAAGCGGTGCGCGCGCAGGCGGTCGAGTTGCGCGACTATGCCGGGGGACGGCTTGTGACGCGTTTGGACTTGGGGCGCCTTGGGGAGGCGGCAGGGTATTATTTTGTGCACCGCGCCGACCTGATCGACCTGTTGGCGGACGCGGTGCGCGATGCCGGAATCAAGGTTTTCCTGTTGCAGAAAGTGCAGGACATTCTGCCCGGAGACGCGCCGGTGGCGCATCTGGCAAATGGCTCCGAAGTGAAGGCGTCGTTGCTGGTGGGGGCCGACGGGCTGCACAGCAGGGCGCGCGCAGCCCTGAATGGCACCGTGGCACCGTTCTTCACGCGACAGGTCGCGTGGCGGGCGACAGTGCCCAACACGATGGGGCACGGCCCCGTAGCGCAAGTGCATATGGGACCGCACCGTCACGTGGTCAGCTATCCTCTGCGCGGCGGCGAACTGGTGAATATCGTGGCGGTTCAGGAACGGGCCGCCTGGGCCGAGGAAGGCTGGCATATCGCGGACGACCCGGACAATCTGCGCGCGGTATTTGCCGATTTCGGTGGGGATGTACCGGCGCTTCTCGGTGCGGTGGAGCATGTGCGGCGCTGGGGATTGTTCCGGCATCCGGTGGCCCCTGTCTGGCAGCGTGGCAATGTTGCCCTGCTCGGTGACGCGGCGCATCCGACCCTGCCTTTCATGGCGCAGGGCGCAGTGATGGCGATGGAGGATGCCTGGGTTCTGGCCGAGGAACTTGCTGCAGCGCAAGACGTGCCGTCAGGCCTCGTCGCCTATCAGCGCCGTCGCGAAGGGCGGGTGCGTAAGGTGGTCGACACGGCCTCGAAAAATGCATGGAAATACCATCTGAGCACGCCGCCATTGCGGGTGGCCGCGCATCTGGGGTTGCGCCTGGGATCTGCAATCGCACCGGGGCGGATGATGGCGCAATACGACTGGATCTATCGCCACGACGTCACCACGGAGCGCGCCGGGGCCTGATCCGGTTGCGTGCCTGCGGCACACAGGTTTGCTCCGTGCGTGGCCTCTTGGCCCCGCAAGGCAATTGGTGTCAGGCGGCGAGGTCGACCCAGACCGGGACGTGATCAGAGGGTTTCGACCGTCCGCGTTCGCTTGCGTCGATCTGGCAGTCCCGCAACAGGTCGGCGCATTGCGGGCTCAGGAGGAAATGGTCGATTCGAATGCCGTCGTTCCTGTCCCATGCTCCGGCCTGATAATCCCAGAAAGAATAATGGCCCGGCCCTTGGGTGCGGGCGCGAAACGCCTCGGTCAGGCCCAGATTGAGCAGGCGGCGGAAGGCGGCGCGACTTTCGGGCAGGGCGAGCGCATCCTCGGTCCACGCGTCGGGGCGCTTGGCGTCTTCATCCTGGGGTATGACGTTGTAATCACCTGCCATGAGAAACGGCTCTTCTGATGTGAGCAGTTCGCGCGCACGGTCGATCAGCCGTTCCATCCAGGCCAGCTTGTAGTCGTATTTCGGCCCCGGAGTCGGGTTGCCATTGGGCAGGTAGAGACCGCAGAGGCGGATGGCCCTGTCACCAACGACAGTGGCCTCGATATAACGGGCCTGTTCGTCGTCGTTATCTCCGGGCAGTCCGCGCGAGACATCCTCGAGCGGGTATTTAGACAGGATTGCGACCCCGTTGAAGCTTTTCTGTCCGTGGGTTTCGACGTTGTAGCCACGCTCTTCGAAAACCTCGCGCGGGAAGTTTTGGTCCACGGATTTGATCTCTTGCAGCAGCGCGACATCGGGTTGTGCTTCGTCCAGCCAGCGCGGCAGGGTGTCGATGCGGGCTTTGATGCCGTTGATGTTGAAGGTGGCGATCTTCATGACGTGTCCCCTTTGCGCGCCGTTTGGGGCGACTATCCCCCGGATCAGACGGATCGGCAAGGGGGGAAGCGGGAGGGAATCGGGCGCTGAAACCCCGACCGGAATCACCTGTGCGCTAGATCGGATCGTTGCGGATTCGGGGGGTGATTCTTAGCGAGACCCGTGCAGGACCGGATGGACTCTACGGGAAATGCGGCGAGAATGTGGCGCAAATCGGGCGAAAAATAGACCCAGTAAGTTTTGTGTTTTAATTAAATAAATACAGAATTTTGCGATCAAAAGTTAATGTAAATATTGCACTGCTTAACACGATTAGCGAGAAAAAATAGTTTGAAAAACACGGAATGGGTGCAAGCGTGAAGGGGTCGAAACCTCAACTGGGAATTCAAAAATGCTCGCTCAAAAATCCACTCAAATCGTTAACGAAACCTTTGCACAGCGTTCGCCCCGCAACACCGAAGCCAGCCCCCTTGATGGCGTGGCGACCGAGATGTTCACGTCGGGTCTTTCGCCAGAAATGGCCGGCGATGTGATGGACGGCGGCGCGACCGCGCTTTTCACCAGCGGTCTGGTGCAGATGTTCACCAGCGGTCTTGCCCCGAACCCCTCGGCAGATGCCAGCCGCGGCGAAGGCCTTGAAATGTTCACGAGCGGCCTGTCGGCCAGCGGCACCTCGGCAGAAGATGGCGACGCGGTGGAAATGTTCACCAGCGGTCTGGTGCAGATGTTCACCAGCGGCCTTGCCCCCAATGCGTCGGTCGAAGCGGCCAAAGGCGAAGGTGTCGAGATGTTCACGAGCGGCCTGTCGGCCAGCGGCACCTCGGCGGAAAGAGGCGACGCGGTGGAAATGTTCACCAGTGGCCTGGTGCAGATGTTTACCAGCGGTCTTGCCCCGAACGCCTCGGCAGACGTGACCAAGGGAGAGGGTGTCGAAATGTTCACCAGCGGTCTGTCGGCCAGCGGCACTTCGGCCGAAGATGGCGATGCGGTGGAAATGTTTACCAGTGGTCTGGTGCAGATGTTCACCAGTGGTCTTGCCCCGAATGCCGGTGCCAAGGCCGAAGCCGGCGAAGGTGCCGAGCTTTTCACCTCGGGTCTGTGATCCGGCGCATGGGAACGGGGCGCGCGGTGCGCCCTTGGTCAAGAAAGGAACAATCCGATGTCCAATGTCGTGCAACTGATCGTCCCGTCCCAGCGGCAAACCCCTGCTGAGCGCCATGGCGCGCTCATGCAGAGCTTTGCCCGCCATCGCCGCTTTGGCGACGATGTGTTCTGGCTCAAGGAAAATGCCGAATTGCTCAATATTCTGGAATGCACCGGGGCGGCCGTGGATGCGCCCGCACTGGACGCGTACCAGGGCTTTTACGAAAACGTGGAAAAACGGCTTCAGTTTTTCCCGCAATACTACCGGTTCCTGTTGTCGATCTGTCTTGATCTCGAAGATCTCGGCATGCCGGGTGACAAGGGCGCGCAGCTTTGTGAATGGGTTTCAGACCAAGGGTTTGCCCAGGCGGAGCTGTCTGATCTTCAACGTATGGAAGCGCGTCGGCTGATGTTGCGCCGGGGTACCGATCCGCTTCCCGAGGACGCGACGTTGGAAGCGCGGATGCGGGGCTTCATGGCGCGGTCCGCAACATTCTCAATGCCCAACAAGAAAGCGGCATACGAGTTGACCCATGCGGTGTTCTACCTCTCCGAATACGGGCGCAAGGATCCGCAATTGAACGCGGATGTGGCGAAATCACTGGAGTTCACCGGGGTTCTGGCTCTGCTGGAACAGAATGCCGATCTGTTGGCAGAGGTCTGTGTGGCGATGCGCTTTGGCGGAATCGCGGTTCCGGAACTATGGCAGAACTGGCTGGTGCGCCATACTGCGCTGTTTGCCGTGGAAACCGGCGATCATGTGGTACAACAAGATGATTATCACGAGTTCCTCGTGTGCAACTGGATGCTGGCAGCGACGGAAAAAGCGCCGTTCCAGCGGGAATTCCTCGCGGAACGCACCGGCTTTTTCCGCCCGGACAATGCCGGTGGAGCGCTGCGCGAATTGTCGGAATGCATGTACCGGCTGGACGAGGACCGTTCTAGCGACTGGGATGCGATGCGCCCCGTCGTGCTGGAGAGCCTCAGCCCGGATGCACAGGTGGTCGTGGCCTGTGCGGAAAGCTCAAGCGACGTATTTGATGAGTTTTTCCAAGGGTTTGCCCGCGCCAACACGATGGTGGAGTACGCAGGATGACCGCGCGTCGACCGGTTGTGATCGGCACCATTCTTGTGGTGCTTTACACGCTGATGATTTCCTCGGCGGACGCGATTACCAAGCTGATCGCCTCCGGCTACTCGGCACCGCAGCTTTTTGCGGTGTCGGGCTTTCTGGTGGTCGCACTGAGTCTTGCCTCGGCGCGACTGTCCGGCGGGGGGCAGGGACTGGGGACGATCTGCCCCAGGGCCATGGCACTTCGGTCCGGGTTGACTGTGATCGGGTCGGTTGCGTTCTTTTATGCGTTCCGGCTGCTGCCCCTCGCAGAAGTATTTGTTTTCATTGGAATGATGCCGATATTCGCCGGGTTGTTCTCGGCGCCGATCCTGGGTGAGCATGTGCGTCCTATGGCGTGGTTGGCGCTGGCCGCCGGATTTGTTGGCATGTTGTGCCTGTTCCCGGGCGGGCTTTCTGCTGTCACGCTGGGGCATTGGGTGGCGCTGTTCGCCTGTGTGTGCGGCACGCTCTCGCTGGTTCTGGCCCGATACATCGGGCGGCATGAACAGAATGCGCTTGCGCAGGTATTCTATCCCAACCTTGCTTTGGCCGCGTCGATGGCTCTGGCTTTGCCGTTTGTTTACAAGCCAATGCCGTTGGCGGACCTCGGGTGGGTGCTGACCTATGGGCTGTTCCTGTTCGGCGCGCGCTGGGTGTCGGTGGTCGCGCTCCGGCTTTTGGCGGCTTACACGGTGACACCGCTCATGAACCTGCAGTTTGTCTGGATGGTGGTTCTTGGCGCGGTATTCTTTGGCGAAACGCCCGAGCTGAACATCTATCTCGGTGTTGCAATCGTGATCGGGTCGGGGGTGTTTCTTGTCTACGATCAGATGCAACCGGAAGGACAGCCTTACCCTTGGGCAGTGCGGATCATGGCGCTGTGGCCGCCGCTTCGTCAGAAGATAAAGTTTGCCAAATAAATATTTGGAATTACATGGAAAAGCTTGTTCCGCAGCCGCAGGAACTGGTGGCGTTCGGGTTGTTGATCACGAACCGGGCGCCGATCAGTTCTTCGGTGAAATCAATCGTCGCATTGGCAAGGAATGGCAGGGAAACGGAATCCACCAAAACCTTTTCGCCGTCCCGTTCAAGCACCAGATCGTCTTCGCGCGGTTCATCAAGCTTGATCTCGTACTGGAACCCCGAACAACCGCCACCTTCGACGGCCACGCGTAGCGCCTGCCCCTGAGAGGCGGCACCGATTTCAGCCAGACGGGCAAAGGCCCGTTCGGTCACTTTGGGAGGCAGTTGCATTTTATCACCCTGAGGCCGTTTCGCGCGTTTCCCCGGTTCAAACCGGGGCCACCCTGCAATATAGAAGGGCCAAGGACAGGCTACAAGGACCAGCAGACATGCAGGAACCCTATGCCTCTGATCCGGTGCGCGCCAGGGGACGGCGTTTTCCGGAGGAGGAAAGCAGTTTCCGATCGTGTTTTCAGCGCGACCGGGACAGGATCATTCACGCCAGCGCGTTCCGGCGGCTGAAGCACAAGACGCAGGTGTTCGTTGAACATGAGGGCGATTATTTCCGCACGCGTCTGACCCATTCCATCGAGGTGGCGCAGGTGGCACGGACCATGGCCGGGGCGCTGGGGCTGAACCAGGAACTGACCGAGGCCGTAGCCCTGGCGCATGATCTGGGCCATACGCCGTTCGGGCACACCGGAGAGGACGCGCTGGACGCGCTGATGGCGCCTTATGGCGGGTTTGATCATAACGCACAGGCGGTGCGAATCGTGACCTCGCTTGAGCGGCACTATGCCGAGTTTGATGGGTTGAACCTCACCTGGGAAACCCTTGAAGGCATTGCAAAACATAACGGTCCGGTAGTAGGTGAGTTGCCCTATGCGCTTGCCGATTACAACGCCGAGCACGACCTTGAGT
Source organism: Shimia aestuarii (assembly GCF_900114635.1). GTDB lineage: Bacteria > Pseudomonadota > Alphaproteobacteria > Rhodobacterales > Rhodobacteraceae > Shimia > Shimia aestuarii. The sequence goes on from NZ_FOTQ01000004.1 coordinate 98,876, forward strand.
TGCACACCCATGCCAGTGCCGAGGCACAGGTTGCGGCGCTGTCTGATGATGTGGCCTATAACAACCATGACCTGCATGACGGGTTGCGCGCCGGTTTGTTCACTGAAGAGGAAATCGTGGACCTGCCGATCGTCGGAGATGCCTATGCCGAGGTGGACCGGCTTTATCCGGGGCTGGAGCATATCCGGCGGCGACACGAGGCCCTGCGGCGGGTTTTTGGGGTGATGGTTTCGGATGTGATCGACACATCGCGGCGGTTGCTGTCACAGAGCGGGGCGCAATCGGTTGAAGAGATCCGTCACCATGGCGCGCCGGTGGTGCAGTTTTCTCCCGCGCTTTGGTCCGACCTGAAGCAGATACGCAGCTTTCTGTTTACCCGGATGTATCGGGCGCCATCGGTTGTCGAGATGCGGCGGGAGGTGACAGAGGTCGTGAACGCGCTTTTTCCCTTGTATATGGCGGACCCGATGCTGCTGCCGGAACGCTGGCACCCCGATTTGCGGGCCTGCAATGACGAAGTGGCGGTGGCACGCAAGGTTTCCGACTATATCGCGGGCATGACGGACCGTTTTGCGTTGCAGGAACACGACCGCCTGTTGGGCAAGCCTCATTGACCTGACCGTCCATGGTGATAAACCCGGTCCAAATCGAAAAGGACGGGGCCAAATGAACCTCTTTACCGAGATGCGCGCGCTTGTGATCGGCGCGCTGGAACGCATGCAGGCCGAGGGCACGCTGCCCGCAGAGCTGGATTTCGCCAACGTGGCGGTCGAACCACCGCGCGATGCCGCACATGGCGACATGGCGACCAATGCCGCGATGGTTCTTGCCAAGCCGGCGAAGACAAAGCCGCGCGATATTGCGCAGAACCTGGCAAGCATCCTGGCCGGGGATGCGCGCATTACCTCGGCGGAAGTGGCCGGGCCGGGCTTTATCAACCTGCGTCTTGCCCCCGAGTTGTGGCAGGGGCTGGTCAAGGCGGCGCTGGAAGAGGGGAGTGATTTCGGGCGCTCGACCATGGGGCAGGGCAAGCGGGTGAACGTGGAATATGTGTCCGCCAACCCGACCGGGCCGCTGCATGTGGGCCACACCCGTGGTGCGGTATTTGGCGATGCGCTGGCCAGTTTGCTCGATTTCGTGGGCTTCGACGTGACCCGCGAATATTACATCAACGACGGTGGCGCGCAGGTCGATGTGCTCGCGCGCTCGGTGTACCTGCGCTATCTGGAAGCGCATGGGCAGGAGGTCGCGTTCGAGGACGGCACCTATCCGGGCGACTACCTGATCCCGGTGGGTGATGCGCTCAAGGCGAAAGTCGGCGACGCTTATGTCGGCAAGGGCGAGGATGTCTGGCTCGAGGAGATCCGCGAATTTGCCACAGAGGCGATGATGGATCTGATCCGTGCGGACCTTAAGGCGCTTGGCGTTGAGATGGACAATTTCTACTCGGAAAAGTCGCTTTACGGCACGGGCCGGATCGAGGCGGCTCTCAAGGCGCTGGAAGACAAGGGCCTGATCTATGAGGGCGTGCTTGAGCCGCCCAAGGGCAAGAAGCCCGAGGATTGGGAACCGCGCGAACAGACCCTGTTCAAATCGACGGAACACGGTGATGACGTGGACCGTCCGGTCAAGAAATCGGACGGGGCATGGACCTATTTTGCACCGGATATTGCTTATCACTATGATAAGGTTTCCAGAGGGTTCGACGCTCTTATTGATGTATTTGGCGCCGACCATGGTGGCTATGTCAAGCGCATGAAAGCGGCCGTGTCGGCGCTCAGCGATGGCAAGGTGCCGCTGGATATCAAGCTGACGCAGCTGGTGAAGCTGTGGAAGAATGGCGAGCCTTTCAAGATGTCCAAACGCGCAGGAAATTTCGTGACGCTGCGCGACGTGGTCGATCAGGTGGGGCCGGACGTGACGCGTTTCGTGATGCTGACCCGCAAGAACGACGCGCCGCTGGATTTCGATTTCGACAAGGTTCTGGAGCAGTCCAAGGACAATCCGGTGTTCTATGTGCAATACGCCCATGCCCGCGTGTGTTCGGTGTTGCGCAAGGCACAAGAGGCCGGGATTGCGGCTGATGATGCTACGCTGGTCGGGGCGGACCTGTCGAAACTGGATCACGAGGCCGAGATTTCCGTGGCCAGGAAGCTGGCTGAATGGCCGCGTCTTGTCGAAATCGCGGGGCGCACGAACGAGCCGCATCGCGTGGCGTTCTACCTTTATGAACTGGCCAGCGAGCTGCATGCGCTTTGGAACCGGGGCAACGACGATCCCGCCTTGCGCTTTGTCCAGGAGGGTGATGCCGCCACAAGTCAGGCGAAAATCGCCCTCGCGCGGGCTGTAGCCGTTGTTATTTCTGCTGGTCTTGGTATTCTTGGCGTAACTCCTGCGCAGGAGATGCGGTAAACAAGCTGCACGTCGCGCGGGGTTGAGGCAAAGGCAAGACAACCCCGGCGACAACGTATCGCCGGTGGCAGTGAGGCGATAATGGCAGAGATTCCCTTGGGGACGCATGGCGTCAACCCGGATGAGACTCATAACGCTGGCAAGGTTGCGAACTGGGCCGGGGCGATCCTGTCCATGGCGCTGGTCGCGGGCACCTGTGTCTGGGGTTACAAGCTCTTGATGCGGGACGTGAGCGGTGTGCCCGTTGTGCGCGCGCTCGAAGGACCGATGCGGGAAAAACCCGATACGCCAGGGGGGCTCCCCGCCGAACATCAGGGATTGGCCGTGAACAAGGTGGCTGCGGACGGATCGGCAGAAAAGCCTGCGGACCGGCTGGTGCTTGCGCCGCCGCCGATTGCGCTGTCTGAAAATGACGCCGTGGTCACGCCGTCGAACCTGCCATCGGTGGATAGTGAAGAGTTGAAAGCTGCCAAGCCTGCGCCGCGCGCGTCAGCGATTGTCGCGCCACCCCCCCTTGAGAACAAGGAAAGCCTGTCGGTCGCAGAGCTGGCCGAGCAGTTGGCGGCAGGGGCCAAGCCGCTGAGCCAAACCGAAGAAGTAGAGACGCCCCCGGTCAAGACCGCGCTGGCGGATGTGGCGGCGTCGGAACCCGAGGTGGAAACACGCAAGCCGGTGATCGAGGGCGGTATCAAGCGGTCCTTGCGCCCGGTGCCGCGTCCGGCCGATCTGGCCGTGACCAAAACGAAGCCGGTCGAGCTGGCTTCGGCTGATACAGGTGCGATTGATGCCGTCCCGCGTGCGGTTGAAGCCTCGGAAATCCCCGCTGGCACGCGCATGGTGCAGCTTGGCGCCTTTGCCAGCCCCGAGATTGCCGCCGCGGAGTGGGATAAGCTGAATGCACGTTTTGAAGATTACCTGACCGACAAAACACGCGTGATCCAGAAGGCAACGAGCGGTGGGCGAGTGTTCTACCGTCTGCGTGCCATGGGCTTTGCCGATGTGAGCGATGCGCGCCGCCTGTGTTCAGCGCTCAAGGCGGAGAACGCCGATTGTATTCCGGTGACAACCCGGTGAGCGGATTTGGCGCGTGCATCTTCGGATGCGAAGAACCGCAGCTGCGCCCGGATGAACGGGATTTCTTTCGAGAGGTGCGCCCCTTTGGGTTTATCCTGTTCGCGCGCAATATCGTGGACAGTGAACAGGTTATTCGCCTCTGTGCAGAGCTGCGTGAGAGCGTCGGGCATGATGCGCCGATCCTGATAGATCAGGAAGGCGGGCGCGTTCAACGCGTGCGCGCGCCGCTCGCGACTGACTGGCCTGCGCCGTTGGAGCACGTGCAGGCCGCGGGGGACAAGGCTGCGCGGATCATGTATTTGCGCTATCGTCTGATCGCGCATGAGCTGCTGGCGTTGGGTATTGATGCCAATTGTACCCCCATGGTGGATGTCGCACGTGCAGAGACCCATGAATTCCTCAAAACCCGTTGTTACGGCGATGATCCGGCGCAAGTCGCGCACATTGGGCGCGCGGTGGCGGACGGGCTGATGCATGGCGGGGTTCTGCCCGTGCTCAAACATATACCGGGGCATGGGCGTTCGGTGCTTGATACGCATTTCGATCTTCCCTTTGTGACCGCGTCCGAGGCCGAGTTGGAGGCGGATTTCGCGCCGTTTTGTGCCTTGAATGACCTGCCAATGGGCATGACGGCACATCTGGTGTTCGAAGCTTTCGACAAAGAGGCCCCCGCGACACTGTCGCCGGTCATGATGCAACTGATCCGCGACAGGATCGGCTTTGGCGGGTTGATCATGACCGACGATATTTCGATGGAGGCCCTTTCGGGCACCGTTCCAGAGCGATCCGCGCGCGCGATTGCAGCCGGCTGCGACGTGGTTTTGCATTGCAATGGCCTCTTGCCGGAAAAGATCAAGGTGGCAGAGGCCAGCGGGCGGATGGGCGAAGCGGCCCAAGCGCGGGCCGAAGCCGTGCTTACCGCTCGGAAAACGCCCGACGAGGTTGACATTGAGGCCCTCACTGCGGAACTTAAAGCGTTCTGAACGGGCTGGGGTATGAGCGAGGCGGATATCGAGGAAACACAGCAGATTTCTGTTGCCGAGCGATTGGCAGCGGAAGCCCTGATCGTGGATGTGGATGGGTTCGAGGGGCCGCTCGACCTGTTGTTGACGCTGTCGCGCACACAGAAGGTGGACCTTCGCAAGATCTCAATCCTGCAACTTGCGCGGCAATATCTTGCTTTCGTTGAAAAAGCCAAGCAGCTGCGGCTTGAGCTGGCGGCGGATTATCTGGTCATGGCAGCGTGGCTGGCGTTTCTGAAGTCGCGTCTTTTGCTACCTCCCGATCCAACCGAAGAGGGGCCGTCGGGCGAGGAGCTGGCGGCGCATTTGGCCTTTCAGCTGGAACGCCTTCAGGCGATGCGGGACGTGGCGGCCAAGTTGATGGCGCGGGATCGCATGGGGCGCGATTTCTTCGTGCGGGGCATCCCGGAAGACGTGACGCGGGTGCGCAAGGTGACCTATTCGGCCTCGCTGTTGGACCTGATGCAGGGCTATGCGCGTATTCGTACGCGGGACGAGTTTCGCCCCTTTGTCATGGATCGGGATTCGGTTTTCACCATGGAAGAGGCGCTTGAGCGGATGCGGGGCATGATCGGGTTTGCCGGGACATGGACGGATATCCTGAGCTATCTGCCCGTTGGGTGGGAGAGCGATCCCAAAAAACGGCGCTCGGCCACGGCGGCGACCTTCGCTGCATCTCTGGAACTGGCCAAAGAAGGCAAGGTCGAGATCCGACAGGCCGAGACATTCGCACCGATTCAAGTGCGCAGGAAAGATGAAGGTTATGTCTGAAGGCATTGAAACCCAAGAAGAAAGCCTATTTGAAGCGCCGCCGATGGCGGAACAGGAACGCATGTGTGAAGCGATTCTGTTTGCCAGTGCCGAACCGGTGACGATTAAGGAAATGAACGCCCGCATGCCGCATGGTTGTGATGCCGCAGAGGCCATGGTGCATCTGCGCAAGCGCTATGAAGGGCGCGGGGTACGGGTGGTCAAGGTGGGGGATGCCTGGGCGATGCGCACGGCGCCGGACCTTGGGTTCCTGATGCAGAAAGAGATGGTCGAGACCCGCAAGCTGTCGCGGGCGGCGATCGAGACACTGGCAATCATAGCCTATCACCAACCAGTCACACGCGCTGAAATCGAAGAGATTCGGGGTGTATCGGTAAGCCGGGGGACAGTGGATCAGCTTCTTGAGATGGAGTGGATTCGCTTTGGACGGCGGCGTATGACGCCGGGCCGACCCGTGACCTTTGTGGTGACGTCCGAGTTCCTTGACCATTTCGGCCTTGAAAGCGCGCGCGATCTGCCGGGGCTAAAGGAACTGCGCTCGGCTGGTCTGCTTGAGAACCGCCCGCCGCCCGGTGCCATGCCATTGACACCGTCAGATGAGGACGACGAAGAGGCGGCTGAAGGGCAAAGTGAATTGTTCGAGGATTGAGGACAATCCGTTGATTGGTGGGGCTGTGGTCTTATTCTGGGCACAATTGATCCCTATCTTGAATGACGAGCAGAAATGGAGGGCGTCATGAACGTCAATCAACTCGTCAACATGATCACCCGCATGTTCGTGCGTAAGGCCGTGAATGGCGGCATTCGCGCTGGCATGAACGCCATGTCGACTCCGGACAGCGCCGGGCGTGGCCAGCCACGCAAGAAACAGGGCGGCGGGCAGGGTCCAAAGATGGACACCAAGCGCGCACGTCAGGCGATGCGCATGGCGCGTCGCGCCAGCAAGTTCTGAACTCTTGCTTTTTGAGGGATTGCCAAGCCGCCGTCAGGCGGTTTTCGGCGTTTTGAAGTGCTTGGACAGTTTGAGGCCCTGGCCCTGATAGTTCGAAGCAATACCCGCGCCGTAAAGCTGATCCGGGACATCCGCCATGCGTTCATAGACCAGACGCCCGACGACCTGCCCATGTTCGAGCACGAAGGGCGCTTCGTGACAGCGCACTTCCAGAACGCCACGTGACCCGGTGCCACCAGCGGCGTCATGGCCGAACCCGGGGTCGAAAAAGCCTGCGTAATGCACGCGGAATTCACCAACCATCGCCAGAAATGGTGCCATTTCAGCGGCATAGGCCGGAGGGATATGCACGGCCTCGCGGCTGACAAGAATGTAGAACGCGCCGGGATCAAGGATGATCTGGCCGTCCGAGCTGTGCAGTTCTTCCCAGTATTCGGCCGGGTCGTAATGGCCGATATTGTCGAGATCAATCACCCCGGTATGGGGCTTGGCGCGATAGCCGACCAGCGTGCCGGAGGCGGGTTTCAGATCGACTGAAAAGCCCAGGCCATCGCCGATCACGGCCTCGCCATCAACCAAGGGAGTGCGCTCGTGGACGCCGCGCAGGTCGTCATCCGTCAGGATGCTCTGTCCGGCGCGGAAACGTATCTGGTTGAGCCGCATGCCGGGGCGCACCAGAACCGAGAAAGAGCGGGGGCAGATTTCGGCGTAAAGCGGGCCAGTGTACCCTTGGGGGATGCGGTCAAACTCGGTCCCGCCGTCGGTGATGGTGCGGGTCAGGAGGTCGAGCCGACCGGTTGAGCTTTTGGCGTTCGCGACAGCCTGCACCGTGTCAGGGAGCGCCAAACCTTCCATGAGCGGCACGACATAGACGCAGCCCTTTTCCAGCACGGCCCCATCGGTGAGGTCGATGCGGTGCATCTCGAATTCTGTAAGCCGGTCGGCCACCGTGCGATCGTTCCCGGCAAGGAAAGAGGCGCGCACGCGATAGGCGACCTGCCCAAGGCGCAGATCAAGAGAGGCGGGTTGCACCTGTCCCTCGACAACCGGGTGGGTTGTGGTGATCTCGCCAGAGACCAGCATGTTTTCAATGGTTTGGCTGGGCAATACGCCTGTCATCGTCTTCCCCCCGGATACAAAAAACGCCCGTGCCTTGCGGCAAGCGGGCGGTTTTGATTGGTCGGGCTAGCAGGACTCGAACCTGCGACCTTCCGTCCCCCAGACGGACGCGCTACCAGGCTGCGCCATAGCCCGACGATGGGCTGTTCATAGCGAATTTGAGGGCAGGGGCAAGTCAAAAACGCAACTTTCCTCACGCGGTTTCGGATTCACCGGCGCGGGTGCGAAGGGCTTCGAGCTGTGCCACGAGTTCCGCAGCGCGGGGGCGGTCCTTGGCGGCGATTCTGTCGGCCTTGGAGAGTTCGATCAGGAAGGCATCGCGGGAAAACTCGTTCTGCGCCGAGGCCGGGCGTTTCGCGTCGTCGTCGGCCTCGTCCAGTTCCTCATCTTCCGCGTGATCTGAAGTGGAGGGCGGTGTGTCGTCGGCCGCGTTCACGAGTGCGGAAAGCGTCTCGGAGGGGCTGTCATCTGCCGGGTCCTCGGGTCCGTCGTCAGCGACGGTCTGATCGGTCACACGATTGATGAAGGCAGGGATCGTATCCTCCGCCGGGGCCATGTCATCGTCATCCGAGCCATCCGCTGCGCCGCTTTCAAGCGTGTCCTGCGCGTGGGTGAAAAGATCGCTGATACCCCCGGCTGGCGGGGTGTCGCGGGTGGCAAATGGCGCGGTCACACCGTCTTCTTCCTGAGAGTCTTCGTCGGCGTCGTCCCCGGTATCGGCGAGGGCCGTCGCGTCGGCTTGCACCAATTCTGGCAGGTCGTCCTCTTCGCTGGAGGCGCTTTCGGCCTCAGGCAAATACTCTTCCTCTTCGGGCAGCCCGTCATCTTCCGGCAGGTAGTCTTCGGCTTCTGACGTCACATTCACCGGCGCGGGAACAGGTTGCGCGGGCTGGACAGCGGCCTCGACGGTTTTGGAAGTTTCTTCTTCTCCCTCAAGAGGTTGGGAGAGGCCAGAGACGTATTTGACGCCCTTTTCCCGGAGCAGCTTCTGGGCACCCTTGATGGTCAGGCCGTCATCATGCAGCAGTTTCTTGATCCCGCCGAGCAACAACATGTCCTGTGGGCGGTAATAGCGGCGGCCCCCGGCGCGTTTGACGGGCTTCACCTGGGGAAACTTGCTTTCCCAGAACCTGAGGACATGAGCTTGGGTATCCAGCCATTCAGCGACTTCGCTGATGGTTCGAAACGCGTCGCGGGATTTGCCCATGGCGGCCGTCCTGTCTTACTTCTTGTTTCCAGCCGCGACGCGGTCCTTCATCAGATGCGAGGGGCGGAAAGTCAGTACGCGGCGCGGGTTGATCGGAACCTCTTCGCCGGTCTTGGGATTGCGGCCAACACGGGCGGCCTTGTCACGCACGCTGAACGTGCCGAAGGAGGAAATTTTTACCTGTTCGCCGTCAACCAGCGCATCGGACATATGGGCCAGAACGCTTTCGACAAGCTGTGCAGAGTCGTTCCGGGAAAGTCCAACCTCACGAAAAACCGCTTCGCTGAGATCCATGCGTGTCAATGTCTTGCCGGTCATTCCGGTCCCCCCTGTTCCTCGTTTCTAGAAACATAGGGGGAATGGAATTTCCGAGTCAATAAAAACGGCTTGTGATCAGCCGATTATCTTTGATGCAGACCAATGGGTTAGAGGCGATTTTTGAGCCTACCAGCGCAGAACGACCGCGCCCCAGGCCAAACCGCCACCGATTGCCTCGGCCACAAGAAGATCGCCCTTCTTGATTTTCCCACTGCTCACACCGACCGACATGGCCAGCGGGATGGAAGCCGCGGAGGTGTTTCCGTGGTCCTGAACCGTGACGATGACGCGGTCCATCGGGACGCCCATCTTGCGAGCGGTCCCCTGGATGATGCGGATGTTGGCCTGATGCGGAACGATCCAGTCCACGGCGTCGTCATCGAGCCCGATCTTGGTCAGGGCCGCGTGGGCGGTGGAGGTCAGTTTTTCGACGGCCTGACGGAACAAGGCATTGCCCTGCATACGCAATTTTCCGGAATCTCCCGTGGTGGACACGCCGCCGTCGACATAAAGCATATCGCGATAGCGTCCGTCCGAATTGAGATCGGAAGACAGCACACCACGGTCCGAAATCTCTCCGCTGCCGTCCTGCGCTTCGAGAACGAGCGCGCCCGCGCCGTCGCCAAACAGCACACAGGTGGCCCGGTCGGTCCAGTCCATGATACGTGAAAATGTTTCGGCGCCGACGACAAGCACGCGTTTGGCCTGTCCCGAAACGATCAAGGCATTGGCATTGGTCAGGGCAAAGATGAACCCGGCACAGACGGCCTGAACGTCGAAACCGAAGCCACGGGTCATGCCGAGCTTGCTCTGAAGCATGGTGGCGACCGAGGGAAAGGTCAGGTCAGGCGTCGAGGTGGCGACGACGATTGCGTCGATGTCATCCGGCGTCAGCCCGGCGTCTTCCAATGCGGCACGTGCGGCAAAGGTGGCCAGATCCGAGGTGGTTTCGTCTTCGGCGGCGAAATGCCGGCGCTCGATTCCCGAGCGCGAGCGAATCCATTCATCCGACGTATCCAGCGATTTTTCGAACTCGGAGTTAGGAACGACCCGTTCCGGCAAGTAGTGGCCTACGCCAATCACCACGGCGCGTGTCGTCATATCAATGCCTTGCTAGTTATTTGTTTCGCTGCTTTGCAGCGTATCTTGGGGCAGTGAGACAGCGGATGCAACCCGCGCTGCAAGCTTTTGCGAAAAGCCTGACTGACCAAGTTTGAAAGCGAGCTTGACGGCTGCGGAAACGCCGGTGGCGTCAGAGCTGCCGTGTGATTTGACCACGGTGCCGTTCAGGCCAAGAAACACGCCGCCATTGACCCGGCGCGGATCGATACGTTTGTTCAGGCGATTGAGCGAGGTATAGGCGAGCAGGGCAGCGAGACGCGACAGGGGCGAATATTTGAACGCCTCGCGCAGGAGGCGCCCGATCAGGCTGGCGGTGCCCTCACCGGTCTTGAGCGCTACGTTGCCGGTGAACCCGTCGGTGACAATCACGTCGGCCACATCGCCGGGCAGGTCACGGCCTTCGACGAATCCCACGAACTCGAAATTGGCGCTCTCCGCGTTTTGGGCGATCAGCTCGTGAGCTTCCCTGAGTTCCGGGCGGCCCTTGTGCTCTTCGGTGCCCACGTTCAGCAGACCCACGCGGGGGCGTTGAAGCTCCATACCGTTGCGGGCATAGGACGCCCCCATGAGCGCGTATTGCAGCAGGTCGTGTTCGTCAGCGCGGATATCTGCGCCCGCATCAAGCATGATGTTGAACCCCTGGGGATTCGCCGATGGCCAGAGCACGGCGATGGCGGGGCGGTTCACTCCGGGCAGTTTGCGCAGGCGGACCACGGAGAGCATCATCAGGGCGCCGGTATTACCGCAGGACACGCAAACATCGGCTTCGCCATTGCGCACGCAGTCCACCGCCGACCACATCGAGGTGTTCTTTCCGTGGCGCATCACTTGGCTAGGCTTGTCTTCCATAGACACGACGTCTTCGGCGTGGCGAATCTCGACACGGCCAGCAAGAGGCTTCTTGCGGGCGACCAGTTTTTCCAGCTGGGGTTTGTCACCATGCAGAATAAACCCGATATCGGGGTTCTTCTTGGCAGACAGCGAAATGCCGGCAACAACTGCTGCCGGCCCGCGATCGCCACCCATGGCGTCAACTGAGACGATGGTGCGCCCGTCTTCCGCGTTTGCTGTCTGAGTCAAACCGGCCATGAGGGCGCAGATCCCGAAAAGGTTATGCCGCGTCTTCGTCCAGATCGACGTCATCGACCATTGCAACGACTTCACGGTCGTCATAGTGGCCGCAGGACGCGCACACGTGGTGCGGACGCTTGAGTTCGCCGCAGTTGGGGCATTCGTTGGGGTTCGCTGCAACCAGGGCGTCGTGTGCACGGCGGTTGTTGCGGCGCGATTTCGATACTTTGTTCTGCTGGACAGCCATTGTCGCAACCTTCGATTTACTGGGGTGAATGACAGCGCATTGCACCCGATTTCCTGAGCGTCCCGAGCCTCTACGCGACCTGCGCGCCCGAGTCCAACTCTAAATTCCAATGAGCGCGCGAAAATACTGTGAAATTCGCGCAACGCAAGCCCCTATTTGCCACCCTCGTCGGACAGTTTGTCCCGTAGCGCGGCAAGCCCGGCAAATGGGCGTGCATCTTCGTCGGTCATGGCCTGTTTGCCGGGTTCTGTAAAGACTGTTTCGTCAAGAGCGGCCCCTTCGCTGCGCGGATAAAGCGGTAGGTTGAGGGCAAGCGACTCGGTCATGATCGCCGAAACGTCGATCATTGTGCCAAGCGGCTCGGCATTTTCGTCTTCGGGCATTTCTACCTCTTCCTCGTCACCAAGGTCGGGCATGTCGGCAAGAAAGTGCCGTTCAACATCGACTTCGAGTCGGGTCGTGACCGGATCAAGGGTCAGCACGCAGGGTTGGATCACCGTCGCCCCAAGATGTGCCTGCAGGACCCAGTCGGCAGAACCGCTGGCGGACAAGGTGCCCTTGAACAGCAGCTTGCGCAGGCCAAGCAGCCCGAGATCCACGGCAATCTTCTCTAGCGCCGCGGCGGCGGGGCGCAATTCAAACGAGGTGGCACGGTTCTGAGGCAGATCGGCAACGCGAAAAACGGCTGAGATGTCTGATTTCCCGGGCATGTGAGGCAGCTTCCATTCTTGAACCGAGGGCATTCCTTCTGTAAGCGGGATAGAAGGCAGAAAAGGCCAACGCAAGAGGGCAGGCATGGCACGTCGCGGCAAAGCGCTGAAATCAATCGTCTTCGGGGCGGCCCTGTTGGTGGCGGTGTCCTGTACCACGCAGTACCGGAACCATGGCTATGTCCCGTCTTCGGAAGACCTCGCTGCGGTCACGCTGGGCGTGGATACGCGCGACACGGTTGCCGAGTCCCTTGGCACCCCGTCGGCCGGAGGTGTGCTGGACGATAGTGGCTATTACTATGTCCGCTCGAAGGTAAGGCATTTTGGTGCCATGAAACCCGAGGTCATCGAACGCCAGGTTGTTGCCATCAACTTTGACAGTCGGGGAATTGCCCGCAACGTGCAGCATTATTCGTTGCAGGATGGAAAAGTTGTTCCACTGGTGCGGCGGATCACGGATAACGGGTTGACCGAAACCAGTGTTATCAAGGCGTTGCTCGGCAATATCGGCAACTTCAGCCCGACCACCTTCGGCGGCTGATCGCCGGTGTCATTCCTCTGTCACGCGTCTGGCACTATATTGAGGTCAGAGACAGATGCGAGGCCGGGTATGGTTGCATTGAGCAGGGGGCGGTATCGCGCCAGAGTGGCAAGCGATACATCTGATATCGAAGCGGCGCAGCAACTGCGGCACCTCGCTTTTTTTGGGGGGGGCGTGGATGGATTGGACGTGGACCCGTTTGACGACATCTGCACACATATCCTTGTCGAAGATGGTGCCTCGGGGCAGTTGGTCTGTTGTTTCCGTTTCCTTACCTTGAATGGGGGGGACGAGATCGAACGCAGTTATTCGGCGCAGTTCTATGAGTTGAGCGCGCTCAGGGCCTTTGACGGCCCCATGGTCGAAATGGGACGGTTCTGTATTCACCCGGCGTTCAAGGATGCGGACATCCTGCGTGTGGCCTGGGGCGCGATGACGGCCTATGTTGATGAAAAAAATGTGGAAATGTTGTTCGGGTGCTCGTCATTTGCGGGCACGGATACTGGCGAATACCTGGATGCGTTTGCCATGCTGCGCGATCGCCATATCGCGCCGCGCCGCTGGCTGCCCAAGGTGAAGGCGCCCAACGTGTTCCGTTTCGCGGCGCGGCTCCGGCGCAAACCTGATCCGAAACGAGCGCATTTGAGGATGCCGCCCTTGCTGAGGACCTATCTGATGATGGGCGGCTGGGTCAGCGACCATGCGGTGGTCGATCCGCAAATGAACACGCTGCATGTGTTTACCGGGCTGGAAATCCGGGCGATTCCCCCGGAGCGCAAGCGGTTGCTACGGGCGATTGCCGGTTGAGCAATCCGGGCCGATGAAAGGCAGTTGACCGGACCGACGCGGCGGTTTAGCCGGGGGCCATGGCACGTATACCCCTTTTGCAGATGAGCGACATATCCCTGACCTTTGGCGGGGATCCGGTGTTTGATGACCTGAACCTTGTGGTGCAACCCGGTGACCGGGTGGCGCTTGTAGGACGGAACGGGTCCGGCAAGTCGACCCTGATGAAAGTCATGGCCGGACTGGTGGAGCCGGACCGGGGCGACATCGTGGTTCCGCCGGGCATCAGCGTCGGATACATGGAGCAAGACCCTGACATGGCAGGGTTTTCCACATTGGGCGAGTTCGCGTCAGCTGGGCTTGATCCGGGCGAGATGTACAAGGTGGAACGCGCGGGCGAAGGGCTGAAATTCGATCCTGATCGCGCGGTGTCGACGGCGTCGGGGGGTGAACGCCGCCGCGCGGCGCTGGCGCGGTTGATGGCCGAGGCACCGGACCTGATGCTCTTGGACGAACCGACCAACCATCTGGATATCGAGGCAATCGGCTGGCTGGAAGAAGAGCTGAAGGCGACGCGGGCGGCCTTTGTCCTGATCAGCCACGACCGGGCATTCCTGCGTGAACTTACGCACGCAACTCTTTGGATTGACAGGGGAATGGTGCGCCGGCAGGAAAAGGGGTTCGCGGGGTTCGAAGCCTGGAGGGACAAGATCTGGGAAGACGAGGACGTGGCCCGCCACAAGCTTAATCGAAAGATCAAGGCCGAGGCGCGGTGGGCCGTGGAAGGCATCAGTGCGCGGCGCAAGCGCAACATGGGTCGGGTGCGGGCGCTGCAGGATCTGCGGGCAGAACGCGCGGCGCAGATCAAGCGGCAGGGTGCTGCGGCGCTGGAGTTGAGCGCGGGGCCGAAATCCGGGAAAAAAGTGATTGATGCCAAGTTTTTGTCAAAGGCTTATGATGGCAAGGACATCGTGCGCAATTTCTCGATCACGGTGCAGCGCGGCGATCGGGTGGCCTTTGTCGGGCCGAATGGGGTGGGCAAAACGACCCTGATCAAGATGCTGATGGGAGAAGTGGAACCGGATGCGGGGACCGTGACCTTGGGCACCAACCTGTTGCCCGCGGTGTTCGATCAGGCGCGCAGCAAGCTCGACCCGGAGATGAGCCTTTGGGATAGTCTGACGGGCGATCCCGAGATGCGGGTTTCGGGCAAGGCGGACCAGGTGATGGTGCGCGGGAATCCCAAGCATGTTGTTGGTTACCTTAAAGAATTTCTGTTCGACGAACGTCAGGCAAGGGCGCCTGTCCGCTCGCTGTCTGGCGGTGAAAAGGCGCGTCTGTTGCTGGCCAAGCTGATGGCCAAGGAAAGCAACCTGTTGGTGATGGATGAACCGACAAACGATCTCGATGTGGAGACGCTCGACCTGTTGCAGGAGTTGCTGGACGACTATGACGGCACGGTTCTGCTGGTGAGTCACGACCGGGACTTTCTTGACCGGGTGGCGACAACCACGGTGGCGATGGAAGGCGACGGACGGGCCGTGGTCTATGCCGGGGGCTGGACGGATTACCGCCGCCAGCGCACAGATGACGCGCCGGCGAAAACCGTTGCGAAAACAAAGCCCAAGGCGGAAAAGGTCAAGCCGGAGAAGGCACCGAAAGAGGGGCTGAGCTTTACCGAGAAACACCGACTGGAAGAGCTGCCCGGGGTGATTGACCGGCTGGGGGCGGAAATCGCAAAGCTGGAAGAGTTCATGGCCGACCCGGAATTGTTCACCAAAGAGCCGGTGAAGTTTCAGAAGGCGACCGAGGCGCTGGTCGAGCGCCAGAAGGCCCTGGCGGCTGCCGAGGAAGAATGGCTGATGCTCGAAGAAAAGGCCGAAGGGTAGGCCGGATAGGCGACTCAAAGGTTAACGCCCTTGTTTTGCTGGATTTGCGCGTCGGTTTGACGTCGGTATCACGTCGGTATTGCATCGGTACGCGGGTGTTCGTCGGCTTTTGCGGGCAAGTGTTACCGTATCGTGCGCAAGGTTTTGGTAACGAAGGGCTGTTAGGGTGAACCTGCCACATCCGGTATGTACCCGGCGCGCAGAGCGGCGAGCGTCGGTTCGGGCGTGAGAACCGTGACCTGTCCGTTGGGGCGGCATTGCGGTGCGCCGTAGCCACTTGGGTGGAAAGGCAAAAGCGCATCCTGCCAGAGCAGTGCAGGGCCGGTGTCGTGCAGGATGAAGGTGCCGTCGGGCAGGGTAGCGGCCTCTGTCATATGGCGGCGTTGGGTGTAGCGGCGCGGGATGGCGCGCGCCGCGTGCAGTTTGGCGTCAAAAGCCGCGATGGGGCCAGTATGCCCGGCCGCGGCAAGGAAAGAGGTGTAATCAGAGCGGCGGCATTCGCCGCAGGGACGGTGGCCCGCAGCGAGCGCAACCGCTTCGTCATGGAAGAAGAGTTCGGTGTAGCGACCGGGGGACATGAGCGTGCGCCTGCGGCCCTTGAAGTTGAGAACACAACAGACCCACGCCTTGTGGCGCCAGCGCCGATGGGTGAGTTCCTTTGTGTCATGCAGGATGCCGCGATTGCCCATGAAGCGCCCGCGTGCAGGGTGTGCGAGGATCTCTCCGGTGGGTTGGACGCGGTTTTGCAGGGTCATGGGAGGAGCCTGCGGGAAGTTGGGCTGGCAGGCAAGGAAAACGGATAAGCGCCCAACGGACGAGGGTGTTATCTGTGGGAACAGTTCTCATGCAGGTTGGCCCGGGAGACGCAGGGCAAGCCGCAGGACCGCACCCTCTATTAACCCGCTCCAACATAGCAGCGATCGAATATGAAGTTTCTTTGACAGATCGCGGTCCAATGTGGACACTTGCCAGGCGAGACGATCTCATCGCGTAACAGGAGGGGAAGAAACATGAAACTTTTATTGCTTGCTGCTGCTGCGGTTGCGGCGGCGTTGACGCTTTCGACATCACAGGCGCGCGCCACGAATTGCGGGGCCGATTTTCAGCATGCCTATGAAAAGGGTGTGCGGGATGGTCGGGCTGATGGGGCGCATCTGCGTGAATACAACCCGTTGAGCCACGGCCGCAAGGTGAGTTTGAAATGGAACCACCGCGGGGATTGTTATCGCGAGGGGTACGATATCGGGTACCAGAATGCCGCAGCGGACGCCAAGAAAAGGCCCGCGCCGCCGAGCCATGACAATGCCCCGACACCCGGGTCAAACGAGCGGGCCTATTACGACGATGGGTGTCATGAAGGAACCGGCGACGCCCAAGCGAGCATGAGCATGGCCTATGAGCGCCATGCCGGTATGTATGACCGTCGGTTCGAGCCATACTTCAAGCAGGGCTACGAACACTGCTGGAAGATGTTCCGGTAACGGACTTTTTGACAGATGGACCGGGATGCGCAGGCAGTTGTCCTGCGCATCCCGGTTCATCCTTGTTCTTGATCACTGCATGCGCAGGGCGCCGTCGATGCGGATGACTTCGCCGTTGAGATAGCCGTTTTCGACGATGAAGCCGGCAAGGCGGGCGTATTCGGAAGGATCGCCAAGGCGGGCCGGGCAGGTGACATCAGATGCCAGTTGATCCTGGACCTCTTGCGGGAGGCCCTGCAGCATCGGGGTCAGGAAAATACCCGGCGCGATGGCCATGACACGGATGCCCGAGCGGGCAAGGTCACGCGCCATGGGCAGCGACAGGCCGACGATGCCGCCCTTGGAGGCCGCATAGGCGGCCTGACCGCGCTGACCGTCCATAGCGGCGATCGAGGCGGTGTTGATGATCACGCCGCGCGCGCCGTCGGCCTCGGGGTCGTTCTGGGCCATGACCTCGGCGGCAAGACGGGCGACGTTGAAGGAGCCGACGAGGTTGATGTCGATGGTTTGCTGGAAGGTGTGCAGCGGGTGGGGGCCGTTCTTGCCGATGGTAGTGGCGGCGGGCGCAATGCCGGCACAATTCACGGTCGCATTGATGCTGCCCATGGCGTCTTTGGCGGCGGCAATGGCGCTTGCGACGCTGTCTTCGCTGGTGACGTCGACCTTGTGGAAGGTGCCGCCAAGTTCGGCAGCCAGGGCGGTGCCGGCCTCTTCGTTGAGGTCAAACAGGGCGACCCTGGCGCCGTTTTCAGCGAAATGACGCGCAGTGGCCGCGCCCAGACCGGAGGCGCCGCCGGTGATCACGGCGCAGGTGGTGGCAAGTTTCATGGGGCTCTCCTCGGACATCATGAAATGAACATGTGTTCAAATAGCCGGGGAGGCGTGTTCTGTCCAGTGTTTCGCGGCGTCGCAGTCGGGGGACGGGTATGGGGGCGCTGCCCCTGTGGCGAGCAAGCTCGCGACTCCCCCGGAGTATTTCCGGTAAAATGAAAGGGGGGGTGGGCCGCCTTGCCGGTGAGGGGCGGCCCTGACGATCAACCGAGCTGCACCAGCGCGTGGCGTTTCTTGCCTGCGCTGAGCTTGATCGGGCTGCCGAGTGCGGCGGCGTCGATCATCAGCCCGGCATCGGTGAGCGGGGCGTCGTCGATCCTGGCGCCGTTTTCGGCAATCAGGCGCTTGGCTTCCTTGCCCGACTTGGCGAGGCCGGATTTCACGATCAGCTGCACGATCGAGGCGGGCAGGTCGTCGGCGGTGAGCGTCAGGGTGGGCAGGTCGTCGCCCACGCCGCCTTTCTCGAACACTTCGCGTGCGGTGGCTTCGGCGGCGGCGGCGGCGTCGGCCCCGTGGCAGAGCGTGGTCACCTCGTTGGCGAGGATGATCTTGGCGGCGTTGATTTCCGAGCCTGCGAGCGCACCGAGGCGTTCACATTCGTCGAGCGGCATCTCGGTGTAGAGCTTGAGGAAGCGGCCGACATCGGCGTCGGTGGTGTTGCGCCAGAACTGCCAGAATTCGTAGGGCGCGCGCATGTCGGCGTTGAGCCAGACGGCGCCGTCCGCAGATTTGCCCATCTTCTTGCCGTCCGAGGTGGTCAGCAGGGGCGATGTCAGGCCAAAGACCTGATTGTCATCGACGCGGCGGGTGAGGTCGATGCCGTTGACGATATTGCCCCATTGATCCGAGCCGCCGAACTGCACCATGCAGCCATAGCGGCGGTTCAGTTCGAGGAAGTCATAGGCCTGCAGGATCATGTAGTTGAATTCGAGGAACGAGAGTGACTGTTCGCGGTCGAGGCGCGATTTCACCGATTCGAAGCTGAGCATGCGGTTGACCGAAAAGTGACGGCCAATGTCGCGCAGGAAGGTGAGGTAGTTGAGATCGTCGAGCCATTCCGCGTTGTTGAGCATCAGCGCGTCTGTGTCGCCGTCCCCATAGGTGAGGTATTTGGCAAAGACCTGCTTGATGCCGGCGATGTTCGCGTCGATCTGTTCGTCAGTCAGAAGCGGGCGTTCGTCGGCGCGGAAAGAGGGGTCGCCCACCTTGGTGGTGCCGCCGCCCATGAGGGTCAGAGGTTTGTGGCCGGTTTTTTGCAGCCAGCGCAGCATCATGATCTGGATCAGCGAGCCGACATGCAGCGATTTGGCGGTCGCGTCAAAGCCGATATAGCCCGGTACCACGCCCTTGGTCAGGGCGGTGTCAAATGCCTCGTAATCCGTGCAATCCGCGACAAAGCCGCGCTCGAGCATCACGGTGAGGAAATCCGATTTGGGCTGGTAGGTCATGGTGTCGGTCCCGTATGATTTGCGGGCCTGTGTATAGGGGCGGAAGAGCAGAAGGAAAAGGCCATGTTGAAGGCCAAGAGAACAGAGGCGGTTGTGCGTGCTTTGGGGGCCATGTCGGGCACCTCTTTGGACGGGGTGGACGCGGCGGTCGTAGAGACCGACGGCGCGGCAATTCACGCGTTCGGGGCGCATGGGTACAGGGCCTATTCAAAGGAAGAGCAGGCGGTGTTGATGGCCGCGCTGGGGAAATGGGCCGGGCCGGAGGTTGAGGCGGCCACTGCCGTGGTGGACAGGGCCCATACCGAAGCGCTGGCCGGGTTTGAGGATATCGAGCTGGTCGGGTTTCACGGACAGACGCTGGCGCATGAACCGCGCGGACGGGGCACGTTGCAGGTGGGTGACGGGCAGGCGCTGGCCGAGGCGCTGGGGGTGCCGGTGGTCTGGGATTTCCGGTCGGCGGACGTGGAAATGGGCGGAGAGGGCGCGCCGCTTGCACCGTTCTTTCATTTTGCCTGTGCCAAGTGGATCGGGGCAGTCAAGCCGGTGGCGTTTCTGAACCTTGGGGGCGTAGGGAATATCACCTGGGTAGACCCGGGCAAGGCCAAGCCGGAGGACGAGGGCGCGTTGCTGGCCTTTGACACCGGGCCGGCAAATGCGCCACTCAACGATCTGTTGCGGCAGCGGCGGGGGCTTGCCTTTGACGAGGGCGGAAAGATCGCCGCGCGTGGAAAGGTGGCGACCGGCGCTTTGGAGCTGTTTCTGGCCGAGGGGTATTTCGCGAGAATGCCGCCCAAGTCACTGGACAGGAACGACTTTTCGGAAATGATCGAACTGGTCAGTGAGTTGTCGGATGAAGATGCGGCGGCGACCATGACGGCGATGTGTGCCGCCGCCGTGGCGCAGGGCATGGAGCATTGTCCGGTGCCGCCTGAGCAGGTCCTGGTGACGGGGGGCGGACGGCACAACCCGGTGCTCATGGAAATGCTGGCAGTGTCGTTGGATTGCCCGGTGGCCCCGGTCGAAGAGGTCGGGTTGGACGGGGATATGCTCGAGGCGCAGGCCTTTGCCTATCTGGCGGTGCGCGTGGCGCGGGGGCTGGCGACAAGTTGTCCGTCGACCACGGGCGTGCGGGCGCTGGTTGGCGGCGGGACCGTGAGCCGGCCGGAGACCGCCTAGCGCGGGATATCAAACCCCGGTGCGGCCAGTTCGAATCCTTCGAAGCGGAAACCGGGGGAAACGGTGCATCCGACAAGTGTCCAGGCGCCTGTGCTGCGTGCAGCTTGCCAGTGGTGGGGCGGCACGATCAGCTGCGGGGACTGGCCTGCGGCGAGGTCGGGCCCGAGGAGATGGTCTTGGGCCGGACCAGTTTCGGTCTCGGCCATGGAAAGCACCAGAGGCGCCCCGGCATGGAAATGCCAGATCTCGGTCGCGTCGACCCTGTGCCAATGGGAAACCTCGCCTTCGGCCAGAAGAAAGTAGATCGCTGTGCCCGATGGGCGAACGTCGCGGGGGGCGGCGGCGATCCACGTCTGGCGGTAATGGCCGCCTTCGGGGTGCGGTGAAAGGTTAAGGTGATCGATAACCTCGCGGGCGGTCATGGTCTTGGCAGGGGTCATTGTGTGTATCCGTTTGATTTTTCAGTATTTTAACGTCCTGGCCCGGTGTTGCGCAACCAATTGCTGAAAAATGCCGCGCGTTCGTGTAGGATGGCGCCCGTATTTGGTGAAAGGCATTGCGATGAGCTATGTGTTTATGGTGGCGCGCCCACGACATGAGGGGAGTGCTGCATTTGACAGGTTTGTTGAGAGTTCCCGGCCGGTTGTTGCGGCCTTTGATGGACATTTCCAGGATACGGACGGCGCGGCAAGTGCGTGCCGGGCGCCCGGATCGGGGGGCATGGTTGTCCGTTTCACGTCGATGTCCCGGGCGCGGGCATTTTACGACTCCGAGGACTATGCCCGGTTGCGCGGAGCGACGGAACAATAAGGCCGGAACAGATCAGATCCCTGTGACGTGGATGCGTCAGAGGTGTGGGGTGAAAAAACCCCGCGCGAAGGGCGCGGGGGTTGAATGTGTCGCGCTGGCGCCGAGATCACTTCAGGATCGAACGACCGGCATACTCCGCGGTCTCGCCGAGCAATTCCTCGATGCGGATCAACTGGTTGTACTTGGCGAGCCGGTCCGAACGCGCGAGCGAACCGGTCTTGATCTGGCCGCAGTTGGTGGCGACGGCAAGGTCGGCGATGGTGGCGTCTTCGGTTTCGCCCGAGCGGTGGCTCATCACGTTGGTGTAGCGCGCGCGGTGCGCCATATCGACAGCTTTCAGCGTTTCACTCAGCGAGCCGATCTGGTTCACCTTGACCAGCATCGAGTTGGCCACGCCCTGTGCGATGCCGTCGGCAAGGCGCACGGGGTTGGTCACGAAGAGGTCGTCACCCACCAGCTGGACCTTGTCGCCGATCTTGTCGGTCAGGATTTTCCAGCCTTCCCAATCATCTTCGCTCATGCCGTCTTCGATCGAGATGATCGGATAATCGGCGCAGAGCTGGGCGAGGTAATCGGCGTTTTCTTCCGAGGTCAGCGATTTGCCTTCGCCGGTCATTTCGTATTTGCCGTTCTTGTAATACTCGGTCGAGGCACAATCGAGGGCAAGGTAGATGTCTTCGCCCGGTTTGTAGCCGGCCTTTTCGATAGAGGTGAGGATCAGGTCGAGCGCGGCGCGGGTCGATTCCAGGTTGGGGGCAAAGCCGCCTTCGTCGCCCAGACCGGTGTTGTGACCGGCGGCGGTGAGTTCTTTTTTCAGGGTGTGGAAGACTTCCGAGCCCATGCGAACGGCTTCGCGGATATTCGCGGCCGAAACGGGCATGATCATGAATTCCTGGATGTCGATCGGGTTGTCGGCATGTTCGCCGCCGTTGATGATGTTCATCATCGGCACCGGCAGGACACGAGCCGAGGTGCCGCCGACATAGCGGAAGAGCGGCTGCGCGGTGAAATCGGCCGCAGCCTTGGCGCAAGCCATCGAGACGCCGAGAATGGCGTTGGCACCAAGACGGCCCTTGTTGGGGGTGCCGTCAAGTTCGATCATGGCCATGTCGATGGCGACCTGTTCGGTCACGTCCATGCCCACCAGTTCTTCGGCGATCTCGCCGTTGACCGCGGCGACCGCTTCCAGCACGCCTTTGCCCATGTAACGACTCTTGTCGCCGTCCCGCTTTTCCACGGCCTCATGTGCGCCGGTCGAGGCGCCCGAAGGCACTGCAGCGCGGCCCATGGTGCCGTCTTCGAGGATCACGTCGACTTCGACGGTTGGGTTGCCCCGGCTGTCGAGAATTTCGCGGGCGTGGATGTCGATAATGGTGCTCATCTTTGAGGTCCCTGAAATGGCCAGTGTGTTGCGCGCAGCTATAGCAGGGGCGGAGAGAATGTAAACCGGGGCTGATAGCGCTAACGGCCTGTTTTTCTGGTCGTTAGCGCTGACAGTGACATGATGGCACCGCTGCGATCCTGCGTGCCCGTTTGGGGCGGTTGGGGAACAGTTGCGTGAATATTCCTTGTGTTGAGTGATTGCCTGTTGATGCAACTTAAGATTTTGTTAGCATTGAGGGACAGGGCCGGGGGTTGCAACTGTGCGGTGGGTGATCCGATCCGATCGCACGGGAAAGGAATTGGGATGGCTGACGGCAGGAACGATGACCGGAACCCCGCCTCCACAACCTGTGCGTCGGCAAACCCGCGCAGAGGTGGCGACGACGGATTTGGCGACTTCATGGAACGGTCGACAATCTGCAAGATTCTGGCCTCGTCCGGCGTCGGGCTGTTCAGTGTCGACCTGGAAACCGGGAAATCGCAGGTGTCGCCAACTTGGAAAACCATGCTCGGGATAGAACCGGATGCGGATATTGAACCGCAGCGAGAATGGCATGCGCGCATGCATCCGGACGACCTTGAACGTTTGTTTGAACGCGATGCCGCGTTCCTTGCCGGGCAGGATTCGGAAAACCGGAACACCTATCGCATCCGCCATGCGGACGGGCATTGGGTCTGGATCGAGTCGAACGCCCATATCATCAAGCGCGATGACAATGGTCATCCGCTCGTGCTTGCCGGGACACATACCGATGTGACGGCAGAACAAACGATCCGGCGGATTGCGAAGGAAACCGACCAGCGCAACCGGCTGATGCTGAATCATTCGCCGGTCGGGATTGCGGTGTTCTGTCCCAAGGCGCGATTGCAGGACTGCAACGCGCTTTTTGCCGAGATGCTGGGCTATGCGCCCAACGAGGTTCTGGGGATGAGCCTGATGAAGCTTGTGTGGTTCGACATGGACCCGGACGAGGTGCGCAGGAAACAGGATTTCTACAACGGCAAGTCCAAGGAAATCACCTTTGAAACAGAGCTGCTGTGCAAGAATGGCGATCGCAAACATGCCATGGTCCGCGGTGTCAGGTTCGTGAACAAGGAGGACGAAGTGCGGTTCCTGTTCCAGTGCTCGGACATTACCGAGCGCGTTCAGGCGGAACTGCAGAAGGACGAGTTCCTTGCCACGGTGAGCCACGAGTTGCGCACGCCGCTGACCTCGATCGCCGGGGTGATCCGGCTTGCCAATTCGGGGGCGATTGGCGAGATGAGCCCGAAAATGAAAGAGCTGATGGCGGTTGCCGAGCGGGGGTGTGATACGCTGCTGCGGCTTGTGAACGAGCTGCTGGACTTCAAGTCGTTGGAGGCAGGAGAGCTGAGCTATTACAATGAGCAGTTCAGGGTTGCCGAGGCGGTGAGGGAGGCGATCGGGAACATGGCCGGTTACCTGAAGCCCGGACAGAAGGTGGAGACCGACGTGAGTCCTCGTGCGGAGGGTGTCGAGATTGTCGCGGACAGGGGACGGTTTCTGCAGATCCTGACGAACCTGCAGTCGAACGCGTCGAAAATCTCACCACCCGAAGCCTGTATCACGATACGGGTCTCATTGGCGCCCGGATGGGTGCGCGTGTCGGTGCAGGACCGGGGGCCCGGCGTGCCCAAGGAATTGGAAGGCAGGATTTTCCAAAGGTTTGCCCAGGCGAATTCGTCGGACAAGCGATCGGTGCAGGGGACCGGGCTTGGGTTGGCGATTTCGAGGCGCATGACGCAGGATATGAAGGGCCAGATCGGCTATTTCAACAACGATGACGGCGGCGCGACGTTCTGGGTGGCCTTTCCAGCCGAGCTGGACTGAGTCCTGGCAGGGGTGCGGGACTGTTTGTGGTGTCGTTCACGCAGGAAGGTATAGAGGCCGGACCCGATGATCAGCGCGGCCCCGGTCATGGTCAGCGGGTTGGGGCGTTCGCCAAACACCAGGATGCCGCCCATGACCGAGAAGACGAGGCGGGTGTAGCGGAATGGGGCCACGACCGAGGCTTCGCCGATGCGCATCGCGATCACGATGCCCCAGTAGCCCAAGGTATTGAAGATGACGGCTCCGGCAAGAAAACCAAGTTCGGGGATGTCCATCGGCGCGAGGCTACGCGGCGACAGGACCAGAAGGATCACCCCGGCAATGCTGAGCGCGCCCATGCCCTGAACAGCGAGGACGTAGGACGACACCGCGACATCCGCGCGGCGGGTGATCAGGTCACGGGTGGCGATCAGGGCGACGGCGCCAAGAACCAGGAGTGTGTCAGGATCGAACCCTTCGAAACCGGGGCGGATGATCAGAAGGACACCGCAGAAGCCGACTATCACGGCGCTCCAGCGGCGCCAGCCGACGGTTTCTTTCAAGAACAGGGCGGCACCGAGTGTGATGACCAGTGGCAGGGTCTGAAACACGGCGGCGACGGTGGAGAGGTCGACCCGTGCCAGGGCAGAGGTAAAAAACATCGCCGCGCCGCCGTCGGCAACGGCACGCAGCACCAGGAGCGGCTGCCACGCCGCGCGTTGCAGGAGGCGCGCGCCCCGGACGCGGGCAATGGCGGCAAAGATCAGGGCGGAAATTCCGCCCATGGCAAACAGGATCTGGCCCGTTGCATGGGTGGACGAAAGCTGTTTCACAAAAACATCCCCCAGCGTGAAGCCGAGCATCGCGCCGATCACGAGAAAGATGCCTTGGAGATTGTGCATGGGCCCGCTCCGATGGGTACGGTTTCGTGTGTGGAACCGAATGCCTGTTGGAGCAAGGTGTAATATTGCACATGTTATCAAATTTTGTTGGGCCGCCCATCAGGGGGCGTTGCCCCGTCACAGCACGCTGTGCCCCCCCCCCAGGGTATTTGAGGACCATTGAGAAGGACAGACGTGCTGTTTCTCAATGGTCATAAATACCCAAATCCCGCGCTTGCGGTATCGCTCAGAGGGGTCGGATCTTGAGATGGGTGATCCGGTTGTCCTTGCGCCCGGTGACTTCGAAGCGGAAGCCGTGGAAGGAGAAGACCTGCCCCACGGTGGGGATCATCTGGGCTTCGTGGATGACCAGACCGGCAATGGTGTTGGCCTCGTCATCAGGCAGGTTCCAGTCGGTGGCGCGGTTGAGATCGCGGATGGTCATGGCGCCCTCGATCAGGAACTGGCCGTCCTCGGATTTGCCGATTGGGTGTTCTGCGTCGGGGTCAAATTCGTCGGTGATCTCGCCCACGATCTCTTCGAGAATGTCTTCCAGCGTGATCAGCCCCTGCAGTGAACCGTATTCATCCACCACGAGCGCAAAATGCGAGCGGCGGCGCAGGAACTGGCGCATCTGGTCGTCGAGCGAGGTGGTTTCGGGCACGAAATAGGGTTTCTTGGCGACCTTGGTGATGTCGAAATTGGTCAGGTCGGCAAGGCTGCCTTCGGCGTCGGCAATCTGGCGGTGCATGCCGCGCAGGAGATCCTTGGCGTGGACCACGCCAATGATGTTTTCGGGCTCGTCCTTGAAGACCGGCAAGCGGGTGTAGTTGCTTTCGAGACACTGTGCGAGCACGTCGGCGGGGTCGCTGTCGGCGTCGATCATCTCGATGCCGGAGCGGTGCAACATGATCTCTTCGACGGCGCGTTCGGAGAGGTCCAGCGCGCCAAGGATACGGTCGCGGTCTTCCTTTTCGACGATGCCTTCGGAATGGCCAAGCTGGATCGCGCCAGCGATCTCCTCGCGCACAGCAAGGATATGGCTGTCGGGATCAGTCTGCACGCCGAACACGCGCAGCACGCCGCGCACCAAGAGGCGCACGGCCGAGACCACGGGGGCGAAGACGCGCACCACGATGCCGATCGTTCCGGCGACGCGCGAGGCGGCGGTTTCGGGGGCGGTGATGGCATAGGTTTTGGGCAGCACCTCGGCAAAGATCAGCACGAGCAGTGTCATCACCAGCGTGGCCAGCGCGACGCCGCTTTCGCCGAAGGCGCGGGTAAAGAGCGCGGTGGCCAGCGAGGCAGCAAGGATATTGACGAGGTTGTTGCCCAGAAGAACGGAGCCGATCAGGCGTTCATTGTCCTCGGTGATATCAAGCGCCTTTTGCGCACCGCGGTTGCCCCGGTCGGCCTGTGTGCGCAGCTTGCCGCGCGAGGCGGCGGTGAGTGCGGTTTCGCTGCCTGAAAAGAAGGCCGAGAGGATCAGAAGCCCGGCGATGGCGCCGGCGCTGATCCAGAATGAGCTGTCGAGAGTGGCGGTGGTTGCGTCCATGGTCCTGACCCGTTGGTTCCATTTGGGTTATGGGGGCAGGCGGGGGCGCAATCAAGGGGCTGGGGGGTCAGTTGTCGTCGCTGTCACGTGCCAGCGGGTGATTTTCCAGCACCAGATCGCGCAAGCGTTCATCAAGGACGTGGGTGTAAATCTCGGTCGTGGCCACGTCGGCATGGCCCAGAAGCGT
The DNA here is from genome assembly GCF_900114635.1 of Shimia aestuarii. Lineage (GTDB taxonomy): Bacteria > Pseudomonadota > Alphaproteobacteria > Rhodobacterales > Rhodobacteraceae > Shimia > Shimia aestuarii. Next base: position 125,697 of record NZ_FOTQ01000004.1, read on the forward strand.
CTGGATGGCGCGCAGATCGGCGCCGTTGGCCAGAAGGTGTGTCGCAAAAGCGTGGCGCAGGGTGTGGGGCGTGACCTTGTCCGGGGAAACACCACCCGCGACCGCCAGCTCCTTGATCAGCATGTAGAAACGATGTCGGGTCAGGTGGCCGGATTTGCCGCGCGAGGGGAAGAGGAAGCGCGACGGTGCGTGCCCATCGGCCCGGCGCGCGTCTTCGGCGGCATCGCGGGTTTTGAGCCATGCCGCGAGCGCCGTCCGCGCGGGGGGCGAGAGCGGCACCATGCGCTCTTTGGAGCCTTTGCCCATGACCAGCAGCATACGTGGATCGCCGCGCGCGGCGGAGACCGGCAGGCTTACGAGCTCGGTGACGCGCATGCCCGTGGCATAAAGGAGTTGCATCAGGCAAGTGTTGCGCAGGCGGTCGGTTTCGGAGCGGCCCGTGGTGCGGGCCGCGTCGATCAGGCGATCGACCTCAAGCACATCGAGCGTCTTTGGCAAACGTTTGGACCGGCCCGGCCCCTTGATCTGGATCGCGGGGTTGTCGTTGCGCCAGCCTTCTTCGAAGGCGAAACGATAGAGTTGTTTGATCGCGGAGAGGCGGCGGGCGCGGGTGGATTGGGCCAGCCCTTCGGCGTCACAGGCGACGAGGTAAGCTTCGATGTCGCTGCGCTGGATCGCGGCGAAATCCAGACCCTTGCCCTTGGCCCAGTCGGAAAAGGCGCGCAGGTCGCGGGCATAGGCCAGCTGCGTGTTCCGGGCCGCGCCGAGGTCGGCGGCCTGAGCGTCAAGAAAGGTCGATATCCAGTTCAGGTTGTCCATGCATCACCCCCGTGTATCGAGCAGCGCCACCTGCAGGGCGGCGCGCCGGGCCGTGTCTTCGAGACCGACGGCGCGCAGGGTGGCCAGCGCCTCGGTTAGGGCGCCAAGATCGCCCGCGGCCCCGTCATCCATGAGCGCCATGGCGTGCAGGATGGCTTCGCCCAGTTGCCCCCGTGCGAGCATGGTCGAGATTTCCTGTGGTACACCTGCGCCGTGCCAGGCATCGGCAATGGCACGGTGCGTGCGGTCCTGGGGCAGGCGGGGCGGCATACCCAGCGCGAGACCAGCGAGGAAATCGCGCGGTCCGGCATGGGCGGCACGTTCGTATTCGGCGGACAAGAGCGCGATGTCGCGGGCCTGTCGGGCGGTCACGCCCTGCAAGGGGAGCGTGAGCAGGGCGCTGCCGTAAAGCCGGGCAAAGGGGGTTTCCAGATGCACCTGCTGCATTGCCGCCCATGCGCCGGGCAGGGTTTCCGCAACGCGTCCGGCATCGCGGTTGGTCATGGCGCGGTCAAACGCCTGAAGGGCCGAGACCCGGTCCCAGATCATGCCCGACGCGGCCGGTTTACGTTCGGTGTAGATTCCGAGAAGGCGGTTTTCATGCAGGGCGGAGGTGCGGGCCAGCCGTTCGGCGGCCTCGAGCTGGGCTTTCCAGCCAGCGGTATCGCGCAGATCGGCATGGGCATAGGGGCGCGGCAGGGTGGTGGTGGTCTGGCCCTCGCCGATGGCTTCGTAGAGGCGGAACTTGAGTGGGCTCGGGGTGGTGGCCGCGACCAGCAGAGGTTCACCTTCAAAGAGATCAGGATCGAGGAAGCGCAGCAAGAGGGCGTCCATTTCCTCGGAAATGAGGCCCAGCGCCTTGGCGGTGTCGAGCGTCAGGGCCGCGGCGCGCCAATCGCCCGCGCGGGCGGTACAGAAGATACGTGCGCCGTACCCCGGGGCGAGGTGCGGTGCCGCGGTCAACGCCTCGCAGGCGGCATTTTCTTCTCCCATCAGAAGTGTCACGTCGAACCAGCGGGCAAAGAGTGACGGCGTGTCGGGGCCTGCACGCTCGAGCAGGGCGGCGGCCTGTTCCAAGGCACCCATTTCGACCAACTTGTCTACGCGGGCCAGAAGCAATTCATTGGCCGTTCCGGCGTCAAGCGGTGCATTGGCCTCGGCCAGAAGCAGGGTGTAGAGCAGCGCCTGCATCGCAGGAACGACCTCGGCGCGCTGGTCATGAACCATGTCGGCCAGACGCGATGCGTTGGAATTGGACCAGAGCGTGCTGGGCAGGCCGGTCACCGAGGACGGCAGGAGACCGACCGAATCGCGCCCTTCCTGATCAAGCGACGTGACGTCGATGGCAGGCGTGGCGACGCCTTCGCTCACCGGGGGCTCGGCAATGGGCAGGCCCATGTCGAGCGTCACCGTTGGGGTTGGGTTCAGCCATTCGATGGCCGAGAGCGGAGCGTCCTCGGCCAAGAGCGGAGTGACAGGGACAAGCGCGGCCAGCGCCGCGAGCAGGATGGGCTTAGTTACCATGCAGTTCCACGGGAATGCGCGTTTCGCTTTGGGGCGCCGAGAAATCGGCGCCGAAGATCGGGCCGATATAGGCATAGGCCACAAGGGCGATGATCGCCAACAGTACCAGTCCCAGAATTGCACGGATCAGTTTGCCCATGATTGCCCTCAATTTTCCTGCCCATTTTTTTCCAACATATAACTGGCCTTTTGGCCAAGATCACGTCATTCAGTGCGAAATCGTGAAATATGAGCGAGGCTTGGCCGATCAGGGGTCAGTGATGGGCGGTTCATGGGCTATGAATTGAAAAAGACGGTTGTGCTTGTCGGCATGATGGGCGCCGGAAAAACCGCCGTAGGGCGCGCTCTGGCCGCCAAGCTGGGCGTGGCGTTTCTGGATTCGGATGCCGAGATCGAGAAAGCCGCCAACATGACCATCGCCGAAATATTCGCCCGCGATGGCGAGCCGTTTTTCCGCGCCAAGGAAAGCCAGGTGATCGAACGACTGCTGGAAAGCGAACGCTGCATCCTGTCGACCGGGGGCGGGGCCTACCTCGCCGAGGGCAACCGGGCGATGATTGCCGAGAAGGGCGTGGCGGTCTGGTTGAATGCGGATGTGGACCTGTTGTGGACCCGGGTCAGGCACAAGGACACGCGCCCACTGTTGCGTACATCGAACCCGCGCAAGACGCTGGAAGAGATTTTTGCCGCGCGGGTGCCGTTTTACCAGCTGGCGGAGTTGCCCGTCGCCACGCAGGCCGGGTTTTCAATTGAACAGACCGCAGAGCGGGTGATTGAGGCGCTGAAGACGCGCCCGGATGTTTTGGTGGAGAATGACGCATGATGGAAACGGTGCATGTCGGCCTAGAGGGGCGCGCCTATGACATTCACATCGGGCCGGGGCTTCTGGCGCGGTCCGGCGCGCTGATCGCGCCGTTTCTCAAGCGCAAGCAGGTCTGTGTTGTCACCGATGAGAATGTCGCCGCACTGCATCTTGAGGGCTTGCGGGCGGGACTGGCTGCAGAAGGGATTGCCTGCGAGGCGATTGTGCTGCCCGCGGGCGAAAGCACCAAAAGCTGGCCGCATTTTGAGCGCACGGTGGAATGGCTGCTGGAGCAGAAGGTTGAGCGGCGTGACCTCGTGGTTGCGCTTGGCGGCGGGGTGATAGGCGATCTCACGGGATTTGCGGCGTCGGTTTTGCGTCGGGGCGTGGGCTTTGTACAGATCCCGACGAGCCTTCTGGCGCAGGTCGACAGTTCGGTGGGGGGCAAGACCGGGATCAACGCGCCGCAGGGCAAGAACCTGATCGGGGCGTTTCATCAGCCCACGCTGGTGCTGGCGGATACCGAGGTGCTGGGCACACTGACGCCGCGCGATTTCCTTGCCGGGTACGGCGAGGTGGTGAAATACGGGCTGCTGGGGGATAGCAATTTCTTCGAGTGGCTTGAAGAGCAGGGGCCTGCACTGGCGGCGGGTGACATGGGCGCGCGGATCGCGGCGGTGAAACGCTCCTGCGAGATGAAGGCCGAGATCGTGATGCGCGACGAGACCGAACAGGGGGATCGGGCGCTGTTGAACCTTGGCCATACTTTCTGTCACGCGCTGGAAGCGGCAACTGGCTATGGCGACCGGCTCTTGCATGGTGAGGGCGTGGCGATTGGCTGTGCGCTGGCGTTCGAGCTTTCGTATCGGCTGGGCCTGTGTTCGCAGGAAGATCCGAGCCGGGTGCGTCAGCATCTGTCCGAAATGGGCATGAAGGTCGATCTCAAGGATATTCCCGGCGACTTGCCGGAGGCCGAAGTGCTTCTTGACCTGATGGGGCAGGATAAGAAGGTGGTCGACGGGCAGTTGCGTTTCATTCTGGCGCGCGGGATTGGCGAGGCCTTCGTGACGGCGGATGTGCCGCGCGAGACGGTCCTGACCTTGCTGCGGGAAGAGCTGGCGCGCTGCTGAGGTGCTCGCGGTGGCCCCTTGGGCGACCGCGTCAAAACGTCTTATCACGGTTGCCCAAAAAACAGTCAAAGTGCCGTGGACTGAATTTTTGGGAGAAGCTGAATGTCATCTTATTTGAAATCGACACCGAACGCGGAAGGCTATTTCGGGGAGTATGGTGGCGCGATGCTGCCGCCGGTTCTGGAGCCGCATTTCAAGGAGATCGCCGAGGCCTATGCCAAGATTTCGAACTCGGCAGAGTACATTCGAGACCTGCGTTACGTGCGAAAGCATTTCCAGGGGCGGCCGACGCCGGTTTCGTATCTGCGGAACCTGAGTGACATGTCCGGGGGCGCGCAGATCTATGCCAAGCGCGAAGACCTGAACCATACCGGGGCGCACAAGCTCAACCATTGCATGGCCGAAGCCTTGCTCGCCAAGCATATGGGTAAGACCAAGCTGATGGCGGAAACCGGCGCCGGGCAGCATGGCGTGGCGCTGGCCACGGCGGCGGCCTATTTCGGCATGGAATGCGAAATCCACATGGGCGAGATCGACATCGCCAAGGAAGCGCCGAACGTCACGCGGATGAAGCTGCTGGGTGCCGAAGTGGTGCCGGTGGGCTTTGGTGGGCGGTCGCTCAAGGAAGCGGTGGATTCGGCGTTCCAGTCTTATGTGCCTCAGGCCGACACGGCGCTGTTTGCAATCGGTTCGGTGGTGGGGCCGCATCCCTTCCCGATGATGGTGCGGGATTTCCAGCATATAGTGGGCATCGAGGCGCGCGAGCAGTTCCTTGAGATGACCGGGAACCTGCCCGATATCGTGGCGGCCTGTGTCGGGGGCGGATCGAACGCGATGGGCATCTTTGCCGGGTTCATCGAGGACGAGGACGTGGCGCTTTACGGGGTTGAGCCGCTTGGCACGTCGTCCAAGCTGGGCGATCACGCGGCGACGATCACCTATGGCGAAGACGGTGACATTCACGGTTTCCGCACCATGCTGCTCAAGGACGAAAACGGCGAACCTGCGCCGGTGCACACGGTGGCCTCGGGGCTGGATTACCCCGGTGTCGGGCCGGAGCATGCGCATCTTTACCGGACCGGCAAGGCGAATTACGTGGCCGCGGATGACAAGGAGGCGCTGAACGCGTTTTATGCGTTGTCGCGCCATGAAGGCATCATCCCGGCGCTGGAAAGCGCGCATGCGGTGGCCTTTGCCATGCGCGAAGCAAAGAACCATCCGGGCAAGTCGATCCTGATCAACCTGTCGGGGCGGGGTGACAAGGATATCGACTATGTCACCGAAACCTATGGGTTTGGGGACGAAAGCTGAACCAAAGGCGCGAGCCTGTTCCCATCGAGGGAACAGGCTGGCGGGCCCGCTGAAGCGGGCGGTTGCAATACAAAAACGCCGGAGGAATGATCCTCCGGCGTTTTTTTTGGTCATGGAAAGCTGTGTCAGCCGTGCTTGGCGGCGATCTGAACGAGCTGGGCACAGATCCGGGTCGAAAGCACCATGTCCTGAACGCTGATCCATTCAAGCGGGCCGTGAATGTCCTGCATGCCGGTGAAGAGGTTGGGGCAGGGCACGCCCAGTTCGGTCAGGCGCGAGCCGTCGGTGCCGCCCCGGATGATCCCCGGCTTAGGCGTTATCCCTTCGGCGCGATAGGCATCTTGGGCAATGTCGACCGGGGTCATGTCCTCTTCGAGCCAGTAGCGCATGTTGCGGTATTGCTTGGTGATCTCGCAGGTCACGGTTGCGCCGGGGAAGGCGGCCTCGGCAGCGGCGCAGGCATTCTTGAGGCGGGTGCGGCGGGCGTCGAGGCCTTCGCGTTCGAAATCACGCAGGATGAAGCGAATCTCGGCCTCGGCCGAGCCGCCTTCGAGCCCGTAGACATGGATGAAGCCTTCACGATCGGACGTGGTTTCGGGGGTTTCGCCGGGCTTGTCGAGATCGGCCACGATATGCGCGGCGACGTGCAGCGCATTGACCAGCTTGTCCTTGGCATAGCCGGGATGGGCGGACACGCCTGTTACCTTGACCAAGGCGCCGTCGGCGGAAAAGCCTTCGAACTCGATCTCGCCCACGCGGGCGCCGTCGAGCGTATAGGCGAAATCGACATCGAAATCGGTGGGAAGTTGTGGATCGACACCGCGCCCGATCTCTTCGTCCGGCGTGAAGGCAAGCCGCACCTTGCCATGTTCGAGGCCCGGTGTGGTAAGCAGGTACTCGGCCATGGTCATGATGATCGCCACGCCGGCCTTGTCATCCGCGCCAAGCAGCGTCAGGCCGGAAGCCGTGATGATGTCATCCCCGACCTTGGAGGCAAGGTAGTCCGATTTGGAGGGGCTGAGCACCAGATCGGGCGCGTCCGGGTAGGTGATGTCGGACCCGTCCCAATTCGCATGCACGCGTGGTTTCACCCCGGTCGCGTTAAACTGGGGCGCGGTATCGACATGGGCGCAAAAGCCGATGGTTGGCGCGTCGGCCACGGTGGCGGGCACCGTGGCGAGGACCGCGCCATAGGGGGTCAGGGTGATGTCCGATGCCCCGATCCGCTCCAGCTCGGCCACGAGATGCCGGGACATGTCGAGCTGAATCGCGGTGCTGGGTTGCGTTGTCGCGTTTTCGTCACTTTGGCTGTCGATGGCGCAATAGGTGACAAGACGCGCCTGCAGCGCCGCCGCGAAATCGGGAAAACCGGTCATGTGTCAGGTCCGCTTAGAACGGGATTTCGTCGTCAAGGTCGCGCGAGGGGGCCGAGCCACCCTGGTTGCCGCCGCCAAAATTCCCGCCGCCCTGATCGTAGCCGCCGCCATAGTTGCCCTGGTCGTAGCCGCCCTGCGAACCGCCGCCATAGCCGCCCTGATCGCCGCCGCCACTGCGCCCGTCGAGCATGACCAGCGTGCCGCCGAAGCCCTGCAGAACAACTTCGGTCGAATAACGGTCCTGACCGGACTGGTCCTGCCATTTGCGGGTCTGAAGCTGGCCTTCGATGTAAACCTTGGAACCTTTGCGCAGGTATTGCTCGGCCACGCGCACGAGCCCTTCCTGGAAAATGGCCACGGAGTGCCACTCGGTCCGTTCGCGGCGTTCGCCGGTGTTGCGGTCTTTCCATGTCTCAGAGGTGGCAATGCGCAGATTGCAGACCTTGCCGCCGTTCTGGAAGCTGCGCACCTCGGGGTCGCGCCCCAGGTTGCCCACGAGAATTACCTTGTTCACCGATCCGGCCATGCGCCTGTCTCCCTCGGAATCTGTATTGCTTTGTTCAGGGCACCATACACCATTGCCCCTGCCAAATGGGAAGTCGATTCTTGTGGAAAACCCCTTTGGCCGCGCAATTGCCGTGGCGAATTTCGGCCATAGGGCGCAGGGGCCGTGCGGTTGATCTGGAAATTTCCCGATAAAATGTTATAAATCACCGCAAAACACGGGTGGGACAGACAAAGTCATGTCGTGGAAAGTGAGTGGTATAGTGGTTGCAGCCTTGCTGGCAGCGTCTCCGGCGCTGGCGCAGAGCGCGTTTTCAACCAAGTCGCAGGCGCGGCTGTTCAAGAACCAGACCAAGCTTCTGGATGGGCGGGCGTCTGAGCAATACAAGAACTCGGTACGTCTCAAACCCAAGCCGGTTTATACCCCCTCGAAATGGGGTGATGGGCGTTTCAAGGGAAAGTACAACGGCCCCTATCTGGCCATGGCGCGGCAGGCAGCGGCGCTGCATGGGGTGCCAGTGGATCTATTCCTGAAACTGGTTCAGCAGGAATCCGGCTGGAACGCTTCGGCCAAATCGCACAAGGGCGCGCTGGGGCTGGCGCAGCTGATGCCCGAGACGGCAAGGGTTCTGAGGGTGGACCCTCTGGACCCGCAGCAGAACCTTGAGGGTGGCGCGCGCTATCTCAGCCAGCAATACCGCAAGTTCGGTTCGTGGCGGCTTGCGTTGGCGGCGTATAACGCGGGGCCGGAAGCGGTGACAAAATATGGCGGCGTGCCGCCCTACAAGGAAACCCAGAATTACGTGCGTGTGATCCTCGGGCTCTGACGCGCCGTTTGACGGATATCAATTCCCCTTTTGCAGGACCTGATAGAACGGCTCCGGACAGAGAAGGAGCGGTGATGCGCGGGTTTGTCTTGTTGAGTGCTTTTGCGCTGGGGCTGGTGGGAAACGGTCTGGCCGAGCCGCGCGAAGCCCGTCTTGCGGCATTAGGGGAACGGCTGTTCTTTGAAACGCGCCTGTCGCTGAATGAAACGCAATCCTGTGCCACCTGTCACGACCCGGCGCACGCCTTCACCGATCCGCGCGAGACCATCGTGGGGCGGGCTGTGTCGTTGGGGGATGACGGGGTTTCGCTTGGGGATCGAAATGCGCCGACGCTGGGCTATGCGGCCCATGTTCCCGCGTTTCATCGCAACGGGGCGGGGCGCTATGTGGGCGGGCTGTTTCATGACGGTCGGGCGGCGACGCTGGAAGAGCAGGCCGGGGGACCGCCGCTCAATCCGCTGGAAATGGCCATGCCGGACCGGGCGGCGGTCGTGGCGCGGCTGGCGGCGGATCGGGAGTACGTGCTGGCCTTTGAAGAAGCGTTTGGGGCGGGTGTGTTGACCACACCGGACACCGGGTTCGCGGCGATGACGCAAGCCATTGCCGCCTTTGAGCGCACGGAGCCGTTTTCGCCCTTTGACAGCAAGTATGACCGCTCTTTGCGAGGAGAGGCCACGCTTAGCCGTCAGGAAAAACGGGGCCGGGACTTGTTCTTTGACCCGGAGGCCACGAATTGCAGCCTGTGCCATCAGTCATCTCCGCGTGCTGATGATCCGGGCGAAATTTTCACGAGCTTCGAGTATCACAATATCGGTATTCCGGTGAACAAAGCCGTGCGCGCCGCTCATGGGCGGGCCGGACGGGACGCGGGATTGCTGGACAATCCGGGTGTTGATCATCCGGCAGAGGCTGGTCGGTTCCGGGTGCCGACCCTGCGCAACGTCGCGGTGACGGGGCCGTACATGCATAATGGCGTGTTCACCGACCTGCGCACGGCGGTCCGGTTTTACAACAAGTACCAGTCCAAGCGACGCAAGTGGCAGGTCAACCCGGAAACCGGTGAGCCGTGGGCGCTGCCGGAGGTGTTCATGACGCTGGCGGTGGGAGAGCTAACCGAAGGGGAAGCCCTTTCTGAGCGCGATATCGACGCGATCGTGGCGTTTCTGAGAACCCTGACGGATGCGCAATATGAGCACCTGCTTGAGGACTAGGATCTGCTGATCCTACCGCCCCTCGGGGCCGTCATAGGCGCGTTCGACCTTGGCGACGCGCAGGGTGTAATGCTCGTACCAGCGGGTCTTGCCCAGTTTTTGTGCCAGAAGATGCTCGGAGACCTGTTTCCAGGCCTTAAGCGCGGCCTCGTCCTGCCAATAGCTGACGGTGATGCCGAGGCCATCCGCGTCGCGCGTGGATTCGATGCCGATATAGCCCGGCTGGCCGGCGGCAAGTTCCACCATCCTGTCTGCCATGGCGCCATAGCCCTGATCCCCCTCGCGTCGTTGCGCGGTGAAGATGACAGCGTAATAGGGCGGTTCGGGCAGGGGGGCAAAACGGGTCATGGGCGAAGGCTAGGCCGGAGTGCGGACTCTGGCAAGGAAAAGCGCCGCCCCTTGCAGGGGCGGCGCGTTTTTTGGGAGTGGTGGGCGGCTTATTGCGAGAAGCCGCCTTCGGATGCAGTCTGTTCCTGAACATGCGCCTCGTTCTTGACGGCGGAACCGCGCGGGGGGAAATTCGCGAAGGTGCCCAGATGCGCCTGCACAAGCCGGGCCGCTGGGCCAAAGGCCCACATCTTGTTACCCATCCAGCGGGTATACATGCCCGATTCCTCGGCCGCTTTTTCATAGGGGTCGCGCCGGAGATTGAACAACAGCGGCGCGTTCAGCTCTTCCTTGGGGCCGGCCCAGCCTTTTTCCTGGATCACGAAATGCGCCTTCCAGTCGCGATAGCGCACCGCCTGCAGGTTTGTGCCTTCGTAATAGATGATCTCGTTCCGGTTGGAGCCGGTTTCACCCGTCAGGAAGGACATCTGGTTATAGCCGTCGAGATGCACCTTGTAACCTTCGTAGCCCTCTTTCAGACGCGCGGGCAGGTCCTCGGGGCCACCAGCGGCGGCGACAAGGGTGGGCATCCAGTCCAGACCGTCAAAGATACCATTGGCGACGACACCCGCGGGCACCTTGCCGGGCCACCGGATGATGGCCGGAACACGGAAGCCGCCTTCCCAGGTTGTGCCTTTTTCGCCGTGGAAGGGCGTGGTGCCGCCATCCGGCCAAGTCATGGTTTCGGGACCATTGTCCGAGGTGAAAACGACAAGGGTGTTGTCGGAGATGCCCAGTTCGTCCAGGTGTCCCAGTACCTTGCCGACATTGTCGTCAAGTTCCTTCATCACGACGTCCTGAAGCCCGCGACCGTTCCCCAGCATCGCCTCGTATTTCGGGCTGAGATGGGTCCAGACATGCGCGCGGGCCGGGGCCATCCAGACAAAGAACGGCGTCTCGCTGTCCACGGCGCGGTTTATGAAATCGAGTGTTTTGGCCGTCACTTCGTCTTCGAGCGTTTTCTGACGTTTGGGCGGGGCGGGGCCGTCATCCACGATACGTTGTTTGCCGACCTTGCCCCACCGGGGATCGACGGTTTCGTCCTCTTCCTCGGTTGCCCAGGCGTGGATGATGTTGCGAGGTCCAAACTGGGCCGCGAACTCCGGATCATCCGGCCAGTCCGGGTCGGTCGTGTATTCCATCGCATTGAGGTGATAGAGCCAGCCCCAATATTCGTCGAACCCCTTGTTGGTTGGCAGGAAGCGGTTCTGATCCCCCAAATGGTTCTTGCCGAACTGGCCCGTGGTATAGCCCAGTGATTTCAGCATGTTGGCAAGGGTTGGATCTTCGGGCGCAAGGCCGACCGGATCGCCGGGCAAACCCACGGTGTGCATACCGGTGCGCACCGGAAATTGCCCCGTGATGAAGGCAGACCGACCGGCCGTGCATGAAGGCTGGGCATAATAATCTGTCAGGCGCGTGCCCTGTGCCGCCAGGGTGTCGAGGTTGGGCGTTTCGATGCTTTTGACACCTTGATGATAGCTGCCAAGGCTGGCCCAACCAACATCGTCTGCCATGATGACGAGGATGTTCGGCTTGTCCTGTGCGTGCGCTGAGACGGTGAATGTCACCAGCAGCCCAAGGCCGGCGGCCAAGGGGCGCATCAGACTGGACAATGAGATATGTCGCATGTCGGAATCCTGTGGAATGAATTGATGAAGGGCCGCACATTCGGCGACTTGAATGGAAGCCTAGCTTTCGGGCCGCCACCTCTCAATTTGCCGATGCAATTGTTTCGCATTATGAAAGGAACGAGAGAAAAAGTGAAATGATAGGGCGGGCCATGATTGACGAAACTCCCTTGAAGGCAATCCTCAGCCTGGCGCAAACAGGTCGCCTTCAGGACAGTGCGCGTGCTTTGGGGGTGTCAAACGCCACTCTGTCGCGCATCGTTCAACGTGCCGAGGACGAGCTTGGCATGGTCCTGTTCACAAGAGGCCGAATGGGCTTTGCGCTAACGGCGAGTGGGCGCGCCTTCCTGCCGCTGGCCGAGCGGCTGTTGGATGATCTGGGACGGTTTCACAACAAGGCGGATGCGTTGGTTGATGGTGGCGGGGCAAGGCTTGTCATCGGCTGCGGACCGCTGACCACCCGCACCATCGTCGCGCCGATCCTGAGCGATATGATGTCGGACATGCCCGACCTTCAAAGCCAGATCACGGTTGGTGCGGCAGAGGAACCGATTGCCCAGCTGGAACGCGGAGAACTGGACATCTTTGTCGGCGATCTGACGCATACGCCATGGACCGACCAGATCGAGATACAGGTGCTGGACAAGCGACCGGTTGTTTTTGTCGCCGGTCGCAATCATCCCCTACATCGGGATGGTCCACATCATCTGGCTGACGTGTTGCGCGAATATCCTCTGGGCTCGCCATTTCTCCACAAGCACTGGCAGGCCGCGCTGAGCTCGATGCTGGACGACGACGCGGCGGAAGGGGGAAAGACGCGACGTCTGCCACAGGTGCAATGTGACGATTATGCGTTTCTTGCCGCGCTTTGCCAGACCAGCACCATGGTTGTTGGCGGCATGGCTGAAACCTTTGCCGAGCATGTCGCCCAGGGTGATCTGCGCCCAATCCGGTTGCACCGAACGATGACGTGGAACATCTGCATCGCCCGGCGCCTCGGTGCGCGCTCTCTTGCTGAGGACCGGTTCTGGGACGCGGTCATAGCGCGCGACTGCCGCACGCATGGCACGGCATTTGCGCTTTGAGCGGTTGGCCTTGCGTTACTCGGCCGCGATCTTGATCACTGGGGTCATGCGCGCAAGAATATCATCCGCGAGGTGGCATTTGACCTGATGGCCTTCGGCGAGCTGGCGGACGGGCGGTACCTCTTGCTCACACAGGCCCCCGGGCACCTCGGATTTCCAGCGGCAGCGCGTCTGGAAGGGGCAGCCCGGCGGCGGGTTCATGGCCGAAGGAATGTCGCCCTCAAGAACGATGTGCTCCTTCTCCACGGACGTATCGGCAATCGGCACCGCCGAGAGCAGCGCCTCGGTATAAGGGTGATAGGGGGGCGCAAAAACCTGGTCGGTGGATCCCATCTCGACCACGTGGCCAAGATACATGACCATGACCCGATCGCTGAGATAACGCACGATGGAAAGGTCATGGGAAATGAAGAGCAGCGTGGTTTTTTCCTCGCGCTGGATTTCCATCAAGAGGTCGGTCACGGCGGCCTGCACCGACACGTCCAGCGCCGAGACAGGCTCGTCTGCCACCACGATGCGGGCCCCGCCCGCAAAGGCGCGGGCGATGCCGACACGCTGTTTCTGTCCGCCCGAAAGCTGGCGCGGCATGCGATCGGCAAAGGCGCGAGGCAGTTTGACGAGGTCGAGCAGTTCCAGCATGCGCTTACGCCGGTCGGCTTCGGACTCTCCAACGCCGAAGATTTCCAGGGCGCGCATGATCTGGCGGCCCACGGTCATCGACGGGTTCAGCGTATCAAACGGGTTCTGGAACACCATCTGCACGTCGGCCACCGTCTTGGTGTCGCGTTTCTGGATTGGGGTTTGTTCGATGTTGTTCCCATCAAGGAGGATTTGCCCGTCGGTGGCTGTTTCCAACCCCATCAGCACCTTGGCAAAGGTGGATTTGCCGCACCCCGACTCGCCGACAATGGCCAGCGTTTCGGATTCGCGTGCCTCGAAGGACAGGGTTTCGTTGGCCTTGACCACCTTCTTGTCGCCGCCGCCAAAGAGGGCATTGGCCGCCACTTCGTAGTATTTCTTGAGATTGTCCATCTTGAGAACAACCTTGCCGACCTCGGCCTTTTCCTTTTGCTCACCCATGGTGATCGGGGCGTTCCAGTCGATCTCCTCGGATTTAAGACAACGGGTTGAATGGCGCTCGAAGCCTTTGACATTCACCATTGGAATGTCCTGGGCATCACAGCGTCCTTCCTCGAAATAGTCACAGCGCGGGCCAAAGTTACACCCCGGCGGGCGTTCGTGGGGCAAAGGGAAGTTGCCCGGAATCGCCACCAGCGGGCGCGCATTCTTGTCCGCTCCGGGAAGTGGGATAGATCGGAACAGCGCCTGCGTATAGGGGTGCTGCATGTTGTCGAACACATCTTCGATCGAGCCGCGCTCGACCGCTTCGCCGGAATACATCACACAGAGGCGATCACAGGTTTCAAGCACAAGGCCGAGATTGTGCGAGATGAAGAGCATCGACGTGCCGTATTTCTTGCCCAGATCCTTGACCAGTTCCACGACCGCCGCCTCGACGGTGACATCAAGCGCGGTGGTGGGTTCATCAAGGATCAGGAGCGCCGGTTTGGACATCAGCGCCATCGCGATCACGATCCGCTGCTGCTGGCCGCCCGAAAGCTGGTGCGGGAAGGAATTGAGCATCCGCTCCGGATCGGGCAGGCGCACATCCGTGACCACCTCGAGTGCACGGTCCCGCGCCTCTTTTTCGCCGATCCCCTCGTGGATCATCGGCACTTCCATGAGCTGCTTGCCGATCTTCATCGCGGGGTTCAGCGAGGCCATGGGCTCCTGATAGATCATGGCGATCTCGTTGCCGCGAATGTCGCGCAGCTCGTCAGCGCTCATTTCCGAAAGATCGCGGCCCTTGAACTTGATGGTGCCGCCGACGATCTTGCCGTTCTTGCCTAGGTCCTGCATGACGCCCAGCGCCACGGTGGATTTGCCGCAACCGGATTCCCCGACAAGGCCCACGGCCTCGCCCGGTTGCACCCGGACCGAGAAATCCATCACTGCGGGGATCTCGCGCAGGCGGGTAAAAAAGGAGATGGACAGCTTGTCGATCTCAAGGATCGGGCCATCATAATCTGCCAACTTGCTCATGTTCCGTTCTCCCTGTTGGAGCGGTGGGCATGCGCCCTGTATGTCTTCATTTTGCCTGAAATACTCCGGGGGACCGGGGGGCTGGCCCCCCGGCCACCGAAGGTATCAGTCTCTCAGGCTTTCTTCGCGCAAGCCGTCGGCCAGCAGGTTCAGGCCCAGCACAAGGCTCAGCAAGGACAGTGCCGGCACGATCGCGGGGTGCGGATAGATCGACAACAGCTTGCGTCCATCGTTGATCGTGGTCCCCCAGTCCGGGCTTTCGGGCGGCAGGCCAAGGCCAAAGAAGCCCAGTGTCCCGAGAAGGATCGTGGTGTAGCCGATACGCAGGCAGAAATCGACGATCAGAGGGCCGCGCGCATTGGGCAGGATCTCCCACAGCATGATGTACCATGGACCCTCGCCACGGGTCTGGGCGGCGGCGACGTAGTCGCGGGTCTGTATGTCCATCACCAGCCCGCGCACGATGCGGAACACCGTGGGCGAGTTCACGAAGACCACCGACACGAACACCACCAATATCCCTGAGTTGATGTTGAAGAGATCCATGAAGCCCGGCAGCACGTTGATCACCGTGCCCGGCGCGGAAATCGCTGAAAGATAGAGCCAGATCATCACCAGCAGGATCGCTGACAAAAGCGGCGTGCGCAGTTTGGGGCGGGTGTAGAACCGCGAGTTCAGCAATACGCCGACAAAGATGATCGGGAAGGCAAAAAGCACCATGGCCATGTAGTTCGGGATGCCGGTTGCCACGATTTCCGGTGTCACCAGAAGGTAGAACAGCAGGATTACCGGGAAGGCCAGCACGAGATTGGCAAGAAACGACAGGAAGGCGTCGAGCTTGCCGCCGAAATACCCCGCTGGAAGGCCCAGCGTAATCCCGACCATGAAGGCGAACAGTGTCGCGAAGGGCGCAATCACGATCACGATGACCGACCCGTGCACCATGCGGCTGAACACGTCGCGGGCAAGGTTGTCGCCACCCAGAAGGTAATAGGGATAGACCCCTTCTTCGAGATTGCGCAATGGCGTGCCCGGCACCTTGTTCTTCATGCCCGAGAGCTGGGTCAGGGGGTCATGCACCGCGATCATGTCGAAAAGCCCGACAAACAGCGCCGTGTAAAACCAGAACATCAGAAGGCCGAAACCGATCATGCCGATCATGCTGTCAAACAGCTTGCCATAAAGCCCAAGCCTGCGCTTGTAGGTGATTGACAGCAGGAACGTCACCACGAGGGCAATCCAGACCGGGGCGAACTGGGCGGCGAGCGCGCCGACAATGCCAACCGTTCCAAGCGGCGTGAACATGCCGGCCAGGATGTAAAGCAGCACCAGCGCAACCAGCGCCAGGAGGCTGTATTTCACGCCCAAGCCGATCATCGCGTTTGGGCCTGTTCCGCGCCCGATGGTGCCATCGGCATTGATCACTTCGCTCACGGGCGGAAGGAGGTATGAGCCGATGATCTGCAGCACCACGGCGGCGATGAAGATATAGGCGACGAGGGTGAAGACCGGATCGACGATTGCGCCGAAAGAGCCTGTCCAGGTAAGTGGTTCCATGTCTCAGACCCTCCCTTATGAAATCCGGATGCGTGGGTTGAGGTAGACGTAGCCGATATCCGAGATCAGCTGCGTGACCAGAACCACGAAGACCGAGACCACCGAGACCGCGAGAAGCATCTCGATATCGTTGTTGCCGGCTGCGTTCACCAGCTGCCAGCCGAAGCCGGTATAGGAGAACAGTGTTTCCACGATCACCACGCCGTTGAGCAGCCATGGGAACTGCAGCATGATGACGGTGAAGGGCGCGATCAGCGCGTTCCGGAGCGCGTGTTTCATCACGATATTGCGGAAGCTGACGCCCTTGAGCCGCGCGGTGCGGATATACTGTGCCGTCATGACCTCGGCCATGGAGGCGCGTGTCATGCGGGCGATATAGCCCATGCCGTAAAGCGCTACGGTCAGCACGGGCAGGGTGAAATTCTCGAAGGTCACCTTGTCCATCGCCGTTTTTGCGGTGCCCTTGAAAAGCGCCTTGCCCTCGATCAGCCCCATCTCGTGCAGCCACGGCCCAATCCCGTTCCGGGTTGAGGCCAGAAGCGCGATGAAGATCACGCCGGAGACATATTCAGGTGTTGCCGTTGACAGGATCGAGGCGGTCGACAGGGTGCGGTCGGTGCGCGAGCCTTCGTTCATGCCCGCCAACACGCCGATGATCAGGGCCGAGGGCACCATGACCACCATGACCCAGAACATCAGCTTGCCTGTATTGGCCAGACGAGAGCCCAGAACATTGGCAACAGGTTCCTTGGCCACGGTCGAAAAGCCCCAGTCGCCCTGCAGGATGCCGCAGTAACGCGGGGTATCCTCGGGCGCCACGCCCGGGCGGACACATTTGCCGACGACGGATCCGTCTTCCTTGGTCATCGCGTGGCCCGGCAGAACTCCGAGCCATTGCAGGTACTTGATCGGGGTGGGCTGAAGGTAGCCGCGATCCCCGAGATAGCTGGCGACGGCTTCTTCCGACATGCGGAAGTTGCCCTGGGTCTTGGCCAGTTTTTCAAGATTGGGGTACAGGTTGGTCAGGAAGAAAACGATGTAGGTCAGGCAGATTGCCGTGAGCAACATCATTCCGAACCGCCTAAGTATGAATAGTCCCATGTGGTTCCCTGTTCTTTAGACCGCGCCCGCGTCCCGAGAGCCGGGGTGAAAGCGCTGGTGGCAAGGACGGGATCGCCCGCAAGGGCGCCCCCTGTGTCAGTTATTGTTCAGCAGCAAGCGGGGCAGAATGCCCGTGCAAGGGGGCGTGTGAGATCGAAAAGAACGACGCCGCAGATGCGGTAACAGTGGTCTGGCTGGCGTATTGGCAACGATTATCCCCCGGCGTGCCATGTCGCGTGCTGAACAAGCGATTTTGTTATGTGATGCCGTCGGATGCGGCATCTGTTTTGGTTATGAGCTTCATTCGGCAACAGAATTGGCGTTACGTCAACGGTTGCTATCGTCATTTAAGGGGCAAAAAACGACATCGCCGGTGTCGAATTTGGCAAATGAGGGGCTCGCAGGCGTGATCAGATACGGGGGCGGTCGCCCTGGGCCTGTTTGCGAATCTGGCTGGGTGCGTGGCCGAAGTGCTGTTGCGAAAACCGCGTGAAATAGGCCGCGCTGCCGAACCCGAGCGACGCGGCAATCTCGTTTATCGGCTTTTCAGTGTGGATCAGAAGGGCGCGGGCTTCGTGCTGGACCATTTGGGAAAGCATATCGGCAGCGGTCAGTCCGGCGCATTGGCGGCAGACCCGGGTCAGGTGGGTTGGCGTGATGTCGAGCTGGTCGGCATAGGCGGCCATGGATTGCCCGGAGCGGAATTCGAGCGCCAAGAGATCGCAGAAGCGTCGCACCAGTCGTTCGGCGGCCTTGGCCGGGGGTAGGGGGCCAATGCTCTGGATCTGGCGGCGCAGCGCGATCGACATGAGATGCGCCTGTGCGTTGAGTGCCTCGGCGACAAAGGGGCGATCCTCGTGCAGTTCGCGGCGCATGTCATCGAGGATGCCGGTCATCTCGGCCTGCGAAAGTCCATCAGTCAGGCGCAGATGCTGAGTACGGTCGGGCAGGGTGACGCGGCCGTCATCGGGGATCAGGATCGCCTGGCCCTGAACCTGCAATCCAAGTTCGAAGGCCAGAAGCTTTCCCGCCGGAATGAAGAGCGCATTGTGGGGGCCAAAACCGCGGCGCAGTCCGTGCAAGAGGACGCGCCCCTGACCACGGGTGGTCCAGAGCAGAATATGGTGGTTGCGCACATGCAGCTGTTCCAGAAGCCAGGGTTCGCCTTTTACGAGCTGCGCGATGGTCAGCACCTTGATCTGAGAGAGCGGTCGATCCGGAGAGGGATGCCGAGGCACGCTTTCGGACTTGGCCGATTGCAGGGGTTGCGGGCCCGGACGCGTCATGAATGACGGGATATGTAAATTTCGTGTGGTCATCTGGGCACTATGGATGCCCCGGATGTCGTTTTTTGGCAAGCGAGTCGATTCTTGGTCAGGCGGATTCCGGCCTGTACCTGATCCAGTTTCGCATTTTTGAACGGAACCACGTGCGTTGCCGTTTGGCGAACTGGCGCGTTGCCACCGTGGCCTGCATGCGGGCCTCGTCCAGCGTGAGGGCGCCTTGCAAATGCGCGACGAGTTCAGGTGCGCCGATGGCTTTGGCCGAGAGGTGGGCCGGATTCCACGTGGCAAGGTTGGCGCGGGCCTCGTCGAGCGCGCCGTGTTCCAGCATCAGGTCAAATCGGCGGGAAATGCGGGCGTTGAGCCACTCTTTGTCCACGTCGAACAGAATGGCGGTCGTTTCTGACAAGGGCAGCAGGGGGGGCGGGGTGTTGTCCTGCCAGTCGGCCAATGGACGACCCGTGGCCTGCAGGACCTCCCATGCCCGTTGCACGCGCATCGGGTTGAGACGGTCGATTCGGGTGGCGGTTTCGGCATCGAGTTCGGCCAGAAGCGTTTCGAACCCTTCTCGTGCGACGCGGGCATTGGCCGTTTCGCGAATATCTGGAGGGGTGGCTGGAATATCGGCTAACCCCTGTGTGAGCGCGGTGAAATAGAGGCCGGTGCCGCCGACGATTATGGGGCGTTCGGAGCCCTTCAGAAGCGGGGCAACCTCGCGCAGCCAGTGGCCCACCGAGTATTCGGCGTCAAAGGGGACATGCCCGTAAAGCAGGTGTGGCGCGCGCTGCTCATCCTCTTGCGAGGGCCGCGCGGTCAGCACGCGCCAGTTGGCAAACACCTGGATGGCGTCGGCATTGACAATCACACCGCCGCCCCGTTCGGCAATCTCGAGCGCAAGCGCGCTTTTGCCGCTGGCAGTCGGGCCAGCGATCAGGACGGGCTGATCTTTGGGAATGTCTGGCAGGACTGTCATGGCAATTGGGCGCCCGAAAACGTGAAATCATGGAATTGAGGGAACTCTCGCATTGAACCTGACCGCGTTTTCCGACATTTTGCGCGCGATCCTAAATCGACGCGCAGAGGAAGTGCAACATGAGCGACGACACCGCCCCGAACGAGACCACCTACAACCGTGTGATGCTCAAGATTTCGGGGGAGGCGCTCATGGGAGACCAGGGCTTTGGCCTGCATCCCCCTACGGTGCAGCGGATCGCCCGCGAGGTGAAATCGGTTCATGATATGGGCGTCGAAATCTGCATGGTGATTGGCGGCGGCAACATTTTCCGGGGGCTGCAGGGCTCGGCGCAGGGGATGGAGCGCACCACGGCCGACTACATGGGCATGCTGGCGACGGTCATGAACGCGCTTGGGATGCAGTCGGCTCTTGAGGCCGAAGGTGTCTTTACCCGCGTGATTTCCGCCATCCGCATGGATGAGGTGTGCGAGCCCTATATCCGTCGCCGCGCGGTGCGCCACCTTGAAAAGAAGCGGGTCTGCATATTTGCCGCGGGAACCGGCAACCCCTATTTCACTACCGACACAGCGGCGACGCTGCGTGCCAACGAGATGGCCTGTGAAGCGATCTTCATGGGCAAGAACGGGGTGGACGGGGTCTATGACAAGGATCCCAAGGAACACGACGACGCCACTCGCTATGATCAGGTGAGCTATGATGACGTGCTGACCAAGCGTCTGAAGGTGATGGATGCCAGCGCAATTGCGCTGGCGCGGGAAAACAACCTGCCGATCATCGTCTTCGGTCTGGACGAGCCGGGCGGGTTCAAGGGCATTCTCGCGGGCCGGGGCACCTATACAAAGGTCCAGTGAAGCCTTTAGAGTACAGAATGAAACAGGGGTGCATGGCCCCGGCAAAAAAAGAGCAAGCCAATGTCCGAAGAAGACTTTGAGATTGATACCGACGACCTGACCCGCCGCATGGATGGCGCCATGGGGGCGTTGAAGACCGAATTTGCATCGCTGCGCACCGGGCGGGCTTCGGCAACGATGCTGGAACCGGTGATGGTGGATGCCTACGGTCAGAAGACCCCGATCAACCAGGTGGGAACGGTCAACGTGCCCGAGCCGCGCATGGTGACGGTCAATGTCTGGGACAAGTCGCTGGTTAGCGCCGTGGAAAAGGCGATCATGAATTCCGGCCTCGGCATCAACCCGCAGACAAACGGCACGATCGTGATGCTGCCGATTCCCGAGTTGAACGAGGAACGCCGCGCAGAGCTGGCACGGGTGGCCGCGCAATATGCCGAACATGCCCGCGTCGCGATCCGCAACGTGCGTCGTGACGGCATGGACCAGATCAAGAAGGCCAAGTCCGCTGGCATGTCGGAAGATGACCAGAAGATCTGGGAAGGCGAAGTACAGGACCTGACCGACCGTTTCATCAAGCAGGTCGACGCGGCGCTTGAGCACAAGCAAGCCGAAATCATGCAGGTGTAACGCAAATGCCCGAGGACATCACTGCGCAAGGTCCGCGCCATGTGGCCATCATCATGGATGGCAACGGCCGCTGGGCCCAGGCCCGGGGGCGTCCTCGGTTGTTCGGCCACCATGCAGGGGCCAAACGGGTCAAGGAAATCGTGCGCGCCTGTAAACCGCTGGGCGTCAAGTACCTGACTATATTTGGTTTTTCGACGGAAAACTGGAAGCGGACGCAATCCGAGGTGGCCGGGCTGATGAGCCTGTTCCGCGCCTATATCCGCAAGGAAGCGCGGGCGTTGAAGGCCGAAGGTGTGCGGGTGCGATTTATTGGCGACCGTCCGGGATTGGATGCCAAGCTGCGCGCGCTCATGGATGAGCTGGAAGAGCTGACGGCGGAGAATGACGAGGTCAACCTGACCATCGCGCTCAATTACGGGGGGCGGGACGAGGTGGCCCGCGCGACCCAGCGCCTTGCCGAAGATGTTCAGGCCGGGCGGCTCAAACCGGAAGAGGTGAACGAAGAAACCCTTCCGAAATACCTTGATACCTGCGTGTTGCCCGATCCCGACCTGGTGATCCGTACAAGCGGAGAGGCACGGATTTCCAACTTTCTTCTATGGCAGTCAGCCTATGCGGAGTACGAGTTCATCGACACGCTTTGGCCAGATTTCTCGGAAGACGAGTTTCGGCGGCTGGTTGTTTCCTATTCCATGCGTGACCGCAGATTCGGTGCAGTAAGCGCGTGAGCGGGGCGGGCGGCACATGGGGCGATCTGCCGGCGCGGTTGGGCTCGGCAGCGGTCATGCTGATCATCGGGGCGTCGGCGATCTGGGCCGGCGGCGTGTGGTTTCACGAACTGGTGGCGCTGATCTGTGGCGGCATGATCTGGGAATTCTCGCGACTGATGGGGCCGGAAAAGCGCCGTTTCGCGATTCCGATGGGCGTTCTGGCAGCGGCGGCCATGGCGGCGACCATGTTCCTGCCGGGGCAGGCGGTCCTGCCTGTGCTTTTGGCGGTGGCCATCGCAGGGGCAACGCAGCTTGAGAAAGATCGTTTGATATACGGCGCTTATGCGTCGGCGTTGATCCTTGCCTGCTATGGGCTGATCGTTGTTCGCGATGTGCGCGGCGCCTATTGGATCGTTTGGCTGGTGTCGGTGGTCGTGGCCACAGACGTTGCTGGATATTTTGCCGGGCGTCTGCTTGGCGGGCCGAAATTCTGGCCGAAGGTCAGCCCCAAGAAAACCTGGTCCGGGACGATTGCGGGCTGGATTGCGGCAGGGGCCGTGGGTGTTGTGTTCGGTGGGCCGGCATTGATCGTGCTGAGCGTATTGACCTCCTTTGCTTCGCAGATGGGCGATGCGGCTGAAAGCGCGCTCAAGCGGCGGGCAGGGATCAAGGACAGCTCCAACCTCATTCCGGGGCATGGAGGATTGCTGGACCGGTTTGACGCTATGATGGGCGCGGCATTGTTCGTTTTGTTGATGGGGGCGGCGCTGGGGCTGCCGGCACTATGAGAAAAGTCAGTATTTTCGGGGCGACGGGGTCGATCGGGCAGAACACGATCGACCTGATCGCACGTGAACCCGGTGCCTATGATGTGGTGGCGCTTACCGGGGGACAGAACATCGCGCGCCTTGCGGCGGATGCGCGGCGGCTTAATGCACAGATCGCGGTTACGGCAGATGAATCACGCCTTGGCGAATTGCGCGAGGCACTGGCCGGGTCTGGTGTGGAGGCGGCGGCAGGCACGCGGGCGATTGTCGAAGCGGCCACGCGTCCCGCGGATTGGGTGATGAGCGCGATTGTCGGCGCGGCGGGGCTGGCGCCGGGAATGAAGGCACTTGAGCAAGGGGCGACGCTGGCGCTTGCCAACAAGGAATCACTGGTCACGGCGGGCGAACTGATCATGCGCACGGCGCGTCAGCATGGCGGGCGTATCCTGCCGGTGGACAGTGAACATTCTGCCGTATTCCAGGGCCTCGTTGGCGAGGACATGAGCGCGGTGGAGCGGATCATCATCACCGCCAGTGGTGGTGCGTTTCGTGATTGGAGCCTGCAGGAGATGGCCAGGGCGACCCCGGAACAGGCCGCGAAACATCCGAATTGGGATATGGGGCTGCGGATCACCATCGACAGTGCCAGCATGTTCAACAAGGCGTTGGAAGTTATTGAAACCAAGGAGTTCTTTGGTTGTCCGCACAGCATGATCGAGGTGCTTGTGCACCCCGAATCGATGGTGCATGCGTTGGTCGGTTTCAAAGACGGGGCGTTGATGGCGCATGTCGGTCCACCCGATATGCGTCATGCCATCGGGTATGCGCTGCATTGGCCGGACCGGCGCAAACTGCCGGTCGAGCGGCTTGACCTCGCCAAGATCGGAACATTCACATTCCGCCAGCCCGATCCGGTGCGTTACCCGGCACTTCGGCTTGCGCATGAGGTGTTGGAGGCAGGAGGACTGGCGGGGGCGGTGTTCAACGCCGCCAAGGAAACCGCGTTGGACGGGTTCCTGGCCCGGCGGATCGGTTTTCTTCAGATGGCCGAGGTGGTTGAGGAGGTGCTTGAACGCCTCGTGGCATCACAATGCCTTAAGAATGCCGAAATGACCCTTGATACCGTGCAGGAAACTGACCATCTGGCTCGCAAGACGGCCCAAGAGGTCATGGCTGAGCAGGACAGGTAGGAACGCGTTTTGGACATTTTTTCCCTTCTTCCGGGTTTCGGGAACTCGATTCTGGTGGTGCTGGCCTTTGTTGTTGCCTTGTCGGTGATCGTGGCGATCCACGAATATGGGCACTACATTGTCGGGCGTTGGTCGGGGATCGAGGCGGAAGTGTTCTCGCTCGGGTTTGGGCCGGTGATTTGGTCGCGCCACGACAAGCGGGGCACGAAATGGCAGCTCGCGGCGTTTCCGCTCGGGGGCTATGTGCGCTTCAAGGGAGATGCGAACGCGGCCAGCGGCAAGGACGGCGAAGCCATGGAAGGGCTGTCGGACGAAGAGCGGCGCAGCACCATGCATGGCGCACCGCTTTGGGCACGCACGGCCACTGTGGCTGCGGGTCCCTTTTTCAACTTTATCCTGTCGATCCTGATCTTTGCCGGCGTGTTGATGTCCAATGGTAAGGTGGGCGACGCGCTGATCGTTGGCGAACTGCGTGACCTTCCGGGGGTGAACTATACCCTGAAGGAAGGTGACGAGGTTCTGGCGATTGACGGTCGGGCGCTGCCGTCGATGGAAGACGGCGATGCATATGATGCCTTCTGGGAAGACATGACCAAGGCCAATCCACTGCCTTATGAGGTGGTGCGGGCCGGGGAAACCATCGAGGTGACAGGGCCTTACCTCTATCCGCCGATCGTGCTTCATCTCGCGCCGAAATCGGCGGCCTATTCTGCCGGATTGCAGGTCGGGGATGTGTTTACGGCGATTGACGGGACCCCCATCGTGGCGTTTGCGCAGCTCAAGGACGCGGTGGAGAACGGCAATGGAAAGACGCTGCAGCTCACGGTCAACCGGGGGGGAGCCGAGCAGATGTTCGACCTGACACCGCGCCGGGTGGACGAGCCGCAGGAAGATGGCGGGTTCAAGACCTATTGGCGGATCGGTATCGGCGGTGGGCTGGCGTTCGAACCGGCCACGGAAGCGCTGGGGCCGGGGGCTGCGGTCTGGAGCGGGGTCAAGCAGACCGGGCGCATCATCGAGGGGTCGATCTCGGGACTGTATCACATGGTCACAGGCGCGATCAGCAGTTGCAACCTGTCGGGGCCGGTGGGCATTGCGCAGACCTCGGGCGCGATGGCGAGTCAGGGTTTGCAGAGCTTTGTTTGGTTCATCGCGGTGTTGTCGACGGCAATCGGCATGCTCAACCTGTTCCCCATCCCGATCCTGGATGGCGGGCACCTGGTATTCTATGCCTATGAGGCCGTGACCGGCAAACCGCCAAGCGACGGGGCATTGCGTATCCTGATGACGATTGGCCTGACAATTGTGCTTGGATTGATGGCCTTCGGCCTGACCAACGACCTGTTTTGCCCATAAGCGCCACGGGTGTGCCCCATTTCTGCCAGAATCCCTGCCTAGCTTTGGCGGTGACGAACACAGAACCAAGGCCAATGTCATGCACACGATTGAAGACGGATACCGCGCACTCGGATTGCTGATTGATATCAACTGGGATCGCCTGTTGTTCCCGGCGGCGATATTGGGCGGACTGATGCTTGGTGCGTATCTAGGCATGTTCCTCAGCCAGTTCTGAGCCCCCTTAGGAACCGGTTTGACGGCAATGGCCCGCCACCAGATGATGTGGCGGGTCATTGTCATTCTACCAAGCCCTGTGGATAACTCGACAAACGCCTGCGCGTATTGGTCTTTTGACAAGAGGCCTCAGACTCGGTAGTCACGTTCCAACTGGGATGTCTTGCGGAGTTTGGGAATGGCCAAACATGAAAGAGCTTTGGCGGTGGCCAAAGACGGCGGCAATACACGACTTCGACAGATCGTATTTGCGTTTTTCTTTTTGATTTCAGCGGTTTTGCTTGCGCTTCCGAATTTGGCTTCGGCGCAGCAGTACCAGTTCGGCAGTATCGGCGTCGAAGGTAATCAACGGATCGAATCCGCTGCGGTGATCAGCTATGCCGGGCTCAAGACGGGTCAGACCGTCTCTGCCGGGCAATTGAACGCGGCCTATCAGCGGGTTTTGGCCAGTGGGTTGTTCGAGACCGTGGAGCTTGTTCCCAGCGGAAACCGGCTGGTCATCAAGGTGCAGGAATACCCGACGATCAACCTGATCAACTTCGAAGGCAATGCGCGGCTCAAGGATGATGCGCTGGCCAGCTTGATCGAATCGCAATCGCGGCGGGTGCTGAACCCGACGGTTGCGGAGCGTGACGCGGCGCGGATCACCGAGGCCTATGCGCAGTCCGGGCGCCTTGCCGCGCGGGTCACGCCGCGCATCATCCGCCGCAGCGACAACCGCGCCGATCTCATTTTCGAGATTTTCGAAGGCGGCATTGTTGAAATCGAGCGGATCGGATTTGTCGGCAACCAGGAATACTCGGACCGTCGCCTGCGCCGCGTGCTGGGCACCAAACAGGCGGGTCTTCTGCGTGCCCTGTTCAAGCAGGACACCTATGTCGACGACCGGATCGAGTTCGACAAACAGGTTTTGCGCGACTTTTACCTGTCGCGTGGCTTTGTCGATTTTCGCGTAACCAGCGTGAATGCGGAACTGTCGCGGGAACGGGACAGCTATTTCATCACCTTCAATATTCAGGAAGGGCAGCAGTTCGAATTCGGCAAAATCACCGCGACCAGCGAAGTGGCCGGCGCGGATCCTGATGAATATCTTGCCGCGATCAAGCTCAAGCCCGGCGTAATGTATTCGCCGTTGCAGGTAGAAAACGCCATCGCGCGCATGGAGACAAAGGCGCTCAAGCAGGGGCTGGATTTTGTCCGGGTCGATCCGCGCATCACGCGCGACGATGCGAATCTGGCGCTGGACGTGGAGTTCGCCATTGTCAAAGGCCCGCGCATCTTCGTTGAACGTATCGACATCGAAGGCAACACGACCACGATCGACCGGGTGATCCGTCACCAGTTCCGCATCGTCGAAGGTGATCCGTTCAACCCGCGCGAAATCCGCGAAAGCGCCGAGCGCATTCGCGCGCTGGAGTTCTTTGAAACCGCCGAGGTGAATGCCCGTGAGGGGAGCTCGCCCGATCAGGTGGTGATCGACGTGGACGTTGTCGAAAAGCCCACGGGTTCGCTCTCATTTGGCGCGACCTACGGAACCAATGACGGGTTCGGCCTCGTCGTGCGCTTCAACGAGCGCAACTTCCTTGGTCGTGGTCAAACTGTTGGGTTCTCGTTCTCGACGGCGTCGACCATCACCGATTATGGATTCAACTTCCTTGAACCGGCGTTCCTGGGTCGTGATCTCGCGGCCGGTTTTGCGCTGCGCTATCAGGAGTATGAGCCCAACGAGGCCCGCTTCAGCAACACGATTGGTGAGTTTCAGCCGACACTGGCGTTCCCGGTCAGTGAATATGGTGAGATGGCGTTGCGGTATACGCTGCAGAACTCGGAAATGGATATCAACAATGGTGAAGCGCTCGCCGGTTCGATCATCGACACGGAAGCGGCGCGCGGCGATATCTGGAAAAGCTCGGTCGGCTATACCTACAGCTTTGATACACGCAACCGCGGGCTTGATCCGAACCGGGGCGTTTTGCTTGAGTTTGGTCAGGATTTCGGTGGCCTTGGTGGGGATTACACCTTCATCAAGACCACTGCGCGTGCGATTGCAGAAACCCGGGTTTACCACGAGGAAATCACCCTGCGGGCGGTGCTTGAGGGCGGGGCGCTCTATTCGCCCGACAAAGACAGCCGCGCGGATGACCGTTTCATCACCACGGCGCGCAATATTCGCGGTTTTGAGCCCTTCGGGATCGGCCCGCGTGAATATCAGGGCGGCGGAGTGCAGGATGACGCGCTTGGCGGTAACTACTATGCCGTGGCCCGGTTTGAGGCAGAGTTCCCGCTGGGCTTGCCCGATGAACTCGGGATCAGGGGTGGTCTGTTCTATGATATCGGATCGCTCTGGGGGCTGGATGTTTCGTCGCCCAACGTGATCTATGAAGATTTCTCGTTGCGCCACGTGGTCGGCTTCTCTCTGTTCTGGGAAACGGCGATTGGGCCGCTGCGTTTCAACTTCTCCAAGGCGATCCAGAAAGAGAAGTTCGACAAGGAGCAGAACTTTGACTTCACCGTTAGCGCCCAGTTCTAAGTCGTGATGGACCGGCTGTTTGCGCTTATTGCCTCGGTTTTGCTGGCCTTTGGGCCGGCAGGGCCAGGGCAGGCACAAGAGACGGGCGCGCCGATTTCGGCCATTCTGACGATCGACAGCGAGCGTCTTTTCACGGACTCGCAATTCGGCCAGCGCGTGGCACGCGAAATTGCCGCCGAGCAGTCGGTTCTACGGGCCGAGAACCGCCAGATGGAGGCCAAGCTGGCCGAGGAAGAAAAGGTTCTTACCGAGAAACGCAAAGAAATGACGGCGGCGGATTTTCGGGCCGTGGCGGATGCATTTGACCGCCGGGTCGAGGAGATCCGTGATTTCCAGGACAACAAGGCGCGCGAGATTGCCTTGCGCCAGGAGCGAGAGGAAGCGCAGTTCGTTCAGGCCGCGCGCCCGGTGCTGGCCGAGTTGATGCGCGAAGCGCGGGCATCGGTTATCCTGGAACAGCGCACGATTCTGCTTTCGGACAACGCAATCGACGTCACGCAGGAAGCGATTGGCCGGCTGGATGCGGCCATCGGCGACGGATCGGGTCTTCAGCGGGAATAGGCCGCGGGACCATGCGCGCGCTTGCCCAACCGGGGCAGGGTTGCTAGGGACTTGTTCCAACACATGCACACAAATGACGGGAGCTTCTCGGGATGTCCGAAGAATTGAAAAGCGCAGATATCGGCCTGATCCAGCGGATTATTCCGCATCGCTATCCGTTTCTTCTCGTGGACAAGGTCGTCGATATCGACGGCTATACCTCGGCACGGGGCATCAAGAACGTCACGATGAACGAGCCGCATTTCCAAGGGCACTTTCCGGGCAAACCGATCATGCCGGGCGTGACCATTGTCGAGGCGATGGCACAGACCAGCGCGGTGATGGTGGGCGTAGCGATGGACATGGCCGACAAAGAGTTGCTGGTCTATTTCATGGGCATCGACAAATGCAAATTCCGCCGGATGGTGGTGCCGGGCGATGTTTTGGAAATGAACGTGAAAACCGTGCGCGGGCGGCCGGGCGGCAAGGTGTGGAAGTTCGAAGGGGTGGCCACTGTCGAAGGAGAAATGGCCTGTGAAGTCGAGTTCACGGCCATGATGGACCTGCCCAAGGAGTAACCCGGATGGCCATTGCGCAAAGTGCAACAGTGCACGCTTCGGCGGTTGTTGAAGAAGGTGCCGTCATCGGAGAAGGCTGCGTTATCGGCCCACTTTGCGTGGTGGGAGCGCACGTGGTGCTCAAAGAGCGGGTTGAGCTCAAATCACATGTGGTCGTGACCGGGCAGACCGAGATCGGGGCAGACACCGTGGTGTTTTCCTTTGCCGTGATCGGCGAGGTGCCGCAGGACCTCAAATTCAAGGGCGAGGCGTCACGACTTGTTATCGGGGAACGCAACCGCATCCGGGAGCACGTGACGATGAACACCGGCACCGAGGGCGGTGGCGGTATCACGTGCGTTGGTGATGACGGTCTGTTCATGGCGGGCTGTCACATCGCGCATGACGCCCAGATCGGCAATCGGGTGATCGTGGTCAATTCCGCTGCCGTTGCCGGACATTGCGTAATCGAGGATGACGTGATCATCGGCGGGTTGTGCGGCATACACCAATGGGTGCGGATCGGGCATGGCGCGATTATTGGCGCGCTCTCGATGGTGACAAATGACGTGATTCCTTATGGCCTTGTTCAAGGGCCGCGCGGCGCGCTGGACGGGCTGAACCTTGTCGGGTTGAAGCGCCGGGGCGTGGCACGTGCGGACATTACCGCGCTGCGGGCAGCGTTCCAGATGCTGGCGCAGGGCGAAGGGGCGTTCATGGAACGCGCAACGCGTCTCGGGGAGGAAACCGAGAGCGCCTATGTGCAGGAAATCGTGGATTTCATTCTGGGCGACACGGACCGGTCGTTCCTGACGCCGGGCTGAGCCATGGGACGTCTGGCAATTCTGTCCGGGGGTGGCGCACTGCCGCGTTTGCTGGCCGAGGCGCATCCGGATGCGCTGCGCGTGGTGTTCAAGGGCGTGGCCCATGATATGCCCGACCCGGTTGAAGTGCATTCCTTTGAGAAAATGGGCGGCCTTTTTGACGCCTTGCGATCCGCTGGTGTGGACGAGTTGGTTCTGGCCGGGGCAATGGGGCGTCCGGCTCTGAACCCGGCCGAATTCGACGCCGGGATGATGGCGATTGCACCGCGCCTCTTGCCCGCCTTGCATGGCGGCGATGATGCCATTCTGCGCCTGATTATCGCCGTTTTCGAAGAACAGGGGTTCCGCGTGGTGGGCGCGCATGAGGTGCTGCCAGCGCTGACCGTGCCCGAGGGGCTGTTTGCCGGGCCGGAGCCGAGTGCGGACGCGTTGAAAGATGCAGAGAAGGCGAGCGACATTCTTTTGGCATTGTCGCCTTTGGATGTGGGGCAGGGCGCCGTGGTCGCGGCCGGGCTGTGTCTTGGGGTTGAGACGTTGCAGGGCACGGATGCCATGTTGCGCTTTGTGGCAGAGACGCCCGCGCATCTGCGCCGCGGCAAGGGCGTGTTCGTCAAGGCACCCAAGCGGGGGCAGGATCTGCGCGTGGACATGCCTGCGATTGGTCCGCAGACAGTGCAGAACGCCGCAGAGGCGGGGCTTGAGGGGATCGTGGTGTCAGCCGGCAAGGTCTTGTTGCTTGAGGCAGAGGCCACGCGTGCAGCCCTTGAAGACACCGGGCTGTTCCTTTTGGGACGGGTGCTCTGATGAAGGTGTTCCTGGTCGCGGGCGAAATGTCGGGAGACAAGCTTGGCGGCGCGCTGATGGCGGGGCTGAAAACGCTTGTGCCGGAGGTGTCATTTCATGGGATTGGCGGTCCTGCGATGCAGGCCGAGGGGCTTACAAGCCAATTTCCGATGGAAGAACTGAGCGTGATGGGCATTGCCGAGGTGCTGCCCAAGTACCGCCATCTCAAGCGGCGGATTGCCGAGACCGCCGAGGCGGTTCTGCAGGCTCGACCGGATGTATTGATCACCATCGACAGCCCGGATTTCTCGTTGCGCGTGGCGCGGATCGTCAAGGACCGGAGCGATATTCGCACCGTGCATTACGTGGCCCCGACGGTTTGGGCGTGGCGTGCGGGGCGTGCCGAGAAGATGTCGAAAATGATCGATCAGGTGCTCGCGCTGTTGCCGTTCGAGCCGCCCTATATGGAAGCGGTGGGAATGCGCTGTGACTTTGTCGGGCATCCGGTGACTACCGAACCCGTGGCAAGTGACGCGGAGGTGTTGCAGTTCCGCGAAGCGCATGGGTTGGGCACATCGCCCGTGCTGCTTTTGCTGCCGGGATCGCGCCGGGGCGAGGTTTCGCGACTGGGACCGATCTTTGGGCAGGTGCTGCGCGATGTTTTGAATGCGCGCCCTGATCTGCGGGTGGTTCTGCCTGCGGCGGCGCCTGTGGCCGAAATGGTCAAGGAGATGTGCCGCGATTGGCCGGGTCAGGTGATCGTGCTGGACCCGCGGGATCGATTAGAGCACGAAGCGCAGGCCGAGAAAAGAGCGGCGTTCCGGGCCGCAGACGTGGCCCTTGCAGCCTCTGGCACGGTTTCTCTGGAGCTGGCCGCGGCTGGCACGCCGATGGTAATTGCCTATGACATGAACTGGCTCAGCCGCCAGATCATCGGCATGATGCTCAAGGTGGATACGGTGACGCTGGTCAATCTGGTGAGCGAGACTCGCGCGGTGCCGGAATTGATCGGGGCCGCCTGTCGGGCCGATCGGATTGCGCCAGTGGTGCTGGATGTACTGGGCGATCCAAGCGCACAGGCCGAGGCAATGCAGATCACCATGGACCGGTTGGGTCGCGGTGGCGAAGCGCCGGGGATTCGGGCGGCCAAGGCGGTGCTGGATGGTTTGGGGCGGCTTCCATGAGCCTTGCGGTTTTTGCGTTTTCGGTGACGCTGGCGCTGATCCTGACCAATCTCGACAATCTGGCCGTGATGGTGGCGCTCATGTTGCGGTTGCCCAAGAAACGTGTGCTGATCGCATTTGTCACTGCACAGGTCATCGTGCTGGCCGTCGCCAAGGCCATCGCGGAAGGGATCGAGATCGGCTTGTCGGCACAGGCCGGTTGGCTTGGCATAGTACCAATACTGATCGGGGTGCGCGCCCTTTTGCAGGAAAATGGCGGTGAGGGACCGAAGGCGCGCGATGACGCGACTCTTGTGGCGTTGGTGCTCCTGTTCCTGAGTATTTCCAGCGACAGCCTGATTGTGCTGGCGCCGTTGCTGGCAGATGCCGCGCCGGGGCACCGTGTAGCGGGGATATTCGGGGCGATTCTGGCGTGGGGCGGTTTGATGGCAGCGGGTCTGAAAACCGCACAAGCTGGCGGCACGACCGGGTGGGCCCGGCGGTTGGAACGATTGGCGCCTTGGGTGATGATCGCCGTCGGAACCTATGTCCTGCTCGATACCGCGACCGATATGACCTGAGGCGCGCCGCGGGGGAGCGGCGCGCTATGGCGTGTTACTGACCGCGCCAGATCCAGCCGCCGCCAAAGATGCGGCTGCCTTCGGTTTCATAGAACACACAAGCCTGACCCGGTGACACCCCTTCTTCGGGGGTCAACAGTTCGATCTCGGCCGTGTCCGGTCCGGTCGGGCGGATGACCGCTTCACGCGGGGGGCGGGTCGAGCGGACCTTGACCGCGAGGTGCCATTCCGTCTGACTGTCGAACGGGGCATCGCCAAGCCAGTTGATTTCCCGCACTGGAATGATCCGGGTGGCGAGCATCTCTTTTGGACCAACCACGACCTGTTTGGCGTCGACGTCCAGTTTCACGACGTAAAGCGGCTCGGTCAGTCCACCGATACCGAGGCCGCGGCGTTGGCCGATCGTGTAGTGAATCACGCCCTTGTGCGTGCCCAGGACGCGACCATCGGCGTGCACGATTTCGCCCGGTTCAGCCGAGCCTGGGCGCAGTTTCTCGATAACGCTGGCATAATCGCCATTAGGTACAAAGCAGATGTCCTGACTG
Organism: Shimia aestuarii; assembly: GCF_900114635.1. Lineage (GTDB taxonomy): Bacteria > Pseudomonadota > Alphaproteobacteria > Rhodobacterales > Rhodobacteraceae > Shimia > Shimia aestuarii. Next base: position 158,564 of record NZ_FOTQ01000004.1, read on the forward strand.
TCAGGCTTGTCAGCCACGGCGAGTCCGTATTCTGCCGCCAGAGCGCGTGTAGCGTCCTTGGAAGGGAGGTGGCCCAGCGGAAAACGCAGATAGTCGAGCTGTTCCGGTGTGGTGGAGAACAGGAAATAGGACTGGTCGCGCGAGGCATCCGCCGCGCTGTGCAGCTCGGGGCCGTTTTCACCCACCATACGCTGGATGTAATGGCCGGTGGCCATGCAATCGGCATCCAGATCCTTGGCTGTTTCAAGAAGGTCCTTGAATTTGACGCGTTCGTTGCAGCGGATGCAGGGAACGGGTGTGGCCCCGGCGAGATAGCTGTCGGCGAATTCGTCGATCACCGCGTCCTGAAAGATATTCTCGTAGTCGAGCACGTAGTGAGGGAAGCCCTTTTCTTCGGCTACGCGACGCGCGTCGTGAATGTCGATCCCGGCACAGCATGCGCCTTTCTTGGCAAGCGCCGCGCCGTGGTCATAAAGCTGGAGCGTGACACCAACCACGTCATAGCCTTCGTCGGCAAGCTTGGCCGCGACGACGGAGGAGTCCACGCCGCCCGACATGGCCACCACCACGCGGGTTTCAGAAGGTGGCTTGGCAAAGCCAAGCGAGTTGAGGGTCGTGTCGCCGTCAAGGGCCATGGGAATCTCCGAAACTGAAGTCGTCGAGAATATAGGAAAATCTTAATTACTCTCAAGCCCCGGTTTCAGGTCTCGTTAAGCGGTTTGGCGCAGCATGAGCGCCAGAACGAGGATGAGAGTGATGTTTCTGAAGAAAGTGGAAGGGCCGAGATGTGTTACCCTGGCCGACGGGCGGGTGATGACCCGCGCGGATCTGCCCCCCGGTGATACCAAAAGATGGGTGGCGTCGCGAAAGGCTGCGGTGGTGCGCGGAGTCGCCTATGGGTTGATCAGTCAGGATGAGGCGCTGAGCTTGTACGGGTTGAGTGAAGAAGAATTTGGTGAATGGGTTACGGCGGTGTCGCGGCACGGGGTTGAAGCCTTGAAAGCCACAAGTTTACAAAAATATAGACAACCATAAGGAGAATGCCCTAGTTTCTGGGTGTCGGTAACTCGGGATTAACCTTTTTTGTTCACGGTTAGGTCCAACGACGCCCCTGATGCGAGGAGTTTTCTATGCGTGTTCTGTTGGTTGAGGATGATCCGACAACGTCCAAAAGTATCGAGATGATGCTGACCCATGCCAATCTCAACGTCTATGCGACGGACCTTGGGGAAGAGGGCATTGATCTGGCAAAACTGTATGACTATGACCTGATCCTTTTGGACCTTGGACTGCCGGACATGAATGGGCACGAGGTTTTGCGCCAGTTGCGCATTGCACGGGTGGATACGCCGATCCTGATCCTGTCAGGGGCGGATGACACGGAAAGCAAGCTCAAGGGATTTGGGTTTGGGGCGGATGATTACCTGACCAAACCATTCCATCGAGACGAACTGGTGGCACGAATTCACGCCATCATCCGCCGCTCCAAGGGGCATTCTCAGTCGATCATCAAGACCGGGCGTGTGTCGGTCAATCTGGATGCCAAGACTGTCGAGGTGGATGGCAAACCGGTGCACCTGACCGGTAAGGAATACCAGATGCTCGAGCTTTTGAGCCTGCGCAAGGGAACAACCCTCACCAAGGAGATGTTTCTGAACCATCTTTACGGCGGCATGGATGAGCCGGAACTCAAGATCATCGACGTTTTCATCTGTAAGCTTCGCAAGAAGCTGAGCGAGGCTTCGGATGGAGCAAATTACATCGAAACAGTCTGGGGGCGAGGGTATGTTCTGCGCGACCCTGAACCGGGCAGCATCGGTGATGAAGAACAGATGGCGCTGCGCGCCTGACCGTTCCCTGACACTGCGCGCTCGACGCGACCTCTGGACCTTGAGCGCGTGCCGCCCTATCACTTGGAACAAGTGATCAGGGAGCGCGCGGCGTGAGCGAAGACATCGAAGTTTCCCAACTGAGCGCAGATGAGGCCAAGGCGGAACTGGCGCGGCTGGCGGCGCTGCTGGGGCAGGCAAACAAGGCGTATCACACGGAAGATGCGCCGGAAATTTCGGATGCCGAATATGACCGTCTGAAGCAGCGCAACGCTGCGATCGAGGCGGCATTTCCCGAATTGAAGCGCCCCGATAGCCCAAGTGATCAAATTGGCGCCGCCCCGGCCAGCGGCTTTGGCAAGATCACGCATGCGGTGCCGATGCTGAGTTTGGGCAACGCTTTTGACGATGCGGATGTGTATGAGTTCGTCGAGCGCATTCGCCGGTATCTCTCCCTTGGCGATACGCCAGTTTCCTTTACGGCGGAACCCAAGATCGACGGATTGAGCCTGTCCTTGCGCTATGAACAGGGGCAGCTGGTGCATGCGGCAACGCGGGGAGACGGCAGCACGGGCGAAAACGTTACCGAAAATGCACGGACGATTGCAGATATTCCGGTCGAAATCGCAGGTGCGCCCGACGTGCTGGAGGTGCGCGGTGAGGTTTACATGAGTCACGCCGACTTTGAGGCGTTGAACGCGCGGATCGAGGCGGAAAATAAAACGCGTCTGGCCGATGGAAAACGCGCATTGCCCAAGTTCGCCAATCCGCGCAATGCGGCGGCCGGATCCTTGCGGCAGTTGAATCCGGAGATCACACGCAGCCGTCCGCTAAGGTTTTTCGCCTACGCCTGGGGCGACATCTCGGAACCGCTATCGGACACACAGATGGGCGCAATCAGGCGACTGGCGGAATTCGGTTTCGTGACCAATCCGCTGACTCTCGAATGCGCGGGGCCGGACGCGTTGATTGCGCAATACCGTGAAATCGAAGCTCAGCGCGCGACGCTGGGCTATGACATTGATGGCGTCGTTTACAAGGTCAACAGACTCGACTGGCAGGACCGCCTTGGTTTTCGTGCGACGACACCCCGTTGGGCCGTGGCTCACAAGTTTCCCGCGGAGTTGGCCTGGACCAGGCTGGAGGCGATCGACATCCAGGTGGGGCGGACCGGTGCGCTGAGTCCTGTCGCGCGCCTGACCCCGGTGACGGTGGGTGGTGTCGTCGTGTCAAACGCGACCCTTCACAACGAAGATTATATCGAAGGGCGTGATAACAACGGGGCCGAGATTCGGGGTGGCAAGGATATTCGTGTGGGCGATTGGGTACAGGTCTATCGCGCGGGTGACGTGATTCCCAAGGTCGCGGATGTCGACCTTGGCAAAAGACCGAATGATGCGGAGCGTTTTTCCTTTCCGACACGGTGCCCGGAGTGCGGGTCCGACGCGGTTCGCGAAGAAGGGGATTCGGTGCGTCGCTGTACAGGGGGAATGATATGTCCGGCTCAAGCTATTGAAAAATTAAAGCATTTTGTGTCTCGCAAGGCGTTTGACATCGAAGGTCTTGGTGCGAAGCAGGTGGAGATGTTTTATGAGGATGGCGACCTGCCCATTCGCAAACCTGCGGAAATATTCACCTTGCAGGCGCGGGACGCGGCCAATCTGACCCGGTTGAAAAACCGCCACGGCTGGGGGGAGCAGAGTGCCGAGAACCTGTTTGCCGCGATCGAGGAAAAGCGGCGCATTCCGCTTGCCCGCATGCTTTTTGCGCTGGGTATCCGCCATGTCGGGGAAGTGGCCGCCAAGGATCTCGCTCAGCACTATTTGCGGTGGGAAGATCTTGCCGAGGCCGTGGATCGCGCCCGCCCGGCGGCGTTGGCCCATCGGGCGGCGGACATGGCGGAAGACGCCGAACGGGTCGCTGCAGCCCACGAAGGCCGGCGGGCCCGCATCAAGGACACCCGGGATAGCGCGATCGCAGGGTGCCATGTGCCGCAAGACGCGCAGGCGGCCTGGGAGGATCTGACCGGAATTGACGGCATTGGCGCGACGGTTGGACTTTCCTTGTCGGATGCGCTTGCCAATGCCGAGGAGCGGGCCGCGATTGATGCATTGGTTGCCGCATTGGATATTCAGAGCCCCGAAGCGCCATCGCGCGAAAGCCCGGTGGCGGGAAAAACCGTGGTGTTCACGGGCAAGCTCGAAAAAATGACACGCGATGAAGCCAAGGCGCGGGCGGAATCCCTGGGGGCGAAGGTCAGCGGTTCGGTTTCGGGAAAGACCGATTTGCTGGTCGCCGGTCCGGGGGCCGGATCGAAAGCCAGGAAGGCCGCCGAGCTTGGCGTCGAAACCATTGACGAAGACGCCTGGCTGCGCCTGATTGAAGGTCTATGAGCGGGCGGCCGGAAATCCTGTTCCCCCTGTTCAGCGCTCTGACCGGGCTGGACGGGGTTGGCCCAAAGACGGCGCAGAATCTTGCGCATATTGACGTCGAGAAACCGCGTGACCTTTTGTTTTTGCTGCCGTATTCCGGGATTGACCGACGTCGGCGTGAGAGCGTGCAGGGTGCCGATCTGCCCGATAATGTGACCGTTGAGGTCGAGGTGGGGGCGCATCGACCACCAAGGGGGCGCGGCGGAGCCTACCGGGTGAACGTGCAGGACGCGCAGACCAGTTTCCAGATCGTGTTCTTCCATGCGCGCGGCGACTATTTGCAGAAGGTGCTGCCAGCCGGTGAGCGCCGTGTGGTGTCGGGCAAGGTCGAGTTGTTCGATGGCATCGCGCAGATGGTGCATCCGGAATACATCCTGCTCCCGGAAGAAGCCGACCAGATTCCCGAATTCGAACCGGTCTATCCGCTGACCGCTGGCGTCACGCAGAAAACCATGGTCAAGGCAGCGGCGTCGGCTCTGGATCGACTGCCAAAACTGAGGGAATGGATTGATCCGGCCCAGAAGGATCGGGCGCATTGGCCGGATTGGGACGCGGCGATGGGCAAAGCCCATGCGCCGTCGAGCCTGGGGGAAATGACCCCGTCAGAACCCGCGCGCGAGCGGTTGGCCTATGACGAGTTCTTTGCCCACCAGTTGACGCTGGCCCTTGCTCGGTCGCGACTGCAACGAGCAAAAGGAGTGATTTCCGAGGGCACGGGTGTGTTGCAGGGCCGGGTTCTGCAGGCATTGCCCTATACGCCGACCGGAGCACAACAACGGGCGATTGAGGCGATTGCCCTGGATATGGCGCGTCCGGCGCGGATGAACCGGTTGTTGCAGGGCGATGTGGGCGCGGGCAAGACGCTGGTGGCGTTCATGGCGCTTCTTGTGGCGGTCGAGGCTGGCGGGCAGGGCGTGATGATGGCCCCTACCGAGATACTTGCGCGCCAGCATCTGGCCGGGCTGAAACCGTTGGCCGAAAGCGCCGGGGTTGTTCTGGAGATCCTGACCGGACGAGACAAGGGGGCGGAACGTCGGGCCAAGCTTGAAGCATTGGCGCGGGGGGATATTCACATTCTGGTGGGAACCCACGCGGTATTCCAGGCAGATGTGCATTTTGCGGATTTGCGTCTTGCGATCGTGGACGAACAGCATCGCTTTGGCGTACGCCAGCGGTTGGAGCTGGGCAAAAAGGGGGCCGGGGCGGATGTTCTGGTCATGACGGCGACTCCGATCCCACGGTCCCTTGCGCTGGCGCAATATGGTGACATGGATGTGTCGGTGCTGGATGAAAAGCCGCCGGGACGCCAGCCGATCACGACCGCGCTGGTGTCGACAGGACGGATGGAGGAAGTGGTCGATCATCTTCGGCGCGCCGTGGCTGAAGGAAAACAATGTTACTGGGTGTGTCCTTTGGTCGAAGAAAGTGAAAGCGTGGACCTGACGGCGGCAGAGGAGCGCTTCAAACATTTGCGCGCAGTGCTGGGAGAGGGCGTCGTGGGGCTCGTGCATGGCCAGATGCCCCCTGCCGAAAAGGACGCGGCGATGGCTGCGTTTCAGAAAGGTGAGACGCAGGTGCTTGTCGCGACGACGGTGATCGAGGTGGGGGTGGATGTGCCTAACGCCACGATCATGGTAATCGAGCGGGCCGAAACATTTGGGTTGGCCCAGCTCCATCAGCTTCGCGGCCGTGTCGGGCGCGGCTCACAGGCATCGACCTGTCTTCTCATGTACCAGCCGCCTTTGAGTGAGAGCGGGGAAAAGCGGCTCAAGGTATTGCGGGAGAGTGAGGACGGTTTCCGGATTGCAGAAACGGATCTTGAGATGCGCGGGGCAGGGGATCTGATCGGAACGGCGCAGTCAGGGGTGCCGCGGTTCAGGATTGCCGATCTTGAGGGACAGGCGGCCCTGATGGCCATAGCGCAAAGCGACGCGCGAAAACTGCTGGTGGATGATCCCGATCTTACCGGCTCACGCGGACAGGCCGCGCGTGTTCTCTTGTGGCTGATGGAACAGGATCAGGCGATCCGTTTGATTACAGTGGGTTAAGCCCGCTCTTCTCTAAATGTTCTCAAATGTTCCCAAAAAGTTCTTTACAGGGCGTTAATGATGTGAGAACAAATAGGCAACAAATGAGAGAGCAGGAGCAAGCCAATGATGCACCAGATCAAATCCGTGATGCGCAATTCCCGCCAGACGCTGTTTCAGGATGCGTTGGGGGGGCTGGCTCTTGTTGTCATGATGGTCGTGGCGCTGCACGTGCCCGGCTTTGCCTGAGTTTTCTGCCTGCGGCCTTTACGCCGGTCCATCCGCCCGCATCCTGTCCCCAATTTGATGCGGTTCTGACTGACACTGCCTGTCCCATGTCCTGAAGGGTATTCTGCCTTAATCCCCCTTCGTGATGGCCCGGGTCCCACGTAAAAGACGCACCAAACTGCCGCCGCCTCTCATGCGAGAGTGCGGCGGTTTTTTTTGTTGGGCTCGAGAGGAGATCACGCGCAGTTGGCCTGTTCGGCCTGTTCCATGGCTTCTGCAGTCGCTTCGAGCGCGAGCAGGATCGAGGCGTGGCGGTTCTTGTAATCGCGCGCCGGGCGGAGGACTTCGAGACCGTCGAACGGGGCGGGCGGCGTCGGGCCGTCCTGTTTCAGCATCGCTCTGAGGGCATCACGGGCGGCTTCGATCTCGGCACGGCTTTGGCCGATTACGTTGGCCCCAACCACCGAAGCGGCCGCCTGACCCAAGGCGCAGGCTTTGACGTCCTGTCCGAAATCCTCCACGCGCCCATCCTTGAGCACGACATCCACGGTGACAGTCGAACCACAAAGTGGCGAGCGTTTCTTAACCGTGGCATCCGGGGCTGCGAGCCGGTCGGTATGCGGAATGGCCGCGGCCAGTTGCAGAATCTGGCCCGAGTAAAGCTTGATCAGGTCATTATCGACGGACATCGCGGTTTCCTTTGCTCTGTGATTCCTAGATAGAGGTCAAAACGGCTGATGCAAAGAGGGACGATGGTATGGGCTTTGATCCGAATTCGCTGACTTACAACGAGGCGGGGTTGATCCCGGCGATTGCGCAAGACGCCGAAAGTGGCGAGGTGCTGATGATGGCATGGATGAATGCCGAGGCGGTGGCACGCACGCTGGACACGCAGCGGGTGACCTATTGGAGCCGGTCACGGCAGAGCTTTTGGATAAAGGGGGAAAGCTCGGGCCATGTGCAGGAACTGGTGGATTTCCGATTCGATTGCGACAACGACTGTCTTTTGGTGCTGGTGAGCCAGACCGGACCGGCCTGTCACACCAACCGACGCAGTTGCTTTTATACTGCGGTGCGCGATGGGAAAGAGGTCGAGCTGATGGCGCCGATGGCGTGAGCGGCTCCTTGCGCCATGCCTGCGGCACGCGTTTGTTGGGCAAGATGACAGCGGTTTAGAGGCCGACCATTTCGCGAATGTCGTTCGGGCTCGCGCCGTCGGCCCGGTATTTTGAAATGGCACGGGCGTCGTCGCGCTTGGCAAGCCGCTTTCCTTGATCGTCGCGGATCAAGTCGTGGTGGTGGTACGTGGGTGTCGGCAGATCAAGCAGGTGTTGCAACACGACGTGAATGCGGGTCGCTTCAAAGAGATCGGCACCGCGGATCACATGGGTGACGCCCGTCGCCACGTCATCCAGCACCACGGAGAGGTGGTAGGACGCGGCCATTTGCCGGCGGGACAGCACGACATCGCCGATCGTGGTAACCAGATCAGATTTTTCGAGTTCGTGGTGGCCTGCGTGGGCGGGGCCGGTTTCAGAGAACGCGGCGGGGAGGCCGATGTCACAGCCAGCTGCCATGTTGAGACGGGTGCAGGTATCGGCGTTTGGGGAAAGGTTCAGGTCACGGCAGGTGCCGGGATAGATGCGCCCGTCGGGGCCGAATTCCGGCACACCTTCCTGAGGGGCGTTGGAGGCGGCGTCGATGTCGCGCCGGGAGCAACCGCATTCAAAGGTCAATCCACGCTCGCGCAGCTTCGCAAGCGTGGTCTCGTAATCTTGAAAATGTGCGGATTGACGGCGAACGGGGCCGTCCCATGAAATGCCGAGCCAGGTGAGGTCTTCATAGATCTGGTCTTCCCAGTGGGGTCGGGCACGGGATTGGTCGAGATCATCTATCCGAAGCAGAAAGCGTCCATCGGCGGCGCGCGCCATGTCATGCGCGAGAAGCGCGGAGTAGGCATGCCCCAGATGCAATGGACCTGTGGGAGACGGTGCAAAGCGTGTGGTGAATATCACAGTTTTTCAATCACATACACGGTGGAGTGGATGTTGCGCGCGGGCAGGTGAGGGCCGCGCTCACGAAAGAGCAGACGCACCGTTGCGGTATCGACATATTCATTCAGCCGGGCTTCATATGCGCGGTCTTTGAGCGCGTGGTCATTGTAGGAAAAAGTCATCAGGCCGCCTTGGTTCAAAAGGCCAACCAGCTTGTCGAACGTATCAAGCGGCGCGGCTCCGGGGCCGATCACACCGATGGCGGCGATGGCGGTGTAGTCCCCTTTGGCAACAGGTAGCGGTGCGTCGAGTTCTACTTTGGTCAACGTTCGATAAAGGTTCTTCTCCTCCGCCTGCGTCAGCATTTCAGACGAAAGATCGAACCCGTGCATGTTTGTGAACCCTTCGGCGTGAAGCGCGAGGCCCGACAGGCCGGTGCCACATCCAAAATCGAGGATCGGGGCGTCTTTGTCTTTGAGGAATCGTGCGAGGGCCGAGGCGCAGCGGCCCGGCGTGACATAGCCGTTCTCGGTGACTTCCTCTTCATAAGAGGTCGCCCAATCGTCATAAAACTCGGCGACGCCCTTGCCGATATAGTCATAAACCTTGTCGAGGAACTTGCGTGTCATGTCCTAAGAATAGGCGCAGGCACGGCCGTTCGTCCAGTCAGCTTTGCGCGTCGAGCCAGCCTTGCCAGTCGGCCTTGGCCCGGTCGGTATAGGCCTTGTAGCGATCCTTGCGGCCACGGCGTCCGCCTTTCAGCCCGTCAACGGGCTGAAACAGGCCGAAGTTGACGTTCATCGGTTGGAAGGTCTTGGCCTCGGCACCACCGGTGATGTGGTGCACAAGTGCACCCATGGCCGAGTTGAGCGGGGCGGTGGGCAACGGTTTGCCAAGGATTTCCGCCGCCGCAAGACGCCCGGCAAGAAGGCCCATGGCGGCGCTTTCGACATAGCCTTCAACGCCCGTAACCTGACCGGCAAAGCGGATGTTAGGACGTGACCTGAGGCGCATCTGGTCATCGAGAAGCGTGGGTGAATTGAGGAAGGTGTTGCGGTGAATGCCACCCAGCCGCGCAAACGAGGCGTTCTCAAGACCCGGGATCATCTTGAACACTTCGGTCTGGGCGCCGTATTTCATCTTGGTCTGAAAGCCGACGATATTATAGAGCGTTCCCAACGCGTTATCCCGGCGTAATTGCACCACGGCATAGGCTTTTTCATCCGGCTTATGGGCGTTGGTCAGGCCGACGGGCTTCATTGGTCCGTGGCGCAGGGTCTCGCGGCCGCGTTCGGCCATGACCTCGATCGGCAGGCAGCCGTCAAAGTAGCCAGCGGTTTCTCCCTCGTGGAACTCGGTCTTGTCGGCGGCGAGAAGCGCGTCAATAAAGGCCTCGTATTGGTCGCGGTTCATCGGGCAGTTGAGATAGGCTTTTTGCTCTTCCTCGGTTTCGCCCTTGTCGTAGCGCGACTGCATCCAGGCCACGTCCATGTCGATGGACTCGGCATAGACGATGGGAGCGATCGCGTCGAAAAAAGCGAGCCTTTCGGCGCCCGTTTCGGCCTGAATCGCGGCGCCAAGCGCAGAAGAGGTCAGCGGGCCGGTGGCGATGATCCAGTGGCCATCGCTGGGCAACTCGGTGATCTCACCGTATTCCACCCGCACGTTTGGCAGGGCGCGCAGGGTGTCAGTCACGCTCTCGGAGAACGGATCGCGGTCCACAGCCAGGGCACCGCCTGCGGGCAGGCGGTGTTTGTCGGCCATGGCCATGATCAGCCCGTTGGCCGCGCGCATCTCCCAATGCAGGAGGCCCACGGCGTTCTGTTCGTCATCATCCGAGCGGAACGAGTTGGAACAGACCATCTCGGCCAAGTTGCCGGTGCGATGGGCAAAGGTTTCCACCTTGGGGCGCATTTCGTGGATCACCACGTTGACGCCCATGTTCGCGGCCTGCCATGCGGCCTCGGATCCGGCCATGCCGCCGCCGACGATATGCAATTCCTGTGTCATGCAAGGGCACATAGGGTAGGGGCGCGGTTTTGGAAAGGGGGGAGATGGCTTTCGGGTCGCCGCGGTCATTTGGCTTGGCCAGAGAGAGCTGACCCAGGAGGGATCTTTTGCCGGCGGCGACCCGAAGTATGCGAAAAAATCGCGTTCGCTCCGTTCCGGTTATGACACGCGACCCGTTTCGCGCAAAGCCACAATTCGGAAAAACATGTGCCGCAAATCGGAAACAATTGGTTCAAACTGTTGGCAAATTGGAGGTGGAAAGAAGTGGCGCGGCCTTCGAAGGATCGAGGTAAGCTGGTTTGATCCCCGAAGGGCCGCGCAACCCGCGATGAGGGCAAACCTCACGCTGAGCGAACACAGTAACGGTCGTATCTTGTGGGGGACCGTTACGAGAGCCGGAACAGCTATGGCCTCCCGGCTTGACCGCCGCAACTGGGGTGCTGGGCGCTCCGATGGCCATATTGCGTTGAAAACGCGCGGGAAATAAAGTGGGGCATCGGAAAAACACCGTTGCCCCAGTCGAAACGCGTTATTGCTGCCAGTTTGGGTCGCGTTTTTCGAGAAAAGCGCTGATCCCTTCCTCGGTGTCGCGATAGAGCATGTTTTGAACCATCGCGTCGCCGGTATAGTCATAGGCCGCCTCGAGCGGCATTTGCAGCTGGTTATAGAAGGATTCCTTGCCAATCTTGACCGCCGCGCCAAGTTTACCCGCCACGGTCTCGGCCAATTCTGTGGTGGCCGCTTCAAGAGAGTCGGCGGGGACGGCGCGGTTGATCAGGCCAAGCGCTTCAGCGCGGGACGTGTCGATGAACTGCCCGGTGGTGAGCATCTCGAACGCCTGTTTTCGCGGGATATTGCGGGTAAGCGCCACCATCGGGGTCGAGCAGAACAGGCCGATATTGACGCCGTTCACGCCAAACCGGGTGCCTTCGGCGGCAACGGCCATGTCGCAGGTGGCCACAAGCTGACATCCTGCGGCGGTGGCGATCCCGTGGACCTGTGCGATCACCGGCTGTGGCAGTTTCTGGATTGTCTGCATCATGGTGGCGCAGCGGTCGAAGAGATCCTTGAAATAGGCCTTGCCGCCATCCTCGGCCTGACGTCCTGCGGTCATCTGTTTGAGGTCGTGCCCGGCACAGAAGGCCTTGCCCGCTCCCGAGAGCACGATGGCACGTATCGAGCGGTCTTCGGCCAACGCATCGAAGGTGGATTGCAGCTCCGCCAACATCTCGTCGGACAGGGCATTCAGCCGCTCGGGGCTGTTCATTGTCAGGTAAGCGACGGCATTTGTGTCGCGACGTTCCAGAATTCCCATCTTGCTCTCCAAATTCTTTGCGGCAAGCTTAACGGTGCTGAGCAGGGAGGAAAAGCATGCAGGCAGTCATGAGCCCGGAAGATATGATGGCGTTTCTTGAGACCGTATTTCCACAGGTGCGAGGTGAGTTCCTTGTCGAGGAAATGGACGGGGTCAATACGGTGGTGCGGTTGCTCGTGGGCGAGAAACATCTGCGCCCGGGAGGCACCATTTCCGGCCCTTCAATGTTTGGACTGGCGGATGTGACCGCCTATGTGGCCACCATGGCGCGGATCGGGAAGGAGCCGCTGACCGTGACGACCAACTGTTCGCTCGATTTCATGCGCAAACCGGTCTCGGGCAAGGATCTTTTGGCCAAGGCGCGGTTGCTCAAGCTGGGGCGGAGCCTGTCGGTCACGGATATCCTGATTTATTCGGAAGGTATGGCAGAGCCGGTTGCGCGCGCCAATATGACCTATGCGATTCCGCCCAAACGCGGTTGATGGGGCTGGATATATATTCGGCAAATGATATATGAGGTCTGAACCCGATATTTCGCGGGCGCAATTCGTGACTTTTCAGGGAGCCAAGCCATGGCAGAGGTCCAGACAGAAACCGAAATGCCCCATGCGCGGCTGATGCATTTCCCGGTGCCGATGTTCGCCATCGTCATGGGGCTGATGGGATTGGCGCTGGCGTTGCACAGTGCGGATGCGACCCTGCCGGTGGCGGGGATCCTGTCGGTTTGGGTGACATTGGCCGGGATCGTCGTGTTTGGGGTGATCGCGCTTTTTTATGTTGCCAAGCTGCTGCGGCACCCGCATGCCGTCGTGGGGGAGTGGAATCATCCGGTACGGCTTGCCTTTTTCCCTGCGATTTCGATTTCGATGCTGCTGATTGCGACCGCGCTTTTGCCTCAGGCCAAGGACGTGGCACGGTTGGTGTGGATCGTGGGCGCTGCTTTTCAGGGTGTGTTGACGCTTGCGGTGATCTCGGGCTGGATCAGCCATCGGTCCTTTCAGGTTGGGCAGTTGACCCCGGCATGGTTCATCCCTGCGGTGGGGAATGTCGTGGTGCCCATCGCGGGGGCGCAGCTGGGATATGTTGAGTTGTCCTGGCTGTTCTTCTCGACCGGGATCATCTTCTGGATTGTTCTTCTGACACTTGTGTTCAACCGGCTGATTTTCCATGACCCGATCCCCGGCAAGCTTTTGCCGACCTTGGTGATCCTCGTGGCGCCGCCCGCAGTTGGGTTTTTGGCCTATCTGTCGTTGAATGGCGGCGTGGACGGGTTCGCACGGGTGTTGCTGAATGCCGGCTATGTGTTTGCCGCGCTGGTCGCGGTGCAGGCCCCCAAGTTTCGCAGATTGCCCTTTGCCCTGCCGTGGTGGGCGTTGAGCTTTCCGGTTGCGGCGCTGACCATTGCCTCGTTCCGTTTTGCCGCGATGACCGGCTCGGGCGCGCATGAGGTGATCGGGCTGGGATTGCTGGCGGTTCTGATCCTGATCATGGCGGGGTTGATCTACCGCACATGCATTGCTGTGCTGCGCGGAGAGATTTGCGTTCCGGAATAAGGGCAAAGGGAGTGATATTTTGTGGGGTAATATAATACCTAATTTGTAAGATGTTGTTTTTGCTGAAGTAAAACGGCAATACTCCGCTTGACGTGACCACTGTCTGCTTTATAACCCGCGCATCGAATTCCGGTGCACCGTCATCGGTGCATCCGTCAACCAAATCTCAGGTAGACCAACATGAAAACCTTTTCTGCTACTCCGGCAGACATCGACAAGAAATGGATCATCATCGACGCCGAAGGCGTGGTGCTGGGCCGTCTTGCGTCGATCGTCGCCATGCGCCTGCGCGGCAAGCACAAGGCCACCTTCACTCCGCATATGGACATGGGTGACAATGTCATCGTGATCAACGCGGACAAGATTCAACTGACCGGCAACAAGCGTCAGGAGAACTACTACTGGCATACCGGCCACCCCGGTGGCATCAAGGAACGCACCAAGCAGCAGATCCTTGAAGGCGCGCATCCCGAGCGCGTGGTTATCAAAGCTGTTCAGCGCATGCTGCCCGGCAACCGCCTGTCGCGCAAGCAGATGACCAACCTGCGCGTTTACGCCGGTGCCGAACATCCGCACGAGGCACAGCAGCCTGAAGTGCTGGATGTCAAATCCATGAACAAGAAAAACACCCGGAGCTAATCAATGGCCGATCAAATCAACTCGCTTGAAGAGCTGAACGCCGTGGCCGGTGATGAAGCTCAAGTCGAAGTCGCAGCCCCGCGTGAGCCCGTCCGTGACGAGCTGGGCCGTTCCTATGCCACCGGCAAGCGTAAAGACGCTGTTGCCCGCGTCTGGATCAAGCCCGGTTCGGGCAAGGTCGTCGTGAACGGCAAGGATCAGGACAAGTATTTTGCACGTCCGGTTCTGCAGCTGATCCTGCGCCAGCCGTTCCAGGTTGCCGGCGTTGAAGGTGAATTCGACGTATACGCCACCGTGAAAGGCGGCGGTCTGACCGGTCAGGCCGGTGCGGTGAAGCACGGGATTTCGAAAGCTCTGCAGCTTTATGAACCCTCCCTGCGCGCGCCGCTGAAAGCCGCTGGCTTCCTGACCCGCGACAGCCGCGTGGTGGAACGTAAGAAATACGGTAAGCGCAAAGCACGTCGTTCGTTCCAGTTCTCGAAGCGTTAATCCGACGCACGAGGGACAGTATTGCAAAAGGGCCGCCCAGTTGGGTGGCCCTTTTCTTTTGCAGCTCAGTTGTAGAGTTGGTGCAGCCGTTCCGGATAGTTTGCAGGGAAGCGCCAAACTGGGCCCACGGTACGCTCCAGACCACGCTTATGCGGCGCCTGACCGTGCATCAGGGACAATAGGATATCGCTGCTGGTCCAGGGTGACGAGCGGAAATACCAATGGCCGTTCCCCGTCGCAGCGCCGGGCGCGTCGGTTACGTCGATCAGGGACCGTTTTTCCATCCGGGCCAGAGCTTCTTCGATATGGGCTGTCTCTGGGGTGCTCTCCCAGACTTGTCCCAGACGGTTTCGCCCAAAAAGGAAACGCGACAAGGCCAGTGCGGAGTCGCTGCCCGAGAGGTAGAGAGAAAACCGGTCGACTGCATCGAGAAGCCCGTCGGCGACGGCCTCGGCGAAATAGCCACGGTCCAGGTCGCTGGCGACCAGAACGACCTGCCCGAGACGGGCTGGGCTGTGTCCGGCTTTGTGTTGCAGCGCGATCTGGTACGCGGTTTCGAAGGCCAGACGCGATCCCGCGCTGTATCCGATCAGGTGGACGCGCCGGACGTTGGTCTCGCTGGAAAGAAATTCGATCAGAGAACGCAGGTTGCGCCGGGTGGCATCAGCGGTTTCCAGATCGCGGAGATAGGCAAAACGACTGGGCGTCGCGGGCCAATTGTAGCTGATGAACGCGCCCCGATAACCGAGATAATGGTGCAGCTCTTTGGCCGCGAGAGTCGGGTACTCGAAATCGACGTTGTAACCATGGACATAGATATAGGCGTCGCTCCCTCCGGAGCGCGCGAGCTGTTGATTGATCTGGTTGCGAAAGTCGGCCTTGGTCTTGGCCAGAACCGCCGCTTCGGGGTACTGGACCAGGGGATTGAGTGGCTCGATTGGCAGTGGGCCGATCTCATTGACCCCGGTAACGGAAAGCGTGCGTTTTGTCTTGGACTCGCTGGAAAGTGTCAGTTCGCGCAACTCGCCCAGCGTGGTGATGGGCGGGGACATTGTGACTTCGGCCGTACCTACCCTGAGAATCTGGCCCCGCCGGTTGGCATAGAAGTCGCTGGCATCCTCGGGCGTGGCTGGCGCGCGGTCGGTCGCGTAGAACAAGGTGTTGTGGCTCAGCGCGCGCGAAGTGTTTCCCTTGAAAGGATCAATTGCGCCGCTGGTGACGGAGACCGGTGACGGCATCAGCACGATTTCATTGTACTGTTTTTCTCCGCAAGCGGTGAGGAACAGGACCAGGAAAAGAAGGAGTTTGCGCGCCATTGTCACGAATCCGGCCTGATCAGGCCAAGCCCGCGCAGGTAGACGCCAATGCCGCTTTCAAGCAGGTCTTCGGGAGAAAAGGGCGACTGGGTGCCGGGGCTGTTGCGGGCATAGAGTTCGACGACGCCGTGGCTCATCGCCCAGATATGGGCCGAGAACATGCTGGCGGGCGGGCGTTTTTCCGGTGGGATGTGCTGGCTGAGGTCAGTGGCGGCGCGCTCCATCACACCACGAGCGCGGGCGGCAACCTCGGCCAGTTCGGGTGTGCGATTGACGGAAATTCCGCTTTCGAACATGGCGATATAATGCCCCGGATAGCGGCGCGCAAAGGCGAGATAGGCGCGGCCTGTGGCCTCGAATGATGCCAGTGCCGAAGGTTGTCCCTTTTCATAGGCATATTGCATCAGGTCGGCGAAAATCTCGTAGCCTTGTCGCGCGGCCTCGGCGATCAGGTCTTCGCGCCCCTCGAAGTGGCGATACACGGCGGCTGGAGTAACGCCGGCCTGTTTCGCTGCCTCGGAGAGAGTAAACCCGGTCGGGCCCTTGGTTTCGATCAGCTTGAGCGCTGCTTCGACCAAAGCCTGACGGAGATTGCCGTGATGATAGCCGCGTTTCTTAGGCATTCCAGATGTCCGGCCCCCCGCAGATCGTCGGATCAATGGACCCAATGGCCTTGGCATCCTTGCGATCATAGTCAAGCTTGCTCAGCACTGCGCGGATCGCATTGAGCCGGGCGCGGCGCTTGTCATCCGAGCGTACAATGGTCCATGGCGCAAGCTCGCCGTGGCTACGGGTGAGGGTTTCGGAGATGGCCTTGGTGTAATCATCCCAGCGTTTCAGACCTTCGACGTCGATCCAGCTGAGTTTCCATTGCTTGAGCGGGTCGCTTTCACGGGCGAGGAAACGGCGCAGTTGTTCGGCGCGGCCGACATTCATCCAGATCTTGAAAACATAGATGCCGTCGTTCACCAGCGTTTCTTCGAACGGGGTCACCTGGCGAAAAAAGCGCGCGCGCTGATCGTCATCGCAGAAACCGAAGACCTTTTCCACGACACCGCGATTGTACCACGAGCGGTCATAGAACACGATCTCACCACCCGCTGGCAGGTGATCGATGTAGCGCTGGAAATACCATTGCGTTTGTTCTGCGTCCGTGGGTTTGGAAAGCGCCACAACTCGCGCGCCGCGTGGATTAAGATTCTCACGGAAGCGTTTGATTGTGCCGCCTTTTCCGGCAGCATCACGGCCTTCGAAGATGATCGCGATCCGTGCGCCTGTCTCCTTGGCCCAGTGCTGCATCTTGACCAGTTCGATTTGCAGCGCTTTTAGTTCAGCCTCGTAGGCTTTGCGATTGAGCCGTTCGCCATGCGGGTAGGACGGGTCAAGGATTTCATTCTTGTCGGCGCGCTTGATCGCGTTGTGGACCGCTTTGGGAGCGTCGTTCTTGTAGAACGCGCTGATTGCGCCATCAAATGGCAACTCCATGAAACCTCTCCCTTTTTTTCACACTATGACGGCAGCGCGCAGTTAGCGCAATCCGGCACGAGACGCCGCACGGTGGATGGCTTGGATCACCTCTGTCTGTGCGGCGTGCTGCGGCATGTGTCCAATGCCGGGCAGAACGGTCAGCTTTGCACCCGAAATTATGGCGGCGAGGGGACGGGCGTGGATATCGAGCCCCACAATCGTGTCTATGTCGCCATGCACGATTTCGGTTGGCACCCGAATGTCCGGGTAGTGCGGGGCCATTTCGGTGATCTCGTCGAGCAGGTTGGCGCGTTGCAAGGCATTTGCGCGTAAGGAATCGCGCCTCAGCGTGAGGCCCGCGCCAATATGGTCAAGATATCCATCCGGAGCGGTCTGGGGATCGAAGATATCGGAAACTTCGCGCTCGACACGCTCGTCATGGATATAGGCGGTCAGCACGGGGATCGCCAGTGGGCCAAGGAAGGGATGGGACAGAACGCGATAATACAGGCTGAGTGGCGTGGTCCATGGCAGGCCCGGTCCGGCCAGTGTCACAAGGGCAGAAAGGCGATCCGGGTGGTAGGTCGCCCAGGCAAGGGCGACCGCCCCGCCATAGGAGTGACCGACGACGATCGGGGATTTGGCGCCAAGCTGCTCGGCGGCTTTGATGAAAAGCCCGGCCTGTTGACGGATCGTTGCGCCGGTTTTGTTGATGCGCTCGGTATAGCCAAGGCCGGGGCGGTCGAAGACGATGACACGGTAGTCAGCGGCCAGGGCGGGGGCGAGCGCATGGGTGAAGTCGCGCGCATTGCCCGAGGCCCCGTGGATCAGGACAAGGTCCGGGCCTTCGCCCATGACAACGGCATGCACGGCGTGGCCATCAACCTGAAGGATTTGCCCCTCGGGCGGAAACATGGCCTCGGCTTGCCGCTCGTGCTGGCGGGCGCGATGCGTGGTCCAGACCGACGCGACCACCAGAAGAAAAGCGAATAATATGAATGCCTTACCTGCCAATGTCATTCATGTCGTAATGCGTGGTCTCGTAGACCTCGGTGATCCAGTTGCCGTAAAGCAGATGCGCGTGGCTGCGCCAGCGGTTCTGTGGCGGGCGGGACGGATCGTCATCGGGATAGTAGTTGCAGGGCACGTTGATCGGTGTGCCATTGGCGACGTCGCGGTCATATTCCTGTTTGAGCGTATCGCTGTCATACTCGAAATGATTGAAGATATAGAGCGCGCGATGCTCCGGGTCTTCGACCAGACAGGGGCCGACCTCATCGCTGCTGAGTAGGGTCTTGAGGGCGGGGACGGCGTCGATCTCGGCCTGTTTCATCTCGGTCCAGCGGCTAACCGGAATGACGCAATCATCTGAAAATCCACGCAAATAATGGCTTGCGGGGTCCATGTTGCGATGCCGGAAACAGCCAAACGCCTTGGCGTCGAGCATGTGTTTCCTGACGCCGTGGAAATGGTTGATCATCGCCATGCCGCCCCAGCAGACGCCGAAGGTGGAATGCACGTTGGTCTGGGTCCATTCAAAGACTTCGATCAATTCTTGCCAATAGGTTACGTCTTCGAACGGGAGGTGTTCGATGGGCGCCCCAGTGATGATCAGGCCGTCGAATTTCTCGCCCGTTGCCTTCACCTCGGAGAAGGGGCGGTAAAACTCGGCCATATGTTCAGCGGCGGTGTTCTTGGTCTGATGTTCGCTCATACGGATTAAGGAAAACTCAATCTGTAGCGCGGTTGCGCCGATCAGGCGTGCGAACTGGTTCTCGGTCTGGATCTTCTTGGGCATCAGGTTCAAGAGGCCGATGCGCAAGGGGCGAATGTCCTGACGGGCGGCCTGGTCCTCGGACATAACCATCACACCTTCGCGCGAAAGCACGTCAAAGGCAGGGAGGTCCGAAGGAAGCTTGATAGGCATGTCAGGTCTTTCCGTATGGCGTTTGTGAAGGGGGTAGTTAGGCAGTTTGGCCTTGTTTCTCAAGGGTCTGTGCGATCAGGGCGTTGAAATCCGAGGCGGTTGTGACCTTGGAGACGTCTTCTGCGGTGACGGTCACGCCCCAGCGCGCCATGGCGGCATAGCGGGGCTGGCGGTGGGCCAGCGCCTTGGCGTAGGTCCAGCGGACAAAGGCGTTCGGGTCGACCTGCGCTTCGGATTTTCCGGTTTCGGCAAGGTATTCCTGCCAGCGCGCGAGAAGAAACTCGGGCTGGTAGTACATCGGCTTGGGCGCGCGGTCGAAGCGGCGGATCAGTTCTTCGGTATGGGCCTCGGACCCCTTGATCCAAACCATCAGTGCATTTGAAGAAAGCGCATTCAAAACAGGGTCTTGCGGGTCTTCGGGATCCACGACTTCGCAGATGGAGCCGCCGGTGTCACAGACAAAATGGTCATAGCCATAAAGCGTTTGGGCGCGGTCGATGAAGTGGGCGGTGTCGAGCAGGGCGGCGGTTTCGGCGACGTGGTGCTGATCCTGTCGGCGCATGTATTCGTCAAATGGAACGCCGCCGAGATCGGGGTTCCCGGGCTTGCCCAAATAGGTCGAAAGCGGAGCTAAGTTATTGAAAGTAATGTTGGAACCGATATAGATCGAGTCCGACATCAGGAGTTCCCGCAGGAAAGGGACCTTCATCGCCTCGCGTTTGGCGTTGTCGGCGATGTGTTCGCCCATGTAGCGGGTGCCGATCCGGTAGTCGATCGAGTAGTGGAACCATTCACCGCTGTCCCGCAAGATATTGGAAACATGTGTTTTTCCAAGGCCGGACATGCCGAAAAGCACAACTTTGCGGCGCGCGGCGTCTTGCCAGGTTTGTGCGGTTGGATAGATCATCAACCCATTCCTTTACGATCTCCCCGCAGGTGGTAGCCGCCTGCGCCCAAGCGGTCAACGGCAATCCCTGGACACTTGAATCCGGGCCTCGGTTTTGCGTCGGTGAAACGTCGGTGAAACGTCGGTATTGCGTCGGTATTGAGGAAGGTTTGGCGCAAGTTGGCCTGCTGCGGTAAGGTGTTGTTAAGAGGAGGGACACCCATGGCCCATCAACGTTTCCGGTTTCCCGAGGCGATTGTCGAAACCGGCTGGCTTGCCGTGCATTTGAACGATCCCGATCTGCGGGTATTTGATTGTACCACCTATCTTGAGTTCACGCCTGACGAGGCTCGACCCTATGATGTCGTGAGCGGGCATGAGTCCCATTTGCATGGCCACATTCCCGGCGCAGGCTATCTTGATTTGCAGGGCGCGTTTTCGACCCCGGACGCGCCGTTCGCCATGAGCCTGCCGCGTGTCGAGGACGCCGTGCGCGCGTTTGAGATGCATGGCGTCTCAGATGGCACGCGGGTCGTGCTTTACAGCCGAACGACGCTGCCGTGGGCGACACGGTTCTGGTGGATGCTGCGCTGGATCGGGTTTGACAACGCGGCAATCCTGAATGGTGGGTTCGCGAAATGGCAGGCCGAGGGGCATCCGGTAGAACAGGGCGAAAATCGCTATGCTGCCGGAAAGATCACGCCCAGGCCTCGGCCCGGGGTTTTTGTCGGGAAGGACGAAGTGCTGGCAGGGACAGATGCGGCGCAGACCTGTGTCGTCAACGCACTCAGTCCGGACCTGCATTCCGGTGAGAATGACCGCTATGGGCGGGCGGGGCGCATTCCGGGGAGCGTGAACGTGCCAGCGGCGTCCGTGGTGGAAGCGGAGAGTCAGATCCTGAAACCATATAGCGAGATCGCGGCGGCGTTCGAGGCGTCCGGGGCAAGTGGCGCAGCGCGGCAGATCACCTATTGCGGCGGTGGGATATTCGCGACGCTGGATGCGTTCCTGTTGCACCAGTTGGGATGCGAGGATGTGGCGGTGTATGACAATTCGATGAGCGAATGGGCCAATGACCCGTCGCTGCCGATGGAAACCGACTAGACCGGTTTGGCGGAGAAGATGCGAAAAACCCGCCCGTCGATTACAGCAAGCCCAAGGGCGAGGAGCGCAAAGCCAATCAGGGCGCGGGGCGCGACGGTTTCCCCCAGAACCAGCCAGCCAAGGCAGATGGCAAAGGGCGGGATCAACAAGGTGACGAGCAGAAGATTGCCCGACCCTGCAACGGCAAGCAGGCGGTAATAGAGAAGGTAGGCACCTGCAGTGGCGATCAGCGAAGCAAAGCCAATGGCGCCCCATGTGACGGGCATCAGTGCAAAATCAAACGGGCCTTCGACGCTCCATGCCATGGGCAGGATCATCACGCTTGAGGCGGTCAGCATCCCGGCGGCGGCGACCTGTGGCGACAGGCCATTGAGCGTTGCGCGCGCCCATGCGCCGGCAAAGGCGTAAGACAGGGTGGCGGCGACGGCGGCCAGTTGGGCCAAGTTGCGTGGATCAAGGTGGGTCAGGTTGGAAAGGCCGATGGCGGTTGCCACACCGAGAAAGCCGAGGCCGACGCCAAGCGCCTTGCGGACGCTGAGGCGCTCATCGGCAAAGAAGAGCGCGGCGACCACCACGCCAAAGATGGCGGTGGTGGCGTTGAAGATCGAGGCGAGGCCGCTTTCGATGGACAGTTGCGCCCAGTTCAGCAGGGCGAAGGGCAGGATGTTGTTGAGCAATCCCATGACAAGAAACGCCCCCCAGACGCGGGGTTCCCGTGGCACCGGTAAGCGGCGCATCAGGACCACCGCCCAGAGCACCAGCGTGGCCCAGAACACGCGATGGGCCACTAGGGTGAGCACGCCGATTTCGTTCAGCGCGAGGCGGCTGGCCAGAAAGATGCCCCCCCAGATCAGGCCGAGCAGCAAGAGTTCGGCCCATGCGGAAGGGGACAGGGATTTTTGGGTAATCGCGCTCATGGTCGGACCCTAGCGGCGCAGTTAGTGGCGCGCGACCCGGATCATGCGGATTTCGGACGGCGGGTCTGGGTCCAGATATTGAGGTAATTGCCGCCAAAGATGAGCAGCGCGCCGATCACCACAAAGATGTCGATGGGTTCATTGTAGAGCAACACGCCCACCACGGCGATCAGCGGCAGGCGGACAAAATCGATGGGCATGACAACGGTGGCGGGGGCGAGGCTGAGCGCGGTGGTGAGGCAGAAATGGGCGACCAGTCCGGCGCATCCGATCAGCACGAGCCACGGGACCGAGGCGGCAGAGGGCAGGGAGATGTCCCCGTCAAACCCGGCGCAGATCAGGCCAAAGACGGCCTGCATCACGGTCAGGTAGAACAGGATGCAGGTGATGGTCTGATTGCGGGTGAGTTTGCGGGTGAAGAGCGCCGAGAGCGCAAAGCCAATGGCGGCAAGGGCGGCCGTCACCTGTCCGGGATCGAAGGTCTCGGGGGACGGGCGGGCCACGACGAGGATGCCGACAAAGCCGATGATGGCAGAGAGCGCACCAACCGGCGTGATGCGTTCGCCAAGGATCAGCGGGGCGAGAAGGATCGCCCAGAGCGGCGAGGTGAATTCCAGCGCAAAGACCTGCGCAAGCGGGATCACCGTGATCGAGCAGAACCACAGGTTCTGTCCTGCGAAGTGGCTGATATTACGCACCAAATGCAGACCGAGGTTGCGGGTGTTCACCTGATTGATCGTGCCCGCAACGGTGGCGACGATGAGCACGATCGCGATGCCGACAAAGCTTCGGTACATCATGATTTCGAACGTATCGAGCTCGAAACTCACGGCGCGTCCGGCGATGGCCATGGAGGTGAAGGAGAGGATGGCGCCGCTCATCCAGAGTGCGGCCTTGAGGGTATCGCTCATCTTTGTGTCCTTATTCCGCAACCGTGCAGCAGCCGTGCTGCAGGCGGTGGGCGGGCTGTCCTGTCAGCAGGTAATAGCGCAGCGGAAAGGTGCCGGAGGCGATGGCGCAGGGGAGTTCGTCAAGGATCAGGGTGGCGGGCGCATCGTTGAGATGCGTGGTCCAGGCCCTTGGAAAGGTGGTGGCGCTGTCCAGTGGCGTGAGCGGTAAGGTCGCGGTCTCGTTGGGTGCGTGGCGGATATGCAGGCGGTTGCCTTCGATGGTCATGACCGGCAACCCGCCCACGTCCTCGCAGGCCAGAGGCGGCAGGGCGAAGCCTGTCGTGGCGGGAAGGATTGCAACGAGTGTCATCAGGGCGTGACGCATGAAGGGCCTCTTGGGTGTTGGCCCATGTTTGGCAGTGGCGCCGCGGAAGTTCCAGCGCTTTGTTGCACATGTGAAGGAGGTGGCGTTCGCGCAATGCAAAACGCCGCCCCGTGGGAGAGCGGCGTTTCGACATGGATCGTGGCTCAGGGTTTGGCCGGATCGGCGCTCACTCCCACTCGATGGTTCCCGGAGGTTTCGAGGTCACGTCATAGGTGACGCGGTTGATGCCCTTGACCTCGTTGATGATCCGGGTGGCGGTTTCACCGAGGAACTCGTGGGTGAAGGGGTAGTAGTCTGCGGTCATGCCGTCCACGGACGTCACGGCGCGCAGGGCGCAGGCATAGTCATAGGTGCGCCCGTCTCCCATCACGCCAACGGTGCGTACGGGCAGGATTGCGACGAAGGCCTGCCAGATCTCGTCATAGAGCCCGTGCTTACGGATCTGGTCGATATAGACCGCGTCGGCTTCGCGCAGGATGTCGAGTTTTTCGGTGGTGATCTCGCCGGGGCAGCGGATGGCAAGGCCCGGTCCGGGAAATGGGTGACGACCGATGAAGCTTTGTGGCAGGCCGAGTTCACGACCCAGCGCACGGACTTCATCTTTGAAGAGTTCGCGCAGGGGTTCGACCAGCTTGAGGCCCATCTTTTCGGGCAGGCCGCCGACATTGTGATGCGATTTGATCGTCACCGAGGGGCCGCCGGAGAAGGAAACCGATTCAATCACGTCCGGGTAGAGCGTGCCTTGTGCGAGGAATTCTGCACCTTCGATCGTGTCGGCGTGTTTCTGGAACACGTCGATGAAGAGCTTGCCGATGATCTTGCGCTTGGTTTCGGGGTCGGACTGACCTTCCAGTTCACCAAGGAAGAGCTCGGATTCGTCGGCATGGATCAGCTGGATGTTGTAATTGTCGCGGAACATGCCGACGACTTCTTCGGCCTCGTTCTTGCGCAGCAGGCCGTGATCGACAAAGACGCAGGTGAGCTGATCACCGATGGCTTCGTGGATCAGAATCGCCGCGACGGAGCTGTCGACGCCGCCCGAGAGGCCACAGATCACCTTCTTGTCGCCAACCTGTTCGCGAATCTTGGCGATCATCTCGTCGCGATAGGCGCCCATGGTCCAGTCGCCGGTGAACCCGGCGAGTTTCACGAAGTTTTCGTAAAGCTTGGCACCGTTCGGGGTGTGGTGCACCTCGGGGTGGAATTGCACAGCGTAGAAATGGCGCGACGTGTCGGCGGTGATGGCGAAGGGCGCGCCGGGGGAGGTGCCGAAGACCTCGAAACCGGGGGCGATGGCGCTGACGTGATCGCCGTGAGACATCCAGACCTCTTCGCGGCCCTCTTCGAACCAGCCATCCAGCAGGTCGAGCTTGCCTTTGGGTTCGACATAGGCGCGGCCGAACTCGGCGGTGCCGTGGCCGCTTTCGACCTTGCCGCCCAGTTGGGTCATCATGACCTGCTGACCGTAGCAGATGCCGAGGATCGGCACACCATAGTCGAAGATTTCCTGCGGGGCGCGCGGGCTGCCCTCGCGGGTGACGCTGTCGGGACCGCCCGAGAAAATGATCGCCTTGGGCGCCATCTCGCGGACCATGTCCATGGTAACGCTCTGGTAGGGGTGAATTTCGCAATAGACGTTCAGTTCACGCAGGCGGCGCGCGATGAGCTGCGTAACCTGGCTGCCGAAGTCGATGATCAGGAGGCGGGCGTGAGATGTGTCAGACATGAGCGCGGATTAGCGCCTGCGCAGGGTTTGCGCAAGCGTGTTTGCGCGCTGTGACATGGGGAAGGGGGGCTGTCTGCCCCCCGGCCTGCAATGCAGGCGCTCCCCCCGAGGATATTTCCGGCAAAAGGAAGGGGAATGGGCGGAAATTTGCGGGGCGATGTCGCATTCTTGTTCCAATGGCCGCTAATTTGCCGTGACGCGGGTGAATTGCAGGCTAGATCAGGAGCAGGATAACGCTTCAGGCGCGAGGAATTGACATGGCAGAAGCAACGACACGTCGGCGGAGCCGCTCGGGTGGAGGGGCCGCACGTCGGGCCGAACGCACCACGCTCAAGATCGAGACCGCAAAATACATCGAACGCAACATTCCGCTGTTCGAGATCCTCAACGAGGAAGCGCTCGAAATAATCGAGGCCAATGCGGAATTGATTCTTGAAGAGGTTGGCGTGAATTTCGTCAACAATCCCGGGGCGCTGGAGCGCTGGCGCAATGCGGGTGCCGATGTCGAGGGCGAACGTGTGCGCATTCCGCGCGGCCTTGCGCGGGAGCTTTGCAAGACGGCGCCGTCGCGGATCACGCAGCACGCGCGCAACCCCGAGCGGACCGTCGAGATCGGTGGCAACACGCTGGTTTGCGCCCCGGTCTATGGCCCGCCCTTCGTCCGGGATTTGGATGGTGGTCGGCGTTATGCGACGATGGATGATTTCCAGAAATTCGTGAAGCTGGGCTACATGTCCAAGTGGTTGCACCATTCGGGCGGTACGGTTTGTGAACCGACTGACGTGGCGGTGAACAAGCGTCACCTGGACATGTTGCTGGCGCACATGACCCTGTCGGACAAGCCGTTCATGGGCTCGGTCACGGAACCCAGCCGCGCGCAGGACAGCGTTGAGATGTGTGAAATCCTGTTCGGCAAAGAGTTCGTGCAGGAAAACACGGTGATGACGTCGCTCATCAACATCAACTCGCCCATGACCTTTGACGACGTGATGATGGGCGCGCTTGAGGTTTACGCGGCCAACAACCAGGCCTGCATCGTGTCGCCCTTTATCGTGGGTGGTGCCATGGCGCCGGTGTCGGTGGCGGGCACGCTGACGCAGGTCTTGGCCGAGGTGCTGGCGGGGATCGCCTATTCGCAGTTGATCCGCCCCGGCGCGCCGGTGATCTTCGGGGCCTTCGTGACCTCGATCGACATGAATTCGGGGGCGCCGACCTTTGGCACGCCGGAAGCGAGCCAGATCCTTTATGGGGCCGGTCAGCTGGCGCGTCGTCTTGGTCTGCCGTTCCGTTCGGGTGGGGGCTTGTGCGGCTCGAAGCTGCCGGATGCGCAGGCAGCCTATGAAACCGCGCACACGCACAACGCGGCGCTGTTGGGCGGCGTGAACTTCATGCTGCATTCGTGTGGCTGGCTGGAAGGCGGGCTGGTGTCGAGCTTTGAGAAATTCGTGATGGACGCGGATCAGCTTGGCGTGTTGCACCAGATGGCGCGCGGCGTGAGCCATGACGAGAACGCGCAGGCGCTGGACGCGATCCGTGAAGTGGGGCCGGGGGGGCATTACCTTGGCTGCGCCCACACGCAGGCGAACTTCAAAGAGGCGTTCTGGCGGTCTGAACTGCTTGACTACAAACCGTTCGAGACATGGGAAGACGAGGGTGCGCGCGATACGCAGGCGCTGGCGTCGCTGCGGGTGGAAAAACTGCTGGCGGGCTATCAGAAACCCGCCATGGATCCAGGCGTGGAAGAGGCGCTCAACGCCTATGTCGCCGAGAAGAAAGCCTCGATGCCGGACAGCTTCATCTGATCCAACTGGCCTAGCAAGTGCCTTGTGAGGCCCGCAAGACGCGGGCTTCGCCCATCATGGCGATGAGAATGTCGACATGTTTGACCAATGAATAGGCGGCGTCGCTTGTGCGTCGCTGCCGGTTCAGGTCGTCTTCCAATTCCATCAGACGCATCAGGGCCGCGCCGCTGCGCGGCAAAGGGCCATACCCCAGATGCCGCTTGAGGTGCTGTTCGCGCCGGTATTCGTTTGCGCCCGCGCGGGCCGCGCGGATCAGCAGGCGGGGACGGTTCAGGCTGTTGAGCATGGCGAGGATGTCTTTCATGGAATCACTCCTGTCTTGGATTGACCCCAGAAAGCACAACTATAGCGGGTGTTGCATGTAGCGCAGAACAGCGTACGCGGTCTTTCGGGAGCGTTCACGTTTTGGAAACAATACTGACCTCACGGCTCGAATGTTAACAGCTAGGTAAGAATTCAATTCTAAGTTGTGGAAAATTCGAGGGAAAACCTTGTGGGTAACTAGGGCACTTGTCCTGACCCGTACGGAGCAGAAGGAGAACGGTGGGATGCGTATGGAAAGCCGCAATGAAGATTTGCCTGCCTGGGTACCTGAGAGTGTTGCGCGGTACGTGGCGCATACCGAGGACGGGTTGTCGATCCGGGAACTGGCGCGGCGTGACGGATGCCATGCATCCACCATCCTGCGCCAGATCCGCAAATTAGAGTCCAAGCGGGATGATCCGCTGATCGATGCGGCCCTGGACCGGTTCCGTCGCGCGTCGGAGCGGGGAAGTCCGGCAAAACCGAAGGCACAACAGGCGGTCCCAAGCGAAGACACGGTGATGCAGGAAGGGCGGCGTGTTCTGAGCCGGCTGTGCGAAACGGGTGCAGTGCTGGCCGTGGCGCGGGACATGGACAAGGCGGTGGTCGTGCGCGACCGGGGTGATGGGGGATCGGCGCGCACGGCCGTGGTAGACAGGGACGTGGCACAGGCCATGGTCCTGAAGGACTGGATCAGTTGTTCGGCGCAGGGGCGCATCGCGCAATACACGATCACGGCGGCAGGGAAGGCTGCGCTGCAGCGCATGCTGGCCGAGGCGGAAAATGCCGCGCAGGGCTTTGCCGAGGCACAAAACCCGTTTGCCGAGCAGCATCGCGCGTGGGGCGAAAAGACCGTGCGCGAGAAGGGACGCACGCGGCAGATGCGGTTCAACATGGCCGAGAGCCCGCTCACATCGCTGGCGCGGCGCAAGGACAAGGATGGCAAACCGTTCCTGAGCACCGATCTTGTCGCAGCCGGAGAGCGGTTGCGCGAGGATTTTGAGCTGGCGCAGATGGGGCCGCGCGTCGGGCAGAACTGGGAGCGGTTCCTGACCGGGGGCGAGCGTGGCGGGTATCGGCCCGACAGCGGCGTCGGATCCGGCCCCGATGGCGCGCGCGAGCGCGTGGCGAAGGCTCTGGAAGATCTTGGCGATGGGCTGTCGGACGTCGCATTGCGCTGTTGCTGTTTCCTGGAAGGGTTGGAAACCGCGGAAAAGCGGCTGGGTTGGTCGGCGCGGTCGGGCAAGATCGTGCTACGGATTGCGCTGATGCGGCTGCGCGAACATTATCGCGGACAGGCCGGGGGCGCCGGGGATTACATCGGTTGAAACAAAAACGGCCCGCAGGACATGCGGGCCGTTTCTTTTGGAAGCCGAAGCGGTTTACGCGGCGGTTTCCACGTTGGCTGCTTCGAGATACTTGAGCAGGTTTTCGGGCGAGCTTTCGCCATAGGGGTCAGCGCCGTGGTTGTCTTCGAGGCCGGGCTCTTCGAACCAAGCTTCAACCTTGCCGTCATTGATGATGGCGGCATAGCGCCAGGACCGCAGGCCAAAGCCGAGGTTGTCTTTACGCACCAGCATGCCGACTTTGCGGGTGAATTCGCCGGACCCGTCGGGGATCACTTTGACGTTCTTGATGCCCTGCGCTTCGGCCCATTTGTTCATCACGAAGCTGTCGTTGACGGACATGCAGTAGATGTCCTCGATGCCCAGTTCCTGGAACTTGGCAAAATTGTCCTCAAAGCCCGGAAGCTGGTAGGTCGAGCAGGTCGGGGTGAAGGCACCCGGCAGCGAGAACAGGATCACGCGCTTGCCCTTGAAATAGTCGTCGCTGGTCACATCCTGCCAGCGGAACGGGTTCGGGCCGCCAACGGCTTCGTCACGCACGCGGGTTTTGAAAACGACATTGGGGACTTTTACGCCAACTTGCATCGGGTGATTCCTCTTTGATTTGAATGGTCCGGCGCGACTTATAGCAATTCTAAACTAGGGCGCAATGCTGCATTTGCTAAGTATCTTTCTGCAGCTGCAAAGCGACCGGGAATTGTGCGAGACACATGGCTGGGTTGCGATTCTGGTACTAGCGGGAACCGTGCGCTATGGTATGCACTCAGGAATCCATGTTGCCCCGAGGTAAAGACCATTGCGTGACTTGAAACTGCCCGAACAGCGCCACCCGGAAAAAGCCCACCGTCCGGACAATGCCCAGCCGCGCAAACCCAAGTGGATTCGCGTCAAGGCGCCCACCGGGGAAGGCTATAACGCCACCAAGAAAATTATGCGTGACAACAAGCTGGTTACGGTTTGTGAAGAGGCGGGATGCCCAAATGCGGGCGAATGCTGGAGCGCGGGACACGCGACCATGATGATCATGGGCGAGATCTGTACGCGCGGCTGTACCTTCTGCAACATCGCCACCGGCAAGCCCAACGCGCTTGATGCGTTCGAACCGGGGCGTGTGGCGGATGCGGTAGCTAAGCTTGGGCTCAACCACGTGGTGATCACCTCGGTCGATCGGGATGACCTTGAGGATGGCGGCGCCGAGCATTTTGCCCAGACCATTCGCGCAGTGCGGCATCGTTCGCCCACGACCACGATCGAGATCCTGACGCCGGATTTTCTGAAATGTGCGCCGGAGGTTCTTGAGGTGGTTGTTGCGGCCAAGCCGGATGTGTTTAACCACAACCTTGAAACCGTTCCCGGCCTTTACCCGCAGGTGCGGCCAGGGGCGCGGTATTTCCATTCGCTGCGCCTGTTGCAGCGGGTCAAGGAGATGGACCCGTCGATCTTTACCAAGTCTGGTATCATGGTGGGGCTGGGCGAAGACAAGCAGGCCGTGCATCAGGTGATGGATGACATGCGCGCCGCCGATATCGACTTCCTGACCATTGGGCAGTATCTGCAGCCGACGCCGAAACACCACGGGGTGGATCGGTTCGTGACGCCGGAAGAGTTCGAGGGCTATGAAAAGGCCGCCTATGGCAAGGGATTCCTGATGGTGTCGGCAACGCCGCTCACCCGTTCATCCTATCACGCGGGGGATGATTTCGCGCGTTTGCGCGCCGCGCGTGAGGCGCAGTTGGCCAAGGGCTGAGATTTTCTGCCAAGGCCTATTGGCCCGCAGGTAGCGCTTTGAGGTAGGCGGCAATCGCCTCGCGGTCGCCGGCGTCGAGTTTCGACAGGTTTTCAATGACATGCGCCATGTGCCCGCCGGCGCTGTCATAGTCGGGTGTGAACCCCGTTTCAAAATAATACACCAGGTCCTGCGCGGGCCAGTCGAGTTGTGCCGGGGTGATGCCGGGGATTTTGCCCTTGCCTGACGGATCGGGTGCGCCAGCCAGCCATTGGTCGAGATCGACATTTCCCAGCGGGCCGCGGGGCGTGTGGCATTCGCCGCAATGACCGAGGGCTTCGACAAGGTAGCGCCCGCGTTCGAGCTCTGGCGTGGCGGCCTCGGTGATCCAGTCATCGTTCAGGAACAGGAATTTCCAGCCCCCAAGGGAGAGGCGGATGTTGAAGGGAAAGCCGATGTCGTGCGGTTGGCTTGGCGTCGCATCGGCAGGCAGGGTCATCATGTAGGCGTGCAGATCGGTGATGTCCTGCAAGGTGGCGCGGCTGTAAGAACTGTAGGGGAAGGCCGGATAGTAATGCTGTCCATCTGGCGAGGTGCCGTGTTTAATCGCATTGGCAAGGTCCAGCGCGCTCCAGTCCCCGATGCCATGGGTTGTGTCAGGCGAGATATTGGGGGCGATGAAGGTGCCAAAGGGCGAGGGGAAGCTCTGACCGCCAGAGAGAACTGGCGCACCTTCGGATTCGGCATTGGGGGCGGTGTGACAGGACGCGCAGCCTGCCGCGTAAAACACGGTTTCACCGCGCGTTGCATCGGCGGTCAGTCCCTCAAGCGCGTCCGAGGGCAGGGTTTCTGGGCGGGTCAGGAACCAGAAAGCCGCGAAACCGAGAAGGCCAAGCAGAAACAGGCGAACGATAAGGCGGCGCATGGCGAGCTCCTGAAAGAAAAGCACCGATGGCCGAAGTCATCGGTGCGGTCAGTCGTGCGAGGACGGATCAGCTTTCCGGTTCGCGGTAGGGTTTGTGGCAGCTGCTGCAGGACCCTCCAAGCGCGCCCATGGCGCCGCGCAGGCTATCGAGCCCGCCGCCCGCCGCCGCTTGCATGGCCATGGCGGCGTCACCCAAGGCCTTGCCCTTGGCCATCACGTCCGGGAAGTTGTCCCACATGTCGGGTTTGGCGCGGGTGCCGTCGACGGACATGCTGTCGGACCCCCCGGGCCACATGGCGGACTGGTCCATCTTGGTCAGCGTGAGGAGATTATTGGCCGCAGCCGAGGCGACGGCGGCGTCATAGTCCATTTCGCCTTTGGCCATGGCGCCCAGCTGGCCGATGTTGAAGGCATAAAGTTGCATCTGGGCCTGGCGGGCCTTGATCGCGGCGTTGACATGGCCGTCTGCAAAAGCGGCGCCTGCGAGCAGGGCTAGAGTGGTCGCGGTGGCAAGAGTTTTCAGTCTGCGTTTCATGGGAACCTCCTGTGGCAAATTGATTGAAAAAAAGTCTATCCGGGTTGATGCAAAAACTTATCTATCACTTTTGTAGATTGAGCCTCAAAAAACGCACAGTGAAAACCGGGTCGTAGCGGACTTGTTCCGGGATCGACCTTTGCAGAGGGTTCGTGCACTTACGTCCTGCGTTGACGGTGGGTGTGTTTAAGATTCTGAGACCCGTGTGTGGTTTATTTATATTTATAAAACAACTAATTGAATTACTTTCCTAAAGTGGAAGTTGTCGTTCAAAAGTGACGCTGAGCGCTCTGAGGTCAGGCGGCAAAGACGCATGGAACCAGTGCCGTGCGCCGGGTTTTCGCGTGATTTCACAATCGCGTGAGAGGGGGCTTCAGCGAGTCATGCGCCCCTTTGGCGTGTTGCCGAGAGTCATCCAGTCGGGCCAGCCAAAGACCTTTTCGAAAGCAAAAACCACAAGGCAGATGGCAATGATCGCGAACACCAGTTTGACCCGCCCCTCGGAGGGCGGGTTGCGGGCCCAGCGGGCCATGCGCAGGAAATGGCGGATCTTCACTCGGTGAACCGCACCTTGCCGATAAAGGGCAGGTTGCGGTTGCGTTGCGCAAAGTCGATGCCGTAGCCGACGACAAATTCGTCCGGGATCGAGAATCCGATCCAATCGGCGGCGATATCGGCTTCGCGACGCGAGGGTTTGTCGAGCAACGCAATGGTCTTGAGTTTGCGCGGATTGCGCGATTCCAAGAGGTGCATGACATGGGTCAGCGTGTGGCCCGTGTCCACGATGTCTTCGACAACCAACACGTCTCGGCCTTCAATTTCGCCGCGCAAATCTTTGAGAATACGGACTTCTCTCGAACTCTCCATGGAGTTTCCATATGAGGAGGCTTCAAGGAAATCGACCTCGACAGGCAGATCGAGTTCGCGCACGAGATCGGCGATAAACACGAAGGACCCGCGCAGAAGCCCGACCACGACAAGCTTGTCGGTGCCTTCGTATTCGCGCGAAATCTCGTCGCAAAGCTCTTCGATCCGGGCGGCGATGGACTTGGCCGAGATCATTTGATCGATGACATATGGACGCTCTGGCATGAGACCCCCTTGATTTTCCCGCCGCAGAATACGAAATGGGCGCCCAGTGTCACGCGAAAACCCGAACGTCAGGGGGCGACATGCCGACCCACTCAGAAACCCGCACGCTGCCTTACACGGCGCAGCAGATGTATGATCTCGTCGCGGATGTGGCGTCTTATCCGAAATTCCTGCCGTGGTGTGCGGCGGCGCGCATCCGCTCGCGTACGCCGGAAGGGGCCAGCGAAGTGATGCTGGCGGACCTCGTGATCTCGTTCAAGGTGTTCCGCGAACGGTTCGGGAGCCGCG
Organism: Shimia aestuarii; assembly: GCF_900114635.1. Lineage (GTDB taxonomy): Bacteria > Pseudomonadota > Alphaproteobacteria > Rhodobacterales > Rhodobacteraceae > Shimia > Shimia aestuarii. The sequence goes on from NZ_FOTQ01000004.1 coordinate 191,715, forward strand.
TGGTGTTGCACCCCGAGACCAAGCATATTGATACGGAATACCTCGACGGGCCGTTCAAATACATGAAATCCACGTGGGATTTCAAAGATGTGGATGGCGGCTGCGAGGTGGCGTTCTTTGTGGATTTCGAGTTCCGTAACCTGATTTTGCAAAAGGCAATCGGGTTGGTGTTCAATGAAGCGATGCATCGCATCGTGGCGGCGTTCGAGGCGCGCGCCAAAGCGCTGCACGGCTGAAACTGTCCGGGAGGACGACATGATTACCGAGAAACTGGCCGCGCTCGTGGCGGGAACGGGCGCGGATGCCGTGCCGGGTGATACGTTGCAGATGCTGCGGCTGTCGATGCTTGACTGGGCGGCGGTGGGGATAGCCGGGGTGTCAGAGCCGGTCGCGCGGATCACTCGAGCGATGGCGATGGACGAAGCTGGTGCGGCGCAGGCGCATCTTTTTGGCGGGGGCCGGGTGCCAGCGCGAGCGGCGGCCCTGGTCAATGGGGCCACCAGTCATGCATTGGACTACGACGATACGCATTTTGCGCATATCGGCCATCCCAGCGTTGCGGTGATTCCGGCAGCTTTGGCCGTGGGCGAGGCCATTGGGGCGTCAGGAGACGATGTGCAGCTTGCGGCGCTGATCGGGATCGAGGTGAGCATTCGCGTGGGTGTCTGGCTGGGTCGGGACCATTACCAAAGCGGGTTTCACCAGACGGGCACGGCGGGCGCCTTTGGCGCGACGGCGGCGAGTGCGCGGCTTTTGGGGCTGGACGAGGACGGGATTGCAGCGGCCTTGGGGCTGGTTGCGACGCGCGCGTCGGGGCTGAAATCGCAATTCGGGACAATGGGCAAACCCTATAACGCGGGGATTGCGGCGACCAATGGGGTCGAAGCGGCGCAGTTGGTGGCGCGGGGCTTTGTGCCCAATTCCCAAGGACTTGAGGTGGCGCAGGGCTTTGGGGCGACCCATGCGGGCGAAGGCAATGCGCGGGCGCTTGATGGGCTGGGGCAGGACTGGGCGTTTGATCGGATCAGTCACAAGTTCCATGCTTGCTGTCACGGTCTGCACGCCACGCTCGAGGCGCTGGCGTCGATGAACCGCCCGGCGGCTTCGGATGTGGCGGCGGTAAAGATCACAACCCATCCGCGTTGGATGACGGTGTGCAACCAGCCAGATCCCGAAACCGGGCTGGGCGCCAAGTTTTCCTATCGCATGGTGACGGCAATGGCCTTGCTTGGGCATGATACGGCCGCATTGGACAGCTATTCGGATGCGCTTTGTGTCGATGCGGACGTGGTTGCATTGCGAGGCAAGGTGTCGGTTTCCACCGATGAGGGGTTGAGCGAGATGCAGGCGCGGGTGCGGATCACGCAGAAGGATGGCACAACCCATGACGGGTTTCACGATCTTGATGCGCCTGTAGTGCTGGCTGCGCGTGCAGAGCGGTTACAGTCCAAGGCCGCGTCTTTGATTGGTGCGGAGCGGGCCGGGGCGCTGTGGGCGTTGATCGAAGCGGCAGCAGCGCCGGATGAAATAGGGGCTGCGCTGGGATAATCGGAATATCTTAAGTCGGAAACAAGGAAAAGCGGCCCAAGGGGGCCGCTTTTCTGTTCCATAGGCCATCATTTTCTTACGACACGATGTCGTAGGCCCGTTCGCCATGGGCCGAAAGGTCGAGCCCGTTGACCTCGGTTTCGGCATCGACGCGCAGCGGGGTGATGGCGCCGCAGACCTTGATCAGCACGACAGTCACGACGGCGGTGAAGACACCCACCACGGCAAGGCCGCCAAGCTGGGCCAGCCACGTGCCCTGACCGAAAACCGCGATCATGATCGTGCCGAAGATACCGCCGACACCGTGCACGGCGAAAACGTCCAGCGTGTCGTCGATCTTGAGCTTGTTGCGCACGAAATTCACGGCTTCCTGACAGAGGATGCCCGCGACGGCACCGATGATCAGCGCTTCGACCGGGCCGACAAAGCCCGAAGCCGGGGTGATCGAGGCGAGGCCCGCGATGGTGCCGGTGACAAGGCCCACCATCGAGGCTTTGCCATACTTGATGCGTTCCCAGAGCGCCCATGTCAGCGAGGCGGTCGCGGCCGAGATATGGGTCACGGTAAGCGCCATGGCGGCGCCACCGTCGGCGGCAAGTTGCGAGCCGCCATTGAAGCCGAACCAGCCAACCCAGAGCATCGCCGCGCCGATCATGACCATCCAGGGGGCGTGCGGCGGGGTGGTGCGGTTCTTGCGGGGGCCAAGGAAGACGGCGATGATCAGGGCTGCGAGACCTGCGGTCTCATGCACGACGATACCGCCGGCAAAATCACGCACGCCGGTTTCGCCAAAGATGCCGCCATCGGCCAGCATGCCGCCGCCCCAGATCCAGTGAACCACGGGGGCATAGCAGAGCAGCATCCAGAGGCCGGAGAACAGCAGCACGAAGCCAAAGCCGATGCGTTCGACATAGGCACCAACGATCAGCGCCGGGGTGATGATGGCAAAGGTCATCTGGAAGGCAAAGAACAGGACTTCAGGCAGGGTGCCCGAGAGGCTGTCGGCAGTGACGCCGCCGAGGAACATCTTGCCAAGGCCGCCCCAGAGGCCCGAGCCGCCGTCACCAAAAGCGATCGTGTAGCCAAAGGCGAGCCAGAGCACGCTCATCAGGCAGGCGATGGCATAGGTTTGCATAAAGACGCTGAGCACGTTGCGTGCCCGTACAAGCCCGCCGTAAAACAGCGCCAGGCCCGGCAATGTCATGAACAGGACCAGGGCTGTCGCCACGATGATCCATGCGGTGTCCGCTCCGTTCATTTCCCTTCCTTTCCGTGAGTATCGGGAGTTTTGGGGTCAAAAAGCGGATCGGCAGCGCAAAACAAAGAGGCAAGGCGCCGGGAGGGCGCCTTAATCATAGGCATTTTGTAAGCTGTCTAAAATTTGGGCGTTATCTGCGGGGGTGCGCCCGAAATGGCGTCACTTTGCGCAAATTGCATCGAGAAGCAGAGAGAGAGCGTGATTCCGTGCCGCTTCGCGTACCTTGTCGCGCCCCGGTGCGCCGAATTCGATGGTTTCGGTCGTGCAACCCTCGCGCGTCGCCAGCCCAAAGCAGACGCGGCCCTCGGGTTTGAACTCGGAACCTCCGGGTCCGGCGATGCCCGTGATGGAGACGGCGACATCCGCGTCGCTGTTGACCAGTGCACCAAGCGCCATTTCACGCGCCACGTCTTCGGAGACCGCGCCGACAGCGGCAAGCGTGGACTCGCGTACGCCCAGCATCTCTGTCTTGGCGGTGTTGGTGTATGTCACGAACCCGCGTTCGAACACGTCCGAAGAGCCGGGCACATCAGTCAAGGCAACTGCGACCATGCCCCCGGTGCAGCTTTCTGCGGTGGCGATGCGCAGACCCTTTTCGCGGGCCGCATCGAGGATATCGCCGGCATGTGTCATCAGATCAGGAAGATATGGTAGAGCGCCGCCGCGACCAAGGTTGCAAGACCTGCGAACACGCCGGCCCAGATATCGTCCAGCATGACGCCGTCAGCGTCATGGCGCTGATCCGCGCGGCCCACAAGCCAGGGTTTCTTGATGTCGAACAGGCGGAAAAGCAGGAAGGCTGCGATCGGTCCGGGCCAGACCATGGACATGTCGCGCATGTAAAAAGCTGCGGCAGGGAACAGCATGGCGATCCACATGCCTGCGACTTCGTCGATCACGATTTCCGAGGGATCATCCCCCGGTTTGTCCCGCAGCTCGGTTCGACAGGCCCAGAAGCCTGCGACAATCGACAGGCTCGTGGCCACGACCAATGGCCAGAAGCCGAGGTAGCGCTCGATGCCCCAACCAAGGATCAGTGCCGCCAGCGAGCCCCAAGTGCCCGGTGCCCAGGGGAGAAGGCCGACGCCGAAAAAGGTTGCAACCTGTCTGCTCATGATTTCACCAATGTTGCGGTGGCCAGCGCCGCAATCCCTTCTTCGCGGCCCGTGAAGCCCAGTTTCTCAGATGTGGTCGCCTTGATGGAAACGCGGTCAGCATCAAGGTCCATGATCTCGGACATGCGGGCGGTCATGGCAGCGGCGTGAGGGCCGACCTTGGGACGTTCGCAGATCAGGGTGCAGTCGATATTGGAGATGGCAAAGCCCATCTCCTTGGCCAGATTGACCGCGTGGCGCAGGAAAATGGCGCTGTCGGCACCTTTCCATTCCGCTTCGGAGGGGGGGAAGTGGCGACCGATATCGCCCTTTGCCAGAGCCCCGTAGATGGCGTCGGTCACGGCATGCATGCCGACATCCGCGTCGCTGTGCCCCTTGAGCGCCTTGTCATGCGGGATGTTCACGCCGCAAAGCGTGACGTGATCTCCGCTTTCAAAGGCGTGCACGTCAAAACCGTTGCCCAGTCGAATATCCATTCTGCCTCTCAGATGCGCGTCAAGCCGGGCGAAATCCTCCGGCGTGGTGATTTTCAGATTGCCCTCGTCGCCCGCCACGATGGCGACGTCAAGTCCGGCGGCGCGTGCGACCTCGACATCATCGGCCGCGCCGCCCGGGTGGGTGCGGTGAGCGGCAAGGATCGCGTCATAGGCAAACCCCTGGGGGGTTTGGGCGCGGTACAGGTTTTCGCGGCTTTGGGTGCCGGACACTTTGCCGTCCGTACCGCGCCAGAGAGCGTCGGTGACCGGCAGGGCCGGAGCGGCGCCAAGGGAGCCATTCCGGAGCGCGTCGAGGACGGCGGTGATGGTTTGATCGGAAATCCCCGCGCGGGCGACATCGTGGATCAGCACATGGCTGAAGCCATGCCCCTTGAGCGCTTCGAGCCCTGCCTGAACCGAGGCGTCGCGCGTGGCGCCACCATGCACAACCTCGACCTCCAGTCCCTCGGCAAAAGAGTGGTCGTCCGGATGAATGACCAGCACGATATGGTCGATACCGGGATGGGCCACAAAGCGCGCCAGGGTCCAGTCCGCCACGCGGCGTCCGGCCAATGGCCGCCATTGCTTTGGCAAGCCGCCCCCGGCGCGGGTACCGCGCCCCGCGGCGACGATTACGGCGGCGGTTTTGAAATCACTGTTTGTCATGGGCCATGTCTAGAACCTGCAAGTCAGAGTGGCAATCGACCCCTTGCACTTGCCCAAAAAATAGGCAAATGCGTAAATCCCCTACAAATCACTCAGCGGAAACATTGTTCTTGTTAAGTGAGTCGGGTAGCACGAAATCAATGCACAAGGATTAGGCATTTGACCGTTCAAGTCGCACATCTGTCATTTTCGCCCCCGGTTTTCCTGGCGCCCCTCGCCGGGATCACGGATCGGCCATTCAGGGATCTGGTGTCCCGGTTTGGTGCCGGGTTGGTGGTGAGCGAGATGGTGGCGAGCCAGGAGATGGTGCAGGCCAAGCCGGGGGTGCGCGAAAAGGCAGAGCTAGGCTATGGCCGCGAAAACACGGCGGTGCAGCTTGCGGGGCGCGAGGCGCATTGGATGGCCGAAGCTGCGCGACAGGTCGAGGCCAACGGGGCCGCGTTGATCGACATCAACATGGGCTGTCCGGCCAAGAAGGTGACCAGCGCCAGCGGGGCCGGGGCCAGCGGGTCGGCCCTGATGAAAGATCTCGATCACGCGTTGACATTGATCGAGGCGGTTGTCGGCGCGGTCGAGATCCCGGTGACGCTCAAGACTCGGTTGGGATGGGATGACGCGATGCTAAACGCGCCGGAGCTGGCGCGGCGTGCGGAAAACGCAGGCGTTCAGATGATCACCATTCACGGGCGCACACGGTGTCAGTTCTACAAGGGGCAGGCGGATTGGGAAGCGATTGCGGCGGTCAAGGATGTCGTGTCGGTTCCGGTGATTGCCAATGGCGACATCGTGTCGAGCGACGCCGCGCGTCAGGCGCTGTCTCAGTCCGGGGCCGACGGGGTTATGGTGGGACGGGGCGCGCAGGGGCGGCCATGGCTGTTGGCCAAGATCGCGGCTGACCTATTCGGCGCCAAGTCCCCCGAGATACCGAAGGGGGACGCGCTGGTGGAGATGGTGAGCGATCACTATTGCGAGATGCTTGCGTTTTATGGAGATGAGCTTGGTGGGCGCGTCGCGCGCAAGCATCTGGGTTGGTACATGGATGATGCGGGCACCAATGCCATCTTACGCCGGAAAATCTTGACCGAGCGGACCCCGGCGGAAGTGTTGCGGCTGTTGCCGCGCGCGTTTGATCCCGCACAACAAGAAGAAGAGGCGGCATGAGCGCTGAAAACCCGATCTGGAATTCGTTGCCGGTTCCGGCGCTGATGGTGGATGCCTATGACACCATCACCGAGATCAACCCGGCTGCCGAGACATTTCTCAATGCATCGGCCAAGGCGATGCGGGGGCAGCCGATCTGGGACAAAGTGATGATCGACGCGCCGCTCGAAGAAGCATTCCGGCGCGCCCGCGAGCATGGCACCCCGCTTTTCGTGAACGATGCAGATGTCGGTACTGGGGATGGGCCCCCGGTGCAGTGCAATCTGCAGATTGCCCCGCTGGCGGATGTCCCGGGGCATATGCTGTTCCTGATCTCCTCGCGCGAACTGGCCGGGCGCATGACGCGCAGTCACGGCGTCAAATCCTCGGCGCAATCGGCGATCGGGATGGCGGAAATGCTGGCGCATGAGATCAAGAACCCGCTTGCCGGGATCACCGGGGCGGCACAGCTCTTGTCGATGAACCTGTCTCCAGAAGATCTTGAGCTCACTGACCTGATTGTCGAGGAGAGCCGACGGATCGTGAAGCTGTTGGAACAGGTCGAGCAATTTGGCAATCTGTCACTGCCACAGAGAAAGCCCGTGAACCTTCACGATGTCCTTGATCGTGCGCGCCGCTCTGCGTTGCTGGGATTTGGTGCACATATGAAGATCATCGAGGATTATGACCCGTCGCTGCCTCATGCCGAAGGGGATGCGGATCAGCTTTTGCAAGTGCTTCTGAACCTGTTGAAGAACGCCTCGGAAGCCTCTGAGGGAAATGGCACAATTCGGCTTCATACCTATTATGAGCACTCGTTCCGGCTACGTCGGGCCGATGGCACAGGCCAGCCCTTGCCCTTGCAGGTCGAGGTGATTGACGACGGGCCGGGGCTTCCTGCCGACATACAGGGCGACGTGTTCGATCCGTTTGTCTCGGGCCGGGAAAACGGCACCGGGCTGGGGCTCGCGCTGGTCAGCAAGATCATCTCGGACCATGGCGGGATGATTGCCGTGGACAGCGTGCCGGGGCGGACCGTGTTCCGCCTGTCTCTGCCACGTGCGGGAAATGAAACATTGAAGAAATACGAGGAGAGCCTCTGATGGATGGGACCGTTCTTGTCGCTGATGATGACCGCACGATCCGGACTGTGCTGACCCAGGCGCTGACCCGTGCCGGATGCAAGGTGCATGCCACCTCTTCGCTGACGACGCTGATGCGCTGGGTGGGCGAGGGCAAGGGCGACGTGGTGATCACGGACGTGATGATGCCGGACGGCAATGGGCTTGAGATGCTGCCCAAAATTGCCGAGGACCGCCCCGGTCTCCCAGTAATCGTGATTTCGGCGCAGAACACGATCATGACGGCCATTCAGGCCGCCGAGGCAGAGGCCTATGATTACCTGCCCAAACCGTTTGACCTGCCGGACCTGATGAAGCGCACCGGCAAGGCACTTGAGCAAAAGCGGCGGGTGCCAAGCCCCCAGAACACCGACACCGAGCGCCCGGACGAGCTGCCACTGGTGGGGCGGACTGCTGCGATGCAGGCCCTTTATCGGCTGGTTGCGCGGGTGATGAATACCGATCTACCTGTTTTGATTTCCGGGGAAAGTGGTACAGGTAAGTCGCTGATTGCACGCGAAATTCACGACTTTTCGGATCGGCGCACCTTGCCATTTGTGGTGGTGAATGCGGCGGATCTGACTGATCTTGAAGGGCCGGTGCGGGTGTTGGCCAAAGCCAAGGGCGGCACCATCCTGTTTGACGAGATCGGCGATATTGATGACGAGATTCAGGCGCGGATCGTGCGCATGATCGACAACCCGGGCGAACAAAACCCGCGTTTCATGGCGACAAGCCAGAGCAACCTCGGCGAGGCGATGGAAAAGGGCTCCGTGCGTCAGGATTTGTACTACAGGCTGAACGGGGCGACGATCCATGTGCCCAGCCTGCGCGAGCGGGTGGATGATATACCGCTACTGGTTGAGCATTTCCTGGCGCGTGCCGAACGCGATGGCGCGCCGATGCGTAGTTTTTCCAAGGAAGCGATGGAGATGTTTCGCGCCTATAGCTGGCCGGGCAATGTGCGCCAGTTGGAAAACGCTGTGCGTCGGCTTGTGCTGACCGCGCGGGCCGAAGAGATCACGCAGACCGAAGCCGAGGCGGTCATGGGCACCCAGCCGCAGGTCGGGCCGCTCTTGGGTGGCGAGGACACGGAAAAGCTTTCGGCGGCGGTGGCGCGGCATTTGCGGCGGTATTTCGATCTGCATGGCAATATGCTGCCGCCTGCGGGTCTTTACGCGCGAATCTTGCGTGAGATCGAATTGCCGCTGATCGAGATTGCTTTGGATGCGACGGGCGGGAATCAGGCGAAATGCGCAGATCTTCTGGGCATTAACCGGAATACGCTGCGTAAAAAAATCACTGATCTGGATATTCACGTGACACGACGCCGCAAGTTGATGTAAAACTGCCACATAAGCGTGGCGCAAAGGTCGCAGGCCTTGGGCAGACCACAAAATATGGCGGTTGACCGCGCAAGCGGTGCAAAATCAATTGAGGGCGTCGGGTGGCAAGCCGGACAGATACGAGCCATTGGGCGAAATTCAGGCGTTTGCGTCGTCAGAGACGTGTCCAGAATGTCGCAACTTGGGGATTGGTGGTTCTGGGGCCTGTTCTGGCGGTCTGCACCTATCTGATTCTCGGGCCACTGGGGCAGGGCGCAAGCTCGGGCGCGCTGCGCACGATCCTTCTGACAGACCTCGTCTATGTGTTGGCGGTCGCGGCGCTTGTGCTGCAGCGCGTCGCGCGAATGATCGCGTCGCGCCGGGCCCAATCAGCGGGGTCGCGTTTGCATTTGCGCCTGACCGGGGCGTTTGCGGCGCTGGCGCTGGTACCGACAGTGACCGTTGCTGTTTTCGCCGGGCTGACGGTGAACATCGGTCTGGAGGGCTGGTTCAGCGATCGGGTGCGCCAGGTGGTGGGAAATTCTCTGGCGGCGGCACAAGCCTATGAAGCAGAGCATGTCGAGGGGCTTGAACTTGATGCCAAGGCTTTGGCGGAGTTTCTCAATGCCAGCCGCCGCGCAACGTTTTTCATGGATGAAGGCGACATCAGGGTGGTGCTGGCCAGCGGTCAGAACCAGATCCAGCGCGGGTTGAAGCAAGCCTATGTCATTGATGGAACTGCCAAAATTCGCGCGCGGGGGGAGCGGTCCTATCTGTTCTATTTCGTTGCGCCCACGCAAGCGGATTTCGACACGGCGAACGATGAAGGCATTGCGATCATCCGCGATTTGGAAAACAGTGAAATCCGGGCGCTGGTGCCGCTTGAGGCCTTTGTTGACCGCTATCTCTATGTCAGCCGCGACGTGGATGCCGAGATTTTCACGCTGTTGGACGAAACCCGCGAGACGGCGCAGTTGTATCAGCAGTTGGAAAGCGAACGGGGTCGGGTGCTTTTTGAGTTCGGCCTGATTTATATCGGGTTTGCGCTAATCCTGATCCTGGCTGCGATCTGGATGGGGATGTGGTTTGCCGAACGGTTGTCGCGTCCGGTCGGGCGCCTGACCGGGGCGGCGCAGCGCGTGGGCGCAGGGGATCTGGACGTGCAGGTCCTTGAGGAAGAGGGCGATGACGAGATTGCCATGCTGGGGCGGTACTTCAACCAGATGACCCGGCAATTGAAGGCACAGCGGGACACGCTTCTGGACAACAACCGCCAGATTGAGCGACGACGACGGATGTTTGATTCAGTGCTCAGTTCGGTCACCTCGGGGGTCGTGGGGCTGGACGACTCGGGGCGCGTGTCATTCGTAAACCGCTCTGCAGAGCGGCTGCTGGATTGGTCGGATGACCATCAGACCATGGCGCTTTCGGTTGCGGTGCCGGAATTCGGAGCGATGTTCGATGCTTTGAAGAATTCGAACAACGAGATTGCGCAGGAAGAAATCAAGGTCACACGGTCGGGACGGCTGGAAAATCTGTTGGTGCGCATGTCGACGCGGCGGCGAGAAGACGGGTCGCTCGAGGGATATGTGGTGGCATTTGACGATGTGACCAACCTCGTGACCGCGCAGCGCATGGCGGCGTGGGGTGATGTGGCGCGGCGGATCGCGCATGAGATCAAGAACCCGCTGACACCGATCCAGCTTTCGGCGGAGCGTATCCGGCGCAAATTTGCCAGCAAGGTGGGCGAGGACAGTGAAACGCTTGAACAGATGACGGATGTGATCGTGCGCCAGACCAATGACCTGCGCCGGATCGTGGACGAGTTTTCGAAATTCGCGCGGATGCCCGAACCAGAACGCAAGACCATCGATCTTGTCGAGTTGCTGAACGGCGCGGTGTTATTGCAGGAGACCGGACAACCGGGGGTGCGGTTCGAAACGGACATCTGTGATGGCCCACTTTGCGCGGATCTTGATGGTACGATGATTTCACAGGCGTTGACGAACCTGATCAAGAACGCGGGCGAAGCGATTGAAACGCTCGTGGAAAAGGGGGCACCCGACGGGTTTGTGCCCGAAATCCACATTCACTGTGCAGTGGAAGGCAGCAAGGCCGCAATCCGGATTGCCGACAATGGGATCGGGCTTCCCGAAGACCGGGCGCGGCTGTTTGAGCCTTATGTGACGACCCGCGACAAGGGGACCGGACTGGGTCTTCCGATCGTGAAGAAGATTATCGAAGAGCACGGGGGGACGCTCGATCTGCTGGACGCCCCGATTTTTGAGAACAACGACCACGCTGGCGCGATGGCCGAAATTCAGCTGCCTTTGGCAGGTGGGAACGGACAGGCCGGCGGGCAGAAAAATGACAAGTGAGGTCTCATGAGTGACATTCTGATCGTTGATGACGAACGCGATATCCGCGAGTTGATCTCGGATATTCTGCAGGATGAGGGGTATACCACGCGGCTTGCCGGGAATTCGGACGACGCAATGGCGGAGATCGCTGCAGAGCAGCCCGCCTTGCTGATCCTTGATATCTGGCTCAAGGACAGCAACATGGACGGGATCGACATCCTCAAGGCGGCCAAGCGGGATTACCCCGAGGTGCCGGTGGTGATCATTTCGGGCCATGGCAATATTGAAATCGCCGTCGCGGCGATCAAGCAGGGTGCATATGATTTCATCGAAAAGCCCTTCAATATTGACCAGTTGCTTGTCGTGATCCGCCGGGCCATGGAAACTTCGCGCCTGCGGCGCGAGAACACCGAGTTGAAGCGGCAGGACGTCAAACCCGCGGACATGGTCGGGGAAAGCGCTGCTTTCCGCACGCTTTTGGGACAGCTCGACAAGGTCACGAAATCCAACGGACGGGTGATGCTGACTGGGCCTGCGGGCGTGGGCAAGGACGTGGCGGCGCGCTATGTGCATGCCAATTCGAACCGGGCTTCGGGGCCCTTCGTCACGGTCAACTGTGCGGGGATGGAGCCCGACCGGGTTGAGGAATTGCTGTTTGGCCGGGAAGGGGCCGAACGCGGCGTCGAGCCGGGCCTTTTGGAACAGGCGCACGGCGGGGTGGTCTATTTCGACGAGGTGGCGGACATGCCGCTGGCCACGCAATCCAAGATTTTGCGGGTGCTGGTGGATCAGCAGTTCCAACGTGTGGGCGGGTCGGACAAGGTGCGGGTGGACCTGCGGGTGATCTCATCGACCAACCGCGACCTGAAGGCGGAAATCGATGCAGGGCGCCTGCGGGAGGAGTTGTATCACCGGTTGAACGTGGTGCCGATCCCGGTGCCGTCTCTGGAGGAGCGGCGGGAAGATATACCGATGCTGGCGCGGCACTTCATCGAGAGCTTCAATGAAACGCAAGGGTTGCCGATGCGTGAATTGAGCGAAGAGGCGGTTGCGCTGATGCAGACGATGGTCTGGCCGGGCAATGTGCGGCAACTCAAGAACTTGATCGAACGGGTTCTGATCCTTGGGGATGGCACCGGAGAGATCGAAGCCCGCGAGTTGCCCAGCGATTCCGGTGGGTCGCAGGAAGAGGACCGTGTGGTTCTTTCCGGGGCGCTGGCAACATTGCCGTTGCGCGAAGCACGCGAAGCCTTTGAGCGGGAATACCTGCTGACCCAGATCAACCGGTTTGGCGGCAACATCAGCCGGACTGCGAATTTCGTGGGCATGGAGCGCAGCGCGCTGCACCGCAAGCTTAAATCGCTGGGCGTGGTGACATCGAACAAGGCGGGCGCGCGGGTGGCGCATATCTCGGATGATGAGGACGCGCGCGAAGCCGGTTAATTCACCGGCTTGCTCAGGTCGACCAGAACTCGGCCCCCGCCCGGTTGCCGCACGGCACAGATCGAGGGGCCAATGGGCGGCGAAGTCGTGAGCGGGCGGTAGTTGCGCCCCTCGAGCGCTTCTTTCGGGCAGTAGGGAATGCTGACCCGAGAGTAGCCTTGTTGTTCCATGCAACGTTGGACCGTCGAGTTCCGGCGCCCTTCGTTGGCGTCATAGATTTCGTTGCGATAACCGATGATCCGGCCATCCGCGCCGAAGACCGGGATCAGGTCGTTGATGATCATCGGAGGCACGGTATTGGCGGCATAGGTGTTGCACTGGGCCCGTGTAACGTTGGCCTCCTGCGTGGTCGCGCCGACCTTGTACATGGGGGTATAATCCAGACAGGCGGACAGGCTCGCAAGGGCGACGAGGGAAAGAGGCAGGCGTTTCATTTTGCCCTCCTTTGGGTCATGGACCGGATCGCGGCGACCGGATCACAATGGGCGCGACAGGTCGATCAGCGCGCGCCCGCCGCCTTCGGTGGTTACGGCGCAGATATTTGCAGACGGGGTCGGTGAGCGGGTCAGGGGCGCATAGGACCGCCCGGCAAGCTGATCGCTTGTGCAGACCGGGAAGGTATAGGGTTCATATCCCTTGAGTCGCATGCATTGGGTTCGGTGCTGATTGCGCATATTGGCGTTCACGTCGGTCGAGGTGACAATGCCGCCGCCCCAGCCCCAGCCGCCGCCATAATACCCCACACCGCCATAGGGAATGGTCTGCGGGAAATTGGCCGCGGGGAACAGGCGGTTGGCTTCGATGTCGCATTCGGCACGGTCGCGGTTAACGCGGTCGACGCCGGTTCCGGGTTTGATATAGGCCGAGTAACTGTTGGACGAGCACCCGGCCAGCACCATAGCGACCAGGGCAAGGGCACTGAAAAGCTTTGTGTTTTTGTACATGATCAAATCCCCGGCTCTCAGGCCGATGAAAGCGCATGTCATGGGGTAAGGTCAATGGTTGCATTTGACCTCTGCGAGGCATTCTGTCATGGCTTGGAGCAAATCCCGGGGAGGCCGAGAAGCAAGTCATGAAGGTCATTATCTGTGGGGCCGGTCAGGTCGGGTGGCAGATCGCGCGACATCTTTCCGGCGAAAAAAACGACGTCACCGTGGTGGATAACAATCCCGAGCTGGTGCGCCGTGCCACTGACTCGCTGGATGTGCAGGGCATCGCCGGGTTTGCGAGCTATCCCGATGTGCTGGACCGTGCGGGGGCGCGGGACGCGGACATGATAATTGCCGCGACCTATTCGGACGAGGTGAACATGGTCACGTGCCAGGTGGCGCATTCCGTGTTCGCGGTGCCGCGCAAAATCGCGCGTCTGCGCAGCCAGGCCTATCTCGACGTGGTCTATTCGGACTTGTACAGACGCGATCACATGCCGATTGACGTGGTGATTTCGCCCGAGCTCGAGGTGGCCGAAGCCGCGCTCAAGCGACTGACAGCGCCTGCGGCCTTTGACACCGAGTTGTTCCTTGATGGAAAGGTTCAGATGTTGGGCCTGTCGCTGGACGAGGATTGCCCGGTGCTGAACACGCCCTTGCGCCAGCTGACCGATCTGTTCTCAACCCTGCGTGCTGTGGTGGTCGGGGTCAGGCGGCGCGGATCGTTGTTTGCGCCCGAACCCGGAGACCAGCTTTTTACCGGAGATGAGATCTACGTCTTCACATTCTCGGAGGATGTAGGTCGGACCATGGAGGTTTTCGGCAAGACGCAGAAGAAACAGGAACGCGCCATTATCGTGGGCGGCGGCAATGTCGGTCTGATGGTTGCGCAACGCCTTGAAAGCGGCGCGGAGCGGGTGCGGACAAAGGTGATCGAACGCAGCAGGGCGACCGCGGAAAAGGCCGCCGAGTCGCTCGAACGCACCATTGTCCTGCACGGAGACGGGTTGGATTCCGCCCTTTTGGCAGAGGCCGGGGTCGCGCGCGCAGACGCCATTCTTGCGGTAACGGACGATGACAAGACCAACATGCTGGCGTCCGTTCGGGCCAAGGCGAACGGGTGCCCCCTTGCGATTGCCCTGATCAATGATCCGACGCTGGCGCCGCTGATGGCGCCCCTGGGGATTGACGCCTTTATCAATCCACGCGCCACGACGGTAAGCTCGATCCTGCGCCACATTCGCCATGGCCGTGTGCGCGGGGTCTATTCCGTGGGGGACGCAGAGGCCGAGATCATCGAGGCCGAGGTGCTGTCGACCTCGCCAATCGCCGGACAGCAGGTACGCGACATTGATTTCCCAGAAGGGGTTCTGATCGGAGCCATCATGAAGGGAAAGGACGTGATCAAACCCAAGGGTGGAACGCGGGTTGAAGAGGGGGACGTGATCGCGCTTTTCAGCATGGCGGCGGATGTGCCCGAGGTCGAGCGCCTGTTGCAAGTGTCGATTGACTTCTTCTGATCCGATGCTGTCCCATCTTTCAAAACTGCCCCTCTTCCTGCACTTGGTGGCGCTTTCGGGGCTGTTGATGTTCGTTCCGGCGGCGATGGCTTCGGCGCAGAACGATGACTTCATCGCGCGCATGTTCTTTTACAGCGGGACACTGGTTCTGTTTGTCAGCACGTTGATCGCGATGGCTATTTCGGGAACGCGGGCGGCGGCGCGCACGGTGGATCTTTTGCTGGCTCTGCTGCTTGCCTTTACGGTGTTGCCCGCCGTGCTGGCCCTTCCATTCTATGAAGCGCTTGATACGACGAGTTTCATCAACGCCTATTTCGAGATGGTGTCCTGTATGACAACCACGGGGGCCACGGTATTTTCCGATGCCGACCGATTGGCGCCTTCTTTGCATCTGTGGCGGGGGCTGGTCGGCTGGATGGGCGGTTTGATGATGTGGATCGCAGCGTCGGCGGTGTTTGCGCCGCTGTCGCTGGGGGGGTTCGAAGTGACCGCGCGGGGCGAACCGGGGCAGGCGGAACTGGGCGGCCAGATGCGACAGGCCGCGCCCATGAAACGCTGGAAACGCGCGACGCAGGCCCTGGTGCCGGTCTATGCCGGGCTGACACTGGCGATCTGGGTGATGCTCATGGTTCTAGGGGACAAGCCGCTGACCGGGTTGATGCATGCCATGTCGACCATGGCAACCAGCGGGATTTCATCGGTTGGGGGGGTGCAGAACGCCGGTGCGGGGATCGCCGGGGAAGCGGTGATCTTTCTGTTCATGCTGTTCGCCCTGTCCCGAATGACGTTTTCGGCAGATACCGGGGCAGTGCGCCGCGAAAGCCTCGTCGAGGACCCGGAGTTCCGGCTTGGTCTTCTTCTGGTGGTACTGGTGCCGCTGATCCTGTTCCTGCGCCATTGGTTTGGTGCGATTGAGGTCAGTGAAACGCCGGATACGCTTGCGGCGCTCAAGGCCGCGTGGGGCGGGGTATTCACGGTTTTGAGCTTTCTGACGACGACGGGCTTTGAGAGTGCGGAGTGGCATGTGGCGCGGGATTGGTCGGGGTTGAGTTCTCCGGGGCTCATTCTTCTGGGGCTGGCGCTTGTCGGCGGTGGGGTGGCGACAACGGCGGGCGGGGTCAAGCTTTTGCGGGTCTATGCGCTTTATCTTCAGGGACTGGGCGAAATGGAAAAGCTGGTGCACCCGTCGGTGGTGGTTGGCAGCCGAGGCGGTGGTGCGCGCCGTATCCGGCGCCGTGGCGCGGTGATTGCCTGGGTGTTCTTCATGCTTTTTGCGATCTCGCTGGCGGGGATCACCATCATTCTTGCGGCCCTGGGAAGCGACTTTGAACAGGCGCTGGTATTGGCCATTTCGGCTTTGACCACAACCGGTCCGCTTACCCAGATCGCCGCCGAGGCGCCGATTGACCTCTTGGTGCTGGGATCGTGGGAGAAGGCGGTTCTGTGTGGCGCTATGGTGCTTGGGCGGATGGAAACGCTGGCGATCATCGCGTTGATATCGCCCGAGTTGTGGCACAAATGATGCGTTTGCCGCTGGCACGCGTCGTTGCATTCGAATTTTGGGGTGGAAACTCTGGAAACCGCACTCCATACTCGCCCCGATAAGAATGAACGCACCCGATGCACCCAACAAGAACAAAGGCAAGCGCGCGATGGCTTCGGACAGACAGAATCTCCAAGACGCATTTTTAAACCACGTCCGGAAAACCAAGGTTCCGGTCACAATTTTTCTGATCAATGGTGTGAAGCTTCAGGGCGTTATCACATGGTTCGACAATTTTTGTGTGCTGCTGCGCCGCGACGGTCAGAGCCAGCTTGTTTACAAGCACGCAATCTCGACCATCATGCCGGCCCAGCCCATCAGCCTTTATGAAGGTGAAGACGCCTCTTGATGGAGCATGATACGCAGGTTACCCGTGCCTGGGTCCTGCATCCCGACATTTACGGCGCCGACAAGCGGCGCGAGGCCTCTTTCGCTTTGGAAGAGGCCGTTTCTCTTGCCGCTGCTTTGCCAGAGCTTGAAGTGGTCGGTGCGACCAACGTGAAACTGCCCCGCGCTCATCCGGGCATGTTGTTCGGATCTGGAAAAATTGAAGAACTTGGCGCGATGTTCAAGGCCAATGAGATTGAGTTGGTTTTGATCGACGGGCCGGTCACGCCGGTGCAGCAACGCAACCTTGAAAAAGCGTGGAAGGTCAAACTTCTTGATCGGACCGGGCTGATACTCGAGATTTTCAGCGATCGGGCGCGTACGCGCGAAGGCGTGTTACAGGTCGAGATGGCGGCGCTGAGCTATCAGCGCACGCGGTTGGTGCGGGCCTGGACCCACCTGGAACGTCAGCGGGGCGGGCTGGGGTTCGTGGGCGGACCGGGGGAAACCCAGATCGAGGCCGACCGCCGGGCGATTGACGAACAATTGGTGCGGTTGCGTCGGCAATTGGCCAAGGTTGTAAAAACCCGCGAACTGCATCGCAAGGCGCGCGCCAAGGTGCCGTTCCCGATCGTGGCGCTGGTCGGCTATACCAACGCCGGGAAGTCGACGCTGTTTAATCACGTAACCGGGGCGGACGTGATGGCCAAGGACATGCTCTTTGCCACGCTGGACCCGACAATGCGCGCGGTGCAATTGCCCGACGGCCCAGAGGTGATCCTGTCGGACACGGTGGGCTTTATCAGTGACCTGCCGACTGAGCTTGTCGCGTCGTTCCGCGCCACGCTGGAAGAGGTGTTGGCGGCTGATCTGGTGTTGCATGTGCGCGACGTGGCCCATCCGGAAAGCGAACATCAGGCCGAGGATGTGCGCAGCATTCTGGAATCGCTTGGGATTGGCGACGAGACGCGCCAGATCGAGGTCTGGAACAAGATCGACCTGCTTGACCCGGAACAGCGCGCTGCAATGCAGGCCAAAGCCGGGCGTGAGGACGACATTTTCGCGGTGTCTGCTGTGACGGGCGAAGGGTTGGGCGATTTGTTTGACGCGATTGCCAAGGTTCTCGCTTCGGAAAAGACGCGTGAAACGCTGCATCTAGATTTTGCCCAAGGCAAGGAACGGGCGTGGCTCTTTAAAGAGGGCGTGGTGGAGTCTGAGACACAGGGCGAGGACGGCTTCGAGATCGAAGTGGTCTGGACCGCGCGTCAAGCCCGCAAGTTCGAAAGCCTTTAATCGCGCGCTTGGGGTGGCTTGATCCGGGTGACGCCGACCGCTGCGGCACGGGCCAGTTCCGTGTCCAGCGACATCGGGATGTACTCGCCGCGCCGCCATAGCTGGGCCATGTCGTCATAGTAGCGGGACAGGAAGTGGCCCGATTGTCCGGTTGAAATCACAAAAACCGAGCTGTCCGGATCGGCAAAGTCATACACCCCGCGGTATCCGGCTGCGTGGACGTTGTGAAAGGGGTCGGGTGCGGATCCGCTTGTGCGGCCGCGCTGAAGCGTGTTGTCGCCGCCGGAGGTGGACTGGCGAATGTTCACGAAATACTTGAGGAGCGGCACCTCTCCAAGGACCTGATGGTCATGAGTGGCTTGGTGGGCATCACCCCAACGCAGGGATTCAAGCTGGGTGCCATAGCGCTCTTCGATCCAGATCAGCGCATCATCCAGTGCGAGCCGGGCCATGTCCGTGCAGCTTTCTTTGGGCGCACTCTGGGCCACGTCGCACCAGTGGCTTGCGCCGTCCACGTTGCGGAATACACGTTCTATGAAGAGTGGCTCCACGCGGGTAAACTCATCGGCAAGCGGACCGAGATCGTCGCGGATCAGGCGATCCTGTAAGGCGCGCACCCAAGCAGCATAAAGCAGCGGTTCCGGCATGTGCTCGTTCATCTCGCCATTCCATTCTGCCAGCAGAGTCAATGCACGCTGGCGCTGGCGTTCGCGGGTGCCGTCCGGGGCAGCCTCGCCAGTGAACCAGAGATCGGCGCCGATCAGGGGCAGCAACGCGCGGGCCGAGAAGCTGACTGTATCAAGCTGGGTTTCGACAAAGCTGTCCCGGGTGTGAACCTGGCGCTCCTGCATGAGCCGTTGCCAGCGTTGGATCCGCTGGCTGTCCCCCCATTCAAAGGAGACATGCAGCGGGAAGGGGCGTTCGACCACCTTGTTGTTGGTGTTCCCGACGATGCCGCCAACGGGGGACACAAAGCCGGGGTTGGACACATAGGGAAAGGTGCCCTGCCAGCGATTTTCGGCGCGCCAGCCGGGCGCGGGCAGGCGACCTTGGCTCTGATGGCGCGCGTCGCGGCGGGGCATGGCACCGACCAGTTTGAGAGCAATCGTTTCCTGGTCAGCCAGCGTCAGGTTCTGGGAGGGTGAAACATAGGCTTCGGCGGCAGCGAGTGCCTGTTTTACGTTCTGCGCACGCATCAAGGCGACAGCGGCGGTCGTCGAGGTATCCTGTCCGCTGAGGGCGGTCCAACTCAGCGAGGCGACATGTCCCTTGGGCGTTATGCTGGCCAGATTGTAATGGGTGCCGGGCAGGACCGGGCCATTGTCTGTCCAGCGCAGGGTGATGGTGATCGGGCTTTCATCCTTGATATGGATGATGGATTTGCGTGTCTCGAAACGTTTGTAGCCGCCCGGGGTCTGGTACTCTTCGGGGTTGTTGGGGTTCAGCTTTTCGATGAACACGTCCTGATCGTCGAGATAGGACGAGGTCAGCCCCCAGCCCAACGCGTTGGAGCGCCCGGTCAGGATGGCCGGAATGCCGGGTATGGTGCCACCGATCACTCCGCCCGAGGAAAGCTCCATGCGTGCCAGGTACCAGATGGCCGGGGCAGATAGGCCAAGATGGGGATCATTGGCGAGCAACGTGCCCCCTGAAGCGCTGCGGGTGGCGGCGGCGGCCCAGGCATTCGACGCGCCGGCAAGGCCGCGTTGGGGAAAGGGCGAGAGCGGGGTGTCGGGCATCGGGATCGAGGCCGCGTAACGCGGGGCGTCGTGAACAAGGTCGGCATATTCCGGAAGCGCGGCCACACCGGCGCCGGGGGCGTCGGGCAGGATGTCGGACAAGCGTGTCTGATCCTTGAGCGCGAGCGAAGTGCGTGCGCGCAGCACCTCTTCTTCCAGATGACCGGAGAGCTGGAGCGCCATGAGCTTTTGCACGGCGAGAGAGTCGGCGGGCTGCCAGGGGGCGATGGCTTGTGAGAAGAGGAACAGTTCTGGGGCGCCGCGCCCGAGTGAGCTGACGTTGATCTCGTCAATGCGGGTGTTCACGCCGTTGGCATAGGCACGCAGGGCGCGGGTGGTGTCGGCGTCCTGCGCGCTGACAGATTGTTGCGCCAGTGTATAAAGATCAAGGCGGCGCAGGAGTTTGTCGACTTCGAGCGTGCGGCGGCCAAAGACTTCGGACAGGCGCCCCTGTGCGGTGCGGCGCAGGGTGATCATCTGCCAAAGCCTGTCCTGTGCGTGGGCGTAGCCAAGGGCAAAGAACACGTCCTGATCGCTTTCGCCGAAGATATGCGGGACGTTTGCATTGTCGCGAACGATATTGACCTGGGCGGTCACGGCCGGCGTGATCAGAGCCTTGTCATAATTGGGCAGAGAGCGCGAGGCGAGGTAGTAAACAAACAAGACCGTAACGACGGCCAGAATCACCAAACCGCTGGCAATCCGCAGAAGCCATTGAATTATTGAGGCCAAAGTGCCGCTCCGCATTGTGTCTTGCGTTCTGCCCGTACAGGCGGGACAAGTATTACGACGAATGATTGCGAGGGAAAAGCAAATGGCAAAAGTGGCATTTCTGGGCTTGGGAGTGATGGGCTATCCGATGGCGGGGCATCTGGTGAAGGCCGGTCATGAAGTCACCGTATACAACCGCACGACGGCCAAGGCCGAGGCTTGGGCCAAGGCGCATGGCGGCAGCTTTGGGGCCACGCCCGAGGAGGCCGTGCAAGGTGCCGCGTTCGTGATGGCCTGTGTTGGCAATGACGATGACCTGCGCACGGTTTGCGTGGGGGAGAACGGGGCTTTTGCGGGCATGAGCGAAGGCACGATTTTTGTCGACCACACAACCGTGTCGGCCAAGGTGACGCGCGAAATGTACGCGGCGGGCAAGGAACGAGGTGTCAGCTTTGTGGATGCGCCGATTTCCGGCGGTCAGGCGGGGGCTGAGAACGGTGTGCTGTCGATCATGTGTGGCGGCGACGTGGTGGCCTATGAAGCGGCGGAGCCCGTTATGGACGCCTATGGGCGGACGATCAAAAGGCTGGGCGAGAGCGGGGCCGGTCAATTGACCAAGATGGTGAACCAGATCTGCATTGCCGGGCTGGTGCAGGGGTTGAGCGAGGGCTTGCATTTTGCCGAGAAGGCCGGGCTTGACGGGCGCGCGGTGGTCGAAGTGATCTCGGGCGGCGCGGCGGGCAGCTGGCAGATGGCGAACCGCTATGAAACCATGATTGACGATGAATTCGATCACGGGTTTGCGGTCGACTGGATGCGCAAGGATCTTGGGATTTGCCTTGCCACGGCCAACGAGAACGGCGCGAGCCTGCCGGTGACGGCGTTGGTGGACCAGTTCTACAAGGATGTGCAGAAGCTGGGTGGTGGACGTTGGGATACGTCCAGTCTGATCAAGCGCCTGCGGGCGATGGGCTGATCATCCCGGCGCTGGAAAACAGGGGCATCATGTGATCCCAGTACGGCGTCCCGTCCGGGGCGTCGTCCTGCAGCAGCGCCTGCATAGGCGCATTGTGGCCGCGACGTGGGCAGGTGAGCAGGGTGAGGGACGCGCCGTGGTTCTCAGCGGCGGAGCGGGCCAGTTCCGCGATTTCGGGCGCAATGATGCGGTCCTGCTGACTATGGAGCATCAATACTGGCGGCCCGTTGGGAGTAACTGCCCATGGATGGGCCAGCGCGGCCCCCAAAGCAATGACGGCATTTGGTTTGGCGGCGGCCGGCAGGTTGTCGGGCGGATAAGCCAGAGCCAGCCCGGCGATCCCGCCAGCGGAAACACCGAAAACGGCGATCTTGTCACTGTCGATCTCGAACGAATTGCGATTGGCGCGTAGAAAGTCGATGGCCGCGCCGAGATCCTGTCTTGCGGCTTCGAATGCAGGGCCGAGCATACGTTTGGCGATCTTGACACCGCCCTTTAGCGCGCGCCTGCGATTGTGTTGAATGGCGCGCTGGTCCAGGTCTGAAAAAGCGTCGGGACCTGTCCCAAGGCGATAGTCGATAGATGCGAGCGCCAGCCCCAAGTCGCAAAGGCGTTCGGCAAGGATTTTGACTCGTGGCCCGTGCCGGTCGCCTTTGAAAAAACCGCCGCCATGGGCCTGTATCACCATGCCCGACGCCGGACCGTCCGGCTGATACAAATCGAGCGCCAGGGGCTGGCCCGGGCGCTCGGCATAAAGGATATCCCTTGTCAGGCGCATGCGCGCTCAGGGGATGATGCGGGTGTATTTGATGCCTTCGAGTGTCGCGCCCACCTTGAGGCCCGCCTGACCAAAGATCACGGCGATCACTGGCGCCAGAAGGTTCGTGGTCTCTGCGCTCAGATCACCTGCGTCGTTGGCGACGACATATTCCACGCCAGCCCCGGCAGCCCAGCCGCTGGAGTGACGAAACTCGGTCAGGGCGCCTTCTGTCATGAAGAACAGCACATGCGCGTATTGGTTGGCGCCGATCTGGAAGCCGACGCTGCCTTTGGTGGCCGAGTAATAATCGACGGTGACATCATTCACCCGTAGCGCGCCACGACCGTAGCCGCCGCCAACCCCAAACCCGGCCTCGGTCACGACCGGCATCACCAACATGCCCGACGCCTTGTCCCGCAGATCGGTCGTGTTGGGGTAGTTGGAATAGAGATAGCTCAGTGTAGCATCGACCCGCGCGTCGATCTCATTGGCGCCGTTGCTGCCAACGCCATTGCCACAGGCGGCTGTCATACCCGCTGCTGCAAGTCCGGTCAGCGCAAAGCCGCGTCTTGTCATCCTGTCCATAGTGGTTTGCCTGTATTTTGTTTGTTGTCTGCTCATACCGCCGGTTGTGATCCGGATCCTGCGGCGCATTATAGGCTGCGCCGCATCTTCTGTCACTAGGCGTTCAAAGGGGTTGAGCGGGTTAACGCGCGTTGAGTTTGCGCGCCACCGCGGGGGCGAAATAGGTCAGGATGCCGTCACAGCCCGCGCGTTTGAAGGCCATCAGGCTTTCGACCATCGCCTTGTCGCCGTCGATCCATCCGTTCTGTGCTGCGCCCATGATCATCGCGTATTCGCCCGATACTTGGTAGGCATAGGTCGGCACCCCGAACCTGTCTTTGACCCGGCGGCAAATGTCGAGATAGGGCATGCCCGGTTTCACCATGACCATGTCGGCCCCTTCGGAAATGTCCCGCGCGACAAGACGCAGGGCCTCGTCGCTGTTGGCCGGGTCCATCTGGTAAGTTGTCTTGTCGCCTTTGAGCGCGCCTGATGCGCCCACCGCATCGCGGAAGGGGCCATAAAAGGCGCTGGCATATTTTGCGGCATAGCTGAGAAGCATCACGTCGCTGTGGCCATTGGTTTCGAGCGCGTCACGAATGGCGCCGATCCGCCCGTCCATCATGTCGGACGGACCAATGATGTCTGCCCCGGCCTCGGCCTGGCTGAGTGCCTGTTTCACAAGGGCCTCGACAGTTTCGTCATTCAGGATCTGACCGTCCACGACAAAACCGTCATGTCCATTGATGTTGTATGGATCGAGCGCCACGTCGGTCATTACGGCAATCTCGGGTACGGCGACCTTGATGGCGCGGGTTGCTCGGTTCGAGAGGTTGTTTGGGTTCCAAGCTTCGGCACAGTCCTCGGTCTTGAGGGCCGGGTCCGTGTAGGGGAAGAGGCAGATCGCCGGAATGCCCAGATCCGCCGCTTCACGCGCGGCCTCGACAATCTTGTCGACCGAACGGCGCACGACGCCGGGCATCGAAGGAACAGGTTCCTCCACACCTTCACCGTCGCGCACGAAAATCGGCCAGATCAGATCATCCGTACTCAGCGTGTTTTCACGCACCAGGCCGCGGATGGCAGCGGATTGGCGAGTGCGGCGCGGGCGCGCGGTGGGAAAGGCGGGGGGTGTGACGGTCATGGCATCCTCGGGAATTGCTCCCTGACTGGTGCCACGGATTTTCCCCTATCTCAAGGCTAGGAATTGCCGCAGAGCCGCGTTATGTGAAGGAGAAATCCAAAAGGGCAGCAGATTTTGAACTGGCACCAGACCGTATTCGAACTCATCGATATGCGCAGCTTCTCGAACCTCTGGTTCTGGATTGCGCTGGCTGTTTTCTGGTCCTCGGCAAGCCATTGGGTGCTTGGCGTGCCTTGGGATATGGTGCTTCGGGCGAAACGCGTGGGCGCGCAGGCCGAAATCGACCTGCAGGATATGGTGCGGATCAACACAAACCGCATTCTTTACATCGCGCGAGTGTCAGGGCTTTGGCTTTTGGCGCTGGCCTGTTTCGTGTTGACTGGCCTCGCGGTCCTGGGCTGGTTCTATGCGGTTGAATTTGCCCAGGCGGTGTTTTTGCTGATGTTTCCGATGTCTTTCGTGGGCGCGATGAGCATTTCGACAGCGAACCGTATCCAGGTCGAAGAGGCCACGGGAGAGCTATTGCGCAAGCGGTTGGGACGGCATCGTTTCTGGGTGCAATTCGTTGGCATGATTTCCATTTTTGTCACCTCGCTTTGGGGCATGTACCAGAATTTTCAAATTTCGCCCTTGGGCTGATCGGGACGACTGAGCCATGCAAGACGCGCAACACATTTTGGTGGGCGGGGCGCCCGAGGGCTATGACGCACGGTTGATCCTGCGTGAAGTGGCCCGCAGCGATGGCCCGGTTCTGCATGTTGCCCGCGATGACAAGCGGCTGGCCGCCATGCGGGCAGCATTGGCGTTTTTCCAACCCGATATGCCGGTCGTCACTTTCCCGGGCTGGGATTGCCTTCCCTATGACCGGATGTCACCGAACGCGGATATCTCGGCCACGCGCATGGCGACACTGGCGGGTCTCGTGCATGGGATGCCGGAACAATACGTGCTGTTGACGACGCTCAACGCGGCGACACAACGGGTTCCGGCGCGCGAAGTGCTGCGAGAAGCGGCGTTCAAGGCCGAAGTGGGTTATCGCGTCGATGAAGGGGCGCTGCGCGCGTTTCTGGTGCGGATGGGGTTCACTCAGGCGCCCACGGTGATGGAACCGGGGGATTACGCCATTCGGGGCGGGATCATCGACATTTATCCACCGGGGGACAGTGGTCCGGTGCGGCTTGATCTCTTTGGGGATGTGTTGGACGGGGCGCGGCGGTTTGATCCTGCGACACAGCGCACCACGGAGAAACTCGATCGGATCGAGCTGGCGCCGGTGAGCGAGGTCATTCTGGACGAAGCCGCGATCACGCGGTTCCGCCAGAATTACAGGATCGATTTTGGCGCCGCAGGTACGGATGATCCGCTTTATGAAGCGATCAGCGCGGGGCGCAAGCATCAGGGCGTCGAGCATTGGCTGCCGTTTTTCCATGATCGCCTGGAGACCCTGTTCGATTATCTGCCGGACGCGGTGGTTTCGCTTGATGATCAGGTAGATGCCGCCCGTCTTTCACGTTGGGATATGGTTGAGGATCAGTACCAGACCCGCAAGCTCGCCATGCAGCAGAAGGCGCGGATCGACACGGTCTACAAACCTGTGCCGCCGGGGTTGCTGTATCTGAACGATCCGGATTGGGTTGAGGCGATTGCCAGCCGGCGCGTGTTACAATTCAATCCACTGCCACAAGCCAGCGGACCCGGCGCGATTGATGCCGGAGGGCGGATCGGCCGGAATTTCGCGCCCGAGCGTCAGCAGGAAAACCTGAGCCTTTTTGAGGCATTGGCGGATCATATTCGCAAGAAACTGCCCGATGGGCCGGTGGTTGTGGCCAGCTATTCCGAAGGGGCGCGGGAACGTCTGAGCGGGTTGATCGAAGACGAAGGTCTGGCCGAAACCGTGCATGTCACGGACGCTGCGCGGATTGGGAAAACCGGTCTGTATCTCGCAGTTTGGGCGCTTGAGCATGGCTTCGAAACGCCAGACATGACGGTGATTTCCGAGCAGGATGTTCTGGGGGACCGGTTGATCCGGGCGCCGCGCAAGAAGCGTCGGGCAGAGAATTTTCTGACCGAGGCGCAGTCGCTCAGCCCCGGCGATCTGGTCGTTCATGTGGATCACGGGATCGGGCGCTATCACGGGCTGGAGGTGATCACCGCCGCGGGCGCGGCGCATGAGTGTATCAGCCTTGAGTATGCTGAAAACTCAAAGCTTTACCTACCGGTCGAGAATATCGAACTGCTGTCCAAATACGGCCATGATGAGGGGCTGTTGGATCGGCTGGGTGGTGGCGCGTGGCAGGCCAAGAAAGCCAAGCTCAAGGAACGCATTCGCGAGATGGCGGACCGCCTGATCCGCGTGGCGGCCGAGCGGGCCTTGCGCACCGCGCCGGTGATGCAGGCGCAGCACCATGCGTGGGAGGAATTCAGCGCGCGGTTCCCCTATGAGGAGACCGACGACCAGTTGCGAGCCATCGAAGACGTGATGGGCGATCTGGGGTCGGGGCAACCGATGGACCGTCTGGTTTGTGGCGATGTGGGTTTCGGCAAAACCGAGGTGGCGATGCGCGCGGCCTTTGTTGCGGCGATGTCGGGCATGCAGGTGGCGGTGATCGCGCCAACAACGCTTTTGGCGCGACAGCACTTCAAGAGCTTTGCCGAACGGTTCCGGGGTTTTCCTTTGGAAGTCAGAGGCTTGTCGCGCTTTGTTTCTGCGGGCGAAGCGGACAAGACGCGGGACGGGATTGCGCGGGGTACTGTGGATATTGTCATTGGCACCCACGCGTTGCTGGCCAAATCGGTACGGTTCAAGAACCTCGGCCTGTTGGTTATTGACGAGGAACAGCATTTCGGCGTGTCCCACAAAGAGCGGCTCAAACAGATGCGCTCGGACGTGCATGTGCTGACCCTGACCGCGACACCCATCCCGCGCACCCTGCAACTTAGCCTGTCGGGGGTGCGCGACCTTTCGATCATTGGCACGCCGCCCGTGGATCGTTTGGCGATCCGCACCTATGTCAGCGAATTTGATGGCGTTACCATACGCGAGGCGCTGTTAAGGGAGCATTACCGGGGCGGGCAAAGTTTCTATGTCGTGCCAAGGATCAGCGATCTACCTGATATCGAAGCGTTTTTGCGAGATCATGTGCCGGAGGTGTCGGTCATCACTGCGCATGGCCAGATGGCGGCGGGAGAGCTGGATGATCGCATGAACGCCTTCTATGACGGCAAGTATGACGTTCTGCTGGCAACAACCATTGTTGAATCCGGGTTGGACATTCCAACGGCGAACACGATGGTGGTGCATCGCGCGGATATGTTTGGGCTTGCGCAACTCTACCAGATCAGGGGGCGCGTGGGCCGCTCGAAGACGCGGGCTTATGCGTATTTGACCACGAAACCACGAATGAAGCTGACCCCGGCGGCGGAAAAACGGCTGCGGGTTCTGGGCTCTCTGGATACGCTGGGGGCCGGATTTACCCTTGCTTCTCAAGATCTTGACATTCGCGGGGCCGGGAACCTGCTGGGCGAGGAACAGTCGGGGCAGATGCGCGATGTCGGCTATGAGCTTTACCAGTCGATGCTGGAAGAGGCGATTGCCAAGATCAAAGCAGGCGAGATGGAAGGGTTGTCGGATGCCGATGACCAATGGGCACCGCAGATCAACCTTGGGGTGCCGGTTCTGATCCCGGAAAGCTATGTGCCCGATCTTGATGTGCGTCTTGGGCTTTACCGTCGACTGAGCGGGTTGCAGGGCAAGGTTGAGCTTGAGGGCTTTGCTGCGGAACTGATCGACCGGTTTGGGAAATTGCCGAAAGAAGTCAACACTTTGCTGCTCGTTGTTCGCATCAAGGAGATGTGCAAGAAGGCCGGGATTGCCAAGCTGGATGGTGGCCCCAAGGGGGCGACGATCCAGTTTCACAACGACAAGTTTGCCTCGCCGCAGGGGCTTGTGGAGTTCATCCAGAACCAGAAGGGTCTGGCCAAGGTCAAGGACAACAAGATCGTGGTGCGGCGCGACTGGAAGAGCGAAGCAGACAAGATCAAGGGGGCGTTCGCCATTGCACGCGACCTTGCCGTGAAGGTGCGCGATGAGCGTAAACGGGCCAAGGCGAAGGGGCAGAAACCGACGTCGGTCTAACGTCGGTATCGTGTCGGTATTGCGTCGGTAACGGCTTAGGAGGCTGCCATGGCGGCTTGAGCACAGGCACAGGAAGCTTTGACCGAGGCGTCGGCGCGAGCTTCGGCCAAATCGAGGCGTTGGCGGATGTGGAGCAGTTCCGCGGTGTCGCCGCGCGCCTTGAGGCAGTCATGCAATCCGCGCAGCGCCCAGATATTGTCGGGGTGCATCGTGGCACGCGAGAGTTGGCCGCCA
Source organism: Shimia aestuarii (assembly GCF_900114635.1). GTDB lineage: Bacteria > Pseudomonadota > Alphaproteobacteria > Rhodobacterales > Rhodobacteraceae > Shimia > Shimia aestuarii. The sequence goes on from NZ_FOTQ01000004.1 coordinate 220,042, forward strand.
AGTCCGAGGTCCTCGCGATAGACGGCTTCGGCCTCGGCCAGGTGGCCCTGTTCAAAGAGAAGCGCGCCGAGGGCGTGGCGCACAGGCTGCATCCAGCCCCATGGCTCGTCATAGTTCAGGTTGTCTTCGAAATGCACCGCCTTGCGCAGGTGGTCGAAGGCAAGGTCGTAGTTCTCTTTGCGGTATTCCAGTTCGCCATGCAGCATGTGGTGGGCGACTTCAAGCAGGTCGACGACGGTGTTGGTGTGCAGTAGGCGGGTTTCAGGCACGGCGGCACGGGCTTTGGCAAAGGCGGCGGCCTCGATCTCTGCCTGTGCGACATTGCCGAGGGCGGCGTTGGCGACGCCGCGGGCGTAATAGGTATAGGCGTTGAGCGTGCAGTAAAGGTCTGGGTCTTCGGGCGGATCAAGCTGGGTGAGTTCCTGCCATTTGCCGAACCGGATCAGGATATGCGGGTACATGGCGCAATAGGATTCAAAATAGTCCGCCATGGGGGGTGATGGGACGCGGAGCATTTCCTCGGGGCAGGTGTCGAGGATGCCTTGATTTGCGTCGAGCGCGGGCTGCATCTGTCCAAGGAACAGCGCGCCGTAGATCACGAAATGGTAGTTGTGGATGCGGTAGCCGGTATAAATGTTGTAGGGGCCCTCGCGTTCGTAGAACTTCATGTCCGCAACGGTCGCAGCCTGATTCCAGCGCACAACGTTTTCGTAATGCCCACAAAGCACGTCGATATGGGTTGGCATGTGGATCAGATGGCCGCCATCGGGCATCAGCGTGCGCAGGACGTCGCCAGCCTTGAGCGCCTTTTCGGGATAGGGCGACATCTCCATCAGGTGCACGTAGAGGTGCAAAAGACCAGGGTGACGCATGGCGGCCGGGTCGTTGGCCATTGCGCGTTCAAGGATGGCCTCGCATTCAAGCGTATCGGCGCCTTCGGTCGGGGCGGCGGCGGGCAGGTTCCACATGTTCCACGGAAAGCGGTTGAGCAGGGATTCTGCGAAAATGGTGGTGACCTCAAGGCTGTCGGGATGCGCGGCGTGGGCTGTTCGCATGGCGTTGGCAAAGGCATCGTTCCACGTTTCCATGGTGTCGATGTCAGTGACGGCCTCTTGCGGGTAGCGGGCGGGCAGGGCGCGGATCAGGGCGGCTTCCACCTCGGTGGTGTTGGGGAGGCGGTCCATGGCGGCCTGTGTGGCGGCAAAGCTGGTGGCGAGTGCCTCGGCCCGTCCGGCGTCATCGAAATGTTCCCACCACATGTTGTAATTGGGGCCTGCCGCATAGGCGATGCCCCAGTGGGCCATGGCGCAATTGGGGTCAGCTTCGGCGGCTTTTTGGAAACAGACGACGGCCTCCTCGTGATTGTAATTGTAAGTCCAGTTCAGGCCGCGATCGAACCAGCGTTGGGCGTCGGGGCTGGTTGTGGTGACGGCAAAGCTGTGCTGTCCGAGGTCATAATCGTAGGTATTCATGGTCATTGCCCCCCTGTGTAAAAGGGGCAGTATAACATGGTTTTCGATTGTCTGCTGGAGGTCAGGACAGGGCTTCGACGCGGCGCATGCGCAGCATTAGAAGAAAGCTAAGGGTGGACAGCACGAAGAGAGCCACGGCCAGCGGCAGCGCGGTGCCGTCAAAGGCCAGTCCGATGGGGGCGGCGATGGCCGCGCCAAGGACGGTGGCAATGGCACCCATGATCGACGCGGCGGTGCCGGCCATGTGGCCTAGCGGTTCCATGGCAAGCGCGTTGAGGTTGCCCAGTGTCATCCCGACGCTGAAGAATACCATGGTTTGCCAGAGAACGAAGGCATAGAACTGTGCCTCACCGACGGGCAGGGCGATGGCGGCCAAGGCCATGGCGGCGGCGAGGAGGATTTGGACACCCGTGGCCACCGTGATCAGGAAGCGCATGCCAAGGCGCATGACGAGTTTTGCGTTGAGCAGGCTCGCGCTCCCGGAGATCAGGGCAACACCGGCAAACCAGAGCGGGAATTCGGCGCCGCGATCATAGGTCAGGTCATAGACCTGTTGCACGGAACTGATCATGCCAAAAAGGGATCCGAAGATCAGCGATTGCACGAGGATCGAAATACGCACGGCAGGGATGCGCCACATCTCGCCCACGCCCGAAACCAGCTTGCCCAGTGAGAACGGGCGGCGGTTTTCCACGGCGAGCGGTTCGGGCAGGCGGATGCTTACCCAGAGAACCGTGATCAGCGAAAACAGCATGAAGGCGATGAAGATGCCGCGCCAGCCGGAAAAGTCGATGATCACCGCGCCCAGTGCCGGGGCGATGGCCGGAACCAGCGTGAAGATCATCATGGCAAAGGACACGATGCGCGCCATTTCGCGACCTGAATAGAGGTCGCGCACGATGGCCATGGTGACGATGCGCGGACCGGCCGTGCCGATGCCCTGGACGACGCGGGCGATCAGGATGATTTCGAGTGTCTGGCCGATATAGGCGACAAAGGCGCAGATCGAATATATCACCGCGCCGCCGATCAACACGGGTTTGCGTCCGAAACGGTCCGACAGCGGCCCCGTGAAAAACGTGCCCACGCCCATGCCCAGAACATAGGAAGTCAGGATCAGTTGCGCACGGTTGATGTTGTCGGGGCTGAGCTGTTGTCCGATCTCGGGAAGTGCGGGCAACATGGCGTCTATGGAAAAGGCCACGGTCGCAAAGAGCATCGCACACATGGCGATGAATTCGACCCGGCTCATGGGCATGGTATCCTTGGTCATGGCCTGGGCGGGTCGTCCATGTTGTCGGCTTGCGGTTCGTGTTCGGCCTTGTGATGTCCAAGCCGCGCAACGAGCCATTCGGTGTGGGCCGCGCGTTTTTCGGCGGCGATATGGCCGATCTGCTGAATAACGAAAGCAAAGATGCCCAGTCCGACGAAGATGAAAACAGTGGTTCCGATCTTGCCCAGCGTGGTGGCGGGCACCAAGGAGCCGTAGCCGACGGTGGACAGGGTCACAACCGAGAAGAAATAACTGTCGACCCAGCTCCAGCCTTCGACAAAATGAAAGAAGACCGTACCGCCCACGATGACGGGGGCGAGCAGAAGAATCAGGGTGATCAGCCGCTCAAGTGTTGTCATTCGGCGGCCTGTTGGTCTCGCAATTCGCCGATCACCTTGCGCCAGAGATCGGTGGGTTGCGCGCCGGGAACCGCATGCTGGTTGGCCACGATGAATGTCGGCACCGAGTTCACGCCCATCTCGCGGCTGTGGGCGTCGCGCTGGCGGATGTTGTCCACGTCGGCGTCCGAGGCGAGCAGTTTGCCAATGACCGCGGCATCCAGTCCGGCGCTGTCGGCGATGTCGCAGAGCACTTCGCTGTTGCCAATATCGCGGCCTTCCTTGAAATACGCCTTGAAGAGCGCATCCACGACGGCGTTCTGTTTGCCCTCGATCCCGGCCCAGTGGATCAGGCGATGGGCGTTGATGGTGTTGGGGGTGCGTTTGATCGCGGCAAAGTCGATGTCGAGCCCTTCGTCGCGGGCGTGCTGGTCGATCTCGGCATAGACACGCACGGCGTTTTCCTTTCCACCGAACTTGGCTTCAAGATACTGGCGCCGGTCCATGCCCTCTGGCGGCATGTCGGGGTTAAGCTGGAACGGGTGCCATTCGATGGCAAAGGGGTGATCGGGCTCGGCCTCCATCGCCTTTTCCAGCCGGGCCTTGCCGATATAGCACCAAGGGCAGATGGGGTCGGAGAGAATGTCGAGCTTGATCATGTCTTTGCCTCGAATTGGTCGCGCAGGGCGCGGCGGCTGAGCTTGCCGTTGGGGTTGGTCGGCAGGGCGTCGAGCCGTTGGAAGAGTTTGGGCTGCTTGTAGCGGGCCAGCGTCTGTTCGGCATACGCTTTCAGAGCGGTTTCGTCCAGTTCACCGGCAGACGTATAGAAGGCGGCGATGATACGGGCGTCGCGTTTGATTTCAATATCGGTGACGCCAACGGCGGTGATGCCGGGAAAGCGCGAGAGCGCAGCTTCAACCTCGAGCGGGGAGACGCGATAGCCCCCGGCGTTCATCATGTCATCGGCGCGACCCGCATAGGTGATGTAGAAGTCATCATCCATGACCCCCTGATCCCCTGTCAGGAACCAGTCGCCCTGAAACTTGGCGGCGGTTTCTTCGGGGGCGTTCAGGTAGCCCAGCATCAGGCCGGGATCGGAGCGATGCACGGCGATGGTGCCCTCGTTGCCCAGCGGCACGGGGCCATTCTCATCGACAATGGCAATTCGGCGCCCGTCTTGGGGGCGGCCCAGCGTGCCGGGATGGGCTGGGTTGGCGGGGCTGGCCGAAATGAAGGTGGAGCATTCGGACATGCCGTAAGCCTCGTAGAGCGCTGTACCGGTCGCTTCGAACCACTCTTCACGGATGGTTTCCGAGAGTTTTTCGCCCGCTGTCAGCCCGTGGCGCAGGTCTGGCAGATGGATGTCGGGGTGATCCGAGAGCATCTTGCGGTAGACCCCCGGTGCGGCTGCAAAGATCGTGGCCTGGTGGCGCTTGAGCAGCAGCGGCAGGGCCTTGATGTCGACGCCTTGCGCCGGGATGAGGGCGGTCGCGCCGACGGACCACGGGTCCATGAGGCCGGTGCCCAGCGTGTAGGTCCAGTTGAAGGCCCCGGCATGCAAGAGGCGGTCCGTGGGTTTCAGGCCGTACCAGCCCTCGTGCATCATCTGGCGCGCCCAGATGGCGCGATGTGCGTGGCACACGGCGCGGGGGATGCCGGACGTGCCGGAGGTGTAGATGATATAGGCCATGCGATCGGGATCGCCCATGTCGATTTCTGCGGGGGGCAGATCGCGCATGGCTTCCAGGTCATCGAGCAGGATTTGCGGGATGCCGGGCGTGTCCGGGCAAGCGATGGAAGGATCGCGCGGGATCGCGCCGGGAGTGAGATCGGCGACCATCTTGGCGGTCTCACCTTCGGTGAGCTGAGAGGAGGTCGGGACCGGGATCAGGCCCACGGCGATGGCGCCGAGATAGGCGATGGGAAATTCGACCGTGTTGCCGAGGCGCATGAGCACCCTGTCGCCGGGGTTCAATCCCGCCTGCAAAAGCCCGGTGCCAGTGCCGAGCACGGCGGCCTTCATGCGGGCATAGCTCCAGCGTTCGGAGCCGGAAAGAGACAGCACCGACAGCGCGATCTTGTCGGGCTGTGAATCAGCCAGTGCCAGAACATGGGCGGCCATGTTGAAGAAGGCTGGGCAGGGCGGGGGCGGGCCTTGGTCGAAAAGGGAGGTCATGAGGCGTAGCTAAGCCCGTGAGCAGGAGGTTGCAAGTCTTTGCGCCGCTGCGTTAGAAGCGCGGGTATGAATGTGGACAAAGACCCGAAATCGCTGATCCGGATCGCCCGCGAAAACGGGGTGCAGGACCATGTCGAGCCGCTCGACCTTGGGGTGCGGGTGCGCGAATTGCGCAAGGCGCATGGCTGGACGCTGGAACAGGCGGCAAAACAGGCCGGACTGGCCCGCTCGACCCTGTCCAAGATCGAGAACGGGCAGATGTCGCCGACCTATGAGGCGCTCAAGAAACTGGCCGTGGGGCTGGAAATTTCGGTGCCCCAGCTTTTCACGCCCCTCAAGAAGGATCAGGTCATGGGGCGTATGTCCGTGGTCAAGTCGGGCGAGGGGGTGCATCAGGCCACGGTGACCTATGAGCACGAGTTGCTGGCCGAGGGGCTGCGCAAGAAGGCGATGCTGCCGTACCGCGCTCGTATCCGGGCACGCAATGTCGAAGAATTCGACGGTTGGGTGCGTCATGACGGGGAAGAGTTTCTGTATGTGCTGACCGGGGTGATCCGGCTTTATACCGAGTTTTACGAGCCGGTTGAAATGCGGCGGGGTGACAGCGCCTATTATGACGGCGCCATGGGGCATAACGTGGTGTCGGTCAGCGACGAGGACGCCACGATCCTGTGGGTGACGTCGCTGGTTTAAGAGGCGGGTGCGACGCGGTGGCAGGACAATCCTTCAAGGCAGGTGACAAGCTTCGCGTGGCCGCGGCGGCGGAAAAGGCGGGGCGGCTGGACGAGGCGCGCGCTCTGTTTGCCGAGGTCGTCGCGCGGTTTCCGGGAAATGCAAAGGCCAAGGCCGGGTTGAAGCGGGTCGAGGCGCAAAAGGGGGCTGGTTTTCCGGCCGGGTTTGAACAGGCGGTCACGCCCGATCCGCTTGCCACGCTTTCGGGCGCGCGGCTTTCCGGGATCAAGGACCCCTTTGCCGTTCCGGCCAAGCCCGTGGTGACGGCGCCCCAGCCCCAGAGCCTTGGGGCATTGACGCCTGGCGCGAAGCCGCCAAAGGGCGCGGACGCGGGAATGTTGGCCACAAGGGCGGTTGCCGCGCATGGCAGGGGCCAGTTGGCGGAGGCGATTTCGCTGTTCGATCAGGCGGTGGTCGGCGATCCGGCGCGCACTGACCTGCGACACAATCTCGGGGTTTGCCTGCGCGAGGCGGGGCGGTTTGACGAGGCGCGCGCGGTGTTGGAGACTGCGGTGGAACGTGAACCGCTGGATCCGGATTTGCGCGCGACGCTGGGCCTTGTCTTGTCGGATATGGACGCATTTGATGCGGCGCGTGCCTGTTTCGAGCAGGTGTTGAAGGCGCACCCTGATCACGTCACTGCCCTGTCCGGGCTGGGGGCGGTTTATTCAGCGACGGGGCAGACGGAACAGGCGCTGGCGCAATACGAGGCGCTGGTGGCGCGTCATCCTGAGGAAACAGACGCCTATGTGCGGATTGGTGCGCTGCGCCGGTTCGAAGCGGGCGATCCGGTTTTGGCGCGGCTTGAAGGTGTTTTGCGCAAGGGGCGGCTTTCCGATGTGCGCGAGGCCGAGGCGCGGTTTGCGTTGGGCAAGGCGCAGGCCGATCTGGGCGAGATCGACACGTCTTTTGCCAGCCTTGTGGCGGCCAACAAGGCGGCACGGCGCGCGCGGCCCTATGATCGGGCAGGGGATGCCCGACGGATGGCGCAGGTGCGGTCATGGTTCGAAAGCGGGGCGTCTGAGCAGCTTGTTCTGCCTGAAGTGGGGCATGGCGCTGTATCCCCGATCTTCATCGTCGGAATGCCGCGTTCGGGCAGTTCGCTGATCGAACAGGTGCTGGCAAGCCATTCTCGCGTATATGGCGCGGGTGAGATCGGCGTGTTTGACGCGATCATGGCGACAGTTGTTCGGGAACGGCCCGAAGGCGCGCGTCTGGACAAGCCATTGTTGCGCGATATCCGGGATGCCTATCTTGGGGAGGCCGCGAGATTGGCCGCGCCTAAGCGGATTGTGACAGACAAGAACTTGATGAATTTCAGGGATATAGGCGTCATTCTTGCAGCGTTTCCCGAAACGCGTGTGATCCATCTGCAGCGTGATGCGATGGCCGTCTGCTGGTCGATCTTCAAGCATAGTTTTTCGGGCGGGTTGATCAACTTCTCGTATGATCTGGACGACATCGCGGCGTTCTACCTGATGTATCGCGCACAAATGGCGTTCTGGCACGAGACCTTTCCCGGACGTATTCTGGATCTGGACTACGAGGCCTTTACGCAAGCGCCGGAGGAGAACACGCGACAGTTGCTCAAGGATTGTGGCCTTCCATTCGAAGAGGCCTGTCTTGCGTTTCACGAAACGCGGCGCACCGCGCGCACGGCAAGCATGATGCAGGTGCGGGAAAAAGTGTACCAGGGCAGCTCGCGGGCATGGCAGCCCTATCGCGCCCATCTGGGTCCGCTGATGGAGCAGATCGACTACGACGGCTGAGCCCTAGAGGGATTTCAGCGCAGACGTGAGATCGCCATAGCCTGTGAAGCGGCGTTCGAAGGCCAGCCCGAGCCGGTCGGCGCAAACGCGGGCCTTTTCCGTCAGGTCGGGATCTTCGGTCTGGGCCTGATAGACCAGCTTCTCGTAATTGCCGAAATACATGTCGATCAGCTCGGGGTGACGATCGAGCCCCATCGGTTTCCACACGAAAGCGTCGAACTGGCGCACGAGGAAATCGGTGAGATAGAAAGCGGTGAACTCGGACTCTGCGATCTCTGCAAAGCGCTCGTTGCCTTCGAAGAAACTGTAACAATGGGGGCCGGAAACCATGGCCACACCCAGTTCGTCGCAGGTTTTCTGCAAGAGTCCGCCGGTCCCGCAATCCGCGTAGACGACGAAGATGTCAGCATAGGCGTCGCGGTGCTTCACGACGGCATCGCGCACGGCTTCGGGGATTTTTTCGGGATGGATGTGGAGGATCGCAGGCAGGCAGGTGAGATCCATGTGATCCCAGCCGTTGGCCTTTTTGAGTGCGAGAATTTCGCGGGCCAGCGCGCCACAGGCCAGCAAAAGCACACGCCCGGAGCCCTTTTCAGGGGCCAGTCCCTTGGTCGTCAGTTCCGAATCCGGGGGCAGGGGCATGGGACGCCTTGAATGAAAAAGGCCCGCCCGGTACAGGGGCGGGCCAATGAGAAGAAGATGCCCGCTTCAGGCGTTCATCTGGTTGTGTTTGCGGGCCACGAAATCCTTGGCGGTTTCGACAGCGACGGCGGCGTCGCGGCAATAGGCGTCGGCGCCGATGGCTTTGCCGAATTCCTCGTTCAGCGGCGCGCCGCCCACGAGAACGATATAGTCATCGCGGAGACCCTGTTCGATCATCGTGTCGATCACCACCTTCATATAGGGCATGGTGGTGGTCAGCAGGGCCGACATGCCGAGGATGTCGGGTTTGTGCTCTTCAAGCGCTTCGAGATAGGATTCCACGGGGTTGTTGATCCCGAGGTCGACCACTTCGAACCCGGCGCCTTCCATCATCATCGAGACGAGGTTCTTGCCAATGTCGTGGATGTCGCCTTTGACGGTGCCGATCACCATGGAGCCCATGCGCGGGGCACCGGTTTCCGCGAGAAGCGGCTTGAGAATGGCCATGCCACCCTTCATCGCGTTCGCCGCCAAAAGAACTTCGGGCACAAAAAGGATACCGTCCCGGAAGTCGTTTCCGACAATTGTCATGCCGCCCACGAGGGCTTCGGTCAAAACGCGGTAGGGCTGCCAGCCGCGTTCGAGCAGGATGTTCACGCCTTCTTCGATCTCTTCCTTGAGACCGTCGTAAAGGTCGTCGAACATCTGTTGGACCAGTTCTTCGTCATCGAGTTCCGACAGGATGATATCGTCTTCTTCTTCCGACATGGCCGTTTCCTTGCTTGTCGGCGCGCGCGCCTATTGAGTGTCTTTCTGTCTCTACATTGTCCGAATGGACCATTCAGACTGTCTGAATAGCGACATAGCCGACGCCGGTTCCGACTTGTAAGTCGGAAAATGAAGGGCGGGCGTGAAAGTTTTTCATGTCAAATATGGGGTTGGTTGCAATTGTTCTCTATTTGTTCCAATCTGAGGTATCGAAAGCGGAGAAGCTGCATGAAATGGGTCGATATTGCTCCGGAAAAACGTCGCGGGCGAGCTGCGCAGAGCAATCGTAGCGGGCGGTCCGACCTTTCGCGCGAGGTCATCGATGATGGCTGGGGCCTGCCTGAGGCCTTTGAGGATTTCCGTACCAGCGTCGAGATCGAGGAACCACGCAGCGTGATCACGCGCAACACGTCGCCGGACGTGCCTTTTGACCGATCACTTAATCCATATCGCGGGTGTGAACATGGCTGCATCTATTGTTTTGCCCGGCCAACCCACGCCTATCTTGGCTATTCGGCCGGATTGGATTTCGAAACCCGGCTGGTCGCCCGGCCAAACGCACCGGAGATACTGGCGACTGCGTTGCGCCGGAATTCTTACAAGGTCGCCCCGCTGGCCATTGGGACAAATACCGATCCTTACCAGCCGATCGAAGGCACATATGAGGTGATGCGCGGCGTGCTCGAGGTGCTGCAGGCGTTTCGCCACCCGGTTGCGATCGTGACCAAGGGGGCATTGATCGAACGCGACATCGACATTCTTGCGGAGATGGCAAGCGAGGGACTTGCCCAGATCGGCATTTCGGTGACGACACTGGATCGGAAGGTGGCGAGGTTGATGGAGCCGCGTGTGCCCGCGCCGGAACGACGACTGCAGAGCATCGAGCGTTTGAGTGCGGCGGGTATTCCGGTGCGGGTGATGATGGCCCCGGTGGTGCCCGCGATCACGGATGTGGAGATTGAAGCGGTGATGCGGGCCGGGTCCGAAGCCGGGGCGCGCGCGGCGAGCTGGATCATGCTGCGCTTGCCGCTGGAGGTTTCGGAGTTGTTCCAGGAATGGTTGTCGGCACATTTCCCGGAGCGCGCCGCGCGAGTCATGGCGCGAGTGCGCGAAATGCATCGCGGGCAGGACTACGATGCCCGCTGGGGGCGGCGCATGCGCGGTGAAGGCGTCTATGCCGAGATGATTGCACGCCGGTTCGAGATGGCGATGAGGCGCTATGGCCTAGTTCGCAAACTGCCCGCGCTACGCTGTGACCGTTTTGCGCCGCCGCTGGCGCGCGGTGGGCAGATGGACTTGTTCCAGGGGGCGTTGCCCCCGTCTCAGCGGGGCTGAGACTCCCCCAGGGTATTTTTGGAAAAAGAAAGAACGCGCTTGGGTCAGACACGACGCCGGGAACGGCGGCGTTCGCGTGCGGGCGGGTTGTCGTCGCCGGTGCCGTCACTGGCCGAGGAAAAGGCACCAAGGGCCGCGGTGATCTTGTCCAGCGTCGGGCGCGGGCCGCGCGGACGGGTTTCAAGCGCCTCACGCATGGCGTGCAGGTGTTCGGGCATGGTGCCGCAGCAGCCGCCGATGATGGTTGCCCCGCAATCGCGTGCCATGACCGCATAATCGGCCATCAGGTCCGGCGTGCCATCATAGTGGATATGCCCGTCAACATATTTCGGTATCCCGGCGTTGCCCTTGGCGATGATAGGAATTTCGACCCCTTGCGCCGAGAAGCCGAGCACGGTGCGCAGCAGATCGGCAGCACCGGTGCCACAATTGGCGCCGAAGGCAAGCGGCGGATTGGGCAGGGATTGCACCAGTTGGACCATGTCGGCCGAAGTCACACCCATCATGGTGCGCCCGGCGGTGTCAAAGCTCATCGTGCCGCACCAGGGCATGTCGGCAAGCGCAAAGGCTTCGGCGGCGGCGCGGTATTCTTCGGGGGCGGAGATGGTTTCCAGCCAGAGAACGTCTGCGCCACCTTCCTTGAGACCCTCGGCCTGTTCATGGAAGATTTCGACGGCGTCGGCATGGCTGAGCGAGCCGACCGGTTCCATGATGTCGCCGGTCGGTCCGACCGAGCCCGCCACGATGACCGGGCGGTCGGCGGCATCTGCCACGTCGCGTCCAAGCTCGGCGGCGACGCGCGAAATCTCACGGGCGCGGTGACCAGCGTCATGCAGTTTCAGGCGCGAGCTGTTGCCACCGAAAGAGTTGGTAAGGAAGATGTCCGAGCCATTGTCCACGGCGAACTTGTAGAGTTTCTTTATGCGGTCGGGGTGCTCAATGTTCCACATTTCGGGGGCGTCGCCCGAGCTGAGCCCCATGTTGAACAGGTTCGTGCCCGTGGCGCCATCGGCCATGAGCCAGTCGCGGGTTTCCAGCAGTTTGCTCAGGGCATTGGTCATCGGACACTCCTCGGCACGTATGTCAATTGCGCGCGGGTTTGGCACGGGTGGCCGCGCAGCGCAATCGCATTCTTTGCAGGAAGATTATGAAGCGAGCGAAATCGCGGGCGGTGCCGCCAAGGTGATCGGAGTGGCCGGAGCGCTGCGCAGCCGGACCGAACGGATCAGGTCAAGCGCGGCGAGTGTGAGTTGCGCAACACCGGGGGCGGCCATGAAAAGTGGCTGCCATTCGGGATTGAAGCAGGACTTGAATTGACGCAATCCCGGGCCGCCCCCAAGCACGTGGAAGCGCCGGCGCAGACCGCGTTCGAGCAGCGTCGCACCGCCGGGTAGTGCGGGGGCGGCTGCGAGAGACAGACGTGCCGCCCCTGCGGCGGCGGCTCGTGTGATGGCGAGATGAACGAGCGCGTGCATGGTGCCATCAGGAGCTTCTGGCAAGACTCGCATCAAATCGAGACACCACTCTCTCTGGGAGACATGGAAGCTGACAAAACCAATCAACTGTCCGTTGTCGTGGGCCAGGTAGACGCGCTGGCCGGATACGTAAGGGCCGTCAAACCGCCCCATGGTAAAGCCGCGCGGCACGCCGTGTTTGTCTTCCCAGGCGCGCGATACCTGCTCCATTGCGTCGAGCGGCAAAGGTGTGTTGGCCTCGCTCAGGGAAATGCCCGCCTTTTCGGCCTGGCGGATCTTGCGGCGCAGCTGACGGTAGGCAGGGCCATCGAGCACGTGGCGGGAGGGATCCAGAACGGCCTCGTCCGAAATGTGAAGAACGGACCAGCCCGCGCTGCGGGCGTGCACGGCTTGGCGGGCGGTGATCTTGTATTTGCAGACAATCCGGTTCTGGGCCCGTGCCGCGCGGCGAAGTGGGGCCGCGAGAGAACCGGAATGTCCGTCCAGCGGATCGAACAGAGCGGTCAGTGTCTGGCCCGTACGCACGATTCCGCAGCTGCCGGTTTCACAGCGCAGGATGGCGCCGCCGTTCTGACGTAAAACGCCAAGTTCGGCCCGGGCCTGCGGTGTGTCTGGCAGTGTTTCAAAAGGCAGAAAGAGCGCCGGAGCGGCGGCGGCCTGATCGGTGGCGGATTTGCGGGCAAGGCGCGACAGCAGGGTGGCGCCGCCAATCAGAGCTGGCAGGGCGTAGTAGACCGCGCGAAAAGCCAGCACCCCGGCCAGCAGTTCGGCCTCGGGCACATGGGGCAAAAGCGCAAGCAGGGTGAGTTCGAACGGACCGACCCCACCCGGTGTGCCGGAAAAGATGGCCGCGCCAAGGGCGATCAGAAAGACCGGAAGAAGTGTGGCGAAACCAAGGGACAGGGTTTCGGGCAGCAGGACGTAAAGTGCGAGGGCGGCAAAGACGGTATCAAGAACACAAAGGGAGAGCAGGGCGAGGAGCGCGGGCAGTGTCGGAAGGCTGATCACGCGCCCCCCCCGTCCCAGAACCGGGAAGAAAAAGGCGACGAGCACCAGAAGCGCCGCACCAATCAGGATCAGAGGTGGCAGGAGTGTGGGAATGTGCGGGGTCGGCAGAACCAGCGCGGCAGCGGCGATCACCACGGACAAGGCAGCCAGAAATGTCACTGCCACGAAACCGGCGAGGCGCGCCGCATCGCTGAGCGGCAGGCCCGGCATCATCCGCCAGCGCACAAAGGCGCCAACGACCACGCCCGCGCCAAGCGTTTGACCCAGCGCGATGGCCGTCGCGCCGGCGCGCATGGCCTGGGAAGATGGGCGGGACATCTGGAAGTGGCGCAGGGCAATCACGTCATAGCGGGCCACGGCGAGGAAGCTGAACCCGGTGAAGGCCAGCGCGAGGCCCCAGCGCCATGGCGTGACTTGTTGAACACCCGCCCACATAGCGGACATGTCGAACCCGTCCAGTTGATGTGCGAGGAACACACAGCACGCCACACCCAGAAGCAGGGGCAGCGCATGGCGCAGCACCTGACGGGTTCGATGGAGAGATTGCATGGCCATCTGGGCGACTCCGACTGTCCCTTGTCGACTCTCACTATGAGAGGTCAGGGTTTCGGCCCGCTTAATGTCGAAAATCCGCGCAAAAAAAAACGCGCAAGCTGCTGCCTGCGCGCCATTGTCACATCAGTGTCATGAAGCGATCCCGGGGGATCAGACCTCATTCATGATCTGTTCCTGCGCCTGCGCGAGAAGCTCGGCGCGTTTGGCGCGGATCACCTCTGCGGTCACGTGACCTTCGAGATCACCGACAACCTTGCGGATCACGTCTTCGTGGCCGGCTTCTTCGAAGTCGGCAATCACCACGGTTTTTGCATAATCGTCAGCCTCTTGGCCGGACTTGCCCATCTGCTCGGCAGCCCAGAGGCCCAGCATCTTGTTGCAGCGCGCCTCGGCCTTGAACTTCATTTCCTCGTCATGGGCAAATTTGTTCTCGAAGGCGTTTTCGCGGTCGTCGAAGGTGGTCATCAGAAGATTCCCCTGAAAGCGTTGAAGTTGTCCCAGATATGCCCTTTGGGCGCGGATGCTGCAAGAGGGTCGGGTATGCTTGCGACAATGCCGCCCATCCAGTAAGAGAGCGCCTGACTCCGGGACTCAGCCCGGCACATGAGGAAGGGCAGCCATGGCGCGCGGCAAGAAAATCTACGAAGGCAAGGCCAAGATCCTGTTTGAGGGGCCCGAACCGGGCACTATCGTGCAGTATTTCAAGGATGACGCCACCGCGTTCAATGCCGAGAAGAAAGATGTCATTGATGGCAAGGGCGTTCTGAACAACCGCCTGAGCGAATATTTCATGGTCGGCCTGAACCAGATTGGCGTACCGACGCACTTCCTCAAGCGACTGAACATGCGCGAGCAACTGGTGCGGTCCTGCGAGATCATCCCGCTGGAAGTGATCGTGCGCAATTTTGCCGCCGGATCGATGAGCAAGCGTCTGGGAATCGAGGAAGGCACGCAGTTGCCGCGCCCGATCGTGGAGTATTGCTACAAGGACGACGCGCTGGGTGATCCGCTGGTTACGGAAGAGCATATCGCGGCCTTTGGCTGGGCCACGCAGCAGGACATGGACGATATCCTTGGACTTGCGCTTCGGGTGAATGATTACCTGTCGGGTGTGATGTATGGCGTCGGGATCAAGCTGATCGACTTCAAGATTGAGATCGGCCGGGTTTACGAGGGGGATTTCCAGCGCCTTGTGGTTGCCGACGAAATCAGCCCGGACAGCTGTCGCCTTTGGGACATCGAGACCGGGCAAAAGCTCGACAAGGACGTGTTCCGCCGGGATCTGGGTAGCCTGACGGATGCCTATGCCGAAGTGGCGCGGCGACTGGGCGTGATGCCCAAGAATTCGGGGCCGAGCAAACCGACATTGGTCAACTGACCCGGTCGCGTGCATGGTGCGCGACGGAATTGAGTATTTTGGCAAGATGAAGACACCCTGGAACGGTGCCTTCCATTCGGAGAAGAAGAACATGAAAGCGCGTGTCTATGTGATGCTGAAAAACGGGGTTCTGGATCCGCAGGGCGAAGCGGTGCGGCACGCGCTTGGCAGCCTTGGGTTTGATGGCGTGGAAGGCGTGCGTCAGGGCAAGGTGATCGAGCTTGATCTGGCCGATGGCACCACAGAGGCCACCGTGACCGAAATGTGCGAAAAGCTGCTCGCCAACACTGTGATCGAAAGCTACCGCGTGGAAATGGGCTGAGGCCCCCCTCGTAGACTTTTGATTGCGTCAAACGCGCGCTTGGCCTAGCCTTTGAACCAATTTTCAAAGGGGCCGGGGGTCGCGGATGATCCATCGTACCGCATTTCTGAGCGTTGTATTTTGTGCTGCTTTCGTCTGGACTGCGGGTGGCGTGGTCTTGGCGCAGGGTGCTGGCGGCAGCGCGGCTGCGCAAAATGGCGGTGAGGGTGGTCGCGCCACAGCACAGGACGGCACGGGGACGACCCAGAGGGGAACCGCTTCGGAGCAAGTCCGGGCGGAAGACCCGCAGGACAGTCAACCCGTTGCGCCCGATGACCCGCTCGCGCTGGCCGACCACAGCCAGCGAGCGGGGGCGGATGCCGGGGACCCGTATGCCGCCTACAATTATGTAATCCCGATCTTCAACGGTCCGCGCATGAGCGAAGCCACGCTGCGCGCGGTGCTGCCGTATTTGGAAATCGCCTATGAGGGCTGGAGTGGAGGATCGGACCAGGAGCAGGTCTATGCCGCATATGCCGCGCGCCAGATCGGTCAGTCGCTGGGGCATCTGTCGGAACATGCAGAGTCGCTCAGATGGCTCAGCGTTGCAGTGCGTATCCTGCTGTTCAATCTCGACGATCCCGGCAACGAAGTGTTGCTTGCGCAGTGTTACGAGGACATGGCGATCACCCTGCAGGCTCTGGAGCGCCACGAAGCGAGCCTTGATTATCTTGGGCAGGCGCGGCGCATTTACCTTGCGCACAAGGACACGATCGAAGGCATGGAATTGTCGGCTGCGAACACGCTTTTGAACGAAGGTGTGGGGCTTGATGGGCTGAAGCGCTTTCGCGAGGCGATCGCGGTCTATGAAGATGCGCTTGAGGTGTTTGAGGCGGATCCCGGCAAGGGACAGCCGGGAAACAAGAGCGAGATCATCGCGGCCTATATCGCCAACAATATCGGCGTCAGCTACTGGAAACTCGAGGAATTCGAGGCGGCTGAGGCATGGATTAAGCGGGCATTGCCGGTCATCGAGCGTGTGGACGGGCCGCTTTCGGATACCACGGGCAAGGCGCGAATGAATATCGGCATCGTGATTTCCGAAACCGGACGCTATGACGAGGCAATCCGGTGGGGCATGTCGGCCATGCCCTATATCGCTGCCAACCGGACCCAGTCGCTGAGTGATCAGCGTTGGCTGTTCGAGATGTTCTCGCGGGCTTTTGCGGCCAAGGGCAACCGGGAGCGCGCGATCTTTTTTGGCAAGATGGCAGTGAACGCACAACAGGAGTTGCGCGCGCTGAATGCAACGCTCAGCGAGAGCGGCACCGAGGAATTGCGTGCCGAGTGGCGGCGGCTTTACGAGGAACTGGCCGATCTGCTGATCGCCGAAGGTCGGATCAGTGAAGCGCAGGCTGTGCTCAATATGGAAAAGGAAGAAGAGGTTTTCGAATTCCTGCGCCGCGATAGCGGGGCGGAGTTGACCAATACGCGCGCCATTCTAACGGACGGGGAATTGAGTGTTGAGGCGCGGTTGGCGGCGCTTGCCGAAATCCCGATCCAGGCAGAACAGGCGTTGCACGGGCTATATGCAAAACTGGATGCGGGAACGGCGACCGAAGCCGAAGAAGAACAGTTGATGCTTTTGGAAGACGCGTTGCAGGTGGCCTCGGACGAGTTCAACGCCGCAGTGGACGCGTTCCTTGCACAGGTCGAAGACGATGCGGAAAAGGCAGGGCTGCAAGACCAGTTTGACGCGGTGGGTGCCTATCAGGATGTGCTGGCCGGGCTGGATCGACCGACGGCAATCCTTCAGGTCGCCGCCCTTGACGAGGCTGTGCACCTGTTCCTCACCTTGCCGGGTGTGACCGTGCATGAGGAGGTTGCGCTCTCCAAGGGGGCATTGGCGCAGCAGGTGCTGGATGTATTGCAGGCGATCGAAGGGCAGCGCCCGGAAGCGCAAGCCCGGTTGGAGACATTGTATGATGTGGTCTTTGCGCCTATGCGCGGGTCGCTGGACGCAGCTGGAACCGAGGTGGTCATGCTCAACCTCGAAGGGTTCCTGCGATATGTCCCATTTGCGGCGCTGCATGATGGTGAGCATTATCTGGTCGAGAGCTTTGCATTTTCGCTTTATTCCACGGCGGTGCCTACCCAATTCGCCCGTGGTCCCCGTGTGGCAGATGCTGCGGCGGGTTTCGGGGTGACGCGCGCCCATCCGGGCTTTTCACCTTTGCCCGGCGTGGCGGATGAGATCGAGACCATTTTTGCGGCGAGCGACGGGCAGGGCGTGCTGCACGGCGACGCGATGCTGGATGAGGGATTTGACACAAAAAGTCTGCGGCGGGTGCTGATGCGCAAGCCCGGCATCCTGCATATTGCAAGCCACTTTTCGCTCTTGCCGGGACAGGAGGATGATTCCTTTCTTTTGCTGGGGGATGGTTCTCACCTGAGTCTGAGCGAAATCCGGGAAACCCGCGCCTTTCGGTTTCGCGGCGTGGACTTGTTGACGCTGTCTGCCTGCCAGACGGCGCGGGGCGGGGATGGGTCGGAAATCGACGGGTTCGGCGCGACGGCACAGTTGAACGGCGCCAGTTCGGTGATGGCGTCACTCTGGCCGGTGGCGGATGCGGCGACGCCGATCCTGATGCAGGATTTCTATCGCGGCATGATTGAAGAGGGACTCGACAAGGCCGAGGCGCTGCGCCGGTCTCAGATCAAGATGCTGCAAAGTGAGGGGCAAGTGGCGGGCGCGACCCGGGCTGCCGAGGGGCTTGTCGAGGAGTTTGGGGATACCGGCTTTCAACACCCCTATTTCTGGTCGGCTTTCGTGTTGATGGGCAACTGGCTCTGAGCGCCCTCTTGGGGCTGGAACCCAAGGGCAAGATAGGCTAGGGGAGGCCCATGAGAGCCGCCCAGTTGACAGCCTATCGACAGCCTTTGACGCTGGCCACGATCCCGGATCCTGAGCCGCCACGGGATGGCGTGGTCCTGCGTGTACTGGCGTGCGGCGTGTGTCGGTCGGACTGGCATGCCTGGAGCGGGGCGGACCCGGATGTGGTTCTGCCGATGGTTCCGGGTCATGAGTATTGTGGCGAGGTGGTTGCCGTTGGTCCCGAAGTGACGCGCTGGCATGTTGGCGACCGTGTGATTGCGCCTTTCATCCTTGCCTGTGGTCGCTGCGGCGATTGTGCGGCGGGCAACCAGACCACCTGTGCAACGCAGGTTGTGCCAGGTTTCACCTGTGACGGGGCTTTTGCCGAGATGATCGCGGTTGCGCATGCCGATGCCAACCTGACCGCTTTGCCGGGCACGCTTGCGCCAGAGATTGCCGCCAGTCTTGGCTGTCGGGTGACGACGGCCTGGCAGGCGTTGGTTGGGCGGGCCGAGTTGAAGCCGGGCGAATGGTTGGCCGTGTTTGGTGGCGGGGGCGTCGGGATTTCCGCGCTTTTGCTCGGCCGGGCTCTGGGCGCGCGGGTTGTCGTGGTCGACGTGGTTCCTGAAAAGCTGGACTATGCCCGCACGCTGGGTGCGGATGCGGTGGTCAATGCGGCCGAGCAGGGATCGGTGGACGCGGTGCGCGAGATTACCGGCGGGGGCGCGCATGTGTCGGTCGAGGCGCTTGGCATCGAGACCACCACCGTTGCGGCAATGCGGGCCCTTCGTAAGATGGGGCGCATGGTGCAGATTGGCATGCCTGCCGGGGATCACGCACAAATGCGCCTGCCGATGGATGTGCTTTACTCCGGGCAATTGAGCGTGCATGGCACGCGCGGTATGCCGAGTTGGAGATACCCGTCGTTGTTGAACCTGATCGCGGGGGGGCAGGTAGATCTGAGCCCGCTCGTGACCCGTACGATTGCGCTGTCAAATGCCAGCGCGGAACTTGCCGCTTTTGACCGTCCGGCCCCGCCGGGCGTGGCGGTCATCACCGATTTTCAGAACTAGGAGACGCCAAAATGCGCGCTGCTGTCATCGTTTTTCCCGGATCGAACTGTGATCGTGACCTTGCTGTTGCCTTTGAGCAGGCTGGCATGGATGTGACCATGGTCTGGCACAAGGACACGCAACTTCCCGAGGGGTTGGATATCGTGGGCGTGCCGGGCGGTTTCTCATTTGGCGATTACCTGCGCTGTGGCGCGATCGCGGCGAACTCTCCGATTTGCAAGTCGCTGATCAACCACACCGAACGGGGCGGATATGCCATTGGCGTTTGCAATGGTTTCCAGATCCTGACCGAAACCGGCATTCTACCGGGGGCGCTGCGCCGCAATGCGGGGCTGAAATACATCTGCCGCACGGTGGGTTTGAAAGTTGAGAACAACGAAACAGCCTTTACCAGCGGCTATGACCTTGGGCAGGTGATCGACATTCCGATCGCGCACCATGACGGAAACTATTTTGTCACCGATGAAAAGCTGGCCCAACTGCGGGACGAGGGCCGGATTGCCTTTACCT
The DNA here is from genome assembly GCF_900114635.1 of Shimia aestuarii. Taxonomy (GTDB): domain Bacteria; phylum Pseudomonadota; class Alphaproteobacteria; order Rhodobacterales; family Rhodobacteraceae; genus Shimia; species Shimia aestuarii. The sequence goes on from NZ_FOTQ01000004.1 coordinate 239,722, forward strand.
ATACCGACAACCCCAACGGGTCGGTGGCCGATATTGCCGGTGTGATTTCGAAGAACCGCCGGGTTCTTGGCATGATGCCGCACCCCGAACGCGCGGCGGATGCAGGCCATGGCGGCACCGACGGGGTGGCAATGTTCCGCTCGTTGATGGATCAGCTGGCCACCGCCTGACTTGAGATCAGCCACCGTGGTCCGTAATCTGGGGGGCATGAGCCTGCCCCCTGTGAAAATTCCGGATATGCCTCGGCCGAGAGCGGCCAGCTGGCGCGTGCGCGCGGCGCTGGCGGCGCTTTGCATATTTGCCGGGGTGACGATCTGGGTTACGAACAGCCTTTTGACGGACCGGTTCACGCAGAACACGCGCAATCGCGCAGAGCTGCGGTTGGCGCTCTATTCGGGAAACCTGCTTTCGGAATTGCGCCGCAACGCCATCGTGCCGCAGCTTCTGGCCAAGGACCCGGCGTTGATCGGGGCGCTCAATTCCGACGACTATTCGCAATCCACCGCGCGGCTGATTTCCTTTGTTGATGAAATCGGGGCGGCATCGCTGTTATTGCTGGATGAAAGCGGGCGCACGGTGGCGGCAACGGATCGAACGCGGCTTGGGGTCAATCACCGATCCAGTGAGTTCTTTGTCAATGCGCTGCGTTCGAATGCCACACTGTTTTCGGCGACGCAGGACGATGCGGGGGCCAATCGGTTCACCTATTCTCGGCGTCTGGACAGCCAGGGGCAGGCGATCGGCGTGATTGTTGTTGAGGTAGATCTTCACAAGTTCGAGCGGGCCTGGGCCGGGATTTCGGATGCGGTATATGTCACCGACAGCCAAGGGACGATCCTGTTGGCGTCGGAACCACGCTGGCGTGGTCGGACCGAGGCCGAGGCGCTGGCGCGTCAACCCGCTCAGGGGGCGATTGAGCGCGCCATTCAGGCAACGGCGGATTGGACGCAGGTTCCGGCAGATGCCTATCTTCAGGGCGAAGCGGTCATGCGCAAGGACGTGCGGATTCCGTTCCGCGGCTGGCGCATGACCTCGTTCACGACCTATGCCAGCGTGCGGGAAAAGGTGAACGCGGTTCTGGCTCTGGAGATCATGGGGTTCGCCATTCTTCTGGCGCTGGCTTTCTATGTTCTGAGCCGCAAAAGCGCGGTGCGCATGGCGTTGTTCCAGCGGGAGTCGGCCGATCTTCGTGCCCTCAACCAGCGCCTGCAGCGCGAGATTGCCGAACGGGAACGGATGCAGCAGAGCCTTGAAGTGGCAGAGCACAGCCTTGCGCAAAGTTCCAAGCTGGCCGCGTTGGGAGAGATGTCGGCGGCGGTGAGCCACGAGTTGAACCAACCGCTGGCGGCGATGAAGACCTATCTTGCCGGGGCGCGGTTGTTGTTACGGCGCAATCGCCCGGAAGAGGCACTGTCCTCGTTCCAGAGAATTGACGATCTGATCGAGCGCATGGGGGCCATTACCAAGCAGCTGAAATCCTATGCCCGAAAAGGCGGCGATGATTTTGCCCCCGTCAACATGGTGGAAGCACTGAACTCGGCCCTGTCGATGATGGAGCCGCAATTGCGCCAGCGCGAGGTGCGTATCAGCCCGATCCTGCCGGATGAACCGGTGCGTGTGATGGGCGATCGGGTGCGGATCGAACAGGTGATGATCAACCTGCTGCGCAACGCGCTGGATGCGACCGAAGGCGTGGATGACCCCGAAATCGACATCATTCTTGCGGCGGGGGAAACCGCGACGCTGACGGTGCGCGACAACGGCCCCGGAATCGAGAACCTCGATGATCTGTTCGAGCCCTTCTTTACAACCAAGCAGCCGGGCGAAGGCGTTGGGTTGGGGCTGGCGATTTCGTCGGGAATTGTGAACGACCTGGGTGGGCGGCTGACCGCGCGCAATGGTCATGGACGGGGGGCTGTATTCGAAGTGCAGCTGCCTATCTTGAGTGAAGACATGGAAGCAGCGGAGTAAACGCGTGGCACAAGGTATGAAGATTGCGATCGTGGATGACGAACAGGATATGCGTCAGTCGATCAGCCAGTGGCTGGCCCTTTCGGGTTATGACACGGAGACCTTTGCCAGCGCCGAGGATGCGCTCAAGGCGCTGGGGTCGGACTATCCGGGTATCGTGATTACGGATATCAAGATGCCCGGCATGGATGGAATGCAGTTTCTCAAGAAGCTGATGGGGGCGGATTCGGCGCTTCCGGTGATCATGATTACCGGTCATGGGGACGTGCCGATGGCCGTGGAAGCGATGCGGGTCGGGGCTTATGATTTCCTCGAGAAACCGTTCAACCCGGATCGCATGAGCCAGCTTGCCAAGAAGGCCACCAATGCACGTCGTCTGACGCTGGACAGCCGGGCCTTGCGCCGGGAACTGAGCGATGGCGGTCAGATCATGAAAAAGCTGATCGGGGCCAGCCCGGTGATGGAGCGGCTCAAGGAAGATATTCTCGACCTGGGGCAGGCCGATGGGCATGTTTTGATCGACGGGGAAACCGGAACCGGAAAGACTCTGGTCGCGCATGCGCTGCACGCCGTCGGCAGCCGCGCCGGGAAGAAATTCGTGCTGGTCAGCTGTGGCGCCTTCGAGGAAGAGTCGCTGGGGCGGCGTTTGTTCGGACCGATGCAGCCCGAAGACAGCCAGTTGCCCGCGATTGAAGAAGCGCGCGGTGGCACGCTGGTTCTGGAAGACGTGGAAATGCTGAGCGACGGTCTCCAGGCCAAGCTGCTCAACGTGATCAACGAACAGGGCACGCCCGCCGAAACCCGGATCATCGCGATTTGCAACATGCAGGAGCAGGATCGCACCTGCGAAGACGCCCTGCGACCGGACCTGTTCTATCGGCTGGCCGCTCTGCGGATCACCGTGCCCCCTCTGCGTCAGAGAGGTGAAGATATTCTGACGCTGTTTACCCGATTGGGCGAACAATTTGCCGAAGAATATGGGTGTGATGCGCCCCAGGTTAGTGCGCAGGAGGCGGCGCAGCTTTTGCAGGCGCCGTGGCCCGGAAACGTTCGCCAGCTCATAAACCTCGTGGAACGCGCCGTGCTTCAATCGCGCCGGGGTGGAGGGACTATCGCGTCGCTGTTGATGAGCGACCACGAAGACATGCAGCCGGTGATGACAACCGAAGGCAAACCGCTCAAGGAATACGTGGAAGCCTTTGAACGGATGTTGATCGACAACACCATGCGGCGGCATCGCGGGTCGATTGCGTCGGTCATGGAAGAGCTTTGCCTGCCGCGCAGAACGCTGAACGAGAAAATGGCAAAATACGGACTGCAACGGGCGGATTATCTTTGAGCAGACGCGGCGTGTCGTGCTTGACCATGCGCATGCGCATTGAATTTCGGCCCTGTCAGGTCAAATGCAGGCTTCCCCGTGTCGGTGGTGTCGTTTCGGCATTGTAATTTCTAGTTGGCTGGTCTTATGTAGATACACGGCAGACTTGGGTTTTTCAGTCTGACCAGATGAGTTTCGCTGAACAGTGTCACGCATGAGGCCAATGGCCGGGCGCATTGTTCAGACCGATTAGGCCCTCAAAAGGGGCCAATGAGATGCCTCTCCGCATGGCGGTGGGCAAATAACAGGCGCGGGGCCAAAGCAGGCCTGATGCGTCGGAGAAGAAACGCGATGAAGCGCGCGATCAAATTATTGGACAGAGCAGAGGCCGCAAGCGGCCCTCTTGTCCGCGCGCCTGACATTGCACAGACAAGCCACCCTTCGGAATTTGCCCTCAACGCCCCACCGGGGCGCGGACGATTGCGTGGGTGCACACGGATAACATGGCTAAGAAAATGCTCATTGATGCCACCCACGCGGAGGAAACCCGCGTCGTGGTGGTGGACGGAAACAAGGTCGAGGAGTTCGACTTTGAATCGGAAAACAAACGTCAGCTAGCAGGAAACATCTATCTCGCCAAAGTCACGCGCGTGGAGCCGTCGCTTCAGGCTGCTTTTGTTGACTATGGCGGAAACCGGCACGGTTTCCTCGCTTTTTCGGAAATTCATCCCGATTACTACCAGATCCCCGTCGCGGATCGTGAAGCGCTGCTTGAAGAGGAGCGCGCCTATGCAGAGTCGCTGAAGACCCGCGACGAGGAAGAGGAAAAACCCAAATCCTCGCGGTCCCGTTCGCGTTCGCGTTCGAGAAAGTCCAAGGACACCGCGGTTAATGAGGCCACCGAGGATAAGTCGGTCGCAACGGCGGACGAAGCTCCCAAGGCTGTGAACAAAGCCGAAGCCGCGCCGATTGCCGGCATGGAAACCATCGACCTTGATGAGGGCGATGCGGAGGACACCGAAGGTTTGTCCCCGATGGAGCTTGTCGCGGAAACACCGGTTGAAGAGCCGGTCGATGAGCCCTCCGAAGTAACTGAAAACGCGGCTGAGACGGTGGAAGCCGTAGAAGAAGAGGCGGCGCCTGAGGTGGTAGAAGAGCCTGAGGTTGTGGAAGAGTCGGTCGAGGAACCCGAAGTTGCAGCGGCGTCCGAAGATGAGACGACGGATGAGGGCGACAAGGAAGAAGACGACGGCAAAGACAGCGGCAAGACCATGGCCGCCAAGTCTGAAACCGAGGATTCGGTGGCCACGAAAGACCCGGAGACCGGCGAAGAGACGGTAATCGAAGCGCAGGATTCGGAAGAACCGGAACCTGCGGAAACCGCCGCGTCCGAAGCCGAGGGCGAAGACTCCGAAACAGAAGCCGTGGAAACGGCGGAAGCATCAGAAACCGCAGAAGCCGAGGAAAGCGCTCCGGATGAGGACGCCGAGGAGGCTGCTGATACCGACGGCACGCCATCGGCAGAGGACATGGTTTTGGATGCCAAAGCGGAAGATGATTCTTCTGACACGGACACGCCATCGGAAGACGTGGATGGTGTCGATGAAAGCGATGAAACGCCATCAAAAGCGGCGGATGCCGCTGCCAAGGATGACAGCATCGAATCCGTCGCCGAGGAGGATGATAGCGAAGATATTCGTCCGCTGCGCAAGCCGCGCCCGCGCCGCTACAAGATCCAGGAAGTGATCAAGGTGCGCCAGATCATGCTGGTGCAGGTGGTCAAGGAAGAGCGCGGCAACAAGGGCGCTGCGCTGACGACCTACCTGTCGCTGGCTGGTCGGTATTGCGTTCTCATGCCCAACACGGCGCGTGGCGGCGGCATCAGTCGCAAGATCACCAACGCGGCGGACCGCAAGAAGCTCAAGGAAATTGCGTCGGAGATCGAAGTGCCGCAGGGCGCCGGCCTCATCGTGCGCACGGCGGGTGCCAAGCGGACCAAGACCGAGATCAAGCGCGACTATGACTACCTCAAGCGGCTTTGGGAGCAGATCCGCGAGTTGACGCTGAAGTCGATCGCACCTGCGAAGATCTACGAGGAAGGCGACCTGATCAAACGCTCGATCCGCGACCTTTACAACCGTGAGATCGACGAGGTTCTGGTGGAAGGCGAGCGTGGTTATCGCATCGCCAAGGACTTCATGAAGATGATCATGCCGTCCCACGCCAAGAACGTGAAACAATACACCGATCCGCTGCCGCTTTTGGCGCGCTACCAGGTGGAAAGCTATCTGTCGGGCATGTTCAATCCGACCGTTCAGCTGAAGTCGGGCGGCTATATCGTGATTGGCGTGACTGAAGCGCTGGTGGCAATTGACGTGAACTCGGGCCGGGCCACCAAGGAAGGCTCGATCGAGGAAACCGCGCTCAAGACCAACCTTGAGGCAGCTGACGAAGTGGCGCGCCAGCTGCGTCTGCGCGACCTTGCGGGCCTGATCGTCATCGACTTCATCGACATGGACGAACGCAAGAACAATGCTGCCGTCGAAAAACGGATGAAGGACAAGCTGAAGACCGACCGCGCCCGCATACAGGTTGGCCGCATCTCGGGCTTTGGCCTGATGGAAATGAGCCGTCAGCGTCTGCGGCCCGGTATGATCGAGGCCACGACCCAGCCTTGCCCGGCCTGCCATGGCACGGGGCTGATCCGGTCGGACGACAACCTTGCGCTGTCAATCCTGCGCCAGATCGAGGAAGAGGGTACGCGTCGCCGTTCACGCGAAGTTCTGGTGAAATGTCCGGTTGCGATTGCCAACTACATCATGAACCAGAAGCGCGAGCACGTTGCGCAGATCGAGGCACGCTATGGGCTTTCGGTCCGCATTGAAGGCGACATGCATCTGATCTCTCCTGAGTTCACGCTTGAGAAATTCAAGACGGCGACACGCGTGGTTGCCGAGGTCGCTGCCCCGGTCGTGTCGGTCGATACGTCCCTGATGGACGAAATTGACGAGATGGAGTCTTCGGCAAGTGAAACGCCGGAAACGCCCGAAGCAGGTGAGGAGGAGGCTAAACCCAAGAAGCGCCGCCGTCGTCGCCGCCGCCGGAGCAAATCGTCGGGCGGGTCTTCCGAGAATGACGCCGAGGCTTCGGAAGCCAACGAAGTCGACGAGACCGAAGATCACGACGGCGCAGCCGGTGAAAGCGAGTCGGACGCCAAGGGTGAAGCCGAGGTCGCGGAAGCGGTTGAGGTAGAGGAAAAACCCAAATCGCGGTCGAGAAGCCGTTCGCGCAGCCGCTCACGGTCGAAGAAATCCGAGACACCTTCTGAAGAAGTCGCGGAGTCGCAAGATACGGTTGCGGTTGAAGCAACCACTGGCGAAGGCGAAGCGGAAACGGTGGAAGAGGCCCCGGAGGTGGAAGCCGCTGAAGCCGCGCCCGAAGTGGTGAACGGTAAGGATGTCGATGCGCAAGCGCCTGCGGTTGAGGCCGAGGTTGCGACCGATGAAGCAGACGAGACCGGAGTCGAAGACGCAGAGGTTGCGGAAGAGGTTTTGGAATCGGCTCCGGCGCCGGAGGCAGAAGAAACGGCTGCGCCTAAAGCGCCTGCCGAACCGCCCAAGCCCAAGCGGCGCGGGTGGTGGTCCATGGGCCGCTGAGTTTTACAAGAAGCGCCGGGGGAGACCCCGGCGTTTTCTTTTGCGCTATCGCTTTTCGACGATGAAGATCATGTGACCGTCCTGTTCGCTCATGCCATGGAACATATGTCCGGATTCGTTGCAAAAATGCGGGACATCGATAATGGCGGCAGGGTCATCCGCGAGCAGGCGGATACGGGTGCCGGACGCAAGCGGCATCATCCGCTTGCGTAGCCGAAGGACTGGTAGTGGGCACAGGAGTCCAATTGCGTCGATTTCATGATCCATGACAATGACATATTCCGCGCGATTTGTTCTGTAAACCGGGATGTGACGCAGCTGTGACCGGGTGTGCACGTGACCTTGGTTTTGGGATGGGATAAGGGTGAGCCATGTTCGGAATCGATATCATCGACGCGGGCCTGATCCCCGCCATGCTGGTCGCGCTGGTTGCAGGCGTGATCTCGTTCCTCAGCCCCTGTGTGCTCCCGATCGTGCCGCCCTATCTCGCGTATATGAGCGGGGTCAGCATGGCCGAGTTGACCGACGAAAACGCGGCGCGGCGCAAGGCTATCATAGCGGCGCTGTTCTTTGTCATGGGACTTTCGACCGTGTTCCTGTTCCTTGGGTTCACGGCGTCGGCGTTCGGAGCGTTTTTCCTGCAGAATCAAACGCTTTTCGGGCAGATTGCAGGGGTCGTCGTGATTATTTTCGGCCTGCACTTCCTTAATGTGTTCCGCATTCCTTTCCTCGATCGCGAAGCGCGTATTGATGCCGGGGAGTCCGGTGGGTCGGCTTTTGGGGCCTATGTTCTGGGCCTGGCCTTTGCCTTTGGCTGGACACCCTGTATCGGGCCGCAGCTGGGGGCAATTCTGTCGATGGCGGCCGGAGAACAGTCGGTGACGCGGGGCACGCTTTTGCTTGGCGTCTATGCGGCTGGTTTGGGTATTCCTTTCCTTTTGGCCGCGATTTTTCTCAGTCGGGCCATGGGGGTGATGAACAAGCTCAAACGCCATATGGGGCTGATTGAGAAAATCATGGGCGGATTGCTTCTGTTTGTCGGTATCATGTTGGTAACAGGCGCATTCTCAACCTTTAGCTGGTGGTTGCTTGAGACATTCCCTGCCTTGGCAACGCTTGGTTAGGGGCCTATTCTTGCCCCAGAAGTGAGGTAGTCTGCCAGAAAAGAAAGGGCAGGCAAATGGGCAAGAGCAGCAACGTAATCGTGCGTCGCCGCCGGGTGTTTTACATTCCCGGCTATGATCCCATTCATCCAAGGCGCTATCGCGAGCTTTATCGCACGGAAGGCGCCGAACAGGCGAACATCTCGGGATATGAGATCGATTTGGCTGCGAAGAAGCCGGGAAGCGGGCCGTATGGCTGGCATGTCTCGGGGCGGATCGAAGGCGGTGAAACCGAGACTAATGTCGAGGTGCTGGTCTGGTCGGACATCGTGCGGGACAGCATGTCGAACACGATTCAGGCGACCTATGTGCAACTGGCCCGTACAGCATGGACCTATATTGGAAGTGGCGCGCTTTGGCGGTTGATGAAGCTGCGCAAGGGGCCGGTGATCGCGGCGCTTTACCCTGTATTGTTCCTGATTGGGCAATTGGCCCTGGCGCTTTTGATGGCTTGGGGTCTGGGTCAGGCGATTGCCCTTTTCCTTCCATGGTGGGTCGGCTTTGCCGGGCTTGCCGTAGTGCCGCCAGTCCTGATGTGGTTTCGCAAGATGGACGGCAAGTTCTTTGCCTACTACCTCATGCATGACTATGCCTATTCGGCGGCAAGCAAAGGGGAAAACCCTCCTGAGCTCGAGGCGCGTATGTCCGAGTTCGGTGCGCGGATCGCAGCGGCCCTGAAAGAGGATGTCGATGAGGTGCTGGTCGTCGGTCATTCGTCGGGTGCGCATCTGGCGGTGTCGATCCTGTCGGATGTCATCCGGGCGGGACTGGTGCCCGAGGATGGCCCGGCATTGTCTTTCCTGAGTTTGGGGCAGGTCGTGCCGATGGTGTCTTTCCTGCCGCGCGCCTTTCGGTTGCGGGCGGATCTTGCTTACTTGTCGGCGCGCACTGAACTGACATGGGTGGATGTGACGGCGCCGGGGGATGGCTGTTCCTTTGCATTGTGTGATCCCGTGTCGGTGAGCGGTGTCGCGCCAGAAGACAAGCGTTGGCCGCTTGTGGTGTCGGCAGCTTTTACCCAGACGCTGAGCCCCGAGCGTTGGCAAGAGCTGCGGTGGCGGTTTTTCCGGCTGCATTTCCAGTATCTTTGCGCCTTCGATCGACCGGGTGACTATGACTACTTCCGCATTACGGCCGGTCCGAAAACGCTGGCGGCGCGATACGAAGGGCGCAGCCCGTCGAAATCTAGGATTGAGGGGGCGGTAAACAAGTTTCCGCAAATCGCACCATGACATTGCCGCCAAAGCCCGCTTCGAGGCCCGAAAAGGTATCCTTGCGCCAATACGTTAAGCTGTTTCGCGAGGACATTCTTTCCGCGCAGCCAGCAAAGCTATACCGCGCCTGGATGGCCGAGTTTCGCACGCCGTTCTTCCGATCCTACCTTTTGAACCAACCCGAGTTGATCAAGACGGTGCTCAAGGAACGTCCCGATGATTTTCCCAAGTCGAGCCGCATCAGTGAGGGATTGCGCCCGTTGCTTGGAAACTCGGTGTTCCTGACCAATGGTGACGTCTGGAAGCGTCAGCGCCGGATTATAGATCCGGCTTTTGAAGGCGGGCGGCTGCGCGACACGTTTGGCGCGATGTGGGCGGCGAGCGAAGCCGCTGTTGCGCGTCTTGCAAAGCTTGAAGGGCAGGTTGTCGAGATCGAGGAAGAAACCAGCCACGCGGCGGCGGACGTCATTTTCCGCACGTTGTTTTCGATCCCGATCGAGCACGAGATCGCCAGTCAGGTGTTTTCGCAGTTCCGTGACTACCAGCGTAGTCAGCCCATTCTGAATCTTGGGGCTTTTGTGCCGCTGCCTCGGTGGGTGCCGCGGTTTTTTCGTGCAGAGACAAAGGCGACGGCTGCGTCGATTCGGGGGTTGATCAAACAGCTGACCGAAGAGCGTATGGCGGCTATTCGTGCCGGAACGGCGCCGGATGACCTTGCCACCAAGATCATGACGACGCGGGATCCGGAAACCGGGGATACGTTTGACGCGGACGAGATGGTCGACCAGGTGGCGATCTTCTTTCTCGCGGGTCATGAAACCAGCGCCTCCGCCTTGGCATGGGCGCTGTATCTCATGGCGCTTTACCCAGATTGGCAGGAAAAGATCGCGGCAGAGGCCGTTGATTTGGAGGAGAGCTTTTCGGCGGTCTCCCGTTTGAAAGTAAGCCGGGATGTATTTCGCGAAGCGTTGAGGCTTTATCCCCCAGTACCAATGATGGTGCGCCAGTCGACCTGTCCCGAGACGTTCCGGAGTCGGCAGATCAGACCGGGTGCTCAGATGGTGCTGTCACCATGGCACCTGCACCGGCATGAACGGCTGTGGGAAAACCCGGACGGGTTCGATCCGACGCGTTGGCAGACCGAGAACGGCCGTCAATGCGCACGGGATGCCTATATGCCGTTCTCGGCGGGGCCGCGTGTTTGCACCGGGGCCGGCTTTGCGATGGTCGAGGGGCCGCTGATCCTCTCCATGATCCTTCGACATTTTCGGATCACCCCGGAGGGGCCTTCGCCTGTGCCGGTGGCCTATCTGACGGTACGCTCCAAAGATGGCATTCGGCTGCGTCTGGAGCGCCGTTGATCCGACGCGCGTACGTTCGTCAGGCGCGCGATGCCATGCGATGGGCGAGTCGCAGGGCTTCGATGGTGCTAGTAGGGGCGGCGATGCCCTTCCCGGCAATGTCGAAGGCGGTTCCATGGTCTGGGGACGTGCGGATGAATGGCAGGCCGAGCGTCACGTTGACCCCGCGATCGAAAGCCAGCGTTTTCATCGGGATGAGTGCCTGATCGTGATACGCGCAGATCGCGACATCGTAGCGGGCTCGTGCGGCGGCGTGGAACATGGTATCGGCGGGCAGGGGGCCGGTGACATCGACCCCTTCGGCGCGAAATCCCTCGATGATCGGTGCAAGGATCGTAGCATCCTCTTGGCCCATAGTTCCGCCTTCGCCGGCGTGCGGATTGAGGCCGGCCACGGCGATGCGCGGGTTCGGAATGCCGAACTGCGCGCGCAGCCCCTCTGCGGTAATGCTGATGGTTTGGCGCAACAGGTCCGGCGTCAGGGCCGCCGGTACATCGGACAGCGGGATGTGGATGGTGGTCGGCACAACGCGCAGCTCGTCACTGGCGAGCATCATAACCACGTTTTCGACATCGCCCAGATAGGCAAGATATTCCGTATGGCCGGGCCACGGAAAATCGGCGCCAACCTTAAGCGCCTTCTTGTTGATTGGCGCGGTACAGAGAGCAGACGCGGCACCGGACATCGCGAGGTCAGCCCCACGCGCGATCGCCTCGATAACGCCTTCGGCATTGTCCGGGTCGGGCTCACCGGGTACGGCCTTGCCAGAAAACGGATGTGGCAGCACGGGCAAAGCGTTGGGCATGATGGCACGCGCTTCGCTGGGATCTTGAATGAACGTCGCTGGCACCGTGCCCGGCAGGTGGTCCGGGTCGGCGATAAGGAAAAACGCAAGCTCGTCGCGCAGGGCCCGCCAGGCTTTCTCGGCCAGTTCCAGACCGACACCTGCGGGTTCACCGCAGGTGAGAGCAATGGGGGCCACGGTCATTTTTCGACGATGATCGCGTCGGCGCGCAATTGTTCAAGATAGCTGTCTGCAAAGGACTGAAGGCGCTGTTGGCGGAGGGCACCGGCGACGTCTTCGCGGGAAAGCTCTTCGCCAAGCTGCGCGGTGCGGCCACAAAGCATCAGGAAAATCAACGATTGGCGGTTGGCCGTCGTAAGTGCGGTCGAGACTTCGTTATCATCAAGCTTGGCAAGTTCGAGCGCGATATCGCGCGGAATCTTTCCGGGGGCTTGCGCTTCGCGCACAAGTGTTCCGGCAGGTTGCCCTTTGGCGAGACCATAAAGATCGTCGCAGCGGTCAATGGTGTCGCGGATTTCCTGTGCGCGGGCGAGTGTTTCCGGGGTGCGTCCGCCGGGAATGTAGAGCATCGCGTAGTCGATTGCCGAATATGAGGGGGCGCGGCGCCCGGTTTCCTCGATGCCCCGCATTTGGAAGATCGCAACCGCATTGGGAAGCTGCACCGGATCGGTAACCTCTCCGGGGCCAAGCGCCGAGATCAGCGGGCGCAACTGCGGAGGCAGGTTGGTGATCGACATCCAGTCGATCTTGCCGCCGTCCTGTTTCGTCGGGGCGCCAGAATATGTTCGCGCGGCATTTTCGAAATCGGCAAACGAGCGGATCTGTGAGAGTTGCGTGGCCAGCGACGTGACCTGTTCGCGGGTCTGGGGCGTGGCCGGGATAACGATTTCAGACAGGAGCACGCGGATTCCGCCAGCGCCGCTGTTCGAGGCAATGGCCCGGTCGATTTCCTCTTCGGTAATCTGAACCCGCGATCCGAACCGTGTTTGGATCACGCCGCGCCAGGCCAGTCCCGAAAATGTAAAGGCCCGCATGGTTTCCTCGTCCACACCTTCCGCGGCCAGCGCCTTGATCATGTCTTCGGGCGGCATGTTCACGCGTTGCGCAAACTCTGCAATACCGGCCTGAATACCGTCCTCACTTGGGGTGATGCCGGCAATTTCGGCGGCTTCGAGCTTGAGCCGGTCCTCGATCAGCTGTTCACGCGCCAGTTTGCGGACATCGCCCGGCGTGTTCATGATCGCGAGCAACAGAGCGCGTTGTTCGATTTCGTAGTATGTGACGACCCGGTCGTTCACGATGATGGCAGGCGAAAATGCACTTTGCGCCTGCGCGGTCTGAGTCGTGAACAGAGCAAAAGCAACGGCTGCTATTCCAGTGAAAAGGCGGGATATCATGATGTGGTTCTTCCTGCTCATTTACGTCTAGCCGCAGGTGCGGTCGTAACTTTTCTGGCTCGATTTGACCGAGAAGCCCAGCAAGGCGACCGTCAGGCCAAAACTCGTGCTCGATTGCACCGTAGTGGATGTTGAGAAGCGGCGCGAGACCGAAAGCTCGACCTTGACGCATTCGTTGCGGTATTCCAGCCCGACACCCGCTTCGGCGGTCTTGTTGTTGCCGGCATCGTATCGCCAATCAAACAGGCCGGTCCAGTGGCGTGCCAGGCGATAGCGACTGTCCAGCGCCCATTCCGAAAGGGTCGATGTTCGGTTTTCGGCCACGTCCGGCGCAAGCCAGACATAACGTCCGTCCAGCCAGAGCTTGCTATTGCTCCAGCCGACCCGCGCATCGGCTTTCCTGATACCGGCGTCATAGTCGTAGATCGTGCGCGCGGTGAAGGACAAACCATTACGGGTTTTGATCTGCCCGGCGAGCAATAGGTCCGAAACGACATCGTCCAAACCGGATGTCCGGGTGAAATCCACCTGGTCCTCTTCGTGGAACACCTGGCCAATCGTGAGATTGCCCTGCCAGCCTGCCGCGCTGTAACGAGACCAGTTCAGCCCGACAGCGCCCGCCAAACCGCGCTCGCGGCGGTCGTATGAAGGAAATCTAGACAAGGCGAGAAGGTTGCCCTCATCAAATTCGACGCGGGTGCTTTCGTCATTGGCCACGTCAAGATTACTGCCGCCGGTCCAGGCGATCTGGGCGACGGGTTCGATGACATAGGTGGCGCCATCCGAGCCGGTCTTGCTCATGGGATAGCGGACATGGGCCGCAACGGTTGGGGTTAGTTGGCTGGCGTATTCGGGGTAGGTCGAGTCGTTGTTGGTGTGAAACGCGTCAAAGGCCAGTTCGCTCGTGACGCCAGTGCGCAAACCGCTTGGCAGAATCCAGTTTCGCCGCCAGGACACGTCAGCATGGGCGCGTCCCACATCACGGCCCACGATATCGGCGTCGGACCGGCGCTGGTGGCCGTGCAACTCAACATTTGTGCGCAGTTCGCCGCCAATCGCGTTTGGGAAATACCGCCGTTCGGTGGTGGCTACCGCAACAAGTGTCGGCAAAGTGTTGTTATCTTCATTCGGGCGAAGAGATTGGTAGTGCAGCAATGCAACGCGCGTGGCCTCGTCACGGTAGGACCGCTGTACGGTGATATTGCTGACCAGGCGGTCGTCATCCGAATAATCGTAGTCAGTGATGTAACTGTCATCGCTGACGGCCTTGAGATCAAAGCTGAGTTTAAAGTCGCGTGGCAGGTCGAAACGACCTTCGGCGAAGAGATAGCCGCGGGTCTTGTTGGGCAGGATCGTGTCGTCGGACACGGCTCCATTGAGTTCGATCCGCCCTTTTTTGAAGGCTTGGCGGTACCGGAACTCTAGCGTCCTTGTCTCGGAGGAGACATAGGGCGTCAGGGTGATGTCGCGGTGATTTCCGAGGGTAATGAAATACGGCATCTTGAGGCCGTAGCTCAACTGGCTCGTGGTGCGCACGGTCGGGATCAGGAAGCCTGTGGCCCGATCCAGCGTGGGGTCCGGGAGGCGTAAGTGCGGAAAGTAGAGTACCGGGACGTCCCGGATCAGAAGGCTGGCGTGGTCAAAATAGAGCTGGCGCTCCAACTGGTCGTGCACAACGCGCCGGGCGCGGATTTGCCAGAGGGGCGGCTCTCCGGTTTGGCAGATCCGACACGAGGACGCGCTGGTTTTGCTGAGCACCGAGTAGCGACCATCCACGCGGTTGAGCTGGTTGGCGGCAAGTTGCACCTGTTGGTCAAGAACCATACGAGCGCTGCGAAGTAGCCCGTTGTTGAAGGCGCTGTCCAGCTCGGCTGAAGAAGCAATAATCGTGACCTCGTCCCCCTGAATAATCCGGATGGGGCCTTTCAGGGTGATCTTGTCGGCATTGGCATCATATTCGATTTCGGTCGCCATCAGGCGCACGTCGTCCATGAGGGCCTCGACATGGCCGCGCGCCGTCAGGACAGATTCACCCGACACATAAACATGGTCTGCAACAAGCATGACGTTTCCGGGGTCGGAAACAGTCTGAGCCCCGGCGGAAAACGCCAAAGAGACCGACAGCAGACAGCCGGACAGAAAACGGGTGGCAGCGTTCATCCGTCCTCCATATGCAACAACAAACCCAGTGCCAACATGACACTTGCAACAGGTGGCGCCCAGGCCGCCAATGTGGCCGATATCTGCCCGTTCTCCCCCAGGATCTGAGCAAAGTTTCGTACGAAATAGAGGGCGAAACCAATGAGAACTGAAACAAGCACGGCAACCCCAGTATTGCCGAAGCGCGTATGGCGCATGGTAAAGGCCGAGGCGATCAGGACCATGGCCATCAGGAACAGTGGCTGGGCAAGTTCCATGTTGAGCCAGACTATGTGGCGACGGGCGGAAAACCCGGCTTCCTTCAGTTCTTCGATGAAGGCGGGAAGATGCCAAATGGAAATTGCGGACGGTGTGCCAAAGCGGTCACGAATGCGGTCGGGGGTCAAAGTGCTGGGCAGGCGCAAGACCTCGTGTTCACGCGCATTGGATTCGGAATTAATACCGTGCACGAGCGGCCAGGCCTTGGCGTCACGCAATTCCCAGGCGCCTTCGAGGAGCTGCGCAGAAGCGGCTTCAATGCGCGTCTTGGGGCCGCCATCCTTGGCATAGCTCACGATGGTGACGTCATAGAAGATCGACGCATCCGGATCACTTCGTGCCACGTGGATGACCGCCTGGCCTTGAGCGCCCCCCTGACGCAGCCAGAGGCCCTCGCTGGACAACGACAGGGCGCTGCGTCCTTCGACGCGCATTTGTTCGGACAACTCGTCGTAGCGCACGCTGGTCGCGGCCACGAGCGGGTTGAGTGTGGTGACAGCCAAGATACCAATCATGAGCGCCACGGTCACGGGGGACAGTAGGGAAAGAATGGCCGAACGACCGGCCGCACGTACCACAACCAATTCGGACGTGCGCGCCAGGCTGATGAAGAGAGTGATTGTTGCCAGGATGATGATGAGCGGCAGAAGCTGATAAAGCCCCTCCGGCGTTTTGAGCAGCGTTAGAAACACGACGGACGAAAAGCCAACCTGATCGACATCGAAACGGCGCAGTTGTTCCATCAAGTCAATCAGCGCCATCAAGACAAAGAAGATGCCCAACAGGCCAAGCAGGATCCAAAGAAACTTGCGGGCGAAATAGAAGTGAATGGTCATGCGCGGGACCTCCGCCGCCAATGGATCGGATTCGATGCCAAGCGCATAATGCCGAAGATCAGGACGGTGCCGAGCAATGCCGGAGCATAAACAAGAGGCCACATGTTCGGATGGTTGCGTACCGGGTCTGTCATGGCACTCTTTGTCAACTCAAGAATGACCAGAAGGACAAAGGCGATCAGAATCTGTTTCCAGACGCCAAAGCGGCTGTACCCTCCGACGAGCAGCACGGCAAATCCGACCAACGGGAAGACGATTGTGGAAAGGGCCTGGGCAAAGCGGCCGTGACCTTCGTAGACAATGACGCCCCGGTCGATATTCGTTTCTCGCGCGAGCCTATAGCTATCAAAAAGCAACTCGGTGGTTTGAAGGTGTTTGATTTCGCGTCTTGGCTTGGCATCGCGGTTTATTACGGTACCGATATCGTATGAGAAATCCGAGAAATTGGTGGTGATCAGACGTCCATCTTTGGTTGAATGAACCTGAGCAAGGCCGCTGACCATGATCAGCTTGGGGCCGGAGTCGTCCTGAACCAGATAGGCCTCTTCCGCTGTGTAGGTTGTCGTGCGCGCCGGGTTGCGCCGGTCTGAAAGGAAAACGTCGCGCAGAACGCCATCATTGGAGATTTCGCGGATATAGAATGTGACACCGGAAGTCGGGTGAAGGAAAGTTCCCTCTGTTAACAGCCGGGACGTAACGTTCTCGGCGATTTCCTTTTGGCGCTCGGTGAGCTGGACAAGGCTGGCCGGGACAAGAAAGTGAGTGAGGGCTGACATCATCACCGCAACAATGATGCCGAAATACAGAACGGGCCGCCCGAGGCGCCAGGGGCTGAACCCGGTGGCCTGCATCACGGTCAGTTCGCTTTCGCTGCTCAAACGGTTGATCACGTAGACCGTTGCAGCGAAGACGGACATGGGCAGCACCAAGCGAATGACGTTCGGCAGGCTGAGGATCGTGAGTTCAAGAAAGACGGTCGCGTTCTGACCGCTGGCGATCAGTTGATCGAACAGGACGACAGCGCGATTGACCCAGTAGACCGACACCAGAACCAGTGAAAAAAAGCCAAACAGAGTCAGGAGCTGCGACAGGATATATCTGTCGAATCTGCTCACTGCCCAAGAATCCCCCAAAGCATCTTGTTTTGAGCGAACATTAGAGGAATTGGAACACTGGGAAAACTGCTATCTGGCAAATACAGTCTGCGCAGGCTAGGACTCACGCAAAATGTAGGGGAGTTGAGACGTGTCGAAACCTGTGAGCATTTCCTTTGAGGAGACAAACCTAGATGCTGTGGCGGCAGCAGAAGGCCGGATTTGCGTGTTGGTTCCGTTGGAGGGGAACCTGGGCCAGGAAGCGCGACGCGTGAACCGGTTGAGCCGGGGCGCCATCGAGCGCATGCGCGCGGCGCAGGGAGAAGAAGCCAAGGTCGGGGATCATGCCGCGCTTGCATGGCCGATGGGGTTGGCGGCGCAGGCCGTCGACGTGGTTTTCCTTCCGCGTCGTTGTACCGTCGAAGAGGCACGCAAGGCAGGCGCGAAATTGGCGCAGCAGCGGGGCGGCAAAGACGTGCTGGTTCTGGCGGGAAATCACCCGAAAGCCGCTGAAATTGCAATGGGTTTGGCACTGCGCGACTATGGTTTCGACGACCACAAGACCGCCGATGCTGCCCCGGACGCGCGCAAAGTGCGCTTCATGGTCTCCAAGCCCGAAGAAGTTTCGGCAGCAGCGGAACCACTCCTGGCGGTTGCAGAGGGAGTGTTTTTCACCCGTGATCTGGTGAATGAACCGGCCAATGTTCTTACAACCAGTGAGTTCGCAGCGCGGCTGGAGGCGATGCGGGGCATTGGTCTTGAGGTCGAAATCCTTGAAGAAAGGGCCTTGGAAGACCTAGGGATGGGCGCGCTGTTGTCGGTTGGGGAAGGATCGGACAGCCCGTCCAAAGTGGCAGTGATGCAATGGAATGGCGGTGACAAGGAGGCCGCTCCGCTGGCGCTTGTTGGCAAGGGTGTCGTTTTCGATACCGGCGGCATTTCTCTCAAGCCGGCGGCCGGCATGGAAGATATGACCATGGATATGGGCGGCGCCGGTGTTGTGGCGGGTGTGATGCGCGCGCTTGCGCTGCGCAAGGCCAAGGCCAATGTCGTGGGGCTTGTCGGTCTGGTCGAGAACATGCCTTCAGGGCGCGCGACCCGTCCGGGGGACGTGGTGACGTCAATGAAAGGCGATACGATCGAGGTGATCAACACCGATGCCGAGGGGCGTTTGGTGTTGTGTGACGTGATGCATTACGCACAGGATCGGTTCAAACCGGCTGCGATGATTGATCTGGCCACGCTGACAGGGGCGATTATCATCGGTCTAGGACATGAAAAAGCAGGTGTTTTTGCCAATGACGACGCTTTGTGCAATCAATTCCTCAAAGCTGCGGACAGCGAGAATGAAGGCGCATGGCGCATGCCGCTTGGGCAAGCCTATGCCGATCAGCTGAAGTCGCGTATTGCCGATCTCAAAAACACCGGGGGGCGTCCGGCTGGGTCGGTGACGGCGGCCGAATTCCTGCACCGGTTTGTTCAGGAGGGCGTGCCGTGGATACACCTCGACATTGCCGGGGTTGCCAGCGTGAAAACCGACACCGCCTATGCGCCGAAGGGGGCAACGGGATGGGGAGTGATGGCGCTCAACCGGCTGGTGGCGGACCAGTTCGAAACCGGGGAATAGAGGCGTGGGCGCAGCCTATTTCTATCATCTGACCCGTGCGCCGCTGGAGGCGACCTTGCCGCGCCTCATTGAAAAGGCGCGTGGGGCGGGCTGGAAAATCGCCGTGCGCGGACAGGATCCGCAGCGCATGGAGTGGCTCGACCAGAAACTCTGGTTGCTGGGCGACGAGAGTTTCTTGGCACATGGGCTCGAAGGCGGCCCCCACGACGCTTTGCAGCCAGTCCTGTTGACCTCTGGCGATGCGCGCCCGAACAATGCCTCCTGTGTCATGGCGATTGATGGGGCGGATGTTGCGGCAGACGAAGTGAATGCGCTTGAGCGGGTGTGTATCCTGTTTGATGGACACGACCCGGACGCGGTCCAGCATGCACGGGGGCAATGGAAGGCGCTGGTGGATGCAGGCTGCAGCGCTCAATACTGGAGCGAAGAAGGCGGTGCCTGGCAGAAGAAGGCGGAAAGCGGCTAGACGCGGCTAGCGGATGAGGATCATGCGATTGCCTGCGATCGTGATCTGCTCGTAGCGTTGAAGATACGACATGCCGAGCAAGGATTGCTGCAACTCGCCACCATTGATGCGGGCGGCAATGTTGCGGTCTTGGATGCCATCCAGTGAAACGGACTCAAGCCGGACCGGTGCGGTGCGCACCTCTCCGTTTGCCGTCATAGCGCGCCCATAATAGGGCAGGTCGTCCGGATTGAACCCCACCCGGCGCGCATCCTGTTTGCTCAGAACGATATCGGACGCGCCAGTGTCCACGATGAACGTGACCGGTGTGTTGTTCACTTCCAGTGTCAGGCGATAGTGGCCATCCTGCCCCCGTGGAATCTCGATCCTGCCAGCATCGGAGAAGACCGCCTGCGTGGGTCTGACCGTCGAGCGGATATCGTCCCACAGGCCGACGACCGCGATCATGCCGAGGATAATCAGCCCCCAGATAACGGCCTGCTGGAGCGTCTTTCCCAAAGAGTTGCGATTGCTGACAAAAAACCAGAAACCAACGGCGGCGGTCAGGAGGACGAGATAGGCGAGGTTTCCGATTTCGATATTGCTCATGAGGAGCATATAGGCGTGAATGGATCTGTCGGGAAGGGTCAGGTGACAAAACCAAAATCGCGCAGCCCCGTCAGGATGAACTGAACCGCTAGGGCCGCCAGCAACATGCCCAGAAGCCGGGTGACGACGTTGATGCCGGTGCGCCCCAACGCCCGTTCAAAAAGTCCGGCCATGAGGAAAAGACCCAGCACCACGACCAGAACCGCCATGGCAACGCCCAGCACGAGGAACGTGGATTGCACTCCAGGGTACTGACCGGACAGGAGGATGATCGTCGCGATCGAACCCGGTCCCGCGATCAGCGGAATGGCCAGCGGGAAAACCGATGGATCAGGGTGATCTTCCTCGTCCGCATCGCCAGCCTGATCTTCGCGACGCTTGCTGCGTCGTTCGAATAGCATGTCAAGCGCAGTCAGAAACAGGAGAACGCCGCCGGCAATACGGAAGGCAGGCATGGAAATGCCCACGAACCCCAGGACGGCCTCGCCCAGAAAGGCGAACATTGCCAGAAGGACAAAAGCGATTAGGCAGGAGCGGATGGCAATGGCACGGCGCTGCGCGGGCGGAACACCCTGAGTCAGAGCCACGAACAAAGGCATCAACCCAATGGGGTCGATGATCACGAAGAGCGTGACGAAGGCGGTTATCAGCGCAGACGTGTCCATCGGGAACCCTAGCCCTCAGCTCTCGGCTTTTTCAAGTTTTTCCAGGGCGCGTATCCACAAATCCTCGGCGCGGTCCTGTGCGTCTCGGACTTCGGCGTATTTGCGCTGCCAGATTTCCAATTCACCCTGCTTTCCGTCCTCGTAGATGGACGGATCGGCCAGCTTTTTCGCCAGCTTCTCGCTCATTTCGTTGAGCTTTTCCACACGCGCTTCACATTTGCGGATTTCGGTCTTCAGGGCCTGAATATCCGTGCGGGAGGCGCGCTTGGGGGCGGGTTTTTCCTTGGTTTTACCCGCGGGTTTGTCAGCGCTGAGCAGAAGTTTGCGATAGGCGGGAAGGTCTTCTTCATAGGGTTTAACGGTGCCACCCTGAACCAGCCACAGACGATCTGCGACCAGCGTGAGAAGGTGCATGTCGTGGCTGACAAGAATGACGGCTCCTGAATAGGCCGTGAGCGCTTCAACCAGCGCTTCACGGCTTTCGATGTCAAGGTGGTTGGTCGGTTCGTCAAGGATCAGGAGATGCGGTGCGTCGAGCGTGGCCAGCAATAAAGACAAGCGGGCTTTTTGCCCCCCCGACAAACGCCCGACTTCGGTTTCCGCCTGAGCGGCGCCCAGTCCGAACCCGGCAAGGCGGGCGCGCAGCCGGGCCTGTCCTTCGCTGGGACGTTCGCGCATCAGGTGCTGGATCGGGGTCTCATCAATGTAAAGTTCGTCCACTTGATGCTGGGCAAAAAAGCCGATCCGCAGCTTACTGGAGGTTGTGATCTTGCCGCCCAACGGATCGAGCCGACCGGACAGAAGTTTGGCCAGCGTGGACTTGCCCTGACCGTTTTTGCCAAGCAATGCAATGCGGTCGTCCTGATCGATGCGCAGGTTCAGGTTCTTGAGCACCACCGTATCGCCATAGCCAGTCGATCCGCCTTCCACGGCAATAATCGGCGGCGAGAGTTCCTCTGGTTTTGGGAAGGTGAAAACGACACGGGCCGCGTCTTCCGGTGCAGTAATCGGCGTCATCTTTTCGAGCATCTTGACGCGCGACTGGGCCTGTTTGGCCTTGCTGGCCTTGGCTTTGAAACGATCCACGAAGGCCTGAAGATGTTCGCGCTGAGCCTGCTGCTTTTTGGCCGCTGCGGTTTGCACGGCGCGCTGTTCAGCGCGTTGGCGGGCAAACTGGTCGTAGGGGCCGGAGTAGTAGGTGAGTTTACGCTCATCAAGGTGCAGGATCGCCCCGACGGAACGGTTCAAAAGCTCTCGGTCGTGGCTGATGATCAGTACAGTATGGGGGTATTTGACCAGATAGTTTTCCAGCCAAAGCGCCCCTTCAAGATCAAGGTAGTTTGTCGGCTCGTCCAATAACAGATAATCGGGCTGTGAAAACAGGACCGCCGCCAGGGCAACGCGCATCCGCCATCCGCCCGAGAAGGCGGAGCAGGGCATCTGTTGCTCGGCATGGTCAAAGCCAAGGCCCTTGAGGATGGAACCTGCGCGGGCCTCTGCGCTCCAGGCATCAATATCGGCCAGTCGGGTCTGAATTTCAGCGATCCGATTGGAGTCGGTTGCCGTTTCGGCTTCGGCCATCAGGGACGCGCGTTCGGTGTCGGCGGCCAGCACCGTGTCAATTAGCGACACTTCGTTGCCGGGCACCTCCTGAGCCACACCACCGATGCGCGCGCGCTGGGGCAGGGTGATCGAGCCGCCTTCAAGGGCCAGTTCCCCACGGATCAGGCGGAAAAGCGTGGTTTTGCCAGCCCCGTTACGACCGATCAGTCCCACCTTGTGACCGGGGGGAATCGTGGCGGAAGCGTCTTGAAACAGGGGGCGGCCTTCGACGGAGTAGCTGATATCTGAAATCTTGAGCATGTGAGACCGTTTGACTGAACAAGAGAGCGGCGTCAATCATCGCTTTTCATGGGGGAGAACCCATGTTATCGGAGCGCCAATTCGAACATCAGTGGAGCAGGCCGCTCCGCTTAAAAAGGAGATACACAATGGCGCTGGAACGCACCTTTTCGATCATCAAACCCGATGCCACCCGCCGCAACCTGACTGGCAAGATCAATGCCAAGTTCGAGGAAGCCGGTCTGCGCATCGTTGCCCAGAAGCGCATTCACCTGACCAAGGCGCAAGCCGGCGAATTCTATGCCGTGCACAAAGAGCGCCCCTTCTATGACGAGCTGTGCGAATTCATGGCGTCGGCTCCGATCGTTGCGCAGGTTCTGGAAGGCGAAGGCGCGATTGCAAAGAACCGCGAAGTCATGGGGGCAACCAACCCAGCCGACGCGGCACCCGGCACCATCCGCGCCGAATTCGCCGAGTCAGTTGGCGAGAACTCGGTGCACGGCTCGGACGCTCCTGAAACAGCCGCAGTTGAAATCGCATATTTCTTCTCGGGCCTGGAACTGGTGGGCTAAGGGTTTCGGATAGCTAACGCGATCCGGCCGATGTTGGGGCGCAACCCCGACACACATGCCCAAGTGGGGGCCAGCCCCCACACCCCCGTGGTTCTTCCGGAAAAAGAAAGATCAGGGGCGTTTCTCAATGACGCCGATCCTGTCGAGGGCCGCTTCGAGTTCGGAGCGGCCTTTGTCGTGGGCTGCGGCCTTGATTGCATCAAAACGTTTGCGCAGGGCGGCCTTTTCCTTGCCTTTGCAATCATTCCACGGCCGGCCCTGCAGACCCATCACGAGCACGTAGTACCCGATGAAGTGCGGCCTGGCGCCACTTTTCAGGAGTTGGGTGTAGGCAGTGTCCGCCCCCAGCGCACGAAGTTCCTGGGCTGAGTGAATGCCAGCCCGATTGCATGCCTGTTCGAAGGCAGGACCAAGATTGCGGATCGAGGAGACGGGGTCTGTCATGTGGGCCAGATTAATCCATGTAGCCGCGCCTGCAATACTGTCAGATCATGGCCCAGTCAGTGAACACGTATTTCTTGACAGGTTTTTGTTTTGACGTGCCCGGATTCTGATCTTTCTTTTCCGGTTCTTGGCGTGGAGTCGGTTTGGTGTTCGTCACATAAGGCATCTATCTGCTTTCTCATTATCTTCCGCCGATCCGTTTCAGCTGCGCCGCATTGGTGAAGGAAGCATGGCCAAATGGAATGGCGTTGTGATGCCGGGAAACAGGTCATTTCCTGCCGAGATTGTGCCGATATGATCTGGAAAAACCAAAAGAACCCAGTGCTTTCACACTGAGTTCTTGAAACTTTGGCTCCGGCGGTAGGGATCGAACCTACGACCAATTGATTAACAGTCTCAATTTTACCCCTTTGCTATCAATGGATTACAGTCACAAATAGTTGATATTACTCAATTCGAGGGTGATGGAGGGGGATGGAGGGTGACTGAAAGGTATTTCAAGAGTTGCCTGAGAGTTGCCTGATGGCTATATCTGGGCTGAACAGTCAACTGGTCGTGAGGGGCCGGGTGGGTGCGGCGGCGGCAACCGCCACACCCGAGATGCCGGCAGGAGAGAAGAGGAATACCATGCCGACACCAGAGAAAGTCATACCGCTGCACCCGACAGCGGCCAAGCCCAAGGGATCGATCAAGGTCAACTTCACGATCACCAGGCTGCGACAGCTTGTCGAAGAGACGGAGGGCAAATCGTTCTATGTCCATGACCTGGGGCAGCCAGGCCTATGCCTTCGGATGCAGAACGGGGCATGGGCCTTCTATTTCCAGAAGCGGGTCCGCAAAGAGCTCTACCGGATCAAGCTTGCCGACTGGCACGAGAAGGCCAAGATCGCCCCGTTGCGGGAGAAGGCGGCCGAGATCATGGCGTCGATCCTTGACGGGTCCTACGGCCAGGAGAAGGCCGATGCGGCTGCCGATGACTTGGCGGCCATGACATGGGCCGAGGTCCTCGAGAAGCACATTGCGATCGCCGAGCTGCGGCCCTCGACTGCGAAGCAATACACCTATGCACTGGCAGCCTTTGGCGATCGTATCCCGGCCCGAGTGGCCGAGCTGACGGGGCAGGGGTGGCGGAAGGCCTTCGAGGCCTCGATCTCCGAGTGCCAGCTAACCACCCGAACCGCATCGACCTACGGCCGCTGCCTCAGGGCGATCTGGGAGACCTGGGCTTACATGCACGAGCAGGCCAACCGGCCGCAGATCAACCCGGTGCGGTCGGGAATGCAGACGGGGCCCCGCAAGAGCCTCTGGGCGGCCCCTAAGGCCAAGGACGGCCACATTCCGGCCGCTCGCATTGGCGACTGGCTAGAGGCATGCCGTGCTCTTGCGGCCGAGGCCGGGCCGCTTCTTGATGTACCCTTCGTGGCACTCGAGGCGATCCTGCTGACCGGGATGCGGTCGAGCGAGATGTCGCAGCTGCGATGGAGCGAAGTGCAAGGCGACTGGCTGCGGCTGCCGGGTGATCGGGTGAAGAACGGCAAGGCCTTCGGCAAGGCGATCACGCCCCGCCTGAGGCAGCTCCTCGACCACCAGGCAGGGGCATCCGAGACGTGGGTCTTTCCATCCTGGAAGTCTGACGGCCCGGTGAACGACCTTCGCAAAGCCCTCGGCAAGATCGAGGCCAAGACAGGCATCCGCGTCACGGTGCATGACCTCAGACGCACCTATATCCAGGCCGCCGAACGTGCCGGGGTCGAGCAAGGGATGCTGAAGCGGCTGGTCGGGCACAGCATAGAAAAGGATGTCACGGACAAGCATTACCTTGGCGACCTCGAGGACCGTAAGGCCGAGGCGGCCCTGCAAGTCGAGCGGGAGCTGCTGAAATGATCGGGACTGACCAAGACATCCGACTGCAGCTGATGTATCGCCCTCGGCCGCTTCTGTGGCTCCTGACCGTCCTGGTCGACCGAGACCGGCTGCCCGAGTTGATGCATCTGGTTGATGAAGAGGACCTGGCCCGCTCCTGGCACACGGACGACATCGACCGCATGGCTGACCGCGCCCCGCCCCTCGATCTGCTGCGGGAGATCGAGGCAGGCGGTATCGCCCTGACCGGCATGCCGCAGAGCGATCCGCTGCAAAGACGGGACATCCCGCTCGAGCACCTGACCAACGGATCGTGGAACTGGCTTCGGAGTCGGATCAGTGTGCCGGCGATTGGTTATGCCTGGATTGCGGTCGAGGTCTCGGTCGCGGATGAACCGTCTGCGAGCGAACGCAAACAGCTGCGGATCGCCGACATGAAGAGCTGGCTCGACCGCCACCCGCATTGGTTCGAGCCGTCCGGTGACGGCAAGTTCCAACGCACAGCGGGCCCGACTGAGATCTTCAATGCCTTGCGAGGTAGCCGGCTTTGGGGGGATGCCGGTCTCAAGACCGTCCAGGCGATGATCCACGGGACCGGCAGCCACCAAGATGCGGGCCTGCATAAGGTCGACCCTCGAGTGGTGAAAAAGGCGGGAGGATAGGACGTGAAATAGGCGTTTTGGGCGGCTTTCTATAGGCGGTCCGCAATCGGCAGCCTTGAGGGACTTTCAATCCTTCAAGGAGCCCTGTAATGCCCGACACGATCCAAGATGCATCGCATCTGCTAACGACGCGACAGGCGGCCGATCGCCTGTCCGTCCACCCAGACACATTGAAGAAAGGCCGAGCCGGCGAAGGCGCCTTCGCCCAGCTTGATTATGTCCGCTTGGGCCGGGCGATCCGCTATCGCAGCTCCGACATCGACCGCCTGGTCGAAGGCGGTGCAGCATGAGCACGTACACAGATCGCCCCGGAAACAAGAGCGACATCACCTTCACCCGGCTCGTCAAGCGGCTCCGCCATCACGGCCTGATCGAGATCGAAGTCGACGACCCGTCGAAGGTCCGGGACCTGCCAGAGTGGAGCTTCGCTCGTTTGCCCCGCCGGTCGGTCGACATGGCGAACCGCATCTTCCCACGTGACCTCGGCATCCGCTTCGGCCGAGCCTGCCCGCTGACCAGCGTCAAAGTTTTCGGCACGGAATCCGGCGAGACAACCTCGGCAGTCTATCGCTCGATTGCTTACGCGGCCTTGACGACCGAGCCATACCTGCAGGTCCTGGTCGGTTACGACCCGAGGCAGCTGACCTGGCGACGGCACCTGCAAGAGGAGCTCAAGCTGTCTGCCCCCACCGGCATCCGCACTGCGGACGAGGTTCTCGAGGCAATCGAGATGGAGGTGGTCTAATGCAGCTTAACCGAAATTTGAGACGCGCAATGCGGAAGGACGCGAAGCGTCTGGCACGGCTCGCGGCGGCCAACTGCCTCGACTATGAGACCGGCCGGCTGCGGATGGTGGAGACCGATCGAGCCAGGGCGATCCTAGCCAGGGTCTTTGAACGCCTGTTCACGGCCGGCGGTGAGCCCCAGGTCATGCGGCTTGAGGAAGGGGATGCCTCATACTTCCCTTCGTTCGATCAGGCCAAGACGCCCGAGGGCTGCGAGACCTGGATCGCGGCCGGCCTGGATGGAGCTGGTGCGGCGACCTATGCGATCCGAGAGATACGCGTCGAAGGCATCGATGACCCCCGCCACCGCAAGGCACACATCCAGGCCTGGATGCTTGATCAGCTGGGCCCTGAGCTGGCCTTCGCCGGCTATCCCCAAGACATAAGAAAGGACGCGTGATGGCACGTCCCGCAACAAAACAGCTAGACGCCGAATTGCTGCCCCGTGCTGAAGAGCTCCTGGCATCGGTCCTCGGTCCCGACAATGTTCGGGCCGAGGGTGACACAATCCACATCAACGGCAGCATGAGCTTCGACCCGGCAACGGGTGCCTGGTCAGGCGACGGCTTCACGGGCAGTGGCCTCTGCAGCTGCGTATCAGCCGCATTGGGTCGCACCCTGGCTAAGTCGAAGGCATTGCTCGAGGCGGCCGCAGAGGCCGAGGTCGAGCCGGTGGAGGCCCTGGATGTGGCTGACTTCGAGGCCGAGCTGCAGGAGGCTGAGACCGTCCCTGTGCCGCTGCCGTATGCAGGGCCCGTCTTGCCGATGTCGGTCGGTTGCTTCACGCATGTCGATCCGACCGCGCCCGCACCGGGCAAATACTTCAGCCAGGCCCCAGACGGCAGCTTGGTCAAGGCGACCCGAGGCAGCATCATCCACAGCCGCTATGAGACCGTCTCGATCGGCACCCTTGCCGAGCTACAGCATTGGATGGAAGCGGCAAGCTCCGGGACGCACTTGACCCAAGGCATCAGTCGGCACCCGCAAGCGGCCGCCCTCTATGCGGGTCGGGTCGCAGAGCTCGAGGCGGCCGGTAACACGGTCGATCCCATGACGCAGCTGCCCCTGATCACCCGATCGAATGCTGATCTCTCCTGGTCGGCAGGGCCTGGGCTGATGGTGATCGACAGCGATGCGGTAAACGACATGGATGATGTCTGGGAGGCCCTATGTGATGCCCAGGCAGGCCTTGATGCCTATGCCTGCCTGCAGACCACATCCTCGAGCTCGAATGTGGAGCTTGCTGGCACAACCACCGGCATCCGTGGCCTGCATACATACCTGCACCCCCTCGATGCATCCGATGTGTCTCGTGCCCTCGAGGCCCTGCATGTCCGGTCAATCCTGGCAGGCCATGCCAGGCACAGGATCAGCCAGACTGGGGCTTTCCTGCCCAGGTCCTATGTAGACATGGCCCTTAAGGTGCCGTCACAGCCCGTCTACCTGAAGGCACATGTCACGGCACCTGTCAGCCAGTCGAAGGCATTCCTGCATCGGCCAGGGGTCGAGGTGATCGACACGCGACAGGTGATCCCGGACCTGACCGAGCAGGAACGGACCGATCTGGCCGTGCACCTGGCCGAGGCCCGGCTGCAGATGCTGCCCCAGATGGAGAAGCAACGCTCGGTCTATCTCGATGACCGTACAGGTGAGATCGCCCAGGCACGGGGTATAACGATCGAGGCGGCCCGTACACTGGCCGAGGCGGCCCTGCAGGGCGGCAAGCTCTACAGCGACTTCCTGATCTATGTGGACGGCAAGCCGGTCTCGGTTGGCGAGATACTGGCAGACCCGACCGCATATCACGGCAAGGCATGCTGCGACCCGCTCGAGCCCGACTATGCCGGTGCTCGGACCGTGGCGATGATCTACTCAGACCAGGCCCGTCCGGTGATCCACAGCTTCGCACATAGCGGTGGCGATCGTGGCTCGGTGTATGAGCTGATCGGCCTGGGGACGGTCCCCATGCCGGTCTCAGTGGACTGGGCGGCCGGACAGGCCGCAGAGGCCGAAGGGGTCAAGCAAGCGGCCCAGCTGGCCGCCTGGCTGAATGTGGAGCCCGTGGTTGATGATGATGCCGTGATCGGCTTTCTGGGTGGTACCCAAACCGAGGGCATCCAGTATGTGGACCCGATCGGGTTGATCGATGATCAGGGCCAGGTCCTGCAGGCATCAGTCAACGGGCTGCTTAAGTGGATGCGAGATGTGAACCGTGCCGGCAATGCCGAGCCGATGAAGGCCTGGGGCGAATGCTTGGTTACGTATGCAGGTGTCACTTGGGATGCCGTGCCTCTGACCCTGCCAGATGTGACCCGTGTCCTCGGCATCGGCAAGAAAGAGGCCCGTCCCGTCCTGAAATCCGCGATCGGTGACTGGGATGCCCGACGCGGGGCGATACGGGCCGCCCTTGTGCCGCAGATGCCCGTTGCGGTCGATAACGGCCTGACTGTCGAAGAGAGGGCTGCAGAGGCAGCCAGGGAGACTGTCCGCCGGCAGAATGCCTTGCTTGGTCAGTGTCGACACATTGCGGCTGATCCTCTGGGCGAACTGGACAAGGCATTGACCGCCCTGAACGTGGTCGGTGAACGGCATGTGGCGAACACGGTGTTCCTCTGCGTGGCGACGGCCGTGATGGACAAGCCGGTCAATCTGATCAATCGCGGTCAGTCCTCGGCCGGCAAGAGCTACACCACGGAAATGGTCACAAGACTTTTCCCCGAGAGCTTCGTCTTTGAACTGACTTCCATGTCGGCGAAGTCGCTGATCTACCTGCCCGAGGGGTCGCTCAGTCACCGCTTCATCTACCTCGAGGAAGGGGAAGCATTGGCTAGGCAAGACGGTGAAAAGAACGATGTAGCGGAGATGCTGCGGGTGATGATCTCCAAGGGATTCCTCAGTCACGCGGTGGTCGAGAAGAACCCGGAGACAGGCCAGTTCGAAACCCGCATCATCACCCAGGAAGGACCGACAGGTCTGATCACGACAACGACCAGGGCGCATTTGGACAACGAGATCGAGACCAGGATGCTGTCGAACTGGCTGGACGAAAGTTCCGATCAGTCTCGGGCGATCATGGAAGCCATTGCCAGTGTTGCTGAAGGCACCGCACTCGGACAGACCGACATCAGCCAATGGCATGCCTTCGGGGAGTGGCTGAGGACTGGAGCGACCAGGGTGAAGGTGCCGTTCGCGGCGAAGCTTGCCCAGGCATTACCGGCCCACACGGTCCGCATCAGACGCGACATCCGCTCGATCCTCGACATCATTAAGGCCTCGGCCCTGGTGCACCGCCTGGTGCGGGATACAGATGCGGAGGGCAACATCCTTGCGACCCTGGATGATTATGATGTCGCGGTCGGCTGCATCGGGCAGAGCATCGGCGAAGGTCACGAGGTGATGGCATCAGACAATGCCAGGAGCCTGCTGAAGGCCGTGTCGGCAGCGATCGATGCAGCGGCTGGCTTGCCTGCCGTCGGTGGATACGTGACCGACCCCTGGGGCACGGTGCTCGAGCCTCGGAAGGTGTATCACCCTGCCCAGCTGCCGCCACATGTGCAGCAAGGACATGAAGGTCTGTGGCTCACTGGCTCGGTTCGCGACATGTCACACCTGTTGGACGTGTCTAAGTCGACGTTCAACCGTCACGCGAAGCACTGCATCATCGAGGAATATCTTGAGCATCCCTTCGGCAACAGTCAGGGCTGGCTGATCACGGCACGGGGTCGGCACGTGGTCGATGGCCTCGAGGCGAACATCTTCCCCGATCGGAAGGATTTAGAGGAATGAAGAAAATTATTTCTTTCCTCGCATTCCTGAGACGCGTGGGACAGTGGGGCAGATGTCTTAAGCTATTGATGCTGCTATGAAATACCGATCCACCTCACTTGGGACGCATGTGGGACGCCCTTGGGACGCTGATCGAAACCCCCAAGTGTCCCAGCCCTGTCTCAGGACCGTCCCAGTAGGTGTTGGATCGATTTAATGGCGTGATGTCAGCGACTTACGGCGTCTGTCCCACTGTCCCACGCGTCTCAGGAATGCGAGAGGCAAAATAAAAAAAAGGAGGAATTAATGAAACGAAACTGGAATAAACTGAATGGTCCTGGCCTTCGATCGCCCACGGTTGGACTGCGGGTCGCCAAGGTCAAGGAAGACCAGAGCCGCACCCGTGCCGGCTTCAGCCTCTACGGTTCGGACAAGTGGAAGCGGCTGTCGGCACAACTAAGACGCGATCACCCTTACTGTCGGCAATGCGGTAAGACATCGATGCAGACGACATTGCAGGTCGACCACATCGTGCCTCTGCGGGACGGCGGCGATCCGTTCGATCGATCGAACCTGCAGGTCCTCTGCATCCCTTGCCACAACACCAAGACCCGAGCCGAGCGGAACGCACGGGCCGAGCGGCACCCAGGGGGCGGTACCTCGTAACGATTCGCGCGGGAGATGCACACCGAGCTGTGGGGTCATTCACAGGTTTTTCACGCCCCATAAACGTTAACATGCTAAGGAGTTTGAGTATGACAAAACAGACCTACATAGCCGCCGATATCGGCCTGAAATCCGTAAAAGGATCGAATGCTTCGATCTCAAAGACGATCAACGCGATCGCATCGCAGTTAGGTGATCTGACAGCTGCCGATGTGTCTCAGTTGCGTGATCTGGCCGTCCTGATGGTCAAGATCGAGGACAATGCCGGCATGATCGAGCTGGCCAAGAAGGCCCAGGACCTGGCCATGTGGCATAAGATGGTCAGCCTGGGCGACAAGCTGGTGGCGACCAAGCGGATGCTGTTGAAGGACCTGAAGATCACCCGCTCGAGCATCCCGGCCCCGCAGACAGGAGCCCGAGAAGCCAAGGCCCAGGGCAAGGGCGGCAGTGAATGGAAAGGGGTGCTCTGATGGCCCGTAAACCGAACCCTCAGCAAGGCCTGGCCTTCGACTGGACCTTCCCCCAGCCCGACTGGCAGGACCGCATCCGCCAGCATCAGGTGCCGATCGACCTGGCCAAGCTGCGGCCGTACCTGAACACCGATCGGGCCGATCGAGCCCGTGCGATCCTGAACAACCTGAGGCTTGCGGATGTACCTGATCAGCCCCGCATGATGCAGGCCGGTGGGGAATGGTTCTTCCAGATCGCAGAGGTCATTGCCGGCAGTGTCCTGAAGGACGGCAAGGCCCGCATCTCCGATGTGCTGATCCAGGTGCCAAAGAAGAACAGCAAGACCACATTCGGCGGTTTGCTGATGTTGAGCTTGATGTTGATGTCGCCCCGTCCTCGGGCCGAGTTTGTGCTGATCGGGCCGACACTCGAGATCGCCCAGCTGGCATTCAACCAGATCGCCGGTGCGATCTATCTGGACGATCACCTCAGAGAGATTCTGCATGTGCGGGAACACCTGAAGACGATCGAGCACCGGACAAGTGGATGCCGCCTCAGCTGCAAAGCCTTCGACATGCAGATCGCCACGGGCAGCCGGCCGGCCGCCTACCTCCTGGATGAGGCCTGGCTTCTGAAGGGTGAAGATGCGGCCCGTGTCATAGGGCAGCTGAAAGGCGGCCAGGCATCGATCCCAGAAGGCATCGGCATCACGATCAGCACCCAAGCTGACCAGGCCCCCCAAGGCTACTGGAAGGCCGAGCTGACCAAGGCACGGGCCGTGCGAGACGGTACCGCGACGATACCGGGATACCTGCCCGTCATGTATGAACCGCCCCTTGATGTCGCGGCCGATCTCGATCGCCTCTGCCAACCCGAGACCTGGGAGATGGTCAACCCGAACCTGGGCAAGTCGGTCGATCTCGACTGGCTGAAGGCATCCTTCTCGATGTCAAAGGCGGTCGACAAGTTCGAGCTGCAGAGGTGGCTGTCGCAGCATGTGAATGCAGAGGTCACGACATATGCGGCTGCCGATGATGCTTGGGGCGGGGCCGAGGTCTGGGACAAGACATCAAGCCGATCGTGCCGATTCGACTGGATATGCCAGGAAGCCAAGTACCTCTACTTCGGCTTTGATGGTGGCGGTGGTGATGACCTGACATCCCTGGCCGTGATCGGTCAGTTCTCGGACGATGGCCCGTGGTATGCCGCGACCCGCTCCTGGGTCTGGCCGATCGCCCTGGAACGACGCAAGAGCATTGCGACCCAGCTGCGGGACTTCGAGAAAGATGGTGATCTCGCTGTTGTCGATGTTGGTGAAGACCTGAGGCAGATCACAGACATCATTGCGGCCGCTGCATCTGCCGGCAAGTTCATCGGCTGCGGTGTGGACCCGAACGGCATCGCGGCCGACCTGGCCAATGCCCTGGAGGATGCCGGGGTCGAGCGGGAGCGGGTGATCGCGGTCAAGCAAGGTTTCGCCCTTCGCCCTGGATGGCTCGGCCTCGAGCGTCGGGCCCGGCAAGGCCAGCTGATACACAGTGATCAGGCGATCCTTTCCTGGGCGGTCAGTAATACCAAGGTCGATCCCAAGTCGGGCCTGATCACCAAGAAATACAACGGCGTCGGCAAGATCGATCCGGTGGTCGCCCTGGCCACGGCCGCGATGGTGGTGCTCGACAGCCCGCCTAAGCCCTGGGTCTTTGATGTCGGTGCCTTGGTAGGGTGAAAGACAGGTAGATGAATCAGACGATCCCGAGCCTGCTGTCACCATTGAATAAGTTAGTTCTTGTCGACGGTCACAACCGAAAGAAATCCACAGTCCGCGTCGAAGCCATCATCCGTCGAGCACTATCAAACGACAACTTTGATTAGAATGCTTTGAAGGTCTGATTTTAACAATTGCTGGCAAGCCGACGTCTGAGTTCGCAAATAGCGAGGGCTTCAATTCTCGCAAAAAAGGCAGCATCTTAGGACCTACGGTGCCTCTTCTATCACTGATACTGCAAAAGATCGCGTGCGTTTGGTGTCAACCGTAGTGCTCCTTTCCAACTCAAGTGATCACCGTCGCGATAGAGAAGCGTTTCACCATCGAAAAGCGGACACAAGCGGTCGTTGCAAAGAACGCCAAAGAGGGGCTGGTAAATGACGTTGGGCAAATCTGCCGCGATACCCTTAAGAATGTCTTCGTATTGTGTGCGCTGAGCTTTATAATCTTCCTCAGGGAGGCCAAACTCTGCCGATCTTCCGGCTTTCATCCGTCTAAGCTGGTCGCGAATATGCAAGGCGCTACCGGTTGGCACATCATCTAGAAGTATTATTTTCCTATCTGGAAAAAGACGAGCCAACCGCGCCATTCCGTGCTCGACAGCACTCTTATTGTACTCTGCGCCAGAGCCGTCATACTCATCATCAACCCAAATTCCGCCTTGGTGGCGATAGGTGTAGCCCGTCAATTGTAGTTGCCAATAACGCGCAACAATCAATGTTTTGATTGTCGGTCGATTTTTCAGAAATTCGATAAAGGCATCGACATCATCCGTTCCTTCGCGCCCAAGACGCCAGACGCCAGGAAACGGTGCGAAGCCTGCGTCAGTGTACTGATAGCCAGCAAGATTCAAGTCATTCGCCGCAGCAAAAATCGCTGGACTGATAGCATCAGCATGGCTGTCACCCACAAGTACAAAGCTTGGCTCGACCTTTGCCGCGCCACGCACGCACACATCCCCTTTACTGGCGCGAGACGGATTTACAAAGTGGCAATCCCGACGGTCATGCGCGAAGTTTTTTGAGTTCGCCATCGCAAGTAGGTCGGGATCAACTCTATTTGGCATGCCATCAAGTTGCCAAATTGCGACGCCGATGCCGATGGACAGGAACATCGCAAAAACTGAACCTGCGGCAATCGTACGAGTGCCGACACGGCTCCTGTCTCGCAATGGCTGTTCGACAAAGCGCCAGGACAAATATGCCAGTATGAACGAAATAACCAAACACAAAATGCCGTCCGACCGAGACAGGTCCCCGCGCTGGTAAAAAAAAAGGGAGATTACCGGCCAGTGCCACAAGTAGAGGGAGTAGGATAGTTTTCCGACAAATGTCATGGGCGAAAGCGAGAGTAGTCTAGTTCCAACACTACGTCCGTCAGAACCAACGGAAATCAAAAGGAATGCACCCAGGCAAGGCAGTAGGGCTGTAATGCCAGGAAAAAGTGTTTCAGTGTTATAGGCCAAGATAGGCCACAGTATCGCGGCAAGACCGGCCAAAGAGAGTACATGTTTTCCCCAACCAGGCATCCAAGGTAGTGGTCCCCACCACCGCCGAACGACGGCGATCGCAAGCAATGAGCCTATAAGCAATTCCCATGCGCGCAGTTGAGGAAGGTAAAATGCGGCTTCGGGAGCCGATGAAGTGGCAATGACCGAAGCCAAAAACGAGCAAAGACCGACTATGGAGATAAGAACGAACGCGCCTCGCCTACCCAAAACGCGCGATGCAGCGAAAAGCAAGAGCGGAAAGATGATATAATATTGTTCTTCAACGCCCAGAGACCATGTGTGAAGCAGCGGCTCGAGTTCAGCTGCTTCGGTGAAGTAGCCTTCTTCGCGAAAAAACCAGATGTTCGCTGCGAACAGAGTGGTGGCGACAAGAGATTTGCCAAAATCTCTAAAGTCGAATGGCATCATGGTCACGGATGCAGCAAGTGCAGTCGCCAACAACATAGTGAACAAGGCTGGAAAAATCCGTCGAGCCCGCCTTTCATAAAATTTTAGGATCGAAAACCGGTCAGCGTCGATCTCGGCAACCAACAAGTAGGTGATCAAGTAGCCGGAGATGACAAAAAAGACGTCAACGCCGACGAACCCTCCAGGCAGCCCAAGGCCAGCGTGATAGATAATCACTGGCAAAACGGCGATCGTTCTCAACCCGTCAATATCTGCCCTGTATTTCACGCTTGGAAATGCCCTTAACTATTTTCGCCTGTTTTTACCTCAGAAGGTACTACCCTGCTTTTGCTTATCTGAGTTTGCCATTTCCTCAAAAGAGTTAAGTTAACTTGTGGCGGTACTCGAAATGTTCAAAGTTAGACGATCTCAGACGAGGACTAACATCTTGTAAGTGATTTGAAAACAGGATGCTGCAGCCTTGTTAATGCAAGGTTGGGTTTTAGCCTACGCCTTTGGCGACGCGACGCATGCAGGGAGGCCTTTCGATCGCAATTTTGCTAGAGTGAACAACCAAACGATTAAACCGCTACATCTTAGACAGATGAAACCCTGCGGTTACGTTGTGTTTCAAAAACCGTCATTGATAACCTTGGTGCTTCGGTCAGGTTTGCCCTATGCCGAGTATTGAACCGAGTTTTGGCCCTTCCGGCAGGTTGACGAACCGTACATTTCAAGCGGCCCGACAACGGCAGATCAAATGCCCGAACGATCGAAGTCACGCGCTTCATTGATGTCGAGACGAATGTTAGCAATTTCAAAGTTGCCTGAAAGTTGCCTGAGGTAATTTCAGCCCAAGGCCGCTTAATAAAGAAACCCGCTAAGTCTTTGACCTAGCGGGCTTTTTATGGCTCCGGCGGTAGGGATCGAACCTACGACCAATTGATTAACAGTCAACTGCTCTACCGCTGAGCTACGCCGGAATGTGGAGCGGGGTATAGCCTCGGTTTTTGAGGACGTCCAGAGGGTTCTTTCACATTTTTTCCAATTTCGGAGAAAAAAATCAGAGACGCGCAAAAACTGCTTCGGAATGTAACTCGCCCTGCGGTGAAACTATTGATTTTCCTGTCAAATCAACAAGGTGTGCAAACACATTGCGAGTGGCGGCGCCCATCAGCGCCGTGGGTGTTTCGGTGTAGATACCGCACGCGAGGTCGTATGCGCGGGCTGGTCCCTGTCCGAGGGCCGCGAGAATCTCGGCTTCACGTCCCAAGCGGTGCGCAATGAGCCAATCGAGGCGTTTAGAGGGGGCGGTGATCGGGGCGCCGTGACCTGAGTGGAAGACGGACCAGTCCCGCGACCGGAGTTTTCGGCAGGATGCCATGAAGTCTGTCAGGTCACCATCCGGGGGAGAGACAAGGGAACTGGCCCAGCCCATGACATGATCCCCCACAAAGCAGGCATCGCCCATGGCGAAGGACAGGTGGTTTCCAAAATGGCCGGGGGTGTGGATCGCTTCGAGTGACCAGCCGCCCCCTTGCACGATGTCGCCTTCCTTGAGCAGGTGGTCGGGGGCAAAATGCGCATCAACTCCTTCTCCACCGCCGGCAAGACCCTTGGCGGCAAGCTCCTGCATAACGGGGCTACGCCCCGTCGAGGCGTCCCCGAATCCATAGACTGGGGCACCGGTGTCCCGTGACAGGCGGGCGGCCAGCGGGGAGTGGTCGACATGCGCATGCGTGACGAGAATATGGGTTATTTGCTGTCCGGGTTCCAATGCGGCGAGAATGGCGCTGTTGTGGTCCGCCATGTCCGGCCCCGGATCAATGACGCAGATGTCATCCGTGCCGACGAGATACGTGTTGGTTCCGCGAAATGTCATTGGCGATGGGTTTGGCGCCAATACTCGGCGCACATTCGGCGACAGTGCTTCGACAAGACCGGGTTCCGGATCAAATGCAAGAATTTCGGCATCCATGGGCTTTCCTTCCTTGGCGGGTCGCGGCAAGACTTAGACATGTTTTTCAAATGGCTCAAACGCTATATGCCCCGTAGCCTTTATGGACGGGCCGCACTTATCCTGATCTTCCCGGTTGTGTTCTTGCAGCTGGTGGTTTCATTCGTCTTCATTCAGCGCCATTTCGAAGGCGTGACCGATCAGATGACCCGAGCCGTGGCGAGAGAGATTTCGCTTGTTCTGGTTGCAGCGGAACGCCGGAATGAAGATCCGGAGGAGTTTCGGAGAATAACGGACACATTGGCCATGGAGATGTCCTTCCCGGATGATTTATCCGGGGAAGACACGCGGATTTGGTACGATTTCTCGGCTCTGATCGTGGGGCGCAATCTCTACCAAAAAGTGCCGGGGCTGGAATTTGTGCAGCTTGCCCAAAACAAGAGGGTTCGTTTGGGAATATCTTATGATACCGGACCCGTGGTTATCGCGTTCGACCGGTCACGGGTGTCGGCATCAAACTCTCATCAGCTTCTGGTAAACATGGTGTTTTTTGGCGGGCTTCTGACGCTTGTGGCATATCTTTATCTACGCAACCAGCTGCGTCCGATTACCAAGCTGGCTGCGGCGAGCGAAGCCTTTGGGCGGGGACGGAACGTGCCCTATTCGCCGGGTGGCGCGGTCGAGGTGCGTGCCGCCGGAAATGCATTTCTGGACATGCGCAACCGGATCGAACGTCAGATTGAACAACGTACCCTCATGTTATCAGGGGTCAGCCACGACTTGCGCACACCATTGACCCGGCTGAAGCTTGGACTGTCCATGCTGGAAGACGAAGACCGTGAGCCGCTGGAACGGGATGTGGAAGACATGCAGCGGATGCTGGACGCTTTCCTGAGTTTCGCACGCGGGGCTTATGAGGGTGAACCGGAAACGGTTGATCCGCGAGCCCTGATAGAGCGGGTTGTTGAGGACTGTGCCCGCGGCGGGCAGGATGTGAGCCTGATTGAATGTGAGGGTCATGGCGAAGTGTCATGGCGTATTCTGGCTGTACGTCGGGCCGTCGAGAACCTGATCGGCAATGCGGTTCGATATGGTGAGCGGGCAGAAGTTTCGCTTCGCATCACTGAAAAATCCGTGCGAATCCGAGTGGAAGATTGCGGGCCTGGAATCGCGCCACAGGATCGGGAAGAGGCGCTCAAGCCTTTTGCCCGTCTGGAACCGGGTCGCAATCAGAACCGGGGATTGGGGGTCGGGCTTGGTCTGTCCATTGCCGCGGACGTCGCGCGCGCGCATGGTGGCGTGCTGCGGCTCGAAAGGAGCGAGCGGCTTGGCGGTCTGTGCGCCGATATGGTCTTTGCCCGCTAACTCATCTTTTTCGTGACGTTTTTTGTCCGGTGGTTCCTTAGCGACAACCATTGTGGGAATCCGTATGCCGTGTTTGAATGCCCCAAAGGTTTATTGCTGGAAATCCTGCACAAGGATCGCTGCAAAAAAGAGGTTTCAATTGATGAAGAAAGTCCTGCAATTCGGGTTGAATGGTCTGGCGGCCTTGATTTTGTCTCAGGCGGTTGCGTTTGCTCAGGACGCGGCCGCTCCGAAAGTGGCTGTTGCGGCCGCATATATGGACGAACTGATCGATACGGCTGAGTTCATCGGCAAAGGTGAGGCCATCGACAAAGTCGATATCATCGCGCGGGTCGGCGGATTTGTCGAAGAGGTGCTGGTTGAGGACGGGCAGTTCGTCAAAAAGGGCGATGTTCTCTATCGGATTGAGGATGACACATATTCCGCCACGCTTGCCGCACGTGAGGCAGATCTGGCGCAGGCGCATGCGAACCTGCACCTCTCTGAAGTTGAGCTTGCCCGGAAGGAAGAACTTTTCGAACGTCAAGTCGGCACTGAGGCGGATCGAGATGTGGCCTATGCGAACAACCAGGTCGCGATCGCCGGTGTGCAGATTGCGGAAGCCGCCGTGCGCATGGCACAGCTGGACGTGGACTACACGGAAGTACACGCACCCTTTGATGGGCGCGTTGGCCGTACGACCGCCAGTGTG
This sequence comes from Shimia aestuarii, assembly GCF_900114635.1. Classification (GTDB taxonomy): domain Bacteria; phylum Pseudomonadota; class Alphaproteobacteria; order Rhodobacterales; family Rhodobacteraceae; genus Shimia; species Shimia aestuarii. The sequence continues at coordinate 279,025 of NZ_FOTQ01000004.1, forward strand.
GGTGAGTTGGTCGGACCAAGCAGCCCGCCATTGATCAACCTGGTGCGGCTGGCACCGATCTATGTCGAGTTTTCGCTTACCGAACGACAATTGATGAATATCATGGAGCAATTCGACGCGACCATTGCCGAGGTGGGCAACAACCCGAGAACGCCGGATGTTTTTGTGGTTTTGCCCAACGGAGAAGAGCTGGATGAGGCCGGGCGAGTGGTTTTTGCAGACAACCGTATCGACCCGATGACCGGGACCATTACTATCCGGGCGCAATTCGAAAACAAGCGGGGCTTTATCGTTGACGGATCATTCCTGACCGTGCGGGTTGAGGATCCGGAACCGCGGGAGGTGCTGATGATCCCTCAGGCGTCTGTCCAGCGGGATCAGCGGGGCGATTTTGTTCTGGTGGTCGGTCAGCAGGGAACGGTGGAACAGCGCTATGTCACTCTTGGACGTCAGGTTGAAACGGCTGTTGTTGTTGAAGACGGAATGCGCGAAGGCGAGGCCGTGATTGTCGAAGGCTTGCAGCGTGTGCGGCCGGGCGTTGCGGTTGACGCCGTGCTCGCTGGCACGTCGAAAGAGGAGTAAGACAACGTGTTCTCCTCGATCTTTATTGCGCGCCCCAAGACGTCGTTCGTGATTTCACTGGTTCTGACCCTCATGGGGATCATCGGATTTGTCGCGCTGCCGGTGGAACAATTCCCAGAGATCACGCCGCCGGTGGTGAATGTCAGCGCCAACTATACCGGTGCCAACTCGGAAACCGTTGAAAACACCGTCGCAGCGCCGATCGAGGCACAGGTCAACGGTGTGGATGACATGATTTACATGTCCTCGGACAGCACGGATACCGGATCCTACAATCTTTCAGTCACATTCGAAGTCGGTACCGATCCGGATATTGCGTCGGTGAACGTCCAGAACCGGGTGGCTCAGGCGGTCGCCTCTCTGCCGACGGAAGTGACCAATTCGGGTGTTGTGACACAGAAATCGTCATCCAACATGCTGTTGATCGTTACGCTGGCCTCCCCCAACAAGACATATGACGAAGTTTTCCTTTCCAACTATGCGTCGATCAACCTTAAGGATGCTTTGGCGCGTGTTGGCGGGGTCGGCAAGGCCGACGTCATGACCAATTTCGAATACTCCATGCGGATGTGGATGGATCCAGACCGCATGGCCGGGTTGGGGCTCACACCGACAGACCTTGTGGCAGCGATTCGCGAGCAGAACCTTGAAGTCTCTGCAGGGCAGGTGGGAACCCCTCCAGTGCCGGCCGGGCAACAATTTCAATATACGATCAAGTCAAAAGGGCGCCTGACGACTGTCAAGGAGTTCGAAGACATCGTTCTTCGGACTGGTGACGCCGGAAGCATCGTGCGAATTCGGGATGTTGCGCGGGTTGAGTTGGGATCAAGCTACTACAACGCCTCGGGGCGCTTTTCGGGCAATCCCGCGACGGTTCTTGCGATCTACCAGGCGCCTGGCGCGAACGCTTTGGCCGTTCGCGATGGCGTGATGACCGAACTGGAACGTCTGTCCCTCGCGTTTCCGGATGATGTAGAGTTTGCGGTTCCGTTCGATTCCACGCGCTTTGTGAACCAGTCACTGAAGGATGTGATGGTCACGCTGATGCAGACCTTCGTTCTGGTGATCGCGGTTGTTTTCATCTTCCTCGGGAGTGTGCGGGCCACGGTCATTCCAGCAGTCGCAATTCCCGTGTCGCTGATCGGGACCTTCGCATTTCTTCTGGCATTCGGGATGTCGCTAAACACGATTTCGCTATTCGCGTTGGTTTTGGCGATCGGGATCGTGGTGGATGACGCGATCGTCGTTGTTGAAAACGTCGAACGGATCATTGCTGAAGAGGGGTTGAGTCCGCCGGACGCGACCCGCAAGGCGATGCAACAGATCACTGGTCCGGTGATTGCAACCACCTTGGTTCTGCTGGCGGTGTTTGTCCCCGTGACCTTCATGCCGGGAATCACGGGGAGGCTATATTCCCAGTTCGCTGTAACGATTTCGACGGCTGTCGTGATCTCCTCCGTGAACGCGCTGACCTTGTCCCCAGCGTTGTGCTCGTTGATCCTGAAGGCGCGCTCGGGTCCGCCCAAGGGGCTGCTGGCGGTGTTCGAACGGGGTATCGGAGGCGTGCGCGGCGGGTATGTCGGGATCGTCAAGCGCATGGTGCGCATTCCCCTGATCGCTCTGGCGATCCTTGGTGGACTTATCCTTGGTGGTGGGTCTCTGATGAAAGCGCTTCCAGCCGGGTTCATTCCCTTGGAAGACAACGGGTATCTCTTCGTCGATGTCCAATTGCCCGATGCCGCCTCGTTGGAGCGTACGGAAGCGGTGACGAACCGGCTGAACGAACAGATCCTGGAAGTGCCCGGCGTGGTGTCGACCGTGCTTGTGAACGGGTTCAGCCTGTTGAGCGGCGGTAGCTCGAACGGGGCGATGATCATCGCGAACCTTGCGCCATGGACCGAGCGGGAAACGCCGGAGTTGAGTGCTAACGGAGTTCTGCGAAATATCCTTGGCATCGCCAATCAGGAAGTGGCCGCCAGCGTCATCGCGTTCAACCCGCCGCCCATTTCGGGTCTTGGCATGAGCGCCGGTGTGGAAATGAAAGTGCAACAGACCGGAGGTGGCTCGGCACAGGATCTTTCGGCAGCTGTGGGATCTCTTGTTTATGCAGCGAACCAGCGGCCCGAGCTTGCGCAGGCCTATTCGACGTTCCGGGCCAATGTGCCAAAAGTGTTCGTTGATCTTGACCGGGAGAAGGCCAAGTCTCTCAATGTATCCGTCGCGGACGTATTCCAGACTCTGCAAGGTTACATGGGATCGATCTATGTCAACGATTTCAACCTGTTTGGGCGGGTCTATCGCGTCATGATCCAGGCCGAAGGTGAATATCGCGACCGGGTCGAGGATATCAACAGCCTGTATGTGCGTTCGCAATCGGGGGAAATGGTACCGTTGGGTACACTGGTCACGGTGAAAAAGGAACTGGGGCCTGTTGCGCTTAATCGCTACAACATGTTCCGCTCGGCAACGGTGACGGCGGTTCCCAAGGAAGGATTGTCGACGGGCGATGCGATCCGGGTGCTCGAGGAAGAGGCCGCGAATGCCTTGCCGCCAGGTTATGCGTTCGAATGGACCGGCACGGCCCAGCAGCAACAGGCAGCTGGGGGTCTGGTGGCGCTCATTCTCGCGATGGCGGTGATTTTCGGGTACCTGTTCCTTGTTGCGCAATATGAAAGCTGGACCATGCCGATTGGTATTCTGCTGTCGGTGACGGTGGCGCTCTTCGGTGCCTTGGCAGCGGTGGCCATCGCGGGTGGGGATGTGAACCTCTATACCCAGATCGGGATGATCATGCTGATTGGTCTGGCCTCCAAGAACGCGATCCTGATTGTGGAGTTCGCAATGGAACGCAGGGCATCCGGCCTGTCCATTCGCGAAGCGGCGATCGAGGCCGCATCCCAGCGGTTCCGGGCCGTGATGATGACCGCGTTGTCCTTCCTGCTGGGGGTGGTGCCATTGGTTGCTGCCAGCGGCGCTGGTGCGGCGTCGCAGCAGGCGATCGGTATCGCCGTCTTTGGTGGCATGTTGGCTGCAACTGTGATCGGGGTAATCATCGTGCCCGTCCTGTACGTTCTACTGCAAGGCGCACGTGAATGGATCAAGGGCCAGGGCAAGCCCAAGGTGCAGGAAGGGTGATTGGCAGGGGTTGGTAGGCCCGGCAGGATTCGAACCTGCAACCAAAGCGTTATGAGCGCTCTGCTCTAACCGTTGAGCTACAGGCCCGCCTGAGGCCATTTGCTAACAGAACAGACAGGCGCGTCAAGGGATACCGTTGCCCTTGACGCCGGGATGGTCTAGTGCCTCACGCAAGCGAAAAATGGAGTAGGCCATGAGCGACGGCAAGAACGGCATTACCTATGCGGATGCAGGTGTGGACATTGATGCGGGCAATGCGTTGGTGGAGCGGATCAAGCCTGCCGCAAAGCGGACCACGCGCAGCGGCGTCATGGCGGGTCTTGGTGGTTTCGGGGCCCTGTTCGATCTCAAGGACGCGGGCTATGTCGACCCGATCCTTGTTGCCGCGACTGACGGCGTTGGTACCAAGCTGCGTATTGCGATTGATACCGGCAATGTGGATGGCGTGGGCATCGACCTTGTCGCGATGTGCGTGAATGACCTCGTGTGTCAAGGCGCCGAACCTCTGTTTTTCCTGGACTATTTTGCGACCGGAAAACTCGAAACTGAGCAGGCGGCACGGATCGTCGAAGGGATTGCCGAGGGTTGTTTCCAATCTGGATGCGCGCTGATCGGTGGCGAAACCGCCGAAATGCCGGGCATGTACGAAGCCGGAGATTTCGACCTTGCGGGGTTTGCCGTCGGCGCGATGGAACGCGGTGCGGACTTGCCCGATGGCGTGGTCGAGGGCGATGTGCTGCTTGGGCTGGCGTCCAACGGTGTGCATTCGAACGGCTATTCTCTGGTTCGCAAGCTTGTTGAACTCTCAGGCCTTGGTTGGGGCGATGATTGTCCGTGGGCCGAGGGAACGCTTGGTGCGGCTTTGCTGGCACCGACCCGGCTTTATGTGAAGCAGGCGCTGGCGGCAGTGCGGGCAGGGGGCGTGCATGCGCTGGCCCATATCACGGGTGGTGGCTTGACCGAGAACCTGCCGCGCGTTCTGCCGGAAGATCTGGGTGCGGATGTGGATCTGGATGCCTGGGACCTGCCTGACGTCTTCAAATGGCTGGCCAAAACCGGCGGCATGGAAGAGGCGGAAATGCTCAAGACCTTCAATTGCGGCGTCGGCATGATCCTGTCGGTGGACGCGGCGCGGGCCGACGCGCTTCAAGCATTACTGCGTGATGAAGGCGAATCCGTTTACCGGCTCGGTCACGTGACCAAAGGGGCAGGGATGCGTTATTCGGGCAAGCTCCTGTGAAGAAACGCGTTGCCATTTTCATTTCCGGAGGCGGATCGAACATGGTGCGCCTTTTGGAGGACATGGCCGCAGCGGACCACCCGGCGGAACCCGTATTGGTTTTGGCCAATGACGCGGAGGCTGGCGGGCTGAAAAAAGCCGCGGGCATGGGCGTGCAAACCGCTGTGGTGGATCACCGTCCCTTCAAAGGGGATCGGCCAGCCTTTGAGCAGGCCCTTCAGGCTGAACTCGACAAGGTGCGCCCGGATATCCTGTGTCTGGCGGGGTTCATGCGGGTTCTGACCGAAGGATTCGTTGCCCCTTGGGAAGGGCGTATGCTCAATATCCACCCGTCGCTTCTTCCCAAGTACAAGGGCCTGCATACCCATGCCCGCGCCTTGGAAGCTGGGGATGCAGAGCACGGTTGTACTGTGCATCTTGTTACTCCTGCGTTGGACGACGGGCCGATCCTTGGGCAAGCGAAGGTCGCGATCCAAGCGGACGATACACCTGACACGCTTGCGTCGCGCGTTCTGACCATGGAGCACAAACTGTATCCAGCCGTCTTGCGTCGGTTTGCCGAAGGTGACAGGACACCGGTATTCCTGTGAGCCGGGCAAATTTGCATTTCCCACGCTTTGTGCGTAGAGCTTGGTGAGCACGCAAGGCACGCACAGAAACGAAGAAGAACTGCCGCATATGAAAACCCTGACAAGCACGGAAGAACTCGCGCAATTCTGCCAGATGGCGCGCGGGTATCCCTATGTGACCATTGACACCGAGTTCCTGCGCGAGCGGACCTATTATTCCAAACTGTGCCTGATCCAATTGGCGGTGCCCGAAGAGGGGGACGACAGCGCTGTTCTGGTTGACCCACTGGTCGGCGATATGTCGCTTGAGCCGTTATACGATCTGTTTCGTGACACCTCTGTGGTCAAGGTGTTCCACGCCGCACGGCAGGATCTGGAGATCTTTTTTGTTGAAGCCGGTGTGTTCCCCAATCCCCTGTTTGACACGCAGGTTGCGGCGATGGTCTGTGGCTTTGGAGAGCAGGCCGGGTATGAAACGCTTGTCCGGAAGATCGCCAAGCAAGGCGTTGATAAAACAAGCCGTTTCACGGATTGGTCGCGGCGTCCTCTGACCGAGGCGCAAAAGAAATACGCGTTGGCCGATGTGACTCATCTGCGCAAGATCTACGAGTTTCTTGCCGCCAAACTCGAAGAGACCGGGCGCAGCCATTGGGTTGAAGAAGAACTGGCCATCCTTACCAACCCCGAGACCTATGTCATCAAACCTTCCGAAGCATGGCGGCGTGTGAAAACCCGCACGACGTCTCCCAAGTTTCTGAGCATTGTCAGAGAGTTGGCGCGGTTCCGTGAAGGCTATGCCCAGAGCCGCAACGTGCCACGCAACCGGGTGTTCAAGGACGACGCGCTGGTTGAGTTGGCCTCGACCAAGCCGGGCAACATGAATGATCTCGGGCGGTCTCGCCTGTTGCTGCGCGAAGCGCGCAAGGGGGAGATTGCCGAAGGCATCCTCAGTGCAATCCAGGTCGGACTGGAATGCCCGCCGGAAGACATGCCAAAGGTGGAAGCCAAGAATGACCGGCAGCAGGTCAATCCCGCGTTGGCGGACCTTCTCCGCGTTCTTTTGAAGGCCAAGACGGAGAGTTCGGGCGTGGCGCCTAAACTGATTGCGACGGCTTCGGAGCTTGATGCGCTGGCCTCTGGCGAACGTGACGTTGCGGCGCTGCAGGGGTGGCGAAAAGAAGTGTTCGGCGAGGACGCCCTACGCCTGTGCGACGGTCAGGTCGCGCTGGCGGCCAAAGGTGGTTCCGTCAGGATCATCAAGCTCTGATAAACCGCGAAATACCGGGGTCGGCATCACGTCGGTAAAACGTCGGTATTGCGTCGGTGGCTTTAGCGGCGCCGGGCCTGACGCGCATTTTGCTGGCCTGCGACGCGAATGGTGTGCACGCCTTGGAGCTGCTGCGTGGTCACGACATGTCCGACAGTCACTTCACGCGACCGTTCCGGGCCGCCATAGGGGGCTTCGGACGGGTGAACGCCCAAAAGGTCGTAGGTCAGCACGCCGTTTTCTGGAACGCCGCCATTGCGCGGTTTGAGTTTCACCGCGAAGACGCCGTGTACGCGAGGTACACCGACGGCTGTGACCAGGGCGCCTTCGGGCACCTTCTGAACAGTTACTGATTTGACGGTCTGGATTGGGATGCCGCTATAAACCGCAACAGGACGCTTGGCGAAGACGCCGGTGTCCTCCTGACCCGGCAAGAGCGGGTTCGCCGTTCCTTCGGGGGCCGGTTCGTCTGCTCCGAACCAGTTGACCGGATTCCAGCGGGACTGACAGGCCGTCAGAGCCAGTGTGGAGATCAGCAGAAGGGACAGGACAATACGCATCAATCAGGCCTCTTTCGTTGCTTCAATGGGTTAGCGCATCGGGACCATCTTGAAAAGCGTCAATGGCAGGTCTGGACCTTTTGCGCAGTCCAACTTAGGTGATGGGTAAGTGAAGGAGGCCGGGCATGGCAACGGAAGCATTCGAAGAGATTGTCGAGGATTTCGATTTCATCGAGGAGTGGGAAGACCGCTATCGTTATGTCATCGAGCAGGGCAAGGAGATGCAACCGTTGGACGACGCGCTGAAGGTGCCCGCCACCAAGGTTGATGGCTGTGCCAGCCAAGTGTGGTTGCATCCCCGTATCGAGGGGGGCGTATTCCAGTTTGACGGCGACAGTGACGCGATGATCGTGCGGGGGCTGATCGCGCTGCTGCGCAAACTTTACAACGGGCTGACGCTTGCCGAGGTTCTGGACGTGGATGCCCGTGCCGAGATGGCGCGACTGGGGTTGAACGAACACTTGTCGTCACAGCGCTCGAACGGGTTGCGCGCCATGATCGAGCGGATTCGCTCGGTTGCGGCGTTGGGATGATATCCGCCTTCGGCGGATGCCTGCGGCGCGAGTATTTTTTGGCAAAATGAAGATCAGGTTTTGGCGCGATAATGTGCCAGAACATAGAGCCGGATAGCGGTGGCCAGCCCGGTATCAAGGTCACGTCTCGCATCAATTTCGGCTGCTAGGGCGTTGATTGGTAGATCTTTTTCTTCTGCGATGTCGCGAAAGGCGCGCCAGAAGTCATCTTCGAGAGACACGCTGGTACGATGGCCTTTGAGGGTCAGAGAGCGTTTGACGGGCCGGGCGCTCATGGATCGTCCCGCTTGTGGCCGTCAATATGGCGCGAGGCCTTTTCAGCTTCGGCCTTGTCGCGCTGTTTTTCAACCTTTGTGCGGCCAAACTTGATCGCGTTCTGATCGGCGCGCGCCTTTTTGTCGGCGCGCGCTTTTTGTTTTCGAAACCGGTTCAGGTTGACCGGCTCTGACATCAGTCCTTGGGCCCGATCATCTGATCGGGGCGTACGACCTTGTCAAAGGTTTCAGCATCCACAAAGCCCAGAGCGATGGCCTCTTCCTTGAGAGTTGTGCCGTTCTTGTGGGCTGTTTTGGCAACCTTGGTGGCGTTGTCATAGCCGATGGTGGGAGCCAGAGCCGTGACCAGCATCAGCGATTCCTTCATCAGCTTGTCGATGCGCGGTTCGTTGGCCTGAATGCCCAGCAACATGCGTTCGGTGAAGCTGTCGGCGACGTCGCCGAGAAGCTGGATCGACTGCAGCAAGTTGTAGGACATCATCGGGTTGTAGACGTTGAGCTCGAAGTGACCTTGAGAACCCGCAAAGGTCATGGCGGCGTTGTTGCCCATGACATGCGCGGCGACCTGGGTCATGGCTTCGGCCTGGGTCGGGTTGACCTTGCCCGGCATGATCGAGGAGCCGGGTTCGTTTTCCGGCAGGATCAGTTCGCCAAGCCCCGAACGCGGGCCGGAGCCGAGGAAGCGAATGTCGTTGGCGATCTTGTACATGGCGCCTGCAACGGTCGCGAGGGCGCCAGACATGAAGACCATGGCGTCATGGGCGGCCAGAGCTTCGAACTTGTTGGGGGCGGTGACAAAGGGCAGACCGGTGATCTCGGCCATGTTGGCCGCCACGGTTTCGCCCCAGCCTTTCTGGGTGTTGAGGCCGGTTCCGACCGCGGTTCCGCCTTGGGCAAGTTCGTAGATGCCGGGCAGGGCGGCTTCGACGCGGGCGATGCCCTGACGGATCTGGTGGGCATAACCCGAGAATTCCTGCCCCAGCGTGAGCGGGGTGGCATCCTGGGTGTGGGTCCGGCCTATCTTGATGATGTCCTTGAACTCTTCCGACTTCTGCTCGAGCCCTTTGGCCAGCTTGGTCAGGCCGGGCATCAGCACGTCGCGCACGGACATCGCGGTGGCGATGTGCATGGCGGTGGGGAACGTGTCGTTGGAGGACTGGCCCATGTTGCAGTGATCGTTGGGGTGGACCGGATCCTTGGAGCCGATCTCGCCGCCGAGGATTTCGATGGCGCGGTTGGCGATCACCTCGTTGGAGTTCATGTTCGACTGGGTGCCGGACCCGGTCTGCCAGACGACCAGCGGGAAGTTGTCGTCAAACTTGCCCGCGACCACTTCGGAGGCGGCCTGAATGATGGCGTCTGCGAGCGTGGCGTCGAGTTTGCCCGAGGCCTTGTTGGCCATGGCGCAGGCCTGTTTGATCACACCCAGCGCGCGCACGATGGCGACGGGCTGTTTTTCCCAGCCGATGGGAAAGTTCATGATGGACCGCTGGGTCTGGGCACCCCAGTATTTGTCTGCGGGGACTTCCAGCGGGCCGAAGCTGTCGGTTTCAGTGCGGGTTTGAGCCATTGTGACCTCCGGTAAAACAGTTGCGTTTGTCATACCGGACGGGGCGTAAAGTGCAATACTGTATACCGTGGGATACCGCTAACAGGCGGATGCAAATCGTCGCGGGCGGATGCTATTTGCGGAAGCTGTCCAGGCTGACAACGTCGGCTTCCTTGCGAGGGGAGTCTTCTTCGTCCGCCTCGAGGTCTTTTTCCTCGAGCAGGTCGTCGAGATCGTCGTCCTCATCGTCTTCCTGCGTTTCGAAGCGCAGACCGAATTCGACCGAGGGGTCCACGAATGTCTTGATCGCGTCATAGGGAATGTACAGCGGCTCCGGTGAATCCCCGAAGTTCAGCGTGACCCCGAATCCCTCGTCTCCAACCTCGAGATTGTCGTACCAGTGCTGCATGACCACGGTCATTTCACCCGGGTAGCGGTCTGACAACCAATCCGCGATTTCTACATCAGGGTGTTGCGTGTCGAAGGTGATGAAAAAGTGGTGCTCACCGGGAAGACCGTTTTTCTGCACATCGCTCAGCACTTCCTGAATCAGGCTGCGCATGGCGCGGTGCATGAGGTTTCCATAGTCGATGCTTCGGGACATGGCGGCTTTCTCGATAAGGGCTGCATTTACAATAGAAGATTCGTCGGGAAACAAAAGATGAGGGCGGGCAAATTTTTGCTCTCAGAGGAGGTTGGGAACGAGCCCTGCGAAAGCGCAGAGCGCAAGCACCGCGAGAAGGGGAAGTCGCAAGGCAAACAGCATCAAGCAGGCGAGGCCAACGAGGGCCGCCATGAAGGGGGAAAAGCTGGATAGGTTGGGTAGGGGCACCGGATGCGGCGTGACTGTTTTGAAGAGGAGGTTCAGCGTGAACCACAGACTCAGATTGATGATGACGCCGGTCACCGCGGCGGAAATGAAATGCAGCCCGGCGGATAGGCGCGGATTGGCGAGAATGCGGCTTACATGTGGAGCACCGGCGAATATCCACAGAAAACAAGGGGTAAATGTGCACCATAGAGCCGTGATGCCAGCAAGCGCAGCGAGGGTTGCGCCGCCCTGATGATGTCCGGCGAGAGTGGCTACGAATTGCGTGACGAGGATCAGCGGGCCGGGGGTTGTCTCTGCAAGCCCAAGCGCGTCGATCATTTCCCCGGTGCTGATCCAGCCATGATCCTGAACGACGGCTTGCACCATATAGGCCAGTACTGCGTAGGCGCCGCCAAATGTCACAACCGCCAGCTTGGAGAAAAATACCGCCACGTCCCAAAGGAATGTCGCATTGACGAGGTGGAGAAAGCCAATCGGGGCCAGCCAGAGCGTGCCCCAGATCAAGATGGTTCGGAAGGTCCTGGAAACCGGGGCGCGCGCGGGTGATAAGGCTGGGGTCTGTTGTTCGGTGGCGCGCGCCATTCCGATAAGCGCAGCGGCCGCAATCACGGCCGGAAAAGGAAGCCATCCGGCATAAAGGCAGATGAAGCTGGCAAGTGCCATGCCCCATTCCTGGGGGCCGGTAAGAACCTTTCGGGAGAGACGAACCAAGGCTTGCAGGATGATGGCGACAACCGCCGCCTTGACGCCCAAAAACGCGGCCTGAACCAACGGCACATTTCCGAAAGTGATGTAGAGCGCGGCAAGGGCAGCGATGACCAACGCGCCGGGCAGAACAAAAAGCAGACCCGCGAGCAGACCACCCGCCGTGCCGCGGATCTTCCAACCACAGAACGTGGCGAGTTGCATGGCTTCGGGGCCGGGAAGCAACATGCAGAAGGAGAGGGCGCCCAGAAAATCTTTTTCGGAAAGCCAGCCTGTCCGATCCACCAGTTCACGGTGCATCAGGCTGATCTGGGCCGCAGGACCACCAAATGACAGGAGCCCAATCCGCCCGAACACGGAAAACAGGTGAGAAAGGTCAGTGGTGCGCGCCATGCTGTTTTGGCACCACGATGCGGTGCAAAAAGCAAGGCGATTCGGACTTTATCCGATCCGTTGACCCGTCAGGCAGAGCGCCATCGACTGTTCCGGCAGCAGCCCCATTTGCTCAAAGAAGCTCATGAAGTCGAAGCTGTTGTAGGTTTCCACCATCTTGTCGCCCTCGAACCGGGCGAAAAGCTGTCCCGAACCGATTACGGGCTGACCATTGGCGGGGTTGGTCACGCGCATCGAATACAAGGCCGAAGCCCAGTCGCCGTCTTCCATGACCTTGTCGAGGGATACCTTGGGATCTTCGACCATATCGAGGAACATCGGGACAAGTTCGCGAAAATCATCCGGACCCACCTGCAAGTCGGGCAACAACCCCTGTGCCTGTGTGTCCGGGCTGAATAACTCGTCAATGGCATCGAGGTCGGCGTCGATCCAGACGCGCTGATACCATTCCTGTAAGATGTCACGCTTTTCCATGAGAAATACCTGCCTAGCTGCGGAATGTCTGACACAGGCATAACGCGAAAGAATGATCGACAGGTTAACGGGAGAAAGTGCAGGCTTCTGTTGCCAGGTGCCTGCGAACCCCGCCTGACGCTGCTAGGCATCAGGACTTAAGTTTCGGTCTTGTTACTGCTTACGCAGCAACTGCAACCGGAGCACGATTGTCATTTGCAATTGTACAAGTTTCGCCGATAACGGTGGCAGACAGCCGAGACAAAGCTAACCCCTTTAGACGTTCGTCGATCCTGTTTCGGCCCCATGACCCCCAAATGAAGGGTTTTGGTGGAGCCGCCGGGTACCGCCCCCGGGTCCGATCCGCTTATTACGAGCGCGTTTATGTCCATAGTTCCCGAGGGAACGTCCAAGATATAAGTCCCGATCCGTTCCGTTGCAAGCCGCAGATTTCGAGAAGCTCACCAATGCCCCGACAAGATCAAATTTGAAATTGTTAACTTACTCAAAGGTATATGTTGTGATGTTAAAGTTTTCGTCCAGTGACGGTGCAACAAAATGCCGGGTAATGTGTTCAAACTGTTCTTCGCTGACGGAAAACGGGTGAGTGCCTGAGGCATTTCGGATGCGCAGGCGCGCACGGCAGGTTTCGGTTGGAACGTCCAGATAATGGAGAACGTGGGGACAGCCGCTGTCCTTTAGGATATCATGCAGCCAGGCACGGCTTTCAAGCGTGTTGGCTCCGAAGTCCAGAACCACTGAGACGCCCGCACGCAGCAATCCGGTCACGTGTGGGGTCATGGCCGCGCGCAACCGGGCAGAATAGCGCACGTAATCCGCGAGAGAGGACATATCCGGGCCGAAGAGTTCGGACGCCATTGGTCTTCGGAAATAACCACGGTCGCCGGGTCAAGCGCCAGTTTGGCGGCCAAGGTTGATTTCCCGGCCGCCACTTTGCCAACGAGAATATGTAGGCTTCCGCATTGGGTCATGGCGATGCGCGTGCCGCGCGAGCGGCCATGGCATCCCTGCCAAGCTGGAGTGTGCAGGCTGTCAGCTCGGACAGGGCCGCGTCCGCGCTGGCGGCATCCCGGGCCTCGATGGCATCGGCAATTCTGGTGTGCAGAGCAACAATCACGTCTCGGTTGCGTTGGGTGAAGGTAATCATGTTCATCAAGGGCTGCATCGCCTCGACTGCACCCGCGAGTTGGTAGGACAGGACAGGATTGGAGGCGCCGTCGACAAGGGCGCGGTGAAAGGCGACGTCGCTGTCACAAAAGCTTTCATCCGACAGGCCCGGCTGGCCTTGACGATGGATCTCGGCGCGCATTGTCGCCAGATGGTCCGGGGTGCGGCGCTCGGCAGAAAGGGGCGCGCAGGCCCGCTCGAGTGCGAACCGCGCTTCGCAGGCTGTCTGAAAGTCCACCGCATTCATGGACAACAGCAGGGTCGAGGTCGTGATATGGTGGGCATAGGCCTCGTCATAGCTCAGGCGCCGCACGAAAGCGCCGCCGGTGGCCCCGCGCTGGGTGCGGATCAGGTTCTGCGCGGCAAGGCGTTTGAGCGCTTCGCGCACCGTCGGGCGAGAGACGTCGAACTGGTCCGCAAGCTCGGCTTCGGACGGCAGGCGTTCATCCACGATCAGGTCGCCCGAGATGATCGCGTCGCGAATGGCCTTGGCGATTTGGGCGGAGAGATCGGAACGGCTCTTGGGGTCAATTTTCATTTGTCAGACATTTATTGTTTGCTCGAACTTTAAATGTCTGACATTTTGATGGCAAGAGGTGAGTCGCATCGGGGGAGATTGCGAAAATGCTTGCTGCCCATATCGTAGGCATGTTCGGCGGGTGTTGGCCTGCCAACAGCACAGTGAAACTGGAAACGTGGCCGAAGGCGTCGTTCGGCGCGCAGTTCAACCAACCATCTGATCACCGCGGACAGGGAGATGATCCCGTGACAGCGGCGTGTCAAACAACTGTGGGCACCGACCCGGTGTTCCCGCCGGAGGATCCTGTATGGCTTTGATTGCCCCCTCGCGCCGTCTGCGGCGCACTCCCTTTTCCGACGGTGTCGAAGCCGCCGGTGTCAAGGGGTATACTGTTTATAACCGCATGCTCCTGCCGACCGTGTTCCGGTCGGTGCAGGAGGACTATCGCCACCTGAAGGAGGCGGTTCAGGTCTGGGATGTGGCCTGTGAACGCCAAGTCGAACTGCGTGGCCCCGACGCCAGTCGTCTCATGCAGATTTTGACCCCGCGCGACCTGCGCGGCATGCTGCCCGGACAGTGTTATTACGTGCCCATCGTGGATGAAACGGGTGGCATGTTGAACGATCCGGTGGCTGTCAAGCTGGCTGACGACCGTTGGTGGGTTTCCATCGCGGACAGCGACCTTTTGCTTTGGGTCAAGGCGATCGCCCATGGGTACCGATTGGATGTACTTGTGGACGAGCCGGATGTGTCGCCGCTGGCGGTGCAGGGGCCCAAGGCCGACGATCTGATGGCGCGGGTCTTTGGTGACAAGATCCGGGACGTGCGGTTCTTCAGATTTGGCTGGTTCGAGTTCCAGGGTCGTGACCTTGTTATTGCACGTTCAGGCTATTCCAAGCAGGGCGGGTTCGAGATTTATGTCGAGGGCGGAGATCTCGGAATGCCCCTGTGGAATGCGCTCTTCGAAGCGGGCAAGGATCTGGATGTGCATGCAGGCTGCCCCAACCTGATCGAACGGATCGAAGGGGGATTATTGAGTTACGGCAATGACATGACCGACGACAATACACCCCACGAATGTGGTCTGGGGCGCTTCTGTAACACGCAGAGTGCGATTGGCTGCGTCGGGCGGGATGCCTTGCTGCGGGTTGCCAAGGAAGGGCCGGTGAAGCAAATCCGCCCGATCGAGATCCACGGCGAAGCAGTGCCGCCCTGTGATCGACTTTGGCCGGTGATGGATGGCGATCTTCATGTCGGTGATATCAGCAGCGCCGCATGGTCGCCGGATTACAATACGAACGTGGCAATCGGCATGGTGCGAATGACCCATTGGAATGCCGGCACGGAATTGGACGTCATCACACCGGATGGGGTGCGCCCCGCCACGGTGTTCGAGGCGTTCTGGACCTGAAGACAGATAAGCAACGCCGGCGCCCTAGGGGCGCTGGTCAATTGGACGAGATGAAGTCGGGACCTGGTTGCGACGAAAGATAGGAGATTTTGATGTTCAAGGCATTGGTAATGGAACAAAACGCCGAGGGTTTGGCAGAAGCACAACTCAAGGAAATCGGTGAAGACCAGTTGCCGGAAGGCGATGTCACCGTGGCAGTCGAATACTCGACCGTTAACTACAAGGACGGTCTGTGCCTGTCGGCAAAGGGGGGCGGGCTGGTGCGTAAGTATCCGCATGTGCCGGGCATTGATTTTGCGGGAACTGTCGAGACCTCGGAGGATGCGCGGTACAAGCCCGGTGACAAGGTTGTCCTGACCGGTTGGCGCGTGGGCGAGATCCATTGGGGTGGATATGCCCAGAAGGCGAGGGTCAAGGGTGACTGGCTGGTGCCTTTGCCCGAAGGGCTGAGCACCAAACAGGCGATGGCCGTGGGGACGGCGGGTTTTACCGCGATGCTGGCTGTTATGGCATTGGAAGACCATGGGTTGAAACCCGGGCAGGGGCCTGTGCTGGTGACAGGGGCCGCAGGGGGCGTTGGTTCGGTGGCGACAGCCATTCTTGCCAACCTGGGCTACGAGGTGGCCGGTGTCACGGGGCGGCCGGATACAGAGGACTACCTCAAATCCCTTGGTGCAGCGCGGATCGTGGCCCGCGAAGAGCTCAACGAAACCACAAAGCGCCCGTTGGAAGCGGAAACATGGGCGGGCTGTGTTGATGCGGTGGGCGGCGAGATGCTGGCCCGCGTGCTGGGGCAGTTGAAATACGGAGCCAGTGTGGGCGCGGTGGGGCTTGCCGGTGGGGCGGCGCTGCCTGCGACCGTCATTCCGTTCCTTCTGCGCGGGGTGAACCTTTTGGGAATCGATTCCGTGATGCAGCCCTATGACAATCGGGTTCGCGCCTGGAAACGGATCGCCAGCGATCTGCCCATGGACAAGCTTGAAGCGATGATCCGGCCTGCAAGGCTGGAAGACCTGCCGCAACTGGGGGCGGATATCCTCAAGGGGCAGGTTCAGGGCCGCGTCGTGGTGGATGTGAACGGCTGATCGCCTGATACATTTTTGCAAAGTTCCCGTGGCACGACCACGGGGCCTTTGCCGCGCATGATTTTTCGCCTGCACATTATTTTTGAAAGGACCAAGTCTATGACCGACAAACCCATCAGCCGCTATCCCGTGCCAGCGCTTGACGACCTTCCCGAAGACATCCGAAACTTGATGCTTGGCGTTCAGGAGAAAGCAGGGTTTATTCCCAACGTGTTCCTGACTCTGGCCCATCGTCCCGACGAATTCCGCGCCTTCATGGCTTACCATGACGCTCTGATGGAGAAAGACAGCGGTTTGACCAAGGCGGATCGCGAAATGATCGTGGTGGTGACGTCGAGTGACAATAGCTGCCAGTATTGCGTGGTCGCGCATGGGGCGATCCTGCGTATTCGGGCCAAGGATGCGACCATTGCCGACCAGGTTGCCGCTAATTATCGCAAGGCTGATATCACGCCACGGCAGATGGCAATGCTGGATTTTGCCATAAAAGTGTCGAACGATGCCCGTGCGATTTGCGAGGGCGACTTCGAAACGCTGCGTGCCCACGGGTTCAGCGACGAGGATATCTGGGATATTGCTGGGGTCACGTCCTTCTTTGGCCTGTCGAACCGAATGGCCAATTTCATCTCGATGCGCCCCAATGAAGAATTTTATGGCATGGGGCGCTGACCGCGGTGTCGCACGGGTGAGGTTGCTTGACCTCGTCCGCGCGAACCTCGAAAAGAACGATACAGGGGCAGCTTGCCCCCGGTTCACAGAATTTCAGCGCGACAGAAAGGTGTCCTGATGGCTTATGACAACGACAATATCTTTGCCAAGATCCTGCGCGGTGAAATCCCAAGCGAAAAGCTGTATGAAGACGCGGACACTTTCGTGTTCATGGATATCATGCCGCGTGCCGACGGGCATTGTCTGGTGATCCCGAAAACGCCCTGCCGGAACATGCTGGATGCGTCGCCTGAACAGCTGTTGGCCTGTATGAAAACGGTGCAAAAGGTGAGCCATGCGTGCCTAGAGGCATTTGGGGCCGAGGGCATCACCCTGCAGCAGTTCAATGAACCGGCGGGCGGGCAGGAGGTATATCACCTGCATTTCCATATCCTGCCCCGCCACGAGGGTGTGAAGCTGCGCCCGCCGGGCCAAATGGCGGATTTTGCCGTTTTGAAACAGCACGCGGACAAGATCCGGGCCGCGCTTGCGTGATTGGACAGGCTTGACCTTCTGCGACAAGGCCGATTTTCTCACCGCGAAAGCGAGAGGTGAGTCATGTTGGATGTCGATTTTGTCCGGAAACAGTTTCCGGCATTTTCCGAACCGTCCCTTGAGGGGCAGGCGTTTTTTGAGAATGCCGGGGGCAGCTATACCTGCGGGCAGGTGATCAACCGGCTAACCCGGTTCTATACCCAGCGCAAAGTGCAGCCCTATGCGCCTTATCAAGCTTCAGAACTTGCCGGGGCGGAGATGGATGAATCCCGTGCGCGTCTTGCGGCGATGCTGGGTGTGGAGACAGACGAAGTCAGCTTTGGTCCTTCGACGACCCAGAACACTTATGTATTGGCGCAGGCCTTTCGGAAATGGATGGATCCGGGTGACGCGATCATCGTGACCAATCAGGATCACGAGGCCAATACCGGCCCATGGCGACGGTTGGCAGAGGACGGTATCGAGGTGCGGGAGTGGAAGATTGACCCCGAAACCGGGCATCTCAATCCCGAGCACCTGTCCGACCTGCTGGACGACCGGGTCAGGCTGGTCTGTTTTCCGCATTGTTCGAACGTCGTCGGAGAAATCAATCCGGTCGGTGAGATTGCGGCCCTTGCGCATGCGGCAGGTGCGTTTGTGTGTGTCGATGGCGTGAGTTACGCGCCGCACGGTTTGCCGGATGTTGGTGCGCTAGGGCCCGACATCTACCTGTTTTCCGCCTACAAGACCTATGGCCCGCATCAAGGCGTCATGGTGATCCGCCGTAACCTTGGCATGCTCCTGCCCAATCAGGCGCACTACTTCAATGCGGATGTGCTTTACAAACGGTTCACCCCGGCTGGTCCGGATCACGCCCAGGTCGCCGCTTGTGCGGGGATGGTGGACTATGCCGAGGCGCTGGCGGCTCATCACGGCGTTCTTGGTGAAACGACCGCCGCAACCGGGGCTGCTGTGCATGACCTCATGCGCGCGCATGAGACCGCGTTATTGCAGCCGGTTCTTGACTATGTGCAGTCCCGCAATTCCGTGCGCCTTATCGGTCCGTCCGAGGCAGAAAAGCGCGCGCCAACCGTGACAATCGCGGCCAATGTGCCGGGAGAAGAGCTCGCGGCTAATCTGGCGGATCATGGCGTTATGGCCGGCGGTGGCGATTTCTATGCCAACCGTGCGCTCGAAGCACAGAAGGTTGATATGGACAAAGGGGTCCTGCGCGTCAGTTTCGTGCATTACACGACCCAAGGCGAGGTCGATCAGCTATTGAACGCGCTGGAAGCCGTTTTGTGATCCAATGCCCAGAAGCCCCCGTATCAATTGAAAAATTACGGGGGCACCATGGGGACCGAGCACACGACCATCTTTTGGTTCAGGCGTGATCTGCGGCTGGAAAATCACCGCGCGCTGAGCGCGGCGGCGGAGCGTGGCACGATTGTGCCGTTGTTCATACATGACGCATCCGTGGAAGCGCTTGGGGCGGCTTCGAAAATGCGCCTTGAGATGTCGTTGAAGGCTTTGGCCTCGGATCTTGAGGCGCACGGGCTTTCGATGATCTTCCGGCGCGGCGATCCGCACGAGGTTCTGAGCGAGATGATTGCCGAGACCGGGGCAACTGCTGTCTTCTGGAGCCGCCGCTATGACCCGGCTGGAGTCGCGATTGACACTGCGATCAAGGAAGAGCTGAGCAGGGATGGGATCGACGCCCGGAGTTTTGCCGGAACGCTCTTGTTCGAACCCTGGACGGTCGAGACCGGGCAGGGCGGGCCGTACCGGGTCTATACCCCTTTCTGGAAAGCCGTGCGGGCCCGGGCGGTTCCGGATGTGTTGCCGGTTCCCAAGCTGGTCGGGATGGACAAGGGGCCGTCATCGGACCAGCTGGAAGACTGGCACCTGTCACGGGACATGCACCGGGGTCGGGCGATTGTGGCCGAACATGTGCAGGCCGGAGAGCGGTCGGCGCTAAACAAACTGCACCGGTTCATCGATGAGAGAATCGGCGCATACAAGGCCGAACGCGATTTTTTGGACCGGGGTGCCACGTCGGAGCTCTCCGATGCACTCAGCTTAGGCGAGATCAGCCCGGCGCAATGCTGGCACTTGGCACAGCGCGCCATGCAGGAAGGCGAGCAGGGGGCGGAACATTTCCTGAAGGAACTGGTCTGGCGAGAATTTGCGTGGCACCTGATGTGGCATTTCCCGAATCTGGCGCAGGACAACTGGCGCCGCGAATGGGACGCGTTTCCATGGATCGAAGACAGTTCTGATCCCAAGTTTCTGGCCTGGTGCCAAGGACGGACCGGTGTGGCAATTGTCGACGCGGCCATGCGCGAAATGTATGTGACCGGGAAAATGCACAATCGTGCCCGTATGGTCGCGGCGAGTTACCTGACAAAACACCTTGGGGTTCACTGGCGCTTGGGACTTGCCTGGTTTGAGGCATGTCTCGTGGACTGGGACGCAGCATCGAACGCGATGGGATGGCAATGGGTGGCCGGATCAGGGCCGGACGCTGCACCGTATTTCCGGATTTACAACCCGGACACGCAAGCCGACAAATTTGATCCCAAGGCACGGTACCGGCGCAGGTGGCTTGCCGAACCCTATGAAAAGCCGACACAAACCGCCTTGCAGTTTTTTGAGGCGGCGCCACAGAGCTGGCACCTTGATTCAGTCGAAGCCCCAAAGGCGCCAATTGTGGCCCTTAAAGAAGGGCGCGCGGCGGCACTTGCCGCCTATGAAAACTTCAAATCGCAATAAATTCTTGCCGATCCGGCAAATTAACGCCTAGCCTTGAGACCAAACCGCGCATGGGAGGAAGCGGATGCACCTGACCACCACCAAGAACCAGAGCGAATTGCCCAGGTATTTCCCCGCCGTTTTCGAAATGGCGACCAAGATCAATCACGGGCGGATTGATTTTGTGATGCCGGACGGGCGCAAATTTCGCGCCGAGGGACCAAATCCGGGGCCGGTCTGCGAATTGCACGTGCACAATGGCGATACATTTGCGCGCCTGATGCGAGAAGGTGAGCTTGGTTTCTGTGATGCCTACATCGAAGGCTGGTGGAGCACGCCGGACCTGCAGGCGTTCTGCGATTTCCTTCGGACCGATAATGACGAACTCTATGACGGTTTTCCGGGTATGTTCTTTGTCCGGGCCTTTGAAAAGCTACGCCACTGGATGAACTCCAACACCAAGCGGCAGGCGCGCAAGAACATTTCGTTCCATTACGATCTGGGAAACGAGTTCTACGCGCTTTGGTTGGACGATACGATGACTTATTCCTCGGCCCTGTTTGAGACCGGGCAGGAAAGCATGGAGGCAGCGCAAACCGCGAAATACGCATCCATGGTGGATCAGATGGGAGCACAGCCGGGGGATCATGTGCTTGAAATTGGGTGCGGATGGGGCGGTTTCGCGGAATATGCCGCAAGGGAGCGGGGGCTCAAAGTTACCGGACTGACCATTTCGGAAGAGCAGTTGAAGTATGCTAGAGAACGCATCGAAAAGGCGGGTCTTTCCAGCATGGTTGAGTTCAAGCTTCAGGATTACCGCGATGAGACGGGTCAATATGACGGGATTGCCAGCATTGAAATGTTCGAAGCGGTTGGCGAAAAATACTGGCCGGTCTATTTCCAGACGGTGCGGGACCGTTTGAAGCCCGGGCGGCAGGCGACGCTACAGATCATTACGATCAGCGAGGAGCGCTTTGATGCATATCGGAAAGGTGTTGATTTCATACAGAAATATATCTTCCCAGGAGGCATGTTACCCAGTCCAGGCGCGCTTCGACAGGAGGTGAAAAATGCGGGCATGAACGTGGTGAAATCGGTCGAGTTCGGTGAAAGCTACAGCCAAACGCTTCGGCGCTGGTATGAAACCTTCAATGACAGATGGGATGATATTCAACACATGGGATTTGACGAACGGTTCCGCCGTATGTGGAATTTCTATCTGACCTCTTGCGCTGCGGCGTTTCACAGTGGAAGTTGTGACGTAACGCAAATCACGATATCCAGACCGAATTGATGCCTACAGCCAACAACCTGGTCGCCGCACTCTGCCTTGCCATTCTTGGCGCGGTGGTGTCCGAGCTCATCAAGCCGCAAATGCCCGAAGGGTTCAACTTTGGACATTTCACGCTGATAAGCGCGGGACTTGGTGTGTGGGTTGGATGGAAAATCATGGGTCCCCGTGCCGGAAAGGGCACCACGATGGCCATCAACAATGGTATCACTGGGGTGATCACGCTGGTGATCGCGGGTTTGCTTTTGTTCGGCGCCATCGAGATGCTGGATCGCTCTCTGAACAGGCGTTATCAGGATCCGATCACGGCCATTCAGGACATCGTTTCCCTTGCCGCAGATTACAGTTTCACCCTGCTGGATACCAAGGTGATCACTGCTTTGGTCGTCGGTGCCGTTCTATCCGGTTTGATCACGGAATTCGCCTATCGGCGCTGGAGATAATTTCATGAAGTCATTGTTTTTGTACGGCACGTTGCGACACGTGCCCTTGTTGTCTGCCGTTTTGGGGCGTGATGCGGCGGATCTCGATGTCACCGCGGCAACGCTTGCAGGACACGAGGTTTGCGCGGTGGCAGGCGAAGTGTTTCCGATGATCCGGAAGGGGGGAAACGGTGCCGAAGGTATTCTCGTGCGGAGCCTGACACCGGACGATGTCGCGCGGATGGAGTTCTACGAAGGCGGTTTTGACTATGATCTCGAAGAGATGACGGTGACCGCTGACGGGCAAACGGTAGAAGCGCAGGTTTTTTTTCCTGCACCGGGCGCTTGGACCGCGGATGGGCCTTGGTCGCTTGAAAAATGGATTGAATGCTTTGGGAAATGGTCCGTCTACGGTGCGCTGGAGGAAATGAGTTATTTCGGTCAGCGTAGCCGTGAGCAGGTCGACCAGATGCTGTCCATGATTCAGGCAAGGGCAACAGCCAAGGTTAATGCCAGCAATTGCGATCTGGGCCACAGTCCCGGCGGAATGGTTCGCGCGGATGTGAGTGATGTACACGTCGCAAGGCCATTTGCAGAGTTCTATACATTGGAAGAGTACGACCTTGCCTTCAAGCGCTATGATGGCTCGACGAGCGCGATGGTACGGCGCGAGGTTTTTGTGGCGACAGACGCGATAATCGTGTTGCCCTATGACCCGGTGCGGGATCGGGTTCTTTTGATAGAACAGTTCCGCCCCGGGCCCTTTGCCCGGGGCGATCAGAAGCCCTGGCTGCTTGAGCCGATCGCCGGGCGGATCGACACCAATGAAACCGCCGAAGAAACCGCCCACCGGGAGGCGATGGAAGAAGCCGGTTTGACGCTTTCCAGACTGGAAGAGGTCGCCCATTGTTATGCATCCCCGGGGTGCAGCACGGAGTATTTCGACATCTACGTCGGGATTGCCGATCTTCCGGATGATGTCGCAGGGGTGAACGGACTTGAGGAAGAAGCCGAAGACATTCGGTCATTCATTTTTAGTTTCAATGACTTGATGCGGCTTGTTGATGAGATGCAGATCGTGAATGCGCCCTTGGCGTTGGCTGCACTTTGGCTTGCGCGACACAGGGACAGACTGCGCGGCGCGGCTTGAGTTCCCACCACCGGTTGCCTACACAGGAAAAGACAGATTTGAAAGGACGTCCGAATGCAGTTTGCGCGTGACCTGGCCGAGGCAATCGGCAATACGCCCCTGATCCGCCTGAACAAAGCCAGCGAGGCAACCGGGTGCGAGATCCTCGGGAAGGCCGAGTTCATGAACCCCGGTCAATCGGTCAAGGACCGGGCGGCCCTGTTTATCATTCGGGATGCTTTGGCGCGGGGCACTTTGAAACCCGGTGGTACGATTGTGGAGGGCACGGCCGGAAACACTGGCATCGGGCTTGCTCTGGTTGGCGCATCCATGGGGTTCAAGACGGTGATCGTTATCCCGGAAACCCAAAGCCAGGAAAAGAAGGACATGCTTCGGCTGGCCGGTGCGGAGCTGGTTCAGGTGCCTGCTGCCCCTTACAAGAACCCGAACAATTACGTCCGTTATTCAGGGCGCCTAGCGGAAGAACTCGCCAAAACCGAACCAAATGGCGCGATCTGGGCGAACCAGTTCGACAACGTCGCCAACCGACAGGCACATGTGGAAACCACTGGCCCCGAGATCTGGCGCCAGACCGACGGCAAGGTGGATGGATTCATCTGTGCCGTCGGGTCTGGCGGCACGCTGGCAGGTGTCGCAGAAGCGCTTCAACCCAAGGGCGTGAAGATCGGTCTTGCCGATCCGATGGGCGCGGCATTGTACAGCTATTACACATCCGGTGAGTTCAAGGCCGAGGGTGGGTCGATTACCGAAGGTATCGGGCAGGGTCGTATCACGGCCAACCTCGAAGGGTTTACCCCTGACATGAGCTTCCAGATTCCCGATGAAGAGGCATTGCCGGTCGTTTTTGACCTGCTGCAGGACGAGGGTCTTTGTCTTGGCGGGTCATCTGGTGTGAATGTCGCAGGCGCGATCCGGATGGCCAAGGAAATGGGGCCTGGTCATACAATCGTGACCGTTCTGTGTGACTATGGCACCCGCTATCAGTCCAAGCTGTTTAACCCCGCGTTCCTGCGGGAAAAGGGGTTGCCTGCGCCTGAATGGCTTGGAGACACGGGGCCATCCAGCATTCCGGGTGTCTTCGAAGACGTGTGAGGAAACAGATGGGGTTCTTGGTTCGCTTTCTCGGTGTTCTCGTTGCTCTGGTCTTCTGGGGGGGCGCAACACCCCTGTTGGCGCAGCAGGATACGCCCTCTCTAGAAGCGACCGAGCCGGGAGGAAATGAGACCGACGAAGCGTCGCAAGCCGACCAGACCTCAGAGGCTCTGACGAGCGCGGGCCATACACGGTTGTCCCAACGCCAAATCGACTTTCTTAATGACTGGACTGCGACGGCGCGACGGGCGGAAAACACGATCGAGGCAAACCGCGCGTCGATTGCCGCTTTGGAAGGATTGCGCGAAGAAGTTGCCGGTTATCGGGCGATTTTTTCGAAAACTCGCGATGACAGCACCGCGCGGCTCAACACGCTTCAAGCGCAACTCGATGCGCTCGGTCCGGCTCCTGAAGATGGGAAAGCGGAACCAATCGAAATCGCCACGCTGCGCGCGGAAATCAAGGAAAAGATGGAGGAACTACGTGTTCCTGTTTTGATTACACGCGAGAACTTCACCCGGGCAGATGGGATCATAAGCGAAATCGACAGGCTCATTCGAGAGAGG
The DNA here is from genome assembly GCF_900114635.1 of Shimia aestuarii. GTDB lineage: Bacteria > Pseudomonadota > Alphaproteobacteria > Rhodobacterales > Rhodobacteraceae > Shimia > Shimia aestuarii. Next base: position 303,776 of record NZ_FOTQ01000004.1, read on the forward strand.
CGAGCTGCGCAAATTCTACAACGCACGGTAAGCCCGCTGAACCCAGCACATTGGTCTCGGGCGCTTGAAGACTACGCGGACGGAATCCGGGATGTCATCACAGAGACGCGGGTGAACCTGCGAAACAAGGTCGAGCAAAAGCTGTTGCGAAAATCCGCGCCGGTGGTTCTGGTGCTTCTGGCATTCGGATTTCTCTTCCTTCTGAGAGGTCGTCCTTGGGCCGAGTGGTTCGGCAACAAGTTGCGCCGGCTTGGTGGCCGCGGAACGGGCGTCTGGCGCTTTGTCGTGTCTTTGGGCCGTATCGTTATTCCACTTGTGGGTGTTCTACTCATATCCGTCGCGCTGGTGACCAGCCAGGTGCTTGGATTGCGCGGACAATTGGTACTGGAGCAGGTCCCCCAATGGGCCGCAATGCTTCTTGGGTATCGATGGCTGGCAGACAGGCTTTATCCGAAGCGCGACGAAGATTGCTTCTTTGGAATGAGCACCCAAAACCGAGGAGCGGCGCGCAGAAATCTCACCGCTTTGGGGGTGATGTTGGTCACGTTTGACGTGCTGCGCCTTTTTGAAGTGATCGAAAACCTGCCTGACTCTTCGCGCGCGGTTGTGGGTTTCATTCCGATCCTTGTCACCAGCTTGCTTCTTTTTCGACTTCGACAAGTGATCCTGCGCGAAGTGGTCCGTCGTCGGGAGGAGAACGAGACCGCGGATATCAGGCTCGGGATTTTTCGGTTTGCACCAACACTGCGTATGATCACGCTGGTCGTTGCATTCACGACGCCAATTCTGGCCGCCGTGGGCTATGCGCGTCTCGCCGAACTTGGGCAGTACGCATATATTCAGACCCTTGGTCTCTACGGGCTTCTGCTTGTGTTGCAAAAGTTCTTTGTAGATCTGTACGCGTGGCTTTCTCGCAAGGGTCTTGCTGCGGTTGAAGAGGGCGTCGCACCGTTTTTTATCGGGATGATCCTGGTACTGCTGGCATTTCCGCTGCTCGCCCTGATTTGGGGCGCGCGGATGTTCGAGTTGACCGAACTCTGGCAACAGTTCCTCGAAGGTGTCCCGATTGGGGAAACCCGGATCACGCCGGTGGATTTCCTGACCTTCGTAATTGTGTTCGTTATCGGTTACACGTTGACGCGGATGTTCCAGGGTGCGCTACGCAACAACCTTTTGCCAAAAACCAGCTTGGACGCTGGCGGTCAAACAGCCGTGGTGTCGGGCGTTGGTTATGTTGGTATTTTCCTTGCCGCACTCATCGCGGTTGCGATGGCTGGTATTGATCTTTCCGGTCTTGCGATTGTTGCGGGTGCGTTGTCTGTTGGCATTGGTTTCGGTCTTCAGACCATCGTGTCGAACTTTGTCAGCGGCATCATCCTGTTGATCGAACGCCCGGTTTCTGAAGGGGACTGGATAGAGGTCGGCGGGCAGATGGGGTATGTCCGCGATATTTCGGTGCGTTCGACCCGGATCGAGACCTTTGACCGCACGGACGTGATCGTGCCGAACTCGGACCTGATTTCTGGAACTGTCACGAACTACACCCGCGGCAATACCGTCGGGCGTGTCATTGTTCCGGTCGGGGTTGCGTATGGAACCGACACACGGCTTGTCGAGAGAATCCTGAGGGAAATTGCCGAAGCCCATCCGATGGTTCTTGGCAACCCGGCTCCCAACGTGGTCTTTCAGGGGTTCGGGGCGGATTCACTGGATTTCGAAATTCGGGCAATTCTGCGAGACGTAAATTGGATGCTGTCCGTCAAATCTGAGATGAACCATGAAATCGCCCGTCGGTTTGTCGAAGCCGGGATCGAGATCCCGTTTGCGCAGCGCGACATCTGGATTCGCAATCCGGAGGCACTCGTTCCCGGAGAAAAATCCACCAATCCGGAAAAACCTGCCGAGACAGCCCAGGTGAGCGAAACCATGCGGCCGGATATGCAGGATTTCGACGGCGGCGCCGATGGGGAAGGGGACAACAGATGACAGAGTTGTTGTTTCGTGAGGATGCATATCTCAAGGAAGCAGAGGCCTGTGTTGTCGCATATACGCCCGAGGGTGGGGTTGTTCTGGACCGATCAATTTTCTATCCAACCGGCGGCGGTCAGCCCGGCGACAGCGGGCAACTGATGTGGAACGGCGGCAGTCTTGACGTGGCAACGACCGTCAAAGTGGATGGGGACAACATTGCTTTGGTTCCCGCCGCGGCACAAGCTTTGCCGCCTGTGGGAGCTGTCGTACAGCAGGAATTGGATTGGACGCGGCGCTATCGGCATATGCGCGTGCATACGGCGTTGCACCTGTTGTCGGTCGTTATTCCACTTCCCGTGACCGGCGGGTCGATTGGACCGGACAAGGGACGTCTGGATTTCGATATGCCCGAGGCTCCCGAGGACAAGGAGGCGCTGGAGGCGGCCCTCAATGCGCTTGTCGATCAGGATTATCAAGTTTCTCAACGCTGGATCACGGATCAGGAACTCGAGGCCAATCCGGGGCTGGTCAAGACCATGTCTGTCAAGCCGCCCATGGGGGCGGGGCGCGTTCGGCTCATATGGATCGGAAGGGGGGTCGATCAGGTTGATCTGCAACCTTGCGGCGGGACTCACGTTGCGCGCACGTCAGAAATCGGACGTGTGCGACTTGGCAAGATCGAGAACAAGGGACGTCAGAACCGTCGCGTAAACATTTTGTTGGACGATTGAGCCGTTCCGACGCCGCGAGTTTGCTGCGCATCTCTCCAAGCCAATGAAAAAGTGAGAAATTTCTGCGGTTTTTTCGAAATATGCCGGAAGCCGCCGTCTTGCGGCACATAGGTGCAGGCGGCTTGAGTACATGTCTCCTGCCCCGAATACCACGGGATCAACAGGACTTGTGGCAAGGTCATCGAACGCGTTTGAAGACGTTGTTGCATAAGAAACGAACCGAGCGTCGTTTTTCGTGCCGGGACCCCTTGCCAATGGTGGTGGTGGGACGCTAAAGAGCGCAGCACGGAGCGGTGGCCGAGTGGTCGAAGGCGCACGCCTGGAAAGTGTGTAGGCGGGAAACCGTCTCCAGGGTTCGAATCCCTGTCGCTCCGCCATTCATCTCACAAAACCGAGCAGAGATTGATCTTTGCAGGTCATTTTAAGAGTGCACGCTCTTCGAGCAAATGGCTTGTATTGAAGCATTTTCGGCAAGACTTGACGCGTCACGTTGACGTGATGCCGCGCGTCTCCCGGCGCTCAACAAGAAGGATCGCTTGACCCTGGAGCCATGCAGCGCACAAAGTCCAATGGTCAAGACAATAGGGAGAGAACTAGACATGTTATTTTCGAGGCTGGCCACTGCGGCCCTTGCCATGGGGCTGGCAACTGCCGTTTCGGCGGATGTCAAAGTCGGGATGATTACGACGCTGTCCGGAGGGGGCGCAGGACTTGGGATCGACGTGCGCGACGGGTTCTTGCTGGCCGTCAAGCAGGCTGACCGCAACGATCTTGAACTTGTCATCGAAGATGACCAGCGCAAACCGGATATCGCCGTACAACTGGCAGACAAGATGATCCAGTCAGAAAAGGTTGATGTGCTGACCGGTATCATCTGGTCGAACCTTGCGATGGCGGTTGTTCCTGCGGCGACTGCGCAGGGAAAGTTCTACCTGTCGCCCAATGCCGGACCTTCTGCGCTGGCCGGAAAGGGATGCCACCCGAACTATTTCAACGTGGCATGGCAGAACGATAACCTGCATGAAGCAGCGGGCGCATATGCAAAGGCCACCGGCTATGAGAATAGTTTCATTCTCGCGCCCAACTACCCAGCCGGCAAGGATGCGTTGACCGGCTACAAGCGACTATATGGCGGGGAACTGGCTGGCGAAGTCTATACCAAACTTGGACAGACTGATTATGCCGCCGAAATCGCCCAGATCCGGGCCAGCGGGGCAGATAGCGTGTTCTTTTTCCTGCCCGGTGGCATGGGGATTTCCTTCCTCAAGCAATATGCGGACAGCGGTGTCGATCTTCCTGTTGTGGGGCCAGCCTTCAGCTTTGACCAAGGGATTCTGCAGGCTGTTGGTGGCGCAGCACTCGGCGTGAAGAACACGAGCCAGTGGAACAAGGATATCGACAACGCTGCAAACAAGGCATTTGTTCAAAGCTTCCAGGCCGAATATGGCCGCTTGCCGTCTCTTTATGCCAGTCAGGGGTTTGATACCGCGAACCTGCTGTTCTCGGCCATGGACAAGGCCGATGTGAAAGACGCTGATGCGTTCCGGGCAGCGCTGAAGGCGGCCGAATTCGACTCGGTGCGCGGCGATTTTGCATTTGGCAACAACCACCACCCGATCCAAGACATTTATGTGCGTGAAGTGATCCAGGAAGGCGACATCTTTACGAACAAGATCATCGCGGTTGGTCTGGAAAACCACGCGGATGCCTATGCGTCCGAGTGCAAAATGTAAGAGAGAACATGTCGGGGCGACCATGTCGCCCCGATGCGCTTATTTGCTGTCCGATTGCGGCAGCACCGGTGCGCTCTGATCCAGCGCCAGTTCCGCGTCCGAAAACACCCAAGGCCCGCGCACACCCGGCACGCCTTCGGGAGAGATCACCATGCTACGGGCCTTGATCTGCGGGTCGTTCAGCGCGTCGCCGATTGCATTGATGGGACCAGCCGGAACCGTGGCCGCCTCAAGAGCGTCAAGCAATTCTGCGGAAGTGAACTTGCAGGTCTCCTGCTCAATCTCGGAAGTCAGATCGTCACGATTGGAAACCCGCAACTGGTTGCTGGTAAAGTCCGGGTTGGCAGCAAGGTCTGCGCGCTTGAGCACGTCGCACATGCGTTGAAACTGCCCGTCATTGCCGACGGCGATGATGATATGACCGTCCGAAGTCGGTACCACCTGATAGGGCGCAATGTTGGGGTGCGCGTTGCCTTTGCGGGTCGGGCTGGCGCCGGTTGCCAGATAGTTCATGGCCTGATTGGCCAGAAGCGCAGTGGCACAATCGAGCAGGGACATGTCGAGGTGTTGGCCACGCCCCGAACGGTGGCGCTGTTCGACGGCAGCTAGGATGCCGATCGTCCCGTAAAGGCCGGTGACAACATCGGTGACGGCAACGCCAACTTTCTGGGGCTGGCGTTCTGGTTCTCCGGTGATCGACATCAGGCCGGAAATGCCCTGGATCATGAAATCATACCCGGCACGCGTGGCATATGGGCCGTCCTGCCCGAAGCCGGTGATCGAGCAATAGATCAGACGAGGGTTGAGTTCTGACAGCGACGCATAGTCCAACCCATATTTCTTCAATCCCCCGACCTTGAAATTCTCGATGAGGATGTCGGCATCGGCCACAAGGTCGCGGACCCTTTGCTGCCCTTCCGGAGAGCGAAAATCAATCGTGACCGAGCGTTTGCCGCGGTTGGCTGAATAGAAATACGCCGCTGTCTTGTCACCGTCACGCTCAATGAAGGGCGGTCCCCAGCGACGGGTGTCATCGCCCTCGGGGGCTTCAATCTTGATCACCTCGGCACCTAGATCGGCCAGAGACTGACCCACCCAGGGGCCTGCGAGAATGCGGGCCAGTTCGACAACTTTCAGACCTTCGAGCGGTTTCATGGGCTTCCTTTAGCGGTTTTACTGAGAGCGATGGAGGGCATTTAGATCGGCTTAGACTGTGCGCCAGCATGGAAGAACGGAACTGTAGCGTTGCGCCAAGGTCAAGCTCTTCCATCCGGGGCGGGTTTCCTTCAATGTTTCGCAGACGTTTTGGCAGATTCGAAGCTGATGCGCAATTTTTAACTAGAAGCGCTCAAAAAAATGCGCAATAGGTGCGTGAACATGTGAAGCAAGCGGTGATTGCGGGAGCGGATGCCAGATGCCCCGAACACAAAGAGACGCACCGCGCGCGGCAAAGAAGGAGGCTTTCATGGCCAAAGAACTCGCCCCCCAATCGAAACCCGACCTGAATGCCTTCAACTGGGAAGATCCCTTCCTGTTGGAAAGTCAGCTGCTTGAAGACGAGCGGATGATCCGTGATGCGGCCAAGGCCTATTGCGATGAAAAGCTGATGCCGCGTGTGACGGCGGCGTTCGAGAACGAGCAGACCGACCCCGAGATTTTCCGTGAAATGGGCGAAATGGGCCTGTTGGGCACCACGATCCCCGAGGAATACGGCGGCATTGGCGCGGGTTATGTGAGCTATGGCCTGGTCGCGCGCGAGGTTGAGCGGATTGACTCAGGCTACCGCTCGATGATGTCGGTGCAAAGCTCGCTGGTGATGTACCCGATCTATGCCTATGGCAGCGAAGAGCAGCGTCAAAAATACCTGCCCAAGCTGGCCAGCGGTGAATATATCGGATGTTTCGGCCTGACCGAGCCGGATGCGGGCTCTGATCCCGGCAGCATGAAGACCACCGCCAAGAAGGTTGACGGCGGCTATGTGCTGAACGGATCGAAGATGTGGATTTCCAACGCGCCGATCGCGGATGTGTTCGTGGTCTGGGCCAAATCGGATGCGCATGGCGACAAGATCCGCGGCTTCGTGCTCGAGAAGGGCGCCAAGGGTCTGAGCGCGCCCAAGATCGCGAACAAGGCCTCGTTGCGGGCCTCGATCACGGGTGAGATCGTGATGGACAATGTCGCGGTGGCTGACGATGCGCTCCTGCCCAATGTCGAGGGTCTCAAGGGGCCGTTCGGCTGTCTGAACCGGGCGCGCTATGGCATTGCCTGGGGCGCGATGGGCGCGGCCGAGTTCTGCTGGCACGCGGCGCGTCAATACGGGCTGGATCGCAAGCAGTTCAACAAGCCGCTGGCGCAGACGCAGCTGTTCCAGCTCAAGCTGGCCAACATGCAGACCGAGATCTCGCTGGGCCTGCAGGCGGCGCTACGGGTGGGCCGGTTGATGGACGAGGCCAACGCTGCGCCGGAGATGGTGTCGATCATCAAGCGCAACAACTGCGGAAAGGCGTTGGAAATCGCCCGCCACGCGCGCGACATGCATGGCGGCAACGGCATCAGCCTCGATTTCCACGTGATCCGTCACATGGTCAACCTGGAAACCGTGAACACCTACGAAGGCACTCACGACGTCCACGCCCTCATCCTCGGCCGCGCACAGACCGGACTGCAGGCGTTTGC
>NZ_FOTQ01000007.1 GCF_900114635.1 Shimia aestuarii
GGGCACCGCCGAGGTCGAAAGCGCGCTGGTGGCGCATGCCGCCGTGGCCGAGGCCGCCGTGGTGGGCTATCCGCATGACATCAAGGGCCAGGGCATCTATTGCTATGTCACCCTGATGAACGACGTGGAGCCGTCGGACGAGCTGATGAAGGAACTGCGCACCTGGGTGCGCACCGAGATCGGCCCGATCGCCTCGCCCGACCTGATCCAGTGGGCCCCCGGCCTGCCCAAAACCCGCTCGGGCAAGATCATGCGCCGCATCCTGCGCAAAATCGCCGAAAACGACTACGGCGCCCTCGGCGACACATCCACACTCGCGGACCCCTCCGTCGTCGACGACCTCATCGAAAACCGCATGAACCGCTAACACCTTCCCCTGCCCGCGCCCCGATGGGCGCGAGCAATTCCTCAAGGGGCCGGTCCCGCGATCGGCCCCCTTTTTTTGCGCGAGTCGAATTACCGCTCGTCAACCTGTGATTTAGTAGATTGCCAAATCAGATCGCAAATCCTAGCGTTTGATCATGACCCAGGACCGCCCCCTTCTCGGCATCATGCTGATGCTTTGTTTCTGCGTACTCGCCCCGCTGGGCGATGCCGTTGCCAAGATCCTGTCCAACGCGATTCCCATCGGCATGACCCTCCTTGTGCGGTTCGGCATCCAGGCGCTGGTCCTGATCCCGATCGTCATCTTCACCCGGCGCCCTTGGCGCATGCGTCGGCGCACCCTGTCATTGGTCGTTCTGCGCACCGCACTGCACATCATCGGTATCGGGGCCATGTTCCTTGCCCTGCGCCACCTGCCCCTTGCCGACGCCGTGGCCATTGCCTTTGTCATGCCCTTCCTGATGCTTCTGTTGGGGAAGTTCGTGCTCAATGAAGAGGTCGGCATGCGTCGCCTGATCGCCTGCGCCGTCGGATTCATCGGCACGCTGCTGGTGATCCAGCCCAGCTTTGCCGAGGTCGGCCCTCCAGCCCTGCTCCCCCTTGTCGTGGCGGTGGTCTTCGCGCTGTTCATGCTGGTCACACGCCAGATCGCCAAGGAAACCGACCCGATTTCACTTCAGGCCGTGAGCGGCGTCATGGCCGTGGTTGCGATCCTGCCAATGCTGGCCCTTGGCGCCGCCTTTGACCTGCCCGAACTGCAACTCGTCCGGCCAGACACGCAAACCGCCTGGCTTTTGCTGGTGATCGGCCTCATGGGCACCGCTGCGCACCTCTTGATGACATGGTCGCTGCGCTATGCACCCTCGACGACGCTGGCTCCGATGCAATACCTGGAAATACCCTTTGCCACGCTGATCGGCTGGATCATCTTCCAGGATCTGCCCAACGGACTGGCGGCAATCGGTATCCTGATCACCATTGCCTCGGGTCTCTATATCGTCTTCAGAGAGCGTGCCATGAGCCGCGTTGCGCCGCCAGTGCCCTAGCCACGCATTCCAGCCACTTGCGGGGCAGGATCACCAGCATCTTGGGCGCGGTCATCTCAAGCCGCACCGCCCCCATTGCCTCGTTTGACGTGCCGATACGTCCATCCGGCGTGAACACCAACCCGTTGATCGGCCACCGCAGCCCTTCGGACACGCCTTCTACAAGGCCCATTGGAAACAGCGACACCCGCGTCCCCGCCTCAAGCGGCAATTCCAGAACCGGCGGGGCCAGAAAGGCGATATCCGTGTCGCTGAGCAGGATACAGCGTTTGTCCGGATGGCGCACCAGCCCGTTGTAACAGGCCAGCTGGTGATCCAGCCGCGCCCCCGTGAACCCGGCCCCGAGCAGAACCGGCGCCGCGACAGAACGCAACGCCTTGTCGAAATCCGTGCTTTCCTGTTCCGCGATCCGGTGGATCCTGTCTTCGGGAATCCCGGCTGCCACCAGCGCCGAAAGTGAGTCCATATCGCCAATCACAGCCTCGGGCATCAGCCCCAATGCGCGGCAATGCGCCCCGCCGCCATCCACGGCAACCAGCCGCCCGGCGGCGTCAAGGCATCGTTTCAGATCATTTTTTGCCAGTTCGCCCGCACCGACCAAAGTGATTGGTTCCGAACTATCAACAATAACCGTCATTTTGCCGGATTTCCCCCCGTTCTGATCGACAGGCCACAAATTGGCCATAAAATGATACCCTGCCTACCACAGAATCGGTCACGTTTCGTCGCTCCTGTCGTGGTAAACAGGATGTCGAGCAGTGCAAAGGACCCGCATTCCATGGTGACGAATAACAAAGTACTCACGGTTTCCTATGGGACGTTTTCCTGTACCCTTGAAGGGTTCGAGGACTCTTTCGATACGATGAAAGCCATTGCGGAATATTTCCGCGATCTGGCCGCAGACGACCGATATTTCGGTGCCGAGCCTCCGACACCTGACGCCGAAATGCTCGCCCGCATCGCCGAACGCGAGATCGAACGACGGGTCCAGGCACGCGTCGATCACGGAGCAATCGTGCTGAGCGCCGCGGCTGCCGCATCCCCGGCAGCGGCAGAGACCTCTGTCGCCGACCCGGTTGAAGAAACCAAAGCGCCTGCGCCGAAGCAGGACGTCAGCGAAGAAGTAACCGAAGTCGCGGAAGCTGCCGAAACCATCGAATCCGACGAAACCGATCAGGCTGTCGTTGCCACCCTCACGGACGAGGCCGCTCCTGCGCAGCAGGCCGAGCCGGAGGAAGTTGAATCCGAAGAAACCGGGGTGGCCGCCGAGGCGGCAGAAACGGACCAAGGCGCGGATACGGACGAAGACGCTGTCGAAGATGTCATGTCACAGGCTGCGGAAGAACGTTCCGAAACGGCTTTCCCCGTTGCCGAAGAGCCGGGCACCCCGATCATCGAAGCCACCGACTCTGATGAAATCGAAGACGCGTTGGAAATGGACACGTCTGCCGAGACTGCCGAAGCGCTTCCCGAAGCCGAAGACATCGTCGAAGAAGAACTCGCCGAATTCGTCGACGAAGCAGAAACACTTGAGGACGAAATCTTCGCCGAGGCAGATGAAGGCACCGCCCCGGTTGTCGCCGAAGAGGCGGCAGACGCCGAAGATGCGTTCGCCGACTGGGACGATGAAGAAGACGACGTCGACCCGGAATACGAGGTCAACTCGATCGCCGCCAAGCTCGAGCGCATCCGCGCAGTGGTATCGCGCGTCGAAGAAGAGCCCGAAGATGACTTCTCCGAAGACGAACATGCCGAAGACGTCCCCGCAGAAGACACCTTCCTTGCCGATACTGTGCATCAGGTCGAAGAAGCGCTCGCCGCTGAAGACCAGCCCGAGGACACGCCCCAGCCGCTGCGCGCCCGCGTCGTGCGCATGAAACGTGCCGATTTCGAAGAAGCCGTCGCTTCCGGCCTGCTCGAAGCTGAGCCGGTTGAGGATGACGAGGACGAAGACATGTCCCTTGAGGACGGAACCAGCCTCTCGCCCGAGGACGAAGCCGAACTTCTCGCGGAACTGGCCGAGGTCGAAGCCGAGCTTGATGTGCTCGCCTCTTACGAGGATGACGCCGATGAGACCGTTTCTGAGGAGCGTGCGGAAGCCGAGGCCCCCACGCAAACCGAAGAGGACGACGAACCGTTCGTCCTGACCGATGCGGTCGAAACACCCGATGAAGATCCGGCCCCCAAGGCATCCGAACAGCTTGCCGAAGCCGCTGGCGGCGGGGATGACCTGTCCCGCCTGATGGCCAAGGCCGAAAGCGAAATGCAAGAGCCGGTGGGCAAGGGCCGCCGTCAGGCAATCGCCCATTTGCGGGCCGCCGTAAAGGCGACCAAGGCCGAGAAAGAGGCCGGGAACGATATGTCGCGCCGCGACCACTCCGAGGCGTATCGCGATGATCTGGCCAGCGTTGTGCGCGCGGTCCCCGGCGGTGCGAGCGCGGACAAACCCCGCGAGCGCAGCGAAGCGCCGCTCAAGCTGGTGGCCGCACAGCGAGTCGACGCCCCCGCGCCCGCCCCGGAGCGCGATCCCGCACCCGAAGTGGCCGAGGCCGCCAAAGCCGCAGAACCGGCCCCCGACACCGCACCGCGCGCGCCCGTGCGTCCGCGCCGCGTCTCCGCCGAGCGGATCGACCGCGAGGAGCTCGCCCGCAATGCCGCGCCGGTTGGCACCTCGGCCAAGGTTCAGGGAGATTTTCAAGCCTATGCCACCAGCGTCGGCGCCACGCGCCTTCCCGAAGTTCTCGAAGCGGCAGCGGCCTATCTCACCTTCGTCGAGGGCCACGACCGGTTCTCGCGCCCGATGCTGATGCGCATGGCGCGCGACGCCAACGAAGACGAATTCTCCCGCGAGATCGGCCTGCGCAGCTTCGGCCAACTCCTGCGTGAGAAAAAGATCGAGAAGATCGCCGGCGGCCGCTTCACGGCCAAACCCTCCATCGGCTTCAAGCCCGATGACAGGGCCGTCGGATAAACACCTGTAAGTCAAAGAAAAAAGGCGCCCCAAGGGGCGCCTTTTTCAGTTCTCGGAATCGGCATCCGGGTCCGGTTGCCCGATCCCCTTGAACAGGGATTTGAATGGCAAAATCCACAGGATCCCCAATAGCACATAGACCCCAAGCTCCACCAGGATCGACGGTCGATTGATCAACGCGACAACATTGACGGCCAGGATGATGTAAATCGGCAGCCCCACGACCAGCACAAGCAAAGCCAGCCGCTTGCGGGTCTTGTATTTCAAAGCCATGCGCGCGTCTCCTTTTTCAAGGCCGTTACGGTCCTAGTCGGCAAACGGATCTGTCACGAGGATCGTATCTTCGCGCTCGGGACTGGTCGACAGCATCGCCACCGGGCAATCAATCAGCTCTTCCACGCGACGCACATACTTGATCGCATTTGCCGGAAGATCGGCCCAGCTGCGCGCGCCCTCTGTCGATTCCGACCAGCCCGGAAGCTCTTCGTAAATCGGCGTGCAACGGGCTTGCTGATCCGCCGCCGTCGGCAGGTAATCCAGCCGCTCTCCATCGAGATCATAGCCGACACAGATCTTCAGCGTCTCGAACCCGTCCAGTACGTCCAGCTTGGTCAGCGCAATGCCGCTCACCCCGCTCGTGGCACAGGTCTGGCGCAGCAGCGCCGCATCGAACCAGCCACAACGCCGCTTGCGCCCGGTGGTGGTGCCGAACTCATGGCCCCGCTCGCCCAGCCGCTGTCCGTCATCATCAAACAGCTCGGTCGGGAACGGCCCCTCGCCCACACGGGTGGTGTATGCTTTCACGATGCCCAGCACGAAGTCGATCGAATTCGGCCCGATGCCAACCCCGGTCGCCGACTGTCCGGCAATAACATTCGACGAGGTCACAAAGGGATAGGTGCCAAAATCAATGTCCAGAAGCGCGCCCTGCGCCCCTTCAAACAGGATCCGCTTGCCCGCTTTGCGTTTCTCGTTGAGAACCTTCCACACCGGCGCCGCGAAGGGCAGGATCTGGGGGGCAATCTCTTTCAACTGCGCAATCAGCGCATCGCGGTCCACCGGCTCGATGCCAAGCCCCTTGCGCAGCGGATCATGGTGCTGCAGAGCCCGGTCAACACGCGCCTCAAGCGTCGCCTCATCTGCCAGGTCCATGACCCGAACCGCACGGCGCCCGACCTTGTCCTCGTAACAGGGGCCAATGCCGCGCCCGGTCGTGCCGATCTTGGTGCCCTTGCTGGCCGCTTCCTCGCGCGCCCGGTCCAATTCGCCGTGGATCGGCAGAATCAGCGGCGTGTTTTCCGCGATCATCAGCGTTTCCGGGCTGATCTCGACGCCCTGTGCGCGCACGGTTTCGATCTCGTTGACCAGGTGCCAGGGGTCGAGAACAACCCCGTTGCCGATCACGCTCAGCTTGCCGCCGCGCACGACACCCGAAGGCAACGCGTGCAGCTTGTAGACCTTGCCGTCAATGACCAGCGTATGCCCGGCATTGTGACCGCCCTGAAACCGCGCGATCACATCCGCACGCTCACTCAACCAGTCGACGATCTTGCCTTTTCCCTCGTCGCCCCACTGAGCGCCGACGACAACCACATTGGCCATGTCCGAGTCCTTTATATCCGGTGTCAAACCCGCGCCCTTTTAGCCATGTTGAACGCGACACGAAACCGCAAATGTGCCGCAGCACTGGACAGAGCGCCCCATTTCGCGCAAAGCATAAGAAAAAAAGCCGAACAAGGGGTCCAAAATGGGGCTGTTGCTGCGTTGGGTCTTTGCCTTCCTGCTTCTGGCACTGACCTTCAACCCAACCGAGTGGAGCTACGTCCACTGGAGCATGGAAAACTACATCGAGGAAATGCCGCTGACAGTGCTTCTGGGGCTGCTGCTGCTGATCGGCTATATCATCTACCTGCGCGCCACGCTCCGCTCGATCGGGGGGTTTGGCATGCTTCTGGTCCTGGCGGTGGTCGCTGCGCTCGTCTGGGTTCTCTATGACTGGAACATGCTTGATCTGGACAACCGCGACATGAACACCTGGATCGCCATCCTTGCACTGTCGATCGTGCTGGGTGTCGGTCTTGGGTGGTCCATCGTCCGCCGAATGCTGTCCGGCCAGTACGACATGGACGATGTGGACAGCTGACAGGTCCGCAAGGGGCGCTGCCCCCGCCGCAGCAAGCTGCGTCTCCCCCGGGGTATTTCCGGAAAAAGAAAGATCACCCCCGCGCAGTCTTTTGCCCGAGCCGACCAACATGAGGGCTGGCGTCTTTAACGCGACAGTTTCACCGGCGATCCGTGCGGCGTGTTCAGATAGGCCGTCTCCCAGGCCGCGCGCATGGCCTCTACCGCCTCTGCTTCTGCCAGACCTTTTTCGCGCAGCAGGTTTTCCAGGGTCTCAAGCCAGGCAAGAAAATAGTCATCCCCCCCATCGAGCGCCCGGGAGACCCCATGCCGCTTGAGTGTCTCGCCAAAGGCTTGCGTCCAGCTCGGCCAGTCGAAATGCCCGGCTTCATTGAGAAACACCGTCAAGGCAAAGACCTGCGCGTGCCAGGGCGCTTCGAATACGGGGTCGGGACGCGCGCTCATACCGGCTCCAGATAGCTTTGCCACATGTCCACAACCACCTCGTCACCTTCAGCCGCGTCTTCGCCCCAGACATCCCGCGCCGAAAACGCCACCGCATAGAGAGGCTCGGGACAGTCGCCAAACCCGTGCGCGCTTGCATCAGGCAGCACATGCACGCCATGCAAAAGCACGATCTCGCCCGGCATACCCGCCGCATAGGATGGCAGGCGCGTATGCCCCCCGCTCACCCGGGTGTTGCGCGCGGGGTGGCGCGACCGCACTCGATCCCCTTTTGCAAACCGGGGCGCTGTACCATCGCGCTCATAGGGGCTTCCAGCAGCGAGAACATCTGCCACGGCCTCTGCCTTCAAAACCCGCTCTGCGAGTTCGGAAACCGACGTTGCATGACCGGAGGACAGTTCCTCCTCGCTGACAACCCCGGTCCTGACCAGCAGATCCGCCAGCGCCGCCAGCCATTTTTCATAGTAGGAAAACCGCGCATAGTCTTTTGGGCTCAGGCATTCCCGCGCGTGGCGCGAGGTATCGATATTCCATTTCCCAAGGGCTCCGGCCGCCAGCGTCAATGCCAGCGCACGCGCGTGCCAGTCCTCGGCATAGACGGCATTGTCCGCCGGGTTCACCGCGCCATCCCCGTGGCGCCCGCCCATGTCATGCACCCGGCTCATGTTGCGGGTCCTTCGGCCAAACCTGTGCCAACCATGGAATCACGCGTGATCAGCGCCGCGAGATCCTCTTCGGACCAGCCTTCCGTCCCTTCCGGGCGCTGAGGTACCACCAGATAGCGAATCTCGGCGGTTGAATCCCAGACCCGGACCTTGACGTCATCGGGCAGGTTGACCCCGAACTCGGCAAGCACCTTGCGTGGTTCGCGCACCACGCGCGCCCGATAGGCATCCGACTTGTACCACCCCGGCGGGATGCCCAGCAAAGGCCACGGGTAACAGCTGCATAGCGTACAGACGACGACGTTATGAACCGCGTCGGTGTTCTCGACGAACACCATATGTTCGCCCTGCCGCCCATAAAGCCCCATCTCGCGCAATCCCGGCATCGGGTCGCGCAGCATTTCTTCACGGAAGGCCGGGTCGTTCCACATCTTTGCCACCACCCGCGCGCCGTTCTTCGGCCCGATCCGGTTCTGGTAGGTGTCGATGATCTCATCCAGAGCGGCCGGATCCACCAGCCCCTTCTCGGTTAGGATAGTTTCGAGTGCGCGCACCCGCAACGCGGGGTCCGGGGGCAACAATGAATGCGGGTGGTCGTGATCATGTGGCATGCACAATGCTTGCCATCGTCCGTCCAACCTGTCCAGCATGTCGCGGCGGCACACGGGATTTCCCTCCACGGGTCTGTTCCTGCATGCGCTGGCGGCAAACCGCGGCTTTCCGACGCCCCGTCCCGATGCGCCAGCCACTTTCGGGCACCACGGCGGAGCGATTTCCGCCTCGACCCGGACGATTGCTTTCTCTTTTGAACAAACTGGCGGGACCCGGGTTTGGCCAGCTGACAAACACGCGGTCGGAAACCGTCTTGCCCCCCGGGCCAAACTTGCCTACATAGCGCGCTGAACCAACCGAACGCTCGCTTTACAGGTCTCCATGGAAAACGTTGTCCTCATCATCCACCTTCTTCTCGCGCTGGCCCTGATCGGGGTTGTGCTGATGCAACGGTCCGAGGGCGGTGGCCTGGGTATGGGCGGCGGCGGTGGCGGCGCCATGACGGGCCGCGCGGCAGCGACGGCCCTGGGCAAGATTACCTGGATCCTCGCGGCGGCGTTCATCTGCACCTCGATCGCCCTGACGATCATCGCAGCCAAGAACTCCTCGTCCAGCTCGGTCTTCGACCGTCTCGGCACCGAGGCCCCGGCCGAAGAAACCACCGCACCGGTGGTGCCGTCGGGCGATTCCCTGCTGCCCCCCAGCGAAGGCGACAACAGCCCGCTGGTTCCGCGCGCCGACTAAAACCCGCGCAGCTTACACATAGTTTCTGGTCCGGGTTTCGGGCCACCACCACAGCTTGAGGCACCAAATCGGGGCGCAACAGCATCTTGCGGTCCGGTTGCCAAAAGCTTGCGAATCCTATATGGCTCAAGTCCCGTGATGCTGTGACAGTTTTTGCTGTTTCGGGCGCATAAAATTCGATGATCACGGGGGACGCCAACCAGATGGCACGCTATATCTTCATTACCGGCGGTGTTGTTTCTTCTCTGGGCAAAGGACTGGCCTCGGCCGCTCTTGGTGCTCTCTTGCAGGCCCGTGGCTATACCGTCCGCCTGCGCAAGCTCGATCCCTATCTCAACGTCGATCCCGGCACCATGTCGCCCTTTGAACATGGCGAAGTCTTTGTCACCGATGATGGCGCCGAAACCGATCTCGACCTTGGCCACTACGAACGCTTCACCGGCGTCCCCGCCCGCATGACCGACAGCGTCTCCTCGGGGCGCATCTATTCCAACGTGCTCGAAAAGGAACGCCGCGGCGATTACCTCGGAAAAACCATCCAGGTCGTCCCCCACGTCACCAACGAGATCAAGGATTTCATCAATATCGGCGATGATGAGGTGGATTTCATGCTCTGCGAGATCGGCGGCACCGTCGGCGACATCGAGGGCCTCCCCTTCTTCGAAGCCATCCGCCAGTTCTCGCACGACAAGCCGCGCGGCCAGTGCATCTTCATGCACCTGACACTCCTGCCATGGCTCGCCGCCTCCGGTGAACTCAAGACCAAGCCGACCCAGCACTCGGTCAAGGAGCTGCAATCCATCGGTATCGCGCCTGACATCCTCGTCTGCCGTTCCGAACAGCCGATCCCCGAGAAAGAGCGCCAGAAAATCGCGCTGTTCTGTAACGTGCGCAAAGAGGCCGTCGTGGCCGCCTATGACCTCAAGTCGATCTACGAAGCGCCGCTGGCCTATCACCGCGAAGGACTTGATCAGGCCGTGCTGGACGCTTTCGGCATCGCCCCTGCCCCGCGCCCGGACCTTTCGGTCTGGGAAGACGTGAACGACCGCATCCACAACACCGATGGCAACGTCAATATCGCTATCGTTGGCAAATACACCCAGCTTGAAGACGCCTATAAATCCATCAAAGAGGCGCTGACCCATGGCGGCATGCACAACCGGGTCAAGGTGAACGTATCCTGGGTTGATGCCGAGGTGTTCGACAAGGAAGACGCCGCGCCTTATCTCGAAGGCTATGACGCAATCCTCGTGCCGGGCGGCTTTGGCGAACGCGGCACCGAAGGCAAGATCAAGGCCGCACAGTTCGCCCGCGAACATAAGGTGCCCTATCTCGGCATCTGTCTGGGCATGCAAATGGCCGTGATCGAAGCGGCCCGCAACGTGGCTGGCATCAAAGATGCAGGCTCCGAGGAATTCGATCACGAGGCCGGCGAAAAGCGTTTCGAACCGGTGGTTTACCACCTCAAGGAATGGGTTCAGGGCAACGCCAAGGTCACGCGCAAACATGACGACGACAAGGGCGGCACCATGCGTCTTGGCGCCTATGACGCCGTGCTTTCCGATGGTTCCAAGGTGGCCGGGGTTTATGGTGGCACCGCGATTGAGGAACGCCACCGCCACCGCTACGAAGTCGACACGACCTACCGCGCCAAGCTTGAAGAGTGCGGTTTGAAATTCTCCGGCATGTCGCCCGATGGCCGCCTGCCCGAGATCGTGGAATGGGAAGATCACCCGTGGTTCATCGGCGTCCAGTTCCACCCGGAACTGAAGTCGAAACCGTTTGATCCCCACCCCCTCTTCCGCGAATTCGTGCGCGCGGCCAAGGAAAACTCGCGATTGGTCTAAGAACGGCCCCGGCCCGACCGCCACACGGTCGGGCTTTTGCTTCTATTTGCCGAAACGTGTCCGCATGGCCTCCATGTCATAGGGTTTTTCGACCAACCCTTCCGGCTCCCATTCGCTGCGTTCCGCTTCGAAGAAGTCCCCGCCATAAACGTGGATCGCGGCCGTCAGGCGCGGGATCGGGTTGGTGACCGAGTGGATGATATCCGGCCCCATCGGACACACATCCCCCGTCGACAATGCCCGCGCGCCCGCCGCCTCAATCAACCCGTCGGGATGATCCTTGATGCGGCGCCAAAAGATATTGTCCTCGCGCCCGCCATAAATCCCGATCACCGCCCACATCTCGTGATTATGCGGCGGTACCGTGAAAGAGGGTCGCCAGGCGAGGTTCAGAATGGTCAGATCCGCCGACTGATACAACGGTGTGATACCCGGCTCTGTCGGCTCGCCGAGCGCGGTCATTACCCCCGAAGGATCAGACATCGCGCGCTTGACGACCTCGGCGGCCGCCTTATGGGTTGGGTCACGATCCACCGCATCGCGGCAATCGGAAACGAAACGATCAATATCAAACATGGTGCGCCTCCCTGCACCCAGCATACCATAATACCAGCCCAATTGCTTGCCACGCGGTGGGACGGCAACACGCCCCCCTTGCCCCAGAACCTTGCCAACGCCTTGCGCACGCTCGATTAACACATGCCCAAAAGACGCAAAATCCGGCCCTCCACCGACGTAATACCGATGTAATACCGACGTGATACCGATGCGCAAATCCAGCAAAACAAGGCCGTTAACCATTCGAATCGCAGCCCGTCGCGCAGAATTCATTTTGTCGCCCTCACGCATCGCGCTATCCTTCTCCCATGCGACAGCTTGCGGCGCTCCTTTTCGGAACCAGCCTGCTCGCAACCGCGTCGGCGGCTTGCGAGGCGCCCATCTGCGTGGTTGATGCCGACACGCTCTTTCTCGCCCGCACCATCACCTTTGACGATCAACCCTCCTCTTTCGGGGTCGGGCGGCAGGTTGAAGACGTATTGATTCAGCCCGGTGTGTCCTTTGGCGAACGCTTTGCCGGGCAAAGCCTTACACGCGAAGGCAATTACGACCGGGTTGGCGGCACGGCGCTGGCGCCGCTGACCGTGATCCCTGGCGCGCCGGGTCAAACCCTTGGAATCCTGCGCCTTATGGCCACCTCGGTCCTGCATGGCCATGGCCCCGAAGGCTTCCCGAAACGCGAAGCCACAGGCGAAGGCGCCATTGCCGCCCTGTTTGAAAACGATCAATCCGCCATCGCCTTCGACATCCGCGGTGGCGAACAGGGCGAAGCCACGGTGACTTTCCTGCGCCGTGACGGACACCCAATCCATAGCCTTCGCCTTGGCCCTCTTGCCGAAGCCACTTACGGTTTTAAGCGCCGCGACGACATCAGCGATATTGCCGGGCTGGTGATCGAAAATGCAGACCCGGAAGGCATCGCCCTCGACAACCTGCGCTTTGACCGCAATGCCGTGCTCAGCCTTCTGTTAACCGACTGACATGAAACGCTTGTTCCTTGTGGCCCTGCTTATCGCGGCCCCGGCAAGGGCCGAGATCCATACCGTTCCCTATGGCGACCTGCTCGACCGGCTTGATACGCGCATCGGTTTTGAAACCCTGCCCCGCAAACCCGAACCCGGCATTCGGCTTGATGCCCCGATCCGCCTTCCCGGTATCTGGATCGGAGAGCATTTCGCCGGTCAGATTATCTCCGGCGCCCCCCACGATCACCTCTCGGTTGCGGCCGCCAAACGCCCCTTGCGCCTGCGCCCGGGACCAAAGGGCCAAAACCTCTCGGTCGCCTATCATCGCGGCTTTGGCTCCAATGCGCTTTTCCCCCTTGGCCCGGACGGGTTTGACGCCATCTCCGGGCGCGGCGAAGGCGCGGTGGCCATCCTTTTTGACAACCCCCAGCCCGAGATCGGATTCCGCCTTCACAGCGACTATCCCGCCCCCCTTGGCGCAACCGCCGCCCAAGGCACGGTCACGGTCCACTTCTTCAACATCAAGGGCCAATCCCTTGCATTGCAAGAGTTTTCTCCCGAGCGGGGTCCTGTGGGTCACGGCTTTGCCTGCCCTGGCGGCGCCGCCTGCATCTCGGGTGTGGTGATCACCAACACCGATCCCGGCGGCATCGCGATGGATGACATCCTGTTCCAGCAACGCCGCCCGCTTTTCTGATCCTTACTTCGCGGCGAATCTTGCCAAGTGATCCATTCTGTATAAGCCTTGGGCACAACAGGAAAACCAGCGGGGGAACACCATGGCCAAAGGCTATTGGATCGGACGCGTCGATGTCGACGACATTGACGGCTACATGAAATATGTCGAGGCGAACGCCAAACCCTTTGCCGCTTATGGCGCGCGGTTTCTCGTGCGCGGCGGGCAATTCGAAAACCCCGAAGGCACCGCCCGCCAGCGCAATGTCGTGATCGAGTTCCCATCCTATCAGGCCGCCCTCGACTGCTATGAATCCGCAGATTACCAGGCGGCCAAGGCCCTGCGAGTACCGGTCAGCACCGGTGACATCGTCATTGTCGAAGGTTACGACGCCTGATGTGGGACGCCCTTCTGACCCGCCTACGCGGCAAACCGAAACCCACCGCCCTGCCTGAACCGGATGAAAAGCTCGCCCTTGGCGCACTTCTGGTGCGCGTGGCCAAGTCCGACAACCACTATGATGCTGACGAGATTGGAGAAATCGACCGCATTCTCGCGGGCACCTTCGGCCTCAACCCGATCCAGGCCGCCAAGATGCGCGCCACCTGTGAAAAACTCGAAGCCGCCGCGCCCGGCACCCCGGATTTCGCGCTTCTGATCCGCCAGAATGTCGACTATCCGCACCGTTTGGAAATGGTTCAGGCGCTCTGGCGCGTCATCATGGCGGATGGCGATCACGTCCCGGCAGAAGATGCCAGCCTGCACGAGATCGAGGCCATGCTTGGCATAAAACCGGAAGATTCTCCGGCTGCTTAGCGCGCAGGCGGTCGGTTAATCTCTTTTAAACGTAGTGGTTGTAAGGTCGGGCATTGCAGCTTCAAAATCGGCGGCTTACATCTGGGATCATGTTTGCTGATCTCCTGAAACGCCTGACCGCGCCCGCCCCTGCCCCTCTTGACGACGGCGATGCGCGACTCGCCCTGACCGCCCTTCTGGTGCGGATCGCCCGCACTGACGGCGATTATGCACAGGAAGAGGCGGCCCAGATCGAGGACGTCACCGCGCGCCGCTACGGGCTGTCCGCGATCGAAGCCGCGACCCTGCGCCAACAGGGTGAAACCCTCGAGGCCGAGGCCCCGGACACGGTGCGTTTCACCCGCGCCATCAAAGACGCCGTCCCGCTCGATGATCGTATCGCGGTGATCGAGGCCATGTGGCAGGTGGTTCTGGCAGATGGGCAGCGCGACGCCGAAGAAGACGCCCTCGTCCGCCTCGCCGCAAGCCTTCTGGGCATCAATGACCGCGACAGCGCACTGGCCCGCCAGAGGGTTTCGGCAGGGACATGATCGCAAGCCTGGCCATGTATGACAGGCCGGAGACGGCCGCCGCCAATGACCGGCTCTGGCGCGCCGTGCGGGACCATCTTGGCCATGGCCCCGATACCCTTACCCGCGACGCCGATCTCTGGCAGGTCTGGCAATCCCCCGACCTTCTGCTGGCGCAAACGTGCGGTTTTCCCTTCCGCGCCCGGCTCCATGATCAGGTCACACTTGTTGCCACGCCGGATTACGGCCTGCCCGGCTGCCCGCCGGGCTACTACAACTCCGTGCTGGTCACAAATGTCGACCACCCGGCAACCTCACTGGCCGATTTCGACGGCGCGCGTCTGGCCTATAACGAGGCGCTCTCCCAATCCGGCTGGGCCGCCCCGCACGCCTATTTCGCCGCGCACGACCTGCGAATCGGCCCCCGGGTCGTTACCGGCGCACACCGTGACTCGGCCCGGGCCGTGGCCGAGAACCGCGCTGACATCGCCGCCCTGGACGCTCTGACATGGCATTACATTCAGCAGTTTGACCCTTTCGCCCATCTCCTGCGCGAAATAGACCACACCGCGCCCACCCCGGCCCTGCCCTTTATCACTGCGCGCGCACAAGACCCTGCCCCGCTGCGCAACGCGCTCAAGGCCGCGATCAGCGACCTTGCTCCGGCGGACCGCGCGCTTTTGTCCCTTCGCGATGTGCTTGTCATCCCCGAGGCCGCGTATCTGGCCGTTCCAACACCGCCCGCCCCCTGACCAAACGCCCGTTTGAGGCGCCAATTCGGCAGAATTCCCCCTGCGTCACCCCTTTTGAACATTGCATTTGCGCTTTTTTTCATCCCTATTGAGGCACTGATACAAACAACAAAAAACAATGGGGACGCCTTGGCTGATACCACGCCAGTTCTGGAAATCCGCAACCTGCACAAGGCCTATGGCGATCTGGAGGTTATCAAGGGGGTCGATATCACCGCGCATCGCGGCGATGTGGTGTCGCTGATCGGGTCATCTGGCTCGGGCAAATCCACGATCCTGCGCTGTGCCAACCTTCTGGAAGACAGCCAGCAAGGCGAAATCCTTTTCAAGGGCGAACCGGTGACGTGGAAGGGTCAAGGCCACACACGTCATCCCGGAGATCCCAAGCAGGTGCTGCGCATCCGCACCAACCTGTCGATGGTATTCCAACAGTTCAACCTCTGGGCCCACATGACCATCCTGCAAAACGTGATGGAAGCCCCGGTCACGGTTCTGGGTCGGGAAAAGGCCGAGGCCGAAGCCTCGGCGCGAAAGTACCTCGACAAGGTCGGCATTGGCGACAAATGCGATGTCTACCCGGCGCAGCTTTCAGGCGGCCAGCAACAGCGTGCCGCGATTGCCCGCGCGCTCTGCATGGAACCCGAGGCGTTGTTGTTCGACGAACCCACATCGGCGCTCGATCCCGAGCTGGAACAAGAAGTTGTGCGCGTGATCAAGGCGCTGGCCGAGGAAGGCCGGACCATGCTGATCGTCACGCATGACATGAAAATGGCCCATGACGTGTCGGACCACGTGGTGTTCCTGCATCAGGGCCTGATCGAGGAACAGGGTGCACCAGAAACCCTGTTCGGCGCCCCGAAATCCGAGCGGTTGCAGCAATTCCTGAGCTCAACCGCCGCGTGATCAACCAAAAAACCAACCATAGGGAGCAAAAAACTATGAAAAAACTGATCCTTGGCACAGCAGCCCTTGCCCTGACGGCAGGTCTGGCCATGGCCGGAAGCCACGGCAAGACCGTGCGCATGGGCACCGAAGGCGCCTACGCACCGTGGAACTTCGTGAACGACGCTGGCGAAATCGACGGGTTCGAGCGCGAACTGGGCGACGAGCTTTGCAAGCGCGCCGAATTGAAATGCGAATGGGTCAAGAACGACTGGGATTCGATCATTCCGAACCTCGTGTCGGGCAACTACGACACCATCATCGCGGGCATGTCGATCACCGACGAGCGTGACGAGGTCATCGACTTTACCCAGCCCTACACCCCGCCGGATCCGTCGGCTTATGCCGCGCTGGACGCCGGTCTTGACGTCGAAGGCGCCGTGATCGCGGCCCAGGCCGCCACCATCCAGGCGTCCTTCATTGCCGAAAAGGGCTGGACACTGATCGAATTCGCGACCCCCGAGGAAACCGTTGCCGCCGTACGCAATGGCGAAGCCGACGCGGTCCTGGCCGACCAGAGCTTCCTTGACACCGTCGTGGGTCAGGACGGGCTGGTCCTGCTCGAGCGCACTGAGTCCATCGGTGGTGGCGTCGGCATGGGCCTGCGTGAATCCGATGGCGAACTGCGCGCGATGTTCGACGCTGCGATCCAGTCGATGAAAGACGACGGTTCGTTGAACGCGCTGATCGCCAAGTGGGAAGTCGCTTCCCAGTGGTAAACTGATCCCCACGGATCACAGGAGGCGCGGGGCATACCCTGCGCTTCCCTTCAGCCGCCCCCGCCCGACCGCTTGACGGATTCGGGCCAACGACAAGGCGGCGCTGACGGACAAGGACAAACCGACGGATGTTTTCCTATTGCACGGATCCCGAGACGCTTGAGGGGCTCACGTGGCTCTCATGCTACCTGACCACGGGCAAGCACATGGGGCTATATATCTCGGTCGTCACCGTGCTGGTGCTGCTCGCCGTCACCGCCCCCACCGCCCTCTTGTTCGGCTTTGGCGGCGCCACCGCCGCGCGTTCCCGGTTCCTACCGCTGCGCTGGCTTGGCAAGGGCTATTCCGCGATTGTGCGCGGGGTTCCGGATATCGCCTTCTTCATGTTCTTCGTCATCGCACTCGATCAGGCGTTCGAATGGCTGCGTCACAAAGTCAAATGCCCCGACTGGCCCGATGCGATCCGCCAGGGCAACGATTTCGTGGTCTGCCAGCAGGCCAAGCTGCCTCTTTCGAGCTCGCCGGAATGGGTGCATGAAACCTATGCGTTTTTCCTTGCCGTCCTGACCTTTTCCATCGTCTTTGGCGCCTTTGCCGCCAACGTGCTTTACGGCGCCATGCGCGCCGTGCCCCGCGCCCAGCTGGAAACCGCCGAGGCCTATGGCATGACAAGGCGCCAGACCTTCTGGCGCGTCCTCGTGCCGCAGATGTGGGTCTATGCCCTGCCCGGCCTGTCGAACCTGTGGATGGTGCTAATCAAGGCCACGCCCCTGCTGTTCCTTCTCGGGATCGAAGACATCGTCTATTGGGCCCGCGAACTGGGCGGCACGGTCAATGCCCGCTTTACCGAGTACCCGCACGGCGACTGGCGCATGTGGTATTTCCTTGCGTTGCTGGTCTTCTACCTCGCCTTCACCAAGGTCTCCGAAGTGGTGCTCGACAAGCTGATGAAAAAACTCACCCACGGCCAGGCAACGGCCGGCGGTGAGGCACAGCGGAGGGCCAAGGCATGAGCTGCTGGGACACCATCCAGGCCTACGCGCTGCGTTCGATCGGCATCGGGGAACGTCTTCTGCCACGCGAAGGCTACGACCTTTGCCAGCAATTCACGCTGATCGGGTCGGGGATGTTCTGGAACATCTATTTCGGGATCTTCGCCCTTCTGGCAGGGTTCTTCTTTGCCGTGGCGCTGGCTGTGGGCAAAAGCTCTCATAACCCGCTGCTGCGCAAACCGGCGGAATGGTTCATCTTCGTCTTCCGCGGTTCGCCACTCTTCATCCAGTTCTTCTTTGCCTATTTCGTCTTCCTGACGCTCAAGCAATCGGTACCGTTCCTCGGCGCCTTCACGGCTGCATGGCTTGGCGCGCTGGTGGTTCTATTCCTGAACACCGCCGCCTATTCGGGGGAAATCTTCTATGGCGCGCTGCTGTCGATCCCCAAAGGCGATATCGAGGCAGCAGATGCCTATGGCATGACCGGCTGGACCCGGTTCCGCCGGATCACCTTCCCGACCATGCTGCGACTCGCGTGGCCCGCCTACACGAACGAGGCGATCTTCCTGTTCCATGCAACGACGCTGGTGTTCTTCTCGGGCTTCCCGGTGCTCAAGCAACAGGGCGACGCGCTTTACTACGCGCGCTACTTCGCGGACAAAACCTTCAACCCGTTCATCCCCTACCCGATCCTGGCCTTCTATTTCATCCTTCTGACGCTGGTGATCGTGGGGCTGTTCGGACTGATAAATTCACGTCTCAACAAGCACATGCCGAAAGAGACGCGCACCAAGGTCCGTTTCCGCCCCAACCTGATCCGATAGGGGCGGAAACCAGTCGTCTTTAGTATTTGCTGATGGTTTTCATCGCTCTGTCAGCGCTCACTTCACGGAATTGAAGCTTGCCCGTGTTGGTGGCCGCATCGAGATAGCAATCGATGAATTTGGTTTCACCGGCGGCAATGGAGATCACACCTTCCGTGTTGTTGGCATCCGGCACGCGATAAAGGTGATCGCCTGGCGGCATATGCGAGAACAGGACCGCGCCCTGTTTCATCTCTCCCACCAAGCCATCGGGACCTTCGATGGTATAGCGCACCGCAGCCCCTTGGCCGCCGCCGCGATAAAACACGATCAGCCCCTTGCCCGCCTGCGGTGCTGGAACCTCTGCGGCCAACGCCGGGAGTCCCGCTATTGTCAGTGCAACACCACCCAGCAATACCGCGCGTCTGTTCAATCCTGTCATGACTATCCTCGCTCTAAAACTGTTTCAAAGTATCGGGGAAATCATCGGCGCTCGGCAAATCAAATCGGCGTGCGTCCTTATCTTTTGGCGCTACGTCTTCAAATCAGCTGGAAAACCATACCGATGCGATACCGACAGAATACCGACGTCATACCGACGCCCAAAGAAAGGACTGGACAAGTGACACGAAGGCGTCAATAATTTGATCAAATTATACGATCGGGTGATCCATGGAGCTTGCACAATTCAGAACCTTCCGCGTAGGCGCGGCCGATCTCAACGGGCAAATGCGCGGCAAGCGCCTGCCTGCGGCCTTTGCCACCAAGCTCGATTCGGGTGCGGTGCGCATGCCGCTTTCGGCGCTCAACGTGGATATCTGGGGCGAAGATATCGCGGACAGCCCGCTGGTGTTCGAAACCGGTGACGCGGATGGAATCCTGTTTCCAACAGAGCGTGGCCCGGTGCCGATGCCGTGGTTGACCACGCCGTCTGCGCTTGTTCCCATGACAATGCGCATGGAATCCGGCGCGCCGTTTCTCGGCGATCCGCGCCAGGCCCTGCGCTTCGTGCTCGACCGTTACAAGGCGCGTGGCTGGACCGTCATGGCCGCCACCGAGATGGAATTCAATTTGGCCGACGACAAGGGTGACGCGCTTTTGCCGCCCATTGATCCCCGCTCGGGACGCCGCATCTTTGCCGGAGACGTTCTCTCGATCGACGAATTGGACGCCTTCGATCCGTTCTTCACCGAACTTTATGAGGGTGCCGAAGCGATGGGCATTCCTGTCCAGAGCATGATCGGTGAATGTGGTCTCGGCCAGTTCGAAGTCACCCTGAATCATCAGGAGGCGATGCGTGCCGCCGATGATGCTCTGCTGTTCAAGCTGTTGTTGCGCGGCATGGCCCGCAAACATGGCATGGCAGCGACGTTCATGGCGAAACCCTATCCGGACGATGCCGGAAATGGCATGCATGTGCACTTCTCGGTCGTTGACGAAGACGGCAACAACGTCTTCAACAATGGGGGTCCCGAGGGCACTCGGACCCTGCATCAGGCCATTGCGGGTTGCATGGAGGCGATGCGCGCCAGCTCTTTGATCTTTGCACCGCACGGTTCCAGCTATGACCGCTTTGCGCCTGGGGCCCATGCACCCACATCTGTTTGCTGGGCTTACGAAAATCGCACAGCCTCGATCCGCGTTCCCGGCGGCGCACCCGCTGCACGACGCATCGAACACCGTACGGCCGGGGGCGACATCAACCCTTACCTGATGCTGGCAGCCGTTCTGGGTGCGGCCATCGAAGGTATTGAAGAAGACCTCACCCCGTCCGAACCGATCACCGGCAATGCCTATGATCTCGACCTGCCACAACTGGCAGGAAGCTGGGAAGAGGCGATCGACCTGTTCGAAACAGATGAATTCATCTCGCGGTGTTTGCCCGAGACCCTGATCCGCAATATGGTAATGACCAAGCGGCAGGAACTGCGGCGTTTCACGGGCATCCCGGAATCCGACCGCTGGCAAACCTACCTTGAGCGTGTATGACTCTGCGCGTCGCACGAAACACCCAACCAACCCATTGGTGACTTATGAAAATCGGTATTCTGCAAACCGGAAAGCCTCCCGAGGACCTTCAGGAGGCGTACGGAACATACTTTGACGCCTTCCAGGTTCTTCTGGCCGGTCAAGGCTTCGAGTTCGAAGGCTGGAGCCCGGAGGATGGCGACTTCCCGGCCTCCGTGCATGATGCGGACGGCTGGCTGATCACCGGATCACGCCATGGTGTCTACGAAGATCACGACTGGATCCCCCCGCTTGAAGATTTCATTCGCGAGGCGATCTCGGAAAAGGTTCCGATGGTCGGCGTCTGTTTCGGGCACCAGATCATCGCGCAGGCGCTTGGTGGCAAGGTCGAGAAATTCGACGGGGGCTGGGCCGTGGGCCGTCAGGTCTATGACTTC
The DNA here is from genome assembly GCF_900114635.1 of Shimia aestuarii. Classification (GTDB taxonomy): domain Bacteria; phylum Pseudomonadota; class Alphaproteobacteria; order Rhodobacterales; family Rhodobacteraceae; genus Shimia; species Shimia aestuarii. The sequence continues at coordinate 20,933 of NZ_FOTQ01000007.1, forward strand.
GCGGGCACGCCCATCGCCCTGAACGCGTGGCACCAGGACCAGGTCACAGAGCTCCCCCCCGGCGCCACCGTGGTCGCCAGCAACGACTTCTGTGCCAATGCCGCCATCGTTTACGGTGACCGCGCCCTGACCGTGCAACCCCACCCGGAGTTCACGGCAGACTTCCTTGAAGATTTGATCAAAACACGGGGAAAAGGCATTGTCCCGGACAAGCTGCTGAACGATGCGTTAACCGATCTGGAAACCCCCACCGCAAGCCAAACCATAGCCGACCAATTCGCCGATTTCTTTCGGCAAGAGAGGACCTCATGAGCGACTGGCTCAAACAAATTCCCGAAGCCGCGCAAACCTATCTCGAGGGGCACCGGCTCGACGAAGTCGAATGTATCATCTCCGATTTGCCCGGCATCGCCCGCGGCAAAGCTGTTCCGGCGACCAAGTTCGCGCGACAAAAGTACTTTCATCTCCCTGACTCTATTTTTTATCAAACGATTACAGGGGACTGGGGCGAGGCGGCCGGAGACGGCGGCTTTATCGAACGCGACATGATCCTGCGTCCGGACTGGTCCACCGCAACTGCGGCGCCATGGACTGGGGACTGGACCCTTCAGGTCATCCACGACGCGTTTGACATCAACGAAGAGCCGATCCCTTTCAGCCCGCGCAACGTGTTGAAACGGGTGGTTCAGCTCTATCGCGACAAGGGGTGGGAGCCGGTCGTGGCCCCCGAGATGGAATTCTATCTCGTGGCAAGAAACATCGATCCTGCCAAGGCCATTGAACCGATGATGGGACGCTCAGGCCGCCCCGCCGCCGCCCGCCAGGCCTACTCGATGACCGCCGTGGACGAATTCGGCCCGGTGATCGACGATATCTATGATTTCGCCGAGGCCCAGGGGTTCGAAATCGACGGTATCACCCAGGAAGGCGGTGCTGGACAGCTTGAAATCAACATGGTCCATGGCGACCCGGTCAAGCTGGCAGACGAGGTGTTCTACTTCAAGCGGATGATCCGCGAAGCTGCCCTGCGCCATGATTGCTACGCCACCTTCATGGCCAAGCCGATCGAGGGCGAACCAGGGTCGGCCATGCATATCCACCATTCGGTGATTGATATAGAAACGGGCGAGAATATCTTTTCAGGCCCCCAAGGCGGTGAAACCGACGCGTTTTTCCACTTTATTGCCGGCTTGCAGAAACACCTACCATCGGCCATCGCGGTTCTTGCCCCGTATGTGAACTCATATCGCCGCTACGTGCGCGATCACGCGGCACCCATCAATCTCGAATGGGGCCGGGATAACCGTACGACCGGAATTCGTATTCCGATCTCTTCGCCGCAGGCACGACGCGTGGAAAACCGCCTCGCTGGCATGGACTGCAACCCCTATCTCGGCATCGCGGCCTCGTTGGCCTGTGGCTATATCGGATTGATCGAGCAGGAACGCCCAGACAAACAATTCAAGGGCGACGCCTATGACGGCGACGAGGCCATTCCACGTATCCTTGGTGGCGCGCTCGACCTGTTCGACGAGGCAGAGAAGCTGCACGAAGTTCTCGGGCCCGAATTTGCCCGCGTCTATTCGATCATCAAGCGCGCCGAATATGAAGAATTTCTCGAGGTGATCAGCCCTTGGGAACGGGAACACCTTCTGCTGAACGTGTGATCCTTGCTTGAACAGGGCCAAGGGCGCGCGGGCGCCCTTGGACACCGACAGCAGTACTTAACCAAATTGAAGCTAGAGGTGCCGGATGGACCTGCTCTATGCCAATGATCGCAAAGGCGAATATCCCGACAGCTGGTATGCGGCCACGGTCGATCCCCTCCCCCTTTCTCCAAGCCTCAAGGGCGAAACTCGCGCGGACGTCTGCGTTGTGGGGGCGGGCTATACCGGTCTTTCGACAGCGTTGCACCTGGCCGAGCGCGGCTTTGACGTTGTTCTGGTCGATGCGCATCGCGTCGGCTTCGGCGCATCGGGACGCAATGGCGGTCAGCTGGGCTCGGGGCAGCGCATGGAACAGGATGGCCTTGAAGCCCTCGTCGGGCGCGACGATGCTCACAAGCTCTGGCATCTGGCCGAGGACTCCAAGAATCTGGTCAAGGATCTCGTCGCCCGGCACAAAATCGACTGCCACCTGAAACCCGGTATCGCCCATGCCTGTTTTTCCAATCGCGAAGTACGGGCAGAACATGAATACACCGAGCATCTAAGTGCGGAATACGGCTACGATCAGATCGAGCCCCTGGATCGCGACCAGATGCAGGCGCTGTGTCCTTCACCCAAATATGTGGGCGGCTCTCTGGATATGGGGGCCGGACATCTCCACCCTCTGGCATTTGCGCTTGGATTGGCGCGTGCGGCCAAATCCGCCGGGGCGCGTATCTACGAAAACACCCACGTTCATGGTATCGAGCGGGGCGAAAAGATCACGGTCAAGACCGATCAGGGCCGCATCGTGGCGGATCAACTGGTCCTGGCCTGCAACGGGTATCTCGGCAACCTGGATCGAAAAGTCGCCTCACGCGTGATGCCCATCAACAACTTCATTGCGGCGACCGAACCGCTCGGTGATGACATTGCCAAGGTACTGACCCGTGATGTCGCCATTGCCGATACCAAGTTCGTGATCAACTACTTCCGTCTGTCCCACGATGGGCGCCTGCTGTTTGGTGGAGGGGAAAGCTACGGCTACCGTTTCCCCAGCGACATCGCGGCCCTTGTGCGCAAACCGATGCTCGAGATCTACCCCCACCTGCGCGACATTCGGATCGACTATGCATGGGGCGGCACGCTCGCGATCACGATGAAACGCATGCCCTACCTGCGCCGCCTATCACCCTCCATCCTGAGCGCTTCGGGATATTCCGGCCACGGTGTCGGCACCGCAACACATGCTGGCCAACTCATTGCGATGGCCATCGCGGGAGAAGCCGAAGGGTTTGACACCATGGCACGGGTTCCGGCCACGCCATTCCCCGGCGGCACCATGTTCCGCAGCCCGTTGCTTGTGCTGGCAATGACTTGGTTTGCCTTGCGTGATCGGCTCGGGGTCTGAATTAGCTTTTTTTTCAGAACCCTGAAGAAAACACAGCATCACTTCGGAGCTTGCCCGTTTCACGGTTTTTCGTGCGAACGGGCTCGAAACCTGTTGGCACGAACTCGTGATTGATTTATATTTTTGAATATCGAGTATAAGAAAGTCCAAAACCATGACTCTACCTCCCAACGTATATGATGCAGAACCAATCCCGGAATCTGCCCGCGCCGAAATCGACCGGCTACTGCAAAGCGGCGATTTGTTTCGCTACACAGCCCCCGAAGATGCGCCTGTGGCGCTTCTCGAAGAAGAATTCGCAGCGATGATGGGGACCAAATATGCTCTGGCCGTGTCGTCTTGCTCTGCTGCGCTCTTCCTGTCGCTCAAGGCGCTTGGCCTGCCCCGCGACGCACAGGTGCTGATCCCCGGATTCACCTTTGCGGCTGTTCCGTCATCTGTTGTTCATGCCGACTGCATTCCGGTCTTGTGCGAAGTTGGCGAAAACTACCGCATCGACGTGGCCGATTTTGAGCGCCGACTTGATAACAGCATCTCGGCTGTGATCATCAGCCATATGCGGGGCCACACCTCCGACATGGATGCAATCATGGAATTGTGCGATGCGCGCAACATTCCGGTGATTGAAGACGCAGCACATTCGTTGGGCACCACTTGGAATGGGCGCAAGATAGGCACGATCGGCCGCGTCGGGTGCTTCTCGTTCCAATCATACAAACTGGTTAACGCGGGCGAAGGCGGAATTCTTGTCACTGATGATGCAGATCTCGTGGCCCGCGCCGTGATCATGTCGGGCGCTTACGAACACAATTGGCAAAAGCACAAGGCACCCGCTGGCGACAATACCGGCGAACTCGAAGCGGCCTTTAGCCGGTGGCAGAACCAGTTGCCACTCTACAATCTGCGCCTTTCCAACCTGTCCGCCGCGATCATTCGTCCGCAGCTTCCCGAAGTACCGCGTCGCGTGCGCGACGGGCGTGCCAACCACGACTATGTGGCTGGCATCCTCAATCAGTCTCCCTGGCTGAATGTCCCCGAAAAACTGGGACCTGAAGAGCGCGCACCGGATTCGATTCAGTTCAATCTTGTTGGACTGGACAATGACCAGATTCTCGCCTTTCAGGCCGCGGCCAATCGCCGGGGCGTCAAGGTGCAGGTCTTTGGTCAATCCACCGATAATGCGCGTGCGTTCTGGAATTGGCAATTCATCCGCGACTTGCCGGAACTGCCGCAAACACGCGAGATGCTGATGAAGGCCTGTGATGTACGCTTGCCCGCGCGCCTGAAAAAGGATGAACTCGACATCATCGCAGGAGCCCTGACTGGCGCCGCCAATGACGTCATGGGCGAACTCCGCGCCTACGGCACCTGAACCTGTTTCGGTAGCTTGGACTTTTCGGGGCAGGACTTCATGTCCTGCCTCTTTATTATTTCAGCTTGCTCAGTTTTTCCTGAAGCTCAGAGAGTTGTTTTTTGATTGCATCAAGATCCTCTCCTGCGTCTTCCTTTGGCGCGTCCCCCGCTTCGGCACCCGTCGTTCCGGCTGGCCAGCCCACGCCGCCGGTCATGGCCTTCAGAAAGGCTTCCTGCTGCTGCTGCATGGCTTCGAGGCCTGGCATTTTCATACCCCCGCCCATGCTTTCCATCATTTTTTCCTGCCCCTCGCGCAGCATGTCAAAGGACGCCTGCAAGAACTGAGGCACCACGCTTGTCGCCTGCGTGGTATAGCTACGCACAAGATCGGTCAGAACGTTGATCGGAAGCACACTTTCTCCGCGGCTTTCATGCTCGGCGATGATCTGCAACAGGTATTGACGCGTGAGATCGTCGCCAGTTTTCAAATCGACAATCTGAACCTCGCGGCCATCGCGAATGAATCCGGCGATGTCCTCAAGCGTGACGTAGTCGCTGGTCTCAGTGTTATAGAGCCGCCGACTGGCATAGCGTTTGATCAACAGTGGTTTTTTTTCGTCCGCCACGTCTGTCTCCCCAAAGATTATTTGCGCGTTGCAGAAAAATCCTATGCGACTGCAGAACAAAAAGAAAGGGCAGGCCGAACGGCCTGCCCATGCAATCTGCACTGATAGGGAGGGATGAGTGCAGACTGGCTGGTAATCCAGCTTACTTGACTGCGGTTGCTTTCTTGGCAGCGGCAGTCACGTCGTCAGTTGCTTTCTTGACGGCGGCGGTTGCCTCTTCGGTGGCATCTTTGCCGGCAGCCATCAGCAGCTCAACGGTTTCGGTCTGCACTTTTTTCGCAACTTCAGCGAAGGCAGCCATGTTCTCGGCGGCAACTTCTGCCTGAGCCGAAGCGAAGTCGGTCATGGCTTTTGCGTAGTCGGCGGGCTCTGCTTTGGCCTTGGACATCTCGGCCAGTTTGGCGAGGGTGTCTTTGGTCCACTTCGAGGAGATTTCCGACGACTTTTCAGCCGCTTCCAGTGCAACCCCGCTCAGCTTTTCGTTCAGCGATGCGGTGCTTTTGAAGGCATCTTCCAGAGCCGAGGTGTCAACCGGGAATGCGCCCATCATGTCTTTCAGGATGGTGTTCATGTCTTGTGCTTTAGCCATAGTACTAGTTCCTTTAACGATGTGCGGGTGGGAGGCCCCGCGTTGCTGTTCTGAAGACAATATGCATTCTGCAGCGCAGCATTTCAAGATATTTTTGCTGCGCTGCAGCACAAATATTTTTCCCCTTTTATATCAACGTATTGCCTTGGCCTTTACATAGTCACCCGGTGCATCTCCTAGAACTGGGTGCTCCGAATCACCGAATTCACGAGCCGGAATCTGTTTCCCGGAGCGAGACGACAGCCATTTGTCCCAGCGCGGCCACCACGAACCTTCGTGGAAAGTCGCGCCCTCCATCCAGTCATCGGGTGCCAACTTGTTGTCGGCATTCGTATAGTGGCCGTACTTCTTCTTGCTGGGGGGGTTCACGATACCCGCAATGTGACCTGACTCTGACACGATGAAGGTCTTCGAGCGGCTCTTGGCCTGCTGGAAGCCGCGATAACAGTCTTTCCAGCGAGCGATATGATCTGTCTCGCAGGTCACGGCGCAAATCGGGATGTCCACGTCACTCAATTCGAGCCGTTCACCACAGAACTCAACGCCACCTTCCGCAAACTCATTGTGCTGACAGAGTTGTCGTAAATACTGGTGGGCCATTTTGCCGGGAAGCCCGGACCCATCGCCATTCCAGTACAACAGATCGAACGCAGGCGGTGTTTCCCCCATCATGTAGCTCTTGATCGCAGGACCATAGACAAGGTCGTTGGAACGCAGGAAACTAAAGGTGCGTTGCATGATGAAAGATCTCAACAGCCCCTTGTCGTCTATCTCCTCGTCAATCCCATCAATGAAATCGTCACTCAGGAATGGTGTGAACTCGCCCTGATCCGAGAAATCAGTCAGCGTGGTAAAGAACGTGGCCGACTTAACCGATTTATCACCGCGCTTCTTCATCAACGACAAGGTGAGATTCAACGTCGTGCCCGCGATGCAATAGCCCACGGCGTTGATCTGCTTCTGCTTGGTGATTTTCTTGACTTCTGAAATCGCGGTCAGGAACCCCTCTTCGATATACTCATCCATACCGACGTCGGCATACGAATAATCCGGGTTGACCCAACTCACGACAAAGACCGTGTAGCCCTGATCCACACACCAGCGGATATAGCTGTTCGATTCCTTGAGGTCGAGAATGTAGTACTTGTTGATCCACGGTGGGAAAACAAGCAGGGGCACCTCGTGAACGGACTCTGTTGTTGGAGAGAACTGCAACAGTTCAAACATGCGATTGCGGAACACGACCTTGCCTGGCGCCGTGGCGATATTCCCGCCGATTTCGAACGCCGACTCATCTGCCAGTCGTACAACCAGTTCACCATTGTTGGCTTCGAGATCCGCAATTAGGTTCTCAAGCCCGTCTATCAAGGATTGCCCGTCGGTTTCCAACGCCTTCTCGAGTACATCCGGGTTCGTACCCAAGAAGTTGGTCGGGGACATCATGTCCACGATCTGCTGGGCAAAATACTCGATGCGCTGTTTTTCCTTCGGCTCAAGACCATCCAACTCCTCAACCGCCTTCTCGATGGCCTGCGCATTCAGCATGTATTGCTGCTTGAGGAAGTTGAAATAAGGGTGAGTCTGCCACATCGGATTCGAGAATCGCTTGTCGCTGGGCGTTTCATCCTGCGGCGCAGCAATCTGTCCCTTCATCAACAAATGCTGTGCGTCAACGAAGTGCTTTACCGACTTGCTCCACAGCTCGAGCTGGTTCTCAAGAACCTTGCCCGGATTGTTGATCATTTCCTGCCAGTACGCGTTGGCAGCATGAACAAACATTTCCGGCTCAGGCGAATTCAGGTCCGGTCTCAATGGCTTACGGCGCGCCATAACCTCTACCAAGCGCCGTGATAGAACCTCGACCTTACCCAGATTCTCGTTCAGACGTTCCAAATTTGGACCTGCGTCATTCTCGTTTGTTGTCATGGTTACAAATTCGCCCTATTCTCGCCGCTACGCAGCATTCAATGTATCGCCCTAAGTGAACATTAGTATAGGGCGCTGTCGGACGGGTGCATACCCTTAGGTAAAGGAGACGCATATGCGGTACATGGCCACGTACGACCTGATGGAGACAATCCGGAACACGAACCAATGGTTGGGTGCGACTGCGTCTGCCATGGCTTCCTATCCAATGTTTTCGATGGTCCCCAACCCGGCTTTCGCCTGGATGGCAGCATGGGGAGAGGTCACGGAGCGCACCTTTCAACGCATGATCGTCAAGCCTGATTGGGGTATCCGCACCTTTACCTGCGAAGACGGCAAGGATCACCTCGTCAACATTGAGCCAGTGGTGGAACGGCCTTTCGGCGATCTGATCCACTTCAACGTCTCCGGTCGCGAAACCCAGCCGCGCAAGGTGCTTCTGGTTGCGCCGATGTCGGGTCACTATGCCACACTTCTGCGCTCGACTGTCAAAAGCCTGATTGTCAACTGCGAGGTCTACATTACCGACTGGCACAATGCCCGCGACATTCCGGTCTCCGAAGGCAAGTTCGACATCGAGGATTACACGCTTTACCTCGTGGACTTCCTCAAGGAACTTGGCCCCGACACCCATGTTATCGCAGTCTGCCAGCCCGCCCCTCTCACCCTTGCGGCCACCGCTTATCTGGCCGAGGAAGACCCAAAGGCGCAGCCGCGTTCGTTGACGCTGATTGGCGGCCCGATCAATCCGAATGCCGCCGCAACCGAAGTGACTGACTTCGGGCATCGCGTGACCATGGGTCAACTCGAAGAGATGATGATCCAGCGCGTCGGCTTCAAATACCCCGGCGTCGGGCGCATGGTCTATCCGGGCCTGCTTCAGCTGGCGTCCTTCATGTCGATGAACGGAGATCGTCACTCCAAGGCTTTTGCCGATCAAATTCAACGTGTTACGCGCGGCGAGGCATCGGATCACGATGCTCACAACCGTTTCTACGACGAGTACCTTGCCGTCATGGACATGCCGGCAGAGTTTTATCTCTCGACCGTGGAACGCATCTTCAAGAATGGCGAAATCGCGAACAACGAGTTCGTGGTCAACGGTCGCAAAGTCGATATTGGCAAAATCACGACAGTCGCCGTCAAGACGGTCGAAGGCGCGAAGGACGACATTACCGCGCCCGGTCAATGCGTGGCCGCGCTAGATCTCTGCACGGGCCTTCCGGACTCGAAAAAGGCGAGCTATGTCGAACCCGAAGCGGGGCACTATGGTATTTTCGCCGGCAAAAGTTGGCGCAATAACATCCGCCCGCTGGTACTCGAATTCATCGATGCAAACGCCGATGCTCCCAAGGAGCCGAGCAAACGTTCCACAAAGCCAAAAATCGCGGCTGTCTGAGCGTAAAACCCAAAAATCAAAAACGGGGCCTACACGGCCCCGTTTTTTGTTCCTGAATATGAATGGGGATGCATCTTCCGTGAAACAAACCAATACTCTATGCGCGGAGTGGAGGCACCATGACGAAATACTCAATTCTTGATCTTTCCCCTGTCCCCGAGGGCGGCACAGCAGCCGATGCTCTGGCCAACAGCACAGACCTCGCGCGCCACGCCGAGACCCTTGGCTTTCATCGTTATTGGCTCGCCGAGCACCACAATTCACCGGGCATCGCATCCGCGGCGACCGCAGTTGTCATTGGCCACATAGCTGCTGCGACCGCAAGCATTCGGGTAGGGGCTGGCGGAATCATGCTTCCAAATCACGCTCCGCTTGTCGTGGCCGAGCAATTTGGCACATTGGCGACGCTTCATCCGGAACGCATTGATCTTGGGTTGGGACGTGCACCGGGAACCGATATGAACACCGCCCGCGCCTTGCGCCGGGGCATGTCGGGTACCGACCATTTCCCTGAAGACGTGGTTGAACTCATTGGCTTTCTACAACCCGCAGCACCCGACCAACCAGTCAGAGCCGTGCCCGGAGAAGGAACCCACGTTCCGGTTTGGATACTCGGATCCAGCCTGTTCGGCGCCCAGCTCGCTGCAAAGTTGGGCCTTCCATATGCTTTTGCCTCTCACTTCGCACCGGACGCGTTGGACGAGGCCGTCACGATCTACCGGCGCTATTTCCAACCCGGCCTGACCGACAAGCCCCGGTTCATGCTTGCCGTGAATGTCTTTGCAGCGGAAACGGAAACCGAGGCACAACACCTGCAGACATCTATGCAACAGGGTTTTCTAAATCTGCGGCGCGGGCATCCAGGCCCCCTGCCCGCGCCTATCAAACATTTATCCGACATTGCCACCCCGGCCGAATTGCGCATGGTCAATCACGCCTTGAGGATCAGCGCAGTAGGAACGCCAGACATCGTGCATGAACGCCTCCGCAGGCTTATGGAGCGGTATCATCCCGACGAGATCATCATGAATGGAATGATTCATGACCACACGGCGCGAAAACGATCAATCGAGATTGCGGCAAGCGTCATGAAAGACCTCAACGGCGCGTGACGTGCGCCTTTATCCATCGCCAAATCGAACGCAGGTCCAGCATGGCAATTGCCGCCCCAAGCGGAATCATCCAAAAGCCAAGCACAGGCAGGACCCCGAACACTCCCATCACGATTAGGCCAACACCAAGCAGTAAACGCGCCCCCGGCGGCACACGTGTTGTCACCCAATTCTGAAACCGCTGCACCTTGTGTCGCCAACGATCCCGGGCCCGTTTTTTCATCTGAGAACAAAAGGTTGCTTCAACCACTCCCGAAGCGCCCGGGTTGTGGCTTCGGGTTGCTCGAGCGTCGGAAGGTGCCCGGCCGCCTCAATGATGCGCAATTCGGCATAAGGCATCAGTTCCGCCATGAAAGTGTGTCGTTTCACAGGCGTCAGACCATCGTGCTCCCCGCACAGGATCAGTGCGGGCACTTTGCATTGCCGCAAGGCTTTCTGTTGATCAGGGCGGCGTTGCAGTGCCCGTGCCTGACGTACAAACACATCCGCCCCCAAAGCGAGCCCCATCTCTCGGACCAACGCAAGAACCTCGTTGCGGTGTGTCCCGGGCCCTAGAAACTCTGGCCGCATGACTTCGCCAAGAATATCTTCGAGACGCCCCGCCTTGGCTCCAACAATCCACGGTTCGTAAGCGGCCGCCGTTGCAGGTGTTTCGGCAAGCGGATTGGTATCAAGCAACGCGATCCGCAAAACGCGCTGCGGAGCACGGCGCAATATCTCCATCGCCACGATCCCGCCCATGCTCAAACCCGCCAAAGCAAATTTCTCGGGAAGAGCCGCAAGGATAGACGAGGCGATTTCTTCAACCCGCTCTCCTTGCGTGATTGGTGCCACCGACACCACCGTATCTGACGACAACGCGTTAATCTGGGGTGAGAATAGACGTGCATCGCACATCATTCCCGGAAGCAGAACCAACGGCTCCTGCATGAAAATCACCTTTCTGAAATTCGCCCGATGGCCCTCAACTCACTTTGACACAGGTCGGAAGCAGGTCAACTCCCTTCGCCATATCCCTGCCACCGGAACGCCCCGTCAGGTGAAAGCGGCGCAAATGGGTTGTGGGCGATTTCCCAGACATGCCCGTCGGGATCTGCGAAATAACCCATGTGTCCACCCCAAAACACATCGCCCGCTGGCCGTAGAATGCGACCGCCAGCCGCCTCGGCCGCCGCGAGCATCGGCGCGACATCCCCGGCGCTGCGCACGTTGTGGGCCAAAGTGATCCCGGAAAATCCGCCAATTTCGTTGACGTCTATTCCCATATCTTCAGCCAGTTTTTCCTTGGGATAGAGCCCCAATGACTGGCCGATCAGGTCAAAAGCGATGACACCACCCGGGCTGGGTACGCGCTTCCACCCAAGCGCTTCATAAAACCTGGCGGATTTCTCCAATTCGGCCACGGCCAGAGTAATGAGGCTAATACGTTTCTGCATGACTTTAATTACTTACTTTAAAAAACTGATAAATTTAGATATTTCAGAAACTGCGAAAGGTGTGCCTGCTGGAGACAGTATGTCCCCTGCGATCACGTGCGCGCTTAAGTCCACACCATCGCGGAGCACTTGCGGCTTTACGACGGCAGGCCCTCCCCATCGGGATATCACCTCACGTGTTGCTGCTGCAGATACCACCTGATCCGCATCCGAATACCAGAACAAGGTTGGCATCTTTACATCCGCATAAGACTTGGCCGCCGCCAGTTCGACCAAAGCGGCCATCTGAAAGACCGCTTCGCTTGGATAACGTGTTGTCCAATATTTGCCATGGGCCTCGTTCTGCGGTTCCCAATTGCGTTCTTTTCCGCCAATCAAGGGCACCCAATTGCGCGCCGCCGGAAGCGTCAGAAGCGGCGCCAGTGGGTTGTTAATCGCGAAATTTGGTGAAACTAGGATTACCCCTTTCACATCCTTCATGGTTTCCGGTTGATCCAACATGGCCGCCGTCAATGTCGCCCCCGTCGACGTGGCCATGATCACCACTTCGTCGGCGATCATACGCGCAACTGCAAGAGCTTCCGCCAGATCATCCGCCCAGTCTTGCACTGTTGCTGTCGCGAGCGCTTCACCATCCCGGCCATGTCCCTTCAAACGGGTAAAAACAAGGTTGGCGCCAACGGCCTCGGCAACCCGATCCGGCACCGGACGAAGCTCTTCTGAAGTCGCGGAAAACCCATGGATATACACAATCGCCAGTTCCGTACGCGCGCCCTTTGTCTCACGCCAGACAACCCGCTTTTCAACGCCCGGAATGATGTTGTCATATCGCGCTTCTCTCTCGACAAAAAAAGAAACGACATCGGGGCCAATAGTCCGCGCATCAAAACGGGGTGTCACGGAAACAACCTCGTACGGCCCCCACGTCCACATCGCGGCCCCAAGCACCAACAGCAGGATGATGCTTCGCCCAAGGAACCTGCCAAGTGTTCGCATTATGATACTTCTGACATCGAAATCACCGTCTCGACGCTCTTTTCGATCAATTTGAGACAATCATCATCAGAGAAGCGGTGATCTTTTCCCTTGACCAACAGCAACCGCATGTCCGTTCCTTCAGCATGATCCAGCAGCCGCAAAGCAACCTGAGATGAAACGGCGGAATCTTCGGTACCCTGCAGGAACCTCACCGGAAAATCCAACACCAGCTCCTCCCTCAACACCAAATGACGACGGCCGTCTTCGATCATGCGTTTGGTGATCACGTAAGGTTCCATGTAATCAGAAGGCAACTCCACGTAGCCGACATCTTCCAGCGCCTGTTTCTGCGCGTCCGTGAAACCGGCCCAGTAACTGTCCTCGGTGAAATCCGGCGCGGCGGCGATCGTCACCAGGCCTTTCACTCGCTCGGGGATCGCCCTTGCAAGCAATAGCGCCTGCCACCCTCCCATGGATGACCCGACAAGAACCAATGGTCCTTCAGTGAGCGCGTTCACTGCCGCCAGGCTGTCTTCGTGCCAATCTCCGATGCAGCCGTCCTCGAACCGCCCCGAGCTTTCCCCGTGACCGGAATAATCAAACCTAAGGAATGCCTGCCCCCGCGCCTTGGCCCAAGCTTCCAGATGCACCGCCTTCGTGCCTTCCATGTCTGATTTCAACCCCCCGAGAAACACGACGGTTGGGCCCTTGCTTCCGCTCTTGTGAAAGGCGATGCGCCGCCCCTGTGGGCTTTCGAAAAACTGTGTGATGCTCATGACGTCCTCATCCTGCTTTGCTTTGACACTAACGCTGCTCGCGGATGCGGGAAAGGGCGCTTGACTTGAAGGGGCGAAAGGCGCAAAACCCGGTCCGAACCATATACCCGCAACCGGGCGTTCCGTGGGCGCCAAACTGACGAGGAGCTAGAGGCTAATGGCCGATATTTCCCTTATTTTCCCTGATGGTAACAAGCGTTCTTATAGCGCGGGCATTACGCCTGCCGAAGTCGCCGCATCGATCTCAAACTCGCTTGGCAAGAAGGCGATCTCAGCCACTGTTGATGGCAAGCACTGGGATCTGCAATGGCCGATCGACGCCGATGCGACGATCGCGATCAACACGCTCAAGGATAACGATGCCGAAGCGCTCGAACTGATCCGGCATGACTGCGCCCATATCATGGCCCGCGCCGTGCAGGAGTTGTGGCCCGACGTCAAGGTCACCATCGGCCCCGTGATCGAGAACGGCTGGTATTATGATTTCGACCGCGAAGACCCCTTCACTCCCGAAGACCTTGGCGCCATCGAGAAAAAGATGAAAGAGATCATCAACCGCCGCGACCCTGTCACCACCGAGGTGTGGGATCGCGACCGTGCGGTGAAGTTCTACGAAGCCAACAACGAGCCCTACAAGGTCGAGCTGATCGACGCCATTCCCGGCGACGAGCCGCTGCGCATGTACTGGCACGGCCACTGGCAGGACCTCTGTCGCGGCCCGCATCTTCAGCACACCGGGCAAGTGCCCGCAGACGCCTTCAAGCTGATGCGCGTTTCGGGCGCCTATTGGCGGGGTGACAGCAAAAACCAGCAGCTGCAGCGCATCTACGGCGTCGCGTTCAAGAATAAGGAAGACCTCAAAAAGCACCTAACCTTCCTTGAAGAAGCGGAAAAGCGGGACCATCGCAAACTGGGCCGCGAGATGGAGCTCTTCCACATGCAGGAAGAGGCGCCCGGCCAGGTGTTTTGGCATCCGAATGGCTGGACGATCTACACTACCCTTCAGGATTACATGCGCCGAAAGCAGCGCGCGGGCGGATACAACGAAATCAACACGCCGCAGGTCGTTGACCGCAAACTGTGGGAGGCGTCGGGCCACTGGGAAAAATACCAGCATCACATGTTCATCGTCGAAGTGGACGAGAGCCGAGACGGTGAAAATGACGATGCAAGCGCCAAGAGCCATGAACATACCCGCGTCAACGCATTGAAGCCGATGAACTGCCCCTGTCACGTACAGGTGTTCAACCAGGGTTTGAAATCTTACCGCGACCTGCCCCTGCGGCTGGCCGAATTCGGCTCCTGCGCGCGTTACGAACCTTCTGGGGCGCTGCACGGCATCATGCGGGTGCGCGGCTTTACTCAGGACGACGCTCATATCTTCTGCACCGAAGATCAGATTCAGGACGAATGCGCCCGATTCATCGACTTCCTCGCCGATATCTATCGCGAACTCGGCTTCCCGGAGTTCGAGATCAAGTTCGCGACGCGTCCCGAAAAACGTGTCGGCACCGAGGAAAGCTGGGATTATGTCGAAGGCGCGCTCGAGAACGCGATCAAGGCCGTAGGCCGAGACTATACGCTCGAACCGGGCGACGGCGCCTTCTACGGCCCCAAGCTCGACTTCTACCTAACCGATGCCATCGGCCGGGTCTGGCAATGCGGCACGTTCCAAGTTGACCCCAACCTGCCCGAACGACTGGATGCCAGCTATATTGCGGCGGACGGCGACAGGCATCGCCCCTACATGCTGCATCGCGCCTGCCTTGGTAGCTTCGAGCGGTTCGTCGGCATCCTGATTGAGAACTGGGAGGGCAAACTGCCTTTCTGGCTGGCCCCGCGTCAGGTGGTTGTGGCATCGATCGTATCCGAGGCGGATGACTATGTGCACGAGGTCGTATCCGCGCTCAAGGCGGCCGGTGTGCGTGCAGAAGCCGATGTCCGCAACGAAAAGATCAACTACAAGGTTCGCGAACACTCTGTTGGCAAGGTTCCGGTGATCCTCGCCATCGGCAAGAAGGAAGTCGAAGACCGCACGGTGTCGACACGTCGCCTTGGCGAGAAACAAAGCAAGGTCCAGCCGTTGGACGAGATCGTGAGCCAATTGTCACAAGAGGCGCTTCCGCCTGACTTGGCCTGATTTCTTTGCAACAATCTGACAGGCGCGCCGCAACAAAAACGGCGCGCCTGTTTCAGTTTTGATGGAAAACCAACCTTCCAGCGCAGGAATCTTCACGAAACCGTCACATCGCCTAACGCGTCTGTGACACACAACCCCGTGATTGGCTTGTGACGCTGCGACACGCCTACTCTCATCCCATGCCACGGCGAACGTGGCCGAGTTTCCAGAAACCTGAAAGGGAAGAGAAAATGTCAAAAACGATCAAGACTCTCGCCGTAGCTGGCGCCGTTGCCGCAGCCGTTAGTGCGCATGCCACGACCGCATCGGCTGCTGGCCAGGAGAAATGCTACGGCGTGTCCATGGCAGGTCAGAACGATTGCGCTGCGGGCCCCGGCACCACTTGCGCCGGCACCTCGACCGTAGATTACCAGGGCAACGCATGGAAACTGGTTGATGCTGGTACCTGTGCTGACATGGAACTGCCCGCCATGGCGGATGGCTCCATGCGCAAGGGTTCGCTCGAGCCGCTGCAGCGCGACCTTCCGAGCTGATCCAATTCGGGCTCCGGCACGTCCGGAGTCCGTATCCCCCTCAATTGTTCCAATCCGTGATACACTGTCGGCGTCCGGCACCCGGACAGCATAGCATTCCCACGAGACATACGACAAAAGGAACAATCATGCCCTTTAACACATCCAAGATTGCATCCCTGACAGGTGCCATGCTGACAGCGCTGGCTGCTCAATCCTCATTCGTCGAGGCCGCATCCAAGGAAAAGTGCTTTGGTGTTGCAATTGCCGGTCAAAATGGCTGTGCAGCAGGCCCCGGTACGACCTGCGCCGGAACTTCGACCGTCGATTACCAGGGAAACGCCTGGTCACTCGTCGACAAGGGCACCTGCCTTGAAATCGATCTGCCCGACATGGCCGACGGAACACCGCGCCAACCTTCGCTCGAGGCGTTGGAACGAGATTTGCCTTCGTAAGCAGAACCCGGAGACACTCGATGTTTGATACCCGCCCCCGCTCAACGCCTTTGCCCGACGCGCCCGGAGTCGGCTACAAGCCACAACATTACACGGCTTTGCTCGAAGAGCCCGGCGTTGTCTCCTGGCTGGAAGTGCATGCCGAAAACTACATGGGTGACGGCGGACGCCCTTTGGCGCAATTGCGGCACCTGTCAGAGCGATTTGCCATTTCAGTGCACGGTGTCGGCCTGTCCATTGGCGGCGAAGCTCCGCTTGATCGCGATCATCTGGCGCGATTGAAGAACCTGAATAACTGGCTTCAACCGACTGTTTTTTCAGAACATCTCGCCTGGTCCACCCACGAAGGCGCGTTTCTCAACGATCTACTTCCGCTGCCCTATACCCAAAGCACACTTGAACGTGTTTGCCGACATATCGACCATTTGCAGGACACGATCGGGCGGCAGATGATGCTGGAGAACCCCTCCAGTTACCTCGCCTTCGCCGAAAGCACATGGTCCGAGCCAGATTTCCTGCGCGAAGTATCAAATCGCACCGGATGCGGCCTTTTGCTGGACGTCAACAATGTGTTCGTTTCCGCAACAAACCTAGACTATGATCCCCGCGCCTACATTGACGCCTTTCCTATTGATAAAGTTGGAGAAATCCACTTGGGCGGCCATGATGAAGATGCGGATGAGCACGGCCATGTGCTGCTTATCGACAGCCATGGCAAACCGGTTGTCGATCCCGTCTGGGCGTTGCTGGACCACGTACTTTCAGCATCCGGCCCGCGCCCGATCCTGATCGAATGGGACAATGACGTGCCCGAATGGCCAGAGCTTCATGCCGAAGCCCACCGCGCATCACAAGCGTTGGCGAAGGTCCCGGCATGACGGTTTCCCAAACAATTTTTCGCGCGGCGCTACTCGATCCGGATAAAGATCGCCCCAACGGTCTAGAAGATGCGAAGGGTCGCCTGGCGCGGAAACGCTTTGACGTCTACCGCAACAATGTGGCGGTTTCCCTCACCGAAGCGCTTGAAACCGGCTTTCCCGCAATTACCAAACTTCTTGGTGAAGAGAACTTCAAAGCCATTTCCGGCGTGTTTCTTCGACAGCACCCGCCGAGCTCTCCACTGATGATGCACTATGGCCAAGAGTTCCCATCCTTCTTGGTTGAATTCGAACCGCTTGCACATCTCGGATACCTCGGCGATGTCGCGGCGTTGGAACTGGCCCTGCGACGCGCCTACCACGCTGCCGACGCAGCGCCAATTGACCCAGCAACGCTTGCTGCAATCACTCCCCTTGAGCTAAGCGACGTCTCTTTTTCCTTTGCGCCTGCGGTCGCAATAGTGACGTCCGATTGGCCGATTTACGGCATCTGGGCTTTCAACATGCGCAATGGCCCCAAACCCACCGCAAAACCTGAAAGCATCTTGGTCCTGCGGCCCGCCTTCGACCCCGAACCGCATCTACTTACCCCAGCGGAAGCCTCTTGCATGAGGTCCTTGCTTGGAGGGGCTACACTTGGCGATGCGGCAGAACAGGCGGCTCTTGTGGATACCGGGTTCAATCTTGGTCCGCTGCTCACTCAGCTCCTGACCGGAAACGCGATCACCAAAATAACAACAAAAAACTGACGGAAGAGACATGAAAACACTTTTTGCCCTATATGACGGCCTTTCCGGCCGATTGGATCGGCTCGACTGGCTTCTTCCAACGGTCGCCCGCTTTCTCTTTGCAGCCGTCCTCGCCGGGTACTTCTGGAAATCGGGACTGACCAAACTGGGCGACGGCTTCTTAGGGGTGTTCACCCCAAGCATGGGCGCCTATGCACAGATCTTCCCGAAGGCGTTCGAGGCCGTTGGATACGATTCGAGCCAGCTGGGCGTGTTTCACTGGGTGGTTGTGGTCAGTGGCACTCTGGCAGAGTTCATTCTCCCTGCCCTTATCATCATCGGCCTCCTTGCCCGCATCGCTGCATTAGGAATGATCGGCTTCGTCACTGTGCAATCCCTGACGGATCTCTATGGCCATCACCTAATCAACGATCCCAAGTCAGTTGGCGCATGGTTTGACCGGTTTCCGGACGGCCTGATCCTCGATCAGCGCGGGCTCTGGATGTTCCTGTTTCTCGTCATCCTGATCAAGGGCGCAGGACCCTTGTCATTGGATCGCATCCTGAAACGCGGGCTTTAACCTCAGAAATGCGCCTGTTCCTCGTCGGGCTTGCCGGCGGCAATCGCCAGGATGCCGCCCAAAGCTGCAAAACTAATCGGGAACATCGTGAAGACGTTGAAACCGAATGCCGCGTACATTCCCGCTGCCGAAGCCAAAAGCAGAATGCCCCCCCAAAGCGCTCGCGCACGGGCCATTGCTCCACCCGCGATCGCAAGCATTGGTGCAATAAGCGCGCTGGCCCGCACGAGTTGAACATTGTCCACCTGTTCCGCAAGATCCGGCAATTCACCGTACCGTTCGATGACCTCGGTATATCCCCAACCGAAAAAGCCAACGATCATCCCGATTACACCCGCAATAATCCCAAGGGTCAGTGCCGCGTTGCGCATAACATTCTCCAGTGCGTCCGCTTGTCAGATAGTCAGCCCCGTTGACTTAACCAAGGGCTGCCTGCACTTCAGCAGTCCACCCCAGAGACAATTTCCCGTCATATTCAATCAAAGGTCGTTTCATGAGGGCCGGATGTTCCTTTAGCAACGTGACAGGTGCTTTCTTGCGCTCATCTTCGGACAGACCACGCCATGTTGTCGACCGAGTATTAATCAAAGCGGCGCCAAATTCGGCAAGCGCTCTTTCAAGAACATCATTCGGAACACCATCTGTCCGAACGTCTACAAAATCAACATTAGGAAGCTTTTTCCGTGCCTTACGGCACGTATCGCAGGTTTTCAGACCGAACAGGCGCATGTCATCCTCCAAGTGATCGATGCCCTGCATAGCGCATCCAATTTCCATTTTCACGCGGGTTTTGCTTGATTTTTGCCAAACACCTGCAATCCTGCCCGCAGTACATTTGGCATTCGACGTCCGCAGGGCAAAAGTTATTTCATTCGGGTGTTGGTCAGGTGTGCGCTCCGCGCAGGCGCACGGAGAGACTTGAAAGAAAAGAAGGAGAACGGTATGCCACGCGGTACCGTAAAGTGGTTTAACTCAACTAAGGGCTACGGATTTATTGAGCCTGAAGACGGCGGCAAGGACGTTTTTGTACATATTTCGGCAGTCGAGCGTTCTGGCCTCAAAGGGCTGACAGACAACCAGAAAGTCGAATTCGAGATGGCGCAAGGGCGCGACGGGCGCGATATGGCCGGCGAAATCAAGCTACTGTAATTTGGTTCGGGGCATGCACTGTTGCGCGGTGCCCCGACCACATTACCAATCAAGAACAGCCCTTCACACCTTCGGGACAACTCGATGAATGGCTGTGGCGCACGCCCCCCGCGCGATTGTAATAGGCCTCACCGGTATTGGGGGTACCGCAGCAGATCACTCCACCCATGGTGATGGGTTGTAACCCGCTTGGGCAGTAGTTCGCCTTGCTGGGATAAGGATGAATGAGCATGCCCTCGGGTTGATTGACGGGCCCGATTTTGGGCGCATTGCTGCTCCAGGTTTGCGCCGTTGCCGGCGCCGCGGCTAGCGCGAGTGCCGCGGCCAGGCTGTAAATTCTTTTCATGAGACAATCGCTCCGGTTGCTGCAACAAACTGGTTAACGAAACCAGCCTAAAGTGGCGCGCGGGAAACTGTCAATTTCCCACACGGAAACAATGTGTTTCAGCAATGGCTCCGATCATGTGCTCAACATATCCTGAAACTCGCGCCATTCACGCGCGCTCAAACCGCTGTTTTCCTGTTCAACCGTTTCCCCTTTCAGCATCCGACGCAGGCAATCCATCATCTGTGCGGACATGGTCACGGCGCCCATTCGATAATCCTCGAAAGCCCGGTAAGCCGCGGGTACCCAGTCTGCTACCACGTTG
The DNA here is from genome assembly GCF_900114635.1 of Shimia aestuarii. GTDB lineage: Bacteria > Pseudomonadota > Alphaproteobacteria > Rhodobacterales > Rhodobacteraceae > Shimia > Shimia aestuarii. The sequence goes on from NZ_FOTQ01000007.1 coordinate 41,277, forward strand.
CAGATCGCGTCGGCATAGACGCGGATTTCATATTGGGCATGGGCATCGGCACGTAGCCTCAAGAAATGTAGCAGGTTGTGCAAGTCCACTTTCCAGTACCACTGGGTATAGATATTGGCAGGCAGGTTCATCCGGGCAAGTTCACGCGCCAATCCGGCTTGTCCGTCATCACTTATCATAGCCTCGTAATTGTCGTAACACCGCGCACTGTCCGCCTTGAGGATTTCCAACACGCGCTTGGCCTCGTCACCCTGCAGCACATCGCCCCGACCCTGATTGTTCACCACCGACTGAGCGTTGATATGCTCGGGCGCGGGAATGTAAAATTCGCGGTCCAAAATCGAATACCGCGCAGAGTACTCGTTCACATTGGCTGTCCGATGCCGAATCCACTGGCGCGCCACAAACACCGGCAGTTTCACGTGCAGCTTGATCTCGCACATTTCAAACGGCGTCGAGTGCCAATGCCGCATGAGATAACGGATCAACCCTTCATCATTCTGGACACTTTTCGTCCCCTTGCCATAGCTCACACGGGCCGCCTGACAGATGGCCGCGTCGTCGCCCATGTAGTCGATCACTCGCACAAAACCGTGATCCAAAACCGGAATGGCCGAATAGAGATGTTTCTCCATTCCATCGCTGACAGTGCGCAACGTCTGGTTCGGATTGGCTCGAAGCGCGTCGATTTCGGCCTTTTGTTCGGATGTCAGCGACATGTGGGCGATTCCCTTGCGTGTTACGTCTTGCGTTGCGCCACTATATATTGAGGCACCACAGCTTGGAAACACAGGATTGAGGCGACATCGCCGCAACAATGATCGGGCCCCTGAAGACGCAACGTTGACTTTTTGCCGTGTCTCGTAGACGATTTCCCTAACGACCCGGATAACCGGGCGATAGCAGTAACTGAGGCAGTGATATGATCCGCTCGTTTTTCCTGATGGCCGCCCTGGCCACCGTCGCGGCGTGCGGCGGCGGCGATCCTTTCAACCCGGTTGATGAAACCACCGAGGACCCGGTCACCGAACCAACTCCGGAACCCACTGAAGACACGCTGACGGTACCAGAGTCTTTGGCGGGCAACCTCAAATCGATCGCCTATGATGCAACAAACAAAACGGTGACAGCCCAGATTTACGCTCTGGACTCGACGCCCGTTGATGTCATCTACACACGAGATGCCACGCGCGACTTGAACGGGTATGAAGCCTATACCGTTCAAGAGGACTCGCTCGACCGCTTCTTCGTGGCCATGGTCGGACAAAGCACCGATGGCTCCGTGCAAGCCGGGCTCGTCGGGGATGGCGGGCAATTCAACCGCGTTCTGCAAGGCGCCTATTACACACGCGAAGGCGATTTTACACCACCGGAGATCGGTACAGGCCCGGGCGCCGGACAGGTTTCCTATGCGGGCAACTATGTTGGGATCACGAATATCGCCCGACCGATTGGCCCAGGTAGCGTCGATCCGTCGCTGCTTCCCGGAGATCCTGTGATGATCACCGGCCAGATCTTCCTCAACGCAAACTTCTCTGACATGGCAGTTAACGGCGGGATTTTTGATCGTCAGGTGCTTTTGTCGACACCCACTGATCTTCCCGATTTGGCGCTGATCATTACCGATATCGGCACGGATGGCAGCTTCTTGGGCGAGGTCGAGTTCACCGGTGAAGTTGGACGAAAAATCGGAGATTATGGCGGCGTTTTCGGTGGCACCAATGCCTCATCCGTTGGCGGCGCGATCAACATGGAAGAATTCATAGACGCTCTGGACGATGAACTGGAACGTGGATTCTTTGTCCTGTCGCAATGCAACACGCCCGGAGAAGCGAGCATCTGTACGAATGTGGCGGACTAAAGCAACCGCGCTTATTGCCCACGCAGTATTTCTCTTCGCGGCTGGCGCTGCACAAAGCCAGGGTGTCCCCCCTGTCCTGACAAAGATTCAGGCGCGCGAACTGATGGCGCATGCGTTACGAACCGATCAGCCAAAGGCAGCTGCGCAAATCGCCCACGCCTTCTTGCGCGAAGATGGCAAGGATCCTTCGGCGCACTATGCCCTCGCCATGGTGCATGCCCGTTCCGGCAACATTGATGCCGCGCGCAAGTCCTCGCGTTTGGCGTTTCGATACTCCCAAAGCGATGTTCAAAGCTACATGTCCGCCAGCCTGAGCGCACGTTTGGCCTATCAGGACAGGTCCCTGACATGGGCACAATACTGGTTGCGCCGTGCACATAGCGATGCACCCAACGACGTTCAGCGCAGGATTGTCGAGCGCGATTTCAAACGTATCCGCAACCAGAACCCCTTTCGTTTCTGGATCGACACATCGGTGGCCCCCTCTTCAAACGTCAACAACGGCTCAGTGTCGAGGTACATGATAATCGATGGCGTCCCGGTGATCGGGGTGAACGTCGGTGATGCCATGGCGCTATCGGGCATCGAGGCGATGTTCAATGCCCGCTTCAGCTATCGTTTTCACGAAACCGAAACCAGCGAGACACGCGCCATCGGTCGCTATTTCACCCGGCAGGTTTCACTTTCTGACGAGGCAAAACAAACGGCTCCCGGTGCCCGCGGGTCGGACTACGCTTATTCTCTTCTCGAGGGTGGAGTACGCCACGCGTTTCGGACCTCCAAGGAGACACCCGTCTGGAGCGTCGGGGCGATTGTCGGCCGTGCGTGGTACGCAGGAGACCCATCATACGACCTTGCGCGCCTCGAAGGGGGGGTTGGCAAACAACTTTCGGGCAACAAGTCGTTGTCTATCCTCGCAAAACGGGAGTGGCGCCGCGACACCGATGCTCCTAACGGCACCGATGTGTTCAGCGGCCTGAGTTTCGGGTTTTCACAAGAACTTCCAAGGGGCGACACGCTCAGCACGCACCTCAGCCTCTATCATACCGAGGATTCGAACCCGGTCTTCACGTCGCGTGGCGGTTCCGCGAACCTTCGCTACTCGTTTGCGAAACCCCTGGGAAATATCCAGATCAGCACCTCCCTCAATGTTGGCTACAGCGACTATCCCGATTATCGTGTCGGGTTCATCCCAGTGCCCGGCGGGCGCCAGGACCTATCGATTGCCGGTGAGGTCGACCTGTCCTTCCTAAACATGCAATATGCCGGTTTTGCGCCAACGATGACCCTGCGTGCACTTCAGACTGACTCCAACGTAAGCCGTTTCGATACCCGTCAACTCTCAGTGAACATTGGCATCCGCTCGTCATTCTGATCAGGGCGCCCCTCGACAATTGCCCGGAGGCCCCGCACAGTATGGCCAGATTGGGAGCCACACTGGAAACAACATGCACCTGAAATACCTGCACACCATGGTCCGCGTTGCTGACCTTGATAAATCCATGGCCTTTTTTGCACTTCTGGGCCTCAAGGAAATCAAGCGCTACGAAAGCGAAGCCGGTCGTTTCACACTCGTCTATCTGGCCGCAGATGGCGACCATGATTGTCCGCTGGAATTGACCTATAACTGGGACGGCGATGAAGGCCTTCCCAGCGACAGCCGCCACTTCGGCCATCTCGCCTACGAGGTCGGCAACATTTACGAGATGTGTCAGCATCTTCAGGACAATGGCGTTGTGATCAATCGTCCTCCGCGCGACGGACGCATGGCCTTTGTGCGCTCACCAGACAACATCTCAATCGAACTCTTGCAACAAGGCGAGGCGCTGCCCCCTGCGGAACCGTGGGCCAGCATGGACAGCACAGGGCACTGGTGATCCGCGTATGCACACTCGTGGGCCTGACGCTGGCAAGCCTTCCGGCCAAAGCCGCCGCGTGCAGGCTGGCGCTTGTGCTTGCCATGGACGTGTCCTCTTCGGTGGATGAGGAAGAAGACCGGTTGCAACGCGCCGGTCTCGCCGCCGCGTTGATCGCCCCCGAGGTGCAGGCCGCATTCCTTCAATCTCCCGAGCCGGTTGCATTGGCGGTGTTCGAATGGAGTGGACGCTATAATCAGGCCATGTTGCTGGACTGGGTGATGATCACGTCCGCGCAGGATCTTCTGGCATCGGCCACAATTATCGGGCGCTCAAAGCGCAGCACATCAGAGTTTCCAACCGCACTTGGGCACGCAGTGGGATACGCGGCCACGCTTCTCCGCCGAGCCCCTGAATGCATGGCGCAAACCATTGATGTCAGCGGCGACGGTCGCAACAATGAAGGTTTCACGCCACACCAAGCCTATGTCCATTTTCCGTTTTCGGGGGTGACGGTCAACGGTCTGGCAATTGAGACCTCCGGGACAACGACCGCTCCTGAAACCGGAAAAAATATCAGCATATCAGATTATTACAGGCAACACCTGCTGCGTGGACCAGGGGCTTTCGTCGAAGTGGCCCAGGGATTCGAAGATTTCGAGCGCGCGCAGCGGCGCAAGCTGGAGCGCGAACTGGGATCCGCCGTTTTCTCTCGATTGGAGGCGCCTCCTTGAAGATCGGCCTGTTCGCGTTATTACTGGCGGCGTTGCCGGGCGTGGCCGCCGCCGAATGCCGCCAGGCATTGGCGCTTGGGCTGGATGTCTCTGGATCAGTTGACAGCAAAGAATACCGACTGCAACTTGACGGCCTCGCCGCAGCGCTGCAGCACCCGGAAGTGGTTGAGGCGTTGCTGTCCCTGCCCGCGCATCCCGTCGACCTGGCCGTCTATGAATGGAGTGGCCCCTACGACCAACGCCTCCTTCTCCCCTGGCGTTCAATTGGCGATCTTGCCACTTTGCAATCCTTTGCCGGACATCTCAACACCGTCGCGCGTTCCAGCATGGATCCTTCCACGGCTCTTGGCACAGCCAAGACCTTTGGCGGCGCGTTGCTCGCGCGGCGACCAGCCTGCTGGAAACACACGCTTGATATTTCTGGCGATGGAAAATCGAACACCGGCCCCCGCCCCCGCGACATCCGCCTGCCCACACATATTACGATCAATGCTCTCGTCATAGGCTCGGATGATACCGCCAGCACAGACAGGCGTCAGGCAGATGTCGGCGAGCTCTCAAGTTATTTCCGGGCCTGGGTCATCCAAGGTCCGGATGCTTTTATCGAAACCGCGCTTGGCTTTTCCGATTTCGAACGTGCCATGGTGCGCAAACTCAAAAGGGAGCTTCAGGGCCTGTCTTTGGCAACAGGCCCTGCCACCCCTGCGTTCCGTACTGGGGATGCTACACCTGCGCAAAACCCACGGATCGCAGTGCGCAGTCAGTAGATATACCTGATCTGATCCGTCCAGTAGCGTTCGACACGACGCAAGGCATGCGTAATGTTCTCAATACCTTCCGGTCCAAGCACACCCTTGGATTGCAACCCGTCGGCATGTCGTTCGAATAGAGTCGCAACGATGTCGCGAATCTTACGCCCCTCTTCCGTCAGGCGGACCCGAACCGATCTTCGATCGATCTCACAGCGCTGGTGATGCATGTATCCCATCTCCACCAGCTTCTTTAAATTGTAACTGACATTGCTGCCTTGGTAATACCCGCGCGATTTCAGTTCGCCTGCTGTCACCTCGTTATCGCCGATATTGAACAGCAACAACGCCTGAACCGCGTTGATTTCCAACACGCCAACCCGCTCAAACTCGTCCTTGATCACATCCAACAGCAGGCGGTGCAACCGTTCCACAAGTGCAAGTGAATCCAGATAGCCCGCCATGAAGCCCTGGTCCGGGCTCCCCCCCATGGATGAATGAAAGCTCATCTTCGTCTCCGACAACTTAACTCCATCGGACCCTGAAGGATAAAGCCGAACAATCAGTTAAATGAGACAAAGACCGCTAAAATACGAACTATTCAGCGCCGCTGATGGCTTGTGAGATATCTTTGATCAGCGATCTGAAGTGTTCTGGGGCAGGCTTCTGGCCCGTCACCCATTGATAAAGATCCTGATCGTTTTCGTGCAACAAGGCATCATAAAGATCGAGCGCATCTTCATCCATCGACGCCAGGTTATCATCTGCATAGCGCTCAAGAATGATGTCCATTTCCTTGATGCCCCGCCGCATGGAACGCATTTTCATCCGCTTGAGACGATTTTCGTGGGTTTCACTCATCTTCGATCAACCTTTTGCGCAGTGCCGCCTCGATCCGCCCCAAGCGGTCGAGATCCTTTTTCATGCGTCCGCGGATATCGCGGATATCCCCCAACAATGCAATCAATCCGGGATCATCATTCCCTTCGACATCCGCAGGGGCATCGACACCATCCCCTTCGCCTGTCAAAAGCCAGCCAACCGACACGTTCAATAGCCCCGCCATCATCTGAAGGCGGTTTGCGCGCGGCTCGGAAATATCTCCTTCCCAATCCGCCACGGTAATCTTCTTCACCCCAAGACGTCTTGCAAACTCTGCCCGCTTCAGCCCGGCGGCCTCTCGTGCGGCGGCCAAACGGTCGCCAAATGTCGCGACATCGTCGCCATACCATTCGTTTGCGGTCTGCTCGTGTTCTTGGTCCTGCGGCATAATCTGATCCTTTCTGCGATCTCGCTTGAACGGGTCCAGTGCGCACCCTAAGACATTGACTTAGTGATTACAAACGAGGCCGCCATGACTTTCTTGTCCAAAACTCTTTCCCGAGTGAAACCGTCTCCCACCATTGCTGTCACGACTCTGGCGGGCGAACTCAAGGCTGCCGGAAAAGACGTGATCGGCCTTGGCGCCGGAGAGCCTGATTTTAACACGCCCGAGAACATCAAGGCCGCGGGTATTGCGGCGATCGAGGCAGGCAAGACCAAATACACCGCCCCAGATGGCATTCCGGAACTCAAGGCCGCGATCTGTGCCAAATTCGAACGGGAGAACGGGCTGCGCTATACACCGCAACAGGTGTCGGTCGGCACCGGTGGCAAGCAGATTCTCTACAACGCGCTGATGGCGACGCTTAATCCCGGCGACGAAGTGGTGATTCCGGCTCCCTATTGGGTGAGCTACCCGGACATGGTCCTGCTTGCGGGCGGGACCCCTGTCATCGCGGCAGCGACTCTGGAAAACAGTTTCAAGCTAACCCCTGAACAGCTTGAAGCGGCAATCACGCCCAAGACCAAATGGCTGATTTTCAACTCGCCCTCCAACCCGACGGGCGCAGGTTACAGCCGCAAGGAACTCAAGGCCCTGACGGACGTATTGATGCGACATCCCCATGTTTGGGTGATGACGGACGATATGTACGAACACCTCGCCTATGACGGTTTTGAGTTCTGTACACCGGCCCAGGTGGAACCTGCTCTCTATGAACGCACCCTCACCTGCAATGGTGTGTCCAAGGCCTATGCCATGACCGGCTGGCGTATCGGATATGCGGCAGGTCCAGTAGAACTCATCGCCGCCATGCGCAAGATCCAGTCTCAATCAACCTCGAACCCCTGTTCGATCAGCCAATGGGCAGCGGTCGAAGCGCTGAACGGGCCCCAGGATTTTCTGTCCAAAAACAATGTGGTGTTCAAACGTCGGCGCGATCTGGTGGTCTCGATGCTCTCCGAGATTGATGGTATCACCTGCCCCGTACCCGAGGGCGCCTTCTACGTTTATCCGTCCATCGCCGGCCTGATCGGTAAGACCACACCGGACGGCACCGTGATCGAAGATGACGAGACCTTTTCGCGCGCCTTGCTCGAAGACACCGGCGTTGCGGTCGTGTTCGGGGCCGCCTTCGGGCTTTCCCCAAACTTCCGGGTCAGCTACGCTACGTCTGACGAAGCGCTGAAAACTGCCTGCGAGCGTATTCAGGATTTCTGCGCCAAATTGACATAAGCCAGAGGCAACAGGGCAACATCATGGGCGGCGATCTGCCAGACTATTATTTTAGGGTCCGTGAAAACGGCGCAGTCGTGTTCCGCGTGGACACGGAGAATCGACAGCGGCGTATCGAGATGGACCAGATCGCCGTGGTGAACATCAAGAATGGCGAAGTCAAACCACATGGCGACCGACCCCTTTCGGATGAAGACGTCGAGACAATCAGGGTATGGATGGACGGACGCCGCGCTCTTCTGGCTGAACGGGACATGGACGACATTCATCGCGCGGTGGACTACCTGAACCTCACCACGCAATGGGCCCAGTCTAGGGCAAGCAATGATCAGTTGGAAGAAATCACGGATGATTTGCTACTGGCCATGCACGACCTGCGCTCCGTTTTGGTGCGCAAGAAAGCAGATCGGCTTTTGAAAGGCTGATGCGCGGCAGGATCAGTCGTCGCTCTGCGCGTCTGCCCGGCTCTTGCCAGCCACGTCCATTGCCAGCGTTGCCGCCATGAATCCGTCCAAGTCCCCGTCCAGCACACCCTTGGTGTCACTGGTCTCATGGTTGGTGCGCAGATCCTTGACCATCTGGTAGGGCTGCAGCACGTAAGAGCGGATTTGGTTGCCCCAGCCAGCATCGCCCTTGGCCTCGTGCGCTTCATTGATCGCAGCGTTGCGCCGGTCCAGTTCTTGCTGATAAAGCCTTGATTTAAGGGCCTTCATGGCAATATCGCGGTTCTGGTGCTGTGATTTTTCCGAGCTTGTCACCACGATCCCGGTCGGGATGTGTGTAATTCGCACGGCAGAGTCGGTGGTGTTCACGTGCTGACCGCCGGCCCCGGACGAACGGTAGGTGTCCACCCGGATATCCGCAGGGTTCACTTCGATCTCGATGTTGTCATCCACGACCGGGTAAACCCAGACCGAGCTGAACGAGGTGTGCCGTTTGGCTGCCGAGTCATATGGCGAGATTCGCACTAGCCGGTGCACCCCGCTCTCGGATTTCAGCCAGCCATAAGCGTTGTGCCCGGAAATCTTGTAGGCCGCCGATTTGATACCGGCCTCTTCACCCGGGGTCTCCGACTGCAGCTCGACCTTGTAGCCTTTCTTCTCCGCCCAACGCACATACATGCGCGCCAGCATGCTGGCCCAGTCGCAGCTTTCCGTCCCTCCAGCGCCCGAGTTGATTTCCAGAAACGTGTCATTGCCATCGGCCTCACCGTCAAGCAGCGCCTCAAGCTCTTTCTCAGCCGCCTTCGTTGCGAGCGCCTTCAGCGCCTGCTCGGCTTCTTTGACAACCTCGTCATCCTCTTCCATTTCACCAAGTTCGATCAGCTCGACATTGTCGTTTAGATCGGTCTCGATCGATTTCACGGTGGCAATCGCATCCACAAGTGTCTGCCGCTCGCGCATCAGCTTTTGCGCCCCTTCTGGATCATTCCAGAGGTCCGGATCTTCGACTCGCGCGTTGAATTCCTCAAGCCGGAACTCCGCCGTTTCCCAATCCAGCCGCTGACGCAGCAGGTTGAGAGACTTTTCAATTTCCGCAACGGTATTCTGAGCTTCGGCGCGCATGTGACTGCCCTATGTTTGTTCAGAAACGGGTGATAGCCGAGCCGTGAACAATGGGCAAGGACTCAGCATCTAGGCGCACGCTCACAAAACGCGTAGGCTAAGGACCACCGCAAAATCACTCTGGTTCATTCACAATCAAAAGGATTTCCCATGCGCTTTCTTTCCCTTTCCGCATTGCTGTTCGCCAGCACGGCACCAGCCGCCGCAGTGGCTCAGGAGATCGCCGACACAATCTACTCCGGCGGCCCGATTCTCACGATTGAAGACGCCCTGCCGACGGCCGAGGCCGTCGCGGTCAAGGATGGGCGCATTCTCGCCGTTGGCACCAATGCCGACATGGTCGCCCATAGCGGCGACTCGACCAAAGTCTTCGATCTGGATGGACGCGCCATGCTGCCCGGCTTCGTCGACAGCCACGGTCATGTTGTTCTCGGCGGTTTGCAGGCGATGTCAGCCAACCTTCTGGCCCCGCCCGACGGCGAGGTCACCGACGTCGCCAGCCTTCAGGATAGCCTGCGCAATTGGCTCGAGGCCAATGCCGACCGGGTTGCCAGGGTCGGCGTCATCATCGGTTTTGGCTATGACAACGCCCAGCTGGCCGAACTGCGCCACCCCACCCGAGACGAGCTGGACGCGGTTTCGACCGAGTATCCGATCATCATCGTGCACCAGTCCGGTCACCTTGGCGTCGCCAACTCCAAGGCGCTCGAATTGGTCGGTTACACAGCCGAAACCGAGAACCCTCCCGGCGGCGTGATACGGCGCGATGCAAATGGCGACCCTGACGGCGTGCTCGAGGAATACGCCTTCTTCGGTGCGCTGGTGCCGATGCTTAGCGGGCTTGGCGAAGCGGGCATGCTCGCGTTTGCGCGGGCCGGCACCGAACTATGGGCCAGTTACGGCTATACCACCGCCCAGGAAGGGCGATCCTCACCAGAAATCGTGGCTGCACTCCATGAACTCGACAAGGCCGGGGAACTTACAATCGACGTGGTGGCTTACCCAGACGTAATCGAGGCGCGGGACTACATCGGTGACGTCCACTCCAAATCCTACGACGGGCACGTGCGCGTGGGCGGCGCCAAGCTCACCATCGACGGCTCGCCCCAAGGCTTCACCGCGCTGCGTGATCGGCCGTATTTCGACCCGGTGGGCGACTATCCTGCCGGCTACCTTGGCTATTCTGCTATCACCATGGAGCAGACCACAAATGCCATAGACTGGGCGTATGCCAACGGGGTCCAGATCCTGACCCACTCCAACGGCGAGGGCGCTTCGGACATGCTAATTGCCGCCATTGCCGCGGCGCAAAAAAAGCATGGCGACCGTGAAATCCGCCCTGTTCTGATCCACGGTCAGTTCCTGCGCGAGGATCAGGTTGACACCATGCAGGCTCTCGGAGTGTTCCCGTCACTGTTCCCGATGCACACCTTCTACTGGGGCGACTGGCATCGCGACCACACGGTTGGTCCAGTGAATGCTGACAATATCTCGCCCACCGGCTGGGTGCGCACGCGCGGCATGATGTTCGGAAGTCACCACGACGCCCCTGTCGCCTTTCCTGACAGCATGCGCATTCTTGATGCGACCGTGACGCGGCGCACTCGGTCGGGCGATATTCTCGGCCCCGACCAACGCGTTGACGTTATGACCGCACTTAAAGCAATGACGATCTGGCCCGCCTGGCAGCATTTCGAGGAAAACGACAAAGGCAGCATCGCCCCCGGTAAGCGCGCCGATTTCGTAATCCTGTCTGACGATCCCACCAAAATAGACCCGGAAACGCTAGATACGCTGAAGGTCATGGTGACGATCAAGGATGACGAGGTCGTGTACGAGGCCACGACCGGCACCAAGAAAGGCCAACTGCGCACGCCCAGCACCCGATTGGGCCATACTGCGCTTCACCTTCTTCAGGCAGGGATCGGCTCAAGCGACGGTTAAGACCGCCGTGTTTTCCGGTTCGACATCAAGACGCACCGCCCAAAAGGCGGTGCGTTAGTACAACCCACCAGAGCTCACGGTTCCGAAATCCGCCTTGGGCCCGACAACCGCCGTACCCCCGGTTGACGTCGTCACCTCGCGCCCGCCGTATTTCTCGACCTCCTCCACAAGCGGCAGGTTCGACCCCATGGCAAAGCCACCGTCATACATAATGCCGAACACCGGCTCTTCGCCGTCACGGAAGTACTCGGCCACCACATGCGCTCCGCTTGCATCGTCGGCAAGACGCGCGCCCGTGTAGCGATCGATCTTGATGAAGTGGCCACCGGGCGGCACACGGAATTTACCACCACCGTATTTCTCGATCGCCTCTTTCATGAACTCTTGGAACACAGGTCCGCAGGTTGTGCCACCATAGGTCCCCGCTCCCAATGGGCGCGGTCGATCATGACCGATGTAACATCCGGCCACGATGGTCGACGTGAACCCGACAAACCAAACGTCCTTGGCTTCATTGGTTGTCCCGGTCTTGCCTGCCACCGGCACCGGCAACTTGATCTGGCTTGAAGCGGTTCCGCGCGTCACCACGCCCTGCATCATCGATGTCAGCTGGTATGCCGTGATCGGGTCCATCACCCGTTCCCGGTTGGTCACGATGCGCGGCCCGCGTGTTTCGGGAATGCCGGGATCGGCGCAATCGGTACAATCTCTCTGGTCATGGCGATAAATCGTCTTGCCATAGCGGTCCTGCACCCGGTCCACCAATGTCGGCTCAACCCGTTCTCCGCCATTTGCGAACATCGCATAGGCCGCGACCATTTGATAAAGCGTGGTCTCGTCAGCACCTAGAGAGTTGGCAAGGAACTGCCCCATCTGTTCATAGACGCCAAAGCGCTCGGCATAATCCGCGACGGTGTTCATTCCGATTTCCTGCGCCAGTCGAATGGTCATCAGGTTCCGGCTCATCTCGATCCCGGTCCGCATCGGGGTCGGTCCATAGAACTTGTTGGTCGAGTTGCGCGGTCGCCAGAGGCCCTGCGGTGTGTTTATCTCGATGGGCGCGTCAATCACGATGGTTGCGGGGCTGTATCCGCTGTCCAGCGCTGCAGCATAAACAAAGGGTTTGAAGCTCGATCCCGGCTGGCGCTTGGCTTGCGTCGCTCGGTTGAACACCGAATCCTGATAGGAAAACCCACCCTGCATGGCGATCACGCGGCCGTTGTTGACGTCCATGGCCATAAAGCCGCCCTGCACCTCGGGCACTTGCCGCAACGACCAGCGCACGAAACTATCGTCATCATCCTTGGTGATGGCACGCACAAGCACCACGTCGCCCACGTCAACCAGATCCCCGGCCACTTTGGCCTTGCCGGCAAGCCGCCCGCCATCAAGCTGCTTGCGCGCCCATTGCACGTCCTTGGCCGGAATCCAGTGCCCGCCGGCATCGTCCTCGACGCCCTCGATTCCAACGCGCGCGTCGTTCTTGCCAACTTCCAGCACCACCGCCGGGTACCATTGTCCATCAAGATCCACATCCCGGGGCACTTCCAGCACCGACAAGGCTTCTCGCCACTTGCTCTCTTCGCCCAACATCTCAGGCTCAAGCTTCATACCCGTGCCCCGCCAGACGCCGCGCGAACGGTCATACTTTTCCAACGCATGGCGCAGCGCCCGCGCCGCCACCTGCTGCATCTCTGGATCCACCGTCGCCCGCACGGTCATCCCTCCGGAAAAGAACTCCTCTTCCCCAAAATCCCGGCTCAGCTGTCGCCGGATTTCATCAGAGAAATAATCGCGTGGCGGCATTGCCACCTTGTAGCTTTCAAAATCGCCATTCTGCACCGAACGCAGCGGTTTTTCCCGCTCCGACTGATACACAGCCTCGGTGATGTATCCGTTCTCATACATCTCGCGCAGCACAAAGTTGCGCCGGTCAAGCACCCGCTCCTTGTTTCGAACAGGGTGGAACTTGCCCGGTGCCTTGGGCATCGACGCCAGCGTCGCCGCCTCATGCGGCTCAAGCTCGGTCAGGTTCTTGTTGAAATAGGTCTGCGCCGCAGCCGCAACACCGTAGGAATTCTGCCCAAGGAAGATCTCGTTGAGATAAAGCTCGAGAATCTGGTCCTTGCTCAACGTCTCCTCGACCCGTGTCGCAAGGATGATTTCCTTGATCTTGCGTTCGATCTTGCGGTCGCCTGACAACAGGAAGTTCTTCATCACCTGCTGGGTGATGGTCGATGCGCCGCGAACGTTCTGACCGCGCGACTGCACCGCCTCGACTGCGGCCGCCGCGATCCCGCGCGCGTCATAGCCCTTGTGGGTATAAAAATTCTTGTCCTCTGCGCTGATGAACGCCTGCTTAACCATGTCGGGGATTTCATCCGCCGGAACGAACAGACGCCGCTCCTTTGCGAACTCATCCATGATCCGGCCCTGGCCAGAATAAATCCGGCTGATCGTCGGGGGTTTGTACTGGGCAAGGCTTTCATGGCTGGGCAGTTCCTGCCCATAGATCCAAAAAACGGCGCCGATCGACAAGGCGATCACTGCCGCGCTCATCGTCAACAGGGTGAAAATACCCCCGAAGAAGGAAAAGAAGAATCTCAGCACGCTTCGCGCCCCCAATACGCCCGTATGTCAGACCCCTCTATATAGACCACCCGTCGAGGGGTCAAAACACGAAGCCCGGTGCGCTAAGCACGAATCTGCCGTTTCCTACCCGCGACTTGCAGCAGCCTGAAGTCGTCGCGACACCACGATCTCGCGATCGTCACGCGACCAGACCTCCTGTTCTTCCGAGCTACGCGCGGGGTCCCGCCTGAATCCCAAGTCGACCAATAAATGCGGCGATGTCTCGGCCACTCGCTGTATCGCCGTTTCTGAACCGCCTTCACGTCTAAAAAACTGACCCAAAGACGGGAGTATCCTAACCCATTTCCACAGAGAAACCTGACCAGCCCAACACTCAAACCGTTTGTAATGCTCAATATTAGCCATCAAAATCTCCCACACGGATTGACCCTTGGTCTTTCTTACCAAGGCTGCACTCTTGCCGACAAACCACTTTATCGCCTAGACTGGATCAGCTTTCCTAATCCAAGTGCATCATGCGCCTTCCACCTCTCAACGCCCTGCGTGCCTTTGAAGCCGCCGCCCGTCACAACGGTTTCATAGCCGCTGCCGACGAACTTCACGTCACCCGCGGCGCCATAAGCCGACATGTGAAACTGCTTGAACAAAATCTCGGCGTATCCCTTTTTCGCCGCCACCATCAGGGCGTCGACCTCACTGAAGCCGGTGCCGCCCTGCAAAAAGTGCTGGCCCAGTCCTTTGGTGCCATCGCCGCCGAGACCCGGCGGATCACGGCACAAGCAAACGAACTGCGTATCATCTGCCCGCCGACGCTTTCGATCCGCTGGCTTTTTCCGCATCTCGATGGGTTTCGCGCCCGGCACCCCGATATCCGCTTGCGCCTGACCACTGACTTTTATGGAGATGGCGGATTTGACGCCGGTGAATACGACCTTGGGGTCTCCATGGAACACTGGCCGGGTCGTTCGCCTGATCTACAGGTGCAACCACTCTTCCCGCTGCGCCTCAGCCCGGCCTGCGCGCCCGAACTAATTGAGGCAAACCCGCGTATTGAAAAACCCGAAACTCTCGCTTCTCAGAGGCTGCTTCATGTCAACGCACACCGCGCCGACTGGCCGCTCTGGGCCGCCCGATTTGCCCCCGGCTCGCTGGACACCGACAAGGGCGAGTTCTTCCCCAATCTCGACATGGCGGTACGAGCGGCGACACTGGGCGCGGGAATTGTCATGGCCGACATCTATCTATGCCAGGAGGAACTGAGCAGCGGCCAGTTATGCCTGCCCTTCCCGGACATGTCCTGTCCGACGGACCATGGTCGATATGCGCTGATCGGGCCGACCGACAGGTGGCACGACCCCAAGGTCAAAGCCTTCCGCGCTTGGGCTGAAGAATTGAGTGGGGCGTTCATAACATCGGTTCAATCGACAGAATAATCCGCCACGACATAGGCCACCAGCCCTTCTGCGATCTTCATCGGCCGGGCTTTCGTGGCCCGGGCAAGCGCCGCCCCCGCGCGCAACCCCTTGTCTTCATTGACCGAGCGAAGAAGTTGATCCTCTTCCGGCGTCAGTTCTCCATCGTGACAGGCTCCCACCTCGGTCCAGAGCCGATGCGACACAGGACCGGCCGTGAAGGAACTTATCACCGGGCCGGACACGGTGTCTCCCCCTGATACATCGTGATCGCTGACTAGTGTCTTGATCGTCTCGGCCATCACCTGCGCACTCTCGCGGAAAGTCATCTTCGCAAGCTTCTCCATCTCGGGCGTCGCAAGGTCCACGCCGAAATGAAACTCGTCACTCATGCATTTGCGCGCGACGAACACCCAGTCATGAATGACAAATGCCGGCCCGAATCCCCAGGCATTGAACCCCGGCATCGCCTGCACAGCGCGGGGAATGGACCCGCCATCAGTGAAAAACGCTTCTGGCACGATCACCGCGCTGCCTTCGGAAGGATTGGCATCCAAACTCCGTTTGAAAGTCAGTGCATCGCCCGCACGCGGCACATAGAGAAACCGCCCATCTCCCAGTAACGCCGTGTCCGCAGGCCCAACCCACAGCAGGTAGACAGACCCCGAAAACTCGCCCCGCTTGACATTGTCATAGTCGACATGGGCACATCCGCCCGCAGCAAGAATACCAAGAAGAAAAGTCCAACGAACCATTACGACCATCCCGAAATACAGGATCAGACTGGCCGGGCAGACGGCTTCGGGTCAATCGTTACTGCCGTACAAGCGCTTTCGCCGCCTTGTCCGCGATTACCCAAGCCTGCAACCCGTCCCGGATTCCCGCCGCCATGGCGGCACGCCAGCCAGGGTCTCGTAGATTGGCAAGGTCTTTCTGCGAAGAAAGAAAGCCCAGTTCGATCAGGATCGACGGAATATCCGCCGCCTTGAGCACCGAAAATGCCGCTTCCCGGTGCGGCTTGCGATTGAGTGCGCCTGTCGACTGCTTCATGGCCTTGACCATTTCCTGCGCCAGACGCTGTGTGCGAGGCTGTGTCTCCATGCGCGCAAGGTCCAGAAGGATGTCTGTCACCTCGTCATCAGCGCCCGAAAGATCCACCCCGGAAAGGATGTCCGCCCGGTCATGCCGTTCGGCCAAGATCGCCGAAGCCGCATCACTTGCCTCCTCGGACAAGGTATAGACCGTAGCACCGTGCGCATTTCCCTGGCTGAGAGAATCCGCGTGCAGCGAGATGAAAACATCTGCCCCCGCCTGATGCGCGATCGCCACCCGCCGCTCAAGCGACACGAATTCATCCGCATCCCGTGTCAAAATCACTTCGAAACCGCCCGCCCGGCGCAAAGTGTCGCGCAATTCACGCGCGAATCCGAGCATCAGCGCCTTTTCCTGATCCCCGTCCCGCTCCGCACCTGGGTCGATCCCGCCATGTCCCGGGTCGATGACCACGACAGTCGGCGCCCATTGCGGGCGCTCGGGCCGCGCGGACTTCACATTGGTTGGTTCGGGTAAATCCCAACGCGGATCATGAGGCGCCCCGGCCGCGGCCGCGTAATCCAGCGGTCCGACAGGCTTCAATGTAACCACCAAATGCGCCCGCCCGCTAGCCTCGTCCACGTCCAGCCCCGCCTCCGACACCATCAACGGCTTTCCGAGATCGAGTACCAACCGACTCCACCCGGGACGATAGAGGCCGAAGCGCACCGCTTCCACGCCTTCAACCGCACCGAAATCCGCCGCCTTGACACCACTCCAGTCGATCTCGCGGAAATCCATGACCAGACGGCGAGGCTCATCCAGTTGAAACACCCGCCAAGGCACCCCCTGGCTCAGGGCCAGATCCAGCGTAACGGCCCCGCGCCACCCTTCACGCAGACCGCTTTTGACCATATCGGGTCGCGCCAGTGCGGAAAACTCCTGTGTCGCCGCCACACTGGCCCAGACCAATGTCACCAGAACTGCCAAAAACCTGCTCATTGCCCTCACCCGGCTGCCATGCCGCACCCTATATCACCGCACGACCCCGGCCCACTCTTCATTTTGCCAAAAATACTCCGGGGGTGACGTTTGAAAGTCCCCGCATTTTCAAACGAGGGGGCTGCGCCCCCTGCCCCGACATCAGACAAAACCGCGCGCCGCCATGAAACGCTGCAACCGCGTCAATCCTTCCGCGATATCCGCGCTTGAGCGCGCATAGGAAAACCTCAAGGTTTGGTGCCCGCGAATGGGGTCGAAATCCAAACCGGGAGTCACCGCAACACCAGCTTCCTGAAGGATTTCGCGCGCGAAGGCCCGGCTGTCTTGTGTGAAGGCGCTGACGTCGACATAGAAATAGAACGCACCATCCGGCGGCGCGAACCGCGTGAACCCTGCCTTCGGCAACCCGTCGATCATCAGCGCGCGGTTTTCACGATAGACGGCCATGTTGGCTTCAAGTTCGTCATCGCAATCCATTGCCGCAAGTGCGGCCACCTGGCTGGCATGGGGCGCACAGATGAACATGTTCTGCGCCAGTCGCTCAACCTGCCGCACGTGATCTTCGGGCACCACCATCCAACCCGCACGCCATCCGGTCATGCTGAAATATTTCGAAAATGAGTTGATGACATAGGCCTCTTCCGTAATTTCCAGCGCCGTCACAGCCTTGGCCTCGTATTCGATGCCGTGGTAGATTTCGTCACTGATAAACGCGGCTTGCTTTTCCGCGCACAGGTCGATCAACGCCTCCATCGCCCGCTTGTCCAGCATCGTGCCCGTCGGATTCGCTGGCGACGCCACCATCAGCCCCTCGAAATCCAGTTCCGAAAGGTCTCCCGGAACCGGCTGCAAACGGTTCTCATTGGCGGTCTGAATATCCAGGGGTGTCAGCGACAGCGCTTTGAGGATCTGCCGGTAGCTCGGATATCCCGGCGCTCCGATCGCCACCCGGTCCCCTGCGTCAAAAAGCGCCGTGAACGCCAGCAGGAACGCCCCAGATGACCCCGGCGTGACAATCACCCGGGCGGGGTTCAGATCGACATTATACCAATCCCCGTAAAGCCGCGCGATTCGCGCCCGCAGTTCGGGGATACCCAAAGCCACGGTATATCCCAGGGCATCCGTTTCCATCGCCTGGGCCAACGCGCGTCGCGCACCTTCGGGTGCAGCCGTGCCCGGTTGGCCCACTTCCATATGGATGATGTGGCGCCCCTCCGCCTCGGCTTGCCGCGCCGCTTCCATGACATCCATCACAATGAAGGGATCAACCGCCCCACGCCTTGAGTTCCGCATCAAATTCGTCCCTATTGTCGCCCATGAGGTTTCACCGCGAAAAGACGGCGTCGTCAATCCATGCTTTCCGACTGCTCGCCGCCTGCTTGGTGGCGTGCCTTGCGTTTGTCTGGACAAGCCTGCCTGCGCGCGCCGCGTCATTGGTGCGGGACGCCGACATTGAACACGCCTTGTCGCGCATGGCCGCCCCTCTCCTGACCGCATCGGGCTTGGGCGGAAACGTACGTATCCTGCTGATCAATGACCGCTCTCTCAACGCCTTCGTGATCGATTCTCAGCACATCTTCATTCACACCGGCATGATTTCCAAGATGGACACGCCGGAAAAACTACAGGCCGTCATTGCCCACGAGGCGGCCCATATCGCGAACGGACATATCGCGCGGCGCATGGCTAACATCGATTCTGCCCGGTCACTTGCGGGACTTGGCATGGCGCTGGCGCTTGTCGCCGCAGCGGCAAGCGGGCGTGGCGACGTCGCAGGCGGCCTCGCCCTTGGGGTGCAGTCGGCAGCCGAACGGCAATTCCTCGCCCATTCGCGCGCGGAGGAGGCCTCGGCGGATCAATCCGGTGTTCGCTACATGGCTGCAGCGGGGATCGACCCCTTGGGCGCCGTGCAGGTACACGAGGTATTTGCCGGGCAAGAGCTGCTCACCGTGTCGCGCCAAGATCCTTATACCCGCTCGCATCCCCTCACCCGTGACAGGATGCGCGCCATGCAGAGATTCGTCTCCGCCTATTCGGGCAAATCGGCGCCTCAGCCGGAAATGGAATACTGGTACGAGCGCGCGCGCGGCAAGGTCACGGCCTTCACCAACCCGCCGAATTGGACCCTGAAACGCGCCGCAGAGAGCAAAGCCGACGACGTTCGGCTGATGCGCGAAGCGGTTGCGTATCATCGCCTGTCCGACCGCACAACAGCTCTGAACCGTATCGACCGGGCCATCGCACAGCGTCCGAACGACGCCTACTACTACGATCTCAAGGGGCAAATCCTGCTTGAAGGCCGCCAGTTCAATGACGCGGTCAAGGCTTACTCTCGCGCCGCCGAACTGGCGCCGGGAAACCCGCTGATCCTTGGCGGGCTGGGCCGCGCCCTTCTGACAGTCAATCGCCCGAAAGAGGCTTTGAAACACCTGGAAAAGGCCCGACAGCGCGACTTTCGCGATCCCCGCATTCTACGCGACCTTGGCTCTGCCTACGCCCAGGTCGGTAACAATGGCATGGCCTCATTGTCCACTGCCGAACGCTATGCCCTGCAAGGGCGACTCAAGGATGCCGCCATCCATGCCAAACGCGCCAGCGGCCTGCTACCGCGCGGGTCTGGCCCATGGCGGCGTGCAGAAGACATCATCGTGGCCGCCAAGCGTGCCGCCCAAAAGTGACGGAGACACTCATGAAACGCTTCCTTTCAACCTCGTTTCTCGCCCTTGGCCTTGCGGCGTCGCCAGCCTTGGCTTTTGACATCGATTCCATGTCCAAGGACGAACGCGCGGCCTTTCGCGCCGAAATCCGGGCTTATCTTCTGGATAATCCCGAAGTGATCATGGAGGCGGTCGAGCTTCTTGAAAAACGAAATGCCGCCGCAGAGGCCGCGCATGATCTGGCGCTGGTTCAGGTCAATGCCGACGCAATTTTCAACGACGGTTTCTCTTGGGTTGGCGGAAATCCTGAAGGCGACGTAACGCTTGTCGAGTTCATCGATTACCGCTGCGGCTACTGCCGAAAGGCTTTCGACGAGGTCGAACAGTTGATCGAGACCGACGGAAATATCCGCATGATCGTCAAGGAGTTTCCGATCCTCGGAGAAGCTTCCGTGCTCAGCTCGCGATATGCGATCGCCGTAAAAAACACTCTTGGGGATGACGAGTACAAACTCGCACACAACGCGCTGATCACCTTCAAGGGAGACATCAACGCCGGCTCGCTCACCCGCATTTCAGAAAGCCTCGGCTTCGAAGCCGCGCCCCTGCTTGCGGCCATGGACAGTGCCGAAGTGACAGAGGAAATCCGCCAGACACGGGCGCTGGCGCAAAAGCTGCAGATTTCGGGCACGCCAACGTTCGTTCTTCAGGACCAACTCCTGCGCGGCTACTTGCCGCTGGACAACATGCTGGCGCTGGTGGACGAAAAACGCGCCAAGTGACTTTGCAAAACGGTGCTGCGCCTGAATTTTTGCGCGCAGCACCTATTTCGCCGCCCCGCTTTTGCGCATATGTCCGCCAAACCGGGTATTTGCGCAATAATCGGAAAGAAAAACATCACCTCAAGACACATTTTCTGCCCCATTCGCGGTTGACGCCGCGACGCGGCGCAAATAAGGTCCGCTTCGAACGCAAAAGGGAAACCAGACGATGCAATCGCTAGTCGTAGTCGTAGGATGTTGGCGCATGGGCCGGTAACGGACACCATATTGGAACCCCATGCGCCCCCGTCAGATGATCGGGGGCTTTTTTGTGTGAATGAAATGATGACGGTGTAAACGGAGAGACAGATGGCACGTCAGATGACCGGAGCGAGAATGGTAGTCCAAGCCCTCAAGGATCAGGGTGTGGACACGGTATTCGGATATCCCGGCGGGGCTGTCCTGCCGATCTATGACGAAATCTTCCAGCAGAACGATATTCGCCACATCCTCGTGCGCCACGAACAGGGCGCCGTTCATGCCGCCGAAGGTTACGCCCGCTCGACCGGCAAGGTCGGCGTTGCACTCGTGACCTCCGGTCCTGGCGCCACCAACGCCGTGACCGGTCTGACCGACGCGCTGCTCGACTCGATCCCGATCATCGTGCTTTCCGGTCAGGTTCCGACGTTCATGATTGGTTCGGATGCGTTCCAGGAAGCCGACACCGTGGGCATCACCCGCCCCTGCACCAAGCATAACTGGCTGGCCAAGGACACCGCGACCCTGTCGGAGACGATCCATCAGGCTTTCCACGTTGCGCGCTCGGGCCGTCCCGGTCCGGTGCTTGTCGACATCCCCAAGGACGTGCAGTTCGCCTCGGCCACATACACGGCACCGCAGGCCACCAACACTTCCAACTACCAGCCTCAGATCCGGGGCGACATCGAGATGATCAACGAACTGGTCGAAGCGCTCGAGACTGCGGAGCGCCCTGTCTTCTACACAGGTGGCGGCGTCATCAACTCCGGCC
This sequence comes from Shimia aestuarii, assembly GCF_900114635.1. Classification (GTDB taxonomy): domain Bacteria; phylum Pseudomonadota; class Alphaproteobacteria; order Rhodobacterales; family Rhodobacteraceae; genus Shimia; species Shimia aestuarii. The sequence goes on from NZ_FOTQ01000007.1 coordinate 63,029, forward strand.
CCAAGGCCTCCGAACTGTTGCGCGAACTGGTCGAAGCCACGGGCATTCCGATCACCTCGACCCTGATGGGTCTGGGCGCATACCCGGCCTCAGGCAAGCACTGGCTGGGTATGCTCGGCATGCATGGTCTCTACGAGGCCAACATGGCAATGCACGGTTGTGACCTGATGATCAACGTTGGTGCACGTTTCGACGACCGTATCACCGGTCTGATCGACGCGTTCTCGCCAAAGTCCAAAAAGGCGCATATCGACATTGATCCTTCGTCAATCAACAAGGTAATCAAGACCGACATTCCGATCGTGGGCGACGTGGCCAGCGTTCTCGACGATATTCTCAAGGTCTGGAAGGCGCGCGGGCGCAATCTCAACCGCGACGGCATCACCAAGTGGCAGAAACAGATCGACGAATGGCGCAAAGTGGACTGCCTGCACTTTAAGCAGGAAGGCAAGGTGATCAAACCGCAATATGCCCTCCAGCGTCTCGAAGCCCTGACCAAGGACAAAGACCGTTACATCACCACCGAGGTCGGCCAGCACCAGATGTGGGCCGCCCAGTTCCTTGGCTTCGAAGACCCGAACCGCTGGATGACTTCCGGTGGCCTTGGCACCATGGGCTATGGTTTCCCGGCGTCGATTGGCGTGCAGATGGCCCATCCCGAAAGCCTCGTGATCAACGTGGCGGGCGAAGCCAGCTGGCTGATGAACATGCAGGAAATGGGCACCGCAGTTCAGTTCCGCCTGCCAGTGAAACAGTTCATTCTCAACAACGAGCGCCTTGGCATGGTCCGCCAGTGGCAGGAATTGCTGCATGGTGAACGCTACTCGCATTCCTGGTCCGAGGCCCTGCCCGACTTTGTGAAGCTCGCCGAAGCCTTTGGCGCCAAGGGTATCTACTGTGACAACCCCGATGATCTGGATGACGCGATCCTCGAAATGATCAACCACGACGGCCCGGTGATCTTCGATTGCCTCGTCGAAAAGCACGAAAATTGCTTCCCGATGATCCCATCGGGCAAGCCACATAATGAAATGCTTCTGGGCGAAGCTTCGACGCAAGGTGCGATCGAAGCCGGCGGCGCGGTTCTGGTGTAAGGATAAGAAAGATGGCTGCTCTAAAAATCAAAAAAGGCTCGACCAAGCATTCCGCCTACAACCTGCGCCCCAATTTCTCGGACGTGCAGGAAACCCACACGCTCGCCGTCGTGGTGGACAACGAACCGGGCGTGCTCGCCCGCGTCATCGGCCTGTTCTCGGGCCGGGGATACAACATCGAAAGCCTGACCGTGGCCGAGATCGACCACACCGGGCACCAGTCACGTATTACCGTTGTCACCAAAGGCACGCCGCAGGTCATCGAGCAGATCAAAACCCAGCTGGGTCGCATCGTGCCGGTGCATCAGGTCAACGACTTGACCGTTGAGGGCCCTTCGGTTGAACGTGAACTGGGCCTGTTCAAGGTTTCCGGCGCAGGAGACAAGCGGGTCGAGGCACTGCGTTTGGCCGATATCTTCCGTGCAAATGTCGTGGACAGCACGCTGGAAAGCTTTGTCTTCGAAATCACCGGGGCTCCGGAAAAGATCGATGCATTCGCTGACCTGATGCGCCCGCTCGGGCTCATCGAGGTGGCGCGGACCGGCGTCGCGGCCTTGTCGCGCGGCTCGGCCTAAGGCTCGGCCGACAGCACACTGAAATTGGGGGCCTCACGGCCCCCTTTTTTGTCCGGAGATGAACAATCCTGACTCAGACCAGCTCCAGCGTGCGATCTGATTGGCGCGCTCTGGCGGCAGCAAAGGAAATAACGTCACCCGTTTCGAAGCCCGCACGAGTTGCCTGCCTGCCGGCGGGTCGGCGTTCGATCACCTTGTCCGGTGTCTGCGCGCACAACGTATCGGAGAGTCCTGAATACGCGCCATGCATTACGGGGCGCGGATTCTTGGCATAACGCTGATGACGCTCTTCACTGAGCTCGAACTGCACCAGATCACCTGCATCGAGTCCCAATAGAGCGTCAGGTTGCTCGGACCCACCATTGAAAAACGCCAAATCTCCGTGATCCTCGCACCAGATTACGGCTTTGTTGTCATTCGTATCACTCCAGAGCACCACGCCAAGCATTTGAGTTCTAACTCCTTTTCGCCTCTTGTCTGAGTTTCACAAAAGAAGCTGGAGGGTGACATTGAAATTTCCGCGTCTGTGTCCGCAAAATTGTGTCGACTTGAAGCATACCTGATGCCACTATGCGTCAAGTTGATGCTAAATCGCATCACCTTCAAATGTGATAACTAAATACAAGCAGCAAATGGTAGAATGTACCATGAAGAAACCAACCGGAGGGTGAATTGAACGACGGAACTTCTTCCTTACGTCCGCAGAAATCGCCAGCGGAACTGCGCCAGATGCTTGGGCAGAACCTGCGGATTCTCGCGCGCGGCTATCCATCTGTATCCCGATTATGCAGAGAGCTTGGAATCAACCGAACGCAATTCAATCGTTACCTGTCCAGCGAAAGCTTCCCAAGACCCGACGTTCTGCACCGCATATGTACCTTCTTCGACGTCGACGCCCGTATCCTTCTTGAACCGCTCGAAGACCTCAATGTCGAAAAAGGAGTACTCAACCACCCATTGATTGCTGACTATGTCGGCACCGGAATGACCGACATCCCGCAGGACGTCTTTCCGGATGGGTTTTATCGTTTTTCCCGGCGCAGTTTCATTGAACAGGAACTGATCATTGTTGGCCTCGTCTATGTTTTTCGCAAGGACGACCACACGTTCATCCGCGGCTATGAAGCCAAGGAAGCCATGCAGGAGCAAGGCCTGCCCACCGACAGCGCCACGCGTGAATTCCGCGGCGTGATTCTTCCCCAGGAAGACGGCGTCGCCGCTCTGGTAAGCCATGCCCGCACTATGGCGACCTCCTTCAACTATCTCAGCCGTGTTGCCTCGTTCCAGAACCACTACTGGATCGGCTATGCCACCCGCACCGTACGTGAAACCGTAACCGGATGCCGCGCTGCCCGTCTGGTATATGAACATCTTGGCAAGGATACCGCATCGGTGCTTCAGGCCGCACGCTCTGTCGGTTTTTGCAGCCCGGAAGAGTTGATGCCTTACCATCGCAAACTCTTGCAATTGGATCGACAGTTCAGCTGAAAGGGCCCGGACTCGGGTTCATGTCGTACTCCATGGCCTTCCATGTCGCGAACTGGCAATCCCGTGTCCCAAGACGGGGACTACCTTCATCAAGACACCGAAACGGAGATTCGCCATGACGACAACCCCGTCTGACCTTGCCGCCGTCCGCCGCCCCGTGGAAACCGCCAATGGGCTTTCCAACGCGCATTACACCGACCCCGCGATTTTTGATGAAGAAAAGCAAGCGCTTTTCTTCTCGACTTGGTCGGGGCTAGGCGTCGCTCACGAGGTCCCGGAGATCGGCGACGCCGTTCCGGTCAACTTTCTCGGCATGCCGCTCGTCATGATCCGCGACCGTTCTGGCAAAGTGCGCGTCTTCCAGAACGTCTGCCGCCACCGTGGCATGATCTTGATCGAGGAACCACGCAAGATCGAGGGCGCGATCCGCTGCCCCTACCACTCCTGGTGCTACAGTACGGACGGGCGTTTGGTCAGCACCCCCCATGTCGGCGGCCCCGGTTTCAACACGCACGAGTCCATTATTAAGGATGATCTCGGTCTTCTCGAAGTCCGCAGCCACATCTGGAACGACGTCGTATTTGTCAACATCTCTGGCGAGGCGCCTGCTTTCGAAGATATGCACGCGCAGCTTCTAGAACGTTGGTCCGAATTTTCTGGCCCGGTCTACCACGGCGGCAAAGACAGCATTATCCGCTTTGATCTCAAAACCAACTGGAAGCTGGTCGTGGAAAACTACTGCGAGAGCTACCACCTGCCATGGGTGCATCCCGGCCTGAACAGCTATTCCCGACTCGAAGATCACTACCATATCATGGAACCCGGTCTGTTCTCGGGTCAGGGCACACATGTGTATCGCCAGATCGAAGATGAAGACGGAACCCGCTTTCCAGATTTTCCGGGTCTGTCCCAAAAGTGGGATACTGCTGGCGAATACCTAACCTTCCTGCCCAACGTTATGGTCGGAGTGCAGCGAGATCACATGTTCGCCATCGTCTTGCGCCCAGAGTCAGTCGACCGCACCATCGAAACAGCACATATCTACTACGCTCAACCGGATGTTTCCGATAGCCTTCGAAAAAAGAACGCGGAGCAGTGGTATGTCGTGTTCGAGGAGGACATCATGGCTGTGGAAAGCATGCAGAAGGGGCGCCACGCTATCGGCTTTGACGGCGGACGCTTCTCTCCCGCAATGGATGGCCCAACGCATTGCTTCCATGATTGGGTCGCCGGTCGAATTGAAGCCCATCGCGCCGTCGCCACCGAATGAGAGACCTCGATCAGCGCCTGCTCGCGGCGCATGCCGACAATGACCGGTCGGCGCTGGTAACTCTTTATTCTCAGGCCGCTGAGGCTGCCAGTGATGACATCGCGCGCGGGTTCTACCTGACTCACGCCTACGTCTTTGCGTTGGAGAGCGACCACCCCGATGCAGCCGATTTACGTGCACGCCTCAAGGCCATGGGGCGGGAGGATTAGATCAGCCCGCCCTACTCCGCTTCGTGCTGCATCAGGGAATAAAGGTGCCAAGTGGCGTGCCCCAATAGCGGCAACACTACCAGCAATCCCAGAAAGGCGGGGACCATCGCGACAAATGTCAACCCGGAAATGATCATGGCCCAGACGATCATGATCACGAAATTCGCCTGCACCGCCTGAAACGAGGTGATCATGGCCGTGACGAAATCGACCTCACGATCCAGCAACAATGGCAGAGAAATCACCGTGATCATGTACAGCAACAGCGCAAACGCGGCCCCTACCACCGTACCGAACGCCAACATCTGAAGACCGCTTCCAGAAAGATAGACCTCGTAAGAGCTCGACACATTGGTCATGGTCGACAACCCAAGGAACAGGGCAAAGATCATGTGAGCTAGAAAGAACCAGAACAGGAAAACGATAATGATCACCGCACAGATCGACGGCAATTGTCGTTTGCTCTGCCGTCCGATCACACCGAATATCGCGTACCAGTCCATCGCCTCACCCCGTTCCAGACGGCGCGACACCTCATATAGGCCGACGGCGGCAAAGGGGCCGATCAATGGGAACCCGATCGCGGCAAAAACCAACCAATAACTCTGCCCAGTCGCCACGGTAATCCACGCCATGAACCAACCCGCGATGACATAAAACAGCGCAAAAGCAATCCCGTAGCCCGGCTTGACCTTGAAATCCTTCCACCCTCTGAGCAGTGCCTCACGCAGCATTGCGCCTGTCACTGCACCCAGTTCGGGTACACCCTGTTTTGGTGCCTTCGGCATGCATTCCTCCCTCTGCATGTCTGCGCGTAGCGACCAAGAGACAGGGATTCCCGGTACAAATCAACCTTCGTGAATGTTTGGCGGATATTTTTGCGGCCAGAACGTTGCCTCGTGATAGGCCTGTGCCACTTCGAGGAGCGCGGTGTCGCTCCCCTTCGCCCCGATCAGCTGCACGCCCATCGGCAAACCTTGATCGTTGAACCCGACAGGCACGCTGATCGCGGGCAGCCCCAAAAGGCTGACCGGCACCATGACCTGCATCCAGCGATGATAGGTATCCATCGCCACACCATTGATCTCGCTTGGCCATTCCCAATCCACCGGGAAAGGCCAGCACTGCGCCACCGGGAGCGCCAGAACGTCATATTGCTCAAACAGCCCGGCGGCCCGCGCAAACCACGCCGCCCGCACGGCATTCGCCCTGTGCAAGGCGCGTGCGTCCATGACGAGCCCCCGCTCGACTTCCCATTGCGCCTCCGGTTTCAGACGCTGTCGTGCAACAGGATCGTCAAATAACGACGCCAACTCTCCGGCAAGGGCAAAGCTGCGCAAATCCGTCCAGGCCCAAAAGATGTCTTCGGCATCAAACGGGGGCGCCAGCGCCACAACCTCGGCGCCCAAGACCTCGAGACATTGCAGCCCTTCCCGACACAGGTCCACGATCCCCGGCTCCATCGGCATGGCACCGCCCCAATCCCCAAGCCAGCCAATCCGCTTGCCCGCGGTGCTGCACTTTTCGGGCAGGGTCCAGTTCTGCAGCGGCATGTTGAACGGCACACGCGGCTCGAAACGCGCCATCGCCGACAGCAACAGCGCGACGTCGCGCGGGCTGCGCGCCATGGGTCCAATCGTGGACAATTGCTGCCAGAAACTCTCGCTACCCGCTTCACGCGGCACCACTCCCCAACTGGGGCGGAACCCGTAGACGTTGTTCCAGGCCGCCGGATTGCGCAGGCTGCCCATCATGTCGCTGCCATCCGCCAGGGCCACCATCCCCGTCGCCAATGCGGCCCCCGCCCCGCCAGACGACCCGCCCGCCGTACGATCCAATGCATATGGGTTGCGTGTTACGCCATGCACCGGGTTGTAGCTGTGACTGCCCAGACCAAATTCCGGGACATTGGTCTTGCCGATGAAAATCGCGCCCTCCGCACGCATCGCGGCCACGAAAGCACTGTCTTTTTCCGACAGATGCTCCGCAAAAAGTGGTGAGCCTTGCGTGTTACGCGTGCCTTTGACATCCGCCAACGCCTTTACAGCGATCGGCAGCCCGTGCAATGCCCCCTTGACTTCAGCCGCATCCGCGTCGCGCGCTTCCGCCATCAAACTGTTCGGGTCGCGCAGATCAACGATTGCATTCACTGCCCCGTTTCGGATTGAGATCCGTTCCAGCGTTTGGGCCATCAGCGTCTCTGCCGTAACGCCCCCCGACCTCAATGCCGCAAGAATTTCTCCTGCGTCCTGATCCAGTATGGTTCCCATGGCTTCCTCCCTCGCTCGGCAGAACGCTATCGCGTCAGCTTCGGCACACAAACCAACTTTTCTCAATGGTCCCAAATACCACGGGGGTAGCCTTGGAAACCTTGTGCGGTTTCAAGGCTGGGGGCAGCGCCCCCTGACATCCTCAGGCAAAACGCTGACGCAGCCTCCGCAAACAAGGTCCCCAGAAGCGCCACATCAACAGGGCCGACGCAAAGGTCAGTCCGATCACCAACCCGCTCCATACGCCAACACCCCCGAGACTCAGCGCAAAGCCGAGCGCATAGCCACTCGGCACGCCAATCACCCAATAGCTGATTGCAGCGATGATCATAGGTCCCCGTGTGTCCTGCACCCCGCGTAGCAAGCCCAGCGCCATGACCTGCATCCCGTCCATCACCTGGAAAAGCGCCGCCACGTAAAGCAACACAACGCCGGCCGCCAGGATGGCCTCCCTTTGGGGTTCGTTCGGATCAAGGAACAGGCTCAGCAGAAATTCGGGAATCGTCAGGAACAGCGTCACAGTCACCAGCGACGTAATCAAAGACGCTCCGACCGCAACCCGTGCGCCCCGCGCCATGTGTTCCGCATCTTTGCGTCCCATGGCGTTTCCCACCCGCACCGTGGCGGCACTGGACAGACCCAGATGAACCATGAAAGCTAGGCTGGCCAGTTGCAGCGCGATGCCATGCGCGGCGAGTTGCACCGTCCCCAGCCACCCCATCATCAACGACGAAGCCGCAAACAACCCCACCTCCGACAGGTTGGTCAGGCCGATAGGAACACCAAGCCGGAACACGCGTCCAAAGGCCTCCCAATCGGGGCGCCACACACGCCGAAAAAGATCGTGTTGCGACATGGTCAACGCACAATAGACCACAACACCAGCCAGCGACACAGCTTGCGTCACCAGCGAGGCAATGGCCGCCCCCTCGACCCCCAGTTCGGGAAACCCCCAATTGCCGAAGATCAACAGATAGTTCACCAGCGCATTCGCAGGCACCGCCGCCACCGTGACCCAAAACACCACCCGCGTGCGTTCCAGCGCCGCAAGGTAGCTTTTCAGTACCATCACCAGCAATGCCGGCAAGAGACCCAGCCCGGCGATCCTGAGGTACATCTGGGCCAATTGCGCAACTTCCGGGTCCTGCCCCAGCGCTTCAAGAATGCCGCCTGACCAGATGAACAGCGGCAAGAAGGCCATTCCGAACAGAACGGACAGCCATAGCCCCATCCGCGTGACACGGCGCAGCGTCACTTCATCCCCCGAAGCATCCGCCTCGGCCACAAGCGGCATCACCGCGATGGCAAAGCCCGACCCGAAAAGGAAAATGACAAAGAAGAAGGTCCCACCCAGAACCACCGACGCCAATGCCTCGACCGAATACCACCCCAGCATGACCGTGTCGGTCAAACCGATCGAGAACTGCGCCACATGCCCCCCGATCAGGGGAATACCCAGCCTCATCAAGGATCGCCAATGATCCGAATATGCCATCTGCTCGCGTGTCATCCCCAAGGCTTAGGCCCGATGCGGTACCGGGGCAAGCCACATCGGCAAGTTGATCGACAGCCCCGTGTCTGGCACTCTATCCGCAGTTTCCAAAACGAAAGCCATTGTCATGCCCGAGATCACCTTCTGGTACGCCATCGGCAGTACCTATTCCTATCTCACCGTCATGCGTCTTTCGGACGTCGCGCAAACGACCGGGCTGACATTTCACTGGCAGCCCTTCAACGTGCGCGCGATCATGATCGAGCAGGACAACATTCCTTTTGCCCGCAAACCCGCGCGCGCCGCCCACATGTGGCGCGATATCGAACGGCGCGCCCCGCGCTATGGTCTCTCACCAAAGCTCCCCGCCCCCTACCCACTCGAAGCGTTTGACCTCGCCAACCAGGTTGCCATCCTTGGTGTCCGGGAAGGGTGGGCCAGAGACTACACAATTGCGACCTACCAGCGCTGGTTCGAACAGGGCCAACCTGCAGGCAGTGAACCCAACCTTTCAGACACCTTGCGTGCCATTGGTCAGGATCCCGACCGGGTCCTTCCTCTTGCACAAACCGATGACATCCTTGCCGCCTATGACAAGGCCACCGACGATGCCCGCGCACGGGGCATCTTTGGTGCTCCGTCCTTTACCGTCGGTGAGGAGTTGTTCTGGGGAGACGACCGGTTGGAAGACGCCATTGACTGGGCGCTGAAATGAACGCCCCCTTCGACAGCCTCGTGCCTGACGCACGCCTCTTTCTGAGCGAACTAAAACAGAATAATAACCGCGACTGGTTCCTCGCCCACAAGACGGACTATGATGCCCGGCTCAAGGCGCCCGCCCTCGCCCTGCTGGACACCCTGTCGGCCTTTCTGGAAAAGCAAACGGGCACAACCCCGCAAACCAAGCTGTTCAGGCCCAACCGGGACATCCGGTTTTCCAAGGACAAAACACCCTATCACACCCATCTGCATATGCTCTGGAACACGCCTCCGGTTGGTTGGTTCCTTGGCATCGCGCCCGACTATGTCTCCATCGGCGCCGGGGTAATGGGGTTCGACAAAGGGACCCTGTCAAACTGGCGCAATGCAGTCGATGGCCCCAAGGGGATCGAGATTTCCAGCCTGCTGGACACCCTGTCGCGAAAGGGCGCACGCTTCTCGGAACCCGAGCTGAAGCGCGTGCCACCACCCTTTGACAAGGCACATGCCCACGGCGATCTCCTACGACACAAAAGCCTGACCGTCTGGTTCGACCTGTCCGAGGCGGACGTAAAAAAAGGCGGCTTGACCCAACAGATCGAAGCCGCCTTTTCCGAGATGCTCCCGCTTGGGAAGATGCTGCAATCCCTCCTCTGACGCAGCACCGACGGGCCGATGGGATGGCCCGCGCGAGGCACTCGAGTCTGTTTAGCTGCGCCGCGAATCCGGGTGCAGGGACGATCCCAGAATATGATCGGAACGATGGATCACATGGCTCGCCGTGTTCACGATCAGTGGATCGGGCGCGTGGGCGATTTTGGGATCCTTACCCGGATAGTCCAGCGAATTAAGGAAATGCAGCATACAGTTGATACGCGCGCGTTTCTTGTCATTTGACTTGATCACGGTCCAAGGCGCATCGGCCGTATCCGTATAGAAGAACATCGCCTCCTTCGCTTCGGTATAATCGTCCCACTTGCTCAACGACGCCTTGTCGATCGGGCTCAGCTTCCACTGCTTAAGTGGGTCAGTCTCCCGGCTGGCAAAACGGCGCGCCTGCTCGTCCTGCGTGACCGAGAACCAGAACTTGAAAAGACGGATACCCGACCGCACCAGCATCTGTTCCAAATCGGGGGTCTGCCGCATGAACTCAAGATACTCGTGAGGTTCGCAGAACCCCATCACCCGCTCTACGCCAGCACGGTTATACCACGAGCGGTCGTAGAGGACGATTTCACCCGAAGTCGGCAGATGATCAATGTAGCGTTGGAAATACCACTGGCCACGCTCTTCATCTGTCGGCTTGTTCAATGCGACCACACGGGCCGAGCGCGGATTGAGGTGCTCGGTAAACCGCTTGATCGTCCCCCCCTTACCAGCGGCGTCACGACCTTCAAAGATCATCACGAACTTCTGCCCGGTCTCCTGCGCCCAAAGCTGAACTTTCAGAAGCTCTGCCTGCAACTGCGCCTTCTGGCGCTCATAGGTGCGGCGCGACATCTTGGTCTCATACGGGTACTCGCCGCTCTCGAAAGCGCGGCGTACATCGTCCGCCGTCGGGGCCTTCTTGGGCTGGCGAGCAGGTGCCGCCTTGGCGGGCGCTGTCGCCCCATTTGCCTTGGCTTCTGCGGCTTCTGCTGCTGCTTTCTTGACGGCCTCCGGGGTGGTCGCGGGGGTTTCGGGCATGGTATCTCCTTGGCTGAAAATGAAGTTGCGCGAACCTTAACCGAACGATCGGTTTTTCGCTTTGATGCACGTCAACAAAAGCGAAGCATTTGCGACATCTTTTGCCGTTTCGCGCAGGTGCACAGCCATCGTGCGGCCGCGCCCTCTTTCCTTACCCGCCCAAGGGTCGCATACTGACCGTATTAGCCAGCCCACCGGGTCAGCCGCCAACCTATCAGACACACAGGTTCAACATGACCCACAACGCGCGCGCTTCTGCATACACACAAAATGCCAGCAAGTATCTCCAACAACTCTGCAAACACTGGTCTCACAAGGCCACGGCCACGTTCACGCCAGAGAACGGAACGGTCCGCTTTGCCTCGGGCAACACCCTTGAGATGGCGGCACAGGAAGATCGGCTCGTCCTGATAGTCACGGTGCCCGACGATGGCGATCTCGCCCATTTTAAGGACGTCGTCGACAAACACCTCCTGCGTTTTGCATTCCGTGAGGCGCTCGAGATCGACTGGACGCAGGGCTGACCACAAAGGGCAGTATTCGCCACTTCCCCCTGCCCAAATCCCCTGCCATAATACGCGCCAATCAACACTAAAAAGAGCAGCGCGAATGCCCAACGATCTCCTGACCGAGACCCAACCCTCTGACTATGACGCCTCTTCCATTGAGGTGCTTGAGGGGCTTGAACCCGTTCGAAAACGCCCCGGCATGTATATCGGCGGCACGGATGAACGCGCGCTGCATCACATGGTGGCCGAGGTGCTCGACAACTCGATGGACGAGGCCGTCGCGGGCTTTGCCAACCGGATCGAAGTCGAGCTGCATGACGACTATGCGATCACCATCCGCGACAACGGGCGCGGCATCCCGGTTGATCCGCACCCCAAGTTCCCGGACAAGTCCGCGCTCGAGGTGATCCTCTGCACCCTGCACGCGGGCGGCAAATTCTCGGGCAAGGCCTATCAGACCTCGGGCGGTCTGCACGGTGTCGGCGCCTCTGTTGTCAACGCGCTTTCCGACTCCATGGTCGTGCAGGTGGCCCGCAACAAAGAAGTCTATGAACAGCGCTTCTCGCGCGGCCTCCCCCTTGGCCCCGTGGAAAAGGTCGGCGCCGCCCCCAACCGGCGCGGCACCACCGTCACCTTCCACGCTGACCCGGACATTTTCGGCCATCACCGCTTCAAACCCGCCCGACTGTTCAAATCGATCCGCTCCAAGGCCTATCTCTTCTCGGGCGTCGAAATCCGCTGGAAGTCCGCCATCGACGACGGCGAAACCCCGACCGAGGCCAGCTTCCACTTCCCCGGTGGTCTTTCGGACTACCTCAAGGAGTCAATGAACGGCTCCTCCACCTATGCCGACCAGCCCTTTGCCGGCACGGTCGAGTTTCAGGAACGCTTCAACACACCGGGCAAGGTCGAATGGGCGATCAACTGGACCCCCTCGCGCGACGGTTTCATTCAGTCCTACTGTAACACTGTTCCCACCCCCGAAGGCGGCACCCATGTCGGCGGCTTCTGGGCCGCGATCCTCAAGGGGATCAAGACGTATGGCGAACTGGTCAACAACAAGAAAGCCGCCCAGATCACCCGTGACGACCTGATCACCGGGGGCTGCGCGCTGGTCTCCTGCTTCATCCGCGAGCCGGAATTCGTGGGTCAGACCAAAGACCGCCTCGCCACCGTGGAAGCCCAGCGTCTCGTGGAAAACGCCGTGCGCGACCATTTCGACAACTGGCTTGCCGCCGATACCAAATCCGCAGGCGCGATCCTCGACTTCCTCGTCCTGCGCGCCGAAGAGCGTCTGCGCCGCCGTCAGGAAAAGGAAACCGCCCGCAAAACCGCCACCAAGAAACTGCGCCTGCCCGGCAAGCTGGTCGACTGCTCCCAGAACAACCGCGACGGCACCGAGCTTTTCATCGTCGAGGGCGACTCGGCAGGCGGCTCCGCGAAAATGGCCCGCGACCGCAAGACTCAGGCCCTCCTGCCTCTGCGCGGTAAAATCCTCAACGTGCTCGGCGCGGCCAGCTCGAAACTCGGCACCAACCAGGAAATCAGCGACCTGACACAGGCGCTTGGCGTTGGGCTCGGCACCAAGTTCAACGTCGATGATCTGCGCTATGACAAGGTCATCATCATGACCGACGCGGATGTCGACGGCGCCCATATCGCCGCGCTCCTGATGACCTTCTTCTTCACCCAGATGCGCCCCATGATCGACGCAGGCCACCTCTACCTCGCCTGCCCGCCCCTCTTCCGCCTGACGCAAGGTGCGAAACGGGTCTATTGCCTGGACGAGGCCGAGCGCGATGAATGGCTTGAAAAAGGTTTGGGTGGCAAAGGCAAGATCGACGTCTCCCGCTTCAAGGGCCTTGGTGAAATGGACGCCAAGGATCTGAAAGAAACCACCATGGACCCCGCCTCGCGCAAACTGATCCGCGTGACGATTGACGAGGACGAACCCGGCGAAACCGGAGACCTCGTGGAACGCCTGATGGGCAAGAAACCCGAGAAGCGGTTCCAGTATATTCAGGAGAATGCGCGGTTCGTGGAGGAGTTGGATGTCTAGGCAAGTCGCCAAACCAATTCTTGTGTACCCAGACGGACGAACGGTCTCTCCAACAAAACTAGACTTGGGAAAACCTGGAACCTACACAGAATACGACCTGCAGGAAGCCCTCTTTTCTTACCCTGAACTGCTTCCCGTCGCAGAAATAGACCCGGCGTTCAAAACTCTGATTCCGATTTGTACAGAGCTATCTATGAAGGCCGGAAGGTTGGATGTCTTATATGTTACACCAGACGGCCTACCCGTTTGCGTGGAAACCAAGCTTTGGCGCAACGCCGAAGCGCGGCGCGCGGTGGTCGCGCAAATACTAGATTATGCTTCGGAGCTTTCGCGTTGGTCCGTCGAGGACCTTCAACGGGTGGTCCGTCAACGAACAAAGCGGCATCTATTCGACATAGTCGCTAACGCGGTTCCCGGAATTGATGAAGCTGAATTCTTGGACAATATCACATCAGCTTTGCAAAATGGGCGGTTTTTGTTGCTTGTTTGCGGGGACGGAATTCGAGAGTCGACAGAGAACATATCTCGCTTTTTGTCCGGCGCAGGCCACTTGGATTTCATTTTTGCACTTGTCGAAGTTGGCGTTTTCGAAACCGAGGACGGAGTGCGCATTTATCAGCCCCGTACACTCGCGCGGACGCAAAAAATCCAACGTTCCATAGATAGGTCTTTGAATAATAACTCACCCATTCTTGATGAAAGCGAGTTTTCGAATGAGCCTGTCGACCACCAAGAAAACATCGGACAAAACGGCGAAGACAAACGAAAATTCTGGCTGGAATTTTGGGAAGAAACTTCGGCTGAAATCGATTTCGACGACCCAAATCACCTAGAATTCACTCCCGAAAAACGTTTTAGAGCTGCCGGAGTGTTTGGCAACGTCGCTGGTGTTTATCTTCTTACATATTTTTCTACATCCGATAATGAAATCGGCGTTGCTCTGAGCTTCAACAGAGAAGCTCGCCCATTATTTGAAGCACTGAAAGCTCAAAAAGACGGTCTCGAAGAACAAATCGGGTATCCGTTGAAGTGGACAGTCAAGGAAAATGGTCGGCAAATGATCGGAACGAAAACCGAATATCAAGATCCTAAACAACCTGAACAGCGTGAAGCAGCCAAGAAGTGGTTTGCAAAACGAATTGTTGATTTCGATAACGTTTTGCGTCCAGCGCTCGAGAACTTTGACTACTAAGTGGCTTGCTGGGTCGTATCGGTCTTCACGCTATAGTTTGATGCCCAGCGTGCGTGATGCAAGGCATCGCGCATCAGATGGAGTGATCAGTGCGCCATAGCCGCCGCCGTAGGGTGGGTTTTCACCCCACCAAACCAAACCCCATGACACCCAAACCCAAACCTGCCACACTCCCCCCATGCGCGCCCTTCTGATCCTTCTGCTCTGCCACCTGCCCCTCCATGCCGAGGCGCAGGCCCGCGCCGACAGCAAGCGTCACCAGCAACTCCCCCACAACAACCAGCGCCAACCGAACACACAAGCATGGCCCCAGAACCAGGCCCGCACACCCCTCTTTTGTGAACAATACGCCCGCGCCGCCGCAGGCCAGAGCGGCCGGGTACAGGGCAGCATCACCGGCCGAACCATCGGCGAACAGGGCGGGCTCGTCGCCACCGGTAACCACAAACAGGCCGAAGGGCTGGGCATTGTCGGCGCCACCATCGGCTCTGCGACAGGCGCCAGCCGCGACAAACAGTTCTTTGACTATCACTTTGGCGAATGCATGTCCGGCGGACGCCTGATCACAACTGGCCGCTAGGCACGCTAAGCCCTTGATCCGCCTGCGCGCCCTGCTACGCTCAACCCCATGCGCGTCGCTTTCCTTGCCCTTCTCCTGCTGGCTGCCTGCTCCCGTCCCCTGACCGACTCCGAGCGCGCCTTTGCCGCCGATCTGGCGGGCGACACGTTCGATCCCGCCCCGGTGCGCATCACCGCCGATGTGCCGCTTGGCGTGGCCACCTTCAAATACGAAAAACGCCCCCGCCTGTCGTGTCGCGAACGCATCTTCCCCGAACCCTCGGGCGAAGTCATCACCACCTCTCCGGCGGGCGTCGTGCTCTGGAACCGTCTGCTCACCTCCGAGGGCTGGTATCTTGACAACTACATGCCCGGCTACCCCGAACAGATGAACCTGCAGGCGGCGCTGTTCTTTGCGCATGAGATGGTGCATGTCTGGCAATGGCAGAACCGCGACATCACCGGCTATTCCCCCCGCCGCGCCGCGCGCGAACACAGCACCAGCGACGATCCCTATCAGTTCGAGCTTCAGACCGAGACCGCCTTTCTCGACTATGGCTATGAACAGCAGGCGTCGATTGTCGAGGAATATCTCTGCTGCGCGGTTCTTGACCCCAAGGCCCCGCGCACCAGCCGCCTCAAGGCGATGCTGGGCGAGGTGTTCCCGGTCGAAAACCTGCCTCGCCCGACAAACGTCGCCCTGCCGTGGAAAGATGCCGAGCTACGCGGCATCTGCCGGGCATCCTGATCCATACCGACGTAATACCGACACAATACCGACGTGATACCGATCACGAAAAAAGGGGCCGCGCGGCCCCTTTTCACATCACCTGAACGACCCGTGTTTACTTGTATCCAAAGGCCGAATTCGGGATCAAACCCCGCTTTCCACCGGGCGGCGTCCACTCGCTCTCGTAACACGCAGTCCCTTCTTTTTGATAGTAAAATGCCTTGAATTCATACCATCCGGGCGACGGCACCCGCACCTTCGGACGGCCCGCGCTCGAGCATGGATTGATCCCGTCCAGACGCCCGACCTGCTGCCCCGAGATCCAGACCTGCAAGCCGTCATTGGCATACCATTCCAGCTTGTACTCCCCCGCCTGATCAAACTTGATATACCCCGAGAACCGCGCCACGATATGCTCATAGGCATTGGAGCCGAACATCGTTGCCCCCTTGCCTTTATCCGGCCATTGCAGCTTGGAAATCGCCGAAACCTTCGCATCGGAAGCCAGCTTGCCATTCGCCTCGCTCAGGCTGCGCGGACGGATATCCGGGCCCGTTCGAAACTGCATTTTCAACCCCTGCTTCAACCCCGATGGTTGCGGGCTGGCAGGTTTCAATTCAATCACTCCGGCCATCGCCACACTGGAAATCAACGCGAACACACCGGCCAGAATACTGGTTATTAACGATTTCATATTACTCTCCCCTCCACCCAGGTAGAAAAAAAGCTCTGGATCAGGTTACGTAGGAAAGGCCCCAAACAGCAAGCCACGATTGCGTGGAAATACAATCACCGGCATTCAATCGCCCAGGAAACTGCCTCAACTCAGAGCCTTCCGTACGATATCGGGTAGTTTCTGGAAGTAATCAAAACTAACAAGATGCGGGATCTCGGCCACCGGTACCTTCCTGTAACCCTTTGTGAATAAAGCAAACTCTACTGGCACAGCTGCAGCAGCCGCCGCGTCGATCTCGCTGTCCCCAACATAGAGAACCGCCCCTTCCCCCAAAGCCTCAATGGCCGTCGTCAAGGGTAAAGGATGTGGCTTTTTCTCCCTCGTACTATCCCCACCAACAACAACCTCGAACAAGTCGGCCAGCCCCATCTCGGTCAACAAATGCACGGCCGGGCCCTTGGGTTTGTTCGTGCAGACCCCCAACCGCATCCCGTCCGCTTGTAACCACTCCAGGGCTGCTCGCACCCCCGGATAGACCACACTAAACTCGGCTGACCTTGTTTCATAATCGGCCAAAATGCCTGCGTGCAGCCGCTCGAACTCTACAGGTGCAATACGTCGCGCAGCCATGACCCGCTCAACCAGCTTGGGCAGTCCGTTTCCGACAAAGGACTGCACGGTTTCCCGGTCCATCTCATATTGCCCCTCGGTCGCCAACATCCTGTTCACGGCCGCATGAATGTCTGGCAGGCTGTCCACAAGGGTGCCATCGAGGTCGAAAATCACAGAGGCCATGGTCCCGCTTTCATTGTTTCAAAGACCTGATGGCGCAAAGCCACGCGCGGGTCCAGCCCTCCCTTGGAGTGTTTTGTTTCAGGCGCCTTCTGGGACAAAGCGATAGCCATCATCCCGCTTTTCGACGTGCCCGATCCCGCCATGTGGCAGGTGAAAACCGATCAGGCGCATCTTTTCGGTGCTGAGCTGGTCCATCAGCCGAGCCCGAGTATGCGCCGCGCGCTCCTGATCCTGATCCGACCCAGAACTCCATTGCGGACGGGCAAAAGCGACATGATGATTGCCAATCGCATCCCCCACCACAAGAACAGATTCGCTCCCAGAGCGGATCTCGAAAGCCATATGTCCCGGTGTGTGGCCAGGTGTAAGGCGCGCAGCGACTCCCGGAAGGATTTCCTCACCATCGTCAAAAAGAACGAAGCTTTCCTCCATCATCTCCAAACGCCGTCGAGCCCCCACGGCCATTGTCGTGCGCGAAGCATCAATCGTTTCGGCGGTCTCGGGGTTGATCCAGTAGTCCCACTCGGTGCGTCCCATCATATGCTGCGCCTCGTAAAACAAAGGCTCATCAAAATCGTCCAGAATGCCCCAAAGGTGGTCTGGATGACCATGAGTGAAGACAACATGCGTTATGTCCTCTGGCGCAACTTCGATCGCATCCAACGCATCCAAGAGTTGCCCTGCGCTTTGCTGAAATCCAGAACCTGAGCCAACATCAAAAAGGATCGTATTCTCACCGTCGCGCAAAAGCGTGACATTGCAGTCAGGCATTAGATTACCGTCTGCGACGCCCATCTCTGCCAATACGGGGCCAAGTTCATCCTTAGGCATCGGCGAAAAAATGAACTCGCGCGGTAAATTCAGGAACCCGTCGGAGAGGCTATCGATCCTCACGCTCCCAACAGTCAGTTCAGAGGCTGCCCAGACCGCTTGCCCTCCAAATCCGGCCGCCGCCGCGCTGGCCCCCGACGCCTTCAAAAACGATCGACGTGTGAAATGCATTGCATCGCCTCCCTTGCTCCAAACTCCGACAGCACACTTGCATTCGAATGTGTGAATAACAATAGCGATGTGTTGCCGCCACATGATCCGCGCCGCTCCTTAGGGCATATGGTTTGTGCATTCCGCTTTCTCGGCCAAGCCCGCCACAAAGCGATGAGACCACCCCGCACATGAATGCGCCAATTCGACATACCTAACAAAAAAGAGTTTCCCGCTGAGTGCATGACTGCTATGACGCCACGCATCTAGCTAAATAGTTTAATATTAAACTATAAGAACGAAACGCTACGTCAACTAGGAGGAGGACGCTGCGCATGGCGACCCATTTCGAAGACATCGACCCAATTGAAAGCCGCGAATGGCAAGAAGCCGTCGAGGATGTCATTGCACGCGATGGGGCTGATCGAGCCCATTTTTTGCTGGACAAAGCAGTGCAGCAAGCGCGCGCTGCCGGAGCCAATCTTCCGTTCTCGGCAACCACACCCTATCAGAACACAATCCCTGCGGACGATCAGGATGATTTCCCAGGCGATATGGAGATGGAGTGGCGGATCCGTACGATCAATCGTTGGAATGCCATGGCGACGGTCGTGCGCCGGAACAAGGAATCTTCGGAATACGGCGGACACATCGCGTCCTTCGCCTCGTCGGCCGTGATGTATGATATAGGGTTGAACCATTTCTGGCGAAGCAAATCCGCCATTCACGGCGGCGACCTTGTTTTCTTTCAGGGTCACGTGATCCCCGGTATCTACGCGCGCTCCTTCATGGAAGGTCGCCTGACAGAAGAGCAGTTGGAGAACTTCCGGTCGGAAGTGTCGGGCGAAGGGTTGTCTTCTTACCCGCACCCGTGGCTGATGCCCGACTACTGGCAGTTCCCCACCGTTTCTATGGGTCTTGGGCCGCTGATGGCGATCTATCAGGCGCGGTTCATGAAATATATGCACAACCGCGGCCATATCGACATGGCGGACCGCAAGGTCTGGTGTTTCCTTGGTGACGGAGAGATGGACGAGCCGGAGTCGCGTGGCGCAATCGACCTTGCCGTACGCGAAGGGCTCGACAACCTGATCTTTGTCATCAACTGCAACCTGCAACGCCTGGACGGACCGGTGCGTGGCAACGGCAAGATCGTTCAGGAACTCGAAGGTGACTTCCGTGGCGCCGGCTGGAACGTGATCAAGCTCCTCTGGGGCAAGGGTTGGGACCAGCTCCTGGAAAAGGACACCTCGGGTAAACTGCGCCAGTTGATGGATGAAACCGTCGATGGCGACTATCAGACCTTCAAATCCAAGGATGGCGCGTATATCCGCAAGAATTTCTTTGGAAAATACCCGGAAACCGCCGCGCTGGTCGAGGACTGGAGCGACGAACAAATCTTTAGCCTGAACCGTGGCGGCCATGATCCGCAAAAAGTCTATACCGCATTCAAGAAGGCGACCGAAACCAAAGGCACCCCAACCTGTCTTCTGGTGAAAACCATCAAAGGCTATGGCATGGGCACCGCGGGTGAGGGGCAGAACACCACCCACCAGCAAAAGAAAATGGCCGAAGATCAGCTGCGCGCCTTCCGTGACCGTTTCAAGATCCCGGTAAGCGATGAGGACCTGCCCAAGGCCCCCTTCGTCCAGTTGAACAACGCGCAAAAGGCGTACCTGGCCGACCGTCGCAAAGCGCTGGGGGGAGAATTCCCAAAGCGGTTCAGCGACGCGCCGAAGCTGGACATCCCCGCGCTTGAGAAGTTCGCAACCCAGCTCAAGGGCACCGGCGAGCGCGAGATTTCAACCACCATGGCCTTTGTCCGCATCCTGACCACGCTGTTGCGTGACAAACAGATCGGCAAGAACGTGGTACCGATCGTGCCGGATGAAAGCCGCACCTTTGGTATGGAGGGGCTGTTCCGCTCGGTCGGTATCTACAACCCGATGGGGCAGAACTATACCCCCGAAGACGCAGACCAGATGATGTACTATAAGGAATCGGTCAACGGCCAGGTTCTGCAGGAAGGCATCAACGAAGCCGGCGCCATGGCCGACTGGATCGCTGCTGCCACCGCTTACAGCAACCACGGTGTGCCGATGATCCCGTTTTTCATCTACTATTCGATGTTCGGCTTCCAGCGGATCGGCGATCTGGCATGGGCGGCGGGCGACAGCCGCGCACGCGGCTTCATGCTGGGCGGCACCGCCGGGCGGACAACGCTGAACGGGGAAGGCCTACAGCACGAGGACGGCCACAGTCACATCCTCGCCGGGACCATTCCGAACTGCATCACCTACGACCCGACTTTCCAGTACGAGGTTGCCGTTATCGTGCAACACGGGCTCAAGCGAATGTACCAGGATCAGGAAGACGTGTTCTTTTACCTCACGCTTATGAACGAAAACTATGCCCATCCCGACATGCCCATGGGTGTCGAAGAGGAGATCATTAAAGGGCTTTATCGTTTCAAAGAGGTTAAGAAACCGACCAAGAAGCACGTGACCCTGATGGGGTCGGGTACGATCCTTGTGCAGGCGATCAAGGCCGCAGAGATGCTCGAAGAGGATTTCGGCGTGACTTCGGAGATCTGGTCCGCGACCAGCTTCAACGAACTGGCCCGCGATTGTCAGGACGTGGCCCGCTTCAACCGTCTCAACCCGCTGAAGGACCCCAAGACATCTTTCGTGGCCGAGCAATTGAGCAAGGCCAAGGGTCCGGTCATCGCGGCCACCGACTACATGAAGAACTATGCCGAGCAAATCCGCTCCTGCGTACCGGGGCGCTACACGGTACTGGGCACGGACGGGTTTGGCCGCTCGGACAGCCGCGTGAACCTGCGCCGGTTCTTCGAAGTGGATGCCAACCACATCGCTGCTGCCGCCATGGTGGATCTCTACCGCGAAGGCAGCATCACCAAATCCGTGCTCGAAAAAGCACTCAAGAAATATGACATCGACGGCGCCAAGCCGAACCCGCGCCTGGTGTGATCGGGAAGAGAGGAGACATTACGATGACTGTTGAAGTGAAAGTTCCCGATATCGGCGATTTTTCGGACGTCCCGGTTGTGACCGTTCTGGTCAGCGTGGGCGACGTGATTGCCGTGGAAGACCCGATTGTTGAACTGGAAAGCGACAAGGCCACGATGGAAGTGCCCTCGTCTGCAGCCGGTAAGGTGGTCGAGATCAAGGTGAGCGAAGGGGACACCGTGTCCGAAGGCTCTTTGATCCTGATCGTGGAAGGAGAAGGTGCTGGAGAGGCGCCGGCGGAGAAACCTGCCGAAGCCCCCACGGCAGCCCCTGCCCCGGTAGCGCCGGCGGCCGCGCCCGCATCGGCACCTGCCGTGACGGATGCCGGGTTTGGCAAAGCCCACGCCTCGCCTTCGGTCCGCGCTTTTGCGCGCCAACTGGATATTGACCTGGCCAAGGTGAACGGATCGGGCCGAAAGGGTCGCATCCTGCGCGAAGACGTCACCGCCTTCCTGAAGTCTTCGACCGCAGCGGCCCCGGTCGCTGGTGGTGCGGCGCAGGGCGGCATGGGCATCCCGCCGATCCCGGTGGTGGATTTCTCGAAATTCGGCCCCGTCGAAGACGTGGAAATGCCGCGTATCAAGAAAATCAGCGGCCCGGCATTGCACCGCTCGTGGCTGAACGTGCCGCATGTGACGCATAATGACGAAGCCGACATCACCGACCTTGATAAATATCGCAAGGAGATGGACACGGCGGCCAAGGAAGACGGCTATCGTGTGACCCTGCTGTCGTTCGTGATCAAGGCGTCAGTCTCGGCGCTGAAACAGCATTGGGAAGTCAACTCGTCGATCCACCCAGATGGCGATAAACTGATCAAGAAGGACTACTACAACATCGGTTTTGCGGCGGACACGCCCAACGGCCTCGTGGTGCCGGTGATCAAGGACGCCGACCGCAAGGGGCTGGTCGAGATCTCCAAGGACCTCATGGAACTTAGCGCCAAGGCGCGCGCCGGCGAACTGAAAGGCCCCGACATGCAGGGCGCCACTTTCACCATCTCGTCGCTGGGCGGCATTGGCGGCACCAGCTTTACCCCGATCGTGAATGCACCCGAAGTGGCGATCCTCGGTCTGACGCGCTCGAAAATGGCACCGGTCTGGAACGGTGAAGAGTTCGTGCCGCGCCTGATTCAGCCCTTGTCACTGTCTTATGATCACCGCGCCATTGATGGGGCCCTGGCCGCACGCTTCTGCGTGACGCTCAAGACCCTGCTCGGCGACATGCGCAAGCTGATGTGGTAAGGAGGAGATTAACATGGAAATTCAAGTCCCTGATATCGGTGATTTTTCCGATGTACCCGTCATCAGCATCTTGGTTTCTGTCGGCGACACCGTCGCCGCAGAAGATCCGTTGATCGAACTGGAAAGCGACAAGGCCACGATGGAAGTGCCGTCGCCTGCGGCAGGCGTCGTAAAAGAGATCAAGGTGGCCGAAGGTGATACCGTTTCCGAAGGCACCGTCATCATGATCTTCGAAGGCGCTGGCGCAGAGGAAGCCCCCAAGGCCAAAGCGCCCGCGGCTCCGGCAGCCCCGCAATCGGTCGCGGCCACGGGCACGGCGACCGGTCCCGGTGACGTGCATGCCGAGGTGGTTGTGCTGGGCTCTGGCCCCGGTGGCTACACTGCAGCCTTCCGCGCCGCCGACCTCGGCAAAAAAGTTGTGCTGATCGAAAAGGACGCGTCGCTTGGCGGGGTTTGCCTCAATGTCGGCTGTATCCCCTCCAAGGCGCTTCTGCATGCTGCGAAAGTGATGACCGAAGCCGAAGACATGGCGCATCACGGCATCACTTTTGCGAAGCCAGAGGTCGATATCGACGCGCTGCGCGGATGGAAAGAGAGCGTTATCAACCAGTTGACCGGCGGTCTTGCCGGGCTGGCGAAGGCGCGCAAAGTGCAGATCGTGGACGGCTATGGAACCTTCACCGGCCCCAACATGATCGAGGTCGACAATGATGGCGCCAAGAGCACCGTCAGTTTTGATCAGTGCATCATTGCCGCCGGGTCCGAACCTGTCACCCTGCCCTTCATCCCTCATGATGATGAGCGCGTGATCGACTCGACCGGCGCGCTGGAACTCAAGGACGTTCCTGAACGGCTTCTTGTTCTGGGCGGTGGCATCATCGGTCTGGAAATGGCTTGTGTCTATGACGCGCTGGGGTCGAACGTGACCATTGTCGAGTTCATGGACCAGATCATTCCGGGTGCCGACAAGGACATCGTCAAGCCCCTGCACAACCGGATCAAGGGCCGCTACGAAGCGATCCTGACCAAGACCAAGGTCACGGGTGTCGAGGCGACGGACGCAGGTCTCAAGGTCACGATGGAAGGTCCGGACGGCGAAAAAGTCGACACGTTCGACAAACTGCTCGTTGCCGTGGGCCGTCGCCCGAATGGCGCTAAGGTCAACGCAGCGGCGGCGGGTGTTGCCGTGGACGAGCGGGGCTTTATCGCGGTCGACAACCAGCAACGCACTGGCGTGCCTCACATTTTTGCCATCGGGGACGTGGTTGGCCAACCTATGCTGGCCCACAAGGCTGTGCACGAGGGCAAGGTTGCGGCAGAGGTCTGTGCCGGTCACAAGCGCTACTTTGATGCGCGTGTGATCCCGTCCGTTGCCTATACCGACCCCGAGGTCGCGTGGATTGGCGTAACCGAGACCCAGGCCAAGGCCGAGGGCATCAAGCTGGGCAAGGGGTCATTCCCTTGGGCCGCCTCGGGCCGCTCCCTGTCGCTCGGCCGTTCGGAAGGCATCACCAAGGTGCTGTTTGACGAGCATGAGCGCGTCATCGGAGCAGGCATTGTCGGTCCCAACGCGGGCGACCTGATCGCCGAGGTGGCGCTGGCCATCGAAATGGGATCAGACGCGGTGGACTTGGGCCACACGATCCACCCGCACCCCACGCTCAGCGAAACGGTGAACTTCGCCGCAGAGATGTTCGAAGGCACCATCACCGACCTGATGCCGCCGAAGAAGAAAAAGTAAACGCAGCGCGCCGCCCTCACTCAAGGGCGGCGCGAAGCACTTGAATAACGATCATTAAGTCTCTGATACCAAGCCAAAAGTGCCTTCGGTATCACGTCGGTATTACGTCGGTATCGCGTCGGTACTGCAGTGCAGAAATTTCCGGGTCACGCGGCATTTCGGAAGCCCTTGGACTGCGCGCAAAACCTTCGGCTCGAACTTAATCTCCCTCCGCTTACCCTTTCCCGGCGCCTAGATCCTTCAACGCGGATCTCAGGAGCGCGACAATCTCTTGCCGCCTTCCGTCTTTCAGAAGCGCACGGTTGATCGTCAGCGAGATTGCATCATCGCTATGATGGATAATTTGCCCCTTCTCTGCCAGACCATCATAAAGACCCGCCACGCGGTAGGTCCTGACCGGTTTGGCAAACCCCTTGACCGAAATCTCGCCCACAGGTTCGGCCAGCACCGTGTCTCGCACAAGGGACCAGGTTTCGTGCGCCAATAGAATGCCTCCCGTCTCTGCGGCGCTTTCCAGCCGTGCCGCAAGGTTCACCTCGCCGCCGATAATCGTGTAGTCCATCCTGTCCTCGGACCCGAAATTGCCAACCGTGCAATACCCGGTATTTATGCCGATGCGCATTTCAAAGGGGCGCTCGAGCCCCTGATCAAGCCAGCGCTGCCGCAGTTCGTACATGCGGCGCTGCATGGCGATGGCCATGCGTACAGCCTGAAGAGCATCCTGCTTGACTCCCAATGTGTCAGGGTCGCCAAAGTAGAGCACGATGGCATCGCCGATGAACTTGTAAAGATTTGCACCGTGTTCCTGCGCAATGCGGCTCATTTCCGTGAGGTATTCGTTCAATAGGTCGGTGAGTTCCTCGGACTGCATTTGGTCGGTGGTTTCCGTGAAACCCACGATGTCGGAGAAAAACACCGTAAGCTTCTTGCGTTTGCTTTCGACACGCACCTCCTGATCCCCCCTCAAAATCGCCTGATACAGTTGTGGAGAGATGTACTTGGCCAATTGACGGGAGACATTTTCGAGTGATTGGTTTGCCATTTCGACGCGAAACCGAGACTCCATCAGACCTTTCTCGGCGGTCGTTGCAGCCCACTCAAAAAGCCCAATCATTGTCGCCATCAGGAACGGCAAGCAAACTGAATTGAAAGCAAAAAACAGCGTGTCAAAGCGCGGTCCCATCGGTGTGAGTGGTCCATTTTGCAACGTCCAAGCCCCGGATAGAGCCAGAGCAACAACGAAGAGCGCGGCAATGGCCACACGTGCAGGGCGCGGAGCAAAAGGCATTATCACCGCCATTAGGACGGAGTTCACGATGTAGAAAAAGAACGCTGGCTCGACGCCAAAGTAAAGTGTCGCGACCACCCCGTGCAACGGAATCTCAATCAGGACAGCAAGAATGTAAGCCACAACGCTGAAACGGTTCTGCACGCAGACTATCCAAACCGCCCAGCCCCAAATCACCACGCTGGCGAGGTTGAACAGAAACATAGGCATGTGCCCGAGCGCATAAAATATGAAAACAAATCCTAGATGCACCAGAAATGCCGATGGATAGCCAACACGCCCCATGACGTGCATTCGCATTTCTTGATCGCTCAAGCCGTCGGGACGAACCGAGAAGTAGCCCCGGACTTTTTGTGAGATGTCAGCCAAAGCCAATGCTTTTTCCATTTATTTCCTGGAAACAGCATACAGAAGTCAGGCGGATATCCTAAACCCGATTTATAGCGGCCAGAAGAACGGGATCAGCGCCGAAGCCAGCACCCCGACCGACAGGTTCAGCGGAATGCCGACGCGCATGAAGTCGGTAAAACGGTATCCACCGGGGCCGTAGACCATCATGTTGGTCTGATAGCTGATCGGGGTGGCGAAGGTTGCGCTGGCGGCGATCATGACGGCCACAACAAGGGGGCGCGGATCAACCCCGAGCGAGGTCGCAATCCCGATCGCGACCGGGGTCAACACCACCGCGACGGCATGGTTGATGGTTTCTGAGAGCAGCGACGTCAGCAGGTAGATGGACCAGACGATCAGGAACGGAGGCAACCCCTGAATATAAGGAGAGATCGCATGCACGATCATCTCGATGGCGCCCGATGTCTCAAGCGCTGTGGCCACGGCCAGCATGGCGAAGATCAACGCAAGCAGGCGGCCATCGACAAAGCCAAAGGCTTCGTCGCTGTCGATACACCGGGTCAGGAAGACCATTGCCATAGCCAGAACCGCCAAGAGAAGGATCGGCGCCACGCCGAAGGCCGCCAGGATCACGATCCCTGCAAGGGCCGCGATTGCCAGAGGCGCATGGCTGCGCCGATAGGCCCGGTCGGTCGGCTTGGACACGTCAAGCAGGTTCATTTCCTTGGCCAAGCGCTGGATATCTTCGGGCGCCCCTTCCAGAAGCAGGGTGTCGCCCGGTTGAACCACAAGATCGTCAAGCTGGCGCCCGATATTCCTGTCCCGGCGGTGAGCCGCGATAGGATACACCCCGAACCGACGCCGCAGGCGCAGATCGCCGAGCTTGCGCCCGACCATCTTGCAATTCGGCGTGATCAGCGCCTCGACGGTCGTGGTTTCCACCGCCGACACCTGATCGACCCGCTTCAGGCTCTTGTTGCGCTGCAGGCTCAGGAGTTCGGTCATCTTTGTGCGCAGCACCACCCGGTCGCCAACCTGAAGAACCACATCCTTGAGATTGCGCCGCAGCGAGGCATCCCCGCGGATCACATCCACCAACCGCACGCCGTCACGCTTGAAAAGCTGTACGTCCAGAACCTCGCGCCCGATCAGGTTGGACTCGGGCGGGACCACCGCCTCGGTAAAAAACTTCTTGGACGCCTTGTCCGATGAGAGCATGTCCGCCATGCTGTCGCGGGCCGGCAGCAGGCGCGGCGCGACAAACCGCAGGTAGAGCCCGCCCCAAATGGCCAAAACGATCGCCAGCGGGGTCACTTCGAAAATCGTAAACGGCTCCATCCCCCGTGACCGCGCCACACCATCCACCAGAAGGTTGGTCGACGTGCCGATCAGCGTAAGGCACCCCCCAAGGATCGCGGCATAGCTGAGCGGAATCAGGAACTTGCTGGCCGACATGTTCAACTTTCGGGCCAACTGCACGAATACAGGGATCATTACCACGACAACCGGCGTGTTGTTCATGAAGGCAGAAGCCACCATGACAAACACCATGAGGGCACCAATTGCCAGGGCAGGATTGCGTTCGGCCTGGGACTCGGCCAACTGCGTGAACCAATCGAGTGCCCCGGTTCGAACCAACGCCCCCATGACAATGAACATGGCGGCAATGGTCCATGGTGCCGGGTTGGAAAGCACATGGAGCGCTTCCTCGTAGCTCAGGAGCCCCAACACCAGCATGACGGCAGCTCCGGTAATGGCAACCACCTCGGCCGGATATGCTTCGCGCATGAAAAGAGCAAACATGCAAGCGACAACTCCAAGGGCAAGAAATGCTTGTGTCGTTTGTGAAAAATCAAAAAGTTCCATAATGCATCCGGTCGTTTTCTGGCGTTACAATCACTCAGCCGTGATCATGTGGCAACCCTGTCCTGAGTACGCGGCTGAACAAGGAACATTCCCGCGACAATAAGCGCAAGAGCCGCCCAGACCCACATTGAATAGCGCTCGCCCAAGAGCAGCATGGCCCAAAGCACGCCCGTTCCGGTGACGACATAGGACACCTGCGCCGCAAACACCGATCCGGCCCGGTTCACCAGCCACACATAGGCGGTGTAGACCACGATATGGATCAGCGCCGACCCAACCAAAGCAAACTCGGGTGCGTTCCAATCGGTGCGCGGATCAATGAACTGTCCCGAACCAATGGCCAGCGGCAAGGCCACCAGCGCGCCCATCACGGACGCACCAAAAAGCACATGTCCCGGCCCCAGCCCATGCATGCCCCACTTGGAAACAATATTGCCTTCGAGCCCGTAGCAAAGCGGCGCCACCATGGCGACCGGCAGCCACCACACCATGGACGCGTCCGGGAGCGTGTCCGGCCCGGCAAGGATCACCACCCCACCGAGCCCCGCCAGCAGCCCGCAAAGCCGAAGCCAACTGAACCGGTCGATGCCAAGCATCAGCGCAATGGGAAAGGCGAAGATTGGCACCAGCGAAATTACCACCGACATGACACCGGATGGCAGGTAGGCCACTGCCCGATAAAAAAAACTGTTCGGGATCACCGTGCCCAGTAGCGCAATCATCAGGAAAAACGCCCAATGCCGCATCGGCAAGGCAATGGACTTGCCGGTGGCCAGTCGAAAGATCCCCATGCCGAGCGCACCGATCACCAACTGCCAGAAAATCAGCCCCAGCGGCAAATACCCTTCTGAGACCGTGATCTTGCTCAGCGGCTGTGTCAGCCCCCAGCCCGCGCCGGTTGCCAGCAAAACCCCCATCCCACGGATCGGGGACATCTCAGGCGGGTCCGGCCTGGGCCAGGCGTCCACCTTGTCGTACCATCTCGATGCGAGTGGTTTCACCAGTGCGGTCATTGGTCTCGACATAGACCCCTGACAAGGTCGCTTCACCCAATGCGGGCGAGAAACGCGCCTTGGGCATGCCGGTGATGAAACGGCGCATGGGTTCGGATTTTTCCATGCCGATTACCGAGTTGTAATCGCCGCACATACCCGCATCGGCCTGGAAGCCAGTGCCTCCCGTCAGGATCTGGGTGTCCGCTGTCGGAACATGGGTATGGGTACCCACAACAAGCGAAACCCGTCCGTCACAGAAATGGCCCATGCCCATCTTCTCGGACGTCGCCTCGCAATGCATGTCGACAATCGCCGCCTGGACCATGCCGCCACGGGGATGTGCCCGCAACACCTGGTCCACTGCCGAGAACGGGTCGCCATAGGGCTGTTTCATGAACACCTGCCCAAGCGCCTGCGTCACCAGCACCTTGCGCCCACCGCGCGCCTCGAACACCCGGAATCCTCGCCCCGGCACCTCGCCACGGGCAAAGTTCAACGGGCGCAGTATGCGCGGTTCGGACTGAATGAACTGCAGCATGTCCTTCTGGTCAAAGGCATGATCGCCCAGCGTGATGCAATCTGCCCCCGCCTCGAGCAACACTTTGGCATGGGCGCCGGACAGCCCCATCCCATTGCTGGCGTTCTCGCCATTCACCACGACAAAATCGAGTTTCCAGTCTTCGCGCAGCCTTGGCAGGCGCTCTTGCACCGCAGCCCGGCCCGCGCGCCCCATGACATCGCCTAGAAAGAGTATCTTCATGGGCACCCGCCCTATCTTTCTTCTGGCCTTTGGACAAGCCTCCGTATGGTGGATTGAGTATTTTCAGCAAGACGAAGCCCGATCTTCATTTTGCCAGAAATACTCGCGCCGCAGGCAGCCGCCCCAAGGCGGCTTTTTCAGGTGAGATCCAGAATGCGGCTCTCGGTCACGATCATGTCGAGCGGCTGATCCGTCTCCTCAAGCGGCAGTGCATCTGCCTGTTGTGCATCGAAGGCAAAACCGATCGCCAGTGTCGCGCGGCGTGCGCGCAAACGCTCGAGCGTGCGATCGTAGAACCCGCCGCCATAGCCAAGCCGGCCACCGTTTTTGTCAAAGGCCACCAGCGGCACGATGAGAATTTCCGGGTCAAAGTAATCGTCCACCATCGGCACCTTCGCCCCGAACGGACCCTCGCGCAGCGCCATATCCGGTTCCCAGCGGGAAAACTCCAGCGGCAGACCCGCCCCCTGGATCACCGGCACGCCGACCGGCCCGTGGGCCGCGGCCTCGGCCATGGCCGAAACCGGGTTGATCTCGGTCCGAATCGGCAGGAAGCCCGAGAGTGGCACCCCGCGATACCCGGCAAGAACCTCGGAGAGATGCGCCGCCTGCCCCGGTCCGGCCCCGTCAAACGCCGCCTTGCGACGCGCAAAAGCAGCCTTGCGGGCCGCCGATTTGATTTCGCTCAGCTCCATGCGCTGCTCCTACAACAAAACCGAGGCTGCCAGCCCGAGAAAGGCAAAGAACCCAACCACATCCGTGACCGTGGTGACGAATGGCCCCGAGGCGAGCGCCGGATCGATCCCGGCCCGATCCAACAGCATCGGGATCACGATACCACCCAGCGCCGCGGCCACCTGTGTCAGCAGCATGGCCACGGCAATCACCACGGCGAGCATCGGCACCCCAAACCAGAACCCGGCAACCAGCGCCATGATGAAACCGAACAACAGGCCATTGATGGCCCCGACCGAAACCTCGCGTCGCACGACACGCATGGCGTTCTGCGCTGTCAGGTCCTTGGTCGCAAGGGCGCGCACGGCCACGGTCATTGTCTGTGTCCCGGCATTGCCCCCCATGGACGCAACGATCGGCATCAACACGGCCAACGCGACCATCTGGTCAATCGTTTCCGAAAAGAGGTCGATCACCAGAGACGCCAGAATCGCGGTGAGCAGGTTCACGAACAACCACGTCGCGCGCCCCTTGACCGTGTCCATGATCCGGTCCGACAGGCTGGCATCATCGCTGACCCCGGCCAGGCGCAGGATGTCTTCCTCATGCTCTTCATCCAGAACGATCATCGCGTCATCAATGGTGATTACACCGACAAGCCTGTCATCCTCATCCACGACGGGCGCCGAGATAAGGTGATACTGGTTGAAGGCATAGGCCACCTCGGATTCAGGCTGTGTCACCGGGATGACCTGGAACATGTCCTCGGTAATGTCCATCAGCGCCGTATCCCGGCGCGACGACATGATCTTGCCAAGTGTCACATTGCCGATCGGGCGCATTTTCGGATCGACGAGAATCACGTGATAGAACTGTTCCGGCAGCTCGTCCGCGTTTCTCAGGTAATCAATCGCCTCCCCGACAGTCCAATGTTCTGGCGCAAACACGGTTTCGCGCTGCATAAGACGCCCGGCAGAATACTCAGGATAGGACAGCGCCTGTTCAACCGCGACGCGGTCCGCGTCCTCGAGCTGATCCAGGATGGCTTCCTGCTGCGGTTCATCCAGATCCTCGACCAGGTCGACGATATCGTCGGATTCCATCTCGCGCACGGCCTCTGCGAGCACATCCGGCTTTAGAACCGCTATGATCTCTTCGCGGATACTTTCATCAAGTTCCGACAGGATTTCCCCGTCGAATTCACGGTCGTAAAGCAGGACAAGTCGGCGCCGGTCGAACGGATTGATCTGTTCAAGAATGTCCGCGATATCGGCAGCGTGCAGGGGTTCGAGCAGGTCGATCAGGCGCTGGCGATCCCCGACCTCGACGGCATAGAGCGCGGCAGCCACCGTGCGCTGATCCAGCTCGTAATATTCGTCGTCGGCCTCGGTCTCCGGGGCGGTCTGATCGACAGTCTCACTCATGATGCGCCCTCCTGTTGCCTGCTGGTCGGACCATAGGGGAAAGCGTTGCGGGAACTCAATGGGATGCGACAATTTACAGGCCAAAAAAGGCGGGCTAGGCTGAAGCCTCGCGCCCCAGGAAAGGACAGGATCACACCAATGCCGAATACTCTTCTTCTGGGACAAACCCTCAGCTTTGACGACAAACCGTTCGCTGTTCCGCCCGAAGCCGCCGCGCGACACGAGAGCAAGGGCGCCGTGTTGCTCCGGGACGGGAAAATCGCTGCCGTCGACACCGCAGACCGTCTGCGCACGGCCCACCCTTCGGCTGTGATCAAAGATTACGGCGACGGCCTGATCATCGCTGGATTCGTTGATGCCCACGTGCATTACCCCCAGACCGGCATCATCGCGTCCTGGGGCAAGCGGTTGATCGACTGGCTCAACACCTACACCTTTCCCGAAGAAATGCGATTTGGCGATGCCGCCTATGCAAGCGAGATTGCCGAGACCTATCTCGATCTCACCGCACGCCATGGTGTAACCACGATGGCCAGCTATTGCACGATCCACCCTGAATCGGTGGACGCGTTCTTCACGGCGGCCCAGTCGCGCGGACAGCGGGTGATTGCTGGCAAAACCTGCATGGACCGAAACGCACCCGATGGCCTGCGCGACACGCCCCAATCGGCCTATGACGACAGCAAGGCCCTGCTTGAAAAATGGCACGGGGTCGCGCGGCTGTCCTATGCCATCACGCCGCGGTTTTCGCCCACCTCCACCCCGGAACAGCTCGACGCGCTCGGTCAGCTCTGGGCCGAGCATCCCGACTGTCTCATGCAGACCCACCTGAGCGAGCAGACCGATGAAATCGCATGGGTCCGCGACCTGTTTCCCGACGCGCGCGATTACCTTGATACCTATGAGCGTTTCGGTCTCTTGGGGGAAAAGGGCCTTTTCGGGCACGCCATCCATCTCGAGCCGCGTGAACGGGCCCGGCTGAGAGAGGTAGGCGCTGGGCTGATCCACTGCCCCACATCGAACAAGTTCATCGGGTCGGGGCTGTTCGACATGGGCGGGCTGATGGCAGAAGGACAGCGCGTCGGGCTGGCAAGCGACACTGGCGGCGGATCAAGCTTTTCGATTCTGCGCACCATGGCCGCCACCTACGAAGTCGCGCAACTGCGCCACAATCCACTGCATGCGGCCCAACTGATCTGGCTGGCAACCGCCGGATCAGCGCGCGCGCTGCACATGGAAGACCGGATCGGCAATCTCGCCCCGGGAATGGAAGCCGATCTCGTCGTGCTCGACCTTGCCTCGACCCCGGATATCGCCCAACGCAGCAAACGCGCCAATTCGCTCTGGCAAGCGCTGTTTCCAACGATCATGATGGGAGACGACCGCGCCATCACCGCGACCTGGATCAACGGGCAACTATCCTCTTCATTTTGCTGACAATACTCCGGGGAGTCGCGCCCCGCGCGACGGGGCAGCGCCCCACCCCCGAGGCGTCAGCCGAGATCCCCTGCGCGCGCCTTTGGCGCGCTCCGCGAACTCACGCTTTAGAATGCCTTGAAGGTCAATGTGGTCAGCGAGCGTTCGATCTCGGGAATATCCAGCAGGTGATCATTGATGAACTTGCCGACATCCGCATCCTTGGGGATATAGAGCTTCATCAATAGATCGTATTCCCCACTGGTGGAATGCAGCTCGGAGTGGATTTCCTTGAGCGCGATCTCTTCGGCGACCCGGTAGGTCGAGCCGGGTTTGCAGCGGATCTGGATGAAGACACAGGTGGACATGATGAGCCTCGTGAGGTTTTCCGCAAGGCTGGCACAAAAGCCACCCGGACCACAATCCCGAAACAGGCATCTTGGCCCCGCCCCAACCCGCGCCTATAAGGACGGCGCAATCAGGCAGAGGATCAGCCCAATGCGCAAGGCGACCATCACGCGGGGCACCGCGGAAACCGAGATCACCGTCGAAATCAACCTCGACGGCACCGGCATCTATGACAACCAGACCGGGGTCGGCTTTTTCGACCACATGCTGGACCAGTTGTCGCGCCATTCGCTGATCGACATGACGATTCGCGCCAAGGGCGATTATCACATCGACGACCACCACACGGTCGAAGACACCGGCATCACGCTGGGTCAGGCGCTGACGCAGGCGCTGGGCGACAAAAAAGGCATCCGCCGCTACGCGTCCTGCCATCTGCCGATGGACGATGCACAGGTGCGCGCGGCGCTCGATCTGTCTGGACGCCCCTACCTGATCTGGAACGTCGACATGCCGACCCAGAAAATCGGCAGCTTTGACACCGAGCTGGTGCGTGAGTTCTTTCAGGCCTTCAGCACCCATGGCGGTATCACGCTGCACGTGGACCAGCTGCACGGGTTCAACAGTCACCATATTGCCGAAGCGGCCTTCAAGGCCGTGGCGCGTGCCCTGCGCGAAGCGGTCGAGACCGATCCGCGCAAAGCCGACACGATTCCCTCGACGAAAGGCGCGTTGTAACGCCCATGCTGACCGCCATTATCGACTATGAATCCGGCAACCTGCATTCCGCCGAGAAAGCCTTTCAACGCATGGCCAAAGAGGTTAACGGCGGCAAAGTTGTCGTGACTTCGGATGCCGAAACCGTGGCGCGGGCCGACCGGCTGGTTCTGCCCGGCGACGGCGCCTTTCCTGCCTGCGCGGCGGAACTGCGCGGACATAAAGGTATCTACGACGCGATGGTCGAAGCCGTCGAGGACAAGGGGCGCCCCTTCCTCGGGATCTGCGTCGGCATGCAATTGATGGCCACCACCGGGCATGAATATGAAGAGACATCCGGCTTGGGCTGGATTGCCGGCGACGTGGAAAAGATCACGCCCGCCGACAAGACTCTCAAGGTGCCGCATATGGGCTGGAACGATCTGGTGATCGAGCGCGCCCACCCGGTGCTTGAAGGGATTTCGAGCGGGGACCACACCTATTTTGTACACTCCTACCAGTTCCATGTCGCCAATCCCGATGAGCGCATTGCGCATGTGGATTATGGCGGCGATGTCACCGCGATTATCGGGCGCGACACGATGTTGGGGATGCAATTCCATCCCGAGAAAAGCCAGACGGTCGGCCTGCGCATGATTGGCAACTTCCTGCGCTGGTCGCCCTGACCGGCATGAGGGGCCAGCCCCTCGCGCCGAAAACCTGAGGGTTTTCAGCGCACACCCCGGGGTATTTCCGGAAAAAGAAAGATCAGTTTTTACGAAGCGTAGTCGGGGCCTGTCCATAGGCCTGACGAAAGGCGCGGGTGAAACTGTCCGGAGAGGCATAGGCATAGCGGCGGGCGATCGCGTCAATCCGATCGCCTTGCAAAACATCCTGACGCGCCAGGATCAGCCGCCAGCGCCGCAAATACCCCATCGGGGTTTCGCCAACCTTGTCCCGGAACAGTTCCACGAAGCGTGACAGGGAAAGACCCGCCGCCTGTGCGAGGTCGGCATTGGTCCAGACCCGACCGGGATGATCATGCATCGCTACGATGGCGCGGCTGAGGCGGGCATCCGAAAGCCCGGCCAGTAGCCCTGCCCCGGTCGCGCCGCGTTCGATCTGATCGCGCAGCAGGCGCACCATCAGCGCCTCGCCCAGCCGATTGACCACGGATTGCGCACCACAGCGGTTTCCCTGCACCTCGGAATGCATCAGGGTCACAAGCGCGCGGGTGTCGGCATGGTCGACAAGGTCAAAGGTTACGCATTGCGGTAAGGCCGCCAGCAAAGGGTTTTGCGCCCCGGCCCAATCCACGCGAACGGCAAACAACACCGCTCCGGGCATGTCGCCACGATCCCCTTCATGAGCAAAGAACAGCACCTGCCCCGGCGATCCGTTTTCGTCAGAAAGCACGACGAGATTGGCCTCTTGTGTCGTTGTAGGGTGCACGGTCAGGCGGAAGCGCTCTACGAGGGTGGTCAGACGATCCATGTGGGCTTTCGGCTTTAAAGTCGGATATTTTGGATTTTTCCGACGATAATTCCTGCGATACCCTAGATCAAGTCACATCTAAAAGGAGCACTCATGCTGATTCCCCGCCAGAAAACACCGAACCTGACTCTTCCGACGCTGGATGGCTCGACCTTTGATCTTGCCAGCGAAAACAGCGAACGCGGCACCGTCATCTGCTTCTATCGGGGTTTGCATTGCCCGATTTGTGCCAACTACCTCAAGGAACTTGAAAAACGCGTCAGCGACTTTGGCGAACGCGGCGTGACCTGCATTGCGGTTAGCTCGGATGGTGAAGAGCGCACCCGCGCCATGGCCGAAAAGATCGATGCCAAGGCCCTGCGGTTCGGATATGACCTGCCTTTGTCGGTGGCGCGTGACTGGGGACTTTATATCTCGACATCGCGGGGCAAGACCTCGATCGGCATCGAGGAACCGGCGCTGTTTTCGGAGCCGGGCCTGTTCATGGTGAGCCCCGACATGTCGCTGTATTACGGCTCGGTTCAGACCATGCCCTTCGTGCGTCCGCATTTCTCGGAGTTGGTCAGCGCGCTTGATTTCGCGATTGCCAACAATTACCCGGCACGCGGCGAATACACGGGCGATGTGTAATTCAGACAAAAAGGGCCGCGTCCGTTCGGCGCGCCCCTCTTTTTTTTCGGAAAATCACAAGGTCAGTTGATCCGGGTCCAGTCCTGCCCCCGGCAGATCATGCCCCCAGCGACGCAGCCCTTGACGTTCAGTTTGGCGCCCGAGAGCTTCATCTTGGACTTGTAGGTCTTGTCGCTATCTGGCGCCCAAATCTTGCCGCCGCTATAGGCGCCGCCGCCGTCTGCCTTCATGTCCCAGAGCATCTTCTTGCCCTTATGCTCGTACCCGGCAGAGACCTTGCCGTTTTTGTCATAGGCTTCCTTGATGGTTCCGCAGATGGCCGCGCCACAGGGCGAAATGGTCACGTGCAGGTAGCCCCCGGTGTCGCCCGGCGCGGTTTTCCATGTACCCGCAACCGGGTCTGCCATGGCCGCTGATGCGCAGGCCAGTGCCGCGGCGGCGGCCAGAAGTGTCTTTTTCATGAGTGGTCCTCCCTCTTTGGCACGGAGTCTGATCCAGTGCCCGATTCCGTTCAACCCTGACTTGGGGTCACATTGCATTTCCGGCAAACCCATGCCAAACCGCGCGCGAAGCGACAGTCAGCAAGGTGTGCCAATGATCCTCTACCCCGCCATAGATCTCAAAGACGGCAATGCCGTGCGCCTTGTCCACGGGGACATGGAAAAGGAAACCGTGTTCAACGAAAACCCCGCCGCGCAGGCGCTGGAATTCGTGAACGCGGGCTGTGAGTGGTTGCATCTAGTGGATCTCAACGGCGCTTTTGCCGGAGAGCCGGTGAATGCGGCGCCCGTGGAAGAGATTTTGAAACAGACCAAGGTTCCGGCACAGCTGGGAGGTGGTATTCGTGACATGGCGACCATTGAACGCTGGATCGACAAGGGGCTGGCGCGGGTGATCCTTGGCACCGTGGCGGTTGAAAACCCCGATCTGGTGCGCGAGGCGGCAAAGGAATTCCCCGGCAAGGTTGCGGTCGGAATTGACGCGCGCAACGGCAAGGTTGCCACCAAGGGCTGGGCCGAAGAAACCGACGTGATGGTCACGGACCTTGCCAAGTCTTTTGAGGACGCCGGCGTGGCGGCGATCATCTACACCGATATCAACCGTGATGGCGCGATGCAGGGGCCGAATGTCGAGGCAACAGCCGCCTTGGCCAATGCGGTGTCGATCCCCGTGATTGCCTCGGGCGGTGTTTCGTCGCTTGATGACCTGAAGGCACTGAAATCCTGTGGCGCGCCGCTCAACGGCGCGATCTCGGGGCGCGCGCTTTATGATGGGGCGATTGACCTCAAAGAGGCGTTGGCCCTTTTCAAGGGCTGAGATCAGGCGCTGGCGCCCGGCAATCCTCGGGCGTCAAGCCATTCAAGAAACGTGTAATCCGCAGCGTAATACTTGCGCAGATTGGCTTCGGCCTCTGCGCTCAGAAACTTGTCTTCGTTGTCCGGGGCAACATGGGCGCGCGGGCGTTCTTCGAGTTTGTCAGGGGCAACCTCGAACCCGGTGGCACGGAACACGGCGCGCATGTCGGGGATCAGCGCCTCTTGACGGACGCGATAGACACGTCCCGCGGCAATGTCCTCGGCCAGTCGATCCCGATCCGGAAACCAGTGCACATGCGGTTCGTTCACGTGACGGATGTCACGCATGGCCTTCTCGGCGGCCTTGCGGGTGGCCGGGTCCTGGGCGCTCAGCGCTTCAGCAAGGGCGTTGGGGCTTTCGAACCGTGCAAAAGCCACCTGTTCAGCGCGGCTTTGGCGGTTACGTCCCGAGACACCACGGCGGCGGCGGCTTAGGAAGCCGCTGACAAAGCGCGTGGCCGGATCGCGTGTTCCGAGAATAAAACGGCTGCCCTTGGGCAAATGGGAATGCAGCAGGTTGTGACCTAGCGGGATCAACAACATCGGTTCATGCGTGAAACTTCCGGAATCCTTGGTGGTTTTCTTGAAAAACGTGCCGCCGGTTTTGCCGATATGCAGGTAATAGAGCACCTCTGACGGCACCGGCACGCCGGGATGACGGCGGCGGTATTTGCGGGCGTAACTGATCCGGCGAAGGGCAACGATCCAGCGCATGTCTTTGGGGCTTTCGCTTGGGGTTGGCCCGGTCCGGGCCGCAAGATGGGTCGAGGGGTATCAGCGTGCACTATCGGGCGTCAAGACGAGCACCAGTGTGAGGCGCGTTGTCTCTTTTATTGCCGCGCGGTCCGGTCTAAGAGAGAGCCATGTTGAAAACCCGCATCATCCCCTGTCTCGATGTCGCCGATGGCCGTGTGGTCAAGGGCGTGAACTTTGTTGGCCTGCGAGATGCGGGCGATCCGGTCGAAGCGGCCCGTGCCTATGACGCGGCCGGGGCCGACGAGATATGCTTCCTCGACATTCACGCAACCCATGACAATCGCGGCGTGATGATCGATATGGTGCAACGCTGTGCCGAGCAATGTTTCGTGCCGCTCACCGTGGGCGGTGGCGTGCGCACGGTTCAGGACGTGCGGCGGCTGTTGCTGGCCGGGGCGGACAAAGTGTCGTTCAACTCGGCGGCGGTTGCCAACCCGGATGTCGTGGCCGAAGCAGCGGCCCAGTTCGGTAGCCAGTGCATCGTGGTTGCCATCGACGCCAAAACGGTCAGCCCCGGGAAATGGGAGATCTTCACCCATGGCGGGCGCAAACCCACCGGGATCGACGCCGTGGAATTTGCCAAGCTGGTCGTGGCCAAGGGCGCGGGAGAGATTCTTTTGACCTCGATGGATCGCGACGGCACCAAGGCCGGGTTCAACCTGCCCCTAACCAAGGCGATTTCGGACGCGGTGGATGTGCCGGTGATCGCTTCGGGCGGCGTGGGAACACTGGATCACCTTGTCGAAGGCGTCACCAAGGGAGGCGCAAGTGCGGTGCTTGCGGCATCCATTTTTCACTTTGGCGAATTCACGATCCAGGAGGCCAAACAGCACATGGCCGACGCAGGCATTCCGATGAGGTTGGCATGAGCATTCTCGAAGATCTTGCCGCAACAATCGCCGAACGCGCCAAGGCCGACCCCGAGTCGAGCTGGACGGCCAAGCTTTTGGCCAAGGGGCCCGAAAAATGCGCCGAGAAATTTGGCGAAGAAGCCATCGAGGCCGTAATCGAAGCCGTCAAGAATGACCGGGAAAAGCTGACCTATGAGGCGGCGGATGTGCTCTATCACCTGCTGGTGATGCTGGAATCGCGCGATGTGGCGCTGGCGGATGTGCTGGGCGAGCTGGCGCGGCGTCAGGGCATGAGCGGCGTTGCCGAGAAGGCTTCACGCAAAAGCTAGGCTTGCGGGCTTCCAACTATTTCAGAGCGCGTTATTCTGGGGCTGGAAACAGTATAACGATACGCGCATGATCTTTCGCTTGATGGCCGTCCTTATGACGGCCCTGACCCTTAGTGCCTGCGGAGCGCCCGCGCCCTCTGACTGGAAACCGGATGTCGGTGGTCT
Source organism: Shimia aestuarii (assembly GCF_900114635.1). Taxonomy (GTDB): domain Bacteria; phylum Pseudomonadota; class Alphaproteobacteria; order Rhodobacterales; family Rhodobacteraceae; genus Shimia; species Shimia aestuarii. The sequence goes on from NZ_FOTQ01000007.1 coordinate 102,725, forward strand.
GAGCGAGGAGGTGCGTGGCTTGAGCCCTGCGATCAATCCCGAAGAAGCGACGCGGCTTGCGCAGATCTCCTTTAGCTATTCTCAGCAGCTTGCGCGTGAATACAACGTGACAGACCCACCGCTGGTGCACAACGCCAAGGTCAATCGGGGCACCCGTCCGCGCGGGTTGTGCTGGCATTGGGCGGATGATCTGGAAAAACGCCTGCGGCAGGAGAACTTCCAGTCAGTACAGTTCCATCGTGCCATTGCCAACACCGACAACGTGCGCGTTGAACATAGCACCGTCATTGTGTCAGCGCCGGGGGCGGCGATGGAAGACGGGATCGTGCTTGATCCGTGGCGCTATGGCGGAAAGCTGTTCTGGGCGCCTGTCGTGGAAGATACGCGCTATCGCTGGATTCCGCGCCAACAGGTGTTTGCCGAAAAGAAGCGGCGCGCGGAACGGGAAGACGCCGTCACGCGCAGCCGAAACTGAGCCGGTCAGAGTTTGGACGAAATCACGCCCGTCGCGAAACCGCCCATGCGCAGTTCGCCGAAGAGCCGCTGGTATTCGATCTTGGGACAGCGGTTCATGATCACGTCAACACCGCGCGCCTCGGCCACTGCGGCTGCCTCGGCATGCTCGACGCCGATCTGCATCCAGATCGTCTTGAGATGCGGCAGGTGTTCGAGCGCAGACTCCACGATCGGAGGAACGGCTTCTGACCGGCGGAAGATGTCGACCATGTCGACCGGCGCGTCGATTTCGGCAAGCCCCCCTACCACGGTTTCCCCAAAAAGCTTTTCGCCCGCATGGAGCGGATTGACCGGGATCACACGATACCCTTTGAGCCCCATGTAGCGCGCCACGTAATAGCTCGGGCGCACAGGGTTCATCGACACACCCACCACGGCCACCACTTTGGTCCGGCGCAGAACGGTTTTCAGGAAGTCATCAGTATAGCTCATGGCGCCACGCTACACGGCTTGTGGCAAAGAAAAAAGCGCCCAAGACGAACTTGGGCGCGAGGTACGGAACGAGGGACAGTGAAGTCAAACACGAACGTTCCGTGTCCGCGTTTGCCTTATAGATCTAGGTACGTTGAGCACGTTTTGTAGGGTCTATAAAAAACATGTGAACAGAAGATGAAAGTCGGCGAAATTCTGCTCAATCGAAGATATCCTCAATCACATCGAAGATGTCTTCGATCCAGTCCGAACGACGGCTTCTGCGTTTCTTGGACTTGTTTTTCTTCGATTTCACCTTGCGACGCAGCGCAGGCGCCGCAGCAGGCCTTGCCGGCTGGGGATCACCTGTCGGGCGCGGCATTTGCTTGAGGTCGTGCAAGGGCGCACCGCAGGAGGCACAGGCCAGTTCATGTCGCGTCTCGCCCCGCAACACCAGTGCGGCGCGGGTGCCGCAATAACAGCAGGAGGCGATTTTCGAGTAGTGGGGCAAAGGTGTCTCCTCGCTGGCATGCCTTTTGCCCTATGTAGTGTTAGCGCGGCGGCTTCGGGAGCCTCCGGCGGGGTATTTTGGGAAAAGAAAGAACAATCAGCGCGGCAGCGAAGCGTAGAGCGCCACGGCCGCAGCATTGGACACGTTGAGAGAGCCGAAATTGCCCGCGAAGTCGATCTTGACCAGCTGGTCCACGGTTTCCTTGGTTTTTTGTCGCAGTCCCGGCCCTTCGGCCCCCAGAACCAGCGCCACTGCATGATCGCGCCGCCCGTCGAGCGCCTGTTCGATGGTCATGTCGGCCTCGCCATCCAGCCCCAGAACGACGTAGCCCATCCCCTGAAGCGCCACGATCGTATCTGCAAGGTTGCGTTCGCGCAGGTAAGGCTGGCGCTCCAACGCGCCGCTCGCTGTCTTGGCAAGCGCGCCAGTTTCCGGGGCCGCGTTGTGGCGTGTGCCGATCACGGCCTGGGCACCAAACACCTCTGCGGAACGCAAGATGGCGCCAACATTGTGCGGATCGGTGACGCGGTCGAGCAGAATCAGGCGGGGCGGATTGGTGCCATCGCCCAGCGCTCGCTCTTCCAGTCGGCCCCAGTTCAGCGGTTTGACCTCAAGTGCTGCGCCCTGATGCACCGATTGGGGATCAAGTGGCACGTTGAATTTACGCGGATCGACGATTTCGGGCGTCATACCCGACGCCGCAATCGCATCGGCCAGCTTGTCGGCGGCGTTTTTCGTGACCACGAGTCGTTTTCTTTCACGTGCGGGGTTCATCAACGCATCCCGCACCGCATGCAGGCCAAAGAGCCAGAGCGTTTCGGCAGCAGCCTTGCGTTTGGCCTGTTCCTTTTCGACCACCCACTTTGGTTTTTTCATGGCCCGATCCCTCTCAAAACAAGCGGATCTACCAATGCTCCGAGGAAGCGGTCAGCGCAAGGGATTTTCTTGTTGACGCCCCCGGCGCATCACTTTAATCAGCCCCTCACACCGAGACCGCAAGGTCTGGAAAGTGGGCGACAGGCCGCAAGGTGTGGCAGGGGACTGTAACTCCCTCGCGGAGACGCACGCTTGGTTCGATTCCAAGGTCGCCCACCACTTTCCCTCTCCTCAGAGACACAGATTCCAGTTGCGGAGACAGGCGCGCCTGCTGTCACGCGTCGCGGATATTGCGTTCCATCAGGCGCTGGAAAAGACGCGGGCTCAGGCGGTTGATCCACCAACTTAGCCGTGCGACACGCCCCACCGGGATCATCGGTGCGCCGCGCTCAACCCCTTTGAGAATCACGGAAGCCGCGTCGTCGGGGGTCATGTAGTCGATCCCGTCGCCGGCCGATCCTGGGCGGGCGATTCCGGTCTCGTCGGCCTGTGCATTGCCGATATTGGTGGCGACAAAACTTGGCGCGGCGATCAGGGTGCGCACCCCATGGGGCGATTCCTCGGACCGCAGCGACGCAAAAAATCCTTCGAGCGCATGTTTGGACGCGGCATAGGCGGTACGATGATAGAGCGGCGAAAACCCGGCCACGGAAGAGATCGCCAGATGTGTGCCGTGCGCCGCGCGTACCGGCTTCAGAAATGCGCGCGCCATGGCGACGGCGGCAAAGACATTGATCTCGAACACCCGGCGCAAGGTCGCGTCCTCTAGCGCCTCAAATGGGCCGATATGGGTAATGCCCGCATTGTAGATCACGAGGTCGATGGCCGGTGTGAGGTCGAGGATTTCCTGCGTCGCCGCCTGCAATTGCGCGGGGTTGGTCAGGTCACAGGCAATCGGGACCTGTGTAGACGATCTTTCAAGATTCGAAACGTCAAGGTCCAGCAACACACAGCGCCACCCGCGCGCCTGCAAACCCGCAGAGAGCGCACGCCCCAGCCCCCCGGCCCCGCCGGAAATCACCGCTGTTTTCATAGCCCTGCCGCCTCTTTCCAAAGCGCGAACACCTCGCGGCTCGATTTCTCAGGCACATAACCGAATTTCTGCTTTAAAGCGTCATTGGCCAGAACCGGGCGGTATTGCAGAAAGCGCACCTGTTCCGGCCCATACCGGGACAAGCCAAGTGGCTTGGCTACCGACAGGGCCCCTTTCAGAAGTGTGGCGGGCAGACGCAAAACAGGTTTGTTGAGCTCCCGGGCCAGATCATCTACCGCCATCGCACCGTCCCCGGCAACGTTGAAGATCCCCGCAGGTCCATCGGTGGCGGCCCGTTCGAGAATGCGCGCGAGATCGCGGGTCCAGATGAAGACAAAGGGGCTGTCGCTGCCTTGCAGGGCCAGAAGCCGGGGCTTGTGAAACAACGCCGTAATCTGGTTTTCCGTTCCGGGGCCCAACACGGTGCCGACGCGCAGGACAACCTGTTCCAGAGCGGGGAACGACTGGCGCGCTTCGGCCAGCATCTCTTCGACCAGCCGCTTATGATGGCTGTAGGGGAATTCTGTATTGCCGCGCACCGGGTCGTCTTCGTGCAAGGGCACCGGGTTGTCCGCGTGGTAGCCATAGGCCGCGCCGGACGAGGTCACGACGATGCGCCGCGTTCCTGCGGCAATCGCCGCCTCGAGCACCTTGCGCGTGCCGTCAACGTCGACGGCGTATTCAAGATCACGCGTCGAGCCCTTGGGCGGTGTCACGATACTTGCCAGGTGTACGATGACCTCGGGGCGTTCGGTTGCGATGACGCGGCCAGGATCGTCGCTTGTCACGTCCATCGGCGAAAAGCGCACGGCGCCGTCCAGCCGATCCGGCGCGCGCAGGTCGGTGGCGATCACCTCATGCCCCTTGCCGCATAGCTCGTCCAGAAGGGCACGCCCAACCATACCCGCCGCGCCGGTGATCAGGATACGCGTCATCGTGCAGCCTCCGTCCGGGCCATGAGCGCAGCGAGCCCGATACCGGACAGGACATGCCAGATGCCCCAGAACGCCGCCACGACGGCCATGCCCCCAAGCCCGTGGAAGAAAGCAAATATCAGGACCAGCCCGAGACCGGAGTTCTGAATGCCCGTCTCGATGGTGATCGAGCGGCGATCAAACTGCGACAGTCCGGCGATGCGCGCCACGACGTTACCCGCGCCCAGAGCAAGCGCGTTGTGCAGGATGACCAGCCCGGCCACCAGCCCCGCATATTGCAGGAAATAGGCCCAGTTCGCCGCGATCGCGATGATGACGAAAGCCACAAAAATCCCCATCGACAGCCATTGCAGCGGTGTGCGCATCTTTTGTGTCAGGTCTGGGCGTTTCACGTTCAACGTAACGCCAAGGATCAGCGGCAGAACAAGCATCAGCCCCACGGTAATCGCAACGGCCACCGGGTCGATATAGGTCTGGCGCAGAATCTCGCGCGTTGGCGCATATAGGCTTCCCCAGAAGGCGATATTGAAAGGTGTCAGCAGGATCGCAGAGACCGTCGCAAAGGCGGTAAGGCTCACCGAAAGTGCCGCGTTACCCCCTGCCCTGTGAGTAATGAAATTCGAGATATTTCCCCCGGGACAGGCCGCGACAAGGATTAGCCCGAGCGCGATTGATGGCTGCGGCCGCAGCGCCAGAACCAACAGGAAGGTAAGTGCCGGCAGCACGACGAACTGGGACACCAGCCCCGTGATCACCGGTTTCGGGGCCTTGAGTAGCCGCTTGAAATCCGACGGGGTCAGGTCGATTGCGATCGAGAACATCACCACGGCCAGAATGGCATTCAACAGGTTCAGCGATCCGGGGCTGAAGTTCAGGACAACGTCATCTACCGGGGTCATGCGTGGGCTCCTTTCGACAGACGGTCGATCCACTTGGTCACGGCCCCGCGATAGGTGGCCTTGTCGACATAGTAGGCCATGCGCGGCAGTTTCAGGTAATCCATTCCGCCTGTGGCCCTTTCGAACTGTTTCGACTTTTCGGATTTGAGGGCGCGCGCCGCTTCCGATCCGGTGCGCAGACCGGCAACATAGCGTGCGACCATCTCGGCCTGTTCATGCCGCCCCTGCCAGCCCAGCCCGGTGGCCTCGATCATGCCCAACACAAAAAGATCGTCCCGCACAGGATGCATGGCGTTCAGATAAAGGTGCGGTGCCTCCCCCTGCCAGTTCAACTCGGCCTGGTCGATGAACGGATAATGCAGCTTGTAGCCCGTCGCCAAGAGAATCATGTCATAAGCGACCCGCGTGCCATCCTTGAAAAGCACGGTGTCGCCTTCGAATCGGTCGATATCGGGACGGATCGTAAGATCGCCATGCCCCGCATGATAAAGCACCAGCGAATTCACGACAGGATGGCTTTCATAAAGCTTGTAATCGGGCCTGGGAAATCCGTATTTCTCGGGCGTGCCGACAAACCACTTCAGGATCAGCCTGTCCACCTTGCGCTTCAGCCACATCGGCAGCTTGATCGCGCCGCCCATCGTATCCGCCGGTTTTCCGAACACGTATTTCGGCACAAAGTAGTATCCCCGCCGCATGGACAGATCGCACCGCGTGCCGTGGTGGATCGCATCCACGGCGATGTCACAGCCCGAATTGCCCGCCCCCACCACAAGCACACGCTTGCCCGCGAACTGTTCGGGCTGGCGGTATTGGCAGGCATGGATCAGCTCGCCCTCGAACGCGCCCTGAAAGCTCGGCACATTGGGTTCGGACAGGGTGCCGTTGGCAATCATGACACCGGCAAACACGGCCTCGTGCGCCCCATCATCATCGCGCCAACGCACGCGCCAGCCTTCGCCATCCCCGCCAAGGGGCGTGGTTTCCAGCACCTCCGTGCCAAAACGATAATGTTTACGCAGATCAAAATGATCGGCAAAGGCACGGAAATAGGCGGCCATTTCACGATGCGACGGGTATTCGGCCACCGTTTCCGCCATCGGGAAATCCGCAAATTCGGTCATTGTCTTGGACGAAATCAGATGCGCGCTTTCATACATGGTCGACCGCGGCGCCTCGATGTCCCACAGCCCCCCAACATCAGAATGCAACTCGAACCCCTGAAAGGCGATGCCTTGCTCGACCATGACCTTGGCCGCTGCCAACCCCATCGGCCCCGCGCCGATCAGGGCGAATTGTTCACGTGTATCCACCAGGTTTTCTCCTCACTCCTTTTTTAAATTGAACAACTGTTAAAAATAAGGCAAGCTGTTTTTATGCCAAGTGGAATTCCAAAGGAAAAACAACGACAAAGAGCGCCCTCCAAACGCTCCTTGGAGACCCGCGCGCGCATCATGGACGCCGCCGAACAGGTCTTTGCCGCCCACGGATTCGACGGCGCATCATTGCGTGACATCGCGTCCGAAGCCGGGGTTCAGGTGGCACTGGTCAATCATCATGGCGGCACCAAAGAAGAGCTTTTCTGGCGCGTCGTGGCACGGCGCGCAGACGAACTGTCGGCTGCCCGACTGAAAGCACTTGCGGCCCGCAAGGCACGAGGCCCGCTCACGTTGAGATCGCTTCTTGAATGCTTCTTCGGCCCCTATCTTGAAAAGGCCGAAGTCGGCGGCACTCATTGGTTTGCCTATGCGCGGCTCGTGGCCATCGTGTCGGCAGATCCGCGTTGGCGCGCATTGACGGCGCATTGCTTCGACCCGACCGCCAATCGCTTTGTCAGCGAAATCTGCGCGCTCTACCCGCAAGCCCCGCGCCAGACGATCTCTGCCGGGTTCGTTTACTCGGTGTCCGCGATGCTGGCGCTGTTGACTTCGCGCTGGCGGATCGGAGCCTTAGGTCAGGGTTCGAGCGAGATCAGCGAGCACTTGGATGAGCTCGTCATATATTGCGCCGCCGGAATAGACGCCGCTGCACGTCGTTAGTTCATCAGCACTGCTGCCCGCTCGAACGTCACGCTTTCGGTACCAAGGTCGTCATAGAGCAGGTCCACGCGCACCGACTGTACCGCGCCCGCGCCAAAAGAAAGATAGATCTCGGCATCCTGGGGTATGGCATTTGGTTGAGCGATGTCAGGCGGGCAATCCGGCAACGGGAATTCCCGCACCGGGCCGCCATTGATCGAATAATGCACGTCGTAAAGCCCACAGCGCCACGAAATCAGATGAGTGAAATACACCAGGTCCTGCCCGCCATATTCACGCACCGCGATCCAGTTCCCCTTGGTCGCCTGAAGAATGGGACGTACTTCCGTGGCCGTCATGAACTTGCCTGTAGGGGTTTGATCCTCGGCCTCGCGCGCATCCTGCGCAATCGCCATACATGCCCCCAAAACACCCGCAAGCAACGCGATACCAATGGTTTTCATTGCAATTCCTCCCGTGAAAAACCGATTGCCCCCCTAAACCGTGGTGTTTCCCGCCTTTTACCGCGCCCGGTGGCAATCTATAATCCTCGCAGCTATCGTGCAGGGCAGCAGAAAAAATGGCAAGAAAAGCATCGAAACCTCCCCGTTTCAACGTGGTGATTGTCGGCCAATCCGGCCGCCTGCAATACGAGGCCGTTCTCTTTGCTGCCTCGCTGCGCGCCATGTCGCCGCAGTTTTCCGGCAAGCTTTTCGTGGCCGAACCCCAGCCGGGCCCCAGATGGGAAAAAGACCCGCGCATCTCCAGCCCCGACGTGCGCGCGCTTCTGGAAACATTCGATGTCACTTTCCTGCCGTTTGAAAACCGCCTCTTCGGGCAGTCCTATCCCGAAGGCAACAAGATCGAATTGCTGACCGCCCTGCCCAGGGGCGAACCTTTCGTGTTCTTTGATACCGACACCCTGATTACCGGCGACCTGACGACGGTGCCATTTGATTTCGACCGCCCCTCCGCCTCGTTGCGCGTCGAGGGGACCTGGCCCCAGATCGAGCTTTATGGCCCCGGTTACACAGAAATCTGGCAATCACTATATGACAGGTTCAGGTTGGATATGACGTCTACTCTGGACCTGTCCCAGCCGGATGAGTACTGGCGCCGCTACATGTATTTCAACGCGGGCTTTTTCTATTTTCGCTGCCCGTATGAGTTCGGCACCCGGTTTGCAGACTTCGCACAGAGCATCCGCAACGATCCCCCGCCCGAGCTGGTCTGCCAAAGCATGACGCCCTGGCTTGACCAGATTGCGCTGCCACTGGTCATTCACTCCTTCGGTGGTGGACGTGACAGCCTGCCCAAGGGGTATCTGGACGGCAAGGTCAGCTGCCATTACCGGGTGCTCCCCCTGCTTTATGCGCGGGAAGGTGACCACGTGGTCGAGGTCCTCGAACAGGTCTCCGCCCCGAACAGGATCAAGAAAGTTCTGAAACAATACGATCCGTTCAAACGCATGATCTACCAGGGCCGAGGACACAAGGTCCGCGCCCTGTTCGATCGCGATTTCCTGCCGCGCCGGGAACAGGCGATTCGCAACACCATCCGCAAAAACGGGTTCTGGATGCGCTAGACCGCGCCCCGCATCTTTCTTTTTCCAGAAATACCCCGGGGGTGAATTGAGCCTCCAGGCTCAAGAGGGGGCCCGCGGCCCCCTTCCCTGCAACATGCCTCAGGCCTGTCCAATCATGGTGCGCCCGCGCCGGTCATTGCGCAAAGCGGCATAAAGCACATGCGTGCGCCAGCGCCCGTTGATCTGCAGGTAGCTCTGCGCGACGCCCTCGTATTTGAAACCGGATTTCTCCAATACCCCGCGTGATGCGATGTTCTCGGGCAGACAGGCCGCCTCGATCCGGCTCAGGTCCATACGCTGGAACGCGTGATGCACCACCGCTTCGATCGCCTCGCGCATGTAACCGCGGCGCGCGAATTCCTCTCCGATCCAATACCCCAGCGTTCCGGCCTGTGCCGGGCCACGTCGGATATTGTCCAATGTGATCGCGCCCAGCAGAGTCTCATCGCGCCGCCGCACCAGAAACAGGGGCAGTGCGCTGTCATTGCTGATCGAACGCTGCGCCCAGTAGACCCGGTTCGTAAAACTTTTGCGGCTCAGGTGTGTGGGCGACCAGACCGGTTCCCAAGGCACTAGAAAACCGGCGCTGGCGCTGCGCAGCTCGGCCCAGTCGCGAAAATCCGAATGCACCGGCGGACGCAGGACCAACCGTTCGGAATCGATCCGCACCTTGCGCCGGTTCAGGAGCATCAGGCAGCGCGCCTCTGCTGCAGCGCATCCAGGTCGGGCGCACCGGAGACCGGACCATAAAGCGCCATGGCCGGACGCGCGGCGACCGCCATGTGTTCGGCGATGCGACGCACATCCTCGTCCGTGACGGCGTCAATCCGCTCCACGGTTTCGCTCAACGCCGGGATGCGATCCCAGATTGCCAGCATCCGCGCCAGCCGTTCGGCACGGCTGGACGGGCTTTCCAGCCCCATCAGGAGGCCGGCCTTCATCTGGGTTCGCGCGCGCGCGATTTCCACCGGGCTCATGTCTTCGGCCGCACGCTTAAGTTCATCGATCGTGATCTGCGCCAGTTCGGCAATCTGGCCTCCGGACGTACCGGCGTAGATCGTGGTCATGCCGGTGTCGGCATAGGCCCCGGTCTGGGCAAATATCGAATAGCACAGGCCCCGCTTTTCGCGAATTTCCTGGAAGAGACGGCTCGACATGCCCCCCCCCAGCGCAGTGGTGTAGATCTGCGCGGAATAGATATCCGGGCTGCAATAATCCGGGCTTTCGAGCCCGAGCGCAAAATGCGCCTGCTCCAGCGCCTTCTCGGTGCGGTATTCGCCACCGCCAAATCTGGCCGGTGCAATCTCGATGCGGGGGCCGCGCTCGAGATGCCCAAACATCTCCTCGGCCAGCCTTACGATTTCTTCATGGTCGATGCCGCCCGCAGCCGACAGGATCATGCGATCCGGGCGATACTGTTCTCGCACGAAGGACGACAGGTCATCTCGTCCGAACCCCCGCACATGCGCCCCTTCCCCAAGGATGGTACGCCCCAGCGGCTGATCGGGATAGGCGCGCTCCTGCAGCCAATCAAAGATCACGTCATCCGGCGTATCGAGCGCCTGTCCGATTTCCTGAAGGATGACACCACGTTCGATCTCGATTTCGACCGGATCGAAAACCGGGTTCAGAACGATGTCCCCCACCACATCCAGCGCCAGCGCCACGTCATTGCGCAGCACGCGCGCGTAATAGGCCGTCACTTCGCGGCTGGTATAAGCGTTGATATAGCCGCCTACGTCCTCGATGGCTTCGGCGATCTCGAGCGCGTTGCGCCGCTTTGTTCCCTTGAAGGCCATGTGTTCGAGGAAATGCGCAATGCCGTTTTGCTCGGGGCGTTCATGACGCCCTCCCGCATTGACCCAAATTCCGATGGCTGCGGATTCCAGCCCCGGCATGTTCTCGGTGACGATCCGGAAACCGTTCGAGAGTGTGTGCAGTTCTACGGTCAACGCTGGGCAATCCGTTCTTTGATCAGGGCTTCGAGATACGCAAGGTCATTGGGCACCCGTGTCACGTGCTCCTCACGATCCATCATGTCCGCCATGTGCGGAGGCAGATCGGGGCGGCGCCCCATCGCCTGTTCCACGGCATCGGGGAATTTCGCAGGATGGGCTGTGGCCAAGGTTATCATCGGTGTCCCGGACAGGTTCTCGTTACCAACTTTTACCCCAACTGCCGAATGCGGGCAAAGAACTTCTCCACAAGCGGTAAACTCGTCGCGAATGGTGGCCATAGTCTCGTCTTCCGAGGCGCGGCCCGACTTGAAAGTCTCGCGCAGGATTTCCATCGCCCCCTGGCTGATCGGGAAGGACCCGTCCTTCAGTTCTTCCATCAATTGCGCGACCGCATTCCCGTCGCGCCCGTAGGCATCAAACAGCGCTCGCTCAAAATTTGAACTCACCTGAATATCCATCGACGGGCTGATCGAGGGCGTCACACCTTCCTTGGTGTAGGCGCCGGATTCCATCGTGCGGTGCAGGATGTCATTCTGGTTCGTGGCAATCACCAGGTCCTTGATCGGCAGTCCCATCTTCTTGGCAATGTAGCCCGCGAAGATGTCACCAAAATTGCCGGTCGGCACGGTAAACGACACCTCGCGATACGGTGCGCCAAGGCTTACGGCGGAGGTGAAGTAATATACCACCTGCGCCAGCACCCGCGCCCAGTTGATCGAGTTCACCCCGGCGAGCTTCACGCCGTCGCGGAAATCGAAATCGTTGAACATGTCCTTGAGCTTGGCCTGACAATCGTCAAAATCACCATCCAGCGCCAGCGCGTGCACGTTGGCATCGTCCGGCGTGGTCATTTGTTTGCGCTGGATATCGCTGACCCGGCCATGCGGGAACAGGATGAACACATCCACGTTGTCCAAACCCCGGAAGGCTTCGATTGCCGCCGAACCGGTGTCGCCCGAGGTGGCGCCAACGATGGTCACGCGATCATTCCGTCGCCCCAGCGAGAACTGGAACAGCTGGCCAATGAGCTGCATGGCAAAGTCTTTGAAGGCCAGCGTCGGGCCGTGGAACAGCTCAAGAAGGAAATGGTTCGGCGCCAGCTGCACCAGTGGCGCGCGGGCCTCGTGGCGGAAGCCCTCATAGGCGCGCGCGATGATGCCCTTGAATTCGTCGTCGGTGAACGCGTCACCAACAAAGGGGCGCATCACCCGGAATGCCGCTTCTTCATAGCTCACCCCGGCCAGCGCGGCGATCTCGTCCGCGCTCATTGTCGGGATGGTTTCGGGCACATATAGGCCACCATCGCGGGCAAGGCCGGTCAGCATGGCTTCTTCGAAGCTCAGAACAGGAGCGTTTCCGCGGGTCGAAATGTATTTCACCGGTCTCAGGCCTTCTTGGTTTTGCGCAGTCGGCGCAGGTAATAAAGCGTCATGATCACCCAGACAATCGCCAGACCGTACCAAGTGACAACATATTCAAGGTGATCGTTGGGAATCCCCGCGCTGTCGAGCGGCAGGGGCGTCACCGGAGGGTCGTTTTCAGACGTTTCACGCAAAACGATCAGAACAGGTTCGGTTGTCAGCGCCGCCGCCATGGTATCCACATCGCGTGCGAACCAGATATTCCCCGCCAGATCGTTTTCCGGTGTATAGCTGTCGATCTCGTCCGGCCAGTGCAGATTGCCCACAATGGTTGCGTCGACAGGCGCGCGGGCGGCATTCTTCTGGGGTGTTTTGATCCAACCGCGATCCAGCAACAGGCGGCGCCCATCCTCGGTCTCAAAAGCCGCAATCACACGATAGACCGCGCCCACGTCGCGGGTAGACGCCAGTACGTGCAGCTCTTCGATCGTGATCGTGCCACGTGCGGTGACCGGCAGAAAGCGGTCCTTGTCCGGGTCGGGCTCAATCGGGACAGCCACGGGATCCGAGGCAATCCGTGCGTCGATCTCGGCCAGTACGTCTGTTTTCCATGCCAGTCGCTGCACCTGCCAGGTGCCAAGGCTCACCAGCACGACAGTGCCGAGAATGCCAAAGAACAGGGGCAGAATGTAACGGGTCACACGGGCCTCATTTGAGCAAAGAAAATCGCGGGCAGCACCGGGCTGCCCGCGACGTGTTATTCTCTGTTTGGCAGCAGATTTCAACCGCTGCCGAAAGGCTTACTGGCCCCAGACGTAAATCGCTGCGAAGAGGAACAGCCAGACAACGTCAACAAAGTGCCAGTACCATGCGGCGGCTTCGAAACCGACGTGTTTCTCGGGGGTGAAATGCCCCTTCATCAGACGCAGCAGGCAGACGAACAGGAAGATCGTCCCGATGATGACGTGCGCGCCGTGGAAGCCCGTCGCCATGAAGAAGGACGCGCCGTAGATGTTGCCGGCAAAGCCAAAGGCCGCGTGGCTGTATTCATACGCCTGGAAACCGGTGAAGATCACACCCAGAGCGATGGCGATGATCAGGCCCCATTTCATATCCTGGCGGTTATTTTCATGCACGAGCGCATGGTGCGCCCAGGTGGCGGCCGCGCCCGAACACAGCAGGATCAGCGTGTTGATCAGCGGCAGGTGCCATGGATCGAAGGTCTCGATTCCCGCGGGTGGCCAGACGCCGTCCACCATGGGGCTATCGGGGCCCATCGGGTACATGGCGTGTTTGAAGAAGGTCCAGAACCATGCCGAGAAGAACATGACTTCGGACATGATGAACAGAATGAAGCCATAGCGCAGCCCGATCTGAACAACGGGTGTGTGATCCCCGGCATTGCTTTCCGCGATCACGTCAGCCCACCAGCCGAACATGACATAAAGAACGGCAATCAGGCCGATCAGGAACATCCACGGGCCATTGTCGTGGAACCACAGGACCGCACCAAACAGCATAATGAAGCCGCCCAGCGAACCCAGGAAGGGCCACCAGGAGGGGGCCAAAATGTGATAGTCGTGATTTTTAGCGTGCGCCATTTTTTTCTTTTCCCTCGTTGGAAGGCTTGCCTTAGTTTACGTCGGTCTCCCCCGCCCGCGTCAAGGACGCGGTTTCCTCGGGAAGATCTATTTCGAAGAATGTGTAGCTCAGTGTGATCGATTTGACGAACTTGGCGTCGCGGTCGTTCACGATCTCGGGGTCCACAAAGAAGCTCACCGGCATCGTCACCCGTTCGCCGGGCTGCAATACCTGCTCTTCAAAGCAGAAACAGTCGATCTTGGTAAAGTAGCCGCCCGCATCAAACGGGGCGACATTGTAGCTGGCCGACCCCGCGATCGGGCGATCGGTGGGGTTGTAAGCTTCGTAGAAAGCCAGTCCGGTCTCGCCGATGCGAATTTCCATCTCGCGCTGCAGCGGCTTGAACTCCCACGGCATGCCGCGTTCCTTGGAAGCGTCAAAGCGCACCTTGATGGTTTTTTCGAGGATCACGTCCGAGCCGCTGTCGGCGACATTCGTTTCCCCGCCAAATCCCGTTACCCGGCAGAACCAGTCATAGAAGGGCACCGAGGCCCACGCGAGCGCCCCCATGAGCACAACCACGCCCACGGTCTGGAACAGGGTCTTGTTCTTGCCTTCCATCGCCATCAGTTGCTCACCACCGCGTTTTCAGGTTCGTAGTCACCGCGCGTGACCTTGACCACGGTCAGGCCGAACACGATCACGATGAAGCCAACAAGAACCAGCGCCACACCCAGATTGCGCCCGAACCGACGCTTGTGCAGTTCATGATCGTCACGAAAGCTCATGGTCACCAGCCTCCCCACCCGTATGGTGCCAGCGCCGCTTCGGCGAGGATCGCACCGAAATGCAGGAACAGGTACAGAAGCGACAGGCCAAAGAATGCCTTTTCGCGCTTGTAACCGTCACGCTCGGCCACGGTTTCATCACGCCGCCAGATTGCCACTGCCCCTGCCAGGAACAGCGCGTTCAGCACCAGCGAGGTCACGAGGTAGATTGGACCGCCCACTCCGGTGAAGGCCATGCCCACCGCGATGATTGCGAGAAGGATCGTGTAGACGAGAATATGGTTGCGGGTCACGCGGTGCCCGTGGGTCACGTGCAGCATCGGCACGCCCGCGTCCTTGTAGTCGGATTTCATGAACAGGCAGAGCGCCCAGAAATGGGGCGGGGTCCACATGAAGATCAGGGTGAACATCAAAACGCTCTCGATCGAGATGCCCCCCGTCACCACGGCCCAGCCGATCATCGGAGGGAACGCCCCAGCAGCGCCGCCGATCACGATGTTCTGCGGCGTCCAGCGCTTGAGCCACATGGTATAGATCACCACGTAGAAGAAAATGGTAAAGGCCAGAAGTCCTGCAGCCACCCAGTTGGCAGCCAACCCCAGCATCACGACGGCGAATCCCGACAGCGCCACGCCGATCGCCATGGCTTCGTCCGGGGTTACCTTGCCCGAGGGGATGGGACGGCTCTGGGTGCGCTTCATCACCCGGTCGATATCCGCATCCCACCACATATTCAGCGCGCCCGAGGCGCCGCCGCCCACGGCAATGAACAGGATCGAGCAGAACGCCACGAAGGGATGTACCCCGCCGGGTGCGGCGAGCAGACCCACCGCGGCGGTGAACACCACCAGCGACATCACGCGCGGCTTGAGCAGAGCGAAGTAATCGCCAAAGCCCGCCTCGCCGGTGTCGGCCCGTGTGTTGATACTTGTGTCACTCATGACTGCGTCCTGTTCAATCGCTGCCGTTCGGATGGTCGAAGGCGGGGTCTCCCCCGCCATCAAGATCAATCAGCCGCGGCCACCTTGACCGAAGGCAGGGTCGACTTATCGCCTGCATATTCTTCGATCGCGCCTTCGAGCCACTTGTCATAGTCGGCCTGCGAAACCACCTGAACGGTGATCGGCATATAGGCGTGGTCCTTGCCGCAAAGCTCCGAACACTGGCCAAAATAGATGCCCTCACGCTCGGCGTTGAACCACAGCTGCGCGATGCGGCCCGGGACGGCGTCCTGTTTCACGCCAAAGGCGGGGATGGTCCAGGAATGGATCACGTCCGCACCGGTCACGTCCATGACGACGGTCTTGCCAACCGGCACGACAACCTTGGTGTCGGTGGCCAGAAGGTATTCATCGCTATTGTAACCGTTCTCGGCCAGTTCCTCTTTCGGCAGCAGAAAGCTGTCAAAGGCGAACTCGTGGTCGGTGTACTCGTAGCCCCAGTACCACTGATAGCCCGTCACCTTGATGTGCACTTCGCCTTCCGGGATTTCCTGCTGGTTGAACAGAACTGGCAGCGAGAAGGCACCGATGAACACCAGGATGATGATCGGGCCCAGCGTCCAGGCGATCTCGATCGGGGTGTTGTGGGTAAAGGTCGCCGCGTTCGGGTTGGCCCGGCGGTTGTAGCGCACGATCACGATCAGAATCAGCAGGCTGACAAAGGCCACAATGGCGGTGATGATCACCAGGAGAAGGTGGTCCAGCGAGTGGATCTGGCGAGCCAGTTCGGTGGCGGCCGGTTGAAAGCCGAGGCCGCCGGGCGTGGGTTTGCCAACGGTTTCAACGCTCTGTGCGAGCGCCGGAACGGCGGTAAAGGCTGCCAGGAGGCCCAGGATTGTCGAGAGAATGCGCATGTTTCACCCTGATCGGTTACTGTGTTGTTCTATTACGAGTCGGCGAGTCGCACCGGAAAACCGGCACAATCCCGCTGTTGTTTCGCGCCTAGAAACCATATTCTATCCCACAGATAAAGATCGAAGCATGCGGCAAACAGGCGCTTTTTTTGATTTAGATCAAAAACCGAGGGAAAACCACACATGACTCAGAACAACTTTCGCCCTTTCGAGACCGCCCTGGACGAGGGTGCCGCGCTGCGGCATCTGCGCGCGGCGACAGACGGGGCCGAGGATGGCGAACTGTTCTTCGAGCGCCGCAGTTCGGAGGCGCTGGTGTTTGATGACGGGCGCCTTAAGACCGCCAGTTATGACGCGGGCGAAGGTTTCGGCCTGCGCGCTGTCAAAGGGGATGTGTCGGGCTATGCCCATTCCTCGGACATCTCCGAAGCCGCGATTGGGCGCGCCGTGGAAACCGCCCGGCTGGCCGTTGGCGCGGGCGGAGGCGTGCTCGCCGAGGGGCCGCAACCGACCAACCGCAAGCTTTACACGGATGCCGACCCGATCGGCGGCATCGCCTTTCCGGTCAAGATCGAAACCCTGCGCGAGATCGACGCCTTTGCCCGTGCTCTTGATCCGCGCGTTGTTCAGGTTTCGGCCACGCTCGCCGCATCGCATCAGGAAGTGGTGATCCTGCGCCCCGATGGCACGCATGTCACCGACACCCGCCCCATGACGCGCGTCAATGTCTCGGTAATCGTCGAACAGGATGGACGCCGGGAATCCGGTAGCGCTGGGGGCGGTGGGCGCATCGGCCTCGATGGGTTGCTCGACCCCGCCGACTGGCAAGCCAAAGCACAAGAGGCGCTGCGCATTGCGCTGGTCAACCTTGAAGCGGTCCCGGCCCCAGCCGGCCCGATGCAGGTGGTGCTTGGCCCCGGCTGGCCTGGGATCCTGTTGCATGAAGCCGTCGGGCACGGGCTTGAAGGCGATTTCAACCGCAAGGGCAGCTCCAAGTTCACGGGCATGGTCGGCCAACAGGTCGCCGCGCGCGGCGTGACCGTTGTGGATGACGGTACCATTCCGGACCGGCGTGGCTCGATCACCGTGGATGACGAGGGAACGCCGTCCACAAAGACGACACTGATCAAGGACGGTATCCTTGTCGGCTACATGCAGGACCGCCAGAATGCCCGGCTCATGGGCGTGGCACCGACGGGCAACGGACGGCGCGAAAGCTATGCCCACACGCCGATGCCGCGCATGACCAACACCTATATGGAGGGCGGCGACAGCGATCCTGCGGATCTGGTGGCCTCGCTCAAGGACGGGATCTATGCGGTGGGTTTTGGCGGCGGGCAGGTCGACATTACCAATGGCAAGTTCGTGTTCTCCTGCACCGAGGCGTATCGCGTAGAAAACGGCAAGGTCGGCGCCCCGGTCAAGGGCGCGACCCTGATCGGGGACGGAGCGACGGCCATGATGCAAATCCGCGGCCTTGGCAATGACATGGCGCTTGATCCTGGCATGGGCAATTGCGGCAAGGCCGGGCAATGGGTTCCCGTCGGGGTTGGGCAGCCAACGGTGTTGATGGATGGGCTGACGGTGGGCGGTTCTGCAGCTTGAGCGGATGGCCGGCTTTTCGGACCGACAAAGAGGCCGCCGGAAAGGTTTTCTGGCGGCACCATGCGATTGCCTGCGCTGCTGTTCTCATAGTCCCATCGCTTCTGGGTTACATATACCTGATCCTCTTTATCTCATCCGAGACCAAGGCCACATTGAGCTGGGGCGGTGTTGACGGGCTGACGATCGGCCTGTTTGCAAGCTTTGCTGCCTTTTCCTTCTATTTCTCATGGATAGGGTTATTGATGGGCGTTCCGCTTGCCATCGCGGCCCTGAAACGCGGGATCGCAGGCTGGGGAATGGCGCTACTTGCCGGGGCGACCGTTGGGCAGGTGGTCGCGCTGGTTCTTTCCATGCCCATCGCGCTGGCGATGGGGCCGTTTCTGGCCTTGATCTACTGGATCGGCCTACGCCTGTCAGTGCCAGGCGCATTTGTTGGCTAAATCTGTTTACGGTTTACGCGCCATTAACCACCCGCGCGCTACATCTGATTCTGCAAGCGGATGGAGCCACGGATGACTGAAGACAATTATTCTTCCACTCACCCCCAACTCCCACCCACCACGGAAGAAGTTCGTTTTTCGTGGCTCCGTCTCTTGCGCTCTCGCCGGGTTGGCATTTCTACGTTCAATCGACTGATGGAGGAGCACGGCACCGCAGATGCGGCGCTTGACGCCCTGCCCGAAATTGCCCAAGCCGCCGGCGTCGAGAATTACGAACCCTGCCCCGAAGCCGTGATCAATAACGAGCTCAAGGCGGGATATGCGGCCGGGGCGCGTCTCCTGCTGCGCAGTGATCCGGACTATCCTGACGCTTTGCGCGATATTGCTGATGCCCCACCGGTCCTCTGGGCCAAGGGGCGCGCAGATCTATTGCAAAAACCGATGATTGCCATGGTCGGCGCACGCAATGCGTCGTCTCTGGGAACCCGCATGGCGCGCGCGCTTGCCCGCGATCTGGGGCAGAAGGGATTCGTCGTGGTCTCCGGCCTTGCGCGTGGCGTCGACACCGCCGCCCATATCGCCGCCCTGCCCACCGGCACGGTTTCGGTTTTCGCCAGCGGCATCGACATTGTCTATCCTGCCGAAAACACACGGCTGGCAGAGGATATCGCCCAACAGGGCCTGCGCCTGTCCGAACAGCCACCCGGCCTGATGCCCCAGGCGCGCCATTTCCCGGCGCGCAACCGGATCATCTCGGGCCTGTCACGCGCCGTCGTGGTTGTCGAGGCCGCCGTCAAGTCCGGCAGCCTGATCACCGCACGCAACGCCCTTGACCAGGGCCGAGAGGTTCTGGCCGTGCCCGGCCATCCCTTTGATGCACGGGCCTCCGGGTGCAACCTGTTGATCCGCGACGGGGCACAGCTTGTGCGGTCGGCGGAAGATGTGATCGAGGCGCTCGGACCGCTGGCAGGCTTGCAACTCGACACCCAGCCCGAACTTCCCAACTTGCCACCGCCCCCGAAACCCCGGAAACGCAGCCTGCGGGAAATCTCGAACCTGCACATGCAAATCCTGAACCGGCTGGGCCCGGCCCCCGTCGCTGAAGATCAACTGGTCAGGGACCTGCAGGCCGAGTCCGAAGACGTGGCCCCTGCGCTTGTCGACCTCGAGCTTGATGGCAAGATCACCCGACAATCCGGCGGGCTGCTGAGCCGGGTTTAGTTGATCCCGGTGCAGAACTCGGCGATCACCGGCCGGAACACCCGACAGGTCGGCGCCCAAGCCCACCAGACATCGGTCGCCCCCAAAGACCATTGCACTGCGACCCAAGTTGACCCCGATTTTTTGTAAAGCACATGGTACCAAGCCCCATCCATGTCTTCGGGATAGAGCTCTCCGCGCTGATAGGCCGGTGTGTCATAAAGGTTGATCGCACCACCGCCCGGGCGCTGCGCCCGCAACGAGGCAAAAGCGATGTCATCTGCGCGGCGCAAGTCTTCGACCACGAATTGCACCGGCGCGCCCAGCTGCCATTCTGCATGGGGGCGGATGGCGTCCATCAACGCCGCGCGCGTTGCCGTACCGCGGGCCGGTTCTTCCCACGCCAAGGCGGGAAATGTCACAGCCATGGCCAACAGGATCATCAACGCTCTCAACATCGCCATACCTCTTTCTGCATCCTTTGCACATCACCTTGCCACGGCGAAAATGCCACCGCATTGACAATTCCCCCTTTCACCCCACATTTTTCGCCGCCATAACGCTCGTCCCGAGTCGAGAGGAATTTTCATGCCCGTTGTCGTTGTCGAATCCCCGGCCAAAGCCAAAACAATCAACAAGTACCTGGGGTCCGATTACACGGTGCTGGCGTCTTACGGCCATGTGCGCGACCTGCCACCCAAGGACGGATCGGTCGACACGGATGATGACTTTGCGATGAAATGGGAGGTCGGCACCGACTCTCGCAAACATGTGAAGGCGATTGCCGACGCGCTCAAGGATGACAACAACCTGATCCTCGCAACCGACCCCGATCGCGAGGGCGAGGCGATCAGCTGGCATCTTGAAGAAGCGCTGCGCAAACGCCGCGCCATCAAGAAGGACACGCCGGTATCGCGCGTGGTGTTCAACGCGATCACCAAGTCCGCCGTGACCGAAGCCATGCAGAACCCGCGCCAGGTGGATCAGCCGCTCGTCGATGCCTATCTCGCCCGGCGCGCGCTCGACTACCTCGTCGGTTTCAACCTTTCACCGGTGCTTTGGCGCAAGCTGCCCGGCGCGCGCTCGGCCGGGCGCGTGCAATCGGTCTGCCTGCGTCTGATCGTGGAACGCGAGATGGAGATCGAAGCCTTCAACGCGCGTGAATACTGGTCGGTCAAGGCGGTGCTCACCACGCCGCGGGGTCAGGAATACGAAGCCCGCCTGACGGTTCTGGGCGGCAACAAGCTCGACAAGTTCGACATCGCCAACGAAACAGCGGCCGAACTGGCGGTGCAGGCCATCAATTCGCGCGACCTTTCGATTGCCAAGGTCGAAGCCAAACCGGCCAGCCGCAACCCTTCGGCCCCTTTCATGACCTCGACCCTGCAACAGGAAGCCAGTCGCAAGTTCGGCATGGGTGCACGTCAATGCATGTCCACTGCCCAGCGGCTCTACGAGGCCGGACACATTACATATATGAGGACCGACGGCATCGACATGGCCCCCGAAGCGGTCGCAGCCGCGCGAGACGCAATCAAGGATCGTTATGGCGCTGAATATGTGCCTTCCGAACCGCGCATGTACAAGAACAAGGCCAAGAATGCGCAGGAAGCGCACGAATGTATCCGCCCCACCGACATGGCGCGCGATGCCGCCGCGCTGAAGCTGTCCGACGATGATCAGCGCAAACTATATGACCTGATCTGGAAACGCACGATCGCCTGCCAGATGGAGGGTGCCCGCATGGAGCGCACCACCGTCGAGATCGCCAGCGGCGACGAGCAGGTTGGCCTGCGCGCCACCGGTCAGGTGGTGTTGTTCGACGGGTTTTTGCGGGTTTATGAAGAGGGGCGCGACGACGTGGTGGACGACGACGACAAGCGTCTTCCACAGATCATGGAGGGTGAGGCCGCGACCAAGAAGTCGGTCACACCGGAACAGCATTTCACCCAGCCGCCGCCCCGCTATACCGAAGCGACGCTGGTCAAGAAAATGGAAGAACTGGGCATTGGCCGTCCCTCGACCTATGCCAGCGTGATCACCACGATCCAGGACCGCGAATATGTCCGCAAGGAAAAGAACCGCCTTTTCCCCGAGGACAAGGGCCGGATCGTCACGATCTTCCTGCTGAACTTCTTCCGCCAGTACGTCGGTTACGAATTCACCGCCAATCTCGAGGAAGAACTCGATGACGTTTCGGCGGGCAACCGCAACTACAAGAACGTGCTGGCCCGCTTCTGGAAGGATTTCTCCGCTGCCATTGCGGAAACCTCGGAACTGCGCATCACCGAGGTTCTTGATGTACTTGACGATGCGCTGGCCCCACAACTTTATCCGCCGCGCGAAGACGGCTCCGATCCGCGTATCTGCCCGAAATGCGGTCAGGGGAAACTGCACCTCAAGACCTCGCGCACCGGGGGCTTCGTCGGCTGCGGCAACTATCCCGAGTGTACATACACTCGCCCAATTGCCGGAGAAGGCGCCGATGGTGACGAACGGGTTCTGGGCGAGGATGCAGGCGACGAGATCTGGCTCAAGGCGGGCCGGTTCGGGCCTTATGTGCAGCGCGGCGAGCCCACACCCGAGAACAAAAAGCCACCGCGGGCGTCACTGCCGCGCGGATGGAACAAGGATGACATGGATCTTGAAAAGGCCCTGACCCTGCTCAGCCTGCCGCGCGAGATCGGCGAACATCCCGAGGGTGGCATGATCAGCGCCAATTTCGGTCGGTTCGGGCCCTATGTCATGCACCAGCTGCCTGACGAGGCCAAGCCGGTCTATGCCAACCTCAAGGATCCCAACGACGTCTTTGAAATCGGCATGAACCACGCGGTCGAACTGCTCACCGAAAAGCGCAACAACCCGGGCCGCCGGGGCGGGCGGGCGGCTGCCAAGCCACTCAAGGAACTGGGCGAACACCCCGAGAGCGGCGGCGCCGTAAACGTAATGGATGGGCGCTATGGCCCTTATGTGAAATGGGAAAAGGTCAACGCGACCATTCCCAAGGACATCAAGGCTGAAGATGTTACCATGGAGCAAGCCATGGAATGGATCGCCGAAAAGGCCGCCAAGAAGGGCACCAAGCGAAAGGCCCCGGCCAAGAAAAAGGCCCCGGCGAAAAAGGCCGCAGCCAAGTAATGCCTCTTTGCTATGAATGTCAGACGGCGCCGGATGTCCGGCGCCGCCTTTTTTTGCGGGCACCTCGCGACTGCCTCAACAACTCGTGATTTGAATTCGTCACTGCGCCTCGACATTTTCGTGTCAAAACGAGCAGATTCAGGACCAATTCATGACCGACACGCGCTTCACACGCCGCGCGCTTTTGCTTGCGGCCCCTGCCCTTGCCCTCTCGCGACTGCCCGCCCACTCAGACGAGCGCGACACGTCCGTCCCGCCCGTGCCTCGGAATATTTCGTCCTTCCGCACACAGGATTGGCGCGATCATTTTGACACGCTCGGTGTCGCCACCATCGTGGCCGACACCACCTCGCGTGCCCTGCATTTCTGGAGCGGGGACGGCAGCGATTACCGGATGTTCCCGACCTCCGTGCCAATCTCGGAAGAGCTGACCAAGCGCGGATATACCAAGATCGTGCGCAAGCGCGTTGGCCCCGACTGGACCCCGACGCCAAGCATGATCGAGCGCAACCCCGAGTTGAAGTACATGCCCCCGGGCCCCGACAATCCGCTTGGCACTCACGCGATGTATCTCGACTGGCCCGCCTACCTGATCCATGGCACGCATGACACGCGCAAGATCGGGCGGCGCAGCTCGGATGGCTGTATCGGGCTCTACAACGAAGCGATTGCTGAGCTGTTCGAGATCACACCCGTCGGCACCCAAGTCCGCCTGATCTGAGCCCTCTCCCGTAGTAATACGGCCCTAACCAAGCCGCATTGACTCCGGGGCGACGTGGCGTCAAAACCCGTACAATTCCGGATTTGAGGGAGAATTCCATGAAAAAAGTCTATGCGAATGCCACCGAGGCACTCGACGGGCTGCTCAAGGATGACATGCTGATCGCCTCGGGCGGTTTCGGTCTCTGCGGCATCCCCGACATGCTTCTCGAAGCCATCAAGGAGTCGGGCGTCAAGGACCTGACCTTTGCCTCCAACAACGCGGGCGTTGACGGCGCGGGCATCGGCATCCTGCTGGAAACCCGGCAGGTGCGCAAAATGATCTCGTCCTATGTGGGCGAAAACGCGGAGTTCATGCGCCAGTATCTCTCGGGTGAGCTTGAACTGGAATTCACCCCGCAAGGTACACTGGCCGAGCGTATGCGCGCCGGCGGTGCAGGCATCCCCGGCTTTTTCACCCGCACCGGCGTGGGCACCGTGATTGCCGAAGGCAAGATGGAAAAACAATTCCCCACCGGCCCCGACGGTGCCATGGAAGACTATATCATGGAAGAAGGCATCTTTGCCGATCTCGCCATCGTCAAGGCATGGAAAGCCGATGAAACCGGCAACCTTGTATTCCGCAAGACCGCGCGCAACTTCAACGCGCCTGCCGCAACCTGTGGCAAGGTCTGCGTGGCCGAGGTCGAAGAAATCGTGCCCACCGGCTCGCTGGAACCGGACAGCATTCACCTGCCTGGCATCTACGTGCACCGCATCATCAAGAGCACCGCGGAAAAACGCATCGAACAGCGCACCGTACGCAAGCGGGAGGAAGCATAATGGCTTGGGATCGTAACCAGATGGCCGCACGCGCGGCCCAAGAATTGCAGGACGGCTGGTATGTGAACCTTGGCATCGGTATCCCGACGCTGGTGTCCAACTACATCCCCGAAGGCGTCGAAGTGACGCTGCAGTCGGAAAACGGCATGCTGGGCATGGGCCCCTTCCCCTATGAAGGCGAAGAAGACCCGGACCTGATCAACGCCGGCAAACAGACCATTACCGAACTGCCCCAGACCGCCTATTTCGATAGCGCGCAGTCCTTTGCCATGATCCGTGGTGGCAAGATCGCCATGGCGATCCTTGGCGCGATGGAAGTGGCCGAAAATGGCGACCTTGCGAACTGGATGATCCCGGGCAAACTGGTCAAGGGCATGGGCGGCGCGATGGACCTCGTGGCCGGTGTTGGCCGCGTGGTTGTCGTGATGGATCACACCAACAAACATGGCGACTCCAAGGTGCTGAAGGAATGCACCCTGCCGCTCACCGGTAAGGCCGTTGTTGACCGCATCATCACCAACCTCGGCGTCATGGACGTG
The DNA here is from genome assembly GCF_900114635.1 of Shimia aestuarii. GTDB lineage: Bacteria > Pseudomonadota > Alphaproteobacteria > Rhodobacterales > Rhodobacteraceae > Shimia > Shimia aestuarii. The sequence continues at coordinate 127,516 of NZ_FOTQ01000007.1, forward strand.
GTCGAAGGTGGTCTGAAGCTGGTTGAACTGGCAGACGGTGTGAGCGAGGGTGAGTTCCGCGCTGCAACGCAGGCGACGCTGGTCAACTAATCGCGCCCTATCTGATTGAAAAAGCCCGGCAAATGCGCCGGGCTTTTTTGTTTTACGCTTCTGAAAACTCCAGCGTGTCGGGCAGGAACAACTCCTCAATCGTCAATTCGCGGGACGCCAACCCCTGTTGATGCGAATAGCGGAACAAGGTTTCCAGCGTCTTGCGGTTGGCTTCGATGCCATAAGGGTAAAAATTCCGCCCCATCAACTCCTGGGTCGCCTCAAGCTCAGACGCGTACCAAGGCAACATGTCGGTTGCCCAGCTCAGCCGCGTCTTGGTCGCATAGGCGGCTTCCTTGGCTTGGGAAAACGCCCTGACAGCGGCCATCGGAACGTCGGGATGGGCCTCGGCAAAGTCGCGCCGGATCGACAACACATGCATGATCGGGAAGACACCTGTGCGACGGAAATAATCCTGCTCGACGCGGCGCACATCCGGAAACAGACGTTTGATCCAGGGGTCGCCCTGAAGATAGGCCGCAGGCGTGGCCGCATGGATCAGCGCGTCCACCTCTCCTGCCAGCAATAACTCGGATTCATCCATCCCCGCAGGGCCCGAAATGATATCCACCCCATCCGCGCCGCGCTGTTCCTGCGCAGAGATTTTTCCCGCCTCAGCCGCCGAGCTGTCCTTGTTGGAAATCACCCAGGTCATGTCTTCAGGTTTGACGCCGTATTCATCTTCCAGCAGGCCGCGAATCCATGTGAGCGAGGTCGAGGAATAGCCGGGCGTGCCCACCCGACGCCCCTTGAGGTCCTCCGGGTGGGCAATGCCCGCATCTGCATGGACGAAAATACTCTTGTGGCGGAACTGGCGCAGCAGGAACACCGGCAAAAGCGCGTAATCGCGGAACCCCTCATTGGCATGGGCCAGCATAAAAGGATGCAAGCCAACTTCGGTGATCTGATGCGGGCCCTCACCCGAAAAAGCCAAGGTGTTCATGTCGCCGATGCCTGCTTCCACAAAGGTGGCCTTTACGCCGTCAATGGCCACCGTCCCGTCAAACAGTGCGGCGGTACGATCAAGGCGATACCCCGCCACGCTGACAGGAACGTCGCTCGCAAGGGCGCGGCTGGCAACCAGCGAAGGCGCGGCCAAGGCCGCACCGCTCATCATCATGAATTCTCTGCGCTTCATGGGGCTCCCCTGTCTCAATGATCTGCTTGCGCAAGCTTAGGCACACCGCGGGTCAAAGCGAAATGACAAAGCGGACAACGTCTGTGTCCCCTGTGGTCACACGATCAGCGGCACGCGACAGGATAGGTCAGCGCAAAGCCTCCCGAAATCGGCGTGCCCAGACAGCTTACCTTGCCGACACCGCCCGCCCATTTCAGATGCGGGTCAATGGCCACCCGCCCCTGCCCCGGCATGTCCTGCCAAAGTTCGAAATGCAGGTGCGGGAAACCCCCGGCAAGCGCGCCTGTTTTTCCCAGCGTCCCGATCTGCCCTCCGCGCGCCACAGTCTCCCCTTTGCTGACCAAGCGGCTGTCCATATGGGCATAGCGCGTCCAGCGGCGCGGCGATCCAACATGCGCAATCAATACGACATTGCCGTACGCCGGATCAAAGAAGGATTGATCGACTTTTCCGGATGCTGCAGCCAGTACAGGTGTGCCGACATCGGTGTGGATATCAATCCCCGCATGTTCGCCCCATTCCTGCCCTCGCGGCGAATGGGTGTCGGGGGCGCGGAACTGCTGTGTGATGGACGGCGCGTTGCGGGGAACCACGACCGCGATCGGATCGGGATAACGCGCGACGTAAGGCGCGCTTGCACCGAACGGCGCAAGTCCTGCCGCGCAGGCCGCCAGCGCCCCGACGCAAAGCCACAGCCATTTCCGCATTGATACGTTCCTTATTGTGCCGTCCAGCCCCCATCCACGGGAATCGAGGTGCCCGTCACATTATGGGCAATTGGGGCACAGAGCCACCGCGCAAGCGCGCCGATTTCCGATGGATCCGATGTGCGTTGCGAGGGCTGCTTTTCCGCTAATAGATCGGCGATGGCCTTGTCCCGATCGCCACCAAAGGTTCCGGCACGCGCGTCTATCTGCGGCTGGATGATTGCAGTTTCCGTCCAGCCCGGACAGATACAGTTCACCGTGACACCACCCGCAGATTTGCGTCCTTGGTTGGCATATTCCAACGCGGCCACCCGGCTCAGACCGACAAGGCCAAACTTGGCCGCGCAATAAGGAGCCTTTTCCTTGCTGGCGACGATGCCGTGCACGCTTGCAATGTTGATCACCCGACCATAGCCCCGTTCCGCCATCCCCGGCATCGCGGCACGCATGGTGTGAAAGGCGGCGGAAAGGTTGATGGCAAGGATCGCATCCCATTTTTCGGGCGGCATCTCGGCAAGCGGCGCGGTGTGTTGAATACCGGCGTTGTTCACCAGAATATCCACCCCGCCCCACGCCGCGACCGCGGCCATCAAATCGTCGATCTGTTGGGGGTGGCGCAGGTCGCCGCGAAAGAACTCGGCCTGTTGCGCTCCCTTGTCACGCAGATGGTGGCAGACCTCTTCGATTTGCGCATCCCCTGCAATCCCGTGCACCGCAATCCGTGCACCCGCCTCGGCCAAAGCCTCTGCGACCGCCAGACCGATGCCTTGCACCGACCCTGTGACCAACGCGGTTTTTCCTGCCAGTTCAGTCATTTACATGTCCTCCATCATCTTGCGCAGCTCGGTCTTGAGAACCTTGCCGTAATTGTTCTTGGGCAGTTCGGTGAGCGCAAAATAGTCCTTGGGTCGCTTGAACCGTGCGATCCGTTCAAGGCAATGCGCATCCAGCGCCGCCGTATCCATCTCGCCCTTGGCCACCACGAACGCGACGACATCCTCGCCCCATTCGGGATGGGGCCGTCCCACGACGGACACCTCGATCACCGAAGGATGGGTCAAAAGTGCCTCTTCCACCTCGCGCGGATAAATGTTGGTGCCCCCCGAGATAATCATATCTTTGGACCGGTCCTTGAGCGTCAGGAACCCGTTCTTGCTCAGACAGCCCACATCCCCGGTCTTGAGCCAACCATCGACCACCGTCTTGGCCGTGGCTTCCTCATTCCGCCAATAGCCCGGCATCACCGCATCGCCGCGCACCATGATCTCGCCAACCTCGCCTGCGGACAGGGGCAACCCGTTCTCATCGGCAATCGCCACCTCAACCACCGATTGCGCCCGACCAACCGAGGCCAGCCGCGCCTCCCAGCGGGGATGCGTGCGGTCCGACACCTCCTGACGGCTAAGTGCCGTAATGCACATCGGGCATTCGCCCTGTCCATATATCTGCACGAAAATCGGCCCGAAATGGTCCACTGCCTCGACAATGTCCGCCACGTACATCGGCCCTCCGCCATACACGATCGTGCGTAGCCCTTCGCCGCTTTCGCCCGATGCCGTGGCCACCATCGTGAGACGTTTGACCATGGTAGGCGCAGCAAACATGTGCACCCGCCCATGATGCCGTGCGAGGGCGAAAATCTCGGCTTCCTCAAATCCCCCACTGACGGGAAGCACATGACGCGCGCCCTTGAGCACATGCATCACGTTGTAGATCCCTGCCCCATGGCTCATCGGCGCGGCATAAAGCGCACAATCCTCGCCCGTCACCTCATCAACATCGGCAAAGTAGCTGAGCGCCATCGCCACCAACATGCGGTTGGTGATCATCACACCCTTGGGCCGCCCCGTGGTACCGGAGGTGTAGAACAGCCAGCACAGGTCTTCAGCGTCGCGCGGGGTCGCCGTTTCGAGCGGTCCATTCGCAATCGCCGTGGCCCAGACGGATCCGGTAACATCGACACAGGGCATATCGCACACATTACTTAGCGCGCCATGTAATCCCGGAGAGGTAAAGCACATGGCCGCATCCGCGTCTTTCAGAATCCACGCCGCTTCGCGCCCGTGCAGTTTCGCATTAATAGGCACAACAACAGCCCCAGCATACCACGCACCATATTGCGCGATCAGATATTCGGGCAGGTTCTTCATGAATATCCCGACCCGGTCACCCGGCGCGATGCCATGCGTGCGCAACCAACCGGCCACAGAAAGCGCCTTGGCATGAAAGCTGCCATAGGTTTCGACGCTATCCTCTCCCAGGAAAATCGCCGGGCGTTCCGGGTCCAGCCGCGCGGTACGCTCAAGCCATGACGCTATATTCATGTCCCATCCCTCCCTAACATGACCATAGAGCTATGCCGCGCCGTGTCCCAAGCGACAATTCGTAGAAATACGCCGCCCCTTGGCCTTTAAGACGGCTTGTGCCATCAACATGTCCATGGAACTGGACACCCTCGCCTTTGAACATGCCCCAGTGGGCCTTGCCATCCTGGAAAACCGCATCATCCGACGGTGCAACCTGCATTTTGGCGAGATGTTCGGCGAGGATCCTGCGGCCTGTGTCGATGTCTCGCTTGGCGAATTCTACGCCTCGGAGGAAGACTTTCAGTCCATCGGGGAACGCGGATTGGCCGCCATGCGCGAAAGCGGTCGGTATCACGACGAACGGGTCATGCGCCGGCGCAATGGCGAACTGTTCTGGTGCCGGGTGCGCGGCCAATCTCTTACCCCGGACAGCCCTTTCCAACGCGGAATCTGGTCCTTTGCCGATCTTTCGGACGAACGCCCGATTGTCGAGTTGACCCAACGCGAACGCGAAGTGGCGATCCTGACCTGCCGGGGCCTGACCTCCAAGGAGATCGGGCTCGAACTCGACATCTCCTATCGCACAGTCGAAGAATACCGTGCCCGGTTGTTGCGCAAGTTCGGCGCGCGCAAGCTGGCCGAGCTGGTGGCAAAACTCTCGGGCATGCCGCTCTGAGGCTGTTTTCTTTCCGCGTTTCCCCTCGAAAAACTGCGCACACATCCCTATTTTGCACAGTCAGTTCAGCTTTCATCGCCCGCGCTTTTCACCTATAAGCGCCGCAGGGGAAACCAACCAACGACTGGAAACGCGCAAAAGCGCCGCACAGGGTATAACAAATATGAGCAAATCCAATCACGAGTCCGATGTCGCCTTCATCAAGGCGCTGGCAGAACTTCTGCGCGAAAACGATCTGACCGAGCTTCAGGTCAAGCGCGACTACGGCGAAGATGACAGCCTGAACGTGCGCGTCAGCCGCCAACAGCCCGCGCCTGTCGCCGCGGCCCCCGTTGCAGTGGCCGCGGCCCCTGCCGCCGCTCCGGCACCTGCCGCTGCAGCTCCCGCGGCGCCGGCCGCAGGCGCGGCTGATGACCCTGCCAGCCACCCCGGCGCAGTGACCTCGCCCATGGTTGGCACCGTCTACCTTCAGCCTGAACCCGGCTCGCCCGCCTTCATCAGCGTTGGTGCGCAGGTGAGCGAAGGCGACACGCTGCTGATCGTCGAAGCCATGAAGACCATGAACCACATTCCCGCCCCAGCCTCGGGCACGGTCAAACGGATTCTTGTTGGGGATGGCGACACCGTCGAATATGGTGCACCTCTGGTTATCATCGAATAAGGCACTGACATGTTTCAGAAAATCCTGATCGCCAACCGCGGAGAAATCGCCCTGCGCGTGATCCGTGCGTGCCGCGAAATGGGCATCCAGTCGGTCGCCGTGCACTCGACAGCCGATGCCGACGCGATGCATGTACGCATGGCTGACGAGGCCATCTGCATCGGTCCGCCGCCGGGCACGGAAAGCTATCTCAACATGGCCGCGATCATCGCGGCCTGCGAAGTCACCGGCGCACAGGCCATCCACCCCGGCTATGGCTTCCTGTCGGAGAACGCCAATTTCGTGCAGATCGTCGAAGATCACGGCCTGACGTTCATTGGTCCGACCGCCGAGCATATCCGCGTGATGGGCGACAAGATCACCGCCAAGGATACGATGAAGGCGCTTGGCGTGCCCTGCGTGCCTGGCTCTGATGGAGGTGTAGCCGATCTCGACGCCGCGCTGAAAATTGGCGAAGAATTCGGCTATCCGGTCATCATCAAGGCCACGGCGGGTGGCGGCGGCAAGGGCATGAAGGTGGCCAACAACGCCACCGAGATGAAATCGGCTTTCCAGACTGCGCGCGCCGAGGGCAAAGCCAACTTTGGCAATGACGAAGTCTATATCGAGAAGTACCTCACTACGCCCCGCCATATCGAGATCCAGGTCTTTGGCGACGGCAAGGGCAACGCGGTGCATCTGGGTGAGCGGGACTGTTCGTTGCAGCGCCGCCACCAGAAGGTATTCGAAGAGGCCCCCGGCCCCTGCATCAGCGCAGAAGAGCGCGCCCAAATCGGTAAGGTCTGTGCCGACGCTGTGGCCAAGATCAACTATATCGGCGCAGGTACGATCGAGTTCCTTTACGAAAATGGCGAGTTCTACTTCATCGAGATGAACACCCGGCTTCAGGTGGAACACCCCGTGACCGAGGCCATCTTTGGCGTCGATCTGGTGCGCGAACAGATTCGGGTGGCCGAAGGTCTTCCCATGTCTTTCACGCAGGAAGATCTCGAGATCAACGGCCACGCCATCGAGGTACGGATCAATGCCGAACGGTTACCGAAATTTTCGCCCTGCCCGGGGCGCATTTCGCACTACCACGCCCCCGGTGGGCTGGGCGTGCGGATGGATTCGGCGCTGTATGACGGCTATTCGATCCCGCCATATTATGATTCGCTGATCGGCAAGCTGATCGTGCATGGGCGTGACCGCACCGAGGCACTGGCGCGTCTGAACCGGGCCCTGGGAGAGTTGATCGTCGACGGCATCGATACGACTGTGCCGCTGTTCCACGCGCTTCTGGGCGAGGACGATATTCATTCAGGCAACTACAATATCCACTGGCTGGAACGCTGGCTGGAAACCAACCTGAACGAAGGCTGAACCAAATGGGCGCGCGTCGGCATGGGTGAACTGACACCCGACCTGCTGATGCGCGCCTATGGCATGGGGGTGTTCCCCATGGCCGAGCATCGCGACGACCCCGAGGTGTTCTGGGTCGACCCGATCCGCCGGGGGATCATCCCTCTCGACCGCTTCCACATTTCACGGTCTCTCGCCCGCGCCATTCGCCACGCGGATTACACGGTCACGCTCAACCGTGACTTCTCCGGCGTCGTGGATGGATGCGCCAACCGGGCGGAAACATGGATCAACGCGGAAATCCGGCGCCTTTACATGGCTTTGCACGAACGGGGCGATGCGCATTCCCTGGAAATCTGGCACAATGAGACCCTTGCGGGCGGCGTCTATGGCGTGACGCTCGGGGCGGCCTTTTTTGGGGAGAGCATGTTCTCGCGGCGCCCCAATGCATCAAAGATCGCGCTGGCCTATCTGGTCGAACATCTGCGCCGCTGCGGTTTTACCCTGTTTGATACACAGTTCATCACAGACCACCTGGCCAGCCTCGGCGCGCTGGAAATCCCGCGGGCGGACTATCACAAGGCGCTGACTTGGGCGACGGGGCAGCAGGCCGATATCACGGCTCAGTCGTTGCCGTCCGCCTGGGATGTCTTGCAACGCAGAACCCAGACATCGTAGCGCGGGTGATCCAGCGCGTTGAGTGCGGGAGAAGAGGCAATCATCCATCCTTCGAAAACGGATGCCCCTTCGCCGTTGTTTTCCAGGATGGTGAGATAGGCATAAGCCTCGCCCGTGGCATTGTCCTCGGGGTGGCGGCATTGGGCCATGTCCACACGCAGCGCGCCGAAGTTCAGACTATAGCCGTTCTGCAATTCGAAATCGACCAGATCACCCGTCAGCTTGTCCAGCCCACGCAGCAGCGCACCTTCTGCGACCACGGCCCCGACAACGGTTTCGCTGGTGACATCACCTAATGGTTGGCGCAACGACTCAAAGGTCTGCGGTTCGATCTCAAGCGTTTCAACAACGATCTCTTGCGCGCTAGCCACAAACGGCGCGCAAATCGCCATTGCTGTCAGGAACCGCTTCATCCCTCTTCGTCCCCGCCTGTGACAAACTTCAACAAAAGCGAAACCAGGCTGACCGAGCTTTGCGTATCCTCGATCTCATCCCCTTCGGCGAAATTGAAGGGAGAGCCGCCCGGCAGGATTTCAACATAGTTCCCGCCAAGCAGCCCTTCGGAAGAGATCACGACCGCGCTGTCATCGGGAAGCTCAACCCCCTCCGCAACGGTAAACTCGGCGTCGGCGCGGAACGTCGCGGGGTTCAGGGTAATGTCCGTGACCGTGCCGATCTTGACACCGGCCAACCGCACATCGGTGCCCACGCTGACCCCTTCAATCGAACGGAACGACGCAGTGAGCGCATAGCCGGAGCCGTCACTGCGCAGGTTCGTGAACTGGCTGGCATAGACCAGAAACCCGATCGCCACGGCAACAACCGCAGCACCAACGGCAGCCTCTGTACGAACGGCCGACATGGTTTACTCGGGGCTCCACGCCTCGTAGTCGCGGCGCTCCTGCGGGGTGCCAGCGCGGATCGAACCGGCAGGTGCATAGGCCAATGCGGTACCCGACAGGTTTTCCTGATGCGGCTTTTCCCAGTCCTTGTGCTTGAGCGGCTTGTCGCTGGGAGCTTCGTCAAAAGTGTTGTGCAGCCAGCCATGCCAGTCGGCGCCGATCCGGCTCGCTTCGACTTCGCCGTTAAACATCACCCAACGCTTCGAATCATCGGCGTTGCGATAATAGACGTTGCCCTGATCGTCCTCGCCCACTTTGATACCCTTGCGACGCGTATAAAGCCGCGTGTTCAGGGTGCCACCGTTCCACCAGGTCAGGACGCTGTTGATCGTGCTCAGAATGCCCATGGATGCCTCCGCAAATTCCCCTTCCATATGAACCATTCCGCACCAAAGGTCCAGTGGTCGCCGAAAGGGAAAGGGGCGGACAAATTGCCCACCCCTCTCAAATTTCTTCCGTTTAACCTCAGCCCGCCGTTGCGGGCTCTTTCTCGGCTTCACCGTGAATCATCAGCGGCGCAGCGGCCCCGGTCGCGGCCTCTTCGTTCACGACAACCTCGGTCACACTATCCATACCCGGCAGCTCGAACATCGTGTCCAGCAGGATGTCTTCGAGGATTGAACGCAAGCCACGGGCGCCCGTCTTACGCTCGATGGCGCGCTTGGCGATGGCCTGAAGAGCATCATCCGTGAAGGTCAGCTGTGTGTCTTCGAGTTCGAACAGGCGCTGGTATTGCTTGACCAAAGCGTTCTTGGGAGCGGTAAGGATCGTGACCAGCGCGTCTTCGTCCAGATCTTCTAGCGTTGCCAGAACCGGCAGACGCCCCACGAATTCCGGGATCAGGCCGAATTTCAACAGGTCTTCCGGCTCAAGATCCTGGAAAATCTCGCCCACGCCACGTTCATCATTGTCGCGCACGTCGGCGCCAAAGCCCATGGCGCTGCCCTTACCGCGAGCCGAGATGATCTTGTCCAGCCCGGCAAAGGCACCGCCGCAGATGAACAGGATGTTGGTCGTGTCCACCTGCAGGAATTCCTGCTGCGGATGCTTGCGCCCGCCCTGCGGCGGCACGCTGGCCACGGTGCCTTCCATCAGCTTCAGCAGCGCCTGCTGCACGCCCTCGCCCGAAACGTCGCGAGTGATCGAGGGATTTTCGGACTTGCGGGTGATCTTGTCGACCTCGTCGATATAGACGATGCCGCGCTGCGCGCGCTCGACATTGTATTCGCTGGCCTGAAGCAGCTTGAGGATGATGTTTTCCACGTCCTCGCCCACATACCCCGCCTCGGTCAGCGTGGTCGCATCGGCCATGGTGAAGGGCACATCAAGGATTCGCGCCAGAGTCTGAGCCAGCAGAGTCTTACCGCAGCCCGTCGGGCCGATCAGCAGGATGTTGGATTTCGCCAGTTCGATATCACCGGATTTCGACGCGTGGTTCAGGCGTTTGTAGTGGTTGTGCACCGCCACCGACAGCACCCGCTTGGCCATCGCCTGACCGATCACATAGTCGTCCAGAACGTTGCAGATCTCGCGTGGGCTGGGAACACCTTCCGAAGCCTTCAGCCCACTGGCCTTGGTCTCTTCACGGATGATGTCCATGCAGAGTTCGACACATTCGTCACAGATGAACACCGTCGGGCCCGCAATCAGCTTGCGCACCTCGTGCTGGCTCTTACCGCAAAAGCTGCAGTAGAGGGTGTTCTTGCTGTCTCCGCCGGAATTGTTCGCCATATCCTACCTTTCAGGCCCTGTGAAGCCGCCCGGTTTCCCGTTTGGCGCCCGCGTTTCAGCCAGCTTAGGCCAGCCGTTTGGCGGGTACAATGTGAAATTGCCCCGCGCGCTGTGCATGCGCGGGGCGTCACGCATCAGCTCTCAGCGTCGTCACCCTTGGCGCGGCTTTCAACGATTTCATCAATCAGGCCGAACGCCTTGGCTTCTTCGGGCGACATGAAGTTGTCGCGCTCAAGCGCGGCTTCCACGTCTTCCAGTTTCTGGCCGGTGTGCTTGACGTAGATTTCATTGAGGCGCCGCTTAAGCTTTAGCGTTTCCTCGGCATGGATCATGATATCTGTCGCCTGCCCCTGGTAGCCACCCGAAGGCTGGTGCACCATGACCCGGCTGTTAGGAAGCGAAAAGCGCATTCCAGCCTCACCCGCAGTCAAAAGAAGCGAGCCCATCGACGCCGCTTGACCAATCACGAGGGTCGAAACCTTGGGTTTGATATATTGCATCGTGTCATAGATCGATAGGCCCGAGGTCACGACGCCACCGGGGCTGTTGATATACATGCTGATTTCCTTCGAGGGATTCTCGGCCTCCAGGTGCAGCAGCTGCGCAACGATCAGGCTCGACATACCGTCATGCACGGGACCGTTCAGGAAAATGATCCGCTCTTTGAGCAGGCGGGAGAAGATATCGTATGCGCGTTCGCCCCGGCTGGTCTGTTCCACCACCATGGGCACCAGGGTATTCATATATGTCTCGAATGGGTCTGTCATATCCGCCTGCCTGTTGTTCGCCTGGGGCCATCAATTGGCTCCCTCCCCCAGAGTCTTAGTGCTGCGCAAAAGGGGCTGCAAGACCAGCAGACAATTTTAGGGTTAACACCCGGTAAAGCTCCTGTGCGCGGCGTTAGCGGTACGACACTCTTGTCCCTCACAAACCGCGCTTCTTTTCCAACAAAAAAGGGCCGCCAACCGGCGGCCCAGTGGAGAAGTCTGTGATCCAGCTTAGCCGAACATGTCGCTAGTGATGCCCGCGTACCAGCCAACCGATTCCTCGAATGTGCGTGCGCGCAGCTCCGCACTCTCACCGGTCGCCGAGATAAACCCGTCAACCTTGGCAATCTTCTCGTCGGTCGCCTCATAGGTCGCCCCCACCTTGACTCCGTCTTCGGTGTCGATCAGCGACCAGCAGGTGTTCGAGAACTTGGCAGGGAAAACCTTTGACCCGGTCAGCGCGCCGCGAATGGCCATCGCCGCCACCTTGGCCTGGCTGTTGGCCGAGAACCCGGATTTCGGCATGTCGCCCTGCGAACTCGCATCGCCCAGTACGTGAATATTTTCGTCCGCGCGACTTTGCATCGTATGCGGGTTCACCGGCGCCCAGTTGCCCTCGGTGATCTCCGCCATCTCGCAGATACGCCCCGCCTTCATGGCCGGGATCACGTTACAGGCATCAACCTTGGTCACTTCACCATCAATGCTCACCGTCATCTCGTCAGCGTTCACCTCTACCACATCGCCCCCGAAATCCGGCCCGATCCAGTCGATCATGCCGTCGTAATGGTTGGCCCAACCTTCCTGGAAAAGCGCCATCTTCGAGAATTTCGGCTTGGGATCGGCAATGATGATCTTGGCCGTCGGGTTCTTTTCTTTCAGAACATGCGCCACCATCGACACGCGCTCATAGGGTCCCGGAGGGCAGCGGAACGGGTTCGGCGGGGCCACCATCGCATAAACACCGCCCTGCGGCATCGACTCGATCTGCGCCTTGAGCAGCTCGCTCTGCGATCCAGCCTTGTAAGCGTGGGGCATCTTGTTCTGCTTGGTAACATCCCAGCCCTGAACCGCCCCATCGACAAAATCGATCCCCGGCGACAGCACAAGCCGGTCATAAGGCAGTTTGCCGCCCCCGGCGAGGCTCACCATCTTGGCGTCACGGTCGATCCCGATGGCCCAGTCATGCACTACGTTGATGCCATACTGGCTGGCCAGCGTGCCATAGCTATGCGCAATCGACGACAGCTCGCGGAACCCACCGATATAGAGGTTCGAAAAGAAACAGGTGTAATAGCTGCGGGTCGGTTCAACGAGGGTGACGTCAATCTCGCCCTTGCTGCCCTTGGCGATATAGCGTGCCGCCGTGGCCCCGCCTGCCCCGCCGCCAATCACGACAACGCGCGGCTTGCCATGGCTCGCGCCCATCACCATCGGAGCCGTCAGAGCGGTCGCCGCCGCAACCCCGGTGCCAATAAATTTACGTCTGTTCAATGTCATGTTTTTCTCCTCCACAAGAAAACAAAAAAGCGCCCGAGGATTACTCGAGCGCGCCAAAATAGGATGCCAGTGCCGCGATCTCTTCATCCGAGAGCCGCCCGGCCATCATCTGCATCACCGGGTGTTTACGAATGCCCCGTTTATAAGCATGCATGGCGAGGACAAAGTCTTCGTCATACCATCCCGTGATCACCGGAATGCCGTCATAATCGCCGCTGGTCTGGTGACAGGTGGTGCATTCCGTCGACAGGTATTCGCCGTAATCCGGATCCCCTACGATGGCGAGAATTTCCGGTGACAACGCCACTTCCTGGGGCACGGCGGTTGGTGCAGCTTCGGGAATGTCCTGCGGGCTGGATGAGAACTGACGCAGATAGGCGAGCACGTCGCCGCGATCCTTGGCCTCTTCCATCCCCGAGAAATTCATGTTGGTGCCGCTCACCAACAGCTTGGGGTTGGTCAGATAGGCGTCAAGATTGGCAAGGTTCCAGACCATGCCATCGCGCCGCGCGCGGTTGATGCCTTCGGAATAGGCAAAATCTTCGAACTGGGCGATCTTGCGGTCGAAAATATTGTTGAGATGCGGCCCCTCGCCTTCGCCCGTGCCATGGGCCGCGCCATCACCAACTTCGTGACAGCTTCCGCATTTCTGAAAAAACAACCGCTCACCACGATCGGTATCCCCGATCGCGGTGGCGGTTTCCTCGGCCTGGGCCGCGCCAACCAGCGCCGCCCAGACAAAAAGAGCTACTCCTCCAAAGCGCACTGTTTACTGCACGCTCTTGAGGTATTCGAGGACGGCCGCGATTTCCTGCTCTTTCTTCAGTCCAGCAAAGGACATCTTCGTGCCCTTGAGATAGGCTTTCGGCTTGGCGAGGAAAGCAGACAGTTCGCCTTCGCCCCATACGGCGCCGGCTTCACCCAGCGCCGCCATGGGCTTGGAATACTTGAAGCCTTCAACCACCCCAACGGGTGCGCCAACGATACCGGTCAGCACCGGACCGGTCTTGTTCTTTGCGCCCTCGCCAACCTGATGGCAGGCCTTGCACTTCTTGAAGACCTTTTCACCCTTTGCCACCAGCTCTTCGTCAAGAGCGGCCACCGCCGCTTCTTCGACTACGGGCGCAGCTTCCTCGACCTTGGCCTCTTCCACCACGGCTTCTTCGGCAGGCGCGGCAGAAACTTCCTCGCTACCCTCTTCTTCAGGGGTCACATCCAGAACGGCGGCGCGCATGGTGATCTCGACGCTTTCCTTGCAGTTGCTCATGCAAGGCTCGGCCTTCCAGAAATGCTTCTCGCTGGTTTCGCGGTCATCAATGATGAACCCGCCAGCGTTGGGCATTTCGACGTCGAGGAAATTCTCGTTCGAAAGCTCGAAATCGTCATCCACGAGGTCGTTGGAATAAAGGATATAGGCCACGATGGCATAAACCTCATCCGGGGTGAGCGACTGCGCGTTGCCAAAGGGCATCGAGCGGTTCACGTAATCCCAGGTGGTCGAGAGATACGGCCAATAGGAACCCACGGTCTTGAGCGGATCGTCATGGTTCAGCGTATCCATGCCCCCGGCCAGCTTGGGCCAGTTGTCCACGCCTTCGGCAAAATCGCCGTGGCAGATCGCACAATTGTCGGCAAAGACTTCTTCGCCGGTGAACACGTCACCCGAGCCAACCGGCAGGCCCGTGCCATCGGGCGACACGTCCAGATCCCATGCGGCGATCTCGTCGGCCGTCGCAGGGCGGCCAAGGCCGTATTTCTCGGCCAGCGCAGGCGCGACCATCAGGGTCGAGGCCAGCGCGGTCCCCGCGACAAGCTTAAGAAACTTCGACATTTTCTGCCTCCCCGTTTGCCTTGACCCACCAGGTCTGGATGCAGTTGTTGTGATAGATCGAATTCAGGCCGCGCGTCTCGCGCAGTTCGGCCTTGGTCGGCTGGACATAGCCCGAGCTGTCGCGCGCCCGCGACTGCAGGAACATCTCTTCGCCGTTCCACTCGATATCGAGATAGAAGCGCGTCAGCGCCTTGTCGGTGCCCGGTGCGGCGAGACGGGCCTCCTGCCAGTTCTTGCCACCATCAATTGATACGTCCACGCCGGTGATCGCGCCACGGCCCGACCATGCCAGGCCGGTGATGACCAACGGACCTTTGCCGTGCTTGATCGGTGCTTGCGGGCTGGGCGAGGTGACAACCGATTTGGCGTCCATGACCCAGGTCCACTTGCGGCTGGTGCCGTCTTCCAGCGTGTCGGTGTATTTGCTGGTTTCTTCCCGGCTTTCAATGGCTTGGTTGGTCACTTCAATGCGGCGCAGCCACTTGACCCACATGTTGCCTTCCCAGCCCGGAACCACGAGCCGCACCGGATAGCCGTGCTCCTTGCGCAGCGCCTCGCCATTGGCCTTGAACGCCACCAGAACATCATCCAGCGCCTTTTCCATCGGGATCGAGCGACCATTGCTGGACGCGTCCGCGCCCTCGACATAGACCCACTTGTCCTTGAGATCACCCGCCGCATCCAGACCCGCCTCTTCAAGCAGTGTGCGCAGGCTGACGCCCGAGTATTCCATGTTGTGGATCATGCCATGGGTGAACTGGGCGCCGTTGAGCTGTGCCCCGGCCCATTCCATGCCCGTGTTCGCCGCACATTCGCAGAAATACACATGGTTTTCGCGCGGGAACCGTTCCAAATCTTCGTAGGTGAACACCAGCGGCGTGTCGACCAAGCCGTTGATCATCAGACGGTAATCTTCTTTCTTCAACTCGATCGCCCCCGAATGGTGACGTTCAAACGCGCAGCCCTGCGGCGTGATCGTCCCGTCCAGCGCATGGATCGGGGTGAAGTTGATCGAACTGATCGTGTCAGCGGTGAGCCACTCCACATTACGACGCACAACATCGCTCTCGTACTGGATCGGTAGACCGTAAGGGGTGGCGTCAACGCCCTCACCCGTAGCCTGTGCCCATTCCTGCACCTCGGTAATAAGCGGATCACCCGCTGCCTTGGCCGCACCCGCAGCCACGGCCCCTGCCCCGGCTGCCGCCGCGCCGGTCAGAAACTGACGGCGCGAGGGCTTCATGCCTTTGAAGCTCTCAGTCATCTGGCTTTGCCTCCTAAAAATATAAGGGGATTTGAAGAGGACGCGGAATTACGCGCCCACCACTTTCACATTGTCGCGCGGGGTCACGTTGACCGTGCCCAGCTTGCGGATATGGTTTTCCACCACGTCCCAGATCTGCGGTCCCTCGGTGCCCTCGTTGACCGAGGCCCAACCGGCGACGTTATAGGTCTTGGCCGGATCAATCGCCTCGCCCGTGCTCAACAGGGTCATCTCGCTGATCCGCTCGCCCTGCGGCTTGTTGATGTCGATGCGATAGCCCATGCCACCAATCCGCACCATGTCGCCGCCCTGCTGGTAATAGGGGTCCGGGTTAAAGATGTTGTCGGCCACGTCCTCAAGGATTACCTTGATGAATTCACCTGTCATCTCAGTGCGATAGGCTTCACCATAGCTCATCGAGGTGACGTTCCAGATATCCTCGCGGGTGATGTCCTGACCGGGCACGATGCTCGGCCCCCAGCGCACGCCGGGGCTCATCGCTATGTCCGCTTCCCGCTCGGAAATGAGCGCATCGCAGATCAGGTCGTCCCATGTGCCGTTGAAGTTGCCGCGGCGGTAGAGCAGGCTGTCAGCCTGACCGATCACCTCGGAGAGCTGGTCGGCAAACGGCGCGCGCTGTTCATCAATCAGCTTGGTGATCATCGGGTCCGGCGCGATCACGTCCGAGAAGATCGGGATCAGCTTGTGCTTCAGGCCCATCATCTGCCCGTCGCGCACGTCAAGATCGACGCGGCTCACGAACTTACCGTTCGATCCCGACGCGATGATATGGGTTTGACCAACCAGCACCGGCTCGGGCAGCGCGTCGTGGGTGTGACCTGACAGGATCACGTCGATACCGGACACGACGCTCGCCATCTTCTTGTCCACGTCGAACCCGTTGTGAGACAGCACGACCACCACGTCGGCACCCATGCCGCGCACTTCGTCCACCATCTCCTGCATGTTCTCGTCACGGATCCCGAACGAATACTCCGGGAACATCCAGCGCGGGTTGGCAATCGGCATATACGGGAACGCCTGCCCGATCACGGCAACCTTGGCGCCACCGCGCTCAAAGAACTTGTAGGGCTTGAACAGTTCGGCCGGCTCGTCCCACTCGGCATCAAAGATGTTCTGACCCAGGGCGGCAAAAGGCAGCCCCTCGACGATCCCGTTCACCCGCTCGGAGCCAAGCGTGAACTCCCAGTGGAAGGTCATCGCATCCGGTTTCAACGCGTTCATCACGTTGACCATGTCCTGACCTTCGGTCTGATAGCAGGTATACGAGCCATGCCACGTGTCGCCGCCATCCAGCAGCAGCGCATCGGGGCGATCCGCACGGATCGCGTTGATCACGGTCGAAACCCGATCAAGCCCACCCACACGCCCATAGGCCTGCGCCAGCGACGAGAAATCATCATAGGTCAACGCATAGGCCGACGGGCTGCCGTCATTGATGCCATAAGCCTTGCGGAAATCGGCGCCGGTGATGTGGGGGACCTGGCCCTTGTTCGACCCGACCCCGAGGTTGACCGACGGTTCGCGGAAATAGATCGGCTTGAGCTGGGCATGGATATCCGTGACGTGAATCAGGGAAATATTGCCGAAGGTCTCAAATTCCAGAAGCTGGTCCTGCGTCAGCGCCTGCTGCGCGGCCAAACGGGCCCAATTGCCAAAACCGCTGGTGCCCAGCATGGCCGAAGCAGCCATGGAGACCTGGAGGAAATCACGACGGGAGATCATCAGGAACAAGCCTTTCCAAGTGTCAATGCGACATACATTCGCATGTGTGAATTTGTTTAAGCAGAAAAACCCGCGCCAGTCTCCCGGCGCGGGCTTTGATACGTTTAGTTACGAACCGACGGACCCTCGACCGACAGACCGTTGGCGCGCGACGAAACATAAAGCTCCAGCGCAATGAACTCGGCGGAGCCGGGCTTGTAGGTTTCGGCGCGGGTGTCGCGCACGCAACCCTTGAAGCGGCTGTGCACACCGTTCAGCTTGGCATTCTTCAGACGGTAGGCCGGGAAGCCGTTGACCTGGCCCTGGCTGAGGTGGTCAGCACGGATCATGTTGCCATAGTTGTCTTCGTGGCAGTTGGCGCAGCTCAGATCAAGCTGACCGGTCCGGGTATAATACAGCTCTTTACCCAGTTCCCAGGTGGCCTGTGCGGGGCCGTCGATGGCCACGTTCATGGGCATGCCGCGCGACACGCTCGACATCAGGGCAACCATTTCAATGGCCGGCCCCTTGTCATATCCCCATGCCTCGGCTCCCATCCGCTTGGTGCGGCAGTCGTTCATGGCCATCTGCAGCGTGTACACGGTTTCGGCACCATCGTTCCACTTGGGATAGGTTGGCTTCACGCCTGCCATGTCCTCTGGTGCACCATGGCAGCTTGCGCAGGACTTGCCTTCGCTCCCCTCGGGTGTTTCCCAAGCAGCCATCGCGTTCTCGACAAACACCATGCCGGGGTTGTCAAAATCGTCCGCCTGCATCGTCTGGGTTTCGTCCGAGCGGAAGTGCCAGCCCGACATGACCTCGTCCATAGCGTCCGACAGATGCGCGGGTGCGGCGGTTTTCGTGACCATTTCAGTCTCGCCGTTCAGCACCAGAACGTCGTCGTCCGGATCGGCCATGGCCCACATCGGCACCGTTATGGCCAGCGCGGCAATTGTGCTCATTGCCTTGAATTTCATCGCATTTCCTCCCTTGGGTCCGTCCCGCCCCCTCAGCGGGGCGGAACTTTCTTGCCTAGGTTTTTCCGGGGCGCTTAGCCGACCGCAACCTTCTTGGTCTCGTCGTAGACCGACCCGTCATCATCGTACCAGGTGAACTTGAACTCGCCCGCTTCGGGGACAGTCGCGTCAAACTGGAAATAGGGGTTGGTCGAAACCGCAGGATGGATCTCGACGTCGATCACCGACTCGCCGTTGAATTCGCAAGTGAATCGGTTGATGATCGAACGCGGAATGAGGTTGCCCTCTTTATCCTTGCGCTGACCCGATTCCATCTTGTGGCTGATCAGGGTCTTGATGGTGATCGCCTCACCAGCAGCGGCTTTTTTCGGGACTTTTACGCGGGGTTTTACACCAGATGCCATGTCTCTAACTCCTTTGCCTTAGCCGCCGCAGCCGCCAATGGTCACTTTCACGGTCGACGACGCTTTCACAAAGCTGCCATCGGCCAGTTTGGCCACGGCCACCACGTCCTGCGTACCCGCGAGGCGGATACGGGTCGACGCGGCCTGGCTAGCGGCCAGCGGGCCGAAGTTGAAGGTCGCCACACCCGGGGTCGGGTTGCCTGCGGCCAACACCATGATGGCGGATGCACCCGGCGCCGATACTTCGATCGGAACCGTGTTGCCGTTTTCCGCGATTTCAGGCGCGGTCAGCTCGATGCCACCCTCGCCCACGTCTGCGCCACCGGTAAAGGCGGCAATGGCTTCGTCCGCCAGACCGCCATGCGAACCGGCAAATGCCTTCAGCGGCAGAGCGGCTGCCAAAGCAGCACCCGCGCCGAGGGCCAGGGTTTCACGTCTCGTGAAGTCCATTTCTGTCTCCTTCGTCAGAATACCTTGATCACTCTTCTTTGAGCGTCATCAGGAATGCGATTACGTCTTCGATTTGTTCCGCGCTCAGCAGGGGCCCGAACGTATCGTCCGCCGCCTTGCCGGTATAGGCCTTGCCCGGGCGCGTGAAGCCATCCACCTTGTAATAAGCCGGCATCACGGTCCCTTCGAAGGTCATCTTCGAGTTGACCAGAATGCCGCGCAGTTCTGCTTCATTCCAGCGGTCGGCCACACCATCCAGCTGCGGACCGACATTGCCCGGGAAAGCCACGTCCTGCGTGGTGATCTCGTGGCAAGCGACACAGTTGCCAAGCTTCTTGGAGCCGTAAACTTCGGCGCCCTTCGCGGCATCTCCGGCTTTTCCGGTCAGCGAGGCTTCGACGGCCCCGTCTTCGGTAAAGGCCACTTTCGTCGGTGCAACCATCTCGGCGTGCGCGACGCCCGCGACCATAACCGCCGCCGCTGTCAGTGTTGAAAGCTTCATGTTTCCTCCCTTGGCTCCCTGTTCGTTCCCTGGGTAAGCTCGGCATACCGTAGTCCACCGGTCGTGCCGAACGCAACAACAAATTCACGAATATGAATTTTTGAAAGCAATTTTCTTACCATGCTCCAGTGAAACAAGGCGTGATTGTTGTTCCATACGTGCGTTCGCAGGGCCAAATCCTGCTCTACATAGCGGAATCGGCCAATCGGGCCCTGATCGGCCCTAGTCGGTGCTTCCGTCGCTGCGCTCTCGAATCATGCGGGCATGATAGCGCTGAAAGTCCTCCTCGGACTGATCGAGATACCGCTCCTCCCTGACCCAGGTCAGAAGATCATAGGTGGTACCCGGCGCAAAGGCCCCCGGCATGATGGCAACCGCCTGTGCCGAGGCAGAGGCGTCCATGTCGACCTCCGTGGGGAAGAAGATCATCGTGGGAGTGAACATGATGCCCCACTTGCGAGCCATGGCCCTTTCGCTCAGTTCCTCGCCATCCGTGTCAATCATCTCGGTCGCGCCATGCAGGTTGATCTGCACAGGAAAGAAATCCTCCTCCAGCCGCTTCATGACCCGCGGATCCAAAAAAGTGGTCTCGTGCATCTTGGCGCAATAGATACATCCGCGCTGCTCCACGATCACCAACAGCCGTTTGCCCTCTGCCGCCGCTTCGGCGGCATCCTCCTGCAAATCCTTGAACGTATCGCGATACCACGCGGTCTTGTGTAGACCGTCATCACCCAATTCCGCCGCCCAGACCGGCAGCGCCATCAACGCGCCCGCAAGCGCACCCAACCAAGCTTTCATTGTCGCACTCCTCCCAAAGCCCTTATCCAATGGCGCCGAAGCCGGGCACCCATTCAATCATGAATTGCGCAATCAGGTTAACCGCATTCGTCGCGATCAGGATCGCAAAAATGATCAACATCGCCCCCATGACCTTTTCCACATAGGCGAGATATTTCCGATTGCGCTGCATCCAGCGCAGGAACGGCTTGGCAAACAAGGCTGCGATGACAAACGGGGCCGTCATGGCCAGCCCGTAAACCAACAGCAACAACGCGCCCTTCCAGATGTCGCCCATGCCACTGGCCACCATGAGAATCGACGCCAGCGCCGGCCCCACACAGGGCGTCCAGCCAAAACCAAAAGCCAACCCCATCACATAGGCCCCGATGACCGTGGTCGGCTCTGCCTTGCTCTCCAGCCGCGCCTCTCGATAAAGGAAAGGCACCTTGATCACGCCCAGGAAATGCAGCCCGAACAGCGCCAGCACCGCCGCAGCCAAATAGGAGAGCGGGTCCCGCCATTGTGCAAAGGCCTGCCCCAGAGCCGTTGCCCCCATTCCCAGAAGAACAAAGATCGTCGTGACGCCCAGCGCAAAGAAAATGGCCGACACCACAAGCCGCTTCTGCGCGCCCGGCGCGATTCCCCCGTCGCCCTGCAACTCGGACATGGATATCCCGGCCATGTAGCACAAGTAGAACGGTACCATTGGCAACACACAGGGCGTAAAGAACGACAGCAAACCCGCCAAAGCCGCCCCGGCATAGGAAATCTCGAGCATGCGCGCTCCTTGATCAATTCACATATTCATATTATGTTGAGTGTAACGAGACACCGAATGAAGGCAATCATGTTTTTGCGCTCCTCTCTGTTGGCAACCGCGTTCGCCGCGTTTTCGACCCTGCCCGCGTGGGCGGTGGAACTGATCATAGTGGAACAGCCCGGGTGCTACACCTGCAAGCAATGGAATGCCGAGATCGCGCCGATCTACCCCAAAACAGAGGCTGGTCAATTCGCGCCCTTGCGCCGCGAGCAGTTGCGCGAAAAACCGGACGATGTGACCTATGCGCGTCGCGTGAACTTTACCCCGACCTTCATCCTTGTCGAAAACGGAACCGAGGTCGCCCGGCTCGAAGGCTACCCCGGTGAAGATTTTTTCTGGTGGCATGTTGAAACCATGTTGACCGAACATGCCGGGTTCAAAGGCGCAACCCGGTGAATCACCCCAAAGCGTTGCCTTATCGCTGCGCTTTCTGACGAACCTGAACGGCCCACTGGCCAAAAACGGACAAATAAATTAACGAGCGCCACAAAACCGGCCCGTCGCCCCCCCATTTCACCCCGGGTCCGGTTCACCAAAAGGGGACAGACCTATGGCACTACCCGTCTTCAGTGACGACATCTCGGACGAAGAAATGGACCGCATGGTCGATAACGCGACCACGGCCTCGAACTTCCTCAAGGCAATCAGCCATGAAGGCCGCCTGATGATCCTCTGCCATCTCGTGTCCGGCGAAAAATCCGTGACCGAACTCGAAGACCTGCTGTCCGCTCGCCAGGCGGCTGTATCGCAACAACTTTCCCGCCTCCGCCTCGAAGGTCTGGTGATCCCGCGCCGCGAAGGCAAAACGATCTATTACCGTTTGGCAGACCACCGCCCCCGCCGTATACTCGAAGTGGTCTACGACCTGTTCTGCAACGACGAGTGACTGCGGAACCCGGTCAGACCCCTGTGTGGTTGTGCGAGTGGGGAGGCTCTGACCAATGCTAGATTCGCTGATTGAGACGCTGGGCGACAACAATCTGGCGACCCTATTCGGCCTCCTTGGCGGCATCCTTCTGGGGCTGGCTGCGCGTTTGGGCCGGTTCTGCACACTCGGCGCAATCGAAGATCTGCTCTACGGTGGTTCCACCCTGCGCATGCGCATGTATGTGCTTGCCATCGGAGCCGCCATCCTAGGAAGCTTTGCCGCTATGGCTCTTGGCGGCCTGCAGCCCGAAACCTCTTTCTATTTCTCGATTCGCTGGATGCCGGTTGCCTCGGTCCTAGGTGGGTTGATGTTCGGCTATGGCATGGCGCTGGCCGGGAATTGCGGCTACGGCGCCATCGCCCGGCTTGGCGGCGGCGATCTGCGGTCTTTCGTGATCGTTCTTGTCATGGGGGTTTCGGCCTATGTCGTTCTGGCAGGCCCGCTGGCGCCTTTGCGCAACATGGTCTTTCCACAGGTCGACGTTACCGGCACCCCCCCCGGCATCGCCCACTACCTCGGCGCGTCACTTGGCCTGTCGCCGATCTCCATAGGCCTCGCCATCGGAAGCGTGATCACCATTGCTGCCCTGGCATCGCGCGACTTCCTGCGCGAACCGGTTTCAATCTTCTGGGCTCTCGCTGTGGCGTTTGCCGTCGTGTCCGGATGGGTTGGCACGTTCTGGATTTATCGGAACGGCTTTGAGGGGCTGCAACTGGTCTCACACAGCTACTCCGCCCCGGTCGGCGAAAGCATCCTCTACGCCATGACCGGCTCGGTACGCCCGCTCTCCTTTGCCGTCGGGTCGGTTGCGGGCGTCTGGCTTGGCGCTTTCATCGGCTCGATGATCCGGGGCCATTTCCGCTGGGAGGCCTGTGAGGACCCCCGCGAGCTGCGCCGCCAGATCCTCGGCGCTGTGATCATGGGCGTTGGTGCGGTCATCGCCCTTGGCTGCACTGTCGGACAGGGCATCACCGCCTTCTCGCTTCTGGCCATCTCTGCCCCGATCACCCTTTTGGCGATCTTCGCCGGGGCCGCCCTCGGATTGCGCCAACTGATCGAAGGCTTCCAGGTCGCGGAATGAAGCCCCGGCCCGCGCGGGCCGATCTTCGTTTTGCCCAAAGTACTCCCACCGGAGGCATCCTGCCCCGGCCACAAGGACCAACCGATGCGCCCCTTTGACGACATTTTCGCCATCTCCGCCGAACGCAAGGGCGGAATTGACGCCCTCGAAGCCCTTTTGCCGGTCCCTGCCCCACCCGAGGCACTCGCTAAAATTCCTGAGGACCGCTGGCTCGCTCAGCTGACCAAAGGCGTGTTTCAGGCCGGGTTCAACTGGCAGGTCATCGAAAACAAGTGGGACGGGTTCGAAGAGGCCTTTCACGGTTTCGATGTCGACCGCTGCGCCTTTCTGCATGACGAAGACTTGGACCGCCTGATGTCCAACACCGCCATTGTGCGCAATGGTCCCAAAATACGCACCGTGATCGACAACGCCCATTTCCTGCAAGGGTTGCGTGATCAGGGCGGCGCCGGCGTAGTGCTGGGGGGGTGGCCCTCGACCGATTACGTGGGACTTCTGGAGTTCATGAAAAAGGAAGGGTCTCGCATTGGCGGCAATACCGGCCAATATGCAATGCGCTTCATGGGGCGCGACAGTTTCATCCTGAGCCGCGACGTCGTGTCCCGACTGATTGCCGAAGGGGTAATCGACAAGCAACCCAGTTCCAAGGGGGCAATGCGGGCAGTTCAATCCGCCTTCAACACGTGGATGGAGCAGTCTGGACGCGGCCTGACACAGATTTCGCGCGTTCTTGCCATGAGTGTCTGATCGGCACATCCGCCCAATTGGGCTTCAAAGAATTCTGCGTTTTCGCAATGCTCTTTCAAAAATTCATTGAAAAAGTCGTCTCGGCAATGCGCTATACTGGGGGCAAAACACCCCCGCGCCGCAAGTGCAAGAGACCCACATGCCCTATCTGGAAAGCCTCAAAGTGTTCGTGCGCGTGGTCGAGCTCGGCTCGATCACATCGGGCGGGCGTGATCTGCGCCTGACCCCGGCGGTGGCCTCGAATAGGGTCAAGGAACTTGAAGCACGTCTTGGCGTGCGCCTGTTCAACCGCACCACACGGAACCTTTCGCCAACTGAAGTGGGAAAGGTGTTCTATGACCACGCGCGCAAGGTGATTGATGCGCTGGAAGAGGCCGAGGCCGTGGTCGCCGGGTTTTCGGACACCCCGCGCGGCACCATACGGGTCACCGCACCGTTGGGGATTGGGCGGCGCGTGATTGCGCCGTTGATTCCCGAATTCACAACACTCTACCCGATGGTCGACGTGCGCCTGCGCCTGTCGGACCGAAAGGTCGACCTGTTCGAGGACGGGCTCGACGTGGCCTTTGTTTTGGGTGAGCTCAAGGACTCCAACCTCAAACTGCGCAAAATCGCCGATTGCGACCGCATCCTTGTCGCCGCGCCGTCCTACCTCGAAAACAAAGGCACGCCGCAGACGCCCGATGATCTCCTGAGCGGGCACAACTGCCTGCTGCTGCGTTTCCCCCGCTCGCCCGAGTATTTCTGGACCCTGCAGACCCCTGCAGGGGTGCGCAAGATCGAAGCCAAGGGGCGTTTTGATGCCGATGATGGTGATGTTCTCACGCAGTGGGCTCTTGATGGGGCAGGCATCGCGAACAAACCACGTTTCGATGTAGCCCGACACATCGCTGCGGGAGCGCTGGTCGAAGTGCTGCCCGCCACTCCGCCCCTGCCCGCCAGCTTTGGCTGCGTTTATCCGCACCGCAAGTTTCAGGACCCCAAGATCCGCCTGTTTGTCGATTTCATGACCGCCGAGGCCCGCAAACGCATGGACATGATCGCCAACGGGTGACGGTTTCATGTCAAAGGACGTCTGGCGAGTCTTTCTGGCGCGGACAAGGTGCAAAAATCGTATAGGTCGCCCGCCCTTTGTGCTTGGAGGCATAAAGGGCCCGGTCTGCATCGGCCATCAACTGATCCACCGTTGCCTCGACATCACCGGGGAAGACGGCAATCCCCACGCTTGCGGACACCTTGCAAGTTTGTTCCTGAAACGCGATGGGTTTTTCCACTTCGCTGATAATGCGTTGCGCAATCCGCCCCAGGGTCTCGTCATCGGTGATCCCGCGAAAAACCAAGACGAACTCATCCCCGCCGACCCGCGCTACACAATCGTCATCACGGCTTGACTCCACCAAAACCCGCGCCACGCGTTGCAGGACGTGATCGCCGGCGGGGTGGCCCATCGTATCATTCACTGCCTTGAAGAAGTCCAGGTCCAGGTGCATCAGCCCGAAGGCACGCCGCTCCTGCACCAACCGGGGCAGGATATGATCCAACGCCCGACGGTTTTTCAAACCGGTCAGTGTATCGGTAAAGGCCTGCTCCTCCGCCGCGATCATCGCCCCCTGAAGCCGCTGGTTGAGCTTGCGTGACGCGGCCATTGCCGCCGACTTGGCCTCAACAAGGTAGAGCATCTCGATCGTCAGATCGGTCGCCGCAAAATCCGCCGAAGTCAGCGCGTAGTCCCGCACGGCATCCAGGATCGAGATCCCGAAACTCAGGTTGACAACCGCCCCGCCCCCATCCGGAAGCGGCACGAGAACACCCTTGATCCCGCTCTGCGTCGGCTCGCGGGTACGTAGATGAAGCTTGACCCCGGCCACCTGCAGAAGCTGCGCCATAGACGTCACCGCGCGTGGGCGCAGCAGCTCGAACAGTTCCAGAAACCGCTCTCCGACCAGCGGGCGATCGCCGGCAATCTTCACGGCGGTCGGCCCCGCATGACTGACATGGCCCGATGTGTTCAATACCACATGCATCGGGCACAGCACGTCCAACAATGCGAACAGAGTGCGCTGACAAGTCATCGTCTACCCGGCCCTCGCCCCAAGATCGAATTGCCGCCCTCGTGCAAACGCGGTTTCGATCAGGGTGATGTCGATCACCTCAAAGCCCTCTTGCCCGCCCTGATGCTCCAGAAAAACGAGCGCGCCATAGTCATCCGCAAGCGTTCGCAAAATTCCCATCATCACGTGACCAAAACCCGGATGCGAATAGCGACAGGTCAGGCTGAAGCGGTCACTTGCATGTTCCCGCAGTTCCAGCGCCGGGAGGCGCAGGTCATCCACGGCCAGTCGCGCGCGGTCTGGGAGGTCATCCAGCGAATGCAGAAACTCGACAAAATTCACCCCGCCAAACCGCAATAACCGACGCAACGCTTCGACATTGGGGTGCGAGACCAGGTAGGTACCGATATCTTCCAGAACGGTTTCGCGTGGGGCGCCGATTTCCACAGCCGCCGCATCAATCAACTGGTCCGTTATGGCATCCTCGTAATGCAGCATGGCCTCGAACTCGAGAATATCGAGTCCCGCGCGCTCGGTCACATCGACCCATCGCTGCTGTCCATAACTATCTTGAACGAAACATTGAATCGCCCTGTTGATCAGCCCGTGCATGACTGTTTCCCCTGCATTGCCCAAGCAGTCTAGGCGGAAGGGGCTTAAGAAAATCCCAACGGGATCAGTTCTCGGGGAAAAGTTCCGTTTCGCCGACCCACAGCGACCGCCGGCTTGATGGCGCAACGCGGTATTGCCCCGCTGCAATCGCCGCAACATCACTCCGGCTCAGGATACCGGAGCCATAGCCTCCGATATAGCTGCCCACCATCACCCGGCCGGCTTCGATCCAGACATGCATGGCATCATAGGTCTCATTGCGGCCGGGCAGGAACACGATACCCTCACTTCCGGCACGGGACGGGTTGAAATCCGCCATCACCAGCACACAACCCGGCGCCCGCGCCGCGCTGCAAAGCCGTTGCCAATCCTCGACCAGATAGGCCGGAAGCGTGCCCAGCACATCCGCGCCCGGTGCCGCCCCTTCGGGCAGCACCTGCAACAGGGCCAAAACCGCCTCGCCACGCAATCCACCATCAGGGACAGACGTAGCCCGCTCGGTTTCGGCCGCCACCATCGCCTTTTGCAACGCGTCCGCCTTTTCTCCGGCTTTGGCCAAACCGCGCTCAAGCGCCGCCCGTCCCGGACGCCCCCAATCATGGGTCATCTCCCAAACCGCGCCCTGTCCGATCTCGACCCGACCGTCCAGAATGCGCGCCATCTGGCTTCTCGCCGCAATCGCCTCTGCATTAAGCACCGGGGTTAACCACACTGCACAAGCCACCAGAATGCCCCCCGCGATCATCATGTTCGCCCGCCGGACATGCGCCATCCACGCACCACGCAGCGCCACCGCAACGGCATAGCTCACGGCATAGGCCAGCACGAACAGTGCAATCACCACCGCAGCAAGCCGCCCTGGCGTCCAGCCGTGTTCCCCAACACGCAGCCACAGCGCATAGGCCGCCATGCCCCCGATCACCGGCAGCAAAAGCGCCAAAAGCGCCGCCGCGCTCCGCATCCAGCCTGCGCGCACTGCCCTGTCATCCTGCTTGTCGATTGCGATACTAACCAGCGACACCATGCCCAGCGCCACCGCCAAAAGCGTCGCCGTCGGACTCAGCCCCCCAAACAGCGTTCCGGGTCCGCGCAGCAAAAGCGCCCCGACGAACACGATCACCACCACCAGCATGACCGGCACAAGCAGCCGCAACAGGCGCAGCAGCAGGAAGGGAGACAGGTACTCGCGCATCTCGTAGACGACCGCCAGCGCCAGCCCAAGCACGGCGCCAATGACAAGATGCGGCACCAGATCATGGTCCAGCAGGTCCTCGATGATCGACACGCCAACAAGCTGCAGCAAAGCGTCCGACAGGAATACCACGGCCCAGAATACGCCCACAAACAGCCATGCCGCGCCATAGCGCACCACGATGCCCCATGCACAATCAAACAGCCGCGCATAGTCCCTGACCTCGCGCGGATTTTCGAGCCACGCGGCAAGGAATGGTGTGCCGACAAACAGGAGCACGATCCAGGCAATCACCGGATGCCCCGCATCGAAAAAGGCCTCCAGCGTATCAAATCGCATGCTGGCCCAACCGGCCAGCCCCGCGGCAGGAAGGCTGAGCACCCCCGCCGCAATACCGGCCCGCCGGATATTCGCCGGACCGGCCAGCGCCAGCAGCACCGCAAAATACCCGGCCACGGCGCTGGCCACGGTCAGGAACAGGTGCGGATTGGTGAGGACATCAGGCGCCTTTTCAATCAGCACCCACATGGCCAGCCCTGCCAGCGCCCCAATCAGCGTCAGCTCGGCGCGCCCCACAAGGCTCTGTCTGTCTTTGGCCCGCATCATGCTCTCCTGCAAAACTGCCTCAGTCTAGGCCCGTTTTGCATCCCGGAACAATGCGCCATTCACGCAAGTGCCCCCACGACATCAGAAATCTGTCGGTGCGCCTCCCTCAGCCTTGCGTCGCGCCACGAAATCGGCCAACTCCTCGCGGATTGCCACATCCATGGCAGGTTCTTCGAAATCGGCCAGGATTTCCTTGTAAACCTGATGCGCGCGCTCTGGAGTCCAGACCGCCCCGGCCGCCTCCCATGCTTCGAAATTGCGCCAATCCGACACGAAGGGCTGATAAAACGCGCTCGTATACCGGTCCTGCGTGTGTTGGATACCAAAGAAATGCCCCTCGCTCCCCACGGCCTTGATTGCGTCGATAGCGATTTCGTCTGGCCCTGTCGCCCAGACTTCGGGTTCCATGTACCGCTGGATCATCTGCAGCACTTCGCAATCCATGACGAATTTCTCGGGCGACGCGATCAGCCCCCCCTCAAGCCAGCCCGCCGCGTGATAAACCATGTTGGCCCCCGACTGCACCGCCGACCACAGGCTGTTGCTTGTCTCCCACATCGCCTGCCCGTCCGGCACGTTGGCCGCACAAACGCCGCTGGCCCGCATCGGCAAGCCATAATACCGGGCCATCTGTCCCGTCATCTGCGTGGCACGCATGTATTCCGGTGTCCCAAAGGCCGGGGCACCCGATTTCATGTCGACATTGCTGGTAAATGTCCCGATCGCACAGGCGGCACCGGGCCGGATATACTGCGCCAGCGCAATGGCACACAGCCCCTCGGCCAAAGACTGCGCCACCGCGCCCGCCATGGTTACGGGCGCCATAGCCCCGGCCAGCGTGAAGGGCGTCACCACCAGCCCCTGGTTGCGGCGCGCCATCCGCATCCAGCCATCCATCATCGGCTCGTCATGCTTGAGCGGCGACGTGGAATTGATGTTGGTGTACATCTTCGGGCTGTCTTCGAACTCCGCGTCCGTCCAGCCGCCGGAGATGCGCACCATCTCCATCGCGTCTTCCACCCGCTCCTTACCCAGCGAATAGGTGTGCGCCACCTTGTCGGTCAGCGTGAGCTTGTCAAACAGCACGTCCAGATGCCGAATGCTGGCATGGATGTCCTGTGGCTCCACAGGGTAGCCACCGACAAAGTGGATACAGTTGAAATACTGGCTCAACTTGAAAAGATTGGCGCACATCTCGCGCGTGCCGGGCACCTTGCGCCCGATTTCCATGTCCCAGAAATTCGGCGGCGAGCTGACATTGCCAAACAGGATATGGTTGTCACCCATCACGATCTGGCGGTCCGGGTTGCGCGGTGTCAGGGTCCAGCTTGGCGGCGCTTTCTTCACCATCTCCATGATGAACTCGCGCCCCATGCGCACGTTGTCCCCGTCAACGATACAGCCTGCTTCTTTCAGGATGTCGCGCGCCTCGGTATTGTAGAACTCGATACCGATCTCTTCGAGAATGCGCATCGCGCCTTCATGGATGCGCTCGACCCCCTCCGCACTCAGCGGTTCGGTTGGGCGGTCCATGTTGACGGGCAAGCGCCAGGGCATCTGTTCGATCGCCCCCTTCACCTTGCGCCGCGCTGCATTTCCGGCACGTCCACCACCGCGCCGCCGCCGTGTTTCGCCTTCGCCCATTTCGGCCTCCCGTATCGCTGTCACGATTCAGAAGATCACGAGCCCGCGCCGCGAACCCGTGCCTTTACGACACACCCTGTCGCATTTGATGCATCAAGCGCCGCGCCCGCCCATTGCGACTTCGAATTCTCTCGCGATGGCGGGGACGATCCCGGTCTTTTCTCAGGCCCGCAGCCATTCCGGCAAGTGCCCGATATCGTCCAAAACCACGTCCGCGTGCGGATAAAGCTCCTCGGTTCCGGCCATGCCGGTTAGCACGGCCACAGTCTGCATCCCCGCCCGACGCCCGGCGATCAGGTCATGAGTGCTATCCCCGACCATCACGACACGTCCCGGATCAAGCTGCAGCGCGTCGGCAAAAGCCAGAAGCGGGCGGGGGTCAGGTTTGGCCCCGAACCCGCTGTCAAACCCGGCTATGAAATCGAAATGGCCCTCGACCCCCACAGTGCGCAGTTGCGCGCGCGCGGCGAACTCGGTGTCATTGGTCATCACCCCAAGGCGCAGCCCCGACGCGGCCAACCCCTCAAGATAGGGCGCAAGGTCAACCGCCGGCACAAGCGGAGCCTCGGCAGCATCCTCCATGAGCTTGATCTCGATCTCGCCCACGTCTGCCCCCGGCAGCGCCCGCGCCACCGCCTCGGCGGCTTCGCGGTTGGTCCCGGCAATCACGAAGCTTTCGGGCAGGAAAGCGCCCGCCTCGAGGTCAAAAACCAGTTCCTGCGCGATACGTCTCGCAAGCGCTTCATCACCCTTAGCAAATCCCCGGATCGCATCCGCCGCCCAGACATTCCACGTCGCCCCGAAATCGAACAACGTACCGTCCTTGTCGAACAAGATTCCATCTGCGCGCATGTTCTGCCTCTCTCTAATTTCAGGACGCACACTGCCCCGCCAAGTGCCATGGCACAAGCGCAATACGCTTGGAGGACATGTATCTCAGGTCCAGTGCATCCGCGCCTCGCCCGAAAGCGTCTGCGCCGCCATCATTGGCGTTTCATAAGGAAAGCCTTCCGCATCACAGAATGCCACCACCCAGGCGTCATCCATCGTCAGGAATTCCAGAACCGACCCGAGAAAACCGCCATCAGCAGCCTGCCCCTTGAGGTCATCCACGGACGCCCCCGTCGCCCCCAGGAACACGGGAAGCAACTCGTCATTGGCCACAAGCCAGGTCAGGGCCCGAAGAGCAATCGTTTCGGCGGTTTCGACAGACAAGGACATTTTTCACAGCTTTCGAAATGTTTTCTTAACCAATGCACATACAAATTGATTCAACCCTTTGGCAACTTCCCAGGTTCTTTCATGCCCGGACGTATTCTGATCATCGACAGCGTTGCCACGAACCGCATCGTACTCAAGGTCAAGCTGTCCTCGGCCTTTTACCAGGTTGAACAGGCCGCGACTGCCCAAGATGCACTGGCCCAGATCACCCGTACCGCACCCGATTTGATCCTTCTTGGCAATGACCTGCCCGACATGACCGGCCTGTCACTTTGCCAACGACTCAAGACGCGCGAAGTGACCGGGCAGATTCCGGTGATCATGGTGGCGCCGGACAACAGCCGGGGCGCCCGGCTTGCCTGTCTTGATGCGGGGGCGGATGACGTGATCTGCAAACCGCCCGAAGACGCCGTGTTGCTGGCGCGCATCCGCAGCCTGATGCGGGGGCACGATACGATAGAAGAGCTGCGCCTGCGCGATACCACCGCCCGGATGCTGGGCTTTGCCGAAGTCGCGCCAAGATTCGAACACCCGGCCTCGGTGCTTTTTGCAACTGCGGCACCGGACCAGGGGGTGCGCTGGCGCACCCATCTCAAACCACTGGTTCCCTATGAACTACGTCACCATCCGCTCAGTGTGGCACTCTCCAATCTCGCCAAATACCCGGTTCCAGATGCTTTCGTGATCGCGCTCGATCCCGACGCACCCGAAGAGGGGCTTCGTTTCATCGCCGAGATCCGCGCGCGCTCTGCAACCCGCAAGGCGGTCATTCTTGCCGTGCTGTCCACTCCGGACAACGCCACCTGCGTCGACGCGCTTGACCTTGGGGCCAATGACGTGATGACCGAAGGGTTCGACGCCGAGGAGCTGTCTTTCCGACTGGCGACACTGATCAAACGCAAGCGTCTCGTTGATCGCTTGCGCCAGAACGTGCAGGACGGGTTGAACGCCGCCGTGACCGATCCGCTCACCGGTCTGCACAACCGCCGCTATGCGTTGCCGCAACTGGCCCGCATCGCCCGACAGGCACGCACGATGAACCGCAGTTTCGCGGTCATGGTGGCCGATCTGGACCACTTCAAGTCCATCAACGACCGCTACGGCCACGCGGCCGGTGACGTCGTGCTGGCAGAGATCGCCCGCCGCATGCGAGAAACCCTGACCGAGGCCGATCTAATTGCCCGGATTGGCGGAGAGGAATTCCTGATCGTGTTGCAGCGGGCAGACAGGGCACACGCCACTAATGTTGCCCGCCGCCTCTGCGCAGCCGTGCGCGCCGATCCGGTCTACCTGCAAGGGAGGGACATCCAGATCCCGGTCACGGTCAGCATCGGTGTCACCATCGGCAATCCACCCGCTTTGCCCAAGGCCGGGGAAAGCCCTGCCCACAGCGCCACGGACCTGATCGATCTCGCCGATCAGGCGCTTTACGGCGCCAAGGCCCATGGCCGCGATCAGGTCACACTTGGACAGGCCCCGGCCTAGGCCTAGGCCACACAGCGATCAGTCGC
Source organism: Shimia aestuarii (assembly GCF_900114635.1). Lineage (GTDB taxonomy): Bacteria > Pseudomonadota > Alphaproteobacteria > Rhodobacterales > Rhodobacteraceae > Shimia > Shimia aestuarii. The sequence continues at coordinate 160,362 of NZ_FOTQ01000007.1, forward strand.
GCTTGTCGTACTTCTTCCTGTTGCCGTGTTTAAGGCTATCCTCCAGCCGATCCGCATAAGCGGCACGTTCCGCACCGCTCATGGCTTCGACTTTTTCAAGCCAGAGCCCCTGCGCCATGTCGCGGCGAACCGCACTTCCGCTGGCCTGTTTGACCAGTTCTTCGCGCAAGGCATGCCTATCCAGCGGTGTCGCGCGCAACAGGGCGACCACGCGCTCGAAACTCTGCCGATCACCGTGCCGGTCCACATCCGCCTGTCGATAGGCCTGCCGCAGGGCCTTGCCCATCTCCCGCCGGTGTTCGTGCGAAAACGCCCGCACATAGGGAGAGCCGAACCGGTCCGGGTGCCCGCCAAACACGCCCCGCTGGTGGGAGATCACTGCGCCGCCGACGACACCCACCACCAAAAGGTTGAGCGCCAGCGAGCCGATCAGCAACAACCGCAGTCCGCGCCGCATTCCGGGTTTCTTTTCCGTGTCTTGCGTCATGATCTTCCCCTAGTCCAATAGGAACGCATAACTATTGTCGAACTCGGACAGAACCGCGTCCTGCCCTCCTGACAACACCTGCGCTCCAAGCGTGCTGCCGATCTGGCTGGTCGATCCTGCGATCCCGATCCAGAGCCCGGCGACCGCCGCCGTTGCCAGACCACCTACCGATGGCCAACCACCCAGGTTGCGCAACAGAGCCCTCCAGAACCCGTCACGTCGCCCCTGCACTGCCCCGGGCTCTGCTATTTTCTGCAACGCCGACGCATCTTCCAGCACGCGCGCCATCAGCGACGCTGACGGGGTGGCTGCTACGTCCTCACGCGCAGCGTCAAACAGGGCGTCCAGCATCTTGTCGTCCGTGTCTTTCTCAGTCATCCGAATACCCCAACGCTGCGCGCTGCCCGGCCAATGCCGCCGCCAGCGCCCTTTTTCCCCGCGCCGTCAGGCTTTCCACCGCCTCGACGCTGATCTCCAAAATCTCGGCAATCTCTGGATTGCCCAAACCTTCGATGTGGCGCAGCACCACCGCCTGACGCTGCCGATCGGGCAACTCACCAAGCGCTGCCTGCAACGCATCCATCCGCGCCTGCTCAAGCAAGGTTTCTGCCGGCCCACGCGCGTCGTCCGCCGGTTCGGCCACCGCATCCAGCGCCACACCCCGCGCCTTGCGCAGTCGATCCGTGCAGAGATTGGCCACCACCCGATAAAGCCATGTCGTGACCTTGGCTTCTCCTTGCCGCCAGTCCGGCGCGACCTTCCACAACCGGATCAATGCCTCCTGCGCCACGTCCTCGGCCTCGTCCCGGTCGCCCAGAACCCGGTAGGCATGGGAAAATACCCGAGGCGTCAACCGCAGCGTCAGGACGCGCGCCGCCGCAGCGTCCCCGTTGGCATAAAGCACCAACAAGGCGTCGTCGGGAATATCCTCTTGCGTATCGTAGGGCATGTCCATTGGGACCGATGGCTAGCTGTTCACGCGTGATCTTGCAATTGCCGGGCGGGCAAAACGCATGCCCGCCCGACCATCAACCTTACTGGTCCACACCTTTCATTTGACCCTTCATGCCGCCGTGCATGCCGCCATGCATCTTGCCATGACGCTTGCCCATCTGCTCGCGGGCTGCATCGAACTCTGCTTTCGAGATCTTGCCGTCCCCGTCGCTGTCGAACCGCGCGATCATTGCGCCCTTGCCCTCGGCCCGTTTCATACCCATGCCCTTTCGGCCCTGCTGCATCTCATCCATGCTCAGCGCACCGTCACCATCGGCGTCCATGTGCTCCATCATCTTGGCGCTGCGCCGCTCGACGCGTTCCTGGGCGCGTTTCATCATGCGCGCCTTGAGCTCGTCGGCGCTGATCACGCCATCGCCGTTGGCGTCCATGGCATCGAACCGCGCCTTGTGATGCGCATCCAGTTCGTCCTGGGTGACGAACCCGTCTCCATTCGTATCCAGTTCCTCAAAGCTCATCTTCGGACCGTGCGGTCCCTTGTCTTTTCCGCCATATCCGCTGGCGGCAACGCTGACTGCCGTCAAACCCAATGCCGTGGCAACGATACCAGCAATGAAATAATTGCGTTTCATATCTCAGAACTCCTTTGGTCGGTTCCGTGGTGTCCAGTGTTCCGAACCCGGCCTCCTGCCCGGTTCGTTGCATCTGAAACGCGCCGACCACAGTTTTCCGTCGAAAAAAATGCGACAACACGGCAGCGCGTTTTTGCGACATCGGGACGCAAGGCATTTTGCACCCTTTAAATATGGGCCGAATGCCCACATTTTGTGCCGATACAGCGAGGGAAAAAATGAACACCATGACCGCCACAGCGGAAGACCGACCAATCTGGCCGGCCCTGATCAAGGGCTGGCGCAGGAAATGTCCCAATTGCGGAAACGGCCCCCTTCTCAAAGGGTATCTCAAAGTGCGCGATCACTGTGCCGTCTGCAAAGAGGATTTCACGCCCCAGCGCGCCGATGATGGCCCCGCCTACCTGACGATCCTGTTCGTCGGGCACCTGATGGCGCCGCTTCTGCATATCGTGTTCGTGACCTGGCGCCCCGAGCCCCTGATCATGTTCACCATTTTTGCGGTTGGCGCGGTCGCGCTCTCGCTTTACCTTCTGCCAAGACTGAAGGGGGCGGTTGTCGCGTTTCAATGGGCGCGACGGATGCACGGGTTCGACAACTCGCGTGGCTAGCCCCGAACAAGAAAGCAGGGGCAGACATGACTATTGACAAGACCGCCATCCGCAATGCGGCCACCGTGATCGTCCTGCGCGATCGCGGTAGCGACCCCCATATCCTGATGGGGCAGCGTGGGGCCAAGGCGGCCTTCATGCCCAACAAGTTCGTCTTTCCGGGCGGCGCGGTGGATGCGGCCGATGCGGATATCCCGCTGGCCACGCAGATGCCCGCCGTCTGCCGGGACCGCCTGCAGGAAGACGCGGACGGATCGCTCGTGCATCCGCTTGGCGTGGCCTGCATCCGGGAGCTTTGGGAAGAGACCGGACTCATCCTTGGCCAGCAAGGAACATGGGATATCACTCCGCCCACTGACTGGGAAACCTACGCCGCCACCGGCCACGTACCCACGGCACACCCTCTGCAATTCGTGTTTCGCGCCATCACCCCCCCGGGCCGCCCGCGCCGCTTTGATGCGCGTTTCTTCCTTCTGGACGCGGACGAAATCGCAACGGATCTTGACGATTTCTCCGCCGCCTGTGACGAGCTTTCTCATCTTCAGTGGATTCCGCTGCAAAAGGCCCGCGAATTTGACCTGCCCTTTATCACCGAGGTCGTTCTGGCCGAGGTCGAAGGCCGCGTGAACGACCCGACGCCGCCCGCGAATGTCCCGTTTTTCAAGAATGGCGACGAGGAGAGCCTGTTCCTGCGTCTCAAGGGGCGCGAGCCCAACATGGCCGACGAATAATCAGGCCAGCGCCACAAGCCCCAGGATCGACAGCGCCAGCAGCGTGATACCAATGTATTCACGCCCGCTGATCTTTTCGCGGAAAATCAGCAATGTAGCCAGCACGCCAAAAATCAGCTCCACCTGCCCCACGGCTTTCACATAGGCGGCGTTCTGCAGGGTGAAGGCCGTGAACCAGCAAAACGTCCCGGCCATGCTGGTCAACCCGATGAACCCCGCGCTGCGCCACGCGCCCAGTACCCGGCCCACCTCGCCCGGCTCCCGGAAGCGCAACCAAACCCACATGCCCAGCATTTGCATCATCGTGACCGCCGCCAGCGTCACCAACGCCCGCAACATCGGCGCTTGTGCCATAACCTCCAGCGAAGCCGCCCGGTAAAACACCGCCGACACCCCAAAAAGCGCGCCCGCCCCAAGGCCCAGCGCCGCCGAAGGTGACAGGAACCGCCGCCAGCTTCGCCCGCCTTCCAACGGCCCAGACAATACCAGCACACCGATCACCCCCAAAACGATTGCCAGCAATCCAATTCCCGACACCGCCTCACCCAGCACCACGAAGCCTATCAGCGCGGTCAACAATACTTCGCTTTTGATAAAGGTCATGCCCACGGCCAGATTACGCCGCCCAAAAAGCATCACCGTGCACACCGTCGCCGTGATCTGCGCCGCGCCGCCAACCGCGCCATAGGCCCAGAACGCCGGCCCCGGCCACCCCACGTCAGGGCGCTGGCTCCACAAAACGACCGCCAAGATCAGGCCTGCCAGGGGCGCTGAGTAAACAAACCGGGCAAAGGTCGCCCCTGCCGCAGACAGCTTCACCTGCGCGAGATGTTTCTGCAGCATGAAGCGCACCGACTGAAACAGCGCGGCCGCGACCGAGGCAATGATCCACAGTTCCATGGGGCGTTAGTGCCCGCTCCTCACTGTTTTGGCCAGAGCGGATGTGGCACCGGATCCTTGCGCGCCCAGAGATAGCGGCGGAAAACCTCACCGTAAGAGCGGTAATAATACCCATCATTTCGCGACAGGTACCGGTCGCGGTTTTCGCGAAACAGCACGGGCAGGCGATACCATGGCATGCGCGGATGCATGTGATGCACTACATGCAGATTGTTGTTCAGGAAAATCCACGCCAGCGGCCCCTTGTCCTCGATGATCACGGTCCGCCCGCGCGCGCGCTCATGCGCCTGATGCTCAAGGAAGGTGCGGATTTTCAAGATCGACAGCGCGCAATAGGCCGATACGAGATAGGCCCAGACGGGCAACTGCGACGCAGAGAGCATCCACCACAACGCCAGCACCAGCGACGGGATATGCCAGAGCCATCCTTTCAGGACCGCCCGGTCCCCCGCCCGGATCGCCCGCCAGTCGGCCCGCATGAACGCCTCTTGCGCCACCAGCGGTCCTATCAACAGCCTTCCGGCAAGGGTGTTGTTGAAAGTCAGCACCTTCTGCCGCCACGCCGGAAGCTGCGCCCAGACCGCAGGGTCCTGATAATTGCTTTCGGGATCATCATAGGGGTCGGTCAGACGCGAATCCAAATGATGCGCCAAATGCGTATCGCGAAACCGGATATAGGGGATGAAGAGGCCAATGGCTGGAAACACCAACGCCTCGCTCAAAAAACGCGACCGGAACGGATGCCCGTGCAAAACCTCGTGGCTCAGCGAGGAATGCAACGCCAGGGCCAGCGCCGTCACGACCATCCCCGCAGGCAGCCACCACGCCGCCAGCCAAACGGTCCCGGAGACAAATGCACCGTAGCACAAGATCACCAACCCCAAAGTCGGCCACTCCACTCCGACGGGCGCTTGTTTGTGCATGTCACGCATGGAACCGCCCCCAGTGGATCTTCGACCAGATCCGCTCGTAAACGAAATAGAGCGTCAGCCCGATCGCCGTATTCACAATGGCAAGCGTCCCGCCCACCGCCGCCGATCCGGTCGCCACAAGGCCCACAACCGACATCACGCAGAGGCCAATCATGTTCCAGATCACGGCCTTGAGGATCGTTCTCCTGCGGGTCTCCATCTCGTCTCCAATGTCTTGCTTCACAAAACCGTTACCAACCCGCGCCCTGCCGCGGAATTCCGAATATGATTAACAAAACTCGACATCCGTGATAAAATTTATCATATGAGTGAATTTATCGACAAACGTCAGCGCGCCGCCCGGTTCCGCCAACGCCTTGCCATCGCGCTTCAGGATCAGGGCATGTCTCAAAGCGCATTGGCCCGCCGCATTGGTGTGGACCGCTCCACCGTCTCCCAGCTTCTCAAGGACGACGGCGCCCGCCTGCCCAATGCCCAGGTGGTGGGCGAATGCGCCGCGGCGCTCGGGGTCTCGGCGGACTGGCTTCTCTCTCTCACCGATCGCCCCGAAAGCACCGCCGACATCCTCGCCAACGCACTATCGTTGACCGCAGCGCCGCGCGCGCTGGTGGACGAACAAATCTTCAGCTGGCATCAGGAGGCCGCGGGCTACAAGATCCGCCACGTCCCCGCAGGTCTGCCAGACATGCTCAAAACAGACGACATGCTCGAATGGGAATACACGCCCCATCTGGGGCGTACGACGGAACAGGCCATCAACGCCTCCCGAGATCGCCTGAACTGGATGCGCTCCTCGCAATCGGACTATGAAATCGCACTGCCCCGCCACGAGGTCGACGCCTTCGCACGCGGTGTCGGCTACTATCAGGGCCTCGACGGTGACATCCGCCGCCGCCAGCTCGACATGTTTACCGACCTCACCGCCCAGCTCTACCCCCGCCTGCGCCTCTATCTCTTCGACGCGCACCGGCTATACTCCAGCCCGATCACCATCTTCGGCCCATTGCTTGCCGTGCTCTACCTCGGGCGCAATTACCTTGCCTTCCGTGATACCGAACGCGTGACCGCCTTCACTGAACACTTCGACAACCTGGTCCGACAATCCGACATCACCGCCCGCCAGATCCCGGATCATATCGCGGACCTCAAGTCGCTGATCTGACCACACAACTTCATTTTGCCGGAAATACACCGGGGGAGTCGCCCATGGCGACGGGGGCAGCGCCCCCTCTAAACCTTCGGGTCTGGGTTCACCGTAAACCCGTCCACCGCGATCACCTGCCCGCTCACGAACCGCGCCGCATCCGACGCCAGAAACACCGCCATTTCGCCAATATCGCGCGCTTCGACAAACGACCCCATCGCCGTCCCGGACGCATAACCGGCGTACACCTCGTCCCGTGTCATGCCCTTGGCCGCGGCCTCGCGCGCGAGAACCCCTTCCATGCGCGGCCCCTCGACCGATCCGGGACAGATCACGTTGGCCCGCACCCCGAACGGCCCCAACTCCATCGCCAATGTCTTGGTCAATCCGATCACCGCCCATTTCGCGGCCGCATAGGGCGCGCGATAAGGGTAACCATACTGACCGGCGGTCGAACTGGTCACAACAAGAGCCCCCCGACCGGCTGCCTTCAGCATGGGAGCGGCGTATTTCGCAGCCAGGAAAGCGCCTTCGAGGTTCACCGCAACACAGGCTTGCCAGTCCTTCAGGGCGATCTCCTCAACCGCCGCGGTCGGTCCCGCGACCCCGGCGTTGGCGCACAAGGCATCCATCCCGCCCCACTCCGAGGCAATCTCGGCAAAAAGCGCGGCCACCGAAGTCTCATCTGTAACGTCCACGACGTTCGCACGCCAATGTCCCGGCACAGACGCAACCGCGCCCGCATCCACGTCACAGATCCAAACCTGCCAACCGTCCCGGTCGAACGCCTCGCCCATTGCCCGCCCGATGCCCGAGGCCCCGGCGGTGATCAATACCCGCTTCAACGCGGCTGTCCCACATGGCGCCCCACGCCCTCGGGTGCAGGCAATCCGGCCTGTGCCGCGGCAAGGGTCCTTAGGTTTTCCGCAATCTCTTCGCTCGGCGGCGCCGGACGACGGGTCTCGAGGCTGACATGGATCAAAATATGCTCCCCCGTCGCCAAAAGCCGATCCCCGGCATACATCTCGTGCCAGACATGCATCTTCTTGCCCTCAGCGTTCAACACCCGCGTGCGCACTTCGATCCGCGCGCCAAGATGCGCCTCGTCGATATGGCGGATATGGGTCTCGGCGGTAAAGAAGCTGCCCCCCGTTGCGATATACTCCTGATCACACCCCACGATCTCCATCAACCGATCCGTCGCGTCGGCAAAGGCATGCAGATAGCGGCTCTCTGTCATGTGGCCGTTGTAATCCAGCCAATCCACCGGCACCGCCCGGGCCACCGTCACCACCGGCTGAGCCGGATCGGCAATATCGGCCATGCACCGCACCATGCCAGCTTCGCTCGACAGTCGTTTGTCATGCGCATTCAGCACCGCGCCGCTGGCAAAATCCTGCGCCTTCAACGCCCGCATCATCGACACGATATTGTTGTCGCGAATGCGTTCCATCTCGCGAATGCTCATGTGTCCCGACTGCGCATCCGACTGTCCCGCGATCAGGTCGACCAGTTCGTCGGTGAATTCCGGCACATCCATCAGCTTGGTCCACGGCCATTCCAGCGCGGGGCCGAACTGCGCCATGAAGTGTTTCATGCCCGCCTCGCCCCCGGCCACGCGATAAGTGTCGAACAGCCCCATCTGCGCCCAGCGGATGCCGAACCCCATTCGGATCGCCTCGTCGATCTCTTCCGTGGTCGCGATCCCGTCCTTGACGAGCCACAACGCCTCGCGCCACACCGCCTCAAGGAAACGGTCCGCGATATGGGCATCAATTTCCTTGCGGACATGCAACGGGAACATGCCAACACCCGTCAGGATCTCCTTGGCCTTTTCCACCATTTCGGGCGGGTTCTTGTCCGTTGGCACCAGTTCTACCAACGGCATCAGGTAGACCGGGTTAAACGGGTGCGCGACCATGATCTGTTCGGGGCGGCTGGCACAGCCCTGTAGCTCGCTCGGTTTGAACCCGCTGGTCGACGAACCGAGGATCGCGCCCGCATCACAATGCTCCTGAAGCGTCTGGTACACTTTCTGCTTCAGCTCCAGCCGCTCCGGCACGCTTTCCTGAATCCACTGCGCGCCTTGCACCGCCTCGGACATCGTCTCGTGAAAACTCAACCTGCCTTCTTCGGGCATGGCCGTATCGCTCAGCCCCGGCAAAGACCGGCGCGCATTGTCCAGCACCTCGCCAATCTTGCGGGTCGCCTCGGGGTCCGGGTCGAACACCCGTACATCCCAGCCATTCAGCAAAAACCGCGCGGCCCATCCGCCGCCAATTACCCCGCCGCCAATAATCGCTGCCGTCTTCATTTTGGGTCTTCCTTTCCCGCAAGATTCGGGTCGCCGCACAGCGCCGCCCCCCCTAGCGTTCCCCCATGCTAAGGAGAGCGCTCATGTCCATTCAATTTCAGGCCTTGCCCACCGACACCGTCACCGCCATCCGCACCACCGGCCTTGACGCCCATGGGCACCCGGTTGAACGCCACCGGTCCGACGGTGGCGCCTATCCCTGTCGCCATTGCCTTGGCGAAACGCCGCCCGGGCAAGACTATCTGATCCTCGCGCATCGCCCCTTTCAAAGGTTGCACGCCTACACCGAAACGGGGCCGATCTTTCTTTGTGCCGATGCCTGCACACGCGCGGCGCCTTCGCCCCATGTCCCGGCAATCCTCAAATCGCCGAGCTACATCCTCCGTGGCTATGATGCGAAGGAAAGGATTATCTACGGCACCGGACAAGTGACCCCGACCAATCTGATTGCCGACTATGCCACACAATTGCTTGCACTGGCCGACATCGCCTTTGTCGACGTGCGCAGCGCGGCCAACAATTGCTTTCAATGCCGGGTTGTCCGCGCCGGTTAACGCTTTGGCGCCATTCGAAGCGGCACGAAACCGGTACCGATGCGATACCGTCACAATACCGACGTCATACCGACGTGCCGTTCCCCGCCTACACCACGCGTTAACCATTGACCATTTCAGCCCCGAGTCACCCCTTGGGCGCGCGCTTCTCAAGCCCCAGCTTGGCCCGCACCTCGTCCGGTCCGATCACCCGCGCGCCCATGTTTTCAATGATGGTCTGCGCGCGTTCGACCAGTTGCCAGTTCTCCGCCAGCACCCCCTTGTCGAGCCAGAGGTTGTCTTCCAGACCAACGCGCACATTGCCCCCGGCCAGCACCGAAGCCGCCACATAGGCCATCTGGTTGCGCCCCAGCCCAAAGGCAGAGAAGGTCCAGTCATCCGGCACGTTGTTGACCATTGCCATGAAAGTATTGAGGTCATCCGGCGCGCCCCACGGCACCCCCATGCACAGCTGCACCAGCGCCGGACTGTCCAGAACGCCGTCCTTCACAAGCTGTTTGGCATACCAAAGATGCCCGGTGTCAAAGGCTTCGATCTCGGGTTTAACCCCCAGATCGGTCATCATTTTTCCCATCGCCGTCAACATGCCCGGCGTGTTGGTCATGACATAATCGGCCTCGGCAAAGTTCATCGTTCCGCAATCCAGCGTGCAGATTTCCGGCAGACACTCGGCCACATGCGCCACCCGTTCGGTCGCGCCGACCATGTCGCTGGCGTTCGACACCGGGAACGGTGCTTCTACCCCACCAAAGATGATGTCCCCGCCCATACCTGCCGTCAGGTTCAGAACCACGTCCGTCGCGCTGTCGCGCACCCTGTCCGTGACCTCGCGGTAAAGACCAAGATCCCGGCTCGGCGCCCCGGTCTCGGGATCGCGCACATGACAGTGCACAACCGCCGCCCCGGCCTTGGCTGCCGCGATCGCACTGTTTGCGATCTCTTCAGGTGAACGCGGTACATGTGGGCTGCGATCCTGCGTCCCCCCCGATCCGGTCACGGCACAGGTGATAAAAACCTCGCGATTCATTTCCAGCGGCATAGCGATTCCTTTCCGGTCGTTTGATCCAGTATTCACCCACTTGCCCCTCACAACTTTACATTTTACGAATTAAACTTGATGAGAATCGAAAAAACCGTCTTTTCACCTGACCCCAGACCGCTCAACACGGCGCTGCTCGTGTTTGATGACTGCAACACGCTCAGCCTTGCCGCCGCTGTCGACCCGATGCGCGCGGCCAACCGCCGCGCGGGCAAGGCGCTGTTCCGATGGCAGTTTCACACGCCCACCCCTGCCCCCGTCCACCTGACCAGCGGTCTTGCCGTCACCGGCACGCCCATCACGGATCTGACCCACTGCGACCTCCTGATCATCGTGGCCGGATTCCGTCTGCAGGACCATGCCACCCCACGCCTTCTGTCCAGCCTGCGCCGCCTGGCGCGGCTCGGCACACCCATGGCCGCCATCGATGGTGGCCCCTGGATACTGGCCAGCGCAGGTCTGCTTGACGGGCATCAGGCCACAACCCACTGGGAGGATCTCGACGAGTTTGCCAGCCGCTTCCCGCAGGTCGACACCCGTCGCGACCGCTTCTGCCTGTCGGGCCCTTACGCAACAAGCGGCGGCGCGGCGCCTTGCATTGACATGATGCTGCACCTGATCGCCACCCGCCATGGCACCGATCTCGCGCGCCGCGTCGCAGGCGCCTTTCTCTATGATCCCATGCCCGCCGGTCAGCAAAGCCCCGGATCAGTCCCCCGGCCCCTGCGGCATCACCCCCAAATTGCCCGCGCGCTGGAGCTGATGGAGACAACGCTCGACGATCCCTTGCCTCTCTCGGATATCGCGGCGCGCTGCGGCCTGACCCTGCGCAGCCTCGAGCTACGGTTCAAAAAACATCTCGGCCAATCCCCCAAGGCGCATTACCTGTCCCTGCGCCTAGCCGAAGCACATCGCCTTGCAACGGACACCGCACTCCCTTCCCGCGACATCGCGCTGGCCACCGGCTTCAACTCCCCGGCCAGCTTTGCCCGCGCCTTCCGAACCGCCTACGGCACATCCACCCGCGCCCTACGCCAATCCATGGCGCGGCCCTGATCTTCATCTTGAAAAAAGTACTCTCGCCGAAGGCCCTAAATCTCAACGCGCGACGGCCAAAAGCCCCGCGACATCAAGGTGCTGCTCGACATGGTCCGCCAATGCATCCAGAACGGTTTGGACAGTGGCATCATAACCGACACCCCCGACCGAGGCGCCAAGCCCCCCAAGCCAGGCAGCCCGGAACCCGTCCTCGCGGAACATGCCATGCAGGTAACTTCCCGCCACGCGCCCATCCGCGCTGACCGCGCCTTCTTCGCGCCCATCCACCCGCGCAAAGGGCCGCGACCGGTCCTCCCCCTCGGTTTTACCGATGTGGATTTCATACCCGCGAAATTCCTGCCCCGACCCGACATGCGTGGCCATGACCTCGCTCAACTGCTTGTTCGGTGTCATCACCGTTGCGACGTCCAGAAGCCCCAGCCCTGCGGTCTCTCCAGCCGGTCCTTCGATCCCCTCGGGATCACGCACGACCTGCCCAAGCATCTGATATCCCCCGCAAATACCAAGCACATGACCACCCCGCCGCACATGCGCCGCAAGGTCGACGTCCCACCCCTGCTGCCTCAGAAACGCAAGATCGCCGCGTGTCGACTTGCTGCCGGGAATGATCACCACGTCGGTGTCACCGGGTAACGCCTGCCCCGCACGCAGCATGGTCAGGCTCACGCCCGGCTCCTGCGCCAGCGGATCAAGGTCGTCGAAATTCGCAATGCGGCTCAAACCCAGGCACACGACCTTCAACCCGCCATCCCGCTCCGCATTGGCGATGTCCAGCGCATCCTCCGCAGGCAGCTTCCAGGCATCGGCGAAATAGGGCAACACGCCGAACCCCGGCCAGCCGGTTTGCTCTGCGATCATGGCATAACCATCGTCAAACAGGCTTGGGTCGCCGCGGAACTTGTTGACGAGGAACCCCGCAACACGCGCCGTATCGTCGGCATCCATGACGGCCTGTGTCCCGACGATCTGGGCGATCACTCCGCCCCTGTCGATGTCCCCGGCAAGGATCACCGGCACATCCGCCGCCTGCGCAAAACCCATATTAGCAATGTCGCCCTTGCGCAGATTGACTTCCGCCGGGCTGCCCGCGCCTTCGACAATCACCAGGTCATTCTGTGATTTCAATCTGTTGAAGCTCTCCAGCACAGCCCCCATAAGGGTTGGCTTCAACTTGGCGTAATCCCGCGCCTTGGCCGTAGTCAGCCTTTTGCCCTGCACCACGACCTGCGCACCAACGTCTGTTTCGGGCTTCAGAAGCACCGGGTTCATGTCCACCGTTAAAGGCTTGCCACAAGCCAGCGCCTGCAACGCCTGCGCCCGCCCGATCTCGCCGCCATCGCTGGTCACGGCGGCATTGTTGGACATGTTTTGCGGCTTGAACGGCGATACCGAAAGCCCCCGCCGCACCGCCGCCCGGCACAGCCCGGCCACAAGCATCGACTTGCCGACGTTGGACCCCGTTCCCTGTATCATCACCGCACGTGACATGACCTACCCCTGTTTCGGCAGGAAAGCTTCCACCGCCGCGCTTGCAATCACCAGCACATTGCCGCTGTCCGGGTTGGTTACGTTCTGCCCACCAAACACCGCCTTCACCTCGGCTTGCCCACGCGGCAGCGTCTTCAAAAGTGCTCCGCAATCTACCTTGTCCGGCTCTTGGACCCCAACCGTCACCTGAACTCGCATGGCCGCGTGATCCATACCGAGTGCATCGAACATCGGGATCGACGAATGCCGGATCGCATCCTCAATCGCGCGCGCTGCGGCCTTGGTATAATCCTGACCGTACTGGTCATTCCCCATACCCATCTCGATAATGAAGCGCTGCTCGCTCATGCCGCACCCTCCAGATCAAGCGCCACCGAGATGGCGACGTTGGCAATCACCGTCGGCTTGCCGCCGTCGTCTCGGGGCACATCCAGCCCGCCGGGACTGACGACGACAGACACTTCGCCGAAGGGAAAAATCTCGGCCACTTGCGCTACATCCACCGCATCCGGCTGTTGAACTGCCACATCAACGGTGATCTGCATCTTGTTCTTTTCCTTGCCGAAAAGTTCGGCCAGATTGATCGAGTTGTGCCACAGCGCGTCGCGCACCCCGCGTACGGCCGCCTCGGTGTAGTCCTGCCGCCGAAGCGACGTTCCCATGCCGAACTCGGTCAACAGACGTTTGACCGCCATCAGAATTCCACCCCCGCCTGCGCCTTGATCCCATCGCGGAACGGGTGTTTCACAAGCGTCATTTCCGTCACGAGGTCGGCGGCCTCGATCAACTCGGGCTTGGCGTTGCGCCCGGTGCAAAGCACATGGGTCATCTCCGGCTTCTCACTCAAGAGAAACTCCACCACATCATCAATGTCGAGATAATCGTTACGCAGCGCGATGTTGATCTCGTCCAGCATCACGAACCGGTTGACCGGATCGCGGATCAGTTCCTTTGCCAATTCCCAACCTGCTTGCGCCTTGGCAATGTCGCGCTCCCGGTCCTGCGTTTCCCAGGTAAACCCCTCGCCTGAAACGTGAAACTTCACCTCTTCGGGGAAATGCTCCTCCAGAAAAGCCCGTTCCCCGGTCGCCATCGCCCCCTTGATGAATTGCACCACCGCAACCGGCATGCCATGCGCGATACATCGCATGATCATTCCGAATCCCGAGCTCGACTTGCCCTTGCCGGGCCCGGTATGCACGATGATCAGTCCCTTCTCGTCCGTCTTTGTCGCCATCATGCGATCGCGCGCGGCCTTGATTTTCTTCATCTTTTCGGTGTGGCGCGTGTTCTGATCGGTCATGTCGCTCTCTTTGGGCAAGGGGTAATGCGCGGCACGAAACCATAGCGCTGCATCAAGTACAAGCGCCCCTCATTTTCCGCGTGCACCGCTGAACACCGGGCGCGGGACCGGCCCGTGCAGATGCGGCAGCATGACGACGAGGTGGATCAGCCAGCCTGCACACCACAGCCCCGCCGCTGCATCAAGCCACCCGCCCATGCGCAGGATCACCGCCGTCATGACAAGCCCGAATGCCACCCCCACGCCCCGGCGCGCTTTCAACACGCCGCTAGCGCGCCAAGCGAACGCCCGCGCCGAGACCGCCATGATCAACCCTCCCATCGCCCCCATCGACAAGGCATGAAACCCTGCTGCGATGGGCCATAAGTCCAACGCCCGCGCCACGCCCATCGCCAAGAGTCCAGCGGGCAGCCAAAGATACGCAACCACTAGTATCGCCAATAGAGTGTCTCGCGTTGCCACCCTGACCGGCCACCTCGCGACCTGAACCAACAACAGACCGCTCACGGCCAATGCCCATTCCCTCGGTGCCACGCCACTGACGGCAACGCCAAACGCCAGAGCCGTGGTCATCCAGGGTCCCGCGACAGGCTTGCTGCCAACCGCATTGAAAAGAAACGCCGGCACCATTCGCCCACCGACGAACACCAACAAGGCAGCAAAACCCAATACCGGCCACGTGCTCGCTTCACCCCGCCACAGGAAAAGAACCGACCCGACACCGGCCAAAAGACAGATCGTGATGAAGGCCGGGCGCCATTGCCTGCCCCCCTTCTTGGCCTCCCAGAACAGACAGCCCGCCACGCTCCAGAAAAACGCCGTGGATAATGGCGCTGCAAGCGCAGAGTCCAAAAGCACGAGCCCCCGCGCCACGATCCACAGCGCGGCAATCCCAATCAACCGCCAGCCGCCAACCGGAGCCCGCCCGGTCCAGCTGCTGCATGCGGTCAGCAAATATCCCGCCAGCGCCGCGCCGCCGAAACCGAATGTCATCTCGTGGATGTGCCACGCCAAACCCGCTTCCAGATTCGGCCAGATCCGTGCGCCCCATTGCCAAAAACCCACCGAAATCGCCGCCCAGACCGCAGCCAGCGGGAACATCACGCGAAAAGATGCGGCCCAAAGGCCGGTTTCGGGCCACACCCGGTCGCTTGTAGGGTTCTGGGACGTCAACAGCCCACTCTCCTGCTTGACAAAGACCCCCACGCTGCCTCACTTGGGCGCGCTGGTGCCTGTTTGTAGAACAGGTGAATAGGGAATGCGACACGGGGCAGACATTGCCCCCAAGCGCAGCCGCCCCCGCGACCGTGACCGGAAAGGTCGCCCGATGCCACTGGATCTCTTCCGGGAAGGCCGGGCAACCGCAGGCCAAAGTGCCGAAATCCGCAAGCCGGGAGACCTGCCAGCAGACGAGATGACGTGAACCGGACGGGGTGTTTCCGGTGTCGGGCTGATGCAATGCAACCCGTCGCTGTTCCCCGTCCCCGACAAGGGAAGACAAGATGGCCGACGCCGACGCACCTGTCGAATTGCTGGTCTGCACCACTTGCCGGGCCGGTGCGCCCACCGATCAGGAAGGCCCCCGCCCCGGCACCCGGCTCTTCGAGGCGCTGCAAGCGACGGACCTGCCGGCCAACGTGACCCTGCGCGGGGTCGAGTGTTTTTCCAATTGCGACCACGGCTGTTCCATCACCCTGCGCGGTGGCGACGAACGCTGGACTTATGTCTATGGCAATTTCACCGGTGCCGAGGACGCGGAACTGGTGGCAGACGGAGTCACCAAATACGCTGCAACCGCCGACGGGCTTGTCCCTTGGCGCGACCGCTCTATCCATTTCCGCAAGAACTGCATCGCCCGTATTCCCCCCCTGGAGATCCCCGAATGAGCACTCTCGAAAAACTCCCCGTCACCGTGATCACCGGCTTTCTTGGCTCGGGCAAAACCACGCTGATCCGCAACCTCATGCAAAACCCGCAAGGCAAGCGCCTTGCCGTGGTGGTGAACGAATTCGGCGACGTCGGCGTGGATGGCGAGATTCTGAAATCCTGCGCCATCCCCGATTGTCCGGCGGAAAACATCATGGAACTGGCCAATGGCTGCATTTGCTGCACCGTGGCCGATGATTTCATCCCGACGATTGAAGCCCTCATGGCGCTTGAGCCGCGCCCCGATCACATCCTGATCGAAACCTCCGGCCTTGCTCTGCCCAAACCGCTTTTGAAAGCCTTTGACTGGCCTGATATCCGCTCGAAAATTACCGTCGATGGCGTGATCGCGCTGGCCGATGCCGAGGCCGTGGCCGATGGTCGCTTTGCGCCCAACGTCGCCGCCGTCGATGCACAGCGGGAAGCCGACGAAGGGCTGGACCACGAAACCCCGCTTTCCGAAGTCTTCGAGGATCAGGTCTCCTGCGCCGATATCGTGCTTTTGACCAAACCCGACCTTGCCGGCCCCGAAGGCGTAGCCAAGGCCAAGGCCATCGTGCTCGCCGAAGCTCCTCGCCCCCTGCCTGTGGTCGAAGTCGCCGAAGGTGAAGTCGACCCGCGCGTGATCCTGGGTCTTGGCGCGGCTGCCGAGGACGATATGGACAACCGCCCCTCCCATCACGACGGCCATGACGATCATGAACATGACGATTTCGAAAGCGTCGTGATCGACATCCCCGAGCAATCGGACCCCGCAACATTCGCGGCCAAGATCGAGAAACTGGCCAAGGAACAGAACATTCTGCGCGTCAAAGGCTACGCCGCCGTCACCGGCAAACCCATGCGCCTCTTGGTTCAGGCCGTAGGCGCGCGCGTACGTCATCAGTTCGACCGCCCGTGGAAACCGGAAGAAGCCCGTCAGGGCCGCATGGTGGTCATTGCCGAACATGACGACATCAACCCCGACAAGATCCGGGCCGCTCTGGTAGACTAAATCCCATGCACGTTGTCTTTCGCGAAAGCCACGGGTTGGATGAGACCGAAACCCCGATCGACCTGGGCCAGTCCCCGGCCGATCTGGTGGTGCTGTCGTTTTCCGATTCCGACCTTGGCGCTTTCGCGGCAGGCTGGCACCGCGCGGGTGGCGATCTGCCCTCGCTCCGGCTCGCCAACCTTGCGGCGCTGAAACACCCGCTTTCCGTCGACACCTACATCGAACAGACTTTGCACGGTGCCAAGGCGATCCTGATCCGCCTAATCGGCGGCATTTCCTATTGGCCTTATGGCATCCAGCAGGTTCAGGCATTGGCTCAGGAAAAGGGCATCGCGCTCGCGGTCCTCCCTGCTGATGGCCGTCCCGACGAACGGCTGGATGAGGTGTCGACCCTTCCGACCAGCACGCTGCATCGTCTGACCCACCTCTGTGACACCGGCGGCGCGATCGCCGCGCAGGCCGCCTTGGCACAGCTTGCCTTGGCCGCAGGGCTATATGCGCGCCCGGTGCCCGGCTCCAAGAATCTGCCGGATGTCGGCGCATGGACGCCCGATTCCGGTCTCTGCAAAGCCGAGGATATCCGCGATCCGTCCAAACCCCTGATCGCACTGACCTTCTACCGCGCCTACGTCAGCGCCGCAGACACCGCGCCGATCGAGGCCATGTTTGCCGAGTTCCGCAGCCGCGGTTTTGACGTGATCGGCCTTTTTGCACCCTCACTCAAACAGCCGCAGGCCGCCGCATGGCTGGCTGAACAGTTGCGTACGCTCACCGCCGCCGCCATCGTCAACGCCACGGCCTTCTCCGGCAAGGGTGATGACGGCACCTCCCCGCTGGATGCCACGGACGCGCCGGTCTTTCAGGTCGCGCTCTCCACATCGCGCCGCAAAGCCTGGGCCGAGGCCGAACGCGGTTTGTCTCCGGCGGACCTTGCCATGCATGTGGTTCTGCCCGAGGTCGACGGACGCCTGTTTGCGGGCGTCACTTCGTTCAAGGAGCCGGGCAAAAAGGACGCTGCACTTGAGTATTCGCGCTTCGGCCACCGCGCCGAAAACGAACGTATCAGCGCGTTGGCCGACAAGGTGCAAGGCTGGGTGGCCTTGGGCCAAAAACCCAATGCTGACAAACAACTGGCCGTCGTCCTGAGCACCTATCCGGGGAAAGACTGGAACATGGCCCATGCGGTTGGCCTTGACCCGTTGGCAAGCGTCGAGGCAATGCTCGAGGACCTTGCGAGCGAGGGGTACAATACCGCCTCATCCCCACGTCCAGTGCGCGACAGCCTGCAATCCGAAACCCTGTGCTGGCCGCTCGAAGACTACAAGGCCGCGCTTGCGACCTTGCCTGAAACGCTTCAGGGCACGCTCACCGAGACATGGGGTGCGCCCGAAGCCGATCCGATCTTCCGTGATGGCGCCTTTCACTTCGTCGCCACAACCCGCGGCAATGTCCTGGTCGCCTTGCAACCCGAACGCGGGCAAGACGCGCTGCGCGACGACGAGTACCACGACCTCAGCCGCACACCCCGCCATTCCTATGTCGCCTTCTACCTGTGGCTGCGCCGGGTTCAGAACACCGATGCCCTGATCCATGTGGGCGCCCATGGCACGCTGGAATGGCTGCCTGGCAAATCGGTGGCCCTGTCCCGTGAATGCTGGCCCGATGCATTGATCGGCGGCACGCCGGTGATCTATCCGTTCATAGTCAACGACCCCGGCGAGGCGGCGCAGGCCAAACGCCGCATCGGCGCACTCACTTTGGGACATGTACCACCTCCGCTGAAAACATCAGCCACCCCACAGCGGTTTGCCCGGCTGGAATCCTTGCTTGATGAGTTTTCCAACGCCGACGGCCTTGATCCCAAGCGGCGCGACAGGTTGCAGCAAAACATTAGTGATGAAGCGCACGCCCTTGGATTACAAGAGGAACTTGGTCTTGGCGACGCCACATCCCTTGCCGAAGCGATCACGCGCATCGACACATTTGTGTGTGACATCAAGGAAAGCCAGTTCGGGGATGGCCTGCATATCTTTGGGCGCGCGCCCAAAGCGTCGGGCTGCTTTGATGCGACCCCTTCGGCTGCGTCCGAGAAACAAGGTTTCCTGCGTGCTCTCAATGGGTTGCGGATTGAAGCTGGTCCATCCGGCTCTCCCTATCGCGGGCGCCATGACGTGCTCCCCACGGGGCGCAACCTTTATACCACAGACCCCCGCTCTGTTCCGACCCGCGCGGCCTATGCGCAAGGGGTCAAGCTGGCCGAGGAACTGGTCCGCAAACACCTTCAGGACGAAGGCGACTACCCCAAAAACCTGATCGTCGATCTCTGGGGCTCGGCCACAATGCGCACTGCTGGCGAAGAATTCGCCATGGCCCTGCATCTTCTTGGCGCCAAGCCCGTTTGGGACGAAGGCAGCGAACGCGTCAGCGGTGTTGAACTCCTGCCCATCGCGATGCTCGAACGCCCGCGCATCGATGTGACCCTGCGCGTCTCCGGCCTGTTTCGCGATGTGTTCCCCACGCTTTCGGCCCTTTACGGGCAAGCCATCCGCGCGCTGAGCGAACGCGACGAGGCCGCCGACTGGAACCCGTTTGCGGGCCGCGTCACCGCCCCGCGCGTCTATGGCCCCGCGCCGGGCAGCTATGGGCTTGGCATGGGCCATGACCTTGAGGACTATTCCGAGGAAGGCCGCCGTGCGGCCGGTGAAGCATGGCTCAACGCCTCGTCCTGGGCACTGGATACCGGCGCCGAAACCCAGGATCGGGACGGGATCGCGGAACGTGTGGCACAGGCCGACAGCTTCGTGCATCTTCAGGACCTGCCCGAAACCGATCTGCTGCTGGCGTCGGACTATGCTGCGCACGAGGCCGGGTTCGCCGCCGCGCAGAAGATCACCGGCGGCAAGGCCGCGCTGTACCACGTCGACAACACCAACCCCAACGCTCCCCGCGCCCGTGGCCTGACCGAGGAAATCGCCCGCGTCGTGCATGCGCGCGCCACCAATCCCGACTGGCTCGCCGGCATGATGCGCCACGGTTTCCGGGGAGGTGCGGAAATGGCCGCCACCCTCGATCACATGGCCGCCTTTGCCCATCTCGCCGGGGCGGTGCCCCCCCAACTGTTTGATGCCTATCACGACGCAACCCTTGGCAGTGACGAAATCATCGCTTTTCTTGAACGCGAGAACCCCAAGGCGTTGGCCGCCATGCGGGACCGCTTTGCCGCCTTGCACGAAGCCGGGTTGTGGCAAACCCGCCGCAACTCGATCCTAGCCGATATGGAGCGCCTGTCATGATCCGCCCCGAGGCCAAAGGCTGGTGCCCCGGCGCCTATCGTCCGATGATGTCGGGTGACGGGCTTGTGGTGCGGGTGCGCCCCACCCTCGCGCGCCTGACGCATGATCAGGTATTGGGGCTTTGCGATGCGGCACAAAGCTTTGGCTCCGGCCTGATCGACCTGACCAGCCGGGCCAACCTGCAAATCCGGGGCGTGTCCGAGGACAATCACGAACCGCTTCTGGCACGTCTGCACGCGCTCGATCTTCTGCCCGATGACCCGGCATTGGAAGGACGCCGCAATATCCTCGTGGACCCGTTCTGGCAGGAGGGCGACGACACACACCGCCTTACAACCGAGCTGACCGCGCGACTGGGCGAATTGCCCGCAATGCCCGCCAAGGTCGGCTATGCTATCGACCTCGCGCCCAATCCGATGTTCACCGCCAACTCGGCCGATTTTCGGCTCGAACGGAACTCGAACGGCGACATCCTCCTGCGCCCCGACGGTATGTCACGCGGGCGACTGGTTACGCCGGACACGGCCATCGACGCCCTGATCGACATGGCCCACTGGTTCGTGAAAACTGGCGGCCCGGCGCATCGACGGATGGGCAACCACGTTTCCTTCACCCAGCCCCCGGCGGACTGGCAAGCCGCACTTCCAGCAGCCCCCGCGAAACCGGTGGCTCCGGGACAGACCGGGGCCGACGCCCTTTACGGGGCTGCCTTCGGCCAACTGGCCGCCTCCCCTCTTGCCGCTCTGCTCAACGCGACACGGGCCACGGCCATGCGCGTGACCCCATGGCGGCTCTTCCTTCTGGAAGACACCGAAATGGCGCTCACCACCGATTTCATCACCGATGAAAACGCCCACCTGTTGAAGATCGACGCCTGCCCCGGCGCGCCGCTTTGCACCGCGTCCAGCGTCGACACCCGCACGCTTGCCCGCAAACTTGCCCCACTGGCCCGGCGCCCTCTGCATATCAGCGGTTGCGCCAAGGGCTGCGCCCGCCCGCGCGCCTGTGCCACAACCCTTGTCGGCGAAAACGGCGCTTTCAACCTTGTCCGCAATGGCCGCCCGTGGGATGAGCCCAGCGAAACCGGCCTTGCGCCCGAAACCCTTGCCCAGCGCATCGGAGAGTTTTGATGCCATATGAATACGAAAAGAACGGCCAGGCCATCTATGATGAGAGCTTTGCCACCATCCGCCGCGAGGCCGACCTCGCCGGTTTCGACGCGGACGAAGAACAGGTCGTTGTTCGCATGATCCATGCCGCCGGAATGGTCGGCCTAGAGAAACACGTCCGCTTTACCCCCGGCATGGTCGCCGCCGCCAGAAAGGCCATGGAAGACGGCGCCCCGATCTTCTGTGACGCGCGCATGGTCTCCGAGGGTGTCACCCGCCCGCGCCTGCCCGCCGACAACGAGGTGATCTGCACTTTGCACGCCGACGGCATCCACGCGCTGGCCGCTGAAATGGGCAACACACGCTCTGCCGCTGCCCTCGAACACTGGCGTGACCGGCTGGGTGGTGCCATCGTCGCCATCGGCAACGCGCCCACAGCGCTCTTTCACCTGCTGAACATGCTGGAAGACCCGACCTGCCCGCGCCCGGCCGCGATCATCGGATGCCCGGTAGGTTTTGTCGGCGCACGCGAGAGCAAGGACGCACTCTGGGCCGATCAGCCAGTGCCCTGCATGATCGTCGATGGGCGTCTCGGCGGCTCTGCCATGACCGTCGCCGCCATCAACGCCATCGCCAGCCGTAAGGAATGAACATGGGCACGATCTATGGGCTGGGGCTTGGCCCCGGCGATCCCGACCTGATGAGCGTGCGCGCGCACCGCCTCCTGACCAATGCCAAGCACGTTGCTTTTTTCCGCAAAAAGGGCCGCAAGGGACAGGCGCGCCAGATTGTCGAAGGCCTCTTGCCGGAAAACGCCATCGAATTCCCGATGGAATACCCCGTGACCACCGAGATCTCGGTGCATGATCCGCGCTATAATGAACTTTTGTCCGCATTTTACGCCGAGGTCACGCAGCACCTGATCGAACTGGCAAACGCGGGCGAAGACGTTGTGGTGCTCTGCGAAGGGGATCCGTTCTTCTATGGCTCCTTCATGCATCTCTATGCGCGCCTGCGCGACGTGGTCCCGGTGGACGTGGTGCCCGCCATCACCGGTATGTCCGGCGCGTGGACAGCAACCGAAACCCCGATCACCTGGGGCGATGATGTGCTGACCGTGCTGATGGGCACGCTCGAACAGGACAAGCTGACCGATTACATCCGTCGCACCGACGCGCTGGTGATCATGAAGATCGGCTCGAACTACGACAAGGTTGTCACCGCGCTCAAGGATGGCGGCAAATTCGACGACGCGTGGCTTGTGCAGTTTGCGACTATGGGCAGCAAACAGACCGTGACCAAACTTTCTGAAATGACCGACCACGGCACGCCGTATTTTTCTATCGTCATCGTGCATGGACAAGGACGACGCCCATGACCGGCTCGCTGGTTATCGCGGGACTCGGCCCCGGCAACGACGCCCTGATCACGCCCGAAGTGCAGGCCGCGCTGGACCGGGCCACTGATATCGTTGGCTATATTCCATATGTGGAACGCGTCGCCGAACGCCCCGGCCTGACGCTACACCCATCGGACAACCGCGTCGAAATCGACCGCTCGTGCCATGCGCTTGAAATGGCCTCGGAGGGCAAACATGTCGTGGTAGTCTCATCCGGCGACCCCGGCGTCTTTGCCATGGCCGCAGCCGTGTTTGAAGCGGTCGAGAACGGTGAACCCGACTGGCGCGACCTCGACATTCAGGTCCTGCCCGGCATCACCGCCATGCTGGCCGCTTCCGCGGCCTGCGGAGCACCGCTCGGGCATGATTTCTGCGCCATCAACCTCAGCGACAATCTCAAACCATGGTCCCTGATCGAAAAGCGCCTGCGCCTTGCCGCCGAGGCAGATTTTGCCATGGCCTTCTACAACCCCCGCTCCAAATCCCGCCCGGAAGGCTTTGAGAAGGCGTTGAAAACGCTTCAAGATGCCTGCGGCGACGCCCGTCCGATCATCTTTGCACGCAATGTTTCGCGCCCGGATCAACGGATAAACGTCGTCCCCCTGACCAAAGCCACACCGGACATGGCAGACATGCGTACCGTTGTCCTGCTTGGCTCGTCCCGCACCCGGATTATCGAGCGCAACGGCGCGCCTTTCGTCTACACGCCGCGCTCGGTTGAAGGCGAATGATCTGTGAAGGCCCATTGTCGCCCAAAACGGGAGGGGACGGGGCGTCCGTGTCAGGTCGACTGAACCCGTTCCAATACCTCTTCAACCACCGCCAGCTCCAGCCGCGGCGGCAACTTCGGTCGATCGATCATGATCACAGGCAGCCTCAGGTCTCGCGCAGCCTGCAACTTGGCCTCTGCCCCAACACCTCCGGCATTTTTGCACACAACCACATCCACACGGTGTTCCCGGAACAATACCGTATCCCCGGCCACATCAAACGGCCCTCGCGCAACTACAACCGTGTGATGCGGCAAGGCGATCTCGTCCTCGGGGGTATCGACCAGCCGGAGAACATAGTGATGCTGCGGTTGTGCGGCAAAGGCGGGCAGGTTCAGTTTGCCCAAGGCCAACATCACGCGCCGCGCCCCACCGCCCAAAGCCGCCACTGCCCCTGCTACATCCCTGACACGGGTCCAGTCATCCCCCTTCTGCGCAGACCACGCAGGCCGGGTCAGGGCGACAAGGTCCACCCCCGCTTCCCGACAGGCATGATAGGCATTCCAACTCATCTGCGCGGCAAAAGGGTGCGTGGCGTCAATGACATGCGTGATGTTATGCTCGTGCAGATAGCGGACCAACCCGTCCACCCCACCAAATCCGCCCACCCGTTGCGGGATCGGCTGGATCCTGGGTGCGGCAACCCGGCCCGCATAGGAAAACACGGCATTCATGCCGCGTTCCGCCACAGCGCGGGCAAGCATGCTGGCCTCGGTTGTGCCGCCGAGAATAAGGAGTTTGCAAGACATGGTTGACGCTCCGTGGCTGACCATCGTGGGCTTGGGCGAAGATGGACCGGATGGCCTCGCCCCCGCAAGTCGCAAAGCGCTGGATGAAGCGCAAGTGGTGATGGGCGCCGCACGCCACCTGTCCTTGCTGCCCGAACTCGACGCGGACACCATCGCCTGGCCTGTCCCCTTCAGCGACGGCATCCCGGTTCTGCTGTCGCACAGAGGGACGCCAACCGTGGTGCTCGCCTCGGGCGATCCGTTCTGGCACGGTGCGGGCGCAACGCTCGCCCGCCAGCTCACACCGGGCGAGTACATCACCCTGCCCGCGCCCTCGACCATGTCGCTGGCAGCCGCTGCCCTTGGCTGGCCTCTGGAACAGACCCCAACCATGGGGCTGCACGCTGCCCCCTTCGCCCGCCTGCGCCCCCACCTGCATCACGGCCAGCGCGCGCTTGTCACCCTGCGGGACGGACCTTCTGTGGCGGATTTCGCCGCTTGGCTCGTGCAACAAGGCTTTGGCCCAACCACCCTTCACGTGCTCGAAGCCCTCGGCGGCCCCCGCCAGCGTATTCGCTCCAGCCCCGCCCAGTCCTTTGACCTCTCCGACATCCGACATCCGGTCAGCGTCGGCCTCGACATTGCGGGCGATGGACCGGCACTCCCCCTTGCCACGGGACGTCCCGATGACCTTTTTGACCATGACGGCCAAATCACCAAGCGCCCCGTACGCGCCCTGACCCTCTCAACGCTTGCCCCAAAACCGGGCGAACATCTCTGGGACATCGGCGGCGGCTCGGGTTCGATCTCCATAGAATGGCTCTGGGCGCACCCAACCACCCAAGCCACCACAATCGAAAGCAATCCAACCCGCGCAGAGCGCATCCGCGCCAACGCTGCCGATCTCGGTGCAGACCGTCTAAGCGTTGTCACCGGCACCGCCCCCGAGGCGCTGTCGGATCTGCCTGACCCGGATGCCATCTTCATCGGCGGCGGTCTCAGCGATGAGATGCTGCAAACCGTCTGGGCGGCCATGCCGGACGGCGCGCGCCTTGTCGCCAATGCCGTCACCCTCGAAGCCGAAGCCCTGCTCTCCCTCTGGCACACCGACAAGGGCGGCGATCTGATGCGCATCGAACTGGCCCATGCCCACCCCCTCGGACGCAAGCGCGGCTGGAAATCCGCCTATCCCATCGTGCAATGGAGCGTTGAAAAATGATCGTCGCCGGGTTTGGATTTCGCGGCATCGCGACCACGCAAAGCCTGCGGGACGCTCTCGCGCAAACGGGGGCGCATGTCCCCACCCTGCTTGCAGCGCCCGCGGACAAAGCGTATGCCCCCAGCATCCAACAGTTAGCCCAGGAGCTTGGCCTCTCCGTGTTCCCCGTTCCCGCCCCCTTGCTGCAGTCGGCACAGACGCTGACCCAGTCGCCCAAGGCGCAAGAGCATCGCGCCACGGGCAGCGTGGCCGAAGCCTGCGCCCTTGCCGCAGCGGGTGCACACGCGGCCCTGCTGGCACCCCGCCAGATTTCAACCGACCGGCGCGCCACATGCGCCCTTGCCCAAGGATCGCCCGCATGACCGTGCATTTCATAGGCGCCGGACCGGGCGCTGCCGACCTGATCACACTCAGGGGACGCGACCTGATCGCCGCCTGTCCAGTCTGCCTCTATGCGGGCTCCCTGGTGCCGGACGAAATCCTGGCTCACTGCCCGGACAGCGCCACGATTATCAACACCGCCCCGCTCGATCTCGACGCAATTGTGGCCCATTGCAAAGCCGCCCATGCCAAGGGGCAGGACGTCGCCCGCCTGCATTCCGGCGACCTTTCGGTCTGGTCTGCAATGGGCGAACAGATCCGTCGCCTGCGCGCCGAAGGCATCCCGGTTTCCGTCACCCCCGGCGTGCCCAGCTTTGCCGCCGCCGCCGCTGCGCTGCAAACCGAACTCACCTTGCCGGGCCTTGCCCAATCCGTGATCCTGACCCGCACACCAGGCCGCGCCTCCTCAATGCCCGCGGGGGAAACGCTCACCAATTTCGCCGCCACCGGCGCGACGCTGGCGATACACCTCTCGATCAGCAATCTGGACACTGTGATCGCAGATCTCACCCCGGCCTATGGCCCCGGCTGCCCCGTTGCCGTGGTCTATCGCGCAAGTTGGCCTGATCAGCAGGTGATCCGCAGCACGCTCGCTTCCCTCAAGGACGACGTCACCGAAAACATCTCCCGCACGGCGCTGATCCTTGTCGGCCCGGCACTCGCAGGTGAAGGCTTTGAAGACTCTTGCCTCTATGCCACAGAATACGACCGCCGCTATCGCCCGCAAACGGCAGACAGCCCATGGTCTAGCTGGAGCCATGGCGATGACTAGACCAACTCCCAATCTTTCTTTTTCCCCAAATACCCCGTGGGTGTGGGAGCTGGCCCCCACCGTTCCCCCCAAAAAACGCCCAGAGGCAACCAACAAATGACCACCGCTCCCGGTCTCCTGATCTCCGCCCCATCTTCCGGCACCGGCAAGACCACGGTCATGCTCGGCCTCTTGCGCGCGCTGGCCGAAGACGGGCTGACTGTCCAGCCCTTCAAATCCGGCCCCGATTACATCGACCCCGCCTTTCACCGCGCCGCTGCGCATCGCCCGGCCTTCAACATCGACACATGGGCCATGCGCGAAGACCTGATCGGCGGTATTTCCCAGCAATCACAAGGCGCCGACATCATCGTCGCCGAAGGCTCGATGGGCCTGTTTGACGGCGTGGCCACGCGTGGCGAAAGCGGCTTTGGCTCTTCGGCGGAAACCGCCCTGAAAATGGGCTGGCCGGTCGTGCTGGTGATTGATGTCGGCGGTCAGGCGCAATCCGCCGCCGCCACGGCGCTCGGTTTCAAATCCTACAACCCCGATCTGCCCTTTGCCGGGGTGATCCTCAACCGCTGCGCTTCACCGCGTCACGAGCGGCTGGCCCGCCTCGGCATGGATCAGGCCGGGATCAACGTGCTCGGGGTGCTGCCCCGGCGTGGCGACCTGACCCTGCCAGAGCGCCATCTCGGCCTCATTCAGGCGGTCGAGCACCCCGATCTCGAACAGGCGATCCGGGGCTATGCCGCCTTCCTGCGAGAACATGTCGATATCGGCGCGATCAAGGCTGCGGCCAAGGCGGGGCCCGCCGCGACCGGCACACTGCCCAAGCCCCCGGCCCAACGCATCGCACTGGCCCAGGACGCGGCCTTTTCCTTCACCTATCCGCATGTCCTGACCGGATGGCGCAACGCCGGCGCGGAAATCCTGCCCTTCTCACCGCTGGCCAATGAAGCCCCCGCACCAAACGCCGATCTCGTCTGGCTTCCCGGAGGCTATCCCGAGCTCCATGCAGGCACTCTTGCCGCAAACACGACCTATCTCGATGGCCTGCGCGCTCACGCTCAGACAAAACCCGTGCATGGCGAGTGCGGCGGCTATATGGCGCTGGGAAAAGCGCTTATCGACAAGGACGGCACCCGGCATCAGATGGCCGGGTTGCTCGGCCTTGTGACTTCTTATGAAAAGCGCAAATTCCACCTTGGCTATCGACAGGCCACGCTTCTGGCGCCCATGCCCGGCTTTGCCGGTGGCGCCCGGCTCAGAGGTCACGAATTCCACTATTCCACCATCCTGGAAGAACCCGACGCGCCTTTGGCGCAGGTGGGCGATGCTGACGGAAACCCGGTTCCGGAAACCGGCTCCGTGCGCGGCCACACCACCGGCACCTTCTTTCACCTGATTGCAGAGGCAAGCGCATGAGCGGATTTGTCAGTTTCGTCGGCTCCGGCCCCGGCGACCCGGAACTTTTGACACTCAAGGCCGTTGACCGTTTGAAAAAGGCCGACGCCATCCTGTTTGACGACCTTTCTTCGGGGCCGATCCTCGAATACGCGTCCCCCGAAGCCGATCTTGTTGGGGTCGGAAAACGCGCCGGTCGCCCCTCGCCAAAGCAGGACCATGTCAGCCAGCTTCTCGTCGACTATGCCAAGGCGGGTGGCCATGTCGTACGCCTGAAATCCGGGGACAGTGGCATCTTTGGCCGACTCGAAGAAGAAATCGACGCCCTGCGCGCCGCCGGAATCAACTTTGAAATCATTCCCGGCGTCACCTCGGCCTGCGCTGCCGCCGCAGCGGCTCAAATCCCGCTCACCCGCCGCCTTGTTGCGCGCCGGGTCCAGTTTGTCACCGGCCACGATGTCGCCGGAGCCCTGCCCGGAGACCTGCACCTGCAATCCCTCGCCGATCCCGGTGCCACCACCGTCCTGTTCATGCCCAAACGTACTTTTCCGGCTCTTGCAGAGAAGCTCTTTGCCACGGGCCTGCGCCGCGACTGCCCTGCGCTCCTTGCTGAAAATGTCAGCCATCCTGACCAGACCCTGCAGCGCAGCACGATGGAGGAACTGTCCACCCAGCTCTCGGAAACCATCTCGAACGCGCCGGGCTTGATCCTGTTCGGGGAACTGGCCGAAAGCACCTGACATTTAACCGTTCCGCAATACGCCCCCGGAGGCACTTCAATGCGCACCCTCTCTCTTGTCGGTATTGGATCGGGTAACCCCGATCACCTCACGTTGCAGGCCATCCGCACACTGGAAAGCGCCGACCTGATCCTGTTGCCGCGCAAGGGGGACGAAAAAACCGAACTGGCCGACTTGCGCCGGATGATTGCGCGCGACCTTCTCAAGACTACGCCGAGAATTGTCGAGTTTGACTACCCGGTGCGCGACGCCAACACGCCCAAGTATCTCGATGGGGTGAACACCTGGCATGACGCTTTGGCAGAAATCTGGGGTGCGCTGATACATGAGCATGCCCCCGGCGACGGCCACGTCGCTCTCATGGTCTGGGGTGACCCCTCGCTGTACGACTCGACGCTGCGCATCGCCGATCGCCTGCGCGCCCGCGGGTTGACCTTTGACGTGTCTGTCGTACCGGGCATCACATCACTGCAAATGCTCACCGCCGCCCACGCCATCCCGCTCAACACGCTAGCTGGTGCCGTACAGATCACCACCGGGCGCAACCTGCGCATGCAGGGCTGGCCGTCGGACGCCGCTACAGTGGCCGTCATGCTTGATGGCGACTGCGCCTTTCAGACCCTCCCCGCAAATGACATCCATATCTGGTGGGGAGCCTATGTCGGCATGCCCCAGCAGATCCTGATCCAAGGCCCGCTACAAGATGTCGCCGAAACGATCGTCGAGACCCGCGCCAAGGCCCGCTCCGAGCATGGCTGGATCATGGATATCTACCTGATGCGCAGCAACTGACCCACTGAACCGGCGTCCGATTCGCATGAACGACACGGTCTAGCGCGCTGAATTCAGGCACTTTCGATCCTTTTTTGATGCGAACAGGCGTCATGACGTGGAAAATTCACGGCATTATCGTGTCAATTTCGAATAAACAAGCTTTCGCCCATTTCTCGACGCATTCCTTTAGCAGCCTTTAACCTGCACTGGCCCGAAGACCCTTCGGTCCGGTGTGTGTGTAAAGGTTCAGTTCTATGTTGATCCGCAGAATGAACAGCCAATGAAAGGGCTGACGATATGAAAATTCTGGCCGTCGACGATGACGAAAACATCCGCGAGCTGCTCACCGAAGCAGTCGCCGCCAAGACGTCACACACGATCATGACCGCCCCATCGGGCCCCGAAGCAATCCGTATAATGGCCCGCGAAGAAACACCGTTTGACTGCTTTCTTCTCGACATCCAGATGCCGGTCATGGATGGCATTACGCTTTGTGGCAAGATCCGCAAGGTAAAAGGCTACTCCCGAACCCCCATCATCATGCTTACGGCGATGTCGCAGAAGAAATACATCGACGGTGCTTTTGCGGCCGGTGCCACGGACTATGTCACCAAACCATTCGATTTTCTCGAACTATTCAGCCGTATCAGCGTGGCCGACAAGCTGTCCAAAGAACAGGCGCGCGTCAGTGACAGCATCTCAGAGATGTCTGCCCTCAAGCGCGACCTGATCACCAACACGGCCCACAGCCTGAATGAACCGGTCGAACTCACCGGCGTCACCCAGGTCGTCGGCTATGTGGCTTTCGAAAACTACATCATGCAACTGTCGCGCGGCTCCTTGCTGCGCGCGTCGGTCTTCGCTGTGAAAATCGCCGCTGTCGAACGCCTTTTCTCAAACGTGAGCCATATCGCCTTCCGCCAGATCCTCACCGACATCGCCAGCGAAACCGTCTCGGTCCTGGGCGACAACAACGCCATGGCAACGTACCGTGGAAATGGCGTGTTCCTGTGCATCGTGCCGCGGATCCGTGATTTCTCACACACCAAATTCGAGGTCGATCTCAACAGCCGCCTTGAATACGTGCCCTCGCTGCATGTGGAAAACCAACACGTCAAGATTTGCGTCGGCGAACCCGTCGCCATGCGATCTCTTACACGCGCAGGTGCCCTGTTTTCACTGCAGAAAGCGTCGGCCAATGCCGAACAGCGCGTGAAAAACCAACGCGAGGTATTGGCCATGCTGCGCAAGTCCATGCGCGTGCGCCCCCGCTCTGGTTTCCAGAGCGAAATGGAACGCCGCGCCTATGAAGTGCTGCTTCAGGACGCGCTTCAAGAGGACGATACGCCCAATCAGGGCGCGAAGGCATTCAGCTGACGCTGACCTTTCATGAAACAAAAAACAAAAGCGGCGCCCGATGGTGCCGCTTTTTTCATTAGTGATGCGTGTGATCGAGATCCATCAGCGCCACCTGAACTCGGGCCCCGTCCATCTCCATGACCGGACCCGCTGGTTCCGCCAGCAGGCCCAGCCTCCCGATCCAGCGCGACCAGACCGCGGGGACCAACCCCAGCACCTTCTTGGCCCCGAGTTCACGCGCTGTTTCGATCAACTGGTTCATCAATTGCGCCTGAACTTTGGTGCGCATCTTGGCGGGTACGGTGTTGGAAATGAATACGCGGCTCGATTCCCAGATATCCGGATCAACCGGCGCCTCGAAATACAACAGGTTCGACGGTATCGACTCCAGCATTCCCTTCTGCGCATCGCGGATCATATAAGAATACATGCCGCATTTCGCCGTGGTTGGCGTGAGACGAATCCCCGCCAGAACCTCTCCATTCTCATGCACAGCGATCCAACGGCTCGCGGGCGTATCATACTGGTCATACTCCATGCCCTCGGCCTCGGGCAGGTCCCAGTTGTTCTGAACAATGAAACTCTGTCGGCGCGCCTTGAGAAGCTTGACTAGAAGCTCGCCATGGTTGTGCATGTTTTCAAAGGACAGGGTCGTCGTCAGCATATCCCCATCTCTCCTCAAGTATCAGGTTTCGTCCGAACCGCAGGCGTTACCGACATCACCGATCCCGGACCAGCCGAAATCGGGCACATTTTCACGAGACAATTCAGGATTACCCGGTGCACCTGTGTGCAGACAAGCCCGAGCGTGTTTGCCACGATCCCTACGCGTCGAATGCCATCTCGACAGGCGGCAGAGTTCCCCCTACGCATTCCGAACATCGCATCCAAAAACCGAAAACCAACACTATGCCTCAACGTTTTTCTTTTAGTAGAGACACATAACAGCCGTTCTTTCCACCCAAAAAAGCCCAAATTGACGCGACGGAGCACTGACTGTGGCGGAAACGCCCCGAAATTTTTCCCGTTATACGGTAGTTGCACAGTATTTCGCCCTAACTGGCATGCCCCGGAACAGAGTATGGCGCCCAGTTTCGTGGAATTACCCAGACCTGACCACGAATTCGCCACCTTGCCACAGCAGTCTCGAACCTGACCCGGTCCGCAGTCGGACCAAAAGATGATCGCTGCCAAGAGGATGCCATGACACCATATTTCATGACTTTTCACGTCAAGGGTGAGCTTGCCGGAACCCTGTTCCTGCGAGAGCCAGAACCCCGTCTTCTGATCGATCTGTCCCCTGCCCCGACCACAGGTGCCAAGGCGCCGGGACACGCCTATCCCGAGCGGGTCTGTTTCACGTTGCGCAGTTCCGAACTCATCACGCGGTTCCGGGACGAAATGCGCCCCGGTGATGTTGTCGAAGCGACTGGAACCTTCTCTCAGTCCGGCTACATCCCGCACAAGACAAGCCATATCGACACAACCTTCATGATGCTCGACTTCACCCGCGTCACCCGCAGGCTGCCGAACCTGAGCCATTCCGGCCGCACCTATCACATGCCCGAACTTGTCTGGATGCACTGAACGGCTTATCGAAATCATACCGAAACACGACCACGCTTCGGCCATAATCCCATGTTGAAATACGCGAAATTCACATAAGCGGGGCAAAATGCCCCTCCCACACCGGTAGACGCAGAATGCACACTGACTATTCCAAAGGCCATTCGAATGCCCACCCTGTCAGACGGGCATTGAAGCGTTTGTCGTCTATCGTTGTTCACACCGGCAAGCCCACCGTGGAAAAAGCCCACCGCCTGGAAAAGCAGGTCCATGATTTTGCCAGCGGCGGCCTGGCCCTATTCTGGCAGCGTCAGGGCATCTATTTCGGCGCCGCTTTGCTGTGCGGGTTCTACTACAGCCTGCCGGTCGCAGGCTTTTGCTACCTTCTGTGCCAACTGGCGGACATCTTTGATAGCGCCGTATCTCTCAAGGTCGTCAACAGAAAAGATCACTCCTTTCGCCACACGCGCCGCCTGTTGGCGGCGCTATTCGCGTCCAACACGTTTAGCTCGCTGGCCGTGGCGATCTTTACCTTGCTCGTGGCCGAGCTTGAGGGTCCGGCCGAGCACTTTACATCGCTGTTCTTCCTTTTTGCCGCCGGGCTTTTCGCAGCGGTGAACAACCATCAGCTGCCCCAGGTCCTGGCTGTCCGGCTGGTCATCTACGGTGCGCTGTTCATCTATATCCCCGCGCACGATATCTGGAACCATGGACCCAGTTACGGCTCCAAGATGTGGCTGCACTTTGCCACCGCCATCTTCGTGCTCTATTTCGTGTTGGAATGCTCGATGATCTTCCTGCGCCTCTACCAGCGCGGTCTTGACCAGTTGGAAGAACTGCGCGCAGAACGCGACAAGGCCCGTGACGCCTACGAGGTCAAATCCCAGTTCGTTTCTGTGGTAAGCCACGAATTGCGTACGCCCCTGACCTCGATCAACGGCGCGCTGGGTCTTCTGCGCGACACCGATCTGTCCGGCAACCCGCAAAGCGCGGCCCGCATGATCGACATCGCGCACAAAAACAGCCAGCGCCTGAGCAAGCTGATCAATGACTTGCTGGATATCCAGAAAATGGAATCCAGCAAGATGACCTACGATTTCGCCCCACTCGAACTGAGCGACCTGCTGGACGAAGCGGTACAGTCCAACTCTCCTTATGGCGACAAGTTCGACGTCCGCCTGTCCATCACCCGCACTGATCCAGGTCTGCATGTCATGGCCGACCGGGAACGCCTGATGCAGGTTCTCGACAACCTGCTGTCCAACGCAATCAAGTTTTCCTCACCCGGTTCCGAAGTCCAAATCAGCACAAGCCGGGATGATGATCTGGCCATTCTCGAAGTCCGTGACTTTGGCATCGGCATTCCAGAAAACTCACGCGACGCCGTTTTTGGCAAGTTCACTCAGGTCGATGGCTCGGATAAGCGAGACCATGACGGCACCGGGCTGGGAATGTCGATCGCCGAACAGATTGTCACGGACCACAACGCCCATATTGACTACGACAGCACTCCCGGCAAAGGCACCCGTTTTTATATAGAGTTCCCCCTCATTAAAGGGCCAAGCAAATGATGCATTTCCCCGACTCCCAAACCAACAACGGTCACTTCCCGTCAAGTCACATGGACAAGTTCGCCAAGTTGCGTGTCCAGTTCCTGTCCGGTTTGCCCGCACGCGAGGCCGAGTTGGAAGATTTGACCGCAATTCTTCTGACGCGCGGGGACTGTCCAAAGACACTCGACCTGTTGCATACGGCCATCCACAAACTGGCGGGGATATGTGCCACCTACGGCTTGACAGATGCTGGGAACCAGGCGGCACAGGCCGAAGCGGTCATCGTATCCAGACGCAGCACACGCCTGTGCGAAGAAGCGCTGTACGATATCCTTCTGGCAACGGATCTGGTGGCAGAGGAACTGCGGCGCGCCGTGGGCGAAGACTGACCGTCAGGCCTCCTACGACGCGGCAATCGCGCGAATCTGGTCCGGCAAAGCAATGGGGTCGAACGGTTTCTGTATTGTCCCAACCGCTTCCTGCTTGAGAACTTCCTCGTATTCCGTCGCCACGTCCTTGGCTGTCATGAAGATCGCCGGGGTGTTCCTGAAAGCCTCGATTTCTCGTAGAGCCGCCAGCGTCTCAATCCCCGTCATGCCCGGCATCATCATGTCGAGCAGGAGCACGTCCGGCGCAAAGCTCTCCGCCTGTGCCAGCGCCACTTCTCCGTTTTCACATTGCAAGAGTTCAAACCCGCCGAAATCGACCAATGCCATCTTGGCGATTTCCCGGATGTCCGGGTCATCCTCCACGTGCAGGATTTTTCGAAGTTCGTTCATGTCGGCCCCGTGCAGTTGTTGCCTGCACCCTAGCCACGCCGCGGACGGGCGCGAAAGAGTGGGTTTGTGTCACACTGACCTCAATGAGGGTCAGCCCCGGAAGACCCGCCATTACATGCGGCAGACTTCCGGAACTCAACTTTTACACGAAATTGATATGATGATACAGCGGCAATTCGCGAATCCGCTGTCCCGTGGCTGCAAAGATCGCATTGGCAAGGGCCGGTGCCGCCGGCGGCACCGGTGGTTCGCCGATTCCGCGCACAGCATCGCCGTTCTCCAACCCCCGTACCTCAATCTCTGGACATTGGTAAAGCCGCATCCCTTCGAAGCTGTCATAGTTGCGCTGTTCGGCCATGCCATCGGCATAGGTGATCTCACAATTGATGGCATGACCAAGGCCAAAGACAACGCCCCCCTGAACAAGGTTTTCGAAGTTGACAGGGTCAATCACCGTGCCGACCTCTGCCGCAACCCAGACCTTGTCAATACGAATGCCCGCATCCGTGGCGCTGACCTCGATCACTTCCGCAGTAGGCACGCCGAAACTCTCGACAAAGGCAACTCCGCGCCCTTTTCCCGCACCCAACGGGCTACCCCAGTCCGACATCTCAGCCACTGCCTCAAGCACCTTGCGGCTTACCTCATGCTGCATCAGGCGAATGCGTTCCTCCATCGGGTCCGCTCCGGCGGCATGGATCAGTTCGTCCAGCGCGCAATCGAAGAAGAACCCGCCCGCTGAGGCACCAACAGAGCGCCATGACGACACGGGCGCCAATTCCTCCACGCGGTAGGCCCGCATGCGGAAATGCGGCAGGCCATAGGGGTTGTTCCACGCACCCGCGGCAATCTGGCTATCCGGCCCCGGCACTGGCAACCCGGCCCGCCCCATCTGCGATGTTATCACCGACGGCATTGCGACCTGCAGGTCCAGCGCCTCGACCTTGCCGTCGCGCACTGCACCGCGCGCCCTTGCCATGCCCGGATGACGTGGGAAATCATGCGCGAAATCTTCCTCGCGCGAATACGTCAGCTTGACCGGCGTGCCGCGCATCTTGCTGGCAATCTCGGCCGCCTGCTTGACATGCTCGAACTCGAGCCGGTGGCCAAAGCTTCCGCCCATGTAGTGATTGATGAAATTGACCTGCTCGGCATCATGCCCTGTGATCGCGCCAACCAGTTGCTGCAGCAGACGCGGAAACTGGTGACCCGTCCACACCGTAACACCGTCTTCTTCCACCAGCACGGTCGCGTTCAATGGCTCCAGCGGCGCATGCGCCACATATGGTACGCGGTATTCGGCCTCGACCTCCGCGCCGGAACGCAGAGCCGCATCCGCATCCCCCTCATTGCGCCAGATCTTGTCCAGCTTGTCCTCTGTAAACGACGCTTCGATCGCCGCCCAATGCCCGTCCTGCTCGGACGGATATGGCGCCTTGCCCCAATCGCATTCAACCGCCTCGGCCGCCTTGATCGCCCGCCAGGTGTTATCCGCAATCACCGCGATACCACCGGTCACTTCGACCACGTCTTTCACGCCCCGCATTCTGCGCGCCTGAGTCGCGTCAAAACCATTCAATCCGCCGCCCTGGCGCGGATTGGTCCGCACCGCCGCCTTCACCGCGCCGGGAATTTCAACGTCGATCCCATAGATCTGTGTGCCCGTGGACTTGGCCACGATATCAAGCCGTTGCGTCGGTTTCCCGATCAGCCGCCACTGGTCCGGGCGGCGCAGCGTCACTTTTGTCACCGGATCAATCCCGGCCGCAGCCTTGGCCAACGACTGGTAGGACAGCCTACGCCCATCCGGTAGGATCACATGGCCGGCTTCGGTCCTGAGTGCCGTGGTGTTGATCCCGGTTTCCTCTGCCGCTGCCGCCTTGAGCGTTTCCCGCGCAATGGCGCCGGCCCGCCGCAGCTTGTCAAAGCTGTCCGGCATCGAGGTCGACCCCCCGGTGCCCTGTAGCCCGATGAGTTTCATCACTCCGCCCATGACGCCCCGCATGGACTCGGCCACCATCCCCGTATCCGTGGCCATGAAGGGGACGCCCTCCTCGGCCATAGCGGTATTCCAATAGGCTTTGTCCGGCTTGCCGAAGCTGGTCTCGAACTGCCCCAGCTCAAGGTCCATTTCCTCGGCGATCAAAAGCGACTGTGAATGGGCGACACCCTGCCCCTTGTCGCCATGCGGACCGATCAGCGTAATCTTATCACCGTCAATCACCACCCATGGGTTGAAGGTCGCCGCCCCTTCGCTCAATCCATCCTCAAGCGGGTTCCCATAAGGTGTCTTGACCCGGTACACCCCGAAGGCCACGCCCCCCAGAACAGCCGCCGACCCAATCAGGAAGGACCGACGTGCAATCTTGCCAACTTTACCCATGGATCAGGCCCCCTGTGCTTTCTGCGCAGCAAGCTTTACCGCCGCGCGAATACGTGGATAGGTGCCGCAACGGCACAGGTTGCCCGACATGGCCTGGTCAATCTCGGCATCACTCGGCATCGGCGTCTGCTCAAGCAGAGCAGCTGCCTGCATCACCTGCCCGGACTGGCAATAGCCGCACTGCGCGACCTGCAACTCAACCCAGGCTTCCTGCACCGCATGCAGTGCTCCGGGCTGACCCAGCCCCTGAATGGTCGTCACCGGCCCGTCCACGTCCGATACCCATGTCTGACAGGACCGGACTGCCTCGCCGTTGATATGAACGGTGCACGCTCCGCAGGCCGCGACCCCGCAGCCATATTTCACACCCTTGATGCCAAGTTCGTCCCGCAGCACCCACAAAAGCGGCATGTCCTCCTCGACATCCACCTCATGACGCTGACCATCCACGATCAATTCCAAAATGGCTCTCCCGTTCGCTGCGCTCTGCTTCTGAGATGCAACATAGGCAGGATTGGGCAAATTCAACTCGCAGATCGTGCCATTTTACCTACAGATAGCGCCAAACACAAAAAGGGGCGCCCACAGCCAATGCCTTGGACGCCCCTTTTAACTCACTGGAATCAATTCCAGAACTTCATAGACCTCCCATCGAACAACAATGTCCCGCCCAGCGTCACCTTGGTGTCGTCCTGGGCAATCAGCGTGCCATGACCATAGCGCCCAATGGCGTTGCTCGCACTCAACTCAAGGCTCAATGGCGACCGTGGCACGTGATAGCGCAGGCCCGCAGCCCACACAGTCTCGTCCGCATCCCCTGCAACCGGTGTCACCTCGGCTATCGCGTTCAACCCGTTCGCCACTTCAAAATTAACCCCCAGACCAAAGCCGAAGAACTCGTTCTGGCCCCAGGCTGAAACCTTGGGCTCGGCCATGAAGGCCAGCCGGCTTGATGATTTGTAGGACATCGGCAACCCGGCATAGAATGTGCCGTTCAAGTTGGCACTGGTATCCCGCCCCATCAGCAGTTTGACCGCTAGCGAGAACGGACTGCCGTTGTTCTGGTCCATGAAGCGTGCGCTGCCCCCAACCAGCCAGGCCGCGTCCGTGCTGGGCACCTTGGCGCCCGTCGTCCCGTCATCGGCGCGCTTCTCATAAGCCACCTCGACCTGGAAATCGTAATCGGGGCTGATCTTGAACCCACCGCCATAGCTGCCCTGCGATCCGCCAAACCCGGTGACGGCAAAGGTGCCAGGCGTCATCGTGTCCGGTGAACTCAGCGTGAACCCGTCCAACTGCAGATCGGTCTGGCGCCGGGTCAGCGGCTCTCCCGACAACCCGCGGTAATTGGGGCGGTATCCCGGCCCGGTGCCCGGCGTCCATGTCATCGTCGCGCCGATCAGCGTCGTATCGCCATCCGGGAAGAAGGTCAGTGCCCGCGTGGCAGGTGTCACGCCCATGCCATTGGTTGCAAAGAAATCCAGTGCGGTCTTGGGCGAAACGTTATACCGCGCGCCCACTGTCCAGACGGGCTCCCGGTCCATCGCACCGGACTGGCGGATCGTATTGTTCCCGGTCACCGGCACCGTGACCGAGCCATAGGCGCTCCAGCGCAGAGACGGCTTCCAGTTCACTCCCGCCCCGATATAGCCAAGCGTGCCATAAAGCGGCACACCTCCCATCTTGTCGGGCAGGAAAGACACCCCCGGCGTGACCGTGAACATCCATTGATCATTCGGCACATAGCTGATCGGCACGTTCAGCGCGCCGATTGCCCCCCGGAATTCATCGGCGGCGTTGCCGTTCAACCCTTCGAACAGGGCATGCTCGATCGACGCTTCCGCCGCAATTTTCCAGTTTCCGGTATCGACGAACTGATAGGCACCGCTCAGCGCCAGCACCTCCACCCGGATCGGGGGAATATTGCCGTTGATCGGTTTTGGCGGCGGGTCCTGAAACAGCGAATAGGACAGTCCGGCCTGAAACCGATCGGCAATCCCGTATTGAAAGCCACCGAAATAAAACTGGTTCCCGGTCCCGGTCGAATTTGTGTTGGTGCCCGGTATCGTGTGAAGCGCCCCGATCCACGTGTCCAAGGCGCCCTTGGGAAGAACAACGCCGGTGGGGAAGTTGAACTGGTGCCGATAGTGCTGCTCCAAGGGCGACTTTGCGACCGCACCGCTCCCGGCCCCATCAGCCCACCCCGGCGCGGCAACGCCGGTGGCTCCCGCTAGGACGGCTGCAAGACTCAGGGCACGCCGGTCAAAACTCAAAACATCAGACATAATCATTCACTTCCTTCAAAGAGCCTTCGGGTCAGACCCGCGATGGCGCAATAATCGCCATTCCCTCCCGATCCCCCAAGCTTTAGCCCCATTTCCATCGTCGGGCCAGCCTGCGCGTCTGACCGAGGGGGATTTTTGTCACAAGTCCTGCCCGAAGCTTGCGCATGGCGCATTTGCGGGCAGCGAAGCACCCTTGAATGAGGCAAAGCCCGCCGCGACGGCGCGATCGTTAGCGCCACCGGGCGTCACGCCGCCACATTTAACGCTAACACCTTCATTCCTTGGTGATTTCGCCCTTTCCCCCCAACCACTGTTCACTATAGGAAACCCCCAAATCGTACACGCATCTGATATTGGTCAGGAGAACATCATGACTGTTACCGTTGGTATTAACGGATTCGGCCGGATTGGCCGCTGCACCCTCATGCACATTGCCGAAGCCGCGCGCGACGACGTCAAGGTCGTCAAGCTGAACGCAACCGGCCCTGTGGAAACCGCAGCCCACCTGATCCGCTATGACAGCGTCCATGGCCGCTTTGCCAACGAGGTGACGATCGGCGACGGCACCCTCGACGTGGGCCGCGGCCCAATCGAGATGTACTCGACCTATGACATGGACGAGTTGGACTGGGGCGGTGTCGACGTGGTGCTGGAATGCACCGGCAAATTCAACGATGGCGAAAAGGCCAAGAAACACCTAGAACGCGGCGCCAAGAAAGTGCTTCTGTCTGCCCCTGGCAAGAACGTGGACAAAACCATCGTCTTTGGCGTGAACGAGGAAACTCTGGAAGCCGGCGACACGATGATCTCGAACGGCTCCTGCACCACCAACTGCCTCGCACCTGTGGCCAAGGTTCTCAACAATGCCTTCGGCATCGAATCCGGGATCATGACCACGATCCACGCCTATACCGGCGACCAGCCGACACTCGACCGCCGCCACAAGGACCTATATCGCGCCCGCGCAGCAGCGATGTCGATGATCCCCACCTCGACCGGTGCCGCCAAGGCGCTTGGCGAAGTTCTGCCCGAACTCAAAGGCAAACTCGATGGCTCGGCAATCCGTGTTCCCACACCGAACGTTTCAGCTGTGGACCTGACTTTCACCGCAGGCAAGGACGTGACCGAAGCCGATGTGAACGCCGTGATGGCCGAAGCCGCCGCCGGCCCGATGAAAGGCGTATTGGGCTATAACGAGGCGCCTCTGGTGTCGATCGACTTCAACCACACCACCGAAAGCTCCACCTTCGCAGCCGACCAGACCAAGGTCATCGGTGGCCGTCTCGTGCGTGTGCTGGCCTGGTATGACAACGAATGGGGCTTCTCTGCCCGCATGGCCGACGTGGCCGCCCTGATGGGTCGCCTCTGAACCCATCTCCCCTACAACGCTTGCGCCCCCGGAGGCGGTCGGGCATATCTGTCCTGACTGACCACTATCCGGGGGCGCATCGCGTCATGACCAACCCTATTGCTGTTTTTCTGGCTGTCCTGATCCTCGCCGGGCTTGGCGCAGATCTTCTCCTGAATGACGGCGAAGCCACGATGGTGTTGGCCCGCAAGTTCTTTGACTTGATCGAATGGGTCGCCTTCTGGCGCTAACCCTCCTGCCCCGGATACATCGCAGCAGACTGCTCGATCCCACTTTGGCGTGGCTCAGCGCACTGAGCCTGTGGGGCGCTGCCCCGCCTCGCGCAGAATGCGCGGGACTCCCCAGGGTATTTGACACCATTGAGAAAACAAGACGCCTTCCTGCTCATCAATGGTCAAAAATACCCATGCGCGACCCGTCAGCTCTTGAGACGATAGCCGGTTCTGATCATCCGCCAAGCCAAAGCCGACACGACAAGCGTGACCCCGGCAACAACGCTCAGACCAAGAACTGGATCGCTGTCGGATACACCGATCACGCCAAAGCGCGCGCCATCAATCAGGTAGAAGATCGGGTTCACCCGGGTCAGTACCTGCAGCCCGCCGGGAAGCGCTGAAACCGAATAGAAAGTGCCCGACAGAAAGGCGAGCGGGGTGACAATGAAGTTGGTGATCGCCGCCATCTGGTCGAACTTGTTGGCGAAGATCCCGGCGACGATTCCGACGCTCCCCATCAAGGCACCGCCGAGCGTCACGAATGTCAGCGCCCAAACGGGATGCGCCACACCGATTCCCAGCACAAGCACGAGGCCAATCGTGATCCCCAGAGCAATCACCACGCCGCGCGCCACAGCGCCAGCAAGATAGCCAACCACGATTTCCATCGGGGAGAGTGGCGGCATCAGCGTATCCACGATATTTCCCTGAACCTTGGAAATCACGATTGAGGACGAAGTATTGGCGAAGGCGTTCTGAATGACCGTCATGGTCATGATCCCCGGTGCGAGAAACTCGATGAAAGGCACGCCCATCACAGCCCCGCGCGACGGGCCAATGGCAATCGAGAAGATCAGCATGAACAGCCCAGCCGTCACCAGGGGCGCCAGAAGGGTCTGCGTCCACACCACCCAGAAGCGCAAGACTTCTCGCCTCATCAGCGTCCAAAGCCCCAACCAATTGACCCGGCCGAAGCGTCGGACACCCATATCGAGCTGATTCATCGTCTTCTCCCGCGCCTGAGTACGTCCAAGGGTGATTCTCGGCCTTGTAACTCCGAATGGGGTGGCTAGAATAGGCCCCTGACCAAGAAATGCAGAGGCGGCCTGATGCGGGCCGCTTTTTAGCTGAGGAAACACGGATGTCCTGGACCGACGAGCGCGTAGAGCTTTTGAAGAAACTTTGGGGCGAAGGCCAGTCGGCCAGCCAGATTGCCAAGGAACTGGGTGGCGTGACCCGCAACGCGGTCATTGGCAAGGTGCACCGGCTTGGCCTGTCCAACCGCACCTCCGGCGGCGCCAAGGCCGAAGCCAAACCCAAGGCCGAGGCCAAGCCAAAGCCCGCACCCAAGCCCAAACCCGCGCCAAAACCCAAACCCGAGGCCGAGGCCAAACCCGAACCCAAAACCGAACCGGCGGTGGCTGCGCGTCCCGCGCAATCGATGCGCAAGGCCATCATCCCTGCCGGTCAGCCCCTGCCGCCGCAGCCTTCGGCCAACGAGATAAGCCCCGAGGCTCTCGCCAAGGTCAACGAGGTTGAAAAGACGGCCAAGAAGCTGTCGCTTATGGAACTGACCGAACGCACCTGCAAATGGCCCGTGGGCGACCCGGCGACCCCGGATTTTTGGTTCTGCGGTCTGCCTGTACAAGCGGGCAAACCCTATTGCGAAGCCCATGTCGGCGTTGCCTTCCAGCCGATGAGCTCGCGGCGCGACCGCAAGCGCTGAGCGCCCCCCGGCTGCTCCCGGACAAGACCTGCAAACCCCGGGCCCGCAGCCCGGGGTTTTCCTTTGGATCACGCCTCAAATTGGGTCCGCAGCTTTTCGGCGCGGGCAAAGAACGCATCGCGCACGCCGGCGGCATAAGGGTTGGCTGCCTCGATCGCGTGCAGCACCGTGGGGGGATCATCCTTCACCATGGCAATCGCATCTCGCAACAGATCAAAGCTTGCCGTGGTCATCCGTTCCGGCAACGGTCCCAGATCGCTCAGCACCTTGGCAATCAGATGGGTCAGCCCCTGCACCGTCGCCGCTTCGCGATCATGGGCTTCGGGCGTCGTTACGATCACCTCCAACCCCAGCCGCCGCAGGAACGCCGCCACCACGCGCCACCGTGCACCGCGCAGGGGACAGAGCGCAATCTTGCGCCCCGCAACGCCGCCCTGTGCGCTTTGCGGACCAAAGAGCGGATGCGTACCGACAATGTCCACGTCACGCGGCAGGTGCTCTTCCATGACCTGCATCGGACCAAGC
Source organism: Shimia aestuarii (assembly GCF_900114635.1). GTDB lineage: Bacteria > Pseudomonadota > Alphaproteobacteria > Rhodobacterales > Rhodobacteraceae > Shimia > Shimia aestuarii. The sequence goes on from NZ_FOTQ01000007.1 coordinate 203,761, forward strand.
TTGACCGACCCCACATCCAGCACCAGGGTCCCCGGGCGCAACATCGGCCCCAGTTTCTCACACAGATGCGCCATCCGCGCCACCGGCACGGCAAGCACCACCACATCGCAAGCCGCGATTTCTTCCAGCTCCCCCGTGGCAAAGGCACGCCCATCCTCCAGCACCGCGCCGACATAGGCCGGATCACTCACAACCAGATCGAAATGCGCGCCAAGCTCACGCGCCACAAGCTTGCCAAATGCGCCAAAGCCGACGAGGCCGAGCGACAGATTTTCGTGAACTCCCATGACAGGGGCCCTTTCCTTGGGCCGCGCATCGCGGGATGTCGATTTGTCGATGTTTGCCTCTCATCAACCCCCGGTCAGGCGGCGGTTGAACATGATGAAAGCCCCGCCACTATGTGGTCAGGGGATAATACACAACAGAGATGAGGCGGTTCAGTGTCATGACCTGCTCATGCCATGCGCCAAAGTGGTTCGTCAAGCCGGGAGCGGGTCACGCAGGTCTACCCAACGCACATATAGTGCTGCCACAAGCGAAATCGCCACACTCCCGAGCATGATCAACAAAAGCGCCAACGCGCCGTTCTCCGGCGTCAACAGAGATCCCGCCATCCATGTCAGCACGGCGCCCCCGGCCACGCTCATCGCGCCCGACAGTCCCGAGGCACTGCCTGCCAGTTGCGGACGCACCGACATGACACCGCTGCCCGCCGCGGGCATGGTCAGCCCGTTGCCAAAGCCCACGAACATCACGCAACCCACGTAGCTCACCGGATGCACCAGCCCACTCAGAACCAGCACAACCCCAAGACACAGCCCAAGGGTCGCGGCCAACCGCCCGGCCAGCACGGTGACGAACAAAGGATGCCGCCGCGCCATGCGCCCGGACAGGAAACTGCCCAGCGCAAAGCCCATGGTGATCGCTCCAACCGTCACGCCAATCTGGGCCGTCGACAAGCCAAACACCATTGCCCCGACCAGCGCCGCCCCGGCGACGTAGACATAGAAAGCCCCAAGCGAGAAGGTGATACAGATCGCATACCCCCAGAACCGACGCGACCGGAACAGCTCAGGGTAGGTGCGAAACTGCGACAGAATGGTTTTCGAAGGCGAGGTATTGGTCTCGCCCAGATCGGCCCAAGCGAGGATGAACAACCCGGCCCCCGCCAACGCAAAAAACACGAAATTCGCCCGCCAGCCAAAGACCTGATCCAGCACCCCGCCCAGCATTGGCCCCGTCATGGGCGCAACCGCCATGGCCATCGAGATATAGCCCAGAAGGCTGGCCGCCTCACGCGCGTCGAACTGGTCGCGCACCATCGCCCGGCTGATCGCCATGGCGCCGATCACCGTACCCTGCGCCATGCGAAATGCCAGGAACACACGGATATCCTGCGCCAGCAGCGCGCCGATCGACGCCAAAACGAAAATCGCCAACCCGACAAGAAGCACCGGGCGCCGTCCATACCTGTCCGACAACGGCCCCATGATCAGCTGCAACACGGCCGTCACCGCAAGGTATCCCGCAATCGACAGGTTCGCGACACCATATGGCACGTCGAAATCTTCGGCGATATGGGCCAGCGATGGCAGGAACATGTTGAGCGACACCACCGACATCGCGGTCAAAAGGACCAGCGTCGTCACATGCGGTGGGGTGCGGGCGGCGGTTATCATGACGCCTTTCTGTCACGGACCGGGCCTCTTGCCCAGAGCCGTCAAATCTGCCCGACTAGTCCTGTCCCAACAGTTTCAACAGCCCCTTCTTGGCCTCGTCCTCCAGCCGTTTCTTGACCGCGTCCTCGGTCGACTGGCCTTCCTCTTTCACGATGCCAAGCTCCTCTTCCACGCGCTTGGTCGCCTCTTCCTCAAGCGCCTTACGCTCTTCAGCAAGGTTCTGCTTGAGCACCGCGTCCATGTCAGGCGTGATCCGCGGGTTGTCCCAACGCCCCTCAACCTTGACCGGCACCGCCAGCCCCTTGCCGTCTTCCCGGCGCAGCTGCGGGGTCAGCGTGTAGTCGATACGTCGCTTGCCAAGCCCCACGCTGCCCTTGCCCCGCGCAATCACCTTGGGCAATTCCATCAGCAGGTCATCGTTTTTCATGACGCCCTTGTCGATGGTCCAACTTGCCGACATCTGGTCAAACACCGTCGTACCCCCCGTGGGATCGCCGCGAAACAGTTTGTCGAGGTCGATCCCCTCGATGGTTCCACGACCCACAGCCACGTTCCCGCTGCCCTGAAGGCTGTCCATGATCGCCTGCACCGAACCGCCCGCCCCAAGGAAATCCATTGTCATGTCCGCCTTGCCGGTAAACCGGTTCAATCCCGCTGTCGCCCCCAGAAGCCCCTTGAGCGCAATCTGGCGCATGCTCAGATCACCGCGTACGGAAAACCCGCTGCGCCCGTTGGCAACAAAGGTCCCCTGCACTGCACCCTCGTAAGCCGCCAGTTCCTTGAGCGTGGCCACAGCCCGCGCATTGTCGATTTCCACAACGGCCCGTGTGCGGCCAATGTCGATCCCGCCCAGATCAATTGCTTCGGCACCAAACACGACGCGACCATCCACCAGACCAAGCGCGCTGGTATCAATCGGCGCCTTCGACCACCCATCGGCGGGCGCCGTCGTACCGCTGTCCGCACCCCCTCCCATCATCGCATCAAGATTCAGCTTCCCGGCAACGATATTGGCCGTCACCTTGGGCCGCTTGCCGCCAAGTGCCACATCCGCCTCGGCATTTACCGTGTTGCCCAAAGCGGTCACGATCCCCTTGCGCAGCGACAGGGTCTGCGCCCGCGTCAGCGTCACCTCCCCTTCCATGCGCGCACGCCCTGTCAATCCGGCCTCCAGCCCCAACGCCCGGAGAAACGCCGCCGAATCCGGCAGATCGGCGACGACGCGCCCCGCCGCCTCGGGCGCCATGCCGACACGCCCGTCAAAATCCACGCGTCCACCTGCGGCCTTGATCGTTGCGCCAAGCGACGACACCGCCCCCGCGAGCAGATCGTCCAGACGCCCGACCGTCGCCGCAATTTCCACATCCTTGCCCGCGGGCCGCGCCGTCACCGCGATCTCTGCCGGTTGGTCCACGCCGGGCCAGCGCAAGTCCAGATCGAGATCCGCCACCTCGAAACGATCACCGCCATGATCGACATAACGCACCCGCGCCTTTCGGATGCTCAACAATTCCAGCGACACCTGCCGCGCAGGCCCGGCAGCCTTCGCACCTTCGTCGTCCGGAGCGTCGCCTGCGGGCACCAACGCCCAGTTCACTCGTCCATCCGCAGCCTTTTCCAGCAAGACGTCAGGCGCCACCGCCTCGATCCGGGTGATCCGGATATTGCCCGACAAGGCGCTCATCACATCCACCCCGATCGCCGCGCTCTCGGCCTGGAACATTGCGCCGCCCGTGGACCAGTCGGCGTTGCTGAGCGTCACCGGCCCGGTCGACACCCCCAGCACGGGATACCAGCTGATCCCGACCTCGCCCTCGAACACAAGATCCCGCCCGGTCATCGCCTTGACCTGATCGGCGGCCAGCCTGGCGATCTTCTCACCCGGCAACAGCATCACCAGCCCCACCAGCCCCAACGCCACGACAACAATGACCATGAAAAGAATACGGATCAGACGCATGGGTCCCTCCTGTGACTGCTCTCGTTTCAGCCTACGCCCGCCCAAGCGCCCCACGCAACTCAAACGCACGTGTACCCAAGGGGGAAAAGCCCGCCCCCCTTCACCGCAACCGAAACCGCTGCCGCAATCCGAGACCAAGGAAAAAGAGCATCGGCAGGCTAAACACCGTCTGAAGACCCGACCAAGCTTTCAGCACCGTCGGCAATCCTCTGAGCACGTCTTGCAGATACAGCCGCCCAAAACCGAACAGCGGAAACAGGTTGGAAAAACTCACCCCCATCGCCTTGCCCAGCCCACCTTGCCCCGTGCTGGCGAAATACCCCCAGAACGCCGCAACCCCCAGCGCCCAACAGCCAATCAGCCACCATGTGGGCCGTGCAATGGAATGGCCGTATTCCGAAAAGATGCGAAAAAGATGATAGGGAAGCCGCTGCCAGAGGTTCCCGATCTGCCCCGCCGCTGCCATCTCCCTCCGGAAAAAGAAATGCGCGTCTTCGGGCAGACCTTGTTGGGTCAGGACATGTCGAAGCGAGGCACAACTGTCACGCACCTGCTTGGCCTCCTGATTTGTCCCCTTTGGCCAATGGGCCTCCTCAGCGGTGAACACCGTCGTTGGGTGCAGCATCGCGCCTTCCAAAATCGGGTAGGCATCCCGAAACTTTGCATCGCGAAAGGTGCTCGGCTGGTCGAACTGGCAATCCGTGAAATCCGAAAGGCAAGTGCCTTCGTCCCTCGTATGTCCGAATAATGCCTCAGAGAAATAGCTTCTATTTACGAATGTGGCCCCCCAGAAGCTTGCTCTTGCTTGGAATTTGGTCGCCCGAAAATGCGCAAGTCCACCAAAAAAACACTCTGAAAACGATACGTCTGACAAGAGCTCTGCTTTAGAAAAATCTGCTGTTTGTTGGAACTTCGTTTCGCTGAAGCGCGCGTGGCGGAACGATCGCGCTTCAGGCATGAATGTCGGTCCGCGAATTGTGGAACGAAACAAACTGAACTCATTGAAACTCGCATGCGCGGCATAGAAACCGCCAAAAATCTCAGCACTTTCGACAAAAAACCTGTCTTGAATATCAGCAGATGTAAGAAAAAAGTCATGCTGAAAGCAAGTTCGATAGGCCCTTAATTCACTACAAAATCTGGCGTCCACAACCGAAAGGCTGGAAGGAATGAAAAAACCGTCCAGCACAAGTTTGTGATGGAATAACACGCCCCTTAAGTCGATCGGGGAATAAGACCTTGGCATACTTACAGGTGTAACTCCTCCACCAATTCGCTTCCAAGCATCGCTGAATAAGTTTTCCGTGGTTTTGGCCAGTTGCTGTCCTCCCGACAACTCACGCGCTCCAACTTTCAGTTTTTGCGCAATTTCTTTGAGTTTAGTATGAGGAACGTCCTTCCCTGCCCAGGCATTCCACGCCTGCCGGTTCTTCGCGTGCAGCTCCCAATCAATCTCCTCCCCCTCCTGCTCCCCATAAAGCGTCATCAGCACGTACCACGGGTTCTCGTTCGCTGGTGTCAGCTTCCGCTCCGCAGTTTCCCCCATACCGGTCTCCCATCACGAACCACTCAACCCGCACCATAGCCCACCCCCACAATTCAGCAATTCCCAAACCCGCCGTCATCCCCTATATGCCCCCCATGTCCACGAACCCGCCCGATCTCCGCCCCGACCTCGCCCGTGCCACCCTCACCGGCGACAAACGCCCCGGCCAGCCCACCATTGGCATGGTCTCCCTTGGCTGCCCGAAGGCGCTGGTCGACAGCGAACGCATCCTCACGCGGCTGCGCGCCGAAGGCTATGGCATCTCGCCCGACTATTCCGGCGCGGATGCGGTGATCGTGAACACCTGCGGCTTTCTCGACTCGGCCAAGGCCGAATCCCTCGACGCCATCGGCGAAGCGCTCAATGAAAACGGCAAGGTCATCGTCACCGGCTGCCTCGGCGCCGAACCCGAGTTCATCACCGGTGCCCACCCCAAGGTGCTCGCCGTGACCGGCCCGCATCAATATGAACAGGTGCTCGACGCGGTGCATGCCGCCGTCCCCCCCGATCCGAACCCCTTCGTGGACCTGCTCCCGGCCTCGGGCGTCAAACTCACCCCGCGCCATTTCAGCTATCTCAAGATTTCCGAGGGCTGCAACCACGCCTGCAAATTCTGCATCATCCCCGACATGCGCGGCAAACTCGCCTCACGGCCCGCCCACGCCATCCTGCGCGAGGCCGAGAAACTTGTCGAAAACGGCGTCAAGGAACTCCTTGTGATCTCACAGGACACCTCCGCCTACGGGCTGGATCGCAAGTATTCCACCCACCCGTGGAAAGACCGCGAGGTCCGCTCGCATATCACCGATCTCGCCCGCGAACTGGGCCAACTCGGCACACCCAAGGACCTCTGGGTCCGCCTGCACTATGTCTACCCCTACCCGCATGTGCGCGACCTGATCCCGCTCATGGCCGACCCGGATACGGCGCTGCTGCCCTATCTCGACATCCCGTTCCAGCACAGCCACCCAGACACGCTCAAACGCATGGCCCGCCCCGCCGCCGGGGCCAAAACGCTGGACGAGATCGCCCGCTGGCGCGCCATCTGCCCCGACATCACCCTGCGCTCGACCTTCATCGTCGGCTACCCCGGCGAAACCGAGGCCGAGTTCCAGCACCTTCTGGACTGGATGGACGAAGCTCAACTCGACCGCGTCGGCTGCTTCCAATACGAAAACGTCGACGGCGCGCGCTCCAACGCCCTGCCCGATCACGTCCCCGAAGACGTCAAACAGGATCGCTGGAACCGCTTCATGGAAAAGGCGCAAGCCATCTCCGAGGCCAAACTCGCCGCCAAGGTGGGTCAGACCTTGGACGTGATCGTCGACGACATCGACGCCGAAGGCATCGCCACCTGCCGCACCAAGGCAGATGCGCCGGAAATCGACGGCAACTTGTTCATTGATGAGGGGACCGAGGGGTTGTCGGTCGGGGATATCGTTCGCGTTGAAGTTGACGAAGCGGGGGAGTATGATTTGTGGGCGGAGGTAAGTGCCCATGAACGGATCAAACGGTAATTCTAGCAAGTCGCCGGAAGAGCGTATTAGCATCATTGAAGGAAAGTTTTCAGCGATCAACGACAACCTGAACAAGATTCTGACCAGAGATGTAATCTCACTCGCTGTTTTGGCCGCGATAGTTTCAGTCATTTCTGGTTTTTTTGGGATAACGATCAAAAACTCTACTGAAAAGCAAATGAATGCTGCGGTTGACAAAGCTGATGCGCAATTAAAGGAGATTGAACTTCAGGCCACATATTCAGAGAAAAAATCTGAGGTCATTTTTGAAAAAATAGAAAGCAACATAGAAAGAAAGATCGCGGAACTCGATCAGAAGATCGAAATCTTTGATGAAAAAATGAAGGAGATAACCTTAGGAAAGACACCGTCACTGGGGTACATTTAGATTCTTACAGAAGACGGGTTCAATCGAGAGCCGCCCTCTGCAATCGTTGAAATCTCAATGGGTCGCGCGAAAGAAACACGTACTACACCCGAATACGTGTACTGCTACGCGCGAGCGACCGTCTGGCTCAATACCAGAATTGAAGGCGCAACAATAGCAAAACTCATTTCTTACAAAGTAACTTGGCCAAACAGTCTGGTCGACATACTCACCAAGAAAGACTTCAATCAAAGACCGAGCGTTATAAACCATTTCAACAAAATTGGCTGGAACAGCAAAGTAAAAGAACAGGACGCCGATGTCCACAAAGACGTAGGATCTCGCTCTTCTATAAGCTACCAATCGGGTAGGATTAGTTGCGAGAGCGCTGAAACCATCGTTACAGAAGCGACGAAACTCCAGCACTTCGATGATTTCTCCGTGCAACCGATATTTGACGTAGATTTTCCAACCGAGATCGCAAGCACGACGTTGTTTCCTCGCAAAGGAGCCTACGTTACCGAGGCAGACATTGACCGATTTTTCAAAACCCACCTTATAGAAGGTGGTCCGCTAAGCGAAAAATCTGATTCAGAACACTCAACAATCGGCGACTTTGGAACGACTGGTTCGCCTGATGCCTCTGCCCCATAGCGCAACCCAACGGTTGGGGGCTGTGTATAAACCAATCCACCGCCCCCCTTCCCCCGTACCCCTCCTGACACCCAATCAGGAGCCCCCATGCCCGCCGAAACCCGCGTCCTCTTCAATGCCGACTGCCCGGTCTGCAACGCCGAGATCTGTCACTACCAGCGCTACACCGACGCCCGCGCCCTGCCCGTGCGCTACGACGATCTGAACGGCCCCGACCGCGCCGCGTGGGGCATCGATCCAAATACAGCCGCTCAACGCCTGCATGTCATGCATCTCGGTCTGGTCTACTCCGGCCTCGACGCCTTCCGTATCTTATGGAAACAAATGCCGCGCTATCGCTGGCTTGCCACGCTCACCGGGCTGCCGGGGCTGTACCGGATCGCATCTTTCACCTACGATCACGTCCTTGCCCCAACCCTTTATCGCCGCCATCTCAAACGCACTCGGCACGGAGAAACCGCATGACAGACACCCCCATCATCGCCCAGACCGCCCCCTACCCGACCGAAGTCGAAGAAGGCAAAACCTACTTCTGGTGCGCCTGTGGGCGCTCGTCCAAGCAACCGTTCTGTGATGGTTCGCACAAGGATACCGGCCTCACCCCGGTCAAATATACCGCCGAGGCCAGCAAGAAGGTCTTCTTTTGTGGGTGCAAGCACAGCGGCAAAAAACCGCTCTGTGACGGATCACACAACCATCTGGACTAAGCGCCCATCACTTTCTTTTTCCCGAAATACCCGGGGGAGTCGCAGTGACAACTGCGACGGGGGCAACGCCCCCTTACCCGGCCTTCAATTCGTCCAGCAGGTCCTGGTTCTCGCAATATTCCGGCGCGTGCTTGGCGCTGTGGTGTGTCTTGAGCCACCCCTGGCACGCCCCCACATCCCGGCACTGGGTGCATTTCATCACCGCAGAGCGATACTTCACGGCCAACTCCGGGCGGGTCGTCAAAACCTCTTCCCAATCCACACCAACCCGGTCCGACATCTCCGACACGAGGCCGGAATGCTTGTCCAGCTTGCTAAAAAGTCCCATCTTTCGTCCTCTCTCAAGGGATCAGCGGCGGGCAGCCAGCCGATCCAGTAGTTCCTTGTGCATGCAGCACTCCGGCGCGTCCTGCCCCGGCCCCGACGCCGTGGCCAGCCATGCCTCGCATTGCGCCACGCTCGGACAGGTCCGGCAACGCGTCACCAGATCGGCATAGCCGTTGGCCGACAGATGCCCTTCGGCCATGGCTTCGCTGAGTGACAGGCCCATGGCCCGCGCCACGCTCCGCGTCAGCCAGAAATGCTTTGCCGGGTCTCCCAGCGGCTGCACGATCCCCATTACTCCAGCGCCTCCAACGCATCCTTGAGTTTTTCAAACTTGTCCTGGTTCACGCAGTCCCGCGGCGGTGCCTCTGCGCTTTCGGTGTCATGCTCCGCGAGCCAGCGCTTGCAGCCGCGGGTCCAGTCACACCCCCGGCAGTCTTCCACCATCTCGGCCCATTCCGCCTGTGACAGCTCCGCCTGCGCCATTGCCGCAACCAGATCGGTTTCCGTGACCTTGGCCATGCGCTGCGCCAGCCAGTAATGCGTGTTGCTTTCGCCAAGAGGCTTCATCCGCCCTGCCTCCCGAGCTCGGCCATCAAACTCCGGTTCCGGCAGAAGCCCGGCAACCCGTCAGCGCCCGCCGGAAGCACACCACACACACTGTCCTGCCATCTTGCACAGGCATCCGGATCGTCGCAGGCCATACAACGCTGCATGGCCTCGCCGATCCCTTCGAACGGCAGGGCACCTGCAATGGCCGCCTCCTGCAAATCAACGCCGGCGCGGCGCGCGGCCCCGTCCAGCAGCGCGGCATGTCGTCTCGTCTTGGTCCTGTCTGTCATCGCGGCCTCCGCAAATGCTCATGCAGGACACGATATCACCGACATGGAAAGGTGCCCTTGACTTGCATCAACCGCGTGCATCGAGATAGGCGCGCACGCAATCCTGAACCCGGCGGAACCGGTCGCCCCCCAATTTTGTGCCTCCATACCAACGCGTTACAACCACAACATGATCATGAAGCCCCTCGCGTTCGAGCATCCGCAAGATCACCATTCCGGCGCCAGACTCGCCGTCATCCCCCTTGAGAGGCGTTCCGTCAGCAAACAACGCAGCCCAGGTGTTGTGAGTTGCCTTGGCGAATTTCCGGTCCCGCTTCAGATCCTTGAGAAAGGCGTCCACTTCGCGCCTGTCCCGCGCCACGCCCCCCGAAACCGCGTATTTCGAGCCGCGATCCGTGACGACATTCTTCAGTTGCAGCATCACTCAGAGCTTGGCCGCTGTCTGGCGCACGATGGCCATGCGCGCCTTGTTGGGCGGATGCGTGCCAAGGAACTGATCGCCGGGATCGGGAATACGGTTGAAGAACTCGGCCCCGCGTACAGGGTCATAGCCCGCACGATGCGCAATCACCGTGCCCAGCGCATCCGCCTCCAGCTCGTATTCCTTGGAAAAGGACCGCGCTCCCACATCCGCACCCACGTTCATCGCAAGGTCGACCATCTCGGCGTTGCCCCCCATGACACTCGCCAGGATCGCGCCCACCGCCGCCCCGGCCAGCGCATCCTGCTGGGTGCGGTTCAGATGTCCAGCCACGTGATGCGCCGCCTCGTGCCCCATGACAAAGGCCAGTTCATCCTGGTTTCTGGTCTGGGCAATCAGGGCAGCCGTAAAAATGATCAGCGGGCGCCCGGAACGGTCTTCCGTCTGATAGGCATTGGCGGGCAGGTTCAGACGCTTGTCGACGGAAATTGCGTAATCACAGTTGGTGTTTTGCCGCGTGCGCTGGCGGCATTCACGTTCCGCCACGGGTTCCAGCCGCGACTTGACGGGGGCCAGGCGCCGGTTGGCTTCGTCAAGGCTGATGGCCGGGGTCGCCGCCCGTGTCGCCGCGGGTTTCGACGGCGCGGGATCAGAAGTCGTGCTGACACATCCGGCAATCAACAGAACAAGAGGTAATACACTCAGACGCATGACACTTCTCCCTTTGGGGTTCCGGAAATTTAGCCCTGCGCCGCCGCCGTTTCCAGTGCGAAATGCTTGCAGTCCGGCGCGGGCGCGCTACTCTGGGAGCATGTTCAGCATCGAGCACGAATTTGACGCCACGATTGTCACCCTTGTCGACGAAGGCACTCAGCCTTTGGGCGAAGATGTGATCATCCACCTGTTCGAAGACTGCATCACTATCGAACAATATGATGCGCGTACGGATACGGTGCAGAAAATCACCCTCACCAATCATCAGGCCCAGGATCTTGCGGCCGCGCTGGACCTGCCCGAAGGGGTCTACATTCTCAAGCGCGACGAGGACTGAAAGCGACAGCGGGGCGCTGCCCCGTTACAGCAAAGCTGCGACTCCCGGGATATGTGCACCCATTGAGAAGCGGCGAGGCTGCGCGATTCCAGCCGGGGCCTCACCCTGTCTCCAAGCGAAAAGTCTTGTCCCGTGTGCTTTGGCCACGTACCAGCGTCAGGCGAGATTTGGCCACGCCCAGTGCCTTGGCCACAAGCTTTTGCACGGCGGCATTTGCCTTCCCACCTTCCGGCACGACTGCGACATAGACCCGGATTACGCCGTCCTCTACCGTGATCCGGTTACGGGCGGCGCGCGGTGTCACCCGCACTGCGAACTCCGCGCCCGGTCGGATCAGGTCTTTCAGCTCATCATTCATATGCGCCTCCGGGGAGATTTACTTCGCGCTACCTTGCTGCTTATCTACCCCTCAAAGGCGACGGGAGAAAGCAGCGATGACAACAGGGTTTTTCTGGGACGAACGCTGTTTCTGGCACTCGGGCGGGAATTATGCGCTAACCCTGCCCGTCGGCGAGCTTGTTCAGCCGCTCGCCTCAGGGGGGCTGCCCGAAAGCCCCGAAACCAAGCGTCGCCTCAAGAACCTGATGGATGTGACCGGGCTGAGCAAAGACCTTGATCTGCAGAGCGCCGACCCGGCTAGCAAAGAAGAGCTTCTGCGCGTCCACCCCCGCGCCTTTCTCGATGAGTTCAAGGACATGTCGGATCAGGGCGGCGGCGACCTTGGCCTGCGCACCCCCTTTGGTCAGGGCGGCTTCGAACTTGCCGCGCTCTCCGCAGGGCTGGCTACCGCCGCCGTCCGCGCAGTGCTGAGCGGCGAGGTGGACAATGCCTATGCGCTCTCGCGCCCGCCAGGGCACCATTGCCTGCCCGACTGGCCCAACGGCTTCTGTCTTCTGGCCAATATTGCCATCGCCATCGAAGCCGCCTTTGCCGAGAACCGGTGCCGGAAGGTTGCCGTCATCGACTGGGACGTGCATCACGGCAACGGCACCGAAGCCATTTTCTATGACCGCGACGACGTGCTGACGATCTCACTGCATCAGGAATACAACTACCCGCTCGACACGGGCGACAAACAGGATCGCGGCACCGGGGACGGATTGGGCCACAACATCAACATCCCCCTGCCGCCGGGTTGTGGACATGTCGCCTATCTCGATGCAATGAACCGCATTGTCCTGCCCGCGCTGGATACCTACCAGCCCGACCTGATCGTGGTTGCCTGTGGCTATGACGCGGGCATTTTTGATCCTCTGGCCCGCATGCTTGCCACCGCCGACACGTTCCGCCAGATGACCCGGCAGGTAAAGCAGGCCGCCGAAAAACTCTGTGGCGGCAAACTGGTGCTGGTGCACGAGGGTGGCTATTCCGAGGCTTACGTCCCCTTCTGTGGCCATGCCACGATCGAGGAACTGTCCGGCTCGGACAAACACGCCCCCGATCCCATGGCAGCCACCGTTGCAAAACGCCAACCCAACGCGCGCTTTGATGCGTTCATTGCCGAGCAGATCACCGAAATGGCCGCCTATTTCGCAACATCACCCGAAAAAGGTTGAACTTTTGCGGCCACGCGCCGACATGAAGTCCAACGGAACGACAGGACCAGACATATGCCAGATCCAAACCCGCAGGCGCTCGATTTTCTTCTGACGCGCCGCTCGCGCCCCGCCAAAACCCTGACCACCCCGGTCCCGACCCGCGAGGAGCTCGCGCCGATCCTGCAAGCCGCCCTGCGCGCGCCCGATCACGGCAAGCTGGAACCCTGGCGGCTCATCGTGCTGGAGAAACCCGCCCTGAACCGCCTTGCGGGGCTGGTCAAAGACCGCGGCGCAGCGCTTGGCATTGACCCGGACAAGATCACCAAGAACCACGATCAATTCGCCCATGCCGACCTTGCCGTGGCCGTGATCGAAGCCCCTGTCATTGCCGAAAAGATCCCGGCCATTGAACAGACCTATTCGGCGGGCGCTGTCTGCCTGCAACTGCTGAATGCCGCGCTGGCATCGGGCTGGGGCGCCAACTGGCTCTCGGGCTGGGCCAGCCATGACCGCCTGTTCATCGAAAAGGGCCTCGGTCTTGCCCCGCATGAACGCGTCGCCGGGTTCATTCATATCGGCACCGAACGCGCTGCGCCCCCCGAACGCCCCCGTCCCGACATCGAGGAAAAGGTCACATGGGTATCTCAGTAGTCGTCACCTCGTTTTTCAAGGCCCTCGGACAGATGGGCGACCGGCGCTTTCGCCGTGTGCTCCTGCTTGGCGTTGGGCTGACCTTTGCGCTTCTGGTGGCCGCCTATGTCGCCTTTCTCGCCTTCCTGAACTGGATTGGCGCCGCCGAAACCGTGCAGGAGCTGATTGGCGAAGTCACGTGGCTGCCCGACCTGATCACCTGGACCTCGTTCTTCGTGATGATCGCGCTTTCGGTCTTTCTCATGGTGCCAGTGGCCTCGGCCATCACGTCCATGTTCCTTGACGAGGTCGCACAGGCGGTCGAGGACCGCCACTACCCCAACTTGCCACCGGTCGACCCGGTGCCCTTCTGGGATGCGGTGCGCGACACCGTTAACTTCCTTGGGGTGCTGATCACCGCCAACCTGCTGGCACTGGTGCTCTACGTCTTTTTTCCACCCCTGGCGCTCTTCATTTTCTGGGGCATGAACGGGTTCCTGCTGGGACGGGAATACTTCCAGCTGGCTGCCATGCGCCGTATCGGACGCGAAGGCGCCAAGGCCCTGCGCAAGAAACACATGGGCACGATCTGGCTCGCCGGAACGCTGATGGCGATGCCGCTGTCCATTCCGTTGGTGAACCTGCTGATCCCGATCTTGGGCGCTGCGACCTTCACGCATCTTTATCACCAGATAGGCGATCGCTAGGGCGCGGGTTTCACCCGCCCTAACCCCGGTTCGCCAGTTCTGCGGCGTCTGACCCTACTGGGTCGCCTCGACAGGCGCTGGCCCCATCCGGTTGAACCAGTCAAAATCCCGCACGGTGATCACGCCCGTGGTGATGATCCAGTAAAGAATGCCCCACATCACCGCCGCCGCGACCGTGGTGATCTTGGCCTTGGTCTTGAGGTTGTGATGCTCCGGCGCGCCCGCATGGGTGCCGGGAACAACCTCCCCAACATCCCCCTGCGTCTGCAGACGGATCGGGATCACGATCAGAAAAGTCATGAACCAGAGAACCGCGTAAAGCACGATAGCCGAGGTGATCGTCATGCAGGGAGCCTCCCAAAAGCTGCGGGCGGCCTGATCGCCGCCCGCCTCTCATATGTTATACCTGTTCCAGTTCTACAAGACAGCCGTTGAAATCCTTGGGATGCAGGAACAGCACCGGCTTGCCGTGCGCACCGATTTTCGGTTCTCCGGTTCCCAGCACCCGCGCGCCGGTTTCCTTGAGGTGATCGCGCGCGGCGATGATGTCATCCACCTCGTAGCAGACGTGATGGATACCGCCCGACGGGTTCTTGTCGAGAAAACCTTGAATCGGGCTGTTTTCGCCCAGCGGATACAGCAGTTCGATCTTGGTGTTGGGCAGTTCGATGAACACCACGGTTACGCCGTGATCCGGCTCGTCCTGCGGAGCCCCCACCTTGGCGCCAAGCGCGCTGCGGTATTGCTCGGAAGCGGCTTCAAGGTCGGGTACGGCAATCGCCACGTGGTTCAAACGTCCAATCATGTCGGTATCCTCATGTCATAAAGGGTCTCAAGTCCGCACCTCTTATGATCATCCCAGCCCGCCTGCGCAAGCGTCAGGGGGTCGCGGCTTGCTTAACGCTTCGTTAGGCAAGTTTGCCCTACTCTGATCCGGTCTGATCGCCTTACTGCCAGAGGAGTTTCGCAATGGATGACCGCTCGCTCATTAATCCACTTAACGTGCCCACCCCACAACGCCCTCTTCTGGGCCTCACCATTCTTGTGGTCGAGGACAGCCGTTTTGCCTGTGACGCGCTGCGGCTGATGTGTCTGCGCTCCGGGGCACGCATCCGGCGGGCCGATTGCCTTGCCTCGGCGCGTCGGCACCTGCAGATCTATCGCCCCAATGTCGCAATTGTCGATCTCGGCCTGCCTGATGGCTCCGGGACAGACCTGATCAGGGAGTTGACCGACGCCGCGCCGCGGATCGACGTTATATTGGGGACGTCCGGCGATGATCTTGGCGAAAAGCTTGCCTTTGGCGCCGGGGCGGATGGGTTCCTGTCCAAGCCGCTCTCCAGCCTGACCACATTCCAACAGGCCATCCTGTCCCGCCTGCCCGGCGATCGCCGCCCGCCGGGACCACGCATAGTGGCGGATGAAACGATCATGGCCGATCCCGTGGCCTATCGCGATGACCTGATGCACGCCGCCGACGCGCTGCAGGACGGACCGAAGGATACCACCATCGACTATGTGACACAGTTCCTCTCCGGGATCGCGCGCAGCGCCGAGGATACGCCGCTTCTCAACGTGGTCGAATCCATCAGCCGCGCGCGACGGGCTGGTCAGATGCCGGTCTCGGAACTGGCACGTCTCAACGGGATGATGCGGGATCGTCTGGCGCAAGCCTCCGCGATCTGACGCGGCTCAGAGCGTCGGGTCCTCGGCCACGCGCACCAGACGGGTCAGGTCGCTCAGGCTTTCATTCTGTCGTCCCGCAGCATCAAAGTTGCGTGGCGACAACCAGACCTCGAAGGCCTGCTTGAGCGCGGGCCATTCCTTGTCGATCGCGGCGAACCACGCGGTATCCCGGTTCCGGCCCTTATAGACCAGCGCCTGCCGGAACACGCCTTCATAGCTCAAGCCCAGCCGCTGCGCCGCCCGGCGCGACGGCGCATTGAGCGCATCACACTTCCACTCATAGCGGCGATACCCGGCCTCGAACGCCCATTGCATCATCAGGAACATGGCCTCGGTCGCCGCCCGCGTGCCCTGCATCATCGGGGCAAAGTTGATATTCCCAACTTCGATCGACCCGGCCGCGGGGTTGATCCGCAGATACGACGCAACCCCGGTAAAGGCACGCGCCTCTTTGGAATAGATCGCATAGAAAAAATGATCCGGATTGGCGACGGTTTCGCGCACCCAGCGGTGGTATTGCGCCGCAGAGTGGAAAGGGCCGTAGGGCATGTAGTCCCAAACCCAGTCATCCGCCTGATATGCCCGGAAAAGCAAGGCGGCATGCGCCTCGGCATTCAACGGTTCGAGCCGGGCAAAGCTCCCCTCAAGAACCGCCCCACCGGGAACCGGCGGCGGTGTCCATCCGGGTACGGCCGCCCCCACGGGCCTGTCGTCGCGCATGTCCAGAACTCCCCATTGCTCCAGACCGATTTGTTGCACAGTCCAGCACGGGGGGAAAGGGCCACCATGCGCCTCAAAGCGTCACGAAAGCAGCCCCGGATCGTTCCCCATCTCCACCCCCGGAAAGACCGTGTCTTCAAGGAACCCTCGCTCCAGACCAAAGCTCGACCGGATCGCCCAAGCCGCCCAGTGCCGCACGTCCCCCGTCGGCATCAGGTCGCGGCGCTGGAACAGATCGGCCTCGTTAAGCCCCGGCCAATGCCCAAGGACCCGTCCTCCTCTGAGCGCTCCGCCCGCAAGCACCATAGTGCCGCCCGTGCCATGATCCGTCCCCTTGGTGCCATTTTCCCGCACGGTCCGGCCAAACTCGGTCATGGCCAAAACAGTTGTCCTGCCCCAAGCCGCATCGTCCAACCCTGCTTTCAACGTAACCAGCGCATCCGCCAGACGCTTGACCGGCGCGTTCAGCGCGCTGAGCTGCCCGCGGTGTGTATCCCACCCCCCCAAGGAAAAGCAGGCCACCCGCGCATCTTTGGCCAGCTGCTGAGCCGCAAACTCGGCAATGCGCACGTGCCGCATGCCGCCCGTGGCGCCACCCATGTCCATGTTCGATTGCATCGCATCCATCATCGGCGCCCCGGCCGTCTCGAAAATTGCCTGATCACCATCCTGACCGGCAAGGGCAACCGCCTGCTCCAAAGCGGAGCCATAGGCAGGGTCCGCCTCGTATAGCACGCGCAACAGGCTCAACCCCTGTGCGCTCAGCACGACATCCACGTCCGGCGACCAGCTGTTGATCGGGAACGGGCCGCTGGCCAGAAGCATCGGATCAATCCCGATCGTATAGGCGGTGCGGGCATCAACGCCCGGCATCCCGCCGAGCATCCGGTTGAGCCATCCGCTGCGTTCTGGCCCACCCTCAAGCCCGGGCGTGCCCGCCTCAAGAATATCCTGCCCGTCGAAATGGCTGCGCTTGTTTCGATAGGGTGTCGACACCGCCTGAATAAATGCCAGCTCCCCTGCCCGCCACAACGGCAAAAGCGGCGCCATTCGGGGATGCACGCCATAAAACGAGTCTAGGTCAAGCGCATGGTCACGCTCGGCTGCCAATCCCGGCCTGACCTGCGCAAAGGCAGCATCCCCCCACGGGCGCAAAACGTCCAGTCCATCCATTCCACCGCGCAGGATGATCACCACCAGCCGATTGTCCGTCGGCAACGCCGCAAAACTCGCCGTGGTGACAAACGGGCTCGCGGCAAGAGAGCACCCGACAGCGCCCGCCCGGGTCAGGAATGCACGTCTCGACAACATGTTGGCCATGGTTCCTCTCTCTTCCCTCAATGGCGCTGAAACGCCGGTGACATCAGGACGAGTGCGGTTCCGATCCTGCGGTCTTCGGCAGCCTTTGCGGCAAAAACGACCTCGGCAGGCGCCCGCGGCCCCAGCGCTTGCACCACAAACTCCCGCGGGTCGGGCAGCGGGTCGGATAATAGCGACGGCGCGCTCATCGCCCATTGCAGCCGCGCGGCCACCCCCTGTGGCGTCACCCAATGCGTGTCTTCTTCCGGCCATCCTTGTGGTCCCGGCGGGGTTTCACGCGGCTGCCCCATCAGGGACATTGGCGTCAGAACGATCTGACGCGCACGTCCCGGTGCAATCTCGCGCGTTCTTTCGGCCCGGACACCCAGCGCCCGCATGCTCGAGGCCACAAAGGTGAACGGGCGTTTGGCGTTCCCTTGCGCCCCAGAATCCCGCCAGGACGCCTCATGGCGCAACATTGTCTCATAAACGGCAGCAAGCGCGCCGTCGGTTTCCAGATACGTGTCGGTCATGGCTTTCACCAATCCGGGGTCCGGCGTATCGGACACGAAATGGCGTGCCAGTTTCCACGACAGGTGTGCCGCCGTCGACGGGTGCCGCGCGAGATCGCGCAACACCGCATGAATATCGTTAATAGAGCCGGCGTCTCCACCATAGCTGCGCCCAAGAACCGTTTCCGCACCCGGCTCGGACCGGGCATTTCTGAACTCGGTTCGTCTTGACCGCGTCGCGACCAGCCCCGTCAAAAGCTCGGCCAGCTGGCGCACGTCCTCTTGAGTGTAGGGACCCTCGACCCCAAGCGTATGCAACTCCAGAACTTCACGCGCCAGGTTCTCATTCAGCCCTCTCAAGACCTTCTTTTCGGACCGTTTTTTCGCAAAGGCGCTGTTGGGACCGACCGATGCGGACTGATCCAGAAAGTGCAGCATCATCGGGTGCGTGACGACGGCGGTCAGAAGGTCTTCCATTCGGCCGGACAGATGCGGGCGAATTGCTGTCTCCATGTAAGGAAAAACAAGTTTCTTGAACTCACGATTTTTACCGGTCGCAGAAAAATGATCGAACCAGAATTCGGCAAGCCGTTCGCGAAACCCGTCTTCGCTCCAGGTGCATCGCAACAACGCCTGCCAAGTCCACTCGATCTGCAACCGGATGCGCTCGCGAAACATCAGGCGAAGTTCCCGGTCGATCTCACGTCCGTCACCACCGGCTTTTCTGGTACGGCGCAGCTCTTTCAGGAGTTCCGCATAGGCAAGCCCCTCTGCGCTCAGGTCTTCAAAGCTAGGAATTGGAAACGCCTGCGCAGCTCGGTCCTGCCCTTTGAGACCCACCAGCATCTGCTCGACGGATGACGGCGCAGCAACCAAAGCCGACAAACCGCAGCCAAAGCGCGTTTCAGCCATAATCGGATCGAACATAACCTGCCCCTCCACCGTTTCGTTCCTGGCGCCCAGGCCCGTTTTGAACATATGCCGACGCAGCAGGATTTTACAGAAAATGAAACTCCCCTCGGCGGCATCGGTCAAATCTTGCCACTGCGCCCTGCCAGCCGCCCAAAAGAAAGGCCGCCCCGGTACGGGACGGCCTGGCAATCGGTCTGCGATGCGGCGCTTATTCCTGCGGGATCACCCGCAGGCCCAGTTCCATGAGTTGATCGCTGGTCGGATCGCTGGGCGCGTTCATCATCAGATCTTCCGCGCGCTGGTTCATCGGGAACATCACCACTTCGCGAATGTTCACCTGATCGGCCAGCAGCATCACGATGCGGTCGACGCCAGCCGCACAGCCACCGTGCGGCGGGGCACCGTATTTGAACGCGTTGACCATGCCACCAAAGCGCTTGCGCACTTCGTCTTCGCCATAGCCGGCGATTTCAAACGCCTTGAACATGATCTCGGGCTTGTGGTTCCGGATCGCACCCGACACCAGCTCATACCCGTTACAGGCAAGGTCATACTGGAAACCGGTCGCCGACAGCGGATCGGTTTCAAGAATCTCCATCCCACCCTGCGGCATCGAGAACGGGTTGTGATCGAAATCGACCTCGCCGGTGTCCTCGTCCTTCTGGAAGATCGGGAAGTCGACGATCCAGGCAAAGGCAAACCGGTCTTCGTCCAGAAGGCCAAGCTCCTTGCCGATCACGTCGCGGGCACGCCCCGCAACCGCCTCGAATGCCTTCGGTTTGCCGCCAAGGAAGAACGCCGCATCACCAATCCCAAGACCCAGCTGCTGGCGGATCGCCTCAGTGCGCTCGGGGCCAATGTTCTTGGCGAGCGGACCAGCCGCCTCCATACCGCCCTCGACCTCGCCGGATTTCAGCATGGCCTGCGCTTCCTTGACCTTGATGCCAAGTTCCTGCGCCACCGAGTCAGCAGTTTTCTCGCGCCAGAAGATATAGCCCATGCCGGGAAGGCCCTGCTCCTGTGCGAACTTGTTCATGCGGTCACAGAACTTGCGCCCGCCGCCGGTCGGGGCTGGAATCGCGCGCACTTCGGTGCCTTCCTGCTCCAGCAGCTTGGCAAAGATCGCAAAACCCGAGCCTGCAAAATGTTCGGATACGTCCTGCATCTTGATCGGGTTGCGCAGGTCGGGCTTGTCGGTGCCGTACCATTTGGCCGAATCCGCATAGGAAATCTGCGGCCAGTCGGCATCCACCTTGCGGCCACCACCGAACTCTTCGAAAATGCCCTTAAGCACCGGCTGGATCGTGTCGAACACATCCTGCTGGGTGACGAAGCTCATCTCCATATCGAGCTGGTAGA
This sequence comes from Shimia aestuarii, assembly GCF_900114635.1. Classification (GTDB taxonomy): domain Bacteria; phylum Pseudomonadota; class Alphaproteobacteria; order Rhodobacterales; family Rhodobacteraceae; genus Shimia; species Shimia aestuarii. The sequence continues at coordinate 224,192 of NZ_FOTQ01000007.1, forward strand.
AGTCCGTTGGCGAACGGTCGGCGCGCGGGTCCTCATCGCGGAAACAGGGCGCGATCTGGAAATACTTGTCGAAACCGGCAACCATCATCAACTGCTTGAACTGCTGCGGTGCCTGCGGCAGTGCATAGAACTTGCCCGGATGCAAACGCGACGGCACGAGGAAGTCGCGCGCGCCTTCGGGGCTCGAAGCCGTGATGATCGGCGTCTGGTATTCGCGGAAGCCCTGATCCCACATGCGCTTGCGCATCGAGGCCACGACATCCGAACGCAGCTTCATGTTCTCCTGCATCGCCTCGCGGCGCAGGTCGAGGAAGCGATACTTGAGACGGGTTTCCTCGGGGTATTCCTGATCTCCAAAGACCATCAGCGGCAGTTCGTCGGCTGCGCCCAGCACCTCGAGATCGCGCACGAACACTTCGATCTCGCCGGTCGGCAGTTTCGGGTTCACCAGTTCGGGATCGCGCGCCTTTACGTTGCCGTCGATGCGGATGCACCACTCGCTGCGCACTTTTTCCATCTGGCTGAAAACCGGGCTGTCCGGGTCGCAAAGCACCTGGGTCACGCCATAATGGTCGCGCAGGTCGATGAACAGAATGCCACCGTGGTCACGAACACGGTGAACCCAGCCCGACAGGCGGACGGTTTCACCGACATTGGATTTGTTCAGGTCGGCGCAGGTATGGCTGCGAAAGGCGTGCATGGTCGCTCCCTCATGAGGGTCAGAATGGTGAAGTCGCGCCGATACACCTCTTTGGGGGCGCAAAGTCAAGGTACGTCGTCGGGAACTCTTGCCAAACCGGCCGAATTTACCCCGCCAGCCGCGCGGGGATCAGGCCCCGCAGCGAATTGCCGACATGCAGGGCCCGCGCGCGCCCCAGCATGGGCAACGTCACGACCGCTTCGCGCACCTCTCCGGCTTCAATCAGCGATTGGCGCAGAACGCCGGGCAACACCCCACAGGACAAGGGCGGCGTGACCATTTCGCCGGTCTCCAGCGTCACGAACAGGTTGGTGATCGTCCCCTCGCAAAGCTCGTCGCGCTCGTTGAGAAACAGCACCTCGTCCACACCCTTGGGCAGGGTGGCGCGGGTTTCATCATAAAGCGCGCGCTGCGTCGTCTTGTGCGCCAGCCACGGATCGTCGGACCGCAGCCTTTGCCCGGACACAGTCACCACCCATTCACGCGCGGTCGCGGGCGGCATCGGCGCGGCAACGATCTCGACCCGCCCCTCCCGGTCCAGCGTCAGACGGCAGCGCAACGGCGCATCGCAATCAAACGCGTCGAGCTTGGCCCGTATCTCGGCGTGATCAAGCGGAAACCCGAAAGCCGCCGCCGACCGCTCCAGGCGCGCCTTGTGCAGGTCTCGCCGTGTGATGCTGCGGGTTGACGGATCGAAACAGAATGTCTCGATCAGGCGGGTTCCGTCAGGAACGGGAGCGCGAAACGGGCTTTCCATGTGGCCTCTTCATATTCGGATGTGGCGGTGCTGTCCCAGACGACTCCGCCACCGACGTTCAAAGTGGCACGTCCATTATCCAGCATCAATGTGCGGATCGCCACGTTGAACTCCGATCGCCCATCCGGGGCGGCCCAGCCGATAGTGCCGCAATAGATGCCGCGCGGCTCCGGCTCTAAATCGTCCAGAATCTCCATCGCCCGCAGCTTGGGCGCCCCGGTGATCGACCCGCAGGGAAACAGCGCCGCGAAGATATCCGCCAGCCCCGTCTCCAGACGCAGCTGGGCTGCTACGCTCGACACCATCTGGTGCACGGTTGCATAGCTCTCGATCCGGAACAACTCGGGCACATGAACGCTGCCCGGCTTGGCAACCCGGCTGATATCATTGCGCAGCAGGTCGACGATCATCAAGTTCTCGGCCCGGTTCTTCTCGTCCCCTGCCAGCCACGCCTTGCGCCGTGCATCTTCAACCGGATCATTACTGCGCGGCTGTGTGCCCTTCATGGGCCGTGTCTCGATCCGCCCAGTGGCATCGGTGCGAAAGAACAGCTCGGGCGACCGGCTGAGGATATCCGGCAGGCCTGACTGTCGAATCAAGGCGCCATGCCCCACCCCCTGCCGCCGCATAAGCGCACTATAAAGCGCCTCGGCAGAGCCCGCGAATGCCGCCTCCATCGGAAAGGTCAGGTTCGCCTGATAGATGTCCCCGGCCCCGATATAGCCGTGCACCTGCTCAAAAGCGGCGCGATAACGTGCCTCGCTCCAGAGGGGCCGAAATCGGTCCAGCCCGACTTCTCCGTGCCCAAGCGGTCTTGCCGGCCCTGGCTCATCATACACACCGAAACACAACAACGGCAGCGCGCGTCCCGGCTTCAGCCGATGAATCAACCGCGGCTCAAGAGCATATCCCATCTCGTAAGTGCCATAGCCTGCCAGCCACATACCCTCTGCGCGGGCCGCATCCAGTTCTGCCAGCGCCTCGGGAACCTCTGCGGCGTCCCGCGCCACGACAAGACGGCGCGCGCCGTAAAATCCTTCGGCCTGTCCAGAGGGACCATGATCAAAGCGAATCTCCAAACCCGCTCTCCTTGCTCTTCACTGCGACCCAAGCTCTAGACCGCACCCACGGGAAACAACACGCCCAAAAGCGGCGGTTCAGGCTGTTTTCCCGATCCCCCTTGCACCTTGGCCCGCGATGTCTATAACCCACGACAATTTGCGCATCCGGGCGACTCCTCACTCCATCGCCCGCCCTAGCCCGAGGTCTGCCATGCCCAAAAGAACCGACATCTCCTCGATCATGATCATCGGGGCCGGTCCCATCGTGATCGGTCAAGCCTGTGAATTCGACTATTCCGGGGCGCAAGCCTGTAAGGCGCTGCGCGAAGAAGGCTATCGCGTCATTCTCGTGAACTCGAACCCGGCGACAATCATGACCGACCCGGGCCTCGCGGACGCCACCTATATCGAACCGATCACGCCCGACACCGTCGCCAAGATCATCGAGAAAGAGCGCCCCGACGCGCTCCTGCCCACCATGGGCGGTCAGACCGGCCTCAACACCTCGCTTGCGCTCGAGGAAATGGGTGTGCTCGAAAAATATGGCGTCGAGATGATCGGTGCCAAGCGGGACGCCATCGAAATGGCCGAAGACCGCAAACTGTTCCGAGAAGCCATGGATCGCCTCGGCATCGAAAACCCGCGCGCCGCGATTGTCACCGCCCCCAAGAAGGAAAACGGCGAAGCCGACCTCGAAGAAGGTGTGCGCCTCGCGCTGGAAGAGTTGGAAGACATCGGTCTTCCCGCCATCATCCGCCCCGCCTTTACCCTTGGCGGCACCGGCGGTGGCGTAGCCTATAACCGCGAGGACTATATCCACTTCTGCCGCTCGGGCATGGACGCCTCGCCCGTGAACCAGATCCTCGTCGATGAAAGCCTGCTGGGCTGGAAAGAATTTGAAATGGAGGTTGTCCGCGACAAGGCTGACAACGCCATTATCGTCTGCGCCATCGAAAACGTCGACCCGATGGGCGTGCATACCGGCGACTCGATCACCGTCGCCCCCGCGCTGACGCTGACCGACAAGGAATATCAGATCATGCGCACGCACTCGATCAACGTGCTGCGCGAGATCGGTGTGGAAACCGGCGGCTCCAACGTGCAATGGGCCGTGAACCCGGTTGATGGCCGCATGGTCGTCATTGAAATGAACCCGCGCGTGTCGCGCTCTTCGGCGCTGGCCTCCAAAGCGACGGGTTTCCCGATTGCCAAGATCGCCGCCAAGCTGGCCGTGGGCTTTACCCTTGATGAGCTCGACAACGACATCACCAAGGTCACGCCCGCCTCGTTCGAGCCGACCATCGACTATGTCGTGACCAAAATCCCGAAATTCGCTTTCGAGAAATTCCCGGGCTCCGAGCCCTACCTGACCACGGCCATGAAATCCGTAGGCGAAGCCATGGCTATTGGCCGCACCATCCACGAGTCGCTGCAAAAAGCGCTCGCCTCGATGGAATCCGGTCTCACCGGCTTTGACGAGGTCGCCATTGAAGGCGCGCCGGACAAGGCCGCCGTGATCAAGGCCATCTCGCAGCAGACCCCGGACCGTATGCGCACCATTGCGCAGGCCATGCGCCACGGTCTGAGCGACGACGAAATCAACGCCGTCACCCATTTCGACCCGTGGTTCCTCGCCCGGATCCGCGAAATTGTCGAGGCCGAGGAAGAGGTGCGCGCCAATGGCCTGCCCTCGGACGAGGCAGGCCTGCGCAAGCTCAAGATGCTGGGCTTTACCGACGCCCGCCTTGCCAAGCTGACCGGCTACAAGGAACGCGACGTGCGCAACAAGCGTGTGAACGCGGGCGTCACCGCCGTGTTCAAACGCATCGACACCTGTGCCGCCGAATTCGAAGCGCAAACCCCTTACATGTATTCCACCTACGAAGCGCCCATGATGGGCGACGTGGAATGCGAAGCGCGCCCCTCGGACAAGAAAAAAGTCGTCATCCTTGGTGGCGGTCCGAACCGGATCGGGCAAGGGATCGAGTTTGACTATTGCTGCTGTCATGCCTGTTTCGCGCTGACTGATCAGGGCTATGAAACCATCATGGTCAACTGCAACCCCGAGACCGTCTCGACCGACTATGACACCTCCGACCGTCTGTATTTCGAACCGCTAACCTTTGAACACGTGATGGAAATCCTCCGCGTGGAACAGGAAAACGGCACCCTGCACGGCGTCATCGTTCAATTCGGCGGCCAGACCCCGCTGAAACTCGCCAACGCGCTGCATGACGAGGGTATTCCGATCCTCGGCACCACACCCGACGCCATCGACCTCGCCGAAGACCGCGAACGCTTCCAGGCGCTGGTGAACGAGCTGAACCTGAAACAGCCGCTGAACGGCATTGCTTCGACCGACGCCGAAGCGCTCAAGATCGCCGAAGAGATCGGCTTTCCGCTGGTGATCCGCCCCTCCTATGTGCTGGGGGGCCGCGCCATGGAAATCGTGCGCGACATGGCCCAGCTGGAACGCTACATCAAAGAGGCCGTGGTGGTTTCGGGAGACAGCCCGGTCCTGCTCGACAGCTACCTGTCCGGCGCGACGGAACTCGACGTCGACGCGCTTTGTGACGGCGAAGGCGTCCATATCGCAGGCATCATGCAGCACATCGAAGAGGCGGGCGTGCACTCGGGCGACAGCGCCTGTTCACTGCCTCCCTACTCGCTGGCCGCCGACACGATCGAAGAGATCAAGCGCCAGACCGTGGCGCTCGCCAAGGCGCTCAACGTGGTGGGCCTGATGAATGTGCAGTTCGCGGTCAAGGACGGCGAAATTTACCTCATCGAAGTCAACCCCCGCGCCAGCCGCACGGTGCCCTTCGTCGCCAAGGCCACCGACAGCGCCATCGCCTCGATTGCCGCACGCCTGATGGCGGGCGAACCGCTTTCGAACTTCCCTCAGCGTCCTCCCTACGAAGAGGGCGCCGACATCTCGACCCCGCAACCCATCGCCGACCAGATGACGCTGGCCGACCCGAACATGCCGTGGTTCTCGGTGAAAGAGGCCGTGATGCCCTTCAACCGCTTCCCCGGCGTCGACACGATCCTGGGTCCGGAAATGCGCTCCACGGGCGAAGTCATGGGGTGGGACCGCTCCTTTGCCCGCGCATTCCTCAAGGCACAGATGGGCGCGGGCATGGTCCTGCCGACCTCGGGCAAGGTCTTCATCTCGATCAAGGATGAAGACAAGACGCCCCAGATGCTCGAAGCGGCGCAAATCCTGCTTGAGATGGGCTTCACACTCGTGGCCACACGCGGCACCCAGGGCTGGTTCGCCGAGAACGGCGTCACCTGCGATGTGGTCAACAAGGTCTACGAAGGCCGACCCAACGTGGTCGACCTTCTGAAGAACGGCGACGTGGTGCTGGTCATGAACACCACCGAAGGCTCTCAGGCTGTCTCCGACAGCCGCGAAATCCGCTCGGTCGCCCTGTTTGACAAGATCCCCTACTTCACCACCGCCGCCGCCGCCCACGCCGCCGCGCGGGCGATGAAGGCGCGCGAAGAAGGCGAAATCGAGGTGCGTTCGCTTCAGGGGTAAGCACGACACCCTTCCCAATGAAAGGCCCGGGTTCTGCCCGGGCCTTTTTCTTTGCCAATCCTTATATGAGCTCGCTTTCCGGCTCCACATGCACCGTCGTGCGCGCCACCGGGAGCACCTCCTTCACGGCCGCCTCGATCCGGTCACAGATGTCATGCGCGGCCCCCACGCTCATCGTCTTGGGCACCACGAGATGCATCTCGACAAAGACGATCGAGGCCGACCTGCGCGCGCGCAGGTCGTGCACCTGCAGCGCCCCCTCTGATGCTCCTGACACCGCCGCTTCGATGGCCTGCAACTCGCCGTCATTCACTGACGCATCCATCAACCCATCCACCGATTCCGAGAGCACCTTCCACCCTTCCCGCAGGATGTTCAGCGCCACGAGGATCGCCAGAATCGGATCAAGGATCATCCACCCCGTCGCCAACGCCAACCCAAGGCCCACAACCACCCCGACCGAGGTAAACACGTCCGTCAGGATATGGCGCGCGCTGGCCACCAGAGCCGGCGAACGATTGGCCCGCCCCACCCGCATCAGCGTCATCGCCCACGCGGCGTTGATCCCCGCGGCCACCATGTTGACCACGATCCCAGCCATGGGGGCGTCCTTCAACGACGGGTCTGGCAGCGCTCCAATCGCCTCACGCATCACCAACAACGCTGCCAGCAGGATCATTGCCCCCTCAGCCACCGCCGACAGGTACTCCGCCTTGCTGTGGCCAAACGGGTGCTTGTCATCCGCAGGTTTGGCCGACAACTGCACCGCATAAAACGCGATCATCGCCGCCACAACATTGACAATCGATTCCAGCGCATCCGACAACAACGCCACCGACCCGGTCCAGTGCCACGCCAACAGTTTCAGAAGAAAGACGGCAACAGCCACCGGGATCGACCACAGGGCAAACTTGTGAGACATCAGGACTCCGGGATCATGACCACCTGCCCTGTCATAGCGACAACCGCGCCCGGCATCAAATCGCGCCCGCGAGGTCGGGTCGTCGCATCCTGCCCCTACTCTGCGACCACCGCGTCCACTTCGATCTCGACCAGCCATTCCGGGTTCACGAACCGGTTCACCGCCATGATCGTGTCCACCGGTCGGGCATCGAGACAATAAAGCTTGCGCGCCTCGATGGCCTGTTTCCAATTGTCGATATCAGTCAGGATCACCCGCGTGCGCACGACGTCCTGCAAACCAGAACCGGCCTCTTCAAGCGCCGCTTTGATGATCTCGAAACATTGTCGGGTCTGGGCAAAGACATCGCCCACCCCCACCGTTTTACCATCGGCATCGACCGGCGCCGTGCCGCCAACGGCGATGAACGGTCCCACTCGTATGGCACGGCTGAACCCGACGATCTTCTCCATCGGGTTGCCATTGGAAATCAGAACACGGCTCGCTGACATGGTACCTTCTCCCTTTGCGCAACGCCAAGTCTACACCGACTCGCCTGCGTCCCTTCAAAAAAACCGCCGCACTTGACCTATGTCGCCTTCCAACGCGCCCGCTTCGGCTAAGCTGCGTCGGAACACCGCGTGAAACCCACGCGAGAACCTCGCGAAAACCACGGAGCATCACCCAATGAAACCGCTCAGCCTCGCCCTGATCCTCTGCCTGGGCACCGCCGCCGCCGTCGAAGCACAGCCGCTAACCTGCCGCTCGTGGCAGGGAATGGAAGTGCCCTATCTTGGTGATGCAACGCTGAAAACCGTGGGCGGAGCCACCATGAATGCGCGCGGGCGGGCGGTGATCCTCCTCAACCCCGAGATCCTGTCAACCTTCCCCGAACCGGCGCGCGATTTCTTCCTGGCCCATGAATGCGGCCACCACGCGCTTATCCCCGACTACAACACCGAGGCCGAGGCGGACTGTTTCGCCATGCGTCTCCTGCGCAAGAAAAAGTTGCGAACGCCGGAACAGGTAACGGCATTGCAGGACGCCCTGACAACCCTGCCCGACACCGCATGGGCCGGTCACCGACCCGATGCCGAGCGGATCGAGGCATTGGCGCACTGCCCCGCCGAGTGATCTGTCATTGACCAACCCGCCCCGGCCCTGCCAGTCTGTCGGCAATACAACCAGCAGACCGGGACAAGCCTCATGCGTATTGCGATCCTTCTGGGAACCCTTCTGACACTCAGCGCCTGCGGTGGCGTGCCTTTGGTTCCGTTCATCTGAAGCAGCCCCCAACGGAAAACGGGGGACCGACAGGCCCCCCGATTGAATGTCGCGCAGAACTTTGCACCGACGCGATACCGACATTTTACCGACGCAATACCGACGTCCGCAATCACACCTTCTGCTGGGTGTATTTCTTGAGCTCCTTGCGCGCCACCTGACGGCGGTGCACCGCATCCGGCCCATCGGCAAGACGCAACGTGCGCACCTGCGTCCAGGCAATGGCCAGCGGCGTGTCCTGGCTCACCCCGGTGCCACCATGCATCTGCACCGCCTCGTCGATCACCTTAAGCGCCACGTTCGGTGCGATCACCTTGATCTGGCTGATCCAGGGCGCTGCGGCCCGCGCGTCTCCCTGGTCCATCATCCAGGCCGTCTTGAGGCACAACAGGCGCGCCTGCTCGATCTCCATCCGGCAATTGGCAATGATGTCGTAGTTCGCGCCGAGATGCGCCAGCGGCTTACCAAAGGCTTCGCGTTCCAGCGCGCGTTTGCACATCCGCTCAAGCGCCGCTTCGGCCTGTCCGATGGCGCGCATGCAATGGTGAATCCTTCCCGGTCCAAGGCGGCCTTGCGCAATCTCGAACCCGCGCCCTTCCCCCAAAAGGATGTTTTCCTTGGGCACACGTACATTCGTGAACCGGATATGCATATGTCCATGGGGGGCGTCATCATGACCATAGACCATCATCGGACGCAGAACCTCGATCCCGGGCGTGTCTGCAGGCACCACGATCATCGACTGGCGCTGGTGCACAGGCATCTCCTCGCCCCCGGTCTTGACCATCACGATATAGACCTTGCAGCGCGGATCCCCCGCCCCCGAGGACCAGTATTTCTCACCGTTGAGAACATAGTCATCCCCGTCCGCGACACAGGGCATCGAAACATTGGTCGCGTCCGAGCTGGCCACGTCCGGTTCGGTCATCAGGTAGGCCGAACGGATGTCACCATTCAGAAGCGGCTTCAGCCACTGTTCCTTCATCGCATCTGAACCATAGCGCTCGAACACTTCCATGTTGCCTGTGTCCGGCGCTGCACAGTTGAACACTTCCGCGCCCATCGGCGTCTTGCCCATTTCCTCGGCGAAATAGGCGTATTCCACGGTTGTTAGCCCCAATCCCCGCGCGCTGTCGGTCAACCAGAAATTCCAGAGTCCCCGCTCGCGCGCCTTGGCTTTCAACCCTTCAAGAATCTCTGCCTGGCGCGGCGTATAGGTCCAGCGATCGCCCTTGCCGATCTCGGCATGGTATTCCTCTTCCAACGGCATGATCTCATCCCGGATCATGTCCTTGACCTGTTCCAACTGTTTCTCGACTTCTGGCCGCATACCCAAAAACATGTGCAATCCTCCCTGCATTCCGGTTGAGCTGAGCATGCGCCCGCCGGTCCGGGCATGTCCATCTTCACCACAAAAAGTGACGCAAGGTTCCGACCCGGATCGGCGGTCGTTTTTTTTGTCAAAAAGTGCAGTTGGGGTCTTGCAGACTCCCAATCCACCCGCTACTTAGCCGCTCACCGTTGGGGTGTAGCCAAGTGGTAAGGCAGCGGTTTTTGGTACCGTGTATCGTAGGTTCGAATCCTACCACCCCAGCCATCTTCCTTAAGATCAGTAGAACAAGAAGTCAGGCACCCCGAGGGTCCTGAGAATGCCCCTGTTTGTGCCCCAGTGGTTGGGGTCATGCTGGAGCCTAGGCAGCGTGCTACGAGAGCGGTGGAGAAGGCACCCCGGGCACCCGTGGCGGGTGCTGAGGGTGGGTCGGGAGCCTCCAGTGCGAGTGCTGAAGGCCCACGCCACAGGTGGCTAGAGCAGATCGAAGTCGACCCCATTCGCCCAGTAGTCCCAGTCGTCTCGCTTGTTATCCGCTGCCGACCCCTCAATCAGGTGCTCTGGCCGGACGCAGCACTTGTTATGGCATCGATGGCGAACCACCGTCGACCCATCGAGTACCGCCCGGTTGACCACGCAGTAGACGAACCGCGCCGCTGAGACTTGCCGCCCCCGGTAGCGTATCTTTGGTCGTGTCTTGGATGAGGCCACCCAGCACCCGTTTTCATC
>NZ_FOTQ01000003.1:2500-312137 GCF_900114635.1 Shimia aestuarii
CTCAGTTTGGTGCCTATCTTCGGATAGGCGAGCGTATGACAAGATTGTTTCCTCGATCTTCCATGCGTCTGCCGGCTGAAACGAACAGAGTTGTCCAAGTCAAGTACACTAACCCGAGCAACAGCGATGTTGCTCACAAGTTCCTTATCCTCTGCGTGGGGCCGACCGACATCGGCAGCGCGGGTTCCAGGGTAAGGAGCGGGAAAGTATGACTTTTGGTTCAGAAACAGGACTGCATTGCTTGCCAGCTTATGCAGTCACGATAGATGCAAGTCTGTCTCTTTCTGGATCAAATCAAGCGCGAGAAGGGCGTTTGGTGGATGCCTTGGCAGTAAGAGGCGATGAAAGACGTGATACTCTGCGATAAGCCATGAGGAGCTGAGAATAAGCTTTGATCCATGGATCTCTGAATGGGGGAACCCACCTGAAAGTTCATTATAATTACTTCGGTAGTTTATAATGTTCTTAACCAGGTACTTTTGACCTGAATACATAGGGTCTTAAGAGCAAACCCGGGGAACTGAAACATCTAAGTACCCGGAGGAAAGGAAATCAATTGATACTCCCCTAGTAGCGGCGAGCGAACGGGGACCAGCCAAGCCGAGATTGTGACCAGAACGACCTGGAAAGGTCGGCCATAGTGGGTGACAGCCCCGTATGGGAAGCATGACCGGATGTATTAAGTAGGGCGGGACACGTGAAATCCTGTCTGAAGATCGGAGGACCACCTTCGAAGGCTAAGTACTCCTTACTGACCGATAGCGAACCAGTACCGTGAGGGAAAGGTGAAAAGCACCCCGACGAGGGGAGTGAAACAGTACCTGAAACCGAACGCCTACAATCAGTCGGAGGCTCCTTGCGAGCTGACGGCGTACCTTTTGTATAATGGGTCATCGACTTGGTCTATCTAGCAAGCTTAAGCCGTTAGGTGTAGGCGCAGCGAAAGCGAGTCTTAATAGGGCGTCGAGTTAGATGGATCAGACCCGAAACCGAGTGATCTAGGCATGACCAGGATGAAGGTAAGGTAACACTTACTGGAGGTCCGAACCCACACCTGTTGAAAAAGGTCGGGATGAGTTGTGCCTAGGGGTGAAAGGCCAATCAAACTCGGAGATAGCTGGTTCTCTGCGAAATCTATTTAGGTAGAGCGTCATCCGAATACCCCGGGGGGTAGAGCACTGGATGGGTAATGGGGCCCCACAGGCTTACTGATCCTAACCAAACTCCGAATACCCGGGAGTACTAGATGGCAGACACACTGCGGATGCTAACGTCCGTAGTGGAGAGGGAAACAACCCTGACCTACGACTAAGGCCCCTAATTCATGGCTAAGTGGGAAAGCAGGTGGGACGACCAAAACAACCAGGAGGTTGGCTTAGAAGCAGCCATCCTTTAAAGATAGCGTAACAGCTCACTGGTCTAAATAAGTTGTCCTGCGGCGAAGATGTAACGGGGCTCAAGCCATGAGCCGAAGTCTAGGATGCACATAGTGCATGGTAGCAGAGCGTAGTGTGACATAGTTCCTGTCCTCTTTAGCCTTCTTCGGAAGGTCATGGAGGATAAGGAGCTTTCTGTGAAGCCGGCGCGTGAGCGATCCGGTGGAGAGATCACTAGTGAGAATGATGACATGAGTAGCGACAAAGAGTGTGAGAGACACTCTCGCCGAAAGTCCAAGGGTTCCTGCTTAAAGCTAATCTGAGCAGGGTAAGCCGGCCCCTAAGCCGAGGGCGAAAGCCGTAGGCGATGGGAACCAGTTTAATATTACTGGGCCAGGAGGATGTGACGGATCGTGACTGTTGTTCACCCTTATCGGATTGGGTGGGCCGCTGATCGGTTCCTGGAAATAGCCCTCCATCAGACCGTACCCTAAACCAACACAGGTGGACTGGTAGAGCATACCAAGGCGCTTGAGAGAACGATGTTGAAGGAACTCGGCAAAATACCTCCGTAAGTTCGCGAGAAGGAGGCCCAGTTTCTACGCAAGTATTGGCTGGGGGCACAAACCAGGGGGTGGCGACTGTTTACTAAAAACACAGGGCTCTGCGAAGTCGCAAGACGACGTATAGGGTCTGACGCCTGCCCGGTGCCTGAAGGTTAAAAGGAGGGGTGAGAGCTCTGAATTGAAGCCCAGGTAAACGGCGGCCGTAACTATAACGGTCCTAAGGTAGCGAAATTCCTTGTCGGGTAAGTTCCGACCTGCACGAATGGCGTAACGACTTCCCCGCTGTCTCCAACATCGACTCAGCGAAATTGAATTGCCTGTCAAGATGCAGGCTTCCCGCGGTTAGACGGAAAGACCCCGTGCACCTTTACTACAGCTTCGCACTGGCATCAGGCACAATATGTGCAGGATAGGTGGTGGGCTTTGAAACCGGGACGCCAGTTCCGGTGGAGCCTCCCTTGAGATACCACCCTTATTCTGCTTGATGTCTAACCGCGGTCCGTTATCCGGATCCGGGACCCTGCGTGGCGGGTAGTTTGACTGGGGCGGTCGCCTCCTAAAGCGTAACGGAGGCGCGCGAAGGTTGGCTCAGAGCGGTCGGAAATCGCTCGTTGAGTGCAATGGCAGAAGCCAGCCTGACTGCGAGACTGACAAGTCGAGCAGAGTCGAAAGACGGCCATAGTGATCCGGTGGTCCCAAGTGGGAGGGCCATCGCTCAACGGATAAAAGGTACGCCGGGGATAACAGGCTGATACTGCCCAAGAGTCCATATCGACGGCAGTGTTTGGCACCTCGATGTCGGCTCATCTCATCCTGGGGCTGGAGCAGGTCCCAAGGGTACGGCTGTTCGCCGTTTAAAGAGGTACGTGAGCTGGGTTTAGAACGTCGTGAGACAGTTCGGTCCCTATCTGCCGTGGGTGTAGGATACTTGAGAGGAGTTGCCCCTAGTACGAGAGGACCGGGGTGAACGATCCACTGGTGGACCTGTTGTTGCGCCAGCAGCAGTGCAGGGTAGCTATGATCGGACAGGATAACCGCTGAAGGCATCTAAGCGGGAAGCCCCCCTCAAAACAAGGTATCCCTGAGGGCCGAGGTAGACCACCTCGTCGATAGGCCGGAGATGTAAGTGCAGCAATGCATTCAGTTGACCGGTACTAATTGCCCGATAGGCTTGATTTGATCCAGTAAAAGACAGACTGGAAATCAAAAGCATACACAAAACACAGACGTACGTGACTTGGACACGCCGAAAGGCGAAATTAAGCGAAGCCGTTTACTCGGTTTGGTGATCATAGCGCGAGTGAAACACCCGGTCCCATCCCGAACCCGGCCGTTAAGCACCGTAGCGCCGATGGTACTGCATCTTAAGGTGTGGGAGAGTAGGTCATCGCCAAACCTAGTAAACGACTTCCCTTAACGTATCTCTCAATTCGATGATTATCTGGCCTCTTTCCTTATAGCATGAGGCCATGCGGCCAAAATAGCCGCCTGTCGCGGGGTGGAGCAGCCCGGTAGCTCGTCAGGCTCATAACCTGAAGGTCGTAGGTTCAAATCCTACCCCCGCAACCATTGATACAGAACGGCCTTGAGAAACACTCTCAGAGGCCGTTTTTGTTTGCCCCAATGCCAGCAGACCGGCCAACTCCCCGACAAGTTCCAAGGCAAGACCCTCACCGTCAGGCACGATCCGGATCTTTGACAGAAGGCTCCGAATGGCCAACAGGCCCGACATGCGGGAATGCGGGTTGGCATCGGCGCGGTCCATCAAGTCTTCAGGCAGGCTCATGAGACGAACCACGTTTTGCCAGTCGTCAAACTTGGCAAGGCGCTTGGCGTTCTTGGCCGTCATCCCTTCGGGATTGTGGGCCACCTTCTTTTTAACCTTGAGGACCGCCTTCAACTTCTTGGGCTTGAGGCCAATATGATGGCGCCCAATTGCGGTCAGCGTGCAGACGATATTGTGCAGCGCAGGCGGGAAATCATCGAGACCACGGCGATCCATGATCTGCGTGAATGCCTTCTTGATCAGGTCTGCCGTCACCACATCCTTCAACGAACCAAACGACTTCGGGTCTTCACCAGCGTTGACAAGCGCATCGAGATATTGCCGCAGGTGAGCTTGCGTATTGCGAATGGATGCCGGGCGCAGAGGTTTTTCCGGACCGTCTTCGTCAAACGGGTCGGAGTGGGCCAACTTGTTGAGATAGGATTTGATCTCTTCCTGAAGGCTAAGCGGATAGATCGTCATCGGGCGCGTCCGATACTGCGCACCTTTCTCGTAGCTGAGAATGGAAAGGTGCAAAACCATTGCGCTTCACAACGGCGTTCCAGGTCTGCGCCATTTCCTTGCACAGTTTGGCCGGGTCCTTGCCGAGGAGACGGACATCGAGATAGGCCTTGAATTCCGTCATGACGGTGTCGTTGACCGCGTCCGGTTCGATGCCGCGAAAGCAGCAATAGGCCACCAAGCGAGACAATATCTTCGGGCTTCGGTCGCTTGTTCGCCATTCTTTGTCCTCCGTTTCCTAAACATAACGGTGGACCAATTCAGATGGGGAGGCTCAATGGCTGCGATGAGCAACAAACCCTCTCCTAGCAAACAGCCCTATTTGGTCCCATAAGCGCTGACGTCAGACATCGAGACATTGGAAAGGCCAGAATCTAAAAAGGAATGCCACGTGGAAACGCTGGAAGTCAGTTGACTGGCTCTACAGAGATGCACGTTGCAAGTTACTTGCCGCGAACTTCCTGTACCCACGCGACGATCAACTGGCGGGCCTCAAGATCCATCTCGATCGCGTTCGGCGGGGGCATGGCGTGGGTGCGCCCGGCTTGCAGATATATCTGCTCTGCGTGGCGTGCGACATCGGCCTCTGTTTCCAGCACCACGCCCTTGGGAGGCCAATGCAGACCCTCCCAGGACGGTTCGCGCGCATGACACATCGAACAATTGCCTGTCACGGCGTAGTAAGCGTCTTCGAAACGCTCCGCCGATGCGTATTTCTGCTCATAAGGCGTCAGGGCGCGGGCCTCGGATTCTTCGTAGGTTTCCATGCTGGATACCGTGGACAGCCAGGCAATCGCAACCATCAGCAAAACCGTTACCGCCCAGGTCCAATTCGGCCCCTTGCCGGTTTTGTGCATTGTGTTGAAGTAGTGACGGATCGTGACACCGGTAAGGAAAATGAGGCTGGCAATGATCCAGGCGTACTCGGTCGCAAACGCAAGCGGGTAATGGTTCGACAACATCAGGAAAACGACCGGCAGCGTGAGGTAGTTGTTGTGCGTTGAGCGGACCTTGGCGATCTTGCCGTACTTGGCATCCGGCGTGCGCCCGTTCTTGAGATCATCCACAACGATGCGCTGGTTCGGCATGATCTGGAAGAATACGTTGGCGGTCATGATCGTCGCCGTGAAAGCTCCAAGGTGCAGCAGCGCCGCGCGGCCCGTAAAGATCTGGTTATAGCCCCAAGACATGATCACGAGGATCACAAACAGCAGCAACATCAACAGGGTAGGTTGCTCACTCAGTTTGGATTTACACATGAAATCATAGGCCAGCCAGCCGATTGTCAAAGACCCGCCCGAGATCAGGATACCCTGCCACAGCGACAGCTCCGCCTTGGTCGGATCCAGCAGGAACAGCTCGCCCCCTACCCAGTAGACGATCATCAGAAGTGCGGCACCTGAGAGCCATGTCGTATAGCTTTGCCATTTGTGCCATGTCAGGTGCTCGGGCATTTCTGCGGGTGCCACGAGATACTTTACCGTGTGATAAAACCCGCCACCATGCACTTCCCATTCTTCGCCATAGGCCCCTTTGGGCAAATGCGCGGCGGGTTTCAGCATCAGATCGAGCGCAATGAAATAAAAGGACGCGCCAATCCATGCCATCGCGGTGATGACATGCAGCCAGCGGACCGAAAACGCGATCCAGTCCCATAGAATTGCCAGATCATACATGGCAGGTCTCCCAAGATTCGAACTTTCGAACACTCTATTCGAGCGGCTTTTATTCTGGTATTGCTGGTAAAAGCCAAGCAGTATCAAAAAAAGCGAAACAATGTCCTATTTCGATAATATCCGCACCTTTGTCCGTGTCTACGAGCTTGGCAGCATGTCAGCCGCCGGGCGAGACCTGCGTGTCTCCCCTGCGGTCACGTCGTCTAGAATTTCACAGCTTGAAGAACATCTTGGGGTGCGCTTGTTCCAACGCACCACCCGAAGCCTTGCCCCGACCGAGCAGGGCAAGTCGTTTTATCGCGGCGCGACCGATATCCTTGAATCGGTCGAGCGGGCCGAGGCGCAGATCGTCAACATCACCGAAAATCTCAAAGGGGCGCTCTATGTGGCCGCGCCCTTGGGGGTCGGGCGGCGGCTGATCGCGCCGCAAGTTCCTGATTTCCTGAAACAATACCCCGAAGTCAACATGCGCCTGCGCCTGACCGACCGGAATGTTGATCTCACCACCGAAGGGCTCGATCTGTCATTCTTTCTGGGTCAACCCGAGGATAGCAACCTCAGAATCCGCAAGATTGCCGATGTGGAGCGGGTGCTCTGTGCCTCGCCGGATTACATCGCCGCGCGCGGTATGCCTGCCAACGGCGACGCTCTGGTCGCGGACAATCACGAATGCCTGAGCCTGCGCTTTCCCGGCGCGACCGAGTTCCAGTGGCGCCTTTCGACGCCTGATGGCCCGCGCCGGTTCCGGGTGTCGGGGCGCTATGAATCAGATGATGGGGATGTGCTGACCGACTGGGCTTTGGCAGGTCATGGGGTGGCAATGAAGCCGGTTTTCGAAGTGATCGAACACCTCAATGCCGGGACGCTGGTACCCGTAGCGGTTGAAACGCCACCTGAACCGATCCAGATGGCGTGTCTTTTTACGCATCGCCGAATGCAGGACCCGAAAACCCGGCTGTTCATGGAATTCATGATCGAGCGCATCGCCACGGCCGTGCGCGTTTCGCCAAAACCGGCTTAGCTGCCGCGATAGGTTGAATACCCGAAGGGCGAGAGCAACAGCGGCACGTGGTAATGCGAGGCCTCGGACATGCCAAACCGGATCGGGATAATGTCAAGGAACCGCGGATTTTCGGGCGGCGTACCCGAGGCGTCAAGATAGGCACCTGCGTAGAAGATCAGCTCATATTCGCCCAACTCGAATTCGGACGCCGGAAGGATCTGTTCATCGGTACGCCCGTCGTCATTGGTCACAAGCGTCTTGAGGTGGCTGCGCGTGTCGCCGTTGATCCGGTAGAGCTCGATTTTGAGACCTTGCGCCGGACACCCGCGCGCGGTGTCAAGGACATGGGTGGTCAGATAACCCGACATGGCAATATCTCCTAATTGTTTGAGACCTTCTAGTCCGGTTGCCCGCATCGAGGCAAAGGCGGACTGCCCAAAGGCTCTTTATCATTTTTTTTGAAAAACTACTTACATTGTTTGGTATATCAAGCATCAAAACCAGAGGAACATGCTTTGAATAGATATCCACGAGATCTGACCGGGTATGGTGCCAATATTCCGGCGGCAAATTGGCCGGGTGGCGCCCGGATCGCCGTTCAGATTGTGCTGAACTACGAAGAGGGCGGCGAGAACAACGTATTGCACGGCGATCCCGCGTCCGAGGCATTCCTGTCCGAAATCACCGGCGCACAGCCTTGGCCCGGGCAGCGGCACTGGAACATGGAATCGATCTATGAATACGGCGCGCGGGCCGGGTTCTGGCGGGTGCATCGTCTGCTCAAAGACACACCACTCACGGTTTACGGTGTCGCCACAGCGCTGGCCCGCGCGCCCGAACAGGTCGCGGCGATGAAGGCCGCGGGCTGGGAGATTGCCAGCCATGGTCTGAAGTGGATCGAACACAAGGACATGTCCCCCGAGGAAGAGCGCGCGCAAATCCGCGAGTCGATCCGGTTGCATGCCGAGGTCACGGGCACCCCGCCGCGCGGCTGGTACACCGGGCGCTGTTCCATGAACACGGTCGATCTGGCCGCCGAAGAGGGCGACTTTGCCTATATCGCCGACAGCTATGCCGACGATCTCCCCTATTGGGTCAGGGCCGGGAGCAAGGATCAGCTGATCGTTCCCTACACCATGGATTGCAACGACATGCGCTTTGCCATTCAGGCGGGCTATACCAACGGCGATCAGTTCGAAAGCTATCTCAAGGACAGCTTTGACATGCTCTATGCGGAAGGGCAGGCGGGTGCGCCCAAGATGCTCTCGATCGGGTTGCACTGCCGCCTTATCGGGCGTCCCGGACGCGCCGCCGCGCTCAAGCGTGTGCTCGATCATTTCAACAAACATGAAGGTGTCTGGTTCGCGACCCGAGAACAGATCGCCGATCATTGGGCCAAGGAACATCCCCCCATGCAGACAACGCGCCCCTCCGAAATGGACCAACAGACTTTTGTGTCCGAGTTTGGCGGTATCTTTGAACACAGCCCGTGGATCGCCGAAGGGGCCTTTGAGCTTGAACTGGGGCCGACCCATGATACGGCGGCTGGTGTGCACAACGCCCTAGCCCGCGTGTTCCGGTCAGCCAGCGAGGAGCAGCGGCTAGGCGTGCTGGTGGCCCACCCGGACCTTGCCGGAAAGCTGGCCGAGGCCAAGCGTTTGACCGCCGAGTCGACCGCTGAGCAGGCGTCCGTGGGCTTGGATGCGCTGACTGACGAAGAACGTGCCATGTTCACCGAGCTGAACAGCGCCTATGTCGCAAAATTCGGGTTTCCCTTCATCATCGCCGTGCGCGACAACACCAAGGCAACCATCACCGAGGCTTTCAAGCGCCGGATCAACAACGACCGCGCCACCGAATTCGCCGAAGCCTGCCGTCAGGTTGAACGTATCGCCGAGTTGCGCCTGCAGGAAAAACTGGGCGCATGACCCGGCACATCCGCATTGAGCCGCTGACCCAAGAGGCGTTTGCACCTTTTGGCGAGGTGCTCGACACGTCGGGCGCGCCGGACAAACTCATCAACCAGGGGCTTTGCGGGCGCTATCACGATCGCGCTACGCTGGATTTCGTTGAGGGGCGCGCAGGGATCAGCCTGTTTCAGGCCGAACTGCGCAGCCTGCCCTATCAACTCGATATGATGGAGCGGCACCCCGACGGATCACAGGCCTTCATTCCGATGAGCATGGAGGCATTTCTGGTCATTGTTGCCGAAGATACAGGCAACGGCCCCGCAACGCCCCGCGCGTTCATCACGTCCCCCGGTCAGGCCATCAACTTTGCCCGCAACACGTGGCACGGAGTCCTGACACCGATCACAGGATCGGGGCTGTTTGCCGTGGTCGATCGGATCGGCGCTGGGGCCAACTTGGAAGAATTCTGGTTCGACACCCCTTTCACGGTGGTGGCGGACTAGAACCCAAGGGCCACCAGGGAGGAGAGGTGGCCCCAACAACAGCTAGTGGGGAGACACATTATGGCTGATGCTTCAATCGGGACGCCGGAACAGCTGCGCGATCCGAACTATACACCACCCATTGCCAAGGCGGTTCCGCTTGGAATCCAACACGTGCTGGCCATGTTCGTTTCGAACGTGACGCCCGCCATTATCGTGTGTGGAGCTGCCGGGTTCGGGTTCGGCTCGAACAGCCCGGACTTTCCGCAGATGATCTACATGATCCAGATGTCGATGTTCTTTGCGGGCATCGCGACCCTCTTCCAGACAGTGGGGATCGGTCCCGTTGGTGCGCGCCTGCCCATCGTTCAGGGAACATCCTTTGCCTTTATCCCGATCATGATCCCGCTGGTTGCGGGCAAAGGGGTGGACGCGATTGCCGTTCTAATGGGCGGTATTTTGGTCGGCGGCCTGTTCCATGCCTTCTTGGGCTTGTTCATCGGCAAGATCCGCTTTGCCCTGCCACCGCTGGTCACGGGCCTCGTGGTGACGATGATTGGTTTGGCGCTGGTCAAGGTCGGTATTCAGTATGCCGCAGGTGGTGTGCCTGCCATTGGCAAGCCCGAATACGGATCGCTCATCAACTGGACCATGGCGCTGATCGTGATCTTCGTGACGCTGGGGCTCAAGTTCTTTGCCAAGGGCATGATGTCGGTCTCGGCGGTACTGATCGGGCTGATCGTGGGCTATGTCTTTGCTTTCGTGATGGGAGAAGTCAGCCTTGCCAATGTGGGCCGCGCGGCGACATTCGCCCTGCCGAATCCTCTGCACTTCGGCCTTGAGTTTTCGATGGCCGCCATCATCGGCTTCTGCCTGATGTCCTTTGTCTCGGCGGTAGAAACCGTGGGTGACGTGTCCGGGATCACCAAAGGTGGCGCCGGACGTGAGGCCACCGATACGGAAATCCAGGGCGCAACCTATGCCGACGGGTTCGGCACCGCGATCTCGGGTCTCTTCGGTGCGCTGCCCAACACCTCGTTCAGCCAGAATGTCGGCCTGATCGCCATGACCGGCGTGATGAGCCGGGGGGTTGTGACCATCGGCGCACTCTTCCTGATCCTTGCTGGGCTTGTCCCCAAGATCGGGGCGGTGATCTCGTCAATCCCGATCGAGGTTCTGGGTGGTGGCGTGATTGTGATGTTCGGCATGGTCGCGGCTGCAGGTATCTCAATGCTCTCGGACGTGCACTGGAACCGCCGCAACATGGTGATCTTCGCGATTTCCCTGTCACTGGGGTTGGGTCTTCAGCTTGAGCCGGGTGCGTTGCAGCACCTGCCGAGCACGATCAAGGTGCTGGCCACCTCGGGCATCCTGCCAGCGGCGCTGATTGCCATCGTCTTGAACCTGATCCTGCCCGAAGAACTCTCCGATGAAGCAACCGAGGAAGTGTCGGGCGGAATGTCGGGCCATTCCAAAGGTTCATTGCCCCATGATGATCACGTCTAAGGGGCGAGTGCATTGACAACCGCCTGACGCGGTTTGAAAAAGAATGGAAAGCGGCGTGGCCCCCACGCCGCTTTTCTCTTGGAAGGGGAAGACGATGAGCGTTCTGGAAATTGTTGTGCTGGCGTTGGCAGGGTTCGGGGCCGGTGTCGTCAACACCATCGCAGGTGGAGGGACGTTTCTGACCTTTCCGGCGCTTGTCTGGGCCGGGGTGCCGCCCGTCGCGGCCAATGCCACCAGCGCCGTGTCGGTGTTTCCCGGCTATCTCGGCGGCGCCATCGGGTTCCTTTCGGAACTCAAAACCCTCTCACGCGCACAGATGATCCGCCTGACGGCGATCACCCTTGCTGGCGGTCTGACCGGATCCTTGCTTCTGCTGGTGTCTTCGAACGAGGCGTTTTCGCTGATTGTCCCGTTCCTATTGTTCTTTGCGACCACGGCTTTCCTGTTGGGCGGTAAACTACGCGCTTGGGCGGAACGCAGATCGCGCGCTCTGAAACCCGAAGGCGCGCTCGGACTTTTTCTGGTCAGCGTCTATGGCGGCTATTTCAACGGTGGGCTTGGCATCGTTTTGCTGGCGCTGTTCGCCATGTGGGGCTGGCGCGATATCCACCTGATGAATGGCGTCAAGAACGGTCTGTCCTTTGCCCTTTCGGCCATCTCTGTCGCCACCTTTGCCGTTGCCGGGCTGGTCGTCTGGCCGATGGCGGTTCTGATGATGGTGTTCGCGGTGCTCGGGGGCTATGGCGGGGCATGGATTGCCAAGGCCGTGCCTGCCTCGGTGGTCCGCATCATCGTGATCCTCATCGGCTATGGCATGAGCGCCATCTTCCTCGGCCGTTTGTTTGTCGGCTGATGCCCTAGATTGGCACCAGCCGACCAAGTTACTCAGGCTCAGGCCAGTTGCAGAGCCGCCTGAACCGCCTCCGGACGTGCTCCGGCGTGGTCCCGTTTTTGCGGCACACCCGCCACATAGGTCTCTTCAATCGCGCGATCATCGCCCAGCATCTGAAGGATGAACAATTCTTCCGAAAGGGTTTGTGCGCGCTGCATCCGAAGCGCCATGGCCGGAGTGGCGCGCGCATTCAAGACCACGATATCGGCGTCCGATCCGTTGGCCAGTGTCCCGATCCGGTCCGCAAGACCCAGGACCTCGGCATTGCCCCGCGTGATCCAGTGAAAGGCACGCAGGGGGTGCAGTTTCTGGTTTTGAAGTTGCAGCACCTTGTAGCCTTCGTTCAGCGTTTGCAGCATCGAATAGCTGGTGCCTGCGCCGATGTCGGTGGCAATTGCGTTCTGAATGCCGCGCCCGCGCAGGCCCGCATCATCAAACAGACCACTGCCCAGAAACAGGTTTGACGTCGGGCAAAACACCGGCTTGGCTCTTGTCTCGGCCAGCACGTCGATCTCGCGCGAGGTAAGGTGGATCGAATGCCCCAAGAGCATCTTGGGCGTCAGCAGACCATAGTTTTCATAAACGCCCAGATAATCCGGCGCATCCGGGTAAAGCTCTGCGGTATAGGCAATCTCGTCGTGGTTTTCGCTGAGGTGGGTTTGCACAAAACAGTCGGGATGCTCTGTGACCAGCGCACCCGCAATCTCAAGCTGTTCCGGCGTCGAGGTGATGGCGAAACGCGGCGTGATCGCATAATGCGCGCGCCCCTTTCCATGCCATTTCGCGATCAGCGCCTTGCTGTCGTCATAGCTTGATTGCGGCGTGTCGGTCAGCGCCTCGGGTGCATTGCGGTCCATCATCACCTTGCCGCCGATCATGCACATGTTGCGCTGGGCGGCCTCTGTGAAATAGGCATCCACCGATGCGGGATGCACCGAGCAATAGGCCACAGCGGTGGTGGTGCCATGGCAGGTCAGAAGGTCAAGGAACTGCCCCGCCATGGCGGCGCCATGGGCCGGGTCCGCAAAACGGGTCTCTTCGGGGAAAGTGTAACTGTTGAGCCAGTCAAGAAGCTGCGCGCCCCACGAGGCGATGACCTGCACCTGCGGAAAATGCACATGGGTGTCGATAAAGCCCGCCATCAAAAGGTTGGGGCGGTGGTCCGTGATCGAAGCGTCGGGGGCAAGAGCGACAATCTCCGCGAACGCTCCGGTGGCCTTGATCTTGCCACCCGCCAACAAGATCGCGCCATCCTCGATATAGCGATAGGCCTCGGTGTCTGTCTCGTCCTGCGGCGCGGCGTGGAAATCCAGAATACGGCCACGCAAAAGCGTGTATTGATCCGTCTGTGTCATGAGCGGGTCCAGTCTGAAAGCTGAGTCATTGAAAGGGATGCGCGGGCCAGAACCGGGGAGACGGTCCGGCCCGCGCCATGTCTATTCGGGGAGACGAACAGTTATTCCGCGGGCAGGGTTGGGGCCTCTTCCACCACCACGTTTTCATTCACCAGATCATCTTCCTTGTGAAAGAGCGGATAGATGTAGAGGAACGCCGCCGCGATCAGGTAGCCTGCCGATACGCCGCTCAGCTCGGGCCAATGCAGGCTCGCGCCGTGGATGATGCCAAAGACCGACATGACAGCCGCGGCAAGAGCAAACCCGCCCGCATTGCGGAACCGTCCGTCGATCACGCTGGCCACGATGGCGCCCCAGATCAACCCGGTCAGGATCGCACCCTGCGACAGCGCAAGGTGCCCCTCGAAATGCGCGCCCTGCTGCAACAGTGCGGCGGTCAGGTTCGCATCGCCCAACTGCGGCAGGCCCGTAACCCCGACCGCACCAAGCGCTCCCATGAGCGAGCCCCACTTGACGATCAGGAAGGACGATACATGCGGCATCATCGCGATGGTGACGGCGGCCATGTGGTCGGTTTTGACCGAATGGGCCGTGTTGGTGATCAGGCTCAGGGCCACGAACACCAGAACCGGCGCAGCAGCTGCCACGGGGATCAGGTTGTTGAGGAACGCCAACAGCCCAAGGAAGGCCGCCGCCGGGATCACAACTCCAACGCCGATGACATAGCCCGCATGCGCGCCCATGCGTTTATAGGCCGGATGCCCGATATAGGCGGTGGTCGGGAAGGGCGAGCCAAAAACCGCCCCCACCATGGTTCCAAGCCCGTCCGTGATCTGGCAGGTCGCGACCGGGTAATGGTCGCCAGCCGCCTCGGCGCTTTCGACGTTGTTCATGGTTTCGATGAAGTTGTAGATCTGCACCGGCACCAGAACGAGGAACAGTTCCGGGTTGGCAAAGAGGTACTGAATACCCGCCATCAGGTCGCCGAGATACGGCAGCGGCGGATAGAACCCGACCCCTTCGATGCTGAGTTTTGCTTCGCCTATGGCAAAGGCCACAACGGTCCCGACGATGAGCGCCAAAAGGCCGGCGGGGATGTTGTAGGGCAGGCGGAACCGGCCCACGAGGCCCCAAAGGATGATGATCATCGAGGCAAAGCCGATGAACGGATTTTCGAACACGGTGGCCAGAGGCACGGTCCCGATGAACACCAACGCGATGCCACAAAGCGTCCCCAACATGCCCGCGCGCGGTGTCACCCGCTTGAGCCACGGTCCGATCACCGCGCCAAGTGCGGCGACGATGCCGCCCATGAACCCCGCGCCTATGCCCACCTGCCAGGCCAGAACCGGATCATTGGTCGACCAATAGATCGGCCCGATCACGCCAAAAAGATAGACGAACATGACCGGTGTCGAGATGCCATAGGGCAGGGCGGTCACGTCCCGCCCATGCTGGGCTGCCGCCCGTTTGGCCAGCCCGACATAAACGGCTATGCCTGCCAGAATGGCGACGGCCGCGCCCGGCACGATCCGGCCATAGACGATTTCCGCCGGCATCTGAAAAACGAACTGGCACACGCCGGCCAGCACCATCAGGTTGATCAGGTTGTCAGTAAACAGCGCCCAGAACGCGCTGAAGTCGCTGCGGTGAAACAGCTTGTAGGTATAGCTACCATCCCTCATTGGGACCTCCATTAGCAAACCGATGCCCTGCCGCCTCCTCCTCGACGCAACAGAACCCGGCGTTTTCTCACTGAGCCGCGATCTGCGAAACAGTGCCCCCGAAGTGGGGAGTTGCGGTAGTTTCAGAGGTCAGTGCCGTGATCACTTCGGCCGCGACCTGCGCGGCGATCACGGGCGGCCGCTTGTCGCGGCTACCGCCTGCCCCGATGGGGCAGATCAAGGGTGCGATGGACAAGCCATCACAGTGGTCTTTGCACCAGCTGGCAAACTTGGCGCGTTTCGTGTCTGAGCCGATCAGCCCGACATAACTTGCATCCCCGCGCTGCAGCGCCGCCGAGGCCAGCAGGAAATCCAGACCGTGATCATGGGTCAGCACGACAAAGGCGCTGCCTGCAGGGGCGTTCTGCACATCCACTTCCGGGATGACGCTCAGGCGTTTTTCCACCTGCGCATTGGATTGCGCCAGTTCCCCTTCGCGTGGGTCCACCAGCACGGTGCGCACGGGCATATGCTGCAGCTGATCGGCCAGCGCGCGCCCCACATGGCCCGCGCCAAGAACGAATACGGTCGGTTGCGCTGCTTCATCCTGTTTCACGGCAACAATCGCGTCTTCCCTGTCGGTGTTGCCAAGGCGCGAGATCACCAGTTCGACCCGACCGCCACAGCACTGGCCAATCTCTGGCCCCAAAGGCACGTCCATGTGTTGTGACAGGTTGCCTTCGGACAAAAGTTTGCGCGCCGCCTCGATAGCCAGATGTTCCAGCTGACCGCCGCCAATCGTGCCCCACAATGCATCCGTGCGCACGAACATCTCCGTCCCGGACGCGCGCGGAGAAGATCCGCGCACGCGGGTCAACCGCACCGAGGCAACGGCGCCGGGGCCGTTCATGAAGTCTGCGAGGGCACGTGCGGTGGTCATGGGATCACACCTCTGCTTTCAGCCGTTCAATGGTCATCAACACCCGTTCCGGCGTGGCAGGCGCATCCATGCGCGGACAGACGCGGTAATCGGCAACGCTGGCCACGGCCATGGAAAGTGCCTCGAAAACCGAGATGCCCAGCATGAAGGGCGGCTCGCCCACGGCCTTGGATCGCTTGATCGTCATTTCGCGGTTCTCCGACCAATCGGCGAGGTTCGTGTTGAAAATGCGCGGGCGGTCGCTTGCCAGCGGGATCTTGTAGGTCGAGGGCGCATGGGTGCGCAGCCGTCCCGCATCATCCCACCAAAGCTCCTCGGTCGTGAGCCAGCCCATCCCCTGAATGAACGCGCCTTCCACCTGCCCCTTGTCGAGGATCGGGTTAAGCGAGCGTCCGACATCATGCAGGATATCAGTGCGTTCCACCCGGTATTCGCCGGTGAGTGTATCAATCGCCACTTCCGAACAGGCCGCGCCATAGGCGTAGTAATAGAACGGACGCCCCTTGCCGGCCTCACGGTCCCAATGGATTTTCGGCGTCTTGTAGAACCCAGCCGCCGAAAGGTGAACGCGGGCCATGTAGGCTTCTTTGACGAAGCTATCAAAAGCGACGGACTCGTCCCCGATGACAATCCGGTTGGGCGCGAAGCTGACTGCCTCTTCCGGCACGCCCCGGCTTTCGGCGGCGAATTTCACCAGTCGTGCCTTGATCTGCTCCGCAGCATCCAGCGCCGCCATGCCGTTAAGGTCGGACCCGGAAGAGGCCGCCGTGGCAGAGGTGTTTGGCACTTTCTCGGTCGTGGTCTTGGTGATCTTGATCCGGTCGAAATCCACCTGCAACGCATCGGCCACAACCTGCGCCACTTTGGTGTTTAGCCCCTGTCCCATTTCGGTGCCGCCATGGTTCAGCATGATCGACCCGTCATTATAGACATGCAGCAGGCATCCGGCCTGATTGTACCAGGTAGCCGTAAAGGAAATGCCGAACTTGACCGGGGTCAGCGCGATACCACGGCGGATGATCCCGCCCTTGGCGTTGTCGTCCAGAATGGCCTTGCGACGTGCCTGATAGTCGGCGCTGGTTTCCAGCTCTTCCACCACGCGGCCAATGACGTTGTCCTCGACCTCCTGATGATAGGGCGTCAGGTTCCGTCCATCGCTGGCATCGCCATAAAAATTGGCCTTGCGCACCTCAAGCGGGTCTTTGCCAAGCGCATAGGCGATCTCCTCGATCATGCGTTCGGCGGCCACGACGCCCTGCGGCCCGCCAAAGCCGCGAAAGGCGGTGTTGGAGACGGTGTTGGTCTTTTGCGGGCGCGAGGTAAGGCGCACATGCGGATAGAAATAGGCATTGTCCGCATGAAACAGGGCGCGATCCGTCACCGGCCCAGAAAGATCGGAGGAATACCCGCAGCGCGCGGCAAACTGGCCCTCGACCACCTCGATCCGGCCGTCGTCGTCAAAGCCGAGGTCATAGTCGATCACGAAATCATGCCGTTTGCCGGTCGCGGTCATGTCCTGATCGCGATCAGGGCGGATTTTCACCGGACGGTTCAGCTTTTTGGCGCCGATGGCCGCGACGGCACAGAACAGGTTCATCTGGCTTTCCTTGCCACCAAACCCGCCACCCATGCGGCGCACGTTCACCACCACGGCGTTCGAGGGCACGCCCAGAACATGGGCGACCATGTGCTGCGCCTCGCTCGGGTGCTGGGTCGAACAATGTACGATCACATCCTCGTCTTCGCCGGGAATGGCAAAGGCGATATGCCCTTCCAAATACATGTGATCCTGCCCGCCCACGACCATGCGCGCCGAGACGCGGTTCGCAACACCTTCAAAAGCCGCGTCCACGTCACCCCGTTCCAGCTTGAGCGGGTCCGTCACCAGCGGCATTCCGGCCTCATGCGCCGACACCGCGTCTATCGCGTGGGGCAGCACCTCGTACTCTACCTCCGCCAGTTCTGCCGCGCGCCGCGCCGCATCGCGGCTTTCCGCAATCACCGCAAAAATCGGCTGGCCGTGAAATTCGACCTTGTCGGTGGGAAAGACCGGCTCGTCATGTTTGCCCGTGGGGCTGACATCGTTGACGCCGGGGATGTCCTCGGCGGTCAGCACATCCACCACGCCGGGGGCCGCGCGCACGCGCGACAGGTCCATGCCCTTGATCCGGCCATGGGCCACGCTGGAAACACCCAGATAGGCATGCAACGTGCCAACAGGTTCGTCAATATCATCGGTGTAATCCGCGCGCCCCTGCACCTGTTTGACGGCGCTATCGTGTTTCTGGTTCTGGTGAACGGCGCCGCGAATGGTCGTTTGATCCTTCATCGCCCTACTCCTCACGCGATGGCCAGACGCACAGGCGCGTCTTGGGCGGTGTCGTGTTCAAGATGGAAACGCCGCAACAGATTGCCCGCAACCAGCAACCGGTACTCGGCAGAGGCCCGCCAGTCCGAAAGCGGGGTGAAATCCTGCGCCAGCGCCTTGGCGGCGGCGTCGAACGCCTCTGCAGTCCAGCTTTGCCCGACCAACGCGGCCTCGGCAGACGCGGCGCGTTTTGGCGTCGCGGCCATGCCACCAAAAGCAATCCGGGCCTCGGTTATCGTGCCGCTTTCAAGAACAACACTGATCCCCACGGCGACCGAGGAAATATCCTCGTCCCGCCGCTTGGAAATCTTGTAGGCGGCGTCGATCTGTCCCGGTTTCGCGCGCGGAATGCGGATGCTGGCGACAAAATCCCCGGCTTCCCGATCCTGCTTGCCATAGTCGATAAAGAACGCTTCCAGCGGCAGGGTGCGCGCCCCCCCCGCCTTTTGCAACGTCACTTCGGCGCCAAGCGAGATCAGAACCGGCGGCGTGTCCCCGATGGGCGACCCGTTGGCGACATTGCCCCCGATCGTGCCCATGTTGCGCACCTGCCAGCCGGCAATGCGGTCCCAGTATTCGCGCAGATGCGGGAACGCCTCGCGGATGGCGGCTTCGCTCTCGCTATAGGTCACGCCCGCACCGACGGTCAGCGCGTCGTCGTCCAGCGTGATGTCTTTCAACTCTTCCAGGTGGTTGATGAACACCACCGGAGAAATCGGGCGCATGAATTTCGTCACCCAAAGGCCCACATCGGTCGATCCGGCAACGATGGTCGCCTTGGGATTGTCCGCAAGAACCTCCGCCAGATCGGCCACGTCATGTGGCAGGATAGCCCGGTCATCCTCTGGCCCGGTCTCGATCCGCCCTTCGGGCTGCAATGCCGCAAGCCGTGTGGTCACGTCGGCGCGCTCGCGGTTCAGGTAATCATGCGATGGGCTGCCATACTGGTTCACGGCCAATGCGGCCTGCACAATCGGCTCATACCCGGTGCAACGGCACAGGTTGCCCTGCAGCGCAGTTTCCACCTCTTGCGCGCTGGGCGTCGCGTTTTCCATCCACAGCGCATAAAGCGACATTACAAAGCCCGGCGTGCAGAATCCGCACTGGCTGCCGTGATGCTCGACCATGGCCTCCTGCACCGGGTGAAGCCGGCCATCCGGGCCGGACAGGTGTTCAATCGTGACAATGTGACAGCCATTCAGCGACGCAAGGAAACGGATGCATGCATTGATCGTCTCATAGTGCAGCACACCATTGCGCAGCCGCCCGACCAAGACCGTGCAGGCACCGCAATCGCCCTCGGCACAGCCTTCCTTGGAGCCCGTCAGGCGCTGCTCGATACGCAAATAATCGAGCAGTGTCAGGGTCGCCTTCGGATCGGTAACCGTAGTTTCCTTGCCGTTCAGCAGAAACCGGATTTCGTTTTGATGTGCCATTGGAACTCCCGTGTCGCCCCGGATTCTAGGGGATATCAGACAGTGTAGCGCGTGTGACTGCCACGAAAAACGAGTGGTATCACGAAATACTTTCAACACTGCATTGAAAAAGACTTTAGCGCCATGGCCTTGGCGGGGCTGCCCAGAAAAGCGCCACACCGGAGCACACAGCGCAAAAAACGCCCCGCGCATTGGCGGGGCGTTTCGTTGGATAGTCAGGGTGTAACAGGTGATCCGAGCGTCAGAAATCCACCTCGATCGCCACGCCTTTTTCCACGGCAAGATCGACCACCGAAGCCGCCACCGCGAGGTCCTGCAAACCCACACCAGTGCCGTCAAACAGCGTGATCTGGTCATCGGAACTGCGGCCCGGATGCGTGCCATTGATCACCGCGCCAAGCTCTGCCACATCTTCGGCACGGATCAGCCCCTCGGCAACCGCGTGTTGCGCCTCTCCGATGGAAATCGACTGCGCGACCTCGTCCGTGAACACGGTGGCCTTGGCCAAGAGGCGCGCCTCAACCTCTTGTTTTCCCTTGGTATCTGTCCCCATACAGGCGACATGCGTGCCTTCCGAGACGTGATCGGCCAAAAGTGACGGTGCAAAGGCCGAGGTGATCGAGACGATCACATCCGCCTCCCGCATCCCTTCAAGGTCAACCGCCTCAAACGGCACGCCCGCCTCTTCTGCGACTGTGGCAATGTTAGGCAGCATCTCGGGGTGATAGTTCCAGCCGATGACCTTTTCGAAATCCCGCTGTTCCAAGGCGGCACGCAGTTGGAACGTCGCCTGATGGCCAGCGCCGATCATGCCCAGAACCTTGGCGTCCTTGCGCGCCAGATGCTTGATAGACACTGAAGATGCCGCTGCCGTGCGCAGCGCGGTCAAAAGGTTGCCCCCGACCATCGCCCGCACCATGCCCGTGTCAGGATCAAACAGGAACACCGTCGACTGATGATTGATCAGCCCGCGCTTTTCCAAATTGTTGGGCCAATAGCCCCCGGCCTTGAGGCCAAGCGTCAACCCCGCGCGGTCAAATCCGCCCTTGAAGCCATAAAGCGCGTCTTCATGACCGATCGCCTCGCGCACGACCGGAAAATTATAGGCATCCTTGGATGCCATTGCGGCAAAAACCTGTTCCACGGCCTCAAAGGCCGCGGCGCGCGTCATCAGGTCCGCGATATCGCGTTCGGGTACGATCAGCATGGGAAGTCTCCAAATCTAGTCAGGTCCGCCCATGTGCTCAGCAGGATGAGAAACTGGCGCATGGGCGGTCTCCGGGCGGGGCCGCCGCCCGGATGGGTCACTCTTGGATCAATAGGCGCGGCCGCGCGCCGAGACGGGCCAGACGGTTTCCACCTTGCTGTTCCGCACTCCGACATACCAATCGTGCACGTTTGCGGTCGGGTCACAGTGGCCGGGCACGAGCCGCAGCTTGTCATTCACCTTGAGCACGCCGTTGGGGTCCATGACCACGCCATGTTCGTCCGAGCATTTGATGTATTCGACATCATCCCGGCCAAAGATCACCGGCAGGCCCGAGTCGACCGACTGTGCCTTGAGGCCCGCATCCACGATGGCCTTGTCCGCCTTGGCATGCGACATGACCGAGGTCAGGATGAAGAATGCGTTTTCCCATTCGCCCTGATCGATACGCTTGCCATCCTTGTCCAGAATGCGCCCGTAATCGGCGTCCATGAACGCATAGGATCCACATTGCAGCTCGTTATAAACGCCGCTGTTGGACTCAAAGTAATACGATCCGGTGCCGCCGCCGGAAACCAGCTCACAGGTGATCCCCTCGGCTTTAAGCCCGTCCACGGCGTCCTGCACCATGGCAATCGCCACGTCGAGCTTGTCCTTGCGGTCCTCATAGCTGTCCAGATGCTGCATCGCGCCCTGATAGGCCTGAATGCCCGAGAACTTCAGGTTCTCTGCCGCCTCGACCGCCTTGGCAATCGCCACGACCTCGGGCGTGGTGGTGACACCGCACCGTCCCGCGCCGCAATCGATCTCGATGAACACCTCGATTTCGGTGCCATGTTTGACCGCTGCCGCCGAAAGCTCGGCGACATTTTCGATGTCATCCACGCAAACAATTGTGCGGCTGCCGAACTTGGGCAGGCGGGCCAGACGGTCGATCTTGGCCGGGTCGCGCACCTGGTTCGAGACAAGGATGTCCTTGATCCCGCCGCGGGCAAACACCTCGGCCTCGGACACTTTCTGACAGCACACGCCAACCGCGCCGCCAAGGCTTTCCTGAAGCTTGGCGACATCGACAGACTTATGCATTTTGCCATGCACCCGATGCCGCATCCCATGCGCCTTGGCATAGTCGCCCATTTTCTTGATGTTGCGCTCCAGCGCGTCCAGATCCAGCACCAGTGCGGGCGTCTGGATCTCGGCCTCGTCCATGCCGGGCTTGGCCGGGATGTCAAAGCCCACTTCGTAAGTGTCCAGGTTTGTCATGTCTCTCATCTTTCGATCTTTCGGTACGGGGCGGTGCGTGCAAGCACACACCCTACAGTTTCGTTGGTTGGGTGCGTGATCTCACGCACCATGGGTCCACGGCAGTCGATCCAGATCGACATTGCCGCCGGTGATGATCAGCCCCACGCGCTTGCCCTTGAACGCGTCCGGGTTCTTGAGAACGGTCGCCATGGGCACCGCGCTTGACGGCTCCATGACAATCCGCAGATGTTTCCAGATCAGCTTCATCGCATCGATGATTTCCTGTTCGGACGCGGTGTAGATCTCGCTCACATGGTTCGACACGAAATGCCATGTCAGGTCCTTGAGCGGCACCAACAGCCCGTCCGCGATGGTCTTGGGCGCATCATCGGCAATGATGTGCCCCGCCTTGAAGCTGCGATAGGCGTCATCGGCCTGTTCCGGCTCGGCGGCGATCACCTGCGTCTCAGGCGCCAGCGTCGCCAGCGTCAGGCAGGTGCCCGAGATCATGCCCCCCCCGCCAATCGGCGCGACCACCATGTCGAGCCCATCGGTTTGTTCCATGAACTCGCGCGAACAGGTGCCCTGACCGGCGATGACGCGCGGATCGTTATAGGGGTGCACGAAATCACCGCCCGATTCCGCCTGAACCCGCGCAAAGGTTTCTTCGCGCGACGAGGTGGACGGCTCACATTCCGTGATCTGACCGCCATAGCGACGGACCGTGTCCTTCTTGGCCTGCGGGGCCGTGCGCGGCATCACCACGTTACAGGGGATGCCGCGCTTCATGGCGGCATAACTCAGACAGGACGCATGATTGCCCGAGGAATGCGTGGCCACGCCCCTGGCGGCTTGTGCATCATCCAGCCCGAACACGGCGTTCGAGGCACCGCGAACCTTGAACGCGCCAGGTTCCTGGAAGTTCTCGCACTTGAAGAACAGCTCGGCGCCGGTCAGTTCATTGAGGTAATCCGAGGTCCGCACCGGGGTGCGCCGGATATACGGTTTGATGCGCTCATGCGCGTCCAGCATGTCCTGATAGGTTGGAATATACATCGCGGTATCCTTCATCACGCGGCATCTTTCTGGGCTTCGATCCCGTGTCCACGGTAATACTCCTGCGCGGCAGCAACCCCCGAACCCAGCCGGACATCCAGCCCCAGATCGACCATGCACATCTCGGCCGTTGCAATCCCCGAAAGCGCCATGACATCGGTCAGACTTCCCAGATGGCCAATGCGGAACACCTTGCCCGCCACTTCGCCAAGCCCCACGCCAAAGGCGACGCCGTATTTGCTGGCGGCATGGGTGACGATGTCGGTCGCGTTGAACCCGTCAGGTGTGCGGATGGCGCTGACCGTGTCGGAATAGACCGACGGATTGGCCGCGCACAGCTCCAGCCCCCAAGCGCCTACAGCGGCTCGCACGCCTTCGGCGATGCGGTGATGGCGGGCAAATACGTTCTCCAACCCTTCGTTCAGCAGCATCGCGCAGGCTTCGTTCAGCCCGTTCAACAAGCCAACGGCGGGTGTGTATGGATAGGCATTGTTAGCATAGCCTGCGGTCATGTCGTTGATGTCAAAAAAGGTGCGGGGCAGGGTGGCGGACTTGGTGGCCTCGATCGCCTTGGCGCTAAAGCCCACGATGGCCAGCCCAGCGGTCAGCATGAACCCCTTTTGCGAACCGGTCACGGCAACATCCACGCCCCATTCGTCCATGCGGAAATCCATCGACGCAATCGATGACACGCCGTCCACGAACAACAGCGCGGGGTGCCCCGCCGCATCCAGCGCGCGGCGCACAGCAGCGATGTCCGACTTCACGCCTGTGGCGGTCTCGTTATGCGTGGCCAGAACCACCTTGATCTTATGGGCGGTGTCTGCCGTCAGAATTTCTTCATAGCGGTCCGCCGGAAGCCCTTCGCCCCACGGGGTCTCCACAACCTGAACATCCAGCCCGTGCCGCTGGCACATGTCGATCCAGCGATGGCTGAACATGCCATTGCGCGCCGCCAGAACCTTGTCACCCGACGAAAGACAATTGGTCAGAGCGGTTTCCCAACCACCGGTGCCGGTCGAGGGGAAAATGAAAACTTCCGCCGTCTCGCTCTTGAGGATCTTGCGTACGCCCGCGCGGGCCGGGTGCAGGATTTGCCCAAACAGTGACGACCGGTGGTCGATGGTGGGCATGTCACAGGCCTTGCGCAGGCTCTCGGGGATATTGGTCGGGCCGGGAATAAAGACCGGGTTCTGAAAGCTCATGGATCGTCTCCTTGCATCGTTGCCCTGACCATAGACGCGCTTCCCTGCAGGTGAAATTTTTTTGAAATCATTTTTCAAAAGTGGAGAGGTGAGAAAAAACCAAGTCTTGTCAGCGGCTTGAATTTTTCATATTGTGAAAAAGGCTTTCACTTTGATGGAGAGACATTTTATGGATTCTCAGGAAAATGGTCCGAACGAGGGTCGCAGAGCGCGTGGGCGCCCGCGCGACTGGCATGACAAAACAGAACAGAACACCATCAAATCGCTGGATCGCGCAATGGCGGTGCTTGAGTATCTGAGCCGGTCAAAGGGCTTGCCCCTGACCCGTATTGCCGAGGATATGGGTCAGTCTCCGGCCACGGTGTACCGCGTTCTGGTCACGCTCGAAGGGCGCGGCCTTGTGGATTTCGATGCGGATGAACAGGTCTGGAATATCGGCCCCGGTGCTTTTGTGATCGGCGCCCGTTTCCTGCGCCGCACCAGCCTTGTCGACCGTGCCCGCCCGATCATGCGCAAGCTGATGGAAGACACCGGCGAAACCGCCAACCTCGGGATCGAAAAGGAAGGCAGCGTTCTGTTTCTGAGCCAGGTGGAAACCCACGAAACCATCCGCGCCTTTTTCCCGCCCGGCACGCTCTCTGACATGCACTCGTCCGGGATCGGCAAGGCGCTTATGGCGCATATGGAGACGGATCGTCTGCAAAGGGTTCTCGCCAAAAGCAGTTTGCAGGCCTTTACCGAGTACACCATCACGGACCGTGACGCGCTCATGCAAGACCTCGCTCAAATCCGCGCCCGAGGGTTTTCCATCGACAACGAAGAACGCACGGCGGGCATGCGCTGTATCGCGGCGCCGGTTTTCGACATGAACGGAGAGGCCCTGGCCGGGATTTCCGTCTCGGGACCGACCAGCCGGGTCAGCCCGGAGGAGATTGCGCGCCTGGGCGCCCCGGTCACCGAGGCAGCCAAGGCGCTGACGCAGGCGATCGGGGGCGTAGCGCCAGCGTTAACGTGAGAGCCGCGGACGCAGCGACATGTGCCGGTTGACGTCCTTGTAAAGCAGGTACCGGAACTTGCCCGGCCCACCGGCATAACAAGCCTGCGGGCAGAAGGCGCGCAGCCACATGTAATCCCCGGCCTCGACCTCGACCCAGTCATTGTTCAAGCGATAGGCCGCCTTGCCTTCAAGCACGTAAAGCCCGTGCTCCATCACATGGGTTTCCAGAAACGGAATCACGGCGCCCGGTTCAAACGTGACAATGGTCACATGCATGTCATGGCGCAGGTCTGCCGGGTCGACGAAGCGCGTCGTCGCCCACTTGCCCTCGGTGCCCGGCATCACGTTGGGCGCGATATCCTGCTCATTGAGCACCAGCACATCCGGTGTGTCCAACCCTTCAACCGCTTCATAAGCCTTGCGAATCCAATGAAACCGCAGCGTCTCATCGCCACGGTTGCGCAGGGTCCAACCCGACGAAGGGGGCAGATAGGCATAACCGCCCGGCGTCATCTCATGGGTCTCTCCGCCCACGTTCAACGTGGCGGTGCCTTCCACGACAAACAGAACCCCTTCGGCCTCGGGATCGGTTTCGGGCCGATCCGAGCCACCATCAGGTTGGACTTCCATGATGTACTGCGAAAACGTCTCGGCAAATCCGGTCATGGGCCGTGCAATCACCCAGAGCCGCGTATCGTCCCAGAACGGCAGAAAACTCGTCACGATGTCGCGCATGGTGCCCTTGGGAATAACGGCATAGGCGTCGGTGAAAATCGCACGATCCGTCAGAAGTTGTTCCTGGCCGGGGTGCCCCCCGCGCGGTGCATAATAGGTGGTGCTCATGGACGCTCCTGAAGGCCGACTTGAATATTCGACCAACTATGCGTCCTGCCAACCCGAGCTGCCAGCCACAAAGATGCGACAACTCTTTTCCGGAGTATTTGAAAATTGGGAGCAGCTGTCTCGAAATTCGGAATAAATCGAGGGTACCTTCCAATTCGAGTGGTATCTTTGTCGAAATCGACTTTCTAGGTGTGACGAAGACGGCAAAGGAACGGAGCGGGGACTAAAGTCCGGAAGACGGGAGGCGCTTCTTGGGCGATAGGGTGCCACCAGTCAAAAACGGACTGAGGACATACCGTGCGCGAAATGTTGGAGATGTCGCTGGAGACGACCAAGTAAACAACAAAGGCGTCCGAGGGCGCTCGTCTGCTTGGTCGGAGTCAGGGGACCGGGCGGTCCCATTCATTCCAATAGTTTAGCGTCGAACCGGCCCAAACACCCCCGTTGACACGTCACGGAAATCTTCCCCTGTGTCGAACTTCGTTCCCGAGCTGTCGAGGGCGGTCAAATTCATTTTGAAGTGCATCGCAGCACCGGATGTTTATGAGGACGAGGAAATCGCATATGTAATTTCACTCGATGATGCTGATCAGCTCGCTATCCAAATGTTGGAAGAAGCCAGCGCAATGCGCGAGGCGTGGGGTAACCCCGCACCGTGATCAGATGCACTTCGTGCCGCTTAAACCCGTCACTGTAATTGCTTGTCCCCATATCGGCCTCCTTGTTTCAAAGTTAGGGGCAAAGCGTCCACAAATTTTGGGGCTCCTCACACCATCTCCGCACAGCCGGAAAACCGCGCAAGGTCGAAATCACAGCGGTCGCTTAAGAGCTTGTCAACTTCGCAATGGCTGTGTCGGAACTGGTGGAATTGGGCATCTCGGATTCCGTGACAGATACAATTTCCGGAGCACGAAAAGGGGTTGGACGACACAAACTCTGGACAAGTTACTGATCCTTTGGCCAACCTGCCGCCATTAAGTGGACGAGTACAGCATCCACGTGTTCGTGACTCGCATAGAACTTGCTCAATGCGACCTCTGGCTGAAACAGAGGCCAGGTTCGTGACAATTCCGCGAGAAGTTTCTGAGCCTCGTCAGTCTGCGCATTTGCCTGGTATGACGCAGCCATATAGAGCAGCGTCAGTTCACTGACAGGAGCGCCTGACGCAATCGCGGAATCGAAGGAAGAAACAGCAGTCTCGTAGTCACCAAGATGAAAACTGGCGACCCCATGAATATTCAGGTTTGCCTGGTGCGAACCCGCATCTCTGCGCGGCGCGTCAGGCGCTGAAATCTTTTGCGCTTCCGCAAAGCTCCCTGTCAGCAAAAGAATGAGAGCACGGAAGTTCAAAACCCTGCCATCTATTTCGCTCAGCAAATAGGCCCGGTGAGAGAGCGTTTTCGCGTTTTCGAAATCCGCGCTGGCGAAGGCCAGCCAGGCTTGGGACGAAATGCCCCAACCATCAGTCGGGTCAAGATCGACGGCAGCGCCGGACATGAGCGACGCCGCCTTAAGCTTTTCCTCACGTTGCTCGAGATCCGGTGCCAAAATGGCCAGAGTAGACAAGCTGTGAGCTGCTCCCGCATACCCACCTGCATAGGCAGGATCGATGCGAATGGCCTCTTCGAACAACTTGAGAGCTGCGGTTTGAAGTTCGACATCCGCGATCGGGAACAGCATTTCGCTTGCTTTTGCTGCCATATTCGAGGCCTGCAACGTCGCCATGGATTTCTCTGCCAGCGCCTTGCGTTCCTGCACCGCGCGCTCCTGCACGTTGATGTCCGCGCTGTCCGGGCTCGGGGGAAAATCGATACCTCTCCCAACCGACCAGACGAGCAGAGCCACAGCGAACAGCGATATTGACGCTATCGGAATTCGGAATTGTGCGAGGCGCGATTTGGCCAGCTTTTGTGTTTCTTTGCCTCCTTCGCGAAACTCGAACCTGGGAACATAGCCGCCGCTATCGATGTGGATCACGACGGCGTCATTACCGCCATGTGTCGCATAGTAGTCTGACAGGGCGCGGCGCAATCGGCGGGCATCGACCCGCACAATATTGTCGCTGCCATCGGCGGGCTGACGCCCGTAAACGTCCTGGGCGATGATCTTTCCAACGATCTCTTCAGGGTGGCCCTGCAGGCTTTGTTCGACCACGTAAGTCAGAAAACCCTGCAGACGGGCGGAGCCGGACAGCTGCGGACTTTTCAGAATGTCCTCCAGCGCAATTCGAATGGATTTTTCGTTTTCCGGACTCATGAATCGAATCTGCACCCCTACTCAGTCATGCGCTAAGAAAACAAACCAAAACAAATGCCTAAGAGAATTTCTCCGGTGCGTTTCACGTCATCTTTCACCGTATAACCCTTGTTCCGACCTTTCAACCGCAAGGAGGATTGGTGAGATGGGCTCCAATGACGAAAACCCAGCGGCCTACCCCGCTCAAGCAGAAGAATGCCTGCCAAAAGCGCGCGACGCGATCAAAAGTTTGCGTGCGACGGACGCCATCTTTGCAGAGATCTGCGACGATTACGAGTTGCTCGTGGGGGACCTGCACGTCCTGTCGCAGTGTGAGGGTGCCTCGGAAGAGGATTTGCAGAAGGCACGCGACCTTTTTCTGGAGAGTTTAAAAGGCCTCACAGACGAAATCCGCGCCGCGCTCGAGAGAGCTTCGCGCAGGGTCGGAGGGCCCCGGGGGCCCGACAGTACCAGTTCGAGCCCACACCAATTTTCACAATCTGGAGAAGACACATGAAACTGAAATCAGGCAAGGCATCATGCAGTGCGTTGGCACTTGTGATGATGTCGCTGACCGGCGCACATGCCGAAAGTGGCAAGATCATTCATGATGCCGAACACTATGTTCTCGAAGCACAGCATGGCGAACGGTGGGCCGCCGAAGATGCGTCACTTCAGGAGAAGCTGGACGCGCTGGAGGCCAAGTTCGGCACCAAGCCCAACATCATCCACATCATGTGGGATGACACTGCGGTGGGCGAGGTCGGCATCCCGGAAATTCAGGCGGTTCGCGGGTTCGAGACGCCACACATGAACCGGATGGCGGATGAAGGCATCAACTTCATGCGCATGTACACGGAACCCGCCTGTACGCCTACGCGTGCAGCGCTTCAGACCGGTCGGTACGCCGTGCGGAGCGGCATGCACACCGTTTCTTTCCCGGTTGAGTATTCCGGCATGGATGCCGAGGAAGTGACCATTGCCGAGGTGCTGTCGAATGTTGGGTACAAAACCGCGTTTTACGGCAAATGGCACCTTGGCGACACAGAGTTTTCCTATGCTCACAACCAAGGCTACGACGAGGCGTTCTTTACCCCCTACAACCAGGTGCCTTCGATGTGGAACCCCGGGGCCGAGGTT
Organism: Shimia aestuarii; assembly: GCF_900114635.1. Taxonomy (GTDB): domain Bacteria; phylum Pseudomonadota; class Alphaproteobacteria; order Rhodobacterales; family Rhodobacteraceae; genus Shimia; species Shimia aestuarii. The sequence continues at coordinate 31,890 of NZ_FOTQ01000003.1, forward strand.
GGCAACGTCATAACCGGGCTTTATCCCGAGCTTTACGGCGAAGACAAATATGACATGGATAAATCCTGGCAGCCGCTGGGTCAGGTCTGGACACTGGAAGGCACCAAGGGCGGGGAAACCCTTGAATGGGGCCCGCCGCCAAACATTGAAAACTACTGGGATATCGAAACTGAATCCCAGCGCCGGACACTGGCCTTCATCGACAAGAGCGTCGAAGCCGGCGAGCCATTCTTTATCGCCTACCAGCCCATTCTCGGTGCGTTTTTTCCCGACCCCAGAGTTGCGAAGAGAGCGACGGCAAATAAGAACATGCTTGCGGAAGGCCTGATCGCTGTCGATGACTTCGTTGGCGAACTTGTGGCGCATCTTGAGGAAAAGGGCATTGCCGAGAATACGCTCGTCATGGTGATGGCCGACAATGGGCCTTTCATTCACTATGGTCCTCGGGGCATGGCCGAAACCCTGTACTCCGGCGGCAAGGGTGACTTTACCGAAGGTGGCGTGCGTGTGCCGGCAATTGCGAAATGGAAGGGCGTGATCGAACCGGACCAGATCGTGGGTGACATCCTTCATGTCAGCGACCTGTTCACCACATTTGCCCGCCTCGGTGGCGCAATGGACCAGATCCCCACTGACCGGGTGATTGATGGTGTCGACCAGACATCGCTGTTCCTGAATGGAGATGGCTTCAGCCGCCGGGATTATGTGATGATCTACCAGGGCCCGAACCTGGCCGCAGGCGTCAAAGGCCGGTTCAAGCGCGACTGGAAAAACGCGACACCAGGTCTTTCGAAGAACGAGTTCTATGATCTTTATACCGATCCGCGAGAAAGGACCGGGGAGATGATTCAGCAGTTCCACGTCAAATCGATGTTCAACCGCCAGCGTGCCCGGCACGAGTTGTGGATGCAGGAATATCCGAACCGCCCGGATGCAACCCCTGGGCCGGCATTGACGGGCATTTCAAACGAACGTCCCGAAACCCGCAAGCTCTACACGTCGCCGGTCGAGACCGAAAAGCTGCCGTTCACACCACAGCAGATCGGCAACTACCCGCTGCCTTTCGCCGGTAGTGATATGTAAGACAGACTGGCACTGGAGCCTACGGGTTCCAGTGCCCGCCTTCTTGCCAAGGCAATTCTCAGATCACTCGTCTGAAGGATGGAATGTGAGCGACTGCTTCAATACAAGTCGGTCAAACGCATGTATCGATGTGTCGCCTCTTTCAGCGCAGCCCTGAGCGAATGGTCTCGTGTCGAGAAAACGTGGTAGTCGTTGACAAGGTCATTCTGAAGCGCACCGACGATGAGCTGAAAACAAAAGCTTAGTCTTTCCTTGGTCTCTTCCGGGGAGAAGGCAGGAAACAGTGTCGCACAGGCGCGGCGATAATTGCGCATGATCTCGCGTGCGCTGTCGCGCATCGGGGCCCACGGGTCATCGGGTTCGAGAATGCGCAGCAAGGATTCGCGAAGCACGCCACGGACCGGTCCGGTGAAGAGATCGGCCATCAGGTCAACCAAGGCATCGAGCGCTTCGCCGGGTTCCATTTCATAGAGTTTATCCACGTTGACGCGAGCATGGATTTCCGAGTTGCAGAGCTGGATTGCAGTTGCACGCAAGGCGCGAAAGTAGGCTTCCTTGTCCTCGAAGCGGGTGTAGAAGCTGCCGACGGACTGGCCACACTCTTCTGCAAGATCCGATATCTTGAGGTCGTTAAACCTATTGCTGTTCAACAGCTTTATGCCCGCCTCGATATAGGCATCGCGAATGCGGCGGCTGCGCGCCTGTTTGGCCGGGAGAACGCCGGGGATGTCATCATCCATCAGTAACGCGCCGATATCCATGCCATTCCCTGTTGTTGAGGCCGCTCCATCCTTGATTTAAGCGTGTCGCGCCGCCCTGTCAAAGCGACGCGAAGGTTCGTTATCGCACAAAGAACAGTGCTGTCTGAGGCACAAAGGTGACAACCATGAGCACTGCGAGGATAAGCGCGATGAATGGCAATACCGCGCGGCAGATCTCGATGAAGCTTTCTCGGAAGGCGGTCATCGCCACGATTAGGTTCAGCCCAAGGGGCGGCGTCAGGAAACCAATCTCGAGGTTGATCACCATGATTACGCCGAAATGCACCGGGTTTATGCCATAGGCCACCGCCGGAACCATCAGGAGGGGACCCAGGATCAGGATTGCAGAGATCACGTCGAACAGGCAGCCGACGATCAGCAAGAGCACGTTGACGGCCAGCAGGAAGGCAATTTTGTTGTCGGTGACCGACGTGATCCACAGCGCCAGTTGGTCGGGGATTTCTTCGATTGTCAGGATGGTCTTGAGGCTCAATGCGACGGCCACGATCGGGAACAGCATCCCCAGCAACTTCGCTGTGTCCACACAGGTATGGTAAAAGTCGATTGGCTTCAGCTCGCGGTGAATGAAAATCTCGACGAAGAGGGCATAGACCAGTGCCACCGCCGCCGCCTCGGTGGCCGAGAAATAGCCTGAATAGATCCCGCCCAGCAGGATCACCGGCAACAGCGCTGACCAGCCGCCGCGCCGCAAGGCGGTGGCAAACTCGCGCAGGTCGAACGGCTCGGACGGCATCTTGCGGTTGACCCAGTAGGAATACCCTGCCAGCACTCCAGCGATCATCAGCCCGGGAATGATCCCGGCGAGGAACAGGTCAGCGATGCTTTGTTCGTTCACGATGCCGTATAGGATGAGGGGGATGGACGGCGGAATGATGATGCCCAATGTGCCACCCGAAGTCAGCGCGCCGAGCGAGAAGCGCTTGGAATAGCCGTTTTCGAGGAGTGCTGGATAAAGGATCGTGCCCACTGCCAGCAATGTGACCGGCGAGGAACCGGAAATGGCGGCGAAGATGGCGCAACTCAGGATCGTGGCCACGGCGAGGCCCCCGGGAATGGGGCGCGTGACGCTGATGGCCAGGTCGATCAGGCGGCGCGCAATGGATCCGCGGGTCATGATCGAACCCGCCAGAAGGAACATCGGGATCGCCAGCAAAAGCGCGTTGTCGAGGCTGATCCAGATATCTTCGGCGAGGTATTCGAGGTGTCCGTCGCCCCAGACAAGGTGCACATAGGCCGCCGAAGCAAGCAGGATGACGATGATGTTCTGTCTGAACGCCAAAAGCGTCAGAACCATCGCGAGAAGAAGAACAGCATACATGAGATCAACCTGTCAGGATGTCGGAGTGAGGTTTGAGCGTGGGGCTTAGCGCAAAGATCAGGTGCTTGAGACCCGCAGAGGTGAATGCGTAGGGGATGACCAGTTGCAGTGGCCAGAGCAGAAAATACAGCACGGGGGCCTTGTCTCCGCTTTCCATCGAAATCTGAACGAACGTCCATGACACATACGCGCCGGCAAAGAAGAAGCTGGCTGACAGCACATCGCCGAAACGTGCAACTGCTGCGCCGTGCCGACCTGCCAGTCCGTCCAAAAATTCGGGACGCAGGTGCGAATTGTCCGACGTGGCCAGCGTTAGCCCAAGAAACCCGGCCACGATCGCGCCATAGACTGCGAGTTGCTGAAGGCCAAGGAATGCCGAGGAGAAGACTTCGCGCCCAATCACATCCACCATCAGGAGAGTGGCAACGAGGGCATAGGCCACCGTCGCCACAATGGATTCGGTTAGCGTCAGTCCTTTGAGAACGGACTTTAACATCTCGGCCTCACGAACAGGATGCTTTGGCCGCAAGGATCGCATCCCACTTGGCCTTGGCATCATCACCCAGCTCGTTCAGGATGGCCTCTTGCGCTGCAGGGGCCAGAGCCTTCCACGCCTTGAGCTCGTCGTCATTGAGTTCAATGACGGTTGCCCCTTCGGACGCCGCCTTGCCCAGCAACGCGCCTTCGGCTCCCCGAATGGCGGCGCGCAATTCAAGGAAGGTGGGCGCAGCTTCGTTGATCCAGGCCTTCTCCTGGTCCGACAGTCCGTTCCACGTTCTTTGCGAGATGATCACGGCGCCAACCTGGTGCTGGTGGCGGGTCACGGTGATTTGCGGTGCGACCTTGTCATATCCGGTGGCAACTCCGAACACGGAAAGTTGTGTCGCGGCGCTGACCTGTCCGGTCTTGAGTGCGGGCACGGCCTCGCTGGGCGCCAGGGGCACCGGTGTGCCGCCGGCAGTCTGGATGAACAGGGTATCTGTTGCAGAAGGCGCGGTGCGGATTTTGACGCCAGAGAGGTCTGCCGGGGTTCGGATCGCCTCTTTCGAGAAGATGACCTGATAGCCCACCTCCATCCAGCTCAGCGCGTGCACCTTGGCGGCGTCAAATTCTGCGGCATAGGTATCGAGTAGGTGATTGTCCGCTACGCAATCAAATTGTTCGGCGGTGTCAAAGGCGTAAGGAGACGCCAACAGGCCGAATTCCGGCACCAGAAGCGACACGGCGGTGTTTGACATGACGCCCATGTCGATCCGACCCCGTGCGATCTGTTTTACGACGTCCTGTTCGCCACCCAGCTTCGAGCCGAGATAGGGCTTGGCGGTCAGCTCTCCTCCAGAGACATCGGCGAGCTTGTCGACAAATTTCATGGTGATCTTGCCCCAGGGTGAGTTCGGGGGTGGGGCAGCGCTGAGCCGAAGTTCCTTGGCTTCGGCGGCAATGCCGCCTGCAACGACCAGTGCAGCGGCAATGGCTGTGAGTTTCATGACGAGTTCCTCCCTGTCATCTCGCGTTTGCTAAGAACTGAGCACAGGCTATGTGGGAATGGTTGATTCTGTCAAATAAAATGAATTTAAATTCACTTAAGTGTAAAAAAATCTATTGAAAACAATTAATAAGGCGCAACATAAATGGCGATAATTATGAATGCTAATTCATTTTAGTTGACGAACCACCGTGCTCGTTGCTAGGTTTTCCAAAATTGAGTGTTGCCGAGTCGTCAATCAATCGGCCGCTTTTTTGGAGAGAACTAGGGGGCTACGCGCTGATGTCAGAGACAGGATCAAGACCGGGTTCGCGCAAGCCGGCCAAGGGCATAACGACCACTTCGCGCAGGACTCGCGCAGGCGAAACGCCCACGGGTTTGCGCGTGTTGAACAATGAGCGTGATCAGAGCATCGATGCCATTGCGTCCGTTCCAGCCCCAACGCCACCACGCGCGGTGCCTTCTCAGGTCGTCGACAACCCGGCACCGCAGGCGGAAGAAGAGATTAGTGCCGCGCGCAGTGCGTCAAACGCCCCCAGGCTGGCCAATGGCTTCAAAGTTGTCGAGAACCGCGCCTACCAGCGCAAACAGAAAATCGCGCGCGCACCGCTCACAGTTCCCGCCGATGACGAGATGGGCCACAAGAAGCTTTTCACCAAGTTCGAAGAGGCGTTCACGACTCGCGATATCGCGGCGTTGCGAGAATGCCTGTCCCCGGCCTTCACGTGGAAACTGCCAAACGGGCAGGTGGTCTATGGCCGTGATGCCGCTCTGGAGGAAATGGAGCGCCGCTTTGCCATGCCCAATGGACCAAGGTTTTCAGCTTCGGTGTGGCGCTTCCGCGGCAACACGGTGCTGCAAACCTATGACGTTGAATATCTCGGCCCCGATGGCGCTTGGCGTCAGTCGCAGGGCTTTGACCTTTACGAGATCGGCGACGGGCTGATCACCCTCAAGGACGCATATTGGAAAATGATCCCCTGAGCGGGGATGGGAGGATGACATGAAGATTGATTCAGCAGCGGGCGAATTTTCGTTCGACCTTGAAAAGCTGGACCTGCTTGAAGACGGCATCGTGCTGACCGGCAAGATGGGCGTCTGGGAGGCAGAGACCACCATGACCGATGCCGACCTGCGCAGGATCGTGGGAATGGTTCTGCGCAAGCCGGGTGCATGGGGCTATCTGGTTCGCCTGCTTTTGGGTGTCCGCCGCGAAGTCGCGAAGGAGGCCCGGCAATGAGCACTCGCAAACCCGAAGGCCTGCCACCACAGGCGCAGGCGGCATGGGACTACCCACTGTTCGATGCAATCATGGGGCGCCGTTCGCGCCGGTTCGGCATTGGCATGGAGATGACATCGGGCCCGTTCCAGCACAAATCCGAATACGAGCCCTATCCGCTGAGCGATCTGGAAACCGCCATGTTGGTGGCCGCTGCCACGGCCACAACGGGGCCGATCCTGGCCGAAACCAACCTGCCCGGTGCGATGGTGAAAACGATCGGCAAGCCATACCCCTCTGCGATGGGATCGCACCGCTCGCGGCTTTTCTTCACCAATGACGACGGGGTGTTCGTGGTTAAGGCCGATCAAGCCAAGATGACCAAGATGCGCGAGTATGAAACGGCAGGCGACCGCGACAAGCTGTTGGGCTTCTATGACGAATTCGTAGAGAAAATCGATGACAAGCGCATGGACCTGCCTCCCGCTGAACCGGGCATCTGGCCGCATAACCAGTGGGTCACGAACATGCCCGGCACCACGATTTTCATGCCGGTAATCGACGTGACCAAGGACATCATCAAGCTGATGATCAACCTGTGCGACGGCAAGGCCGGGCGCTATGCCCAGAACACCGGAGGCTATTATATCGTCGATGACCGCAACGGCATGCGCCCCTGCGGCAACCAGAAGTGGGTCGACAACGGTCTGTTGAACAAGCGCAAGGTGATGACGCTCAGCCGTTTGGAAAAGCTGCTGTCGGATGGGATGCTGGCCGAAGGCGCCTTCATGGGGCAGCTTATGGCGCTGACGCTCCAGGCAACAGGCCTGGGCGGCTGGGTCTATGGCGGGTTCTCGTCGACCGTGGTTCTGGGCGGCACACCTGCCTGCCGCGGCCTTGGTTTCCGCTTCATCCAGTCCAAGTCGGACCCGTTCCCGATCCCGGTCGGGCGCGACGGTGTTTTCGAGGCCTATTGCCCCCCCTATTATGCCAACATGTCCGATGCGGTGGACGCAGCACTTGAGGGTGCGCTTCAGACCATGGACGAGTGGGAGGCCAAGGGCATGGTCAAACCCCACACCGCCCCGAATGCAGAGTTTGATGCCGCGACCATCCCGGCGAGCCCCGAGGGCATCCAGTGCGTCAAGGATATGTGTCAGTATATCTTTGATACGTATGGAAAATTCCCTGCGACGGTGGACCCGATCCAGATGACCCTGTTCATTCAGGCGCACCACTTGGACCTCGACTTCTACGACAAGCATATGAAGCCGGGATCCTATCTCGATACTCACAAGAATCATTTCCGCGATTGGCACGGCAACGACGGCCCCAAGAAGCGCAGCAAGGAGACCTGATATGGACCCGTTCCGCCTGATTATCGACGGCAAGAAAGTGCCGACCAAGCAGTGTTTCGAGGTGATCAACCCGGGAACCGAGAAGGTCGCCGGGCTGGCCCCGCTGGCGACCAAGGATCAGCTCGAAGATGCCGTGCGCGCGGCCCGAGTTGCCCAGAAAAGCTGGGAAAAGCAAACCGAACGCAAACGCCAGACCGCGTGCCGTCGCATCGCCGAGCGCATCGAGGCCCATGCCGAGGAACTGGCTCAGCTTCTGACCGCTGAACAGGGCAAGCCTCTGGGTGGTCTGGGGTCGCGCTGGGAAATCGGTGGGGCGATTGCGTGGACGCAATACACCGCCAGCCTGTCGATGCCGCCGAAGGTTTTGCAGGACAACAACGAAGGGCGTGTCGAGTTGTTCCGCAAGCCGATCGGCGTGGTGGGATCGATCCTGCCGTGGAACTTCCCTGTCATGATCGCCATATGGCACATCGTTCCGGCCGTGCTGGCGGGCAACGCGGTGGTGTGCAAACCGTCGCCCTACACGCCGCTGACCACACTGCGGCTGGTTGAGTTGATGAACGAAGTTCTGCCGCGCGGCGTGGTGAACTGCGTCACCGGCGACGATGACTTGGGCCCGATGATGACGAGCCATCCCGACATCGGCAAGATTGTCTTCACCGGCTCCTGCGCCACCGGCAAGAAGATCTACGCCAGCGCTGCCGACACCATGAAACGGATGACGCTGGAACTGGGTGGTAACGATGCCGGGATCGTGCTGCCGGACGTCGACCCGAAACAGATCGCCGAGGGCCTGTTCTGGGGCGCTTTCATCAATGGTGGTCAGACCTGCGCCGCGCTCAAAAGGTTGTATGTGCACGACGATGTCTATGAAGACGTCTGCGAGGAGTTGGTCAAATTCGCGCGCAAGATGCCCATGGGGATCGGCACGGACGAAGCCGCGATGCTCGGCCCGGTGCAGAACCTGAGGCAATACGAGATCGTCAGCGATCTTGTGGCAGACGCACGCGGCAAGGGCCGGGTATTGCTGGGTGGTGACGCTCCGGTGCGAAACGGTAAAAAGACGGGCTATTTCTTTCCGCTGACCATCATCGCCGATCTCGACAATGGAGACCGGTTGGTGGACGAGGAACAGTTCGGACCGGCCTTGCCGATCATCCGCTACCGCGATATCGACGAGGTGATCGAAAAGGCCAACGACAACCCCAATGGGCTGGGCGGATCGGTCTGGAGCCGCGACATCACCGCAGCGCGGCAAGTGGCCAGCCGGATGGAATGCGGATCGGTCTGGATCAACAAGCACGGCGCGATCCAGCCAAACGCGCCTTTTGGCGGGGTCAAACAATCTGGAGTAGGTGTAGAGTTCGGGCAGGAAGGGCTGGAAGAATACACTGACATCCAGGTCGTGTTTTCGTGACCCGCATTTGAGATGCCGAGCTTTCTTGACCCTGGCACCGTGCCGCTTTTGTTGGTTGGCGCGGTGTTTTTCGCATCGCTCTTGCAGGCCGTGACGGGCATCGGCTTTGGCGTCATTGCCGGGCCGGTCCTGCTTGTCACCATGGCCAGCGCCGGGGCTATACAGGTCTCAATTGTGCTGAGCTTCCTGATCGCGCTAATGCTAACGCCGATCACTGTGCCGTACGTGAACTGGCGGCTGTTGCGTCCGCTCTTCGCCGGGGTCTGCATCGGGACCCCGCTGGGGGCGTTGGCCTACCTCAACCTGTCGCTGGAGCACCTGAAGCTTTTCGCTGCGGTTGTTGTTGGAGTGATGACGGTGATTGCTACGGGAGTCTTAGCCCGGTTCCCCTTCTTTCAGACCGACACGCGGGCGCGGCGCGGTGCGATTGGCGTTGTCTGCGGCATTCTCAATTCAGCGCTCGCCATGCCCGGACCGCCGGTTGCAGCCTATGTGACAGCCATCAAGAGCGACCCCATCGTAGTGCGGTCCACGACACTGGTGACGTTCTTGCTTTCCTACCCCATCGCACTTGGATTTCAGGCAATGTTCGTGGGCATTTCTGATACGCTATTGCCTACCGCGTCTGCTTTGGTATTGCCGACAATTGCCGGAACAGTTTCCGGGGTTTTCTTGTCGCGGAAACTAAAGCCGCAGCATCTGATGTGGCTCACTGTCCTGTTTTTGATGACAAGCACGCTCATGTTGATCTTTGGGTAGAGTCAAGGCGCGTTGCCTGACTGATTGTCGGGATGGGACTACACTTACAATTTTTTGCCATCTCGGCGCAAAGGTCGAGGCGCGAACTGGTGCGGGCGGTTCTGGTTGCAGTTCCCGGGCGAGGTGAGAAACGGTGGCGACTCCATCCGGTATGAAAAGTTGGAGATCGAAGATACGATCATGGTCCCTCCGCATGTGCCCGGCCAAAATGCAGAGGATTCCTGTGCCGTTTGGGTGATGCAGGTAATGAGTTCCGCACTAAGAAGTCAGATGAGATGAAGGTAAAATGCGATCAGTTTCTGCGAAACATCGAAGATCACATGGATGCCTGAAGTCCGGCGATCTCGTTGCCTCGCCCAACTGGTGTTCAGGCTTCATCGGTTCGGAGACAATGGAAACAGAGATTATGGGGCCGAGCTCATAAACTTGCTTCGCAAAAAGCTAACAAAGGCGCCCTAGGGCGCCTTGCTCTATTGGTCGGAGTGAGAGGATTCGAACCTCCGACCCCTGCCTCCCGAAGACAGTGCTCTACCAGGCTGAGCTACACTCCGACCGTGACGCGCGGGATAGTCGGTTCGTGGGGCTTTGGCAAGCCCATATCGCGCGAATTTATTCGTCTCCGGGGCGCCGCAGCATTTGCGAGACCCGGAAGCTGCCCGGCGACAATCCGCGGGTGCGGGTGCGCAGGACCGGAGTCTGTCTCGATGTGCCACCCGTTGCCTCGCGCACGATGATGAATAACCCGCTGGCCACGATGAGCGCCACTCCTGCCAGCGTGACACTGTCCGGGAGCTCGCCAAACAGGAGAGCCCCAAAAATAATCGCCCAGATGATCTGGGAATACTGCATGGGTGCGACCATTGCGGCCTCTCCGAGCGTATAGGCCTGCACCAACAGAAGGGTCGCCGTAAACCCGAACAGCGCCACGAAAGCCATCGCGCCGAGGTCCGGCAGGCTCACCGGCTGATAGACAAAGGCCATGCTGATCCCCATCACCACGACGCTTGCCAGCAACGGGAACAGCATCAATACCACCCGCCGCTCATCCCGCCCGATCTTGCGCACGATCACCGATTGCAATGCACCCCCCGCGGCCGTCACAAAGGCCGCAGCATGACCCCAGCTCACGCCGTTTACACCGGGGCGCACCACGATCAGCACCCCGACCAACCCGACCAGAACGGCTGACAACCGCCACACCCCGACCCGTTCCCCCAGAATCGGGATAGACAGGACCGTGATGAGCAAGGGTGTAGAGAAGATCACCGCGTAAACCTGTGCCAGGGGCAGCATGGTAAAGGCGAAGAAAGCCGCGGTCGGCGCCGCGACCAAACAGACCGAACGCAGCGCCACCCACCATGGATGCACCGGGCGCAGGTTGCCTGGGCTTGGATCGCGCACCATCATCACCGTGATCAGAGGAAAGCTGAACAGGCTGGCAAAGAACACGATCTGAAGCGGCGAATAGATCGCGCCCAGGTATTTCACCACCACGTCATGCGTGGAAAACAGCGCATACGCCAGCAGCGCCAGTATCGTGGCCTTGAGGTTCATCGCGCGGCTCCGGATCGGTTATTGCACTTGTTCGGTTATACGGCCTTTGCCCGAATGAAAAAGACCCCGGCACAATGTACCGGGGTCCTTTGAATTTTCAGATGCGTCAGATTACAGGCTGGCGTCCAGCGCGGCGAGGATCGCGTCGCCCATATCGCTGGTCGATGCGGGGGTGCCGCCTTCGGCCTGCATCAGGTCTGCGGTGCGCACGCCATCGGCCAGAACCTTTTCCACCGCAGCTTCAAGGCGATCGGCCTCTGCGCCCTGATCAAAGGAATAGCGCAGCGCCATGGCAAAGCTCAGGATACAGGCGCTGGGGTTTGCAATGCCCTTGCCAGCAATGTCCGGGGCCGAGCCGTGTACGGGTTCGTAAAGCGCCTTGGGGCGGCCGTTTTCCATCGGCGCACCAAGCGACGCCGAGGGTAGCATGCCCAGCGAACCGGTAAGCATCGCGGCACAATCCGACAGGATGTCGCCAAACAGGTTGTCGGTATAGATCACGTCGAACTGTTTCGGAGCGCGCACAAGCTGCATCGCGCCGTTGTCGGCATACATGTGCGAAAGCTCGACCTCAGGGTAATCCTTGGCCACCTCGGTCACGACTTCGCGCCACAGGATGCCCGATTCCATGACGTTGGCTTTTTCCATCGAGCACAGTTTCTTGTTCCGGCGCATGGCCAGCTCGAATGCCGAACGCGCACCGCGTTCGATCTCGCTTTCGGTGTAACGCTGGGTGTTGATGCCCACACGCTCGTTGCCTTCTTCAAAGATGCCGCGCGGCTCGCCAAAGTAGACGCCCCCGGTCAGCTCGCGCACGATCATGATATCAAGCCCGGAAACGATGTCGGTCTTGAGCGACGAGAAATCCGCCAGCGCGTCAAAACACTGCGCCGGGCGCAGGTTGGCATAAAGGTCCATTTCCTTGCGCAGGCGCAGCAGGCCGCGCTCCGGCTTCACGCTGAAATCCAGATCGTCGTATTTCGGGCCACCCACGGCACCCAGCAGAACCGCGTCCACTTCCTGTGCCTTGGCCATCGTGTCGTCATGCAGCGGCACGCCGTGCTTGTCATAGGCCGAACCGCCCACGAGGTCTTCGCTCACGTCGAATTTCAGGCCGCGCTTGTCACCCATCCAGTCGATGATCCGGCGTACCTGGGCCATGACTTCGGGGCCAATGCCGTCACCGGCAAGAATAAGAAGCGAAGGGTTGCTCATGGGGCTGTCCGTCCTTGGTAAAAATCGTCCGCTCTGCCCTAGCCGGACCCGGGCAAAAGATCAAGAAACGAAGGGCCGCAGCCCCGCCTCCAAAAGGGTCCAGACACGGGAAATGCGCTGCGTGTGGCGCAGGCTCTCATGCGCGGTCAGCCACACGGGCAAAACGGGCAGGGGAAAGTCGACCCGAACCTCTTCAAGTCCCGGCGTGGCAAGGGCGATGTTGCGCTGACAAAAGCCAAGTCCACAGCCAGCACGGATCAACTCCCAATAGGCGCTCTGATTGTCACACCGGACCGAAAACCAGTCGCGCGCGGCAGGAATACCCATCGCGCGCATCTCGCGCAGGATGTCATCATTGGCGTCATACCCGACCATGTCGTGAAGGCGCAGGTCTTCGGCAGCGCGCGGGCGCCCCTTGCGGTCAAGATATCCGGTGGTGGCGAACATGCCGAGCGTGATGTCGCCCAGATGTTTCGTCACCATATCCAGCTGTTCGGGGCGGTACATGCGAACGGCAATATCCGCCTCGCGAAACAGCAGGTTTTCAGACGCGTCCGAGGGGACAAGGTCGATATGGATGTCTGGTTCCTGCGCACGGATATCCGCGATGATGCCCGGCATGGCGTGGTGGGCCATGAACACGCTTGTGGCGATGCGCACATCCCCGGCCAGCCGCGTCTCGCCACCCGCAGCCGTCAGCGCCAACGCCGCCATGGCTTCTTCCATCCGCCTTGCGTAGTTCTGGATATCATGCCCCAGCCGGGTGAGTTCGAAACCCCGCGCATGGCGATGGAACAGCTCGATCCCCAAAGTCTCTTCCAGCGTCTTGATGTGGCGCCCGAGCGTGGGTTGCGAGGCGTTCAGCCTGCGCGCCGCACCTGACAGGGAACCCGTTTCAGCCACGGCTAGGAAAGACTGAATCAGGGACCAGTCGAGATTTGTCAGTCGCGTATCCATTCAGTTTTGAATATCACACTTTTGATTTTCGCCAATTCATATTTGCAAATGAAGGGGACATCTTTGTGGTACACCTTCCAAAAGGAGCTTCTCTCATGACCCAGACCGTTCTCATCCTCGGGGCCTCGGGCCGTTTTGGCCGCAACGCGGCTGACGCCTTCGCCGCCGCAGGCTGGCAAGTGCGCCGCTTTGATCGCAAGACCGACACGCTCGCAACCGCCGTTCAGGGCGTGGACGTGATCGTCAATGCCTGGAACCCGGCTTATCCCGACTGGGCCGCGCAGGTGCCGCGGCTGCATGCCGACGTCATCGCCGCCGCCAAATCCGTGGATGCGACCGTGATCCTGCCCGGCAATGTCTATGTCTTCGGTGCCGGCACCCCGGCGCCGTGGTCACAGTACTCGCCGCATGCGGCGACCAACCCCTTGGGCCAAATCCGCCGTGGCATGGAGCAGGCCTATCGCGACAGCGGCGTGCGCACGATCATTCTGCGGGCCGGGGATTTCCTCGATACCGAGGCGTCTGGCAACTGGTTCGACCAAATCATGATCCCGAAAGTGGGCAAAGGCGTTTTCACGTATCCCGGAAACCCGAAGATCGCCCACGCCTGGGCCTACCTGCCCGATCTGTGTCGTGCCGCCGTGTCTCTTGCCGAGATGCGCCAGCATCTCGACCGGTTCGAAGACATCCCCTTTCCCGGATACACGTTGAGCGGAGAGGAGATTTCGGACCACCTGTCGCGGGTCACTGGTCGGCCGGTGCGTCTCAAGCGCATGAACTGGGTGCTGCTGCATCTCGCGCGTCCTTTCTGGAAACTGGCGCGACACCTGCTCGAGATGCGCTATCTCTGGAACACGCCACACAGTCTGGATGGTACGCGTTTCAATGCGCTCCTGCCGGGATTCACGCACACGCCCGTGACCACCGCCCTTGCTTCGGCGCTGCCGCAGGACACGCTGCGCCCAATGCTGTCCTCTCAGAACGCAAGGTCGACCCAAACCATCCTGTGACGGCTGGCCGTGGCCACCGCCTCGCCCAGCGTCTCCTCGGCGCTGGGCCAGACCACCCCGGCGTCCCGCACTTTCAGGTCGGACGACGGCAGAACGTAGTCCACCCGCAAGTCACCCGGCTCCGGCTCGGGCCAGTCCACCGTTGACCCCGTGTCGGCATGCGGGTCCTGAAGGCGTGGATCGTTTAGCAGTCTCCGCATCACCTCGCGCCGCCCCTCTCCGTGTTCCGGGTCGAGATTGGCATTGCCCATGATCACGAACGCCCCGTCCGGGGGCGTACCAAGCCCGCCATCCAGCACCACCTGCCAAAGCCGGATCTCGTCTGCGTTGCGCAATCCGTTGCGATCCTCGGGCCCGTCAAACACCGGCGGCCCCGCAGCGAACAGCATCAGCGTCACCCGCTGCCCCTCGGGCCCGACAATCGGCACCATCCACGCCCCGTGCGAGGGCAATAGCTGCACCGCTTGGGCCGTTTCAGAAGGGAAGGGCGCTCCATTGATCTCCGGCAAAACCGCGCCCGGCAGATCACGCCACAACACGCCGCTGAAATCCTGTACGCCGTCCGGCGCTACGGGCCAGCGCGACAGCAGCACCATGCCGCCTTCCCCTCGAAACCGTCCGAAACCCTGCGCATCGCGTGGCCCATGCGCCCGCCCGTCGCCATCAAGATCCACACCGCTCGGCACGCCCGCATTCTGTGACAGGGCAATTACATGCGGATAACCCAAACCAGCCTCGGCGAACACATCCCGCAGGGCCCTTGCCCCATGCAGCCGATAGTCGATATCCACCCCTTGGAGGAACAACACGTCCGGTGTCACCGATGCGACCACCTCGGAAATTGCGTCGACCTGCGGATCGCCGCGCCGGATATCGCGCAGCATCAGCCCCGGCCCTTTGCGGGCCAATTCCACGTCATATGTTGCCAGCCGCAGCCCCTCGGCCCCGGCGGGTGCGCCCCACAAAAAGCACAGGAAAAGGATCAGGCGGTTTGCAAGGCCCTTGCAGCGGCATAGGCGCGACGACGGTTGTCGCGGATCATCTCGGCCACGCGGGTCATCGCCATGCCCCGCATGATCAGGCTTGCCGGAATGAAGGCCCATGCGCTTATCGTCCAGATCAAGGTCATCGGATCGTCCAGATAGATCGGATCCACCAGATCGGACATCATCTGAACCACCGCCGGGATCAAGAATGGCATCAGAAACCCTAACGCAATGTTAAGACGTCCATCGCGCTGCAATCGGGGCAGCACATCGCCCCCCGCCGTAGGATCGAACAGGGGCAGGTTGACCCAGACATTGAACGCCCCGTTGCGCGCCGGCCATCCAAGGATGCGCACATAGAAATAGAACACCATCAGCGCGATCATCGAGATCAGGTAGGAAAGACCGGACGAGGTGCGCACGGCTTCGACCAGTTGTGGAGAGGCATTGTCGGGCAGCATGATCACCATCAGGCGCACCGGCGAATACGGGAAATCAATCGCGTTGCCGACCACGATCCCCAGCGTATGCAGGAACGACGTAAACGCATTGGGCGCATAGGCGCCACGCGCGATCACCGACAGGCAGAACACAGCAAAAAAGATCGCCAGAAACCGCAGGCGGTTAAAGGGCGCGGCATAGCGGAATTCGATGATCGACGGATAGGTCGAATAATACTCGATAAAGACGAGACAGCCGGAAAACAGCGCGAACAGCAACACGATTTCAATCGCGTCGGGGCTTACATTGGGGAGGATCAACGCCGGAGTTGCAAACAGCAACGCCACCAACAATGCCCGCGTCAAGGCGCTTACGATTTTTCCCAACACTGCCCTTTTCCCTTCAAACTGGACGCTCGCGATACGTTGCCGCGATCTTTTTCCAACTTGATCCCGCCTGCTCAGACGGGGGTGCCTCATTCTTGCCTTAATCTTGCCGCCTTTCGCTGCCGCGCTCAAGGTTTACTTTGGATCAGGGTTAAGAAGTCTGCGCCTGCCGTGGCGACTGGTGCGCGAATGCATCAATTCGGAACGAAAAAATTCAGCAAAGCCAAGGCACTACAAGATGTGGTGTCCTCCTTGGGGCGGGGCACCATTGCCGACAGGCTATTGCGTGCGCTTAAACTCAATTGAGGCAGGGCAAAAGAATGCGCCCTATTTCTGCCACATTTTGGGCCCGAGGCCGCGATCCGCCACATTTGAGGACGCCGGTTTGCACCGCGCGACGGCCCGTGTCCCTACGCTGTGTCGGCGCTATGTTCGGCCGTGGGCCCATGCGCGTCCATGTCAAACCCGATTGTCTCTGCAAACCGGGCCATGAAAGACCCGGCCATTGGTCTGACCTGCTTGTGGTGTCTGCGAATTCGCGAGGTGTAGATATGAACGGCCATGGTTTGATCGTTCAGCCAGGGCTCCACCCCGCCATGCGGATTGAAATAGACATCGGCCAATGACCACGGCAGCGGGTTCAGGATCTGGTAGGGCAGCACATGCCCGTCTTCACCGTGTTTGGGCAACATATGTGTCAGCGCTTTTGGCCCGACGACATTGGGGGCAAGACGGCAGGCTTCGTACAGCGCCCGCTCCGGCCCTGCCTTGCGCGCCTTGCCCTTGAAACGGTGAAACAACCAGTCGGGCACAAAGGAGGGATCGTCAAAACGGGTTATCAGTTCGTTGAGCGTGGGTGAACTGTCCGGCAGCATCAGAACCGCGCCATTGATCCAGCCACCATGTTCATACCCCACAAGGTAGCCGTCCCGGGGCACAAAAGGGCGCACGCACAGGACGTCGGTATCGGCCCAGATCATCCGGGCCTTGCGGATCATGTGCAGACGAAAGAAATCCGAAAACACCGCCGGGCTAACATGAGTCAACAGCGTCTCCGGATAGTCCCAAAGCTCCCGTGCCGGAACAAGCGAAAGTCCGGGGAGTTTGGGGTCCTGAATCGTGTCGGTATGAAAAAGCGTCACCGGGTGGCCCGCATGCAGCAATGACTGCAGGGACATCCTGGCAATCCAGTTCAGCTCCGGCCCCACCCAGACCGTACCAACCGGGAGCAAATCATGGCTTTGCATATCAGCTTTGCTCCCGGTCATGTCTTTTAAAGGATCAGGCCCAGGGGCGCTCGATCTTGGCCTTGGCTTCAAAGGCGTCGATGGATGCGGCCTTCTCCATGGTCAGGCCGATATCGTCCAGCCCGTTGAGCAGGCAATGCTTCTTGAACGGGTCCACGTCGAACGGGATCACCTCGCCGTCCGAGGTGGTGATTTCCTGTGCTTCCAGATCAACGGTCATGCGGGCGTTTTCGCCCTTTTCCGCGTCTTTCATCAGGATATCGACCTGCTCTTGCGGCAGCACGATCGGCAGGATGCCGTTCTTGAACGAGTTGTTGAAGAAGATATCCGCAAACGAGGTCGACACGATGCACTTGATGCCGAAATCGGCAATCGCCCAAGGGGCGTGTTCGCGGCTCGATCCGCAGCCAAAGTTGTCGCCCACGATCAGGATCTCGGCATTGCGATACTGCGGCTTGTTCAGCACGAAATCAGGAATCTCGGTGCCATCACGGTTAAACCGCATCTCGTCAAACAGGTTCGCACCAAACCCGGTGCGCTGGATCGACTTCAGGAACACCTTGGGGATGATCATGTCAGTGTCGATGTTCACCAGCGGCATAGGCGCCGCGATGCCGTGCAGTTTTTCAAACTTTTCCATGTCACAGGTTCCTTAAATCAATTCGCGCACGTCGGTGAGCTTGCCGGTCAGCGCAGCCGCTGCGGCCATTGCCGGGGACACGAGGTGCGTGCGGCCCTTGTAGCCCTGACGCCCTTCAAAGTTCCGGTTCGAGGTCGAGGCGCAGCGTTCATTCTCGCTGAGCTGGTCGGGGTTCATCGCCAGACACATCGAGCATCCTGCCAGACGCCATTCGAAACCGGCGTCCTTGAAGATATCCGCCAGACCTTCTTCCTCGGCCTGTGCGCGGACAAGGCCCGAACCGGGCACGATCATGGCGCGGATGCCATCCTTGATTTTCTTGCCCTTGACCACTTCGGCCACTGCACGCATGTCCTCGATCCGCCCGTTGGTGCAGGACCCGATGAACACGGTGTCGATCTCGATCTCGTTGAGCTTCTGACCCGGAGTGAGGCCCATGTACTCGATCGAGCGGCGCGCCGCTTCGATCTTGCCGCCGGTAAAGTCCTCGGGGTTCGGCACCACGCCGGTGATCGGCAGAACGTCCTCGGGGCTGGTACCCCATGTGACGACCGGCTCGATGTCTTCGGCGGCGATGGTCACGACCTTGTCAAAATGCGCGCCTTCATCCGTGTAGAGCGTTTTCCAGTATTCCAGAGCCTGTTCGAACGCCGCGCCCTTGGGGCTGTGCGGACGGCCCTTGACGTATTCGAACGTGGTCTCGTCCGGTGCGATCAGACCGGCGCGCGCTCCACCTTCGATGGCCATGTTGCAAACGGTCATGCGGCCTTCCATGCTGAGGTCGCGGATCGCTTCACCGCAATACTCGATCACATAGCCGGTGCCGCCAGCGGTCCCGGTTTTACCGATCACGGCCAGCGTGATGTCCTTGGCGGTCACGCCCGGCTTCAGCTTGCCGGTGATCTCGACCTTCATGTTCTTGGACTTTTTCTGGATCAGAGTCTGGGTGGCCAGAACGTGCTCCACTTCCGACGTGCCGATCCCGTGGGCCAGCGCGCCGAAAGCGCCGTGGGTGGCCGTATGCGAGTCGCCGCACACCACGGTCATGCCGGGCAGGGTCCAGCCCTGTTCCGGGCCAACAATGTGCACGATGCCCTGACGCACGTCAGACACCGGATAATAATGCACACCAAACTCCTTGGCGTTCTTGTCCAGCGCCTCAACCTGAATGCGGCTTTCCTCGGTCATCTGGCTGGGATCTTCCCGGCCCGCGGTGGTCGGAACGTTGTGATCCGGCACGGCAATGGTCTTTTCCGGGGCGCGCACCTTGCGGCCCGCCATGCGCAGCCCTTCAAAGGCCTGCGGGCTGGTCACTTCGTGAACAAGGTGACGGTCGATATAAAGCAGGCAGGTGCCGTCCTCGGCCTCGTGGGCAACATGGGCATCCCAGATCTTGTCATAGAGTGTTTTGGGGGACATCGGTCCTCTCCATTTCTTTTACATTGGCTGATATGGCTTCGCAGGTATGGCACGCGAAAAGGCGCGCCGCGCACTCATAGAGCGGCGATGACGGATTTCGACTGACCAAAAAAGCGCCAGGGCAAAAAGGCGCGGTCGTCAATGTCATAGATGCGTTTCATGGCCCCGCCATACACCGCCTGCGAGATTCCTTCAAGCGCGGCTTGCAGCGTTGCAAGATCATTGCCCAGCCCGCCCAAGCCGTGCAACATGGGCTCAATGGAAGAAGAAATCGCAACCGGCACCGAAACCACCACAGCCGACGCACAGGCGGATGCGCTCAACCGCACCGCCGGGGCCGCGCGCGAGGTTGATACGCCGGCCCCCGACACTGAAACCACGCAGATCGTGCTGGGTATCTGGGACCAGGTGAGAGGTTTTCTCGAAGACCTGCTACGCCCATGGAATGCCTATCAGGTGGCCATCGCGCTCGGCCTCGTCGCGCTTTCCTTCCTGATTGCCCGCACCCTGCAGCCCCGGCTCTATGACTGGCTCAAGACCCGCGAAGGCTGGGCCAAGTGGCGCTACCGATACGCGATGATGATCTATCGGCGCTTGCCGCTGGTGGTGTTCGTTGCGATCACCTGGCTCACGGTGCTGGTCATGCGCGAACTGACATGGCCAAGCCGCTCTTACCTGTTGGCGGTGCTGGCCAATCTCGGCACGGCCTGGCTTGTCGTGGTGCTGGTCGTGCGTCTTGTTCAAAACTCCGCCTTGCGCAGCTTTCTACGCTACGGCGCTTGGGCGTGGATCACGATTGTCATCCTTGGCCTCTCGCAAGAGGCGATGCAACTCATGGACAGCATCGCCATCGAAATAGGTGATTCCCGCCTCACACTCTGGATGGTGATCCAGGCGGCGCTGATCCTCGGGCTGACCTTCGCGCTGGTGCGATTCCTGTCCCGCCAGACCGCCAGCCGAATCCGCTCCAACGAAGACATTTCGCCCTCGATGCAAGTGCTCTTCGTCAAGTTTCTGCAGGTGCTACTGTACGGCGCAGCCTTCTTCATTGGGCTGCGCACCATCGGGTTCGATTTGCGCGGGCTGGCGTTTCTCTCGGGTGCGATTGGTGTCGGCATCGGTTTCGGCCTGCAAAAGGTGGTGTCGAACCTTGTCTCGGGCGTCATCATCCTTTTGGACAAGTCGATCAAACCCGGCGACGTGATCTCTCTGGGGGAAACCTTCGGCTGGATCAACTCGCTGTCGGCCCGCTACGTGAGCGTGGTGACCCGGGACGGCAAGGAGTTCCTGATTCCGAACGAAGACCTGATCACCGGGCAGGTGGTGAACTGGTCCCATTCCGACACCTATGTGCGGCTCGATATCTACTTCGGGACCGCCTATGACGATGACCCTCACGCGGTGCGCAAGATCGCCATCGAAGCTGCCAAAGGGGTCGACCGGGTGCTGAGTTTTCCCAAGACGCCGGTTTGCCACATCGTCGGCTTTGGTGACAGCAGCGTGGATTACATCCTGCGTTTCTGGATCGAGGATCCGACCGGCGGGCTGACCAATATCCGCGGTAACGTCTATCTCGCCCTTTGGGATGCGTTTCAGGAAAACGGCATCTCCATTCCCTTCCCGCAGCGCGAAGTGCGGATGCTTGGGGAGGAAAACTCCACTGGCCCGGAATCAAGCCCGTAGGGCGCCGGGCCAACGGCGGACCGGCCCCATGTGGGCCGCCGTATTCTCAAGGGGTCCGTGCCTCTCAAATCACGCTTGTATTCCGCAAGAAAAAACACTGCCGATCCAGCGTCGCAACGGCGTCCTCCGGTCCGCCGCTGGCCCGTCTTGTGATCCATTTCGCGGCAAACCCTGCGCCTTTTGGCAACAATCGGCTCGCAGCCTCTTGCCTTTCATTGAGAAGTGCTATTGACGGTGCTATCTTGAAAATACGCCCGGCACCGGGGCATTGCGGTGCGTTGCAAGGAGGGCAGGAATCTGTCTCTGAATACGGATGTGGCAAATGCTGCTGAAGAAGGCGCGGCCATGACGACCGCCCAGTCCGATACGACAAGCGAGCAACTGCTTGCGCGTATCCTTACCTCTCTCGAAGAAGACAAGGCCGAAGACATCGTGCAGATTGATCTGCGCGGCAAGTCGTCGATCGGGGACTATATGGTGGTCTGCTCCGGGCGTTCGTCCCGTCAGGTGGCCGCGATCTCCGAAAAGCTGGTTGAACGGCTCAAGGCCGAGTTTGGCCGTGGGGCCAAGGTCGAAGGCAAGGAAACTGGCGACTGGGTGTTGATCGACACCGGCGACGTGATCGTGCATGTCTTCCGTCCCGAAGTGCGCGAGTTCTACCAGCTCGAAAAGATGTGGCTTCCGGCAGGCACCGCCTGATCGGCTGACATCAAGGCGCAACCGCGCGCGGGAGAGAGTATGGCACTGAAGGTGCATATCTGCGCCGTTGGTCGGCTGCGGTCCGGCCCCGAGCGCGAGTTGCTTGACGATTACCTCACACGATTTGACCGGACCGGCCGGGCGCTGGGCCTTGGCCCCGTTGCCGTGCACGAGGTCGAAGACCGCAAGGGCGGTGGGATGTCTGCCGAGGCAGGTCTCCTCTCGGGGGTGATCCCACGCGGCGCGGTGATCTGTGCGCTGGATGAGCGGGGCAAGCTGATGTCCTCGCCCGATTTTGCCAACATGCTGGCAGGCTGGCGTGACGAAGGGCGCGGGGATTTGGCCTTTGTCATCGGTGGTGCGGATGGCATTGATCCCGCCTTGCGGGCTCAGGCCGATGCCAAGCTCAGTTTTGGTAAGATGGTTTGGCCACACATGCTCGCCCGCGTGATGCTGGGCGAGCAGCTCTACCGCGCGGCCTCGATTCTTGCCGGCGCACCCTATCACCGCGTCTGACCAATTTCGGTTATCCCGAGGTTAAGGACTGTTCTGTCACGATCGCGATTTCCCTGAATGCCGTATGACCCACCGACGCAATACCGACAGAATACCGACGTGATACCGACACGCGATTCGGTGGGGTCAGCCGCTATTAACCATTGCGTTTCTCAGTCGACTTCCCGCAGCAGGGCTTCGCGTGATTGCGACGCAAATTCCCGTCGCCAGAGGACGAAAACCGTGATCGCCGTCCCGGCCATCAGGGCCATCGCGCCAAACAACCACGCCGAAGCCGCCAGCCCGAAATAGACCGAGCGCATCGCCCGGTTGAAGCTGCGCGAGGCGGTGATGTTGATTTCGGCAGCAATGTTGGCACGTGGTAACGCATTGGGATCGCTTGCATTATTCGGGACGGATGACATCACGACCGAGCAGTATCCAAAAAGCCGGTGCGCCCAGACGAACTTGAGAAACGCGTTGGCGACAAAGATCAGCATGACCACGATCTTAAATTCCAGCAGGATCGGCTGTGCCTGCAGCGTGAAATCCCGCGCCACGCCGGCAAGCTGATCAGCATTGCCAATCAGAGCCAGCCCGCCGCCAATTGCGATCATCGTCGCCGAGGCGAAAAAAGCCGTTCCCTGTCGCAAGTTACCCAGAATCTGCGCATCAAAAACCCGCGGGTTCCGATCCAGAAACGCAGCCATCCACTCGCGCCTGTAATGCTCCATCAACCGCGAAACCGAGGGGCGGCGCGTTGGGGGATTTTCAATGAAATACCCTATACTGGTCCAAGCCACGAAAAGCATCGCAAAAGCAACGATATCCAGCGTGGAAAAAAGCGCAAAACGTTCGGTCCAGGTCATGCCCGAACCCTAGCGCGACATATTGGGACTTGCCAGCATGTAAAATTGGTTATAAAAACTTACCAATTAAAGCGAGGTAAGCTTATGGACATGCCAGCCCCCAACCCGGCCATCCTGTCGCGCAAGGCCCAGATCGTGGCCCGCCTGCGCAGCGTTCTTCCGGCCGATGCGGTGATCGACGACCCGGTCGAAACGCGTGCCTATGAATGTGATGCGCTCACCGCCTACCGCTGCCCACCGCTGGCCGCCGTCTTGCCAGCCAGTACCGAAGAGGTGTCGGCGGTTTTGAGAGTCTGTCACGAGGAAGGCGTGCCCGTGGTGCCCCGGGGCGCCGGAACATCGCTTGCCGGGGGCGCCATGCCGACCGAGGACGCGATTATCCTCGGGGTGGCCAGAATGAACGAAGTCCTTGAAACGGATTACGAAAATCGCTTCATCCGGGTCCAAACCGGGCGCACGAATATGAGCGTATCCGGCGCGGTCGAGGAAGAAGATTTCTTCTACGCCCCCGACCCTTCGAGCCAGCTTGCCTGCGCCATCGCGGGCAATATCGCGATGAATTCGGGCGGCGCACATTGCCTCAAATACGGTGTTACCACGAACAACCTTCTGGGCGTGAAAATGGTCATGATGGATGGCGAAGTTGTCGAGATCGGCGGCGCACATCTGGACGCGGCCGGACTTGATCTTCTGGGCTTGATTTGCGGTTCCGAAGGCCAGTTGGGGGTCGTGACCGAAGCCACCCTGCGAATTCTGCGCAAGCCCGAAGGTGCGCGCCCGGTGCTCATGGGGTTTGATAGCAATGAGGTCGCAGGTCACTGCGTCAGCGACATCATCAAGGCCGGTATCCTGCCTGTCGCCATCGAGTTCATGGACCGCCCCTGCATCCGCGCCACCGAGGCCTTTGCCGGGGCAGGCTATCCTGATTGCGAAGCACTTCTGATTGTCGAGGTCGAAGGCAGCGAAGAAGAGATCGAAGCGCAGCTTGAGCGCATCATCGCCATCGCCCGCACCCATAACCCCGTCGAACTGCGTGAAAGCGGGTCGGCTGAGGAAAGCGCAAAAATCTGGCTTGGCCGCAAGTCGGCCTTTGGCGCAATGGGACAAATCAATGATTACATGTGCTTGGACGGAACAATCCCGGTGAGCCAACTTCCCCTGGTGCTGCGCCGGATCGGTGAGATGTCCAAGGATTTCGGTTTGGATGTCGGCAACGTCTTCCACGCCGGGGACGGCAACATGCACCCGCTGATCCTGTTTGATGCCAACAAGCCGGGCGACCTTGAGAAATGCGAGGCCTTTGGGGCCGAGATTCTGAAACTCTGCGTCGAGGTGGGCGGTTGCCTCACCGGAGAACACGGCGTCGGGATCGAAAAGCGTGATCTTATGGTGACGCAATACGAGCCCGGCGATCTGGAAATCCAGATGGCGGTAAAGGACGTGTTTGACCCGAAATGGCTGCTGAACCCAGCCAAGGTCTTTCCCCTTGCCGCCAGCGACGCGCGCCGGATTGCCGCCGAATAACATCGCGCCAACTTCCCAAGAATTTCAGGACCAGTGAGATCAAGATGAAACCAAATAACGAGACCGAGCTGGCCGAAATGGTGGCAGCGGCCAAGGGGCCTTTGCAGATCATCGGGGGTGGGACGCGCGATATCGGTGCGCCGGTCGACGGCGATAGGCTGAGCGCAGCGGGCCTCTCTGGCGTGTCCTTGTATGAACCCGGCGCGCTGACGCTTGTTGCTGGCGCTGGTACACCTCTGGAAGAGATCGAAACCGTTTTAGCGGGTGAAAATCAGCGCCTTGCCTTTGAGCCGATGGATCATCGCGTCCTTCTAGGCACCGATGGAACGCCGACGATTGGCGGCGTGGTGGCTGCCAATGTTTCTGGCCCCCGCCGCATTCAGGTCGGAGCCTGTCGCGACTCGGCGCTTGGTGTGCGTTTTGTCGACGGCACCGGGCAAATTCTCAAGAATGGTGGCCGGGTCATGAAAAACGTCACCGGCTATGATCTCGTGAAGCTGATGGCCGGGTCATGGGGCACGTTGGGTGTGCTCAGCGAGGTGTCGCTCAAGGTGCAGGCCATCCCGGAAGCTGAGGCAACACTTGTCGGGCGCGGTTTGTCAGCGCGAGACGCGATTGCGGCGCTATCCGCTGCACTTGGCTCGCCGTTTGATGTCTCTGGCGCGGCCTTCCTGACGGACGGGGGCGAAGCCTATGTGCGCGTTGAAGGTCTGGCCGATTCCGTGAACTATCGGATCAAGCGGATGCAGGCCGAGATGTGCGCCGGGTGGGAAGTTCTCGAAGGTGAAAAGAGCGCCGAAATGTGGCGCAACATCCGCGATGTGAGTCCGCTCTCCGGTTCGCACGACGCGATTTGGCGGTTGTCGGTCAAACCCACTGACGCCCCCGAAATTCTGCAGGAATTGGGTGATCCCAAGGCCGTATGTGATTGGGGCGGTGGGTTGATCTGGCTGGCCATGAGCGAAGGCGGCGATGGTGGGGCGGCGCGCGTGCGCGCGGTAGTAGCCCGCTTGGGCGGGCACGCCACCTTGGTGCGCGGCAGCGACGCGTTGCGCCGGAACGTGGACGTTTTCCAACCCGAAGCCGCACCCTTGGCGGCAATTTCCAAAGGCTTGCGCGCCCGGTTCGATCCGCGCGGCATCCTTAATCCGGGACTTATGGGGTAAGCCAGATGCAGACGACCTTTACCGAAGACCAGCTCAGGGATCCCGGCATCCAGCGCGCCAACGAAATCCTGCGCGCCTGTGTGCATTGCGGGTTTTGCACGGCCACCTGCCCCACCTACCAGGTGCTGGGGGACGAGTTGGACAGCCCGCGCGGGCGGATCTACCAGATCAAGGATATGCTCGAAAACGAGCGTGATCCTGACCCGAAGACGGTGATGCATATCGACCGCTGCCTGTCCTGTCTGGCCTGTATGACGACATGCCCCTCAGGTGTGCATTACATGCATCTCGTGGACCATGCGCGCGAGTATATCGAAGGTAAATACAAACGTCCGTTCATGGACCGGATGCTGCGCTGGACGCTGGCGCGTATTCTGCCCTATCCAACACGATTTCGTCTGGCCCTTCTAGGGGCCAAGATCGGGCGGCCCTTTGCCTTTCTGATGCCGGATGCGCGGCTCAAGGCGATGCTGGAAATGGCGCCGAAGCACATTCCCCCCGTGAGCCGGAATGATGATCCACAAAGCTTTGCGCCAGAGCAGCCCCGCAAGAAACGGGTCGCGCTGATGACGGGCTGTGCGCAAAAGGCGCTGAACACGGATATCAACGACGCCACGATCCGGCTTCTGACGCGGCAGGGCTGTGAAGTTGTGGTGGCCGAGGGGGCCGGGTGCTGTGGGGCGCTGACGCATCACATGGGCAAGACCGAAGAAAGCCACGCGACCGCGGCCAAGAACATCCGGGCCTGGTGCCGCGAGATGGACGGCGAGGGACTGGATGCCATTGTAATCAACACCAGCGGCTGTGGTACCACGGTCAAGGATTACGGCTTTATGTTCCGCAACGAGGCGCTGGCCGAAGATGCCAAACGGGTCAGCGACCTCGCCATGGATGTCTCGGAACTCCTGATGACGCTGGACATGCCCGAAGGCGAGGACAAGGAAACCGTCGTGGCCTATCACGCCGCTTGTTCCCTGCAGCATGGCCAGCAGATAAAGACCTATCCCAAGGACTTGCTGAAGCGCGCCGGGTACACGGTGGTCGAGCCGGCTGACAGCCATCTCTGCTGCGGGTCGGCGGGGACGTATAACCTCATGCAGCCTGAGATCTCCAAACAGCTCAAGGCCCGAAAGGTGCGCACGCTGGAGGCCAAGAACCCCGACATCATCGCGGCCGGCAATATTGGTTGCATGATGCAGATCGGCGGGGGAACGGACGTGCCGATCGTGCATACGGTCGAACTTCTGGACTGGGCCACAGGCGGCCCGCAACCCCCGGCGCTGACAGCCGAAGGCAAGCGGGTGCCGGAGATACCGATCTTGCGGTAACCGGACCGGGGCCAAAGCAGGCCACGCTGCTGCCCCATTTCCGCCCAGTCCGGGTGCTAGGTGCTTGGGAAAGAGCCTACCGGAGGACGCGCTTTGGCCCGCATTCTGACCTTCATTGTCACGCTGTTTCTGGCAAATATTGCCTGGGCACAGGACACTTCCCTGCGCAGCCTGAACACGGGCGAGGACAGCAAGGGGTGGGGGGGCGTCGGGCGGCTGGAAATTGGTGGTCGGGGTTTTTGCACCGGCGCTCTGATTGCTCCGGACCTTGTGCTGACTGCCGCGCATTGCCTGTATGATCGCTCTACGGGCAAGCGTATTGATACAGAACAGATCGAGTTTCGAGCCGGCTGGCGCAACGGACGCGCCGAAGCCTATCGCAGCGTGCGTCGGGCCGTGGTTCATCCGGAATACAACTTTGTCCGCGCAGGCGGGGCCAAACGTGTCGTCAACGATCTCGCTGTGTTGAAACTCCACCACCCGATCCGCAACACGACGATCAAGCCCTTCGAGACGGCCGGGCGTATTCGCAAGGGCACCAAGATCGGCGTGGTGTCCTATGCCGTGGGGCGCGAAGAAGCCCCCTCGTTTCAGGAAATGTGCCGTGTTTTGGGACGTCAGCAAGGGGTCTACGTCATGTCCTGCAACGTCGATTTTGGCAGCAGCGGCGCGCCGGTCTTTGCCTTTGAGAATGGCGAAACCCGTATTGCTTCGGTGGTCTCGGCCAAGGCGGAAATGGACGGCACCAAGGTGTCGCTTGGCATGGGCCTTGATGGTCCTCTTGAGCTGTTGATGGCCGAGCTGAACAGTGCCTCAGGCCCCAAGGTGCGCCGCATGTCAGTGCAAGAGGGGCGCCAGAGCACCGGCGCTAAATTCGTGCGTGCCAACGGGGGTTGAAACCCCAAATTTGCTTCCCAAATCATGTGGTATCGGAGCGCCGATGATCGGGTTCCGCTGAACTGGCCTGTCCGAAAAGGAAGGCTGACAACTGGTATCGCTCATGATGGAGGATAACCCATGCGCAGTTTTGATTTTGCACCGCTTTACCGTTCGACCGTTGGCTTTGACCAACTTGCCAACATGATGGACCGTGTTCTGTCCAACGAAGTCGGGCAGTCGAGCTACCCCCCCTATAACATCGAAAAAACCGCCGAAGATGCGTATCGCATCTCGATTGCGGTGGCCGGTTTTGCCGCCGAAGACCTGAGCATCGAGGTCAAGGAAAACGCGCTTGTCGTAACCGCGCGCAAAGCCGAAGATGTCGAGGAAAAAACCTATCTGCATCGCGGCATCGCCACCCGCGCATTCGAGCGCCGCTTCCACCTTGCCGATCATGTCCGCGTGACCGGGGCAAGCCATGTCGATGGCATGCTGCACATTGATCTGGAGCGCGAGATTCCCGAAGCGCTCAAGCCGCGTCGGATCGAGATCGCGCGCGGCGATGCCGCCCAGATCGAAAAGGACGTGGTTGACGCCAAAGCCGTCAACTAAGCGGACCAACATCACACGCATCGGCGCGCCGGACCTCCGGCGCGCCTTTTGTTTGCGGGGTTGTTGTCTTGCCCGTGATCCGCCAATCTCCGACTGTATTTCCTGAACAAGGCAATGACTGTCGTGAACCTCGCCGCCCTCAAGTCCGCGAATTTCCGCACCTACGTATCGGGCAGCATCTTTGGCCTGCTTGCCATCTGGATGCAGCGTGTGACGGTGGGGTGGATCGCGTGGGATTTGACCGGATCGTCAAGCTTTGTAGGTCTCATCGCCTTCGTGCAATTCGCCCCGGCCATTGTCCTGTCCCCGCTCTTCGGAGTCTGGGTCGACCGCGTCGATGTCAAGCGCGCGACGTTCCTGATCCAGTTGGTGAACTTCGGCGTGATGTTTGCTTTCTATATTTTCTTTGCCGTTGGATGGCTGGCCCCGGTGACGATGATCGCGCTGACGTTGATCTCTGGCATTGCGCTGGCGGCCAATCACCCGATGCGTATGTCCTTGGCCCCGCGTCTCGTGCGGCGAGAGCTGGTCGGGTCCGTAGTTGCCATTGTCGCGATCAATTTCAACGTCGCGCGGACTTTGGGGCCAGCTATCGGCGGGGTCATGATCGGAACAATTGGCGTAGCCGCCACGCTTCTGGTTCAGGCGCTTCTGTTTCTTCCTTTTCTTGTCGCGCTGCTGCGGCTTGAGGTTCGTCCACGCCGGGACACGGCAACTGACCCCGGTTCTTTTTTCGAAGCGCTGCGACAGGGCCTTGCCCATGTGTGGCGCACGCCAGTGATCTGGCGCGCCATGGTGATTGGTGGTGCGCTGGCCACGATTGCGCGTGGAGCGCTGGAGATTCTGCCTCCGCTGGCGGATGGTGTGTTCCAGAGAGGTCCAGAGGGTCTCGGAGTTTTGTTGACGGCGACGGGGATGGGCGCTGTTGTCGGAGGGTTTTTTAAAGCGGCATTGCCGCCGCAAGCGCCGGGTCGTATTCCAAACATCACGATCAGCGCAATAGTTGTCGGATTGTTGATGGTTTCGGCTCTGGGCGCGGCTCCGGGTTGGATGCTTGCACTGACGGTCGCTGCTGCAATCGCTTTTGTCACCACTTTGTCTGCAATTTCAATGCAGACGGCCATCCAGATGGAACTGGAGGACGACATGCGCGGCAGGGTCATGAGCCTTTGGGCGGTTGTTGTCGCGGGTGGCTCGGCAATCGGGGCTTGGGCTCTGGGGGTGCTGGCCGACCTGATCGGCTTTCAGGAAACACTGTTTTGGGCGGGTATTTTGTCAGCTGCCGGATTGACTTTGTACCTGGTTATCTCTCGCCGTCGTGGCTAGGAAACCGGGCCGTCAGGGGGATGTTAACGTTCTTGTCCTAGGGTGCATCTATTGTGACTGCGAATTTGGAATGCGATGCCCCCGGAACAAATCACCATTGTTCAAAAAAGTTTTCAGAAGGTGTTTCTGCAGAAGGCCGAAATCGCCAATGCCTTTTACGAGCATTTGTTCGCTTCGATGCCATCTGCGCGCGGCATGTTCCAAAACGACATGCAGCAGCAAAAGGAGATGTTTGCGACGATGTTGGTGATGACCGTGCGCCTTCTCAATCGTCAGGACGAGTTGGCCGAAGTCGCAAAACGGCTTGTACTGGTGCATGGCCGTTTTGGTGTTACGAAAGATCAGTTTTTGCTTGCGGGCGATGCGGTTGTGCGGGCGTTGCGTGATGTTCTGGCCGAAGAGTTCACACCCGAAGTGGATGCGGCTTGGCAGCAGGCCACGCAGGAGCTGGTGTCCCGCGTGGCCGTGATGTTGCCGGATTAGACAGACATGCAGATGTACTTCATTTCCAGGTAGTCTTCGATGCCATGATGGCTGCCTTCGCGGCCGAGCCCCGATTGCTTAACGCCGCCAAATGGAGCGACCTCGGTTGAGATGATGCCTGTGTTCACGCCGACGATGCCGTATTCCAACGCCTCGGCCACCTTGTAAACGCGGCTGAGATCCTTGGCGTAGAAGTACGAGGCCAGCCCGAAGATCGTGTCATTCGCCATTGCGATGACCTCGTCTTCGTCCTCGAACTTGAAGAGCGGTGCCAGCGGCCCGAAGGTCTCGTCCGTGGCAAAGGCCATATCAGTGGTTGCGCCGGTGACGATCGTAGGCTGGAAGAATGTTCCGCCCAGTTCCGAGGGGTTGCCGCCAAGGATGACTTCCGCGCCTTTCGCCGTAGCATCAGCGATATGCTCCTGCACCTTCACAACCGCCTCGGCATTAATGAGTGGCCCAAAGATCGTGCCTTCATCAAGCCCGTCGCCGACTTTCATCGCGGCGACGCGCGCCTTGAGCTTTTCGGCAAAGGCGTCATAGACCCCGGCCTGCACATAGATGCGGTTGGCACAGACGCATGTCTGACCGTTGTTGCGGAACTTGCACAGGATTGCGCCTTCGACAGCCGCGTCCAGATCGGCGTCGTCAAACACGATGAAAGGTGCGTTGCCGCCCAGCTCCATCGAGCACTTCATCACGCTGTCTGCCGCCTGACGCAGCAGAATGCGACCGACCTCGGTGGACCCGGTGAAAGTCAGCTTGCGCACGGCGTCGTTCTCGCAGAACTCCTTGCCGATCTCGCTTGAGCGCGACGATGGAACGATATTCAGAACGCCAGCGGGAATGCCCGCGCGTTCGGCCAGAACGCCGAGCACGATTGCCGAGAGAGGCGTCTCGGCTGCAGGCCGCGCCACAAAGGAGCAGCCGGCTGCAAGGGCGGGTCCCGCCTTGCGGGTGATCATGGCATTGGGGAAGTTCCATGGCGTGATTGACGCTGCCACACCAATAGGCTGCTTGATCACCGTAATGCGCTTGTCACGCTGATGGCCGGGAATGGTTTCGCCATAGATACGTTTGGCCTCTTCGGCAAAAAACTCGATGAACGACGCGCCATAGGCAATCTCACCGACGGCCTCGGCCAGCGGCTTGCCCATTTCAGCGGTCAGGATGATGCCAAGGTCCTGCTGGTTTTCCATCATCAGGTCGAACCATTTGCGCAGGACAGCCGCCCGCTCTTTGCCAGTCCACTTGGCCCAGTCCTTCTGAGCGGTTTCGGCCTGCGCAATCGCGCCTGCGACCTGTGCGCGGCTGACGTCGGCAACTTGCGCAACAACGTCCCCGCGCGCCGGGTTGGTGACATCGAAGGTTGCGCCTCCCTCTCCATCAACCCATTTGCCACCGATATAGGCGCGCGTTTCCAGCAGGCTGGGATCGTTAAGAAGGGATTTGAGATTAGTCACGGTATCAAGCATTCTGACCTCCCGAAGTGAGCTTTGGTCTTGGCAGATCATTTTTGATCAAATTTGTCCAGTCAAGACTGATAACGTAAATAGACAACATGCCAAGGATAATCGGTCAATGAATCTTGACGACGACTATGCGAACGCGGCCTACATCGCGAACGCGGACGCGTTCCCGTCCATGTGGGAAAAGAAGGCCAAAGCCTTTCGAGCGGAAACCGACGCGCGCGAAGCGTTGCCGTATGGCGCTGGCACGCGGCACAAATTTGACCTGGTTTTGCCGTCTGGAGTACCGTTAGGCCTGTTCGTATTTGTGCATGGCGGTTACTGGCTGCGGTTTGATCGCAGCTACTGGACGCACCTTGCCAGAGGCGCCGTCGACCGTGGTTGGGCAGTAGCCATGCCCTCGTATAGTTTGGCGCCGCAGGCACGGATTTCGGAAATCACACAGCAAGTCGCGCGGGCGATTGACGTGGCCGCAGGCGAGGTGGACGGTCCAATCGTTCTAGCGGGACATTCCGCGGGCGGGCATTTGGTGGCGCGCATGGCCTGTCCCGGCGTCTTGGCCGACACTGTCGCAGAGCGCTTGCAGCATGTCGTGCCCATTTCGCCCTTAGCGGATTTGCGCCCGCTGATGCAGACCTCGATGAATGCCGATCTCAAACTTGACGATGCCGAATGCATTGCGGAAAGCCCGTCCTTGCTAAAGCCACACGCGGATGTCCCGGTAACGGTCTGGGTGGGCGCGCGGGAACGCCCCGCGTTTCTGGACCAGGCGCGCTGGTTGTCCGAAGCATGGGGGTGTGATCGTTTTGTTGCAGGCGAAAAACACCACTTTGACGTGATCGACGTGTTGGAGAATCCCAACAGCGCCTTTTGCCGAATGCTGTTCCCGAACTAGAGCCTATGGAAACAAGGCAAGGTGTCTCCTTCCTGAGGCGTAGCATGATAGACGCCCCGTGCAATCGCGCGCGCGAGGCAGGTTGCGGCGGCATGCCCGAGCCAGAGACTATCGGCAATTGGATCGTCGAGCGGTTTGACATCCGTCGACAGCGCAAAAATCAGGTCGCCGTCCATTGGAGTATGTGCGGGCACCAAGGCGCGGGCCATGCCGTCGTGGGCAGCGGTAGCCATGCGAGTACACTGTGCTTGCGTTAGAACCGCGTCGGTGGCGACGATTGCTATAGTTGTGTTGTGGGCGCCGAGTTTTGTGTTTGGCAAGGCATCCGGCGCTTTGGAAATGCAACCGTGGCCGCCGAACTCAGCTCCGAGTTCCCAAGGCGCTGCCCAGAAGCGGGTGCCATCCGGTGATGCATCGCCAAGGGCGTTGACAGCAACCAAAGCGCCGACAGTGTGACCGGAAGGCAAAACCATTGAAGCCGAGCCGAGGCCCCCTTTATGAGAGGCAAGAGTTGCCCCGGTTCCGGCGCCCACTGTCCCAAGGTCAAACTGCTCACCCGCGTTTTCAAGTGCCGAAACGCCAAGCGCGCGATAGGGGTTTTCTGGCCAGTCCTTGTCGCCCCCATTCAGAAGATCGAACAGGATCGCTCCCGGGACAATCGGCACAACCTGTGGTCCCGCAGCAAAACCACGCCCTTGGGCGCGCAGTGTGTCCACGACGCCAGATGCAGCATCAAGCCCAAAGGCCGACCCCCCCGACAGCACAAGCGCGTCAACTTGCTGAACGGTCTTGTCAGGAGCCAACAGATCGGTTTCCCGGGTTCCCGGTGCGCCGCCCATGACACTCACCCCGCAGGTGAACGGCGCATCAGCCAAAAGAACTGTGCTTCCGGTCTTGATCTTGTCATTTTGGGCATTGCCAACTCTGAGCCCCTCGACATCGGTGATGAGGTTGCGCGGTCCAGCTTGCATGGGAGTGCCTTTCTTTTGTCCGAGCGGGAGCTTATCGCGCTGAGTTTTGGGGACAAGCGGCACAGACACAAGGTGGCGGTGTCTAACCATGCGTCCAAGATGTCGGTTTTCCTGTACTTTCTTTTGTCCTGCGCATTTGCAACACTCAACGCAAATCGCAGGGAGGGAGGATGTAAAAAACCGTAACATTCCCCATATCTGACCCAACCAATTGATATATAGGGAGTGTTTTATGGCTGATTTTGATGCCCAGGTCCGCGAATCTCAGGAACAGGTCGCTGCAGCGCAGGCGAAAATTGCCGAATTGACCAGCCGGATCGAAACCGCAAGGGCCAAGATGAAATCTGGCGATGACATTGCGATCGACATTGAAAATGCCACGCTCGACGACGTTCATGCTCATACCGAGGTCATGAACGCCAATATCGCCGAGCTGATCATGGGGCTGGACGATGTGACTTCGGCGTTTTCCAAGGACTTCGACGAGATGCGCGACAAAACTGGCTGGGAAAGTT
The DNA here is from genome assembly GCF_900114635.1 of Shimia aestuarii. Taxonomy (GTDB): domain Bacteria; phylum Pseudomonadota; class Alphaproteobacteria; order Rhodobacterales; family Rhodobacteraceae; genus Shimia; species Shimia aestuarii. The sequence goes on from NZ_FOTQ01000003.1 coordinate 66,081, forward strand.
TTGTAGGCATTTTCAGCCGCGCCAAATCGGAATCGATGCGCCAGGACCGGATTCGGACGGCCAACATCGACGACAAGCTGCAGGACCTGATCGCCAAGTCGGACGTGATTACATCCCTTCTTGAAAACCAGTTGGGTGTTCTGAACGAGCAAAAAACCAAGGTCGAAACAAACCTGACAGAAACGCTGGACGAGCGGGAAGCGACAGTCGGGGCGTTGGAGCAGGTCAAGGCCGAGATCGTGGCCATGGACCCCAAGATCATTGAGCTTGAGAACAAGATTGCGGTTGAACAGGACGCTGCTGCGCGCACCCAGTTGGAAAGCGAACTGGCGGCGTTGAACAACAAGTACAATGAGCTGGTGCAAGACGAGCAGGTCAAGCTGGCCAAGTCGCAGACTCTGGAACGCTACATAGAGAAGGGCAAAACCTGGATCGACTCGCTGCAGAACCAGGCTGCGACGCAGATGGTGCTGATCAACAAGTTGCAGACGGACACCAAGCAGCGCGTGGTTCTGTATGATGCGCTGACCAAGTCGCTGAAAACGGCTCAGCAGCAGGACGTGGCGCACCGGATCAACGAGATCGGCGTAGAGACCGACAAGGAGGCGCAGGCATCGATGGCCGCCATTGGCACGGCGACGAACCAGCGCATGGCCGACATGATGGAGGCCCACGAAGAGCATATGGTTTATGCGCGCGATGTTCTGGAAGCCAAAGCCAAAGCGGATGAGCGCTTTGCACGCCGGTTCCAGAAGATTGTCGAGAAGCACGATAAGAACCTTTATGGCGCCTGACGGAAACCTGTCCTCATGACCCAAACGGAGTCTTCTGCCGATCACAAGGCGCTGATGGATACCCATGCGTCGCGCAGGTATTTCCAGAAGTTCGAGCGGATTACCCAGCACCTCACTCAGGTGGCCGCCGCGCGGGCTGCCGAGGGGGAGCTGAGTGATCTCGATGTGGCCGTGATCACGCGATACCTGACCGCGATCAGCTATACGTTTCGTGCTTTGAGCATGAAGTATCTGCTGGTTGGGCGGGACACCGGCAAGTTCTTTGGCTCTCTTTCGATGGATGCGGTTGAAAGCGGCTTCCCGGTGTTCAATGAGTTGCTGGTGATGGCCAATGATGCGCAGCAGGCGCAAACCCATCTCCGCAACATGCCATCAAGCGAAGACCTCAAAGATCAGATGCTGCGAGTGATCATTGGCGAGCGCGAGATACCGACCAAGCTGCAGTTCGCAATGTCTCAGAGGCTCTACTATGAGGAATTGCTTAAGGGAGAACTGTTCTGGGCGCAGAACCATCCGCAGGTCGAGTGGGTCGAAAACCTTGAGGACCGGCGCCGGTTCCTTGTGCATTGGGCGGTCTATGATAGCCAGGTGAACCTACCGACGATCTATCTTTTGGAAATCGAGGATAGCGGGCGCACTGCACTGCCCAAGGACGAACGGCGGTGGCCCGAAGTGCAAGCGCATCTGATGGCGCAATCGCTGGGCGGTTTAAAGCTTGTGACCATCGCCAAGGGGTTTGACGAGAGCTTTGACGATCTGCACCCCAAAAGACTGCGGCGCTATCATGTTGGGCCGATGTATTCGTCGGCCTACACGCGCCAGACCGGGCCGATCCGGGATGTCCTGGAACAGGCGCGCGCGCCGGAGGGGGATGACTGGGCGCTGGCGTGGACTGTGGAAGAACTGTTGTCGGAGCGTGTCAAGGAAGAGCGCGCCGGCTGGTTTTCGACCGTGGAGCGCGAGGTGTTTGCACTTGATCCGTTTTCGGGGCGGGGTGTGGACACCGGGGCGACCCGCATGGAGCGCGCGATCATCCTGCCGCAACGCCCATTTCAGGCGTTGGAGGAGTTGTCACCACCCGGGTTTGCTTCCGTGCGCAAATACGTGGTGAGCCCGCAGGGGCGGGTGTTGAGCTATTGAATGGCCCGCGGGCGGGCCATGCCTGCGGCTTGAGTATTTTTGGCAAAATGAAGAGTGGGGTTTGAGAGATGAGCTTGACAGCCGACCAGATGGAGCTGCGCGAAGAGGACGTTCGCAAGCATTACGATGCTGCGGTAGCTTTGCTTGACGGGTTTGACCACACGCCCCGCATTGCCAAAGGGAAGAATGCACCAACGCCGGAGCGCTCTGCCGGACTAGGGACACGGCGCCGGTTTCGAAGCACCACGCCGGGATTGGTGACACGTTCGACCGCGCGCCCGGAAGGGGTTCATTTGGTGGAGCGGGTGGAATCCGTCGATGGGGACGATCCGCTGATTTCGCCCCTTCAGGCCAACGCCCTGCATGATCTGCGCCGCGCCGTGGCGATTGCGTTGGCGATCGGCGAGACGTTTTCAGAAGCGTCCGGACTTGGTGATCTAAAGCGGGACAATCTGGCGGGATCCCTTGGGGCGGATCGCAAGGTGGAGTTTTCCGAGTTGCTTACCGCCGAGGCGTTGGCCGTTTTGCACGTGTTTGCCAACGCTACAGCGTTCTTGCTCGCGCCCCATGTCGGGGAGGTTTCGATTGAGGTTGGCGAGGTGCAGGAAGTTTTGACCGACAACGCGCAACTGGCCCTTCATGGCGCGTTGTGGGAGTTAGATCAGGACATTGCCGCGTTGGTGAGCGAAGAAGTACGTCTTGTTCCCTGCATTTGCGCCTTTGCGGAACAGTTGATGGAAAAGGTGGCGCTGCGGGCGCAGACTGCGGGACGGCTTGCTGCGTTTGCCAATGCCAGCTGGCGGGTCGAGGCGGACGACCTGACGATCAACGGCTTTTCGCCGGCGAGGGCGGCCAAGGGGTCGACCCTGACCATGACATTCAAGAAGCCCAACGAGGTGGTGGGCAACCATATCGCCAAGTATCAGGCGATGCGGCTTTCCAAGATGCTGATGGCCTATGATTTCGACCGAAAGCTGAACCCATTTGCCGAGCTGGGCGGGTTCATCTTTACCTTCATGGGGGATGGCAAGCCGGGCACGGGGAAGACGACGCTGATCCAGATGATGGCCGGGCTGATCAACGAGTATTGTCAGGTGGCAGGCTATCCGTTCCGCTATCAGAACCTCAGCACCGACAATATCGACAGCTATCAGGGCAAGTCGGGGCAGAATGCCAAGGCGTTCATCAACAATATCATCGATCCGATGGTGATCGGTTTTGGTACGATTGATGACATCGACCAGCTGGCGGGTAAGCGCGGTGACCGGCAGTCATCGGCAGGGCAGCTGGAGATCACAGCGGTGCTGATGGAGAGCTTTGCCGGCGCCAATACGGTGGTGCGGGGGAGTTGCACCTTTGGCATGTTCTCGAACTACCCTGAGAACGTGGACGATGCGTTGCGTCAAAGGGCCGGGGCGCGGTTCCTTGTGGACGGGCCGCAGACGCGGGAGGATTACATCGACATCCTTGCGTTGTTGATGGGCAAAAACCACGACATCCCGCTTGGGGATCATGAACTGTTCGAGGCGCAGGCGATCCAGAAGGCGGTGGCCGCGTCGTTTGAAAGCCATTCACGCCCGCATGAAGAGGGACTGTTGAACGTGTTCGACCGGGTGCATGACCAGATCGGCGAACTGGACACGATTGCCAAGCTGGGCACCTACCTGAAGGCGATCCAGCAGGCGGATGAGCGGTTTACGGGCCGTGCGATCAAGAACATCACCGATGCGGTCAAAGTGCGGGCGATGGATTTCGAACTGCCTGACGAATGGATGGAAGACCCGGAATTGTTCCTGTTCCAGCCCTATGAGCGCAAGAAGGACATGATTTCCGCGCTGCGGGTGCCGATCACGGTGGAGATGGTGATTCAGGAGATCAACCGATATGCCGATTCAGAGTTCCGCTATGCCGACAAGTCGGACGAGGTGGCGATTGAGGCGATGGTGCGGGACTTCGGGCGTCAGGAAGAGGCGAAGCGGCGGTATTTGGAGGGGAAGGGGTGAGGTTGAGTGTCTTGTGTCCCAAGCTTTTTCCGGGATCTCGCCAAAATAACGCAGAGGCCCCGGGCCATTTCCGGTGCGGGATGATCGCGGTTAGAAACACCCGGTCTGGTGGAGGTACATATGCACCGACTGATTAAACGCGGCCTCATGTTTGGCAACCTGATCGAGGTGGCCTCGCCTGTTTTGGTCGAGCGTTACAACCGTGCGCTGAAGCATCTGACGGGGAAGGTCACGGGCCTTACGGATTTCCATATCGATATCTCAGGTTATTCCCCGGAGATCGGGGATGAGTTGGGGGATCACCTTTATCTCAACCACAACGGGGTCAATCGGCAGTTCATCCTGCTCACGACCGAGCAGAAATCTGCGCCGCTCTTGAATGCCAAGTTCTCGACCAGCCGGGGTATTCTCAAGCAGTTTATCACCGAGAACGAGCCACAGCTTTTTGCCCTTACCGCGCGGGATGCGGTGGCAGGGGAGTTGGTGAACTCGGTGTTTTCCGTCTCGGATCCAAAGCGCCTCTTCGATATTCGCAAGGTCGAGATCGAGGCGGACACGACCCAAGGCACGCTGCGCGATGCGGACGAGCTGGCCGGGATGGTGGATCGGTTCAAGGGCGAAGAGGATGCTTGGTTTGACGATGTGCTGATCGCGGACATGATCACCTTGGCCAAACGCACGGGCGATGTGACGCGCAATCCGGTGCGGCTCAAGCATATGGTGTTCCAGCAGGACAATTTCTGGACCGCACATTTTGGCGGGCTTTACGTCTTTCGCGGCCTCGCACATCCGGCGGTGATTGCGCGCGGGGACAAGGACGCGCTGGGCAAGTTGCCGATTAAGTATATGTTTGATTTCCGGGACCGGAACCAGATCGCGAAGTTTTTCGAATACAACGCGTTGGTTGAACCCATCGTTAAGGCGCGCGGCATTGATGCGAGCGCCATACTGCGGCAGAAAATGGACTTTATCGTTGTTGACGCGGCGCAGGAGGCTGGGGTGGACCTGACCGGGGCGACGCGGCGGGATATTCGCGCGCTGGCGCGAAACCACGCAGAGCAGCTACCGCCCGAATACCACGGGCTTCGGGCGTTGGTGAACTGGGCAGAAAGCGACGGGCCATGGCCCAAGATCAACAGCGACCATCCGGCCTATTTCTACAGCCTGCGCGCTGCGGATACGCCGGACAAGGATCTGGTCAATATGCTGCTCGCAGAGCTTGCGCCCAAGGATGTGCGGCAGCTGTTCATCTGTCACAAGGAGTCGTTCTATGGGGCCTATGCGACGTGGAGTGAGACCAAGAAGTCTTATGTGGCCGATTTTCTGGATCGGGAGTATCAGGTGGACAAGGCCGGTGCGCGCGCCGCTCTTTTCGGGCATGATGCGCCGATGGAAGAACCGGTCTCGGCCGCGCGCGATGATCTTATTGCGCGCGTCGGTCCCTGGGGCGCGGTGAGGAGGTAGGCCATGTTTGCATTGCTGAGATTGATGGCGGTTGGATTTGTCGTTCTCACGGTGGTCTATATCTGCCTGTCGCTGTATTCGCGCAGCGTGCGGCGGGGCAAGCTGGAAGCCGAATGGGATACGACCCATGGCACCGGTGATCGCGAAGAAACGCCCGAGCGGGACGCGTTTATCGAAGAGGGATTGCAGGATTATGACGGGTCCTTGCGTCGTAAATTGATCTGGGGGGTTTATATCATCCCCATGACGCTGGTAACGGCGCTGATCTATTTCATGAATTTCCACTAAGGAGGACCACTGGGATGGTCTATGTCAAATGGGGTTTCTGGGGGCTGTTCTGGCTGCTGGTGGCGGCGTTCTTTCACTATACGCTGCCGCAGCACGATATTGCCCGGATCACGGATACCTATGAAAAGCGGATTGATTTCGGAGAGAACTCGATTTTCTGGGCGCAGCCGGATGCGAGCAATGCGACAGGCGGTGCAAACCGGGATGTGTTTTTCATTCAGACCAAGCGCCCGAATGGCAAGGTGATGGTTTATCGCAACGAGGATACCTCGGCCGGGTGGCCGCCCTATTTCAAGTTTGACACCTCTAACCTTCAGGCGGAAGCGGCGGATTTGAAATCCACGAGCGACAACCCGCGCTGGGTGGCGATCAAGCATTATGGCTGGCGCAACGAGTTCCTGTCGATCTATCCGAATGCGGTTGGGGTGAAGCCCGTCGAAAGCCCGGATGTGCGGATCATTCCATGGCTCAACATCATTATCCTGACCATATTTTTCGCAATCGTATGGGCGGTCTGGGTGCGCTGGCGCCGGTTCCGTGCGGCGCGAATTGATCCGGTTCTGGAGGATATGGGTGACAGCCTTGAGGCCGCGGGTGATAGCCTTGCCGAAAAGAGGGGGCGCGTTTCGCGCTGGTTGGATACTTGGCGCAGCAAGCCACGCAACTGATTGGAAAGAAGGAAAACGGGCCTCGCGGCCCGTTTTTTTATCGCATCCCGTAGTAGAGGCCGACGGTGTGTTCGGCTTCGGCGAAGAACAGCCAGCGGCAGACGGCGACGCCTGCGATGTGACAGAGCACAGCGAGTGCGGCGAGCCAATGGCTGAAGGACAGGGCCAGCAGGAGAACCGGCAGGACGATCATCAGCACAAAGCCGATGATGCGCAGCTTCTGGGCGTGTTTGCGGCCAATCACGAAGATGAATTCGCGCATCAGGTAGTTTGGTGACGTGTGAGGCGGGGCAAGCGAGCGCACCGTGCCGCGATCGCCCAAGCCTGTGGCGGTTCCAAGATCTGTGCCGCTTTGCGCAAAGGCGCGGTCGCCGCGCATCCACCACGCCAGTTGCACGAGGCCCGCCAGGAGCAGAAGTGACAGTCCCAGCGTGACCCGTCCTGACAAAAGCGCGCCGCCAGCCAGAGAGAGGCTCAGGAACAGGGCGGGGGTCAGTGGCGAGTTCCACCGGGGGATCGTGGCAAGTTGGGTGTAAATCATCGAGGTCGTGAAGACGGTTCCAAGCGAAAGCAAGGCGCCGATCCAACCCAAGGGGGCGAGGTGCACCCCCGCAAAGACGAGAGCAGCGGCGTAGACGGCCATGACAAGCAGGGCGGCGACCGCACAGATGCCTTCGCGGCTGAGCCAGCTTGTGCGCCACTGGCTGAGCGCGCGCCAAGCGCGTTCGGGGCGGCCCAAGTGAAAGGTCGAAGCCAGTAGCCCGCCCACCGAAAGCGCATAGGCGATGACAAAAAACGCGAAAGCCACCATGCCGGTCGGTGGCGTTGAATCAAGACCCAGCCAGAAGAGCAGACCAAAGCCTAACCCGGAAAGGGTTGTGAAAATGATAACGGACGGGGCGGGATGCATCAGGCGGACCCTCCGGGCAGTTTATCAAGGGCCTTGTCGAGCCAGCTCAGGAAGCCGGAGGGCTCTTTTGCAACCGGGGTGAGGAGCGGAGCGAGCAAGCTCTCATCGTCCCAACGGTCCTTTGCACGGGGCGGCAGATACTTGTTGACAGGGGCCGTTCCAAGCTCTGGCATCAGGTCGATTCCACCCCTTTTTTCAACGAGTTGCGACACGGCGCTATTTGGATCGGCAAAGTCGCCAAAGTGGCGGGCGCCTGCGGGGCAGGTTCGTACGCAGGCGGGCTCTCGGTCTTCTTCGGGCAGGTTTTCATTGTAGATGCGATCCACGCAGAGTGTGCATTTCTTCATCACGCCCTCTGCCTGATCCAGTTCGCGCGCGCCATAAGGGCAGGCCCATGCACAGAGGCCACAGCCGATGCAGTGATCCTCGTTGACGAGCACGATGCCGTCCTCGCTGCGCTTGTAGCTGGCCCCGGTGGGGCAGACCGTGACGCATGGGGCATTTTCGCAATGTAAACAAGACTTTGGGAAGTGGATGGTTTGTGCCGGGCCGGTGTCGGGCTGCACTTCGTAGCTGTGGATACGGTTCAGGAACGTACCCATGGGTTCGTCGCCATAGGGGCGTTGATCCGAGAGGGGCGCACCATAGTTTTCCGTGTTCCAGCCTTTGCAGGAGATCACGCAGGCGTGGCAGCCGACGCAAGTATCAAGGTCGATCACAAGGCCGAGTTTGCGGGTGGTTTGGGCAGGAAGATCGGTCATTTTTGCGGTTCGGTATTGCGTCGGTATAACGTCGGTATTGCGTCGGTATTGGCGGGGATGGGGGCGCTGCCCCCGTCGCCTTGGGCGACTCCCCCGGAGTATTTTTGGCAAAATGAAGAGGTGGGTTGCGTCATGCGCCGACCTTCCATTTGAGTGTTGTTGGTCCGGTGGGCACAGGCGACTTGATTGGATCGAAAGCAGGTTGGGCCTCGGCTGGGGCGGCGACCTTTTCGATGCGGACGCGCAGGTCGAACCATGCGGCCTGTCCGGTGATGGGATCGGAGTTGGCCCAGCGTAGCCCGTCGCCCTTGGCGGGCAGAAGCTCGTGGATCAGGTGGTTGAGCAGGAAGCCTTCGCGGGCTTCGGGGGCGTCTTCGGAGAGCGCCCATGTACCCTTGCGCTTGCCGATGGCGTTCCATGTCCAGATGGTGTTTTCATTCAGCGCCGCCTGATGGGCGACGGGGACCGTGATTTCGCCATGAGCCGAGGTCACGCGGGCCCAGTCGCCTTCCTTGAACCCGTGTTGCTGCCAGAGCTTGGTGGGCAGGTAGAGCGGGTTCTTGCCATGCAGTTGGCGCAGCCATGCGTTTTGAGTGCCCCAGCTGTGATACATGGCCATCGGGCGTTGGGTCAGAGCGTGGATCGCGAACTGGTCGGTGTCGACGAGGGTTTGCTCGAACGGTTCGTACCAGATCGGGAGAGGGTCCATGACCTGTTTCAGGCGGTCGCGCAGGTGGTCTGGCGGCTGTTGGTCGCCATGGCCTTCGGCGGCGCGTTGGAATTTGCGCATGGGTTCGACGTAGAGCTGGAACAGGAAGGGCTGGGGCGCGTCGAAGAGGCCGATTTTGACCGCCCAGTCCTGATAGTCCATGTTCCACGGTTTCATGTATTGGGCGTTGTCGGGGATGTGTTCAACGAAGAAGCCGCCGTTTTCGATGTAGCGGTCAAGCTGGTCCGGGTTGACGGACCCGCGCCCGGCCTGATCACCATCCTCGCCCCGCCAGCCTGCGAGGGGGCCGATTCCGGGGCGGCGTTCGTGGGTGACGATGTAGTCGGCGTAGTCCTTCCATTTCGGGCTGCCGTCTTCGTTCAGAAAACCGGGCAAGCCGATGCGGGCGCCCAGTTCGATCAGCACGGATTGGAAGCCGCGCACGTCTCGGTCGGGTTCCACCACCGGCCAGCGGATCGCGTCGGCGGCGGCGTCGGCCTCGCAGATCGGGCGGTCCAGCAACGAGATGCAATCGTGGCGTTCAAGATAGGTTGTGTCGGGCAGGATCAGGTCGGCATAGGCGACCATCTCGGAACTGTAGGCATCCGAATAGATGATACGCGGGATGCGATAACCGCCATCGTCGTTGCGGTCGGTCAGCATCTCAATCACGCCCGAAGTGTTCATGGTCGAGTTCCACGCCATGTTGGCCATGTACATGAACAGCGTATCGATCGGGTAGGGATCCTGGGCATGAGCGTTTGAGATGACCATGTGCATCAACCCGTGCACGGACATTGGGTTTTCCCATGAGAACGCCTTGTCGATGCGGGTGGGTTTGCCCTTTTCGTCAAGCTGCAGATCTTCGGGACCGCGCGGGAAGCCAAGATGTGGACCTGCCAGCGGGCGGCCGGGGCGGCCCTGGCCATGGGGCGTTGGGTGGGCTTCGACCGGTTTGGGGTAGGGCGGTTTGAAGCGGAAGCCGCCGGGCACTTCGACACTGCCTAGCAGGATTTGCAGCACGTGCAGGGCGCGGCAGGTCTGAAACCCGTTGGAATGGGCCGAGATGCCGCGCATGGCGTGGAAGCTGACCGGGCGGCCCGTCATGGTCTTGTGGCTCTCGCCCCGGAAATCGGTCCATTCGAGGTCCAGTTCGAAGGCTTCGTCAAAGGCGACGCGCGCAAGGTCTGCGGCGATGGCGCGGATACGGTCGGCGGGAACGCCGCAGCGGTCGGCGACCGCGTCGGGGCTGTAGTCCGGTGAGAGGTAGCGGTCTGCCATGTGGGCCATGACGGTGCGGTGGGTGACGCCCGCGTGGCGGTAGGTGGCCGAGAGGTCGGGGCGCACGCCTTTCTGATCGAAGGGTGTTGGTTTTTTGGTGATGCGGTCGATGACCAGTTGTTTGCCGTCTTCGTCGCGCAGCAAGAGGCCGGTTTCGCCATCCACCAAAACAGGTGCGTTTGTGTATTGGGCGAGATAATGCAGGTCGATCTTGCCCGCGCGCATCAGTTCATGGACCAGCGCGAGGATAAACAGACCATCAGTGCCGGGGGTGATGCCGACCCAGTCGTCGGCCACCGCGTTATAACCTGTGCGGATTGGGTTGACGCCAATGACACGGGCGCCCCGTTCCTTGAGCTTGCCCAACCCCATCTTGATCGGGTTGGAGTCGTGGTCTTCCGCGACGCCAAACAGCATGAAGAGCTTGGTGCGATCCCAGTCGGGCTGACCAAACTCCCAAAAGGCGCCGCCCATCGTGTAGATGCCCGCAGCGGCCATGTTGACCGAGCAGAAGCCACCATGCGCCGCATAATTCGGAGTACCGAAATGCTGTGCCCAGAAAGACGTGAAGCTTTGGCTCTGGTCGCGGCCCGTGAAGAAGGCCAGCTTGTGCGGGGCGGTTTCGTGGATTTCGGTCAGCCAGCCGACGGCGGTGTTCATTGCCTCTTCCCACGAGATTTCGCGGAACTCGCCGGACCCGCGCGGCCCGGTGCGCAGGAGCGGTTTGCGAAGGCGTGAAGGGGCGTTGTGCTGCATGATGCCCGCCGATCCCTTGGCGCAGAGCACGCCCTTGTTGACGGGATGGTCGCGGTTGCCCTCGATATAGGCGACTTTTCCATCCTTCATGTGCACGTTGATCCCGCAGCGGCAGGCACACATGTAGCAGGTGGTCTGGCGGATTTCGTCAGAGACCTTGGGGGATGTGTCGATGCGGTGCTGTGGGGCGGACATGGGGGCCTCGGGGTTGTTTGGAACAGAGTGGCGTAATGGGGAGGGATTGCCAGAAGTTTTTCCGCCTAACGGTCGGAAATCGGGACAAAGCTGCGCATCTCGGGGCCGTTATAGAGCGTCAGCGGGCGGATCAAGATGTTGCTGCGTTGCTGTTCGATGCATTGCACGATCCAGCCCGGCATCCGGCCAATGGCAAAGATCGGGACATACAGGTCCATTGGAATGCCGTGGAGCTGGTAGATGACGCCCGAATAGAAATCCACGTTCACGTTCAGGCCATGTCGGGCATAGGGCTTCATCGCCTCAACCACGGCTTGCAGGATTTCATACCACTCGGGCGCGCCCATCTCTTCGCCGAGTTTTTGCACACCGTCGCGCATGTGACGGGCGCGGGGATCTTCGGCGCGATAGACGCGGTGACCGAAGCCGGTGACGGCCTCGCGCGCTTTGCGCTTGGCTTTGACGTAGTCGGCGGCCTTGTCCGGTGTGCCGATCTCGTGCACCATTTTCATAACGTCTTCGGCGGCGCCGCCATGCGCCGGGCCTGCAAGCGTCGAGAGGGCCGTGACGATGGCGCCGTGCAGGTTGGCTTCGGTGCCGATGGTGACGCGGGCGGCGAAGGTCGACGCATTGGCGCCGTGTTCTGCATGAAGGATGAAATCCACATCGGCAAGGCGGGCTGCGTCATCCGAAGGCTTCTCGCCCTTGAGCATCCAGAGCCAATTGGCGGCGTGGCTGAGGGTTGGGTCCGCAGGCACGGGCGCGCGCCCGTTGCGGATGTTTTCGTGCGCGGCGATGATCATGGGCACCTGGCTTGTCAGGCGGATGCCGTTGGCGATGAATGCGTCTTCGCCTGTGTTCCGGCTGTCGGGTTCGAGTGCGGCGAGGGCAGAGACGGCGGTACGCAGGACATTCATCGGATGTCCGTCAGCCGTGGCGCGGATGATTTCGAAAATCGGTTCGGGAAGGGTGCGTGCAGCTTTGAGCGCGGCGTCAAAGGTGGCGAGTTCGTCGGTGTTGGGCAGGTCGCCGTGGATCAGGAGAAAGCAGACTTCTTCGAAAGTGGCCTGGGTTGCAAGATCGTGAATCGAGTATCCCCGATAGGAAAGCTCTCCCTTGGTACCGTCTATGTGACTCACCCCGGAGCGTTCGAAATAGATGCCCTTCAGTCCGCGGTTGATTTTGACTGTGTCGGTCATCATTGTCTCCTGACATCGAAAGAGGGGGTGGACATGTCAGCACTGGAAGCGGCGAGGGAGCGGGTGAGAAACCGCGTGTCCCGGGTGGTGATGCCTGAGATGGAGGACGACCGCATTGTCCATGCCGCAGCACGGTTGAAAGGGGACAGGCTTTGCGAGGTTGTGCCGCTGGCTGACGCAGTGGAGCCATATGTTGAAACGCTGGTCCAGGCGCGAGGCATGAAAGAAGGGATCGCCCGGCGCATGCTGACCCGGCCGCTGTACCGGGCGGCAGCGATGGTGGCAAAGGGCGAAGCGGATGCGATGGTTGCCGGGGCAGTGTCGCCGACAAAAGCCGTGATCGAGGCAGCGTCGATTGGGATCGGCCTCGAAGAGGGTGTCGGCCTGCCGTCGTCGTTTTTTCTCATGCGGTTCCCGGATGGGCGCGAGCTGATCTTTGCGGATTGCGGATTGAATGTCGCGCCGGATGCGGAGGGGTTGGCCGCGATTGCACGCGCTTCGCAGCGCAGCGGTAAGGCCCTTCTGGGAGACGCTCGTGTGGCGCTTTTGTCGTTTTCCACGGATCGTTCCGGCGTAGGAGAAAGTGTGGATCGTGTGCGCGAGGCCGCCGAGCTGTCTGGCTTTGTCGGCCCGGTGCAGGGAGACGCCGCGCTCAACCCGCGTGTGGCCGAGAAAAAGGGCATGGGAGACGGACGGGCCAACGTATTGGTTTTTCCATCGCTGGATGCTGGCAATATTGCGTACAAGCTGGCGCAGGAACTGGCCGGGGCACAGGCTTTGGGGCCTATCCTGCAGGGGTTTCGCCACCCGGTCTGCGATCTGAGCCGTGGCGTGCGCGTTGACGATATCGTGGACGCCACCGTGGTGACATTGGCGCTAGGGTAGCGACGAGGGGCAAGAATCCTGGAAAATTCTTGCCGAAATTCTATCGAGAATTCTGCCCCCCGACTTGATTCCACGTCAGCCTACCTGTTGGGGGCGCATGTCCGCCGGGTCGATCCCGGCCACCTCGACAGGTTTCTTCATCGCGTCGCGGCGGAAAGGCTCCCCGAGTTCCTGGTTGATCAAAGCTTCGATCAGCGTCGTGATGCCGTTTTTCTGATCTTCGATGGCTTGCGCCAGCGCGGCAGTGAGTTCATCCATGGTCCGCGCCACCACGCCTTTGAGCCCACAGGCCTTGGCTATGCCTGCGTAGGACACCTGTGTGTCGAGTTCGGTGCCGACGAAGTTGTCGTCATACCACAGGGTCGAGTTGCGCTTTTCCGCGCCCCACTGGTAGTTGCGGAACACGATCTGGGTGATCGCCGGCCACTCTTCGCGCCCGATGGCCGTGAGTTCGGTCACGGCGATGCCAAAAGCACCGTCGCCCGAGAAGCCGACAACCGGCGTGTCGGGGCAACCGATCTTGGCACCGACGACGGACGGCAAGCCATAGCCGCAGGGGCCAAAGAGGCCGGGGGCGAGGTATTTGCGCCCCTGTTCAAAGGACGGGTAGGCGTTGCCAATGGCGCAGTTGTTGCCAATGTCGGAAGAAATGATCGCTTCGCGCGGAAGCGCCGATTGAATGGCGCGCCATGCCATGCGGGGGCTCATCCAGTCGGGTTTCGAAGCGCGGGCACGTTCATTCCATGTGGTGCCGGGATCGTCGTCTTCGTGGTCCATCGAGCTGAGCTGCTGGGCCCATGCCGACTTGGTGGTCGAAATGAGGTCTTCACGCGCTTTGCGTCCGTCGTCGCCCGCGCCGTCAGACAGTTTTTCCAGAATGGAAGTCGCGACCTGTTTCGCATCGCCGACGATGCCGACGGTCACGGGTTTGGTAAGCCCGATGCGGTCGGGATTGATGTCGACCTGGATCAGTTTCGCGTTGGTTGGCCAATAGTCGATGCCATAGCCGGGCAGGGTCGAGAACGGATTGAGGCGGGTACCAAGGGCCAGCACCACGTCGGCCTTGGAGATCAGCTCCATCGCGGCCTTCGAGCCGTTATAGCCTAGCGGTCCAGCGTGAAGCGGGTGGGAACCAGGGAAGGCGTCGTTGTGCTGATACCCACAGCAGACCGGTGCCGAAAGCCGCTCGGCCAAAGCCATGGAGGCGGGGATCGCGCCGCCGATCACCACGCCCGCGCCGTTGAGTATCACGGGGAACTTGGCATTGGACAGAAGCGCTGCGGCCTGATCCAGCGCGTCTTCGCCGCCGGAGGGGCGTTCAAAGTCAACGATGGCGGGCATGTTGATGTCGACCACCTGAGTGAAATAATCACGCGGCACGTTGATTTGGGCAGGGGCCGAGTTGCGCTTGGCCTGCAAGATCACGCGGTTCAGGACTTCGGCCATGCGCGAGGGGTCACGGACCTCTTCCTGATAGCAGACGCAATCGGCAAAGGCGCGCATCTGCTCCATTTCCTGGAAGCCGCCTTGGCCCATGGTCTTGTTGGCGGCCTGCGGTGTGACCAGCAATAACGGCGTGTGGTTCCAATAGGCGGTTTTCACGGCGGTCACGAAGTTGGTGATGCCGGGGCCATTCTGCGCGATCATCATCGACATCTTGCCGCTGGCACGGGTGTAGCCATCGGCCATCATGCCGCCTGAGCCTTCGTGCGCGCAGTCCCAGAAGGTGATGCCGGCCTTGGGGAAAATGTCGGAAATCGGCATGAAGGCCGATCCGATAATGCCGAAGGCATGTTCGATTCCGTGCATTTGGAGCGTTTTTACAAACGCCTCTTCGGTGGTCATTTTCATGTGAATCACTCCTGTTGCGCCCACGGGCGTTTTGCAGTGAAATTACGGGTGGGACCCCGCGTCAGATAGGGCCAGTTTCCAGATCCGGTTAAGGCCAATCCCTAAGAGCGAAATGCTTCTGCGATCCGCGCCACGCCGTCCGGGATGCGCGTTGCAGGGATCGAAGAGTAGCCAAGGCGATAGAAATTGGTTGGCTGGTCGGGGCCATGAAAGAAATGATGGCCAGGTTCTATCAGGACGCTTTGTGCCCGCAGCTGCGTAGCGATGTCGTCGGTGTTGGATCCATCGGGTGCCTGCATCCAGAAGGACGACCCGCCGAACACGCCTTTGCCCGATACTCGGAGACCATGGGCGTCGATTGCGGTTTGCATCACGGCGCGGCGTTGTTTGAGCGCTTCGCGAATGCGGCGGATCAGGGCGTCGTAGTGGCCGAGTGACAGAAAATAGGCTGCCGTGCGCTGGATATGTCCGGGGGGGTGGCGCAGGACGCTTGCCCGAAGGGCGCGGGCCTCACGGATAAAGCTTTCCGACCCGACGAGATAACCAAGGCGCAAACCGGGGAAAAGGGATTTCGAGAAGCTGCCGACATAGATCACCCGTCCGTCGGTATCCAGCGATTTGAGCGCCGGAGAAGGGGCGTCGAGAAAGGACATTTCGAATTCATAGTCGTCTTCGACGATCAGCGCGTCTATGTCGCGTGCGCGTTCCAAAAGAGCGTGGCGGCGGGCCATGGGCATGGTGGCGGTGGTCGGGCATTGGTGGCTGGGGGTTGTGAAAATGACGTCGGACTCGTCGGGAATCGCATCCGGGCGCAGCCCGTCGCGATCCACGGGGACGGGGGTGACGTGGCAACGGGATTGTTCAAGAATTTCCCGAAGGGCGTAGTAGCAGGGGTCTTCGATCGCGGCGACTCGGCGTTGGGTCAGGAGGATCTGGGCCGCAATCCAAAGCGCATTCTGTGCGCCAAGCGTGATCAGGATTTCCTCGGGGCGGGCGATGATACCACGCCGGGGCAGGGTGTTGCGGGCGATAAATTCGACAAGGCGGGGGTCGTCCTGATCGTAATAATCGGCGGTGAGGGCCGAAAAATCCTTTTGACCCAACGCCTGCAGAGCGCAGAGGCGCCAGTTCGAATGATCAAAGAGAGATGGGTCGGTCTGGCCATAGACAAACGGATATCGATAACTGGCCCAGTCATGGGGCTTGTTCATCATGTTGCCGCCGGTGAAGCGGCGCCCGATGGCGCGGGTCCAGTCGACCGTTTCTTCGCCCTTCTGGGGCGGTGTAAAGCTGGGCGGAACGGGCGCGTTGTTTGACACGAAATATCCCGACCGCCCGCGCGACGTCAGGTAGTCGTTTGCGAGGAGTTCGGTATAGGCCAACGTAACGGTGATGCGGCTGACGCCGAGGTGGCTGGCAAGGCGGCGGCTTGAGGGCAGTTTTTCGCCTTTGCGGAAACGTCCCGAAAGAATGCCTTCCGCAATCATCTGCTGAATCTGGGCCTGAAGTGTGCCCTGATTGTCGGGGGAAAGAAAAAAGGTTTCGACCGAAATCGCCATGACGCGCAGGCTACACTGGACTTAGTTGGGGCGCAAACTGGACTTTTCCATCGACGTTTTGCGAGCCTGAGAGGCGGGAAAGGCGCGCGGCCCGCCCCCGTGAAGAGGCCGGGCCGCGCGGGTCGTGCCCCGAAGGGCACAACCGGAACATCGGTTAGGTCAGCCGAACACCTTTGTCAGGGCTTTGTCGACAGCGTCCGTGATGGCGTCGATATCTTCGGCTGTCGCAATCAGGGCGGGCGAGAAGCACAGCACATTGTTGCGGTCCGGGATAGAGCGGTTGGCCGCGCCGATGATCACGCCCTGTGCGCCACAGTCGCCAACGACCGCGACCACATCTTTCTCGTCGACGGGTTCTTTGGTGTCACGGTCCTTGACCAGTTCGACGCCGAGGAAAAGCCCCTTGCCGCGCACATCACCAATCACTTCATGTTTTTCCATGAGTGCCTGAAGGTTGCCAAGCATGCGCTCGCCCATGACGGTGCAATTCTCCAGCAGCCCTTCTTCTTCGATGATCGCCATGTTTTCGAGCGCCGCCGACGGGCCGCCGGTGCAGCCGCCAAAGGTCGAGATGTCGCGGAAATGGTCAAGCTTGTCCGAAGGATCGGTCTTGAACATCTCGAAGACCTCTTCGGTAGTCACCATGCAGGCAATGGCGGCATAGCCCGAGGCGACGCCCTTGGCCATGGTCACGAAATCGGGCTTGATCCCGTAATGCTGATAGCCGAACCAGTGCGTGCCGGTACGCCCGATGCCACAGACGACTTCGTCGATGTGCAGCAGGATGTCATACTGTTTGCAGATTTCCTGAACCCGCTCCCAGTAGCCTTCGGGCGGAGTGATCACGCCGCCACCAGCGGTGACCGGCTCAAGGCAGAGCGCGCCGACGGTTTCGGGGCCTTCGCGCAGGATTACCTCTTCAATCAGGTTTGCAGCAGCGATGCCGAAGTCGCGGCCCGAAAGATGGCCGAGCCCGAGCTCTTCCTTGCGGTATTCCATGCAGTGCGGCACGCGCACGAAGCCCGGCGCGAGGGGGCCATACTGTTTGACGCGCTCGTCCTGACCGCCGGCCGACATGGTCGCCAGCGTGCCGCCGTGATAGTCGCGGTCGCGGAACAGGATTTTGTGTTTCTTGCCGCCGTATTTTTTGTGCGCGATCTGGCGCACCATCTTGAACGCCTTCTCGTTCGCTTCCGAGCCGGAGTTCGTGTAGTAGACGCGGCTCATGCCCGGCATCTTTTCGATCAGTTTCTCAGCGAAAATCGCGCCGGGGATCGAGCCTGCAGCCTGCGCAAAATAGCACATCTTCATCAGCTGTGCGTGCACGGCATTGGCAATGCGTTCGCGGCCATAGCCGACATTCACGGTCCAGACCGCACCGGATACGGCGTCGATGTATTCCTTGCCGTACTGGTCCCAGACGCGCATGCCCTTGCCTTCGATAATGATGCGCGGATCGCTGGTTTCAAAGGGTTTGTGCTGGACCAAGTGATGCCAGACATGCGCCTTGTCGGCGGCGACGACTCGGGAAAGATCGTTTTCGTTCAAAGTGCCGTCCATGGCGGAACCTCCTCGGGATGGCGATGTTTGATGGGGGTCGACGCAAAGGCAAAGACTCGCGTCGAAACTTGATCATATTCTCACTGGATTTTTGCTTTGGGAAGTAGGTCCAGTGGGATTTCAATATAAGTCCAATGTTGGCAGGGCTCGCGGTGCGCCGCGAGCGGTGTCGGACCGGGGATCTCAGGCCCGGAAAAAGAAACGCCGAGGCCCATGACCCCGGCGCTTCCAGATGTGGTTGTCGCGTGGCTCAGCCCATGGGCACGCCGGAAATCGCTTTGGTTTCGCAGAACTCTTCCAGTCCCCATTCGCCGCCTTCGCGGCCGTTGCCCGACTGTTTGTATCCGCCAAATGGCGATCCCTGAACGCGGCCGACACCGTTGGTTTCGACCATGCCCGAACGCACCTTGCGGGCCATGCGAAGGCGTTTGTCGTCATCCTGTGTCTGGATGTAATTGGTCAGGCCATAGACGGTGTCATTGGCCATGGCGACGGCCTCTTCCTCGGTGTCGAACGGGGTGATCGCCAGCACCGGGCCAAAAATTTCTTCGCGATAGATCGTCATGTCCGGAGTCACATCGGCAAAGACTGTCGGGCGCACGTAGTAGCCCTTGTTCATGCCTTCGGGACGCCCCAGGCCACCGGCGAGGAGGGTCGCACCTTCCTTAATGCCGATTTCGATCAGGCCTTGGATCTTGTTGAATTGAAGTTCCGACACGACCGGGCCGATATGGCGGCCGCTTTCAGTGGTCGGGCCAACCTGCGTGGCTTCGGCGGTTGCCTTGGCCTCGGCCACGGCGTCGTCATAGCGCGACCGTTCCACGAGCATACGGGTCGGGGCGTTACAGGATTGCCCGGTGTTCTGCATGCAGTGGATCACACCGCGTTTGACGGCCTTTTCGTCAGCGTCGGCAAAGATCACGTTCGCGCCCTTGCCGCCAAGTTCGAGGCTGACGCGCTTGAGCGTATCGGCGGCTGCCTTGGAAATCGCGATTCCGGCGCGGGTCGAGCCTGTGAAGCTCACCATGTCCACGTCCGGATGAGACGACAGCTGCGAGCCGACTCCGACACCGTCGCCGTTGACGAGGTTGAACACGCCCGGCGGGAAACCTGCCTCGTCCACCATCTCGGCAAACAACAAAGAAGACAGCGGAGAAATCTCCGACGGCTTGAGAACCATGGTACAGCCCACCGCCATCGCTGGGATCGCCTTGAGGAACACCTGATTCATGGGCCAGTTCCAAGGGGTGATCAGCGCGCAAACCCCGATGGGTTCCTTGCGGATGCGATCGGCGCCCATCTTCTTTTCAAACTCGAACTCTTTCAGTGCTTCGAGGAAACCGGCCAGATGCCAGCTCCCGGCGCCCCATTGGTTGTTGCGCGCAAGGTCAATCGGCGCGCCCATTTCCATGCGCATCGCCTCGGCCATCTCATCGCGGCGGGCGTTGTAAATGTCGCCCAGCTTCTTGATCAGCGCCGCGCGTTCTTCAACGGGTGTTTCTGCCCATCCGTCAAAGGCGGCGCGCGCTGCGGCAACGGCGGCGTCGGTATCGGCCTGATCGCCCAGCGAAATCACGGCGCAGGTTTCTTCGGTGGCCGGGTCGATGACGGCAAGGTCGTTGGGGGTCGCGGGGTCGACCCACTGACCGTTGATATAGAATTGGCGTTTCTCGATCATGGTACTCTCCCTGAGAATCTGTACGCACTTTGTCAGCGCGAAGTTGCTGTCACAAGCACATGTCGCGTGACGTCACGAATAATTTGATCAAATTATTTGGCAAACGTAAAGAGGGGGATTGTATTAGACCGTTTCCCCGGGGAAAGGAGGTCCTTGGCCAAAGTCACGACTTCTGGACCATTTTTTGTGTGGCGACCACTTTGTATTCGCGCCGCAGGGCTTATGTGCTGAAGAAGGCAAGATATTTGGACCAGAAAGGGAGAAACCGATGGGTCTTCGAATTAATGACATTGTTCCCAATTTCACAGCAGAAACAGATCAGGGCGCGATCACGTTCCATGACTGGATTGGCGACAGCTGGGCGATCCTGTTTTCGCACCCCAAGGATTTCACCCCCGTTTGTACTACCGAATTCGGCGCCGTGGCGCAGCTGGCCGATGAATGGGCCAAGCGCAACACCAAGGTGATTGGTCTCAGCGTGGATGGCGTCGAAGAACACAAGCAGTGGAAGAGCGACATTGAAACCTTTGGCGGCGCAAGCGCAGGGTTCCCGATCATTGCGGACCAGGGGCTTGAGGTGTCCAAGGCATTCGATATGTTGCAAGCCGACTACTACCTGTCAGAAAACCCCACACCGGCAGACAGCCAGACCGTGCGGTCCGTTTTCATCATTGGCCCGGACAAACAACTCAAGCTGAGCATGACCTATCCGATGAACGTCGGGCGCAACTTCGCCGAAGTTCTGCGCGCATTGGATGGACTTCAAACCGCCGCGCGCGAAGGTGTGGCTACGCCTGCGAACTGGACGCCCGGTGCGGATGTCGTGATTCCGACTGCCGTGTCGGATGAGGATGCCAAGGCGAAATTCGGTGACTACACCACGCATTTCCCCTATCTGCGGATGACCAAGCTGCCCGAGTGACCTGTTTCAGCTGGGCGGCTTGTCCAGCCTGCGCAGTGTTGCCACAAACTCCTCGAGCGTGCCCACTTCGCGGGCACGCTCGTATTCTGCCATGAACAACAAATCCCTGATGAGGGCCAATCGCTCGGCATCACGGGTTTCGGCGCGCATACGCCGGATTTCTTCTTCGATCCGCTCCGCCTCGGCAAGACGTTTGCGTAACTCGGCCGCCTCGGTGGCGGTTTTGATCGAAGGCCGCTTGGCAAATGCATGCAGGGCCTCAAACCCTTCCTCTCGAAAGGCGCGCACCTCGGTCATGACCGCATCGCGTTGGGCCTGATTGAGCGTGACGTTTGCCAGCCGGTCGATATAGCCGCCGACCTTTTCGCTGAGGGCCGGGGGCAGGGCTTGTTGTTGCAAGGCTGGCAAGTCCGGTACGGGATCCGGCATCGGGTGGTTCTGGGTGTCCTTCAATTGCCGTTGCAGCGCAACGAAGCTTCGTACGACCTGTTTTGTCACCGCCACGGCGCGCTCGGTTTTGAGAACCGTGGCGCACATGATTACACCTTCTTCGGTATAGACTGTTGGCGGCACGCGCCGCTTTGGATCGATATTTGCGGTCACGTTTTGTGACCGCAACGCCTCGGTCTCTTGTTCGGTCACTTGAAAGGCGTAGCTCTCGGGAAACTTGTCCGCATTTCGGGCGAGGGTCGCCTGATTGAGGCGTCCGGTCTTGGTTCCGAAAAGCGCAGCGACATCGCTGTCCAGCATCACGAGCTTGTTCCTGACTTGATAGATCGGGGGCGCGGGGGAGGTTTTGGGCAAATTTGGTCCTGTAATTTGCAATCACAAAATGTGATTGCAGCCTATCGCGACGCGTGCCACGAAAAAAGCCCCGGTGTTTCCACCGGGGCTTGGAACTGAAAAGCAAACTGAGGATCAGTCCTCGTTCTTTTCCTTTTTCTCACGCGGCTGCTGAGGAATTTCCTCGCCGGTTTCCTGGTCGACAACTTTCATCGACAGACGCACCTTGCCACGGTCGTCAAAGCCCAGAAGCTTGACCTTCACTTCCTGGCCTTCCTTCAGAACGTCCGAAGGATGGTTCAGGCGGCGGTTTTCGATCTGGGACACGTGTACCAGACCGTCGCGCTTGCCAAAGAAGTTCACGAAGGCGCCGAAATCGACGATCTTCACGACCTTGCCGGTATAAACGGCGCCTTCCTCGGGCTCTGCCACGATCGCGTGGATCATGTCATAGGCCTTTTGGATCGAGTCACCGTTGGGCGATGCAATCTTGATGACGCCATCGTCGTTGATGTCGACTTTGGCGCCCGACACTTCGACGATTTCGCGGATCACTTTACCGCCCGAGCCGATCACTTCGCGGATCTTGTCGGTCGGGATGTTCATGGTCTCGATGCGCGGTGCGTGGATCGAGAATTCCGCAGCACCGGTCAGCGCCTTGTTCATCTCGCCCAGGATGTGCATCCGGCCGTCCTTGGCTTGCGCCAGGGCTTTTTCCATGATCTCGGGCGTGATGCCTGCGACCTTGATGTCCATCTGCAGCGAGGTGATGCCGTTTTCGGTCCCTGCCACTTTGAAGTCCATGTCGCCAAGGTGGTCTTCGTCACCCAGGATGTCGGTCAGGATCGCGTAGTCACCGCTGTCTTCAAGGATCAGGCCCATGGCCACACCGGCAACAGCCGATTTCAACGGAACGCCCGCATCCATCATCGACAGCGAGCCACCGCAGACCGATGCCATCGACGACGAGCCGTTGGATTCGGTGATTTCCGAGACAACACGTACGGTGTAGGGGAAGTCGGTTGCGGCGGGCAGAACGGCCTGAAGCGCGCGCCATGCCAGTTTGCCGTGACCGATCTCACGACGGCCCGGAGGGCCCACGCGACCAGCTTCACCAACCGAGTAGGGCGGGAAGTTGTAGTGCAGCAGGAAGTTCGAGCGGAAGTTGCCGTGCAGCGCGTCGATGATCTGTTCATCGTCGCCGGTACCCAGCGTGGTCACGACCAAGCCTTGGGTTTCACCACGGGTGAACAGAGCAGACCCGTGGGTCCGCGGCAGAAGGCCGGTTTCGCAAACGATGTCGCGAACTTCGTCGGTTTTACGGCCGTCGATCCGGGTGCCGGTTTTCACAACGTCACCGCGCAGGATGCCGGCTTCGAGCTTTTTCAGGGCCGAGCCAAGGTTGGCGTCTTCCAGTTGCTCTTCTGTGAGGGCTTCCTTGATTGCGTCGCGCGCGGCGGCAACAGCGGTGGTGCGCTCTTGCTTGTCCGAGATGGCAAAGGCGGCACGCATCTGCTCTTCACCGGCAGCTTTAACGGCTTCGTAAAGTTCCGAGTAGTCCGGTGCCTGGAAGTCGAACGGCTCTTTCGCGGCATCTTCGGCAAGCGAAATGATCAGGTCGATGACCGGCTGGATCTGTTCGTGCGCAAAGGTCACGGCACCCAGCATTTCGGCTTCGGTCAGCTCGTACGCTTCCGATTCCACCATCATCACGGCGTCCTTGGTGCCTGCCACAACCAGATCAAGGCGCTGATCGGGGTTGTTGCGCAGGTCCTGCATGTCGTCGACGGTCGGATTCAGGATGTATTCACCGTCTTCAAAACCAACGCGTGCACCCGCGATCGGGCCCATGAACGGTGCACCCGAGATGGTCAGTGCGGCCGAGGCAGCGATCATGGCGACGATGTCGGGGTCGTTGACGAGGTCGTGGCTCAACACGGTGCACATCACCAGAACTTCGTTCTTGAAGCCGGGGACAAACAGCGGGCGGATCGGACGGTCGATCAGGCGTGCGGTCAGCGTCTCTTTTTCGGTCGGACGCGCTTCACGCTTGAAGAAACCACCGGGCACTTTACCGGCGGCATAGTATTTTTCCTGGTAGTGAACGGTCAGCGGAAAGAAGTCCTGACCGGGCTTGGGTGACTTTGCAAAAGTCACGGCGGCCATGACCGAGGTCTCGCCCAGAGTGGCGATCACACAGCCGTCGGCCTGACGGGCAACCTTGCCCGTTTCCAGTGTGAGCGTTTCCTCGCCCCACTGCATGGTTTTCGTCGTTACATCAAACATCAGTTTTTCCTAGTTGGGAGCGCTCCCAGGCGTATCCCGGGTCTCCCGTTTCAATGGCGGCCCCATTGCCGCCGACCCCTTTTCATCCTTCTTCCGAGTGCCAAGGGTCAGGGCACACCGTCTCAGATGCAGGGGCCATATCTGAAAACAGGGGATTTGGAAACAACGATTTTTGAACGGTTTCGTGAGCAGATAAGGATGAAACCGCGTTGTGATCGCGAGGCGGCAACAGATTGTTTACAGCCGAGGAATGGATTTTTGGCAAAAATGCGGCAATACTGTGGCCAATGCGTCGGGCCATTGGGGGCAACTGGACCGGCACTCCACAAACAGCGTCACACCTTAATGTGTAAAGAGGCGACGCCCCCGAATTGAGAGCAGATTGATGAAATTCACCCTTTCCCTTCTCGCGGCTGCCGTTTTGTTTTTGGCAGGCTGTTCTGAAACCGTAACCCGCAGCCAAGTGGACAATGTCTCGCGCGCGGATGGGCCACGTATTCTCGCCATGGGCGATTCCCTGATGGCCTGGCATGGGGTCACAGAGCGTTCGATCACGCATTCTCTGGCCAATGAACTTGGCGAACCGGTGCTGAACCGCTCGATTGGTGGCGCGCGCATCATCTATGGTTTGCCGATTTCGGGCTCGATGGGGATGAAGATTGCCAACCAGTACAAAGAGGGTAACTGGGATTGGATTGTGCTGAACGGTGGCGGCAACGACCTGTGGCTGGGCTGTGGCTGTGTGGCGTGTGATCCCAAGATTGAACGCATGATCTCGGAAGACGGGCGCAAGGGCGCTATTCCACATCTGGTGGATTCGCTGCGCAAGACCGGAGCGAACATTGTCTATGTTGGCTATCTGCGTAGCCCCGGTGTCTGGTCTCCGATCGAGGAGTGTCGCGATGACGGTGACAAGCTGGAAGCGCGGATCGAGAAACTGGCAGAGATCTTGCCCAACGTCCATTTTGTGTCGCTCAAGGATCTGGTGCCGCATGGGGATCGTTCGTATCACGGGGCGGACATGATTCACCCGTCGCTCAAGGCGAGCCGCGAAATAGGCAAGCGGGTGGCCGCCGTAATCAAGGCCAGCGAGACTGCTCAGTTGCAGTAACCGCGCTACGCTTTCCCAAAAAAGAAAACGCCCGCTCGGTTGAGCGGGCGTTTCTTGTTTCCGGATCGGAACGACTTAGCGGCGGATGCCCAGACGTTTGATCAGGTCCTGATAGCGTGCTTCTTCTTTGCCCTTCAGGTAGTCCAGCAGCTTACGGCGCTGAGCAACCATTTTCAGAAGACCACGGCGACCGTGGTTGTCTTTTTTGTGGGTTTTGAAGTGCTCGGTCAGGGTGTTGATGCGCGAGGTGAGGATTGCAACCTGAACTTCGGGCGAACCGGTGTCGCCTTCCTTGGTTGCGAATTCTTTCATCAGGCGTGCTTTTTCGTCAGCAGTGATCGACATCGGGGTCTCCTTAGGTTGAAGGTTAAGGGCACAAGCCGGGATGTCGTCCAGCAAGGTCCGTGGAGAAATCTGTCGAGATTCGTTCAACAGATGCGCGCGTATAGGAGATATCGTGCGAAAAGGAAAGGGGCGTGATCAGACCCGCAACATTTCGGACGCCGCCGCATTGCCTTGTGGCAGGAGCGCGATGTCGGTCGCTTCCAGACCGACGGCACCATGCACCACGGCCAATTCGGTGCCGTTCACCAGAACCAGAATGCTATTCTGGCTGTTTGGATCGGGCTCTATGGTGATGGTCGGATCCCCCGTGGCATCGTCGTAGAGCAGGACGAGATTGTCCCGATCCGGGTCGAAGTCCATGACCCTCAAGGTTTCATCAGCTGTTTCATCTGCGCCAAGAAGAAACATGTCCGCACCTGTGCCGCCGGTCAAAATGTCACCGCGCCCGCCCACAAGAATGTCGTCGCCATCGCCGCCGTTCAGAAAGTCGGTTTCATCGTCGCCAATGCCGAGGATCGTATCCTGACCATCGCCGCCAAAGAGCGTGTCTTCGCCGGTGCCGCCATTCATGTGATCATCGTCCAGCCCGCCGTGTAGCGCGTCGGCACCGCCGCCGCCGCGCAAGGCGTCTTGTCCTTGACCGCCGACAAGCGAATCCGCGCCCTCGTTGCCATAGAGGATATCGTCGCCGGAATGCCCAAAGAGTGTGTCATCACCGCCATCGCCCTGTTGGGTGTCGTCGCCATCTTCGCCATGGATAACATCATCGCCGTCGCCGCTGGAGAGGACATCATCGCCCTCGGCCCCGTGCAGATCGTCACGGCCATCGCCGCCCGTGATGCTGTCGTCGCCGTCATATCCGTTGATCTGGTCGTTTCCGGCCCCGCCGTCGATGATGTCGGCCTCAGCGCCGCCGGACAGAATGTCATGTCCAGAGGTGCCGGTCAGGATTTTGCTCGAGATGTCGGGCGTCTCCGGCGCATCGTCGGGGAAGCCTGCCGTGATGTTCTGTGACGCAGTTTCGGCAACCTCCTGGGAAAGCCGCTCGTCGGCTTCCGTCTCTGAATCGTCCCCACCAACATCCAGGGCCACGAAAGCGGCGGCCCCGGCCATAAGACCCAACAATCCTGCGATCATAAGCATCGCGTCACAACTCCACACTTACCCAGCATCATTACCGCATAGCGCCGGCTCCGGGTAAATCTTTAATGGAGTCAATGGTTAACGTGAAAGTGCCCCAGTCGGTTCCCCAAGAACCCAGACCGAAGGTTGCGTTGCGTAGGCAATGTAGAGCGGATGCCGGGGATGGCCGTGTTTGGTCAGGCCGAGGTGGTGGATCGGGCGACCGGTGGCGCGGAGAACCTCACGCATCTCGACTCCCCGCCCCAAATGGTCGCCATGCGCCCCCCAAGCGGCAATGATCGTGTCGGCCCAGAGACAGCTTTGGGCAACCACGCCATCGTTGTCGGGGCCGGTGGGGGCGGCGTGCCGGCGCAGTTTCTTGGGGTCGGTTTCGCGCAAGCCGAAGATGTTCACGGCCCGGAATCCGCCAAAACCAAGGGCGCGGGCGCGGCGTTCGCATCGTTCGATTGTCGGGTCGTTCTGGCGCTCGGTTGCCTTGGACGGGTTGAGCATGATGAACAACACCTTGGGCGCGTTTTCGTCCCAAACGCGGGTCAGGGCATAGCGATAGATCTCGCAATCCGAGTAGATCGCCGACGAGGCCGCGTCGTCCTTTTGGAAGTCGCGGGTGATCATTCCGTAGGTTGGACAAAGACGCGGCTGGGGTGCAGTTCGCCCGCCTTGTAAATACCCACGGCGACCGCCTGTCCTTCGAAGGAGGCCCAGCATTCTTCACCGTAATCCACGTCGGAAGCGATGACCATGCCGGGGTTGCCATTGCGCAGACGCGTGGCACCGGCGGCCGTTGCCTTGACTTCGGGGAGGTCGGCAAGCCCTTCTTCGAGCGGACGCAGGAAGGCATCGAGATCCGGAGACTTTGCCAGCGCGTCGATCTGTTCGACAGTGATGCCGTCTTGGGCGTCGAACGGGCCGGACCAGATGCGGCGCAGTTCGCGCACGTGGCCATGACAGCCCAGGGCCGCGCCGAGATCTCGGGCAATGGAACGCACGTAACCGCCCTTGCCGCAGGTCATTTCCAGTGTGACGTGATCATCGTCTTCGCGGTCGGTGAGGACCAGTTCCTCGACCCAGAGAGGGCGCGCTGTGAGCTCGACATCCTCGCCATCGCGGGCCAGCTTGTAGGCGCGCTGGCCGTCGACTTTCACGGCCGAGAATTTGGGTGGCACTTGCATGATGTCGCCGACAAACTGGCCAAGTGCGTCCTTGATCTCGTCGTCAGAGGGGCGCAGGTCGGATGTCGCGATGATTTCGCCTTCGGCGTCGTCGGTGTTGGTGGCCTGTCCCAGCCGCACGGTGAAGCTGTAGGCCTTGAGCGCGTCGGTGATGAATGGCACGGTCTTGGTCGCCTCGCCAAGCGCGATCGCCAGAACGCCGGTGGCCTCGGGATCAAGCGTGCCAGCGTGCCCAGCCTTTTTGGCGTCCAGCGCCCAGCGGACCTTGTTGACCACGGCGGTGGAGGTCATGCCCGCGGGTTTGTCCACGACCAGCCAGCCGGAAATGTCGCGTCCCTTGCGTTTGCGTCCCATGATGTCTTCCGTGATTGAGGGCGAGGGCGGCGGGGTAGCGGATTGGTCGGGGTCTGTCAAACCCGGACCGGTGCTGGGGGCGCTGCCCCGTCTCAGCAAGCTGAGACTCCCCGGGGGTATTTCCGGAAAAAGAAAGATCGGGTCAGTCGGGCGCCACCACGCCCACGATCGGACCCAGCCAGAAACCTGCGTCGGACCGATCAAGCTCGGGCGCGTGCAGGCGGCTGATCTTGCCGTCGAAATAGAGGGCGTTAGGGGTTTTCAGAACATCGCGAAAGAACGAGCCGAACTGGTGAAAGGTGAGGCTGTTGTTGGAGATCACGAACATGGCGCGCTGGCCATCCCGCGTCGTGCCGACCCCGTTACGGATGTAGCGCGACGTGCTGTCGGCAAGGAAGCGCGGGTGCAATGCGCCGTCAATGACCAGCATCGGGCCGGATTGAGTGGCATAGGTGCACTCGGGGCGGGATTTCTCGAACTTCAGAGTTTCGAACACGTCGGCGCGGGTGTCACGGATGCAGAACACGCCATTGGGCAGGAGGCCGAAATTGCCCTTGCTCGCGCCGGTGAGCAGGCGGCCTTCGGTCTTGTCGCCTTCGCGGTAATAGCCGACGGGCGCGCGGTCGGCGTGATACATACCCGCGTTCATGGCGAAACTCAGGGACTGACCGTCTGGCAGAGTGTGGTTGATTGCCGGAAACTGTCCCAGGATGTCTCCGTCTGCATCCCGCAGGAACAGGCGCAGGTCTTCTTTGGCGGGGTCGACCTCGCAGACGGTGTAGCTGTTGCCCTTGTATGCCATGTCCTTGCATGTCACGGCGCCTGCCAGGTTGGGCAGAAGGGCCGTCAGCGTCGCAAAGATCAGGGCGCGGAGTCTCACTGGTCTTCGGTGTCCTGGCGGACCCGGTCCTCGGAGAGCATGCGGCGGGTTTCGTCCATCTGGTCGAAGGTCTGATCAAGCTGGAAGCGCAGGTCGGGGGCGAATTTCAGCCCCGTCTTCTTGCCGACGATGCGGCGCAGCTCGCCCTTGTTGCGGGCCAGGAGCGCGATCACGTCTTCCTGTCCCTTGCCGCCGAGGGGCAGCACATAGGCGGTGGCGATCCTGAGATCAGGGGAGGTGCGGACCTCGCCCACAGTAATCGACATGCGGTTGAGGTCGGGGTCGTGGATGTCTCCGCGGGCCAGCACCTCGGACAAGGTGCGGCGGATCAGTTCGCCAACGCGAAGTTGTCGTTGGGAGGGGCCGGAGTCATCTTGATATCTGTTCTTTGCCATGTTCCCCACTTAGGGCTTTCCATAGGCTTTGCCAAGCAGGCAGGCATTGGGTAAGCAGGGCCCAAGACGATGTGCAACCATGGAGACAGCGCAATGGAAGACCTGCCGGGTATCGTGATCACCGGGGCCTCTGGCCGGATGGGGCAGATGCTGATCAAGACCGTGGTCGACAGTGACAAGGCGCGGTTGGTTGGTGTGGTGGAGCGCGCGGGGCACGATTGGGTCGGGCGCGACGTGGGCGAGGCCATGGGCGGCGCGGCGCTGGGTGTGACGGTAACGGATCAGCCGCTCGATGCCTTTGCAAAGGCGCAGGCGGTGATCGACTTTACGGCCCCTGCGGCCACGATCGAGTTTGCCAAGCTCGCCGCACAGGCGCGGGCGGTGCATGTGATTGGCACAACAGGCATGACGAACGAAGATATTGCCAAGCTTGATCCCTGTGCGCGCCATGCGGTGATCGTTCGTGCCGGAAACATGAGTCTGGGCGTGAACCTGTTGACGGTGCTCACCCGCAAGGTGGCCGAGGCGCTGGACGAGGATTTCGACATCGAAATTATTGAGGCGCATCATCACCACAAGGTCGATGCCCCATCGGGAACGGCGCTTATGCTGGGTGAGGCAGCGGCTGAGGGCCGCGGTGTGAAACTGGCGGACGTGGCGGATCGCGGGCGAGACGGGATCACCGGCGCGCGCAAGCGGGGGGACATAGGGTTCACGGCCATTCGTGGCGGCGACATTGTTGGGGAACATGACGTGCTTTTCGCGGCAGCGGGCGAGCGGATCGTATTGCGCCATCTGGCAACGGATCGCTCTATTTTTGCGCGCGGTGCGCTCAAGGCGGCGCTTTGGGGGCAGGACAAGAAGCCCGGTCAATATGATATGCTGGATGTGTTGGGGCTATGAACTTGCGCCGAAGTGATTGAAAAGATATCGCTTTCCCGTCGTTCAGATGTGCGGGAAAGTGCATTTGGGGGTCGCGGTGATTCCCCTTAGACTAGAAGCCGCGACATTTTTGTTGGCAGAAGACCTCGCGTGTGTTCTTATGCCGACAATCAAAAACTTAAATGGCCATTCAAGAAATGGTCGCGCCAAGGGGAGAAACTCATGAAGACGACGATCAAGTCGGGCCTGTCGGCCCTTGCCATGACCGCCATTTGCGCCGGAGCACTGGGTGCGGCGGAGATGGGCAATGTTGATAAACCCATCAAGTTGGCCATCAATGAATGGACCGGTCAGCATGTCACCACCCATGTTGCGGGCGAGATGCTCAAGGCCGCCGGGTACAAGGTGGAATATGTCACCGCCGGCATGATGAACCAGTTCCAGGCCATCGCGGATGGTGACATTCACGCCACGCTGGAAATCTGGTCGTCGAACGTGTCGGATCAATATGCCGTGCTCAAGGGCGAAGGCAAACTGGAAGAGCTTTCCGACCTTGGTCTCGATGCCAAGGAAGGCATTGCCTATCCGGCGCATGTCGCCGATCTGTGCCCCGGCCTGCCGGCGTGGGAAGCGCTCAAGGATTGCGCGATGAACTTTGCCACCGCCGAAACCCTGCCGCAGGGGCGTCTGGTGGACTACCCCGCAGATTGGGGCACTCCGGGTGCGGACCGCATGACCGGGTTGGACCTGCCGTTCAAGGCCGTTCCAGCCGGGTCGGAAGGTGCGCTGATCGCAGAACTGCGCGCATCGACCGAAAAGAAATCGCCGCTGCTCATCACCTTCTGGCAGCCGCATTGGGCGATGTCGGCCTATGATGTGAAATTCGTCGAACTGCCCGCCGGTGAAGCGGCCTGTTTCGAAGATCCGGCATGGGGGCCGAACCCGAATGCCGTTAACGATTGTGATTTTGCGCCGTCGCGGATTTTCAAAGCCGGTTGGCCGGGTCTGAAAGAACAATGGCCTGCCGCGCATGAAATTCTGGTTAACTACACGCTCGCCGTGGAAGACCAGCAGCCGATGATGGGTGCCGTCGACGTTGACGGGCGTAAGGTTGAAGACGTGGTCGCGGCGTGGATGGGCGCGAACGAGGCCAAGTGGAAACCCGTCGTCGACGCGGCAACCAAGTAAACGGCCATGAGCGAAGCGAACAGTTCTGCCCCGGCGATCAAGGTCGAGGGCCTGTGGCAGGTATTCGGGGAACGCGCGTCGGCGGCGTTGCGCGAGGCGCAAGCCGCGCATGACGGCCCGGCGATTGCCGAAAATCTGATTGGCAAGGGCCTCATCCCGGCCGTGCGCGATGCGAATTTCGAAGTGCGCGCGGGGGAGCTGTTCGTGATCATGGGCTTGTCAGGGTCGGGAAAATCGACCCTGATCCGCTGCATCTCCCGGCTTGTCGAACCCACAGCCGGGGCGGTGCATGTTGATGGCGAGGATATCCTGAAGGCCAGCGAGAAACGGCTGATCGACCTGCGCCGGCGCAAGCTGGGCATGGTGTTTCAGCATTTCGGCCTGTTCCCCCATATGAGCGTGGCCGACAACGTTGGCTTTCCGCTCAAGATGCAGGGCGCGGGCAAGAAGGAACGCCGCAAGCGGGCCTTGGAGGTGATCGAGCTTGTGGGGCTGCAGGGGCGCGAGGATGCCTATCCGCGTGAGCTTTCCGGTGGGCAACGCCAGCGTGTCGGGATTGCCCGGTCGCTGGCTGTGAACCCCGACATCTGGTTCCTGGATGAACCGTTTTCGGCGTTGGACCCGCTGATCCGGCGGCAGTTGCAGGACGAATTCCTGAACATTCAGGCGACGTTGAAGAAATCCATCGTGTTCATCACGCATGACATCACCGAGGCGCTCAAGCTGGCGGACCGGATAGCGATCATGAAGGATGGCGAGATTGTTCAGATCGGTACGCCCGAGGAAATCGTGCTGCGCCCAGTAAACGATTATGTCGCCGAGTTTTCCAAGGATGTTGCCAAGGGACGGCATGCTTGCGTGGAATCGGTGATGCTCAAGGAGATCCCCGAGCACATGCCGGATGATCCGGGTCTGCGTGTGGGCATGACGCTGGACACGGCGCTGGCCAAGTGCATGTCGCTTTACGAGCCGGTTCCGGTGCATGATCGCGATGGCAAGCTGGTCGGGGCGGTGCAGCCTGCGGACCTTGCTGCCGCCCTGCAGGTGGACGAGGCATGAGCCTGTCGCTGACGCGGGGAGCACAGGCGGCGGTACTGGTGCTCGTGGTGGCGGTTCTGTGCCGTCTGCTGGGTGGACAGTTCGAGTGGCTGGTGGGCTGGCCGACGGCCCTGACGGTGCCCATGACCGAATGGATGGGGGCTGTTGTTGGCGGCTTTCTGAGTATTTTCAAGCCCATAGCCCGAGGTTTCTCGTTCGCATTGAGCTTTCCGATGAACTGGGTGAGTTGGCTTTTGGGGCAGGCGCCATGGCCCTTGGTGGTGGGTAGTGTCACGGCGCTTGGCTGGTGGATCGGCGGGCTGCGACTGGCAGCACTTGGGTTCTTTGGCCTCGGGTTCGTGGTTCTGTCGGGCTATTGGGCCGAAAGCATGAACACGCTGGCGCTGGTGGTTGTTTCGGTGCCGCTTGCCTTGATCAGTGGTCTGGCAATCGGCATTCTGGCGTTCGAGGTGCCGCGGCTCAAGGGGGCAGTTCAGGCGCTTTTGGACATCATGCAGACGGTGCCGACATTTGCCTATCTGACGCCGTTGCTGGTGCTGTTTGGCTTTGGACCGGTGGTGGGTCTGATCGCCTCGGCGATTTATGCCGCGCCGCCCATGGCGCGCAATGTGCTGTTGGGGCTGGAACGGGTGGAACCGGAAATCCGGGAGGCGGCGGTGATGTCCGGGGGCACGCGGCGGCAACAGTTGTTCCTTGTCGAGATTCCGGCAGCGACGACGCAGATCATGATCGGTGTGAACCAATGCCTGATGGCGGCCCTGTCGATGGTGATCATCGCCGCCGTGATTGGCGGGTTTGACGATATCGGCTGGGAAGTGCTTTTGACCATGCGCAAGGCCTTGTTCGGGCAGGCTTTTCTTGCGGGTTTGGTGATCGTGGTGTTTGCCATCGTGATCGACCGGATGTCGGGCGCGCTGGCTTTGCCGCGCGCGCGTCAGAACAAGCAGATTGTCTGGGGGCTGTTTGGCGCCGGCGCGGCTGTGGCTGTTTGGTCGGTTGTCGCGGGGTGGAACCCGGATGGCGTGGCCATGTTTGACGGTGTGGCCGATCGCGTGGATGCAGGTGTGGGGGCCTTTACGGCCGATCACGGCGCGACGCTGGATGCGCTCAAGAACAACGTGATGTTCTATGGCCTTCTACCGTTACGGATTGGTCTTGCCGACGCGGTTCTGCCGTTTACCTGGGGTTTCAAATGGACGGCCCAGCATAGCGCAGTATTCTTTGGTATTGCAGCGGTGATCGCTGCGCTTTTGGCCTGGCGTGGACGGTTGGCCGCAGGGGCCATCGTGATGCTGTTGGCGCTGATGCTGGAGATTGGTATCGCGCAACTGCCATGGCCGGTGGTGATCATTGGAGCCGGGGCCTTGGGCTGGGTGTCCGGGGGGTGGAAACTGACACGGCTCGTGGTGATCCTGTTGGGTCTCGTGCTGATCTCGGGACTGTGGGAGAGGGCGCTGCTTTCGCTTTATCTTTCAGGGGCTTCGGTGGTGAGTTGCGCTGTTGTCGGTGGTCTTCTGGGTCTTTGGGCGGCGGTCAGTCCGATGGCATGGCGGGTGATCCGCCCGGTCTGTGACCTGCTGCAGACGATCCCGCTTTTTGTCTTCCTGATCCCGGTGCTGATGTTCTTCCAGATCGGCGAATTCTCGGCCTATCTGGCGATCTGCCTGTACGCGATCGTGCCGATGATCCGCTATACGCGCCATGGGCTAACCACGACGCCCGAGGAGATGATCGAGGCGGCGCAGGCCAGCGGGGCGGGCAAATGGCAAACCATGTTCGAAGTGCGCGCGCCTTATGCGGCGCCGACGATCCTGCTGGGCCTGAACCAGACCATCCTTTATGCCTTTGCGATGCTCGTGATCGCCGCGCTGATCGGGACAACCGGGCTGGGTCAGTCGATCTATCTTGCCCTTGGGCAGGCGGATGTCGGGCTGGGCATCACGGCCGGGGCGGCGATGGCGATCCTGGCGCTGGTGGCAGATCGACTGGTGCAGGGATTTGCCGAGGAACGGCGGCGCGCGCTGGGTCTCTGAGTTTTGCAACGAATCACTGCCAGATCCCTTGGTTAACAGGGGATCTGGCGTTCGGTATCACGTCGGTATTCCGTCGGTATTGCGTCGGTATCGCCCCTCCGAAGAGGGCGGTTTAACGCGGCGGGCGTCGCGTTATGGGAGTTTTAAACCATTGAGAAGAGGGGGCGCCGCGGACACTTGGCGTTGAGTCTAGGTGACGACTCTTGTTCCGGCCAACCGTTTCGTCATGGCCTGAAGAAAATGGAATTCCGAGAGGTGCTTGTTGGCGTTTGCGAGACAAAATACGGTCAGCGATCCGTGAGCTGGCATCGAGCTTCCAAAAAGGCCCCCCCCCTCAGATAGAGATTGCCCTTGCTCACCTTGCATCCGCCGTCGTCACCGGGCCTGGGTTCCAGAGCATTCTGGCAGTTTGTGGTGCCGGAAACGGTAATGGGCGATCGACGCTTTTGGCAAAAAAATGTTTGGCGGTTCCCCACCCGGAAGTTATGGTTCTTCGATTATATACTTTGTTAATTCGGGGGTACTATCGTGATAAAGAATTTTGTAGCAGCATCCGCAATTGTATGTGCAGGCACTGCGACTGCACATGCAGCAACGCTTGTGGACCAATCCTTCAATCCCGGCGCGCCGGTGGACGGTGCGCATTTCTCGGAAGGCGGTTTTCAAGTCTTCGACGATTTCTCGCTGAGCTCGGCGAGCAATCTCTGGCGTCTGACCTTTTGGGGCGTACACTGGACATCGGGTGTCGAGCCGAATCCTCTCGACTTTGCCATTCAGGTTTATAACGATGCGGCCGGGGCACTTGGTTCTCTGATCGCGGACGTGTCCTTCACAATGGTTTCGAACACGGATACCGGCGTTGATCATAATGGCCTGGCTGGTGCCGATATTCGCGAATACACGCTGACCTTTGATTCTGTATTGTCTCTTGGTGCGGGGGATTACTGGCTGTCGGTCTATCATGACACCGATGCTCAAGGCACGACCTTTGCATGGCAGCGTTCAAGCACCACCGGATCATACTTGCAGAATACCAGTGTCAAAGGTGGCGAAACGGCCTTCCTGCTGGAAGATGACGAGGCGCTTGGCGTCGTGCCGCTTCCTGCCGCCGGTTGGATGCTTTTGACCGCTCTTGGCGCTCTGGGCGCGGCTTCTCGGCGCAAACGCAATAAGTCCGCCTGACCTGATCCGGCACTGAATGAAAAAAGACCCGCGGATGTGTTGCCGCGGGTCTTTTCTTTGAGGCCCTTGCCGTGCGGCGCCCAGCAAAAGCGGGCTTCAGAAGTCTATGGCGATGCCCTTTTTTTCCCAGTCGCCATAACGGACCGGTTCGGGGCCGTCGCGCCCACCGAGTTCGGTTGGCATTTCAAGCGCCTTGGCCTTTTTGCGGCGCTCTTCGGCCTCGGCAAGGGCGCGTTGGGCGGCGGGGGGAAGATCGGATGGGTTGTCTTTGGCGGTCTGATCGCTCATGGCGGGTTCCTTTCGGGCTTGACCCTTGATATACGCGCCCGTCCGACGCGCACAAGAGAACAAGGAGTCGCGAGCCAATGGCAAAATCAGGGGTGCAGACTCGTCGCAGCGCGGTTTACCTGCTGGATCAGGTGCTCGGGGAAGGGCGGCTGATGTCCGAGTTGATCGGCGCCGGGGCGCTGGAGCGGCTGGAGCCGCAGGAAAGGGCACGGGCACAACGGCTTGCTATGGAAACCCTGCGAGGGCTCGAGCGGGCGGACCGGATGTTGCAGAAACACTTGCAGAAATACCCACCTTTGACCGTGCGCAACGTGCTGCGGCTGGCGACCGTAGAGCTGTGCCAGGGCGGTGCGGCGCATGGCGTCGTGAATGACGCGGTCGAGATCGTGGCGCGCAACAAACGCACCCAGTCGATGAAGGGGCTGGTGAATGCGGTGCTGCGCAAGGTGGCGGCGCAAGGGGCCGAGGCGTGGAATATCCTGCGGGTGCCGCGTCTGCCGAAATGGCTGCGTGGGCCGATGGTCGCGGCCTATGGGCCCGAAACCGTGGCCGCGATGGAAGCGGCGCATTTCGCCGGAGCGCCGCTTGATCTGACTGCCAGGGGCGACGCGGCGGCGGTGGCCGAGGCGGTTGGCGGCACCCTGCTTGAGACCGGGTCTGTCCGGTTGATGGAGGCCGGGCAGGTGTCGAAACTGGCCGGGTTTGCAAGCGGGGAGTGGTGGGTACAGGACGCGGCTGCTGCGATTCCGGCGAAGGTGCTCAATGCACAAGAGGGCGAGCATGTGCTTGATCTTTGTGCCGCGCCCGGTGGCAAGACCATGCAGATTGCCGCCAGTGGCGCCAAGGTTACGGCGGTGGATGATAATCCGGCGCGAATGGAACGGGTGCGCGAAAACCTCGAACGCACGGGGCTGAATGCCGAATTGATCGTCGGCGACGTGATGTCCCAGAAGGGCAGCTATGACGCGGTGCTGCTGGATGCGCCTTGTTCAGCAACGGGTACGATTCGGCGGCACCCGGATTTGCCCCATGCCAAGGATGGCAGCGAATTCGGCGAGTTGATCGGTATGCAATCCTGGATGATCGACCACGCGCTGTCTCTGGTCAAACCGGGCGGGCGGCTGGTGTTTTGCACCTGTTCGCTTTTGCCGGACGAGGGCGAAGTGCAGGTGGAAGAGGCCGTGGCGCGCCACAAGGATGTCACGGTTGACCGTGCGGCGCTGGAGCTTCCGGGGATCGACCCGGCGTGGATCACGGAAGAAGGTGGATTGCGTCTGCGCCCCGACTACTGGGCGGATCGGGGCGGCATGGACG
This sequence comes from Shimia aestuarii, assembly GCF_900114635.1. Lineage (GTDB taxonomy): Bacteria > Pseudomonadota > Alphaproteobacteria > Rhodobacterales > Rhodobacteraceae > Shimia > Shimia aestuarii. Next base: position 103,119 of record NZ_FOTQ01000003.1, read on the forward strand.
GGTTTTACGTGGCCTGCCTGCGCAAGGCGGGGTAAGCGCGGACTGGGTTTCCGCGCACGGCCTCAGGCGTTCAGCTTGCCTTTTTGCAGGAAGCTCAGCACGGCGAGCAGGGCGAAAAACGCCGGGTCGGACCAGCCGAAGCCGGTGAAGATACCGGTCAGGGCCGCATAGAGCGTGATCGCAAAGCCGAGGACGTTGGTCCACATCAGGCCTGTGAGAATCTTGCGTTGTGTGGAAATGTCCGACGTATCGCGGAGCAGGATGCTGATGATAGCGATCCCGCCGAGGAAGATGCTGTTGTGCTGGGACAGGAAGACCGCGTAGTGGTCGTTCAATTCCACCCCGTAGTTCGGCCAGAGCAGGACGGGAATAACGAACAGGGCCACGGCAAAAACGGCATAGATTGCGCCGTGAAGTGTGAGGAAGGTTCTTGGTGTCATCGGTTTGATCCCTTGATTGGCTTGGAGGGGGCACCGGCCGTCTGATCGCTGGGTGCTGGCCGATGCCAGTTTGGCGGTTACTGCGCGGCGGACAGGGGCGCGTGCGTGACGGTGCTCAGGTCTTCCATGATATCAAAAACATGGTCCGTGATCTCGGTAATGCCGAAGGCGGCGAGGCGCTCGAGATGCATGGCCTTGTAGGTTTCGAGCGCTGCGAGGTCGCGGAACAGGTAAGTCGATCCGAAATGCGCGGTCCCGGCTTCGTGGGTCCAGATCTTCCAGACGACACCGGGTTCCTCGGCGATGCTTTCGGCAAGTTGCATCATGCCCTTGGCGCTGTTTTCGTCCAAGGGGCCGTTGAAGTGCATGTGCAGGTCCCAGATTTTCATTTCACTCATTGGTCTTTCCTTTCGGTGGTCTGCGTGGGTGGAGCCGCGCAGGGTTTCTGTTGCCAACCAAAGTAGGGCGCTCTATCTGTTAGAAAAACAGGCCATATTTGATCAATCTGTAAGGAAAATCGAACAATGCGTCGAAACGAGTTGAGTGATGTGGCGATCTTTGTCGCCGTGGCGCAGGAGGGCGGTTTTCGCGCGGCGGCGGATAAGCTGGGCCTTGGGGCGGGGACGGTGAGCGAGGCGGTGCAGCGGTTCGAGGACCGTCTGGGGGTGCGTCTTCTGGAGCGCACCACGCGGGCGATAGCGCTGACCAAGGCAGGAGAGACGCTTTACCGGCGCAGCCTGCCCGCGATCCGCGAACTTGAAAGCGCGCTGGGTGACGTGCATTCAACCGAAACGGGCCTGGCCGGGCTGTTGCGCATCACGGCGCCGATCGGGGCCAGCCGACTGTTTCTTGACGAGCTGAATGCCGCATTTGCGAAGCGGCACCCCGGATTGGTGATCGAGGTGCTTTATGACGAGGAAAAGGTGGACCTTGTGACCGGGGGGGCGGATCTGGCCATCAGGGCGGAGACGTTGCTTGACCCGGACACCTATGCCTTTGCGGTTGGCCCCGTGCAGCAGATGGCGCTTGTGGCGTCCGGGGAATACCTCGAAAAGGCGCCTCCGATCGAGACCCCCGAGGACGTGGCCGCGCATGCGGGCGTGTGCTTTGCCTTTGACAGGTCCGGCACGCTCGCGCCGTGGGTGTTTGCCGGGCCTGATGGGCCGTATTCGGTCATGCCGACACCGCGTGTGATCGCGAATGACGTGGGCTCGATCGCGGCCTCGGCCCGGTCGGGGCTTGGGTTGGCCTATATCTATCGGCATCTTGTCCGGGAGCATCTGCAGTCTGGTGCTCTGGTCGAGGTTCTCAAGGGGCAGACCGAAGCGTTGCCGCGGTTCTCGTTGAATTATCTCAGCAAGCGGAACATGCCCGCACGGGTGCGGGCCTATGTCGATTTTGCACGCGAACAGACGTGGTAACGGACGGCGGAGCGGTTTGCCCCAGCCCCGAAAGCCGATTCAGTCGGTGACTTGTCGGGGGAACGCGGCTACACTCCTGCGCAAACGCCAAAGAGCGTAGAGGCAGAGCAGATGTCCGACCCCAATAGCCTTGCGGCCCGCTATACGCGGGCGATGCACCGCGTTCATGCGCGGATTTCGACGATGGCGCGCCCCGCCACCGGGTTCACCTCCATGCCCGAGCCGCGCACGATCGGGCTTTATGCGCGCGGCAAGCAGCTTTTGGCGGGGAATTTTCTGTTTGCGGGGCATCTGGTTACGGCGCCGGAAACGTCGATCTGGGACATTGGCGTGCCGGACGAGGTGTTTGCGCAGGAGTTACACGGGTTTGCGTGGATGGATGACCTTGCCGCCGTGGGAGATGCGGCGGCGCGTGAGCGGGCGCAGCTGTGGTTGTGGCGCTGGATCGACCGTTATGGGCAGGCGCGAGGGCCGGGGTGGACACCGGACCTTACCGGGCGGCGCGTGATTCGCTGGATCAGCCATGCGCTTTTCCTGTTGCGCGCGCGGGATGCCGAGCAATCGGACGCGTTTTATCGCTCATTGGGGCAGCAGACGATTTTTCTCAGCCGCCGCTGGCACAAGACCCTGCCGGGATTGCCCCGGTTCGAGGCCCTGACGGGGCTGATCTATGCCGGGCTGGCACTGGAAGGCATGGAGCGGCATGTCACCCCGGCGTGCAAGGCGCTGGAGCGGGAATGCCGAAGGCAGGTGGATGAGCAGGGGGGTATCCCGACTCGCAACCCCGAGGAGCTGTTGGAAGTCTTCACGCTTTTGACATGGGCGGCGACGGCGCTTGGCGAGGCTGGCAAACCGGTGTCAGGCGGGCATATGCAGGCGATTGAGCGGATTGCACCGACGTTGCGCACGTTGCGCCATGCCGACGGTGGATTGGCGCGCTTTCATGGCGGTGGGCGCGGCATGGAGGGCCGTCTGGACAGCGCATTGGCAGAAAGCACGGTCAAGACGCGGCAGGCGGATGGGCTGGCGATGGGGTATGCGCGGCTGAGTGCGGGGCGCACCAGCGTAATCGTCGATGCGAGCCCACCCCCACTGGGTGACAGTTCGGTCAATGCCCATGCCTCGACATTGGCGTTCGAGCTGACCAGCGGGCGGCGCCCGTTGATCGTGAACTGTGGGTCGGGCGGCAGTTTCGGAGAGGATTGGCGCCGCGCGGGGCGGGCGACGCCGTCGCACTCCACCCTGTCGCTGGATGGGTTGTCGAGTGCGCGGCTTGGGGATGGCGCGCGCGGCTGGCGTGACGAGCAATTGGTGGATGCGCCCCGGGAGGTGCCGATCCAGATGAGCCAGGCCCCGGACGGGTTGCGGTTCGAAGGTGGGCATGACGGCTATGTCCGTACCCACGGGCTGACCCATGCACGTACGCTGGAGCTGACCTTTGACGGGCGGGGTATGGCGGGAGAAGACCTGCTGATCGCGCTGGATGACCCGGCAAAGCGGAGGTTTGACAAGGCGATGGACGCGCACGCGCTTCAGGGCATCCCGTTTGACCTGCGATTCCACCTGCATCCCGAGGCCGACGCCGAGCTGGACATGGGCGGCGCGGCGGTTTCGGTGGCGCTCAAAAGCGGCGAATTGTGGGTGTTCCGACATGATACGAAGCTGAATCTGACACTGGAACCCAGTGTTTTTCTGGAAAAAGGGCGTTTAAAGCCCCGCGCGACAAAACAGGTCGTTCTATCTGGCGTGGCAATGGAGTATGCGACGCGCATCCGGTGGTCGGTGTCCAAGGCGCATGACTCGTCTATGGCCATTCGCGACCTGAACCGGGATGAGATGGATCTGACAACCTGACCTCTGGGACCGCACACGCTATGACCGACATGACCCCTATCCGCCGCGCATTGATTTCCGTATCCGACAAGACCGGATTGATCGACCTTGGACGCGCGCTGTCCGAGCGCGGTGTTGAACTGCTTTCCACCGGCGGCAGCGCGAAGGCGCTGCGCGATGCCGGGCTGACCGTTAAGGACGTGTCCGAGGTGACGGGCTTTCCCGAGATGATGGACGGGCGCGTGAAGACGTTGCACCCCAAGGTGCATGGCGGGCTGCTGGCGCTGCGTGGCAACTCCGAGCATGTGGCCGCGATGGAAGAGCACGGCATTGGCCCGATCGACCTTCTGGTGGTGAACCTTTACCCGTTCGAGGCCACCGTGGCCGCCGGGGCTGATTATGACACCTGCATCGAGAACATCGACATTGGCGGCCCGGCGATGATCCGCGCCGCTGCCAAGAACCACGGCGATGTGACCGTGGTGGTGGATGTGGCCGATTACGACAAACTCTTGGGCGACATGGATCAGCATAACGGCGCGACCTGTCCGAAGTTCCGCAAGAAGCTGGCCCAGATCGCCTATGCCCGTACCGGGGCCTATGATGCGGCTGTTTCGAACTGGATGGCCGAGGCGATTGGCGTGGAAACGCCGCGCCGCCGCGCCTTTGCCGGCGAGCTCAAGCAGACGCTGCGCTATGGCGAGAACAGCCACCAGCAGGCGGCGTTCTATACCGATGGCTCGAACCGTCCGGGTGTGGCCACAGCGCGCCAGCTTCAGGGCAAGGAGCTGAGCTATAACAACATCAACGACACCGACGCGGCGTTTGAGCTTGTGGCGGAGTTCGATCCTGCGAACGGTCCGGCCTGTGCGATCATCAAGCACGCCAACCCCTGTGGTGTGGCCGTGGGCGCGACACTGGTCGATGCCTATCAGAAGGCGTTTGACTGTGACCGCACCAGCGCGTTTGGCGGCATCGTGGCGCTGAACCAGCCGCTGGACGTGGAGACCGCGCAGAAGATCGTGGAAATCTTTACCGAGGTGGTGATTGCACCGGGCGCCAGCGATGAGGCGATCGAGGTATTTGCCGCCAAGAAGAACCTGCGCCTGTTGCTGACCGAGGGTCTGCCGGACACCCGCGCGCCGATCACGGCCTACAAGCAGGTCGCCGGCGGGATGCTGGTTCAGGACAAGGACGTGGGCTATGTCGGGATGGAAGACCTTAAGGTTGTGACCAAGAAGGCGCCCAGTGAGCAGGAAATGGCCGATCTTCTGTTCGCGTGGAAAGTGGCGAAACACGTCAAGTCGAACGCGATTGTCTACGTCAAGGATGGGGCTACCGTTGGTGTTGGTGCCGGTCAGATGAGCCGTCTGGACAGTGCCAATGTCGCGGCCGCCAAGGCGGGCCGCATGGCGGACGAACTGGGCTTGGCGGAAAGCCCGGCCAAGGGCTGTGCCGTGGCCTCGGATGCATTCTTCCCCTTTGCCGATGGGTTGCTGGAAGCCGCCGCGGCAGGCGGCAAATGCGTGATCCAGCCGGGCGGGTCGATGCGGGATGACGAAGTGATCAAGGCCGCGGACGAGGCGGGGCTGGCGATGGTGTTCACCGGCATGCGCCACTTCCGCCACTAGGGCGGGACGCAAGATCGGTCGTGCCCCGGACTGCGCCGGGGCGGGCCGCACAGTTCATGGTGTAAGCCCCTGAAAACAAGGGGCACACCGTTTCGCAGAGAGGCAGAAAGGGGGCGCGTATGCGTCTGGTGTTCTGGGCCGGATTCTGGGCCTTTATCACCGATCAGGCGAGCAAATATGCCGTGGTGCATTTGCTGAACCTGCGGGAAGTGCTGTTCATCGACGTGCTGCCGCCGCTGTTGCGGTTCACGATGGCGTGGAACGAGGGCATCAATTTCGGCCTGTTTGCCAACAGCGCGGATACCGCGCGCTGGGTGCTGATCGGGGTGGCGCTGGCGGTATCCGCCTTCGTGCTGTTCTGGGTGCGGCGTGATCCGCCGGGCAAATGGGGCATGATCAGTGCCGGGTTGCTGATCGGGGGGGCGATCGGCAACGTGGTTGACCGGCTGCTTTACGGGGCTGTTGCCGATTTTCTGAACATGTCCTGTTGCGGGATCGACAATCCCTTTGCCTTCAACCTCGCGGATGTGTGGATTTTTGCCGGGGCCTTGGGGCTGGTGTTTTTCGGCGGGAGCAAAAGAGAGGCGTGACCTTGCCGTGACGATGCGGTAAAGCTTGGCCCGAGGTTGCAGGAGGTATGCCATGCGTTTGCGGCATGTGCTTATGATCGGTTTGGTTCTGGGTCTTGCCGCGTGCGGCAACGACAAGGGCGTTCGCGTGCTGAGTTCCAACGGCGAAGGACCCGACGAGTTCCGTATCGTTCCCGGCAAACCGCTTACCCAGCCCAAGGATTACGCCGCCCTGCCAGCACCGACACCGGGACAGGGCAACATCACCGATCAGGACCCGCTTGGGGACGCGGCGGTGGCGTTGGGCGGATCGGCCAAGGCGCGCAACAACACGCAAGGGATCGGCAGTTCGGACGGGGCGCTGGTCAACTACGCCTCGCGCAAGGGGCGGGATGGCAATATCCGTCAAACCGTCGGGGCCGAGGACGCGGAATTCCGGCGCAAGCGTGGCCGGTTCACCAACATCCGCATCGTGAAAGAAGATCGCTATAACGAGATCTACAAGCGCGAGCACCTCGACTATTATCCCGAGTGGTGGCGCTGGCGCAAAGCCGGGGCCAAGACGCCTGCGGCGCCGCCGGGATCCTGAGTCTAACGCAAATCGTCATCTCACATCTTCGTTTGTGCCCTTGCAGCGGGGCGCAGCGGGCGTAACTATTCCCCGAGACATCAAAAACCGGGAGTGTGTTTATGTTGCGAAGCTTGGCTTTGGCCCTTGGGGTGGCGTTGTGCGCCGTGCCTGTCTGGGCCAATGATCTGGTCACGGATTTCACGCTGGATAACGGTATGCAGGTGGTCGTGGTTGAGGATCATCGCGCGCCTGTTGTGGTGCATATGGTTTGGTATCGCGCCGGGTCCGCAGATGAAAAGCCCGGTGTCTCGGGCGTGGCGCATTTCCTCGAACACCTGTTGTTCAAGGGCACCGATACGTTGGAACCGGGTGAGTTCTCGGCCACGGTTGCGGCGCAGGGTGGGCGGGACAACGCCTTTACCAGCTATGACTATACCGCCTATTTTCAACGGGTTGCGGCTGATCGGCTGGAATTGATGATGAAGATGGAAAGCGACCGGATGGTCAATATCCGTCTGGGCGAAGAAGAAATTCTGACCGAGCGCGACGTGATCATCGAGGAACGCAACATGCGGGTCGAGAACAGCCCCGGCGCGCTGTTTCGGGAACAGATGGGGGCGGTTCAGTATTACAACCATCGTTATGGCGTGCCGATCATTGGCTGGCGTCACGAGATGGAACAGCTCGGATTGCAGGACGCGCTGGAGTACTACGGCACCTATTACGCCCCCAACAATGCCATTCTGATCGTGGCAGGGGATGTGGAGCCCGATGCGGTGAAGGCGCTGGCCGAGCAGTATTATGGCGTGATCCCCGCCAATCCGGACTTGCCCGAACGTGCCCGTCCGCAGGAGCCGCCCCAGACCACACCCCGGCGCATGGTTTATACCGATCCGCGCGTCGCGCAGCCCTATGTGACGCGCTCTTACCTGGCCCCGGAGCGCAATCCCGGCGATCAGCGGCAGGCGGCGGCGCTGACCTTGCTGGGCGAAATTCTGGGGGGCGGGACGACCTCGGTTCTGAACCAGAAACTGCAGTTCGAACAGAAGCTGAGCGTATACACGGGGGCATGGTACAGCGGCGTGTCGCTGGATCGGACCACCTTTAACCTGACGGTGGTGCCGGTGCCCGGCGTGTCCCTGCAAGAGGCGGAAGACGCAATGGACGCGGCGGTGGCCGAGTTTCTTGAGACCGGAGTGGATGCAGAGCAGCTTGAGCGGATCAAGATGCAGCTTCGGGCGGCGCAGATCTATGAGCGCGACGACGTAGGTCGGTTGGCCAACCGCTATGGGCGGGCGCTGACGTCGGGGCTGACGATTGCCGACATTCAGGAGTGGCCCGAGATCCTGCAATCGGTGACGGGAGAAGAGATTGTCGCCGCTGCACGAGCCGTGTTCGAGAAGAAAAATTCCGTGACCGGCTGGCTGATGGCCGAGGAAGAGGTGACGCAATGATGCGCTTTGTTCTGAGTTTCGTCGCCCTCATGGCGGCGGTCCCGGCGATGGCCGAAATCGCGATCAAGGAAGTGACCTCGCCCGGTGGGATCAAGGCATGGCTTGTCGAAGAGCCATCGATTCCCTTCATGGCGCTGGAAATACGCTTCAAGGGCGGTACGTCACTAGATGCGCCGGGCAAGCGCGGGGCGACCAACCTGATGGTGGGATTGCTGGAAGAGGGGGCTGGCGATCTGGATGCGCAGGGTTTTGCCAAGGCGGGCGAGTCGCTGGCGGCGCAGTTCGGCTATGACAGCGGCGACGATGCGGTGGCGATTTCGGCGCGGGTGCTGAGCGAGAACCGCGACGAGGCACTTGAACTGCTGCGCCTGTCGCTGATCGCGCCGAGCTTTCCCGAAACCGCGCTGGAGCGGGTGCGTAATCAGGTGCTGAGCGGAATTCGGTCGAGCCTGAAGGACCCCGACAAGATTGCGAGCGCGCGGTTCAATGCGCTGGTCTTTGGGGATCACCCGTATGGGTCGGATGAGAACGGCACGCTTGAAAGCGTGTCGGCGCTGAGCCGGGAGGACATCGTGGCGGCCCACCGAGGGGCGCTGGCCAAGGATCGCATGTACGTGTCGGCGGTGGGCGATATCACGGCCGAAGAGTTGGGGCCGCTGCTGGATCGTCTTCTGGGCGAATTGCCCGAAACCGGCGCCGCGATGCCCGCGCAGTCTGCCCCGCAGATCACGGGGACTGTCGACGTGGTGGATTTCGATACACCGCAATCGGTCGCGATTTTCGGGCAGGCGGGCATGCATCGCGATGACCCGGATTTCTTTGCCGCCTACCTTCTGAGCACGATCCTTGGGGGGGGCGGGTTCGAGAGCCGCCTCATGACAGAGGTGCGCGAGAAACGCGGGCTGACTTACGGAATCTACTCTTATCTTGTGCCGAAAGACCTTGCCAATCTCTACCTCGGCAGCGTGGCGTCGGCCAATGACCGGATCGGGGAAACGATTGCCGTGATCCGGGAGGAATGGGCCAAGATATCGTCCGAGGGCGTGACGGCGGAAGAGCTGGACGCGGCGAAGGCGCTTTTAACCGGTGCATATCCGCTGCGGTTTGACGGGAACAGTTCGATTGCCAATATCATGGTGGGCATGCAGGTTGATGACATGCCGATCGACTACATGGTGACGCGCAACGACAAGGTGAATGCCGTGACGCTGGAGGATGTGAACCGCGTGGCGCGTGAGTTGCTGGACCCCGAAACGCTCATGTTCGTGGTGGTGGGCAAGCCCAAGGGGGTGTGAGGGGGCTTTGCCCCCGTCCCTGCGGGCCTCCCCCGGAGTATTTCTGGCAAAATGAAGAGGGGGCGGTCCGGGTGCGGCCGTCCCCTTTTGTTATTCGCCGTAGGGGATCCAGATATTCTTGACCTCGGTGGCGGCCTGCAGGAAGGCGCGGCCTTCGCCTTTTGGTCCCAACCAGTCGCGCTGAGTGGCGTTGTTGACCCATGTGCGTTTGAGGTTGTGGGCACTTTCGCGCTCGATGGTTTTTGCAAGGTCGGTCGATGAGAAGGACCAGACCGCATCGACATCCATGTGGCCCGCGAGCGGCTTGGCCAGATCGCTATGGGAGCCGGTGAGGATATTGACCACGCCTGCCGGGACATCGGAGGTTTCCAGCACCTGGTAGAAATCGGTAGCGGCCAGCGGGAAGGGTTCGGACGCGACCAGAATAGCGCGGTTGCCCATGGCGATGGCGGGGGCCATGAGGGAAACCAGCCCGAGAAGCGGTGCGTCATCGGGGCAGAAGGCGCCGATCACGCCGACCGGTTCTTTCATCGCCAACGCCACACCGCGAATGGGGACGCCATGCGCCTGACCGTCGTATTTGTCGGCCCATGCCGCGTAGGTGAAGAGGCGGTGAATGGCGGCGTCGACCTCTTTCGCGCCCGAGCGTGCGCCGGTGAGCGCGTTGATCCGATGCGCGAATTCATCGGCGCGGGTCGAGAGATTTTCGGCGATGTAGTAGAGGATCTGGGCGCGCAGGTGGCCTGTTGTTCCGGACCAGCCCTTGGCGGCCTGTGCGGCTTCGACAGCGTTGCGGATATCTTTGCGGTTGGCGATCGGGGCCTGTCCGAGGATGTTGCCGGATTTTCCGTAGATCGTCTGGGAATAGCCGCCGTCGGGACGGGCCTGTTTGCCGCCGACATAAAGCTTGGCCGTGCGGTCGAGCGGATCGGACGGGCCTTTGTCACCCGGCAGCGCCTCGATGGGTTTGAGGGGTTTGGGACTGCCTTTGGGTTTGGTGTAGGCCGCGAGCCCTTCCCAGCCGCCTTCGCGCCCAAAGCCGCTTTCGCGCAGACCGCCAAACCCAGCGGCGGCGTCAAAGAGGTTGGTGGCGTTGATCCAGACCACGCCGGCAACCAGTTTCGGGGCCACGTCGAGCGCGAGATTGATGTTTTCGCTCCAGAGCGAGGCGGCGAGGCCGTAGCGGGTGTTGTTGGCAAGCTGGACCGCTTCGGACGGGGTGCGGAAGGTGGTGGAGACCAGAACCGGGCCGAAGATTTCCTCTTGCATGAGGCGCGCGGAGGGGGCGAGGCCGGTGATCAGCGTCGGTGGATAGAAACAGCCCTCGGGTGGCAGGTCGATCCGGGCGTGGTAGGTTTCGCCTTCGGTGTTGGACGAGACCATGTCGGTGATGGTCTTGAGTTGAACCGGGTCCACGACGGCGCCCACGTCTATGCATTTGTCGAGCGGGTTGCCAATGCGCAGCCCGTCCATGCGGGACTTGAGTTTCTCATGGAAGCGGTCGGCGATGCCTTCCTGAACCAGCAGGCGTGATCCGGCGCAGCAGACCTGTCCCTGGTTGAACCAGATTGCGTCGACGAGGCCTTCGATTGCTGAATCTATGTCGGCGTCGTCAAAGACGATGTAGGGGGATTTGCCGCCAAGTTCGAGGGTGAGCGATTTGCCGGAACCTGCGGTGGCGGCGCGGATGGCGCGGCCGACCGAGGTGGAGCCGGTGAAGGCGATCTTGTCGATGCCGTCGTGGGTGGTGATCATTTCGCCCACGGCGCCATCACCGGTGACGATGTTCACGACACCTGCCGGAAGGCCCGCCTGTTGGCAGATATCGGCAAACAAAAGGGCGGTGAGCGAGGTGTATTCGGCGGGTTTCAGGACCACCGTATTGCCCATGGCCAGCGCGGGCGCGATTTTCCATGCCAGCATCAGGAGCGGGAAGTTCCACGGGATGATCTGACCGCAGACGCCGATAGCCTGTTGGTCGGGGAGTTCGGACTCCATCAGTTGGGCCATGCCCGCGTGATAGTAGAAATGGCGCTGAGCGAGGGGGATGTCGATATCGCGGCTTTCGCGGATCGGTTTGCCGTTGTCGAGGGTTTCAAGCACGGCAAAGAGGCGGGCGTGTTTCTGCAAGAGCCGCGCGATGGCGTAGAGGTGTTTCGCGCGCCCATGACCGCCAAGTTTTTCCCATTTGGGTTGCGCCTTGCGGGCGGCGGTGACGGCGGCGTTGACCTCGTCTGCGGTGGCTTGGGACAGGTCGGCCAGCGTTTCGCCATTGGCGGGATTGGACGACTGGAAGTCCTTGCGCGGTTCGGTCCATGTGCCATTGATGAACTGACCAAAGGCGGCGCCCTGATCGACGATCCAGGCAAGCGCGTCGGCGGCGGATTCGGGGGCGGGGCCGTAGTCCATGGTCTCGAAGATTTCCTTGATGGTCATAATGGTATCCTCAGGCCATGGCGTGGCGGTAGGAGGCCGAGTAATGGCCGGTGACGTGGTGTTCCAACTGGCGTTCGATGTCGCCCAGAAGCGAGGAGGCGCCAAAACGGAAAAGGTCGGGTTGCAGCCAGCGGTCGCCCAACTCGTCTTTCATTAGCGACAGGTAGACTAGCGCGTCCTTGGCCTTGGAGATGCCGCCGGCGGGTTTGTAGCCGACGCGGTAGCCGGTGCGGTCATAGTAGTCGCGGATGGCGCGGATCATGACGAGCGATACGGGCAGGGTGGCGTTGACGCTTTCCTTGCCCGTGGAGGTCTTGATGAAATCGGCGCCCGCCATCATGCAGACCAGCGAGGCGCGGGCGACGTTGCGGAGCGTGCCCAACTCGCCGGTGGCGAGGATGGCTTTGACATGAGCGTCGCCACTGGCGGCGCGGAAGGCGGCCATTTCGTCATAGAGTGCCTGCCAGTTGCCCTGCAGGACATGGCGGCGGGTGATGACGATGTCGATCTCTTCGGCCCCGGCCTTGACGCTTTCCCCGATCTCGGCGACGCGCAGGTGAAAGGGCGAAAGGCCCGCCGGAAAGCCAGTGGAGACAGCTGCGACGGGGATGCCGGTGCCCGAGAGGGCGTCAACGGCGGTGGGCACCATGTCGTGATAGACGCAGACCGCGCCGGTGGTGAGGCCGGTCATGCCAAGCGCCTCAAGGATGTCGGCGCGCACTGGTTGGGCGGCCTTGGCACACAGGCGGCGGACGCGGCCCTCGGTGTCGTCCCCGGCCAACGTGGTCAGGTCGATGCAGGAAATGGCACGACAGAGCCACGCGGCCTGATAGTCTTTCTTGACCGAGCGGCGGCCCGGCAGGGTCTTGGCGCGGCGTTCGATGGCCGAGGTGTTGGCCTGTGCGGTGCGCACCCAGTCGAGATCCAGCGCCATGCCGGGATTTCGGGGTTCGATCGCCGTGGGCAACTGGTGGTCAGCGTCGGTCTTGGTGGGCGTCTGCATGGGTCCGTCCTGTGCGAAAAACAGGCCCTACCGTGTCATGCGGGCGCTAACATTTCAAGCATTCGCGTGCGGTCAGCGGCGATATTTTGACCATATGGTAAAGTCTTTTTGCAAATAATTCGCAATTGCGTTGACTTTCTTGCGAATGGTTCTCATATTCATTTCAAACGCAGCCAGAGGAGTCGACATGCGATTCTCGCGACGTGGATTTATGATTACCGGACTGGCCGGAGCGATGGCTCTGGCGGCGCCTGTCTGGGCGGGTGGCACCCTTTCCGTAGTGGCGACCACCGGCATGATCGCGGACACCGCACGCCGGATCGGCGGTGATCTGGTCGAGGTCAAGGCGCTGATGGGGCCGGGGGTAGACCCGCATGCCTATCGTCAGACGCGCACGGATATTGTTGCGATGACCCGTGCGGACCTCGTGTTGTGGCACGGTCTGTATCTCGAAGCGCAGATGGAAGAGTTTTTCCACAAGCTCGCAAAACGCAGCAGTGTCGTGGCCGTGACCGATACGCTGCCGCGCGAAATGTTGCGTGGGCATGACGATTATGCCGACAAGTTTGACCCCCATGTGTGGATGGATCCGGGCCTTTGGATCACGGTCGCAGAGCGTATCCGCGATGCGCTGAGCGAAAAGGCCCCGGAACAGGCCGCGATATTTGCCGAGAATACTGCCACCCTGGTTAACGAACTCAAAACCCTGCGGGCCTATGCGGTCGATACACTGGCGACCGTCCCGCAAGAGGCGCGGGTTCTGCTGACGGCGCATGATGCGTTTGGTTATTTCGGGCAGGCCTACGGGTTCGAGGTCATGGGTATTCAAGGCATTTCGACCGAGTCAGAAGCCGGGTTGAACCGGATCGGGGAGCTTGTCGATATGCTGGTCGCGCGGAAAATCAGCGCGGTGTTCGTGGAAAGCTCGGTCTCGGACCGGTCGATCCGCGCACTTGTCGAAGGGGCTGCGTCAAAGGGTCATAAGGTGTTGATCGGCGGAGAGTTGTTTTCTGACGCCATGGGGCCTGACGGTACCTATGAGGGCACCTATATCGGAATGATCGATCACAATGTGACCGTGATTGCCAATGCGTTGGGCGGATCCGCGCCCGAGCGCGGTATGCACGGCAAACTGTCGGCAGGGTTTTAACCATGACACTTGAACTGGCGGCAAATCAGGGCGCCGTGCCCACTATGCCGAACATGGAAGAGAGCCCGCTGGCGATCCGGGGCATGACCGTGTCCTATGGTCAGAAACCGGTGGTGTTCTCGGTCGACATGACGATCAAGGACGGGTCGATGACGGCGATTATCGGCCCCAACGGCGCGGGCAAGTCGACCCTTCTCAAGGCCGCCTTGGGCATCGTGAAGCCGTTGGCCGGACATGCGACAGTCTATGGCAAGCCGATGGCCGCACAGCGTGCCCGCATTGCCTATGTGCCGCAGCGCGCAAGTGTGGACTGGGATTTCCCGACTCGCGTGATCGACGTGGTTCTGATGGGGCTTTACCGTGAACTTGGTCTGTTGCGCCGCGTGCTTCAGAGCCACCGGGACACGGCAATGGCCTGCCTTGAGCGTGTCGGCATGGCCGATTTTGCAGACCGTCAGATCGGCCAGCTTTCGGGCGGCCAGCAACAGCGTGTTTTCCTTGCACGGGCTTTGGCGCAGGGGGCGGATCTCTACCTGCTGGACGAACCTTTTTCCGGGGTCGATGCGGCCACGGAAAAAGCCATTATCGCCGTGCTCAAGGGCCTGCGCGAAGAGGGCAAGACGGTGGTGGCGGTGCATCACGATCTGGCCACCGTGACCGAGTATTTTGACCGCGTGTTCATGATCAACACCCGCAAGATTGCCGAAGGCTCCGTCGGCGAAGCCTTCACACCCGAGAACCTCGACATTGCCTATGGCGGGCGCTTGGCCACCGGGCAGATCGACCAGCTGGCGCTGGCCGCGCGCTGAACCATGTTGTGGGATGCACTGACGCTGCAGCTCGGCTATAACGCCACGCTGGTGACCATTGGCGCCTGTTTTCTGGGTGTCGCGGCCGGGGTGACGGGCACATTCCTATACCTGCGCAAACGCGCGCTTGTGAGCGACGCGATCAGCCATGCCACCCTGCCGGGGGTCGGGCTGGCCTTTATCCTCATGGTGATGCTGGGCGGGGATGGGCGGAACCTGCCAATCCTGCTTTTGGGGTCGGCTGTTTCTGCCGGGCTGGGGCTTTTGTGTGTGAACTGGCTGACGCGTAACACGCGGCTGGCCGAAGATGCCGCCATTGGTGCGGTGCTGTCGGTGTTCTTTGGCTTTGGCATCGTGCTTTTGACCGTGATCCAGACCATGAGCGCGGGGCGCGCCGCCGGTTTGGAAGGATTTCTGCTTGGCTCAACCGCCGGGATGCTGTGGAATGATGCGGTGGTGATCGCGGTGGGGGGCGCGGCCACGCTGGCGCTTGTGCTGATGCTGCGCCGGCCGATGGGGCTGGTGGCGTTTGACCCGGAATTTGCCGCCTCGAGCGGGGTGAACGTGGCCCGCATCGACCTTTCCATCATGGGGCTTGCGATGGCGGTGACGGTCGTGGGGCTGAAGATCGTCGGGCTGATCCTGATCGTGGCCATGCTGATCATTCCGCCAGTGACGGCGCGGTTCTGGACCGACCGGACCGACCGGGTGGCGCTGATTTCCGGCCTGTGTGGCGGGGCGGCGGCGTGGATTGGCGCCGCGCTTTCGGCCACGGCCCCGGCGCTGCCGACGGGGCCGATCATCGTGCTGGTCAGCTTTGCCATGTTCGCCATCTCCATGTTCCTTGCGCCCAATCGCGGCGTGCTGGCGGCGGTGCTGCGTCATGGGCGGTTCCAGCGTCGGGTGCATATGCGCCAAGGGTTGCTGGCGCTGGCCCAAGGTCAGCCGATCTATGAAAACTACACGCTGCGCCTGTTGCGCAAGGCCGGGCTGGCCCATCCTGACGGTGTCGCAACCGAGGCAGGCAAGGCGCGCGCGGCCAAGGCATTGCGCGACGAAAAGCGCTGGGAACTCGTGCGGGCCGATCAGGCGTTCGAGAGCGCGGCGGCGCTCTATGACGGGCTGCGCGAGATTGAAACCGTGCTGACCGCGGACCAGATTGCCGAGATCGACACCCGGATCGGCGGACCCAGGGGGATGACGGCATGAGTGGTGCGGAGTTTGTCCCTCTGTCGCTGACGCCGATGCTGATCGGCATTTTCGCGGCGGTGGCCTGTGCCCTGCCGGGGAACTTCCTCGTACTGCGCAAACAGGCGTTGATCGGGGATGCGATCAGCCACGTCGTCCTGCCTGGAATCGTGGTGGCCTTTCTGGTCACGGGCGCGGTGTCGGCCTGGCCGATGATGATCGGCGCGGCGCTGGCCTCGGTGGTCGCGGTGGTGCTGATCGAAGCCGTGCGGCGGCTGGGCCGGATCGAGCCCGGAGCGGCGATGGGGCTGACCTTTACGGCGATGTTTGCCGCCGGGGTGCTGCTGCTTGAGCAATCGGATACGTCCGCGGTGCATCTGGATGTGGAGCACGCGCTTTATGGCAATCTCGAAAGCCTGATCTGGCTGGACGCGGTCGGCTGGGAAAGCCTGCTGGACCCGATTGCCCTTGCCGGGCTGCCCGTGGAACTGATCCGTATCGCGGTGACGCTGATGGCGGTGTGCGCCTTTACATGGTTGTTCTGGCGGCCGCTGAAACTGTCCACCTTTGATGAGGGCTTTGCCCAGACGCTGGGCATGCGCACGGGTTGGATCGGGCTTGCGCTGGTGATCGTGGCGGCGATTGCCGCCGTGGCCGCCTTTGACGCGGTTGGCTCGATCATCGTGATCGCCATGTTTATCTGTCCCCCTGCCGCCGCGCGACTGATGACCAATCAGCTCGAGGTGCAGATCGTGTGGAGCGTGGTTTTCGCCTTCCTTTCGGCTGTGCTGGGCTATGTGCTGGCAGGTTATGGGCCGCTCTGGCTGGGCCATGACAACGCAGTCAGCGCGGCAGGCATGATCGCCACGGTCTCGGGTATGATCCTCGCCCTCGCAGCGCTCTTTGCCCCGTGCCGCAAACGCGCGGGTGCCCCGGCGCACTGACGCCCCGTATTCATTTTGCCAGAAATACTCAACCGCCGCAGGCGACGGGCCAACGGCCCGTTACTGGGCCGCCAGACCAGATGCCTTGCCCCGCGCGAGCGCGGCCCAGGCGTCATATTGCGACAGGAACACCTGCCCGGTCATGTCATCCAGGAAATGACTGCGCTTGAGGCGGTCCATCACAGGGCCTTTGACCTCGGACATATGCAGCGAAATCCCCATGTCCTTGAGCCGGTGGTTGATCTCTTCAAGGCTTTCCAGCGCGCTCATGTCGATCTCGTTCACTGCCGAGCACATCAGCACGACGTGCTTGATAGGTTCGTCACAGGCGACACGGTCGTTGATGTAATCCTCAAGGAAACGCGCATTGGCAAAGTAGAGGCTTTCGTCGATGCGCAGCGTGACCAGTTCGTGATGGGTTTTCACCTTGTGGCGCAGGATATTGCGGAAGTGTTGCGTGCCGGGGACAAGCCCGACCTCGGCCACGTGGGGGCGCGACGTCTTGTAGAGGAAAAGGCCGATCGACAGGATCACCCCGGCGGACACGCCGACCTCGACCCCAAAGCCGAGCGTCAGAAGGACGGTGGCGGCCACGGCGGAGAAGTCGACCTTGGAATAACCCCATGTTTTCTTGAGGATCGAGAAATCCACAAGGGAAAGTACGGCGACGATGATGGTGGCGGCGAGCGTGGCCTTGGGCAGGAAGAACAGGAGCGGCGTGAGCAGCAGCGCGGCCAGCGCGATGCCGATGGCGGTAAAGGCCCCGGCGGCGGGGGTTTCGGCGCCTGCGTCAAAGTTCACGACCGAGCGGGCAAAGCCGCCTGTCACCGGGTAACCCCCTGAAATCGCAGCGGCAATGTTCGAAGTGCCGAGGCCGACGAGTTCCTGATCGGGCACGATGCGCTGGCGTTTCTTGGCGGCGAGCGTCTGGGCCACCGAGACCGATTCCACGAAACCGATGATCGAGATCAGCAAGGCGGAGACAAAGAGCGAGGACCAGATGTCTGCGGAAAAGCTGGGCAGCGACAGGGGGGGCAGACCGGTGGGCACTTCGCCCACGATGCGCACACCGTGGTTTTGCAGCCCGAACAGCCAGACCACCAGCGTGGTCGCGGCGACGGCGCCGACGGGGCCGGCCTTGGCAAGGATGTCGGCAAGGCGCGAGTTCATGCCGGTGCCGAGCAGGAGGGGCTTCAGCCCCTTGCGGACCCAGAACAGGAAGCCGGTGGTGACAACACCAATCACAAGCGTGATGACATTGGTTTCGGGCAGGTGCGCATAGAGCGATTGCAGCAGCGCGGTCAGGCTGTGGCCATGGGCGTCGATGCCGAAAATGTGCTTGAGCTGGCTGGTGGCAATCAGGATGCCGGAGGCGGTGATGAAGCCCGCAATCACTGGATGCGACAGGAAATTGGCAAGAAAACCAAGGCGAAACAAGCCCATCACGGTCAGGATCAATCCCGAGATGAAGGCCAGCGCAATGGCGGCGGCGGCGTATTCGGCGGTGCCTTGCAGGGCAAGGTTGCCGACGGCGGCGGCGGTCATCAGCGAGACCACGGCGACCGGGCCGACGGCCAGTGCCCGCGAGGTGCCGAAGATGGCATAGGCCACCAGCGGCAAAATCGACGCGTAAAGCCCCATCTCTGCCGGAAGGCCCGCAAGCAAAGCATAGGCCAGCGACTGCGGGATCAGCATGATCGTCACGATCACGGCGGCCACCGCGTCCGAGGTCAGCGTGTCCCGGTCATAGGTTTTCGCCCATTGCAGGATCGGCAGGTGGCGTTCGAGTTGGGCAAGACTCAGGCGGGGCAGGGACATGGGTGATTCCGATGCTGGCGATTCATTGCGATGTTATATATTCAAAATTAGGAATAAGTGAAGGGGTGGCGCGCGAGAGAGTGGGCCATTGCGCCGCGAATCTTCCAGAAATCGGGTTAATGCGGTGAAAAACACGGAAATCGGGTTTCGGTTTTGCGTCGGTATCAGGTCGGTTTTGCGTCGGCACCGGGGGATCGAAGTTGGCGAAACGCGCTTTGTTAAGCTGACGTATGTGGGGTTTGGAAAAAAGACATCCCGTTGACCCAAGCCGGGATCGGGCGTTCAATCAGGCGAGGAGAGTGCCCCATGGCGACATTGCAGGACATCCGCGCCAAGAGCGGTTGGCGTGACATTTTCGAAGGACAGGGCCAGCACCTGATCCTGCTGACGTTCCTTTTGGCCGGGGCGGCGTGGTTCCTGCAGGGAGACACGGGCACGCGGCGGTTCCTGTGGATGGACAGCGTGACCTGGGCCTGGGTGTCGGTCTGGTTGGCGGTGGCGCATCAGGGTATGGTGGCGCTGATCTTCCGGTTGCAACTGCACTTGTCGCTGATGTCGCGCTTCCTGGCCAAGCGCGACCTGCAGGTTTGGGGCTGGATGTTCTTTCCGTTCCTGATCGCGCGGCCGGTAACGGTGTTGATCGTGGCCGTTCTGGATCGCGGGTCTCTGGGGTGGCCGCTTTGGCCGAGCATCGGGGCGGGGGCCGTGCTGCTCGGGGTGGCGGGGTACACGATGTATAGCGTGAAGCGCTATTTCAGCTTTGAGCGGGCGCTGGGCGGGGATCACTTCTATGAACATTACCGCCGGATGCCGATCGTGCGGGAGGGCGCCTTCCGCTGGTCACAGAACGCGATGTATACCTTCGGTTTCATGGGGCTGTGGGGGATCGCGCTGGTCTGCGGGTCGTGGCAGGCGCTGATCGTGGCAGCGTTTCAGCACGCCTATATCTGGGTGCATATGTACACGGTCGAGGGGCCGGACATGCGGTGGTTGTACGGGGAGAATGGGTGAGAACCCCAGCCCGGAATCAAGGCGCGCTTGCGCGCCGCCGGGCAGCGCCCGACCGCCCCATGGGCGGGCGCTTATGCGGCGTTTTGACAGATATCACGCGTGCAGAACGTGGCGCGATAAAGCGCTCTTGTCCGAGGTCGGAGGCGCCCGCCCTCGGTCGGGCGCTGCACGGCTTTAGCTCGCGCTGACCTTCTCGGGCTTGGCCATCCATTCCTTGCCGCGCAGCATCGCCTTCCAGTAGACGGGCGGCAGGATCTGTTCCTTGAGCACCCAGGCCGCGCGGGTTGGCTTGGTGCCGTCAATCAGCCATTTCGGGAAGGACGGCAGCAGGGTGCCGCCATAGCCGAACTCGGCCAGAACGATCTTGCCGCGTTCCACGGTGAGCGGGCAGGAGCCGTAGCCGTTGTAGATCGCGGTGGGCGATTTGCCGTCGATGTCATCGACAAGGTTCTCGGCCACGATCGGCGCCTGAACACGGGCGGCGGCGGCGGTTTTGGCGTTGGGGGCGTTCATCACGTCCCCGAGCGACCAGATGTTTTCGTATTCCTTGTGGCGCAGCGTCGACTGGTCCACGTCGATCCAGCCCGCTTCGTCCGCGAGGGGCGACACCCGGATAAAATCTGGCGCGGTCTGGGGTGGGGTGACATGCATCATGTCGAACTCGACCGTCACGGTTTCCGGATCACTGTCGGGTTTGTTCACCGCGAAGGTCGCGGTCTTGGCCGGACCATCCACGGCAACAAGGTTGTGGAAGAAATTGAGATCGGCGTTGTAGCGTTCGACATACTCCATCAGGGCCGGGACATAGTCCTTGATGCCAAAGAGCACGCCACCCGCGTTCATGAACTGGACGTCGATATCCTTGAGCACGCCCATGCGTTCCCAGTTGCTGGCCGAAAGGTACATGGCCTTTTGCGGTGCCCCGGCGCATTTGATCGGCATAGGGGGCTGGGTAAAGAGCGCGCGGCCCTTTTTGAGGCCCTTGACCAGCTCCCACGTGTAGGGCGCGAGGTCATAGCGGTAGTTCGAGGTCACACCGTTCTTGCCCAGCGTTTCGACAAGGCCTTCGACCTTGTTCCAGTCGAGCTTGAGGCCCGGACAGACGACAAGCCGGTTGTATTTCACCACGCGGCAGCCATCGAGGATGACGGCGTTGTCCTTGGGTTCAAAGGCGGCCACGGCGGATTTGAGCCAGTGCACACCCGAAGGGATCAGGGAGCCCATAGTCTTGGCCGTGGTTTCAGCGTCGAAGATGCCGCCGCCGACCATGGTCCAGCCGGGCTGGTAATAGTGGATGTCGGCGGGGTCGATGATGGCCACGTCCAGCCCCGGTTTGCGCGACAGAAGCGACGATGCCACGGCGATGCCTGCGGCACCCCCGCCCACGATCACCACGTCAAAAGCCGCGTCGGCGGTGTCGGTCGGGGTTTTGCCGCCATTCACGATGCGGCGCACCACGCCGGCCATGTCGTAGCCTGCGGCCTTGGTTGCGGCGAGGATGTCGGAAGGCGCCATGGTCTTGGCCTGTGACAGCGACCAGAGCGTCGCCGAGCGCGTGCCGGTACGGCAATAGGCAAAGACCGGGCCGGGCAGTTCGAGAAGCGCATTGCCGAAATCATCGGCGTCTTCGTCCTGTACCTTGCCTGCGACGATGGGCAGGTAGCGGGTTTCAAGACCGGCGTCCTTGGCGGCGCTTTCGATCTCTTCAAAGGTGGGCTGGTCCGCGGCCTCGCCATCGGGGCGGTTGCAGATCACCGAGCGGAACCCCGCGGCGGCGATGTCCTTGAGGTCGGAGGGGGCGATCTGGGGAGAGACCGAGATTTGCGCGTTGATGGTCTTGATGTCCATGGGTGGACTCCTTGGCGAATGTCGACTTGCGGGCGAGCCGTCCAACGGTGATTTGTCGTTTTATCCCGTTGGTGCGCGGCTTGCCCATGTGGAATAGCGTCGCGTGTTGGCTTGGATGTATTCAATTTCATGAATAAGTCAACGTTTGAATTGACGCAGGGTGCGTTGACATTGCCGCGCTTCGGGGTGAAGCCTGTGCGAGGCTGGAAACGGGGGCAGGCATGAGCGGGCGTTGGGAATTCTGGATCGACCGGGGCGGGACATTTACCGATATCGTCGCGCGGCGACCCGATGGCGGGATCGAGACACACAAGCTTTTGTCGGAAAACCCGGAACGTTATCGCGATGCCGCCGTGCAGGGAATTCGCGAGTTGATCGGGGCCGGGGAGGTGTTCGAACCCGGATCGATCAGCGCCGTGAAGATGGGCACGACCGTGGCGACCAATGCGCTCTTGGAGCGCAAGGGCGAGCGGGTGCTGTTGGTGATCACCAAGGGGTTCCGCGACCTGTTGGAAATCGGGTATCAGACGCGGCCGCGCCTGTTCGATCTTGAGATCAAGCGGCCTGACCTGCTTTATGAAGACGTGATCGAGATGGACGAGCGTCTGGATGCCGAGGGCGTCGTGGTGCGCCCCTTGGACGAGGCGCCGTTGCGCGCGGCAATGCAAGCGGCCTTTGACGGCGGTATCCGGGCAATCGCGATTGCCGGGCTGCACGCCTATCTGAACCCGGCGCATGAGGCACGGGCGGCAGCGATGGCGCGCGAGATCGGGTTCACGCAAGTGAGCGTCAGCCACGAGGTCAGCCAGTTGGCCAAGCTGGTGGGGCGCGGGGATACGACGGTGGTGGATGCCTATCTCTCGCCGATCCTGCGCCGTTACGTGGATCAGGTGGCGGGCGCGCTGGATCTTGGGACGGCGTGCGAGCGGCTGATGTTCATGCAGTCCAATGGCGGCTTGACCGAGGCGCATCGGTTTCAGGGGCGGGATGCGATCCTGTCGGGGCCTGCGGGTGGGATCGTCGGCATGGTCGAGACTGGGGAGGCGGCGGAATTCAACAAGCTGATCGGGTTCGACATGGGCGGCACCTCGACGGATGTGAGCCATTACGCGGGCGAATATGAGCGCTCGTTCGAGACCGAGGTGGCGGGCGTGCGGATGCGCGCGCCGATGATGGATATTCACACGGTGGCCGCCGGGGGCGGGTCGATCTGTACGTTCCGCGACGGGCGGTTTCAGGTCGGGCCGGAAAGCGCCGGGGCCGATCCGGGGCCGGCCTGTTATCGGCGTGGCGGGCCGCTGGCGGTGACGGATTGCAACGTGATGCTGGGCAAGCTGAACCCGGATCATTTCCCGCATGTGTTTGGCCCCGAGGGGGACCAGCCGCTGGATGTGGAGGTGGTGCGCGCGAAATTCGCAGAGATGGCGGAGAAGGTGGCCGCCGAGACCGGCGAGGCAGCGCGCAGCCCCGAGGAGATGGCCGAAGGCTTTCTGCGGATTGCGGTCGACAACATGGCCAATGCGATCAAGAAGATCAGCGTGCAGCGCGGGCATGATGTGACCGGCTATACTTTGCAGTGCTTTGGCGGTGCGGGCGGGCAGCATGCCTGTCTGGTGGCCGATGCGCTGGGCATGAAGCGGGTGTTGATCCATCCCTATGCCGGTGTGTTGTCGGCCTTTGGCATGGGGCTGGCGCGGATCACGGCGATGAAGGAAGCGCAGGTCGATGTGCCGCTTGCCGAGGCAGAGCGCGCACGCGCCGTGGCCCGGGAGTTGGCCGAGGCGGCGATTGCCGAGGTGGAAGCGCAGGGGGCCGGGGAGGTGCAGGCCGCGCATCGGGTGCACCTGCGCTATGACGGGGCGCATGAGGCGATCCCGGTGGCGTTTGATACGGTTGCGCAGGCGCGCGCCGATTTCGAGGCGCGCCACAAGGAGCGCTATGGGTTCATCTCGCCCGACCGTGAGATCATCATAGACATGGTGAGCGTCGAAGCGACGGGCGGCAGTTCTGGTGCGGTGCTGCCTGTGGTGCCGGAGGGCGATGGCGCAGCGGTGGCTGAAATCCTGATGTATGCGGACGGCGCGTGGCGCGACGTGGCGATGTTTGACCGCGATCTGCTGAACACCGGGACCGTGGTTGCCGGGCCTGCGGTGATCAAGGAAAAGACCGGCACCAATGTGGTGGAGCCGGGCTGGGCCGCGCGGGTCGACGGGCTTGGCAACCTGATCCTTGAGCGGGTGGCCGAGAAGGCGCGGGAAAAGGCGGCCGGGACGGATGTGGACCCGGTGCTTCTGGAAGTGTTCAACAACCTGTTCATGAGCGTCGCAGACCAGATGGGGGCGACGCTGGCGAATACGAGCTGGTCGGTGAACATCAAGGAGCGGCTGGATTTCTCCTGTGCGATCTTTGACGCAGAGGGCGATCTGGTGGCGAATGCACCGCATGTGCCGGTGCATCTCGGGAGCATGGCCGAGAGCATTCGCACGGTGATGCGCGAGAATGCCGGGGATATTCACGAGGGTGACGCCTTCATGCTGAACTCGCCCTATAACGGCGGGACGCATTTGCCGGACGTGACGGTGGTGACGCCGGTGTTCCATGGGGGCGAGGTGGTGTTCTGGCTGGGTTCGCGCGGGCATCACGCTGATATTGGCGGGCGCACGCCCGGTTCCGGACCGCCCGATAGCACGCATATCGACCACGAGGGGGTGCTGATCGACAATGTGCGGCTGGTGTCGCGCGGGGATTTGCTGGAGAGCGAAGCGCGGCAGGTGCTGGCCAGCGGCATGTATCCGGCGCGCAACCCGGATCAGAACATGGCCGACCTCAAGGCGCAGGTGGCGGCGAACGAGACCGGGCGGCGGGAATTGCTCAAGGTGGTCGCGCAATACGGGCTCGACGTGGTGCTGGCCTATATGGGGCATGTGCAGGACAATGCCGAGGAAAGCGTGCGTCGGGTGATCGACCTGCTGAAGGACGGGCAGTTTGTCTATCCGATGGACCATGGTGCCGAGATCCGGGTGAGTGTGTCGGTGGATCATGGTGCGCGCGAGGCAGTGATTGATTTCACGGGCACAAGTGCGCAGCACAAAGGGAACTATAACGCGCCCCTGGCGGTGTGCCGGGCGGTTGTCTTGTATGTCTTCCGCACCATGGTGGGGGCGGAAATTCCGCTCAACGAGGGCTGTCTGAAGCCGCTTCGGATCGTGGTGCCGGATGGGTCGATGCTGAACCCCGAATACCCGGCGGCGGTGATTGCGGGGAATACGGAAGTCAGTCAGGCGACCTGTAACGCGCTTTATGGGGCGTTGGGGGTGATGGCCTGTTCGCAAGCCACGATGAACAACTTCATCTGGGGCAATGATGATTTCCAGAACTATGAAACGATTGCCGGGGGCACGGGTGCCGGGCCGGGGTTCAATGGGTGTGATGCGGTGCAGTCGCATATGACGAACACGCGCATGACCGATCCCGAGATTCTGGAAAAGCGCTTTCCTGTGCGGCTTGAGGCGTTTGGTGTGCGCGATGGTTCAGGCGGTGCAGGACGCTGGCGTGGCGGTAACGGGGCGTGGCGCGAGATGCGGTTTCTTGAGCCGGTGACGGTGACGACGCTGTGTTCGCACCGCGAGGTTGCGCCCTTTGGCGTGGCGGGCGGGGCGCCCGGCGCGGTGGGGGTGAACTGGGCCGAGATGCCGGATGGCACCCGCGTGGACCTCAAGGGGTTTGACGAGATCGACCTGCCCGCTGGGGCGGTGTTTGGCATGGGCACGCCCGGCGGTGGTGGCTGGGGTGAGGCTGGATAGAGGTTTACCAGCGGCAGTCGAGACCGGGTCCTTCTGGCAGCTCCTGGCGTGGGAACATCAGGCGGAATCCGTCGAACTCGGCCCCGAATCCGCCATTGGCCCAGCCCCATGTGCCGTTGCCGAAGAGGTCGTGGAATGCGTCGCAATCCTTGCCGAAATAGAAAGTTTCGACGCCCCGAACAACGCGGCTGTCGGCACCGGCTTCGACAAAGCGGGCCTTGGGGTAGCGGCTGGTGAGCACATAGCCATTGGCATTGGACGCGATGGTATAATCATCGCCAGCACCAGAGACGTAGAAAACATCGTTCTGGGCCAGTGCGGGCGTTGCGATCAGGATTGCGGCAAATGTAGTGCATTGGAAGGGGGTCATGGCAGGCTCCGTTCGACGCCAGTCTATCACATTGCGCTAAAGCCAGAAACGGGGCAGCTAAAATAGATCAGGGGCGCCACAATGGACGCCCCTGTTTTGTTTTCAGCACCTTTCGGCAGCTTACTCTTTCGGACCCAGCGCCGAGAGGCCCTTGAGGATGTCGATGGCATAGGCCAGCTGGTAATCCTCTTCGCGCAGCTTGGCGGCTTCTTCGGCCTTTTTGCGGTCTTCCTCGATCTGGCGCACCTCGTCCTCGGAGAGGCTGTCATTGTTGAGGCTGCCGCGCAGGTCGGCTTCGCCGCGGAAGCGGCGGTTGGTGTTGGTCTCTTCCTCCTCGGTCGCGGCGGGTGCACGACGCGGTTGGGCGACGACGATGTCGGGGCTGACGCCAAGCGCCTGGATCGAGCGGCCCGATGGCGTGTAATAGCGCGCCGTGGTCAGGCGCATGGCCCCGTCCCCACGCAGCGGCATCACGGTCTGGACCGAGCCTTTGCCGAAGGATTTGGTGCCCACGACGATGGCGCGGCGGTGATCCTGCAGCGCACCAGCGACGATTTCGGACGCGGAGGCCGAGCCGCCGTTGATCAGCACAACGATGGGCTTGCCTTCCGCCAGATCGCCCGGCGTGGCGTTGTAGCGTTCGCCGTCCTGCGGGTTGCGGCCTCGTGTCGAGACGATCTCGCCTTTTTCAAGGAAGCTGTCGGACACCTTGATCGCCTGTGTCAGCAGCCCGCCGGGGTTGTTGCGCAGGTCGAGCACGATGCCGGTCACGTTTTCCATACCTCCGAGTTCCTCGACCTGTTTCTTGAGGCCTGCTTCGAGGTTGGGGGTGGTCTGGTCGTTGAAGGTGGTCACACGCAGCACCACCGAGTCGCCCACGGTGCGCGAGCGCACGGCGGTGAGCTTGATCGTGTCGCGGATGATGGAGACGTCGAAGGGCTCCGGTTCGCCTTCGCGCAGCACGGTGATCACGATTTCCGACCCCACAGGGCCGCGCATCATTTCGACCGCCTGATCAAGCGTCAGGCCAAGCACGCCTTCGCCATCGACATGGGTGATGTAATCTCCGGCCTCGATCCCGGCTTCGTCAGCGGGGGTGCCGTCGATCGGGGAGACCACCTTGACCAGACCGTCTTCCTGCGTGACCTCGATGCCGAGGCCACCGAATTCGCCGCGGGTCTGAACGCGCATGTCTTCTGCGTCGTCGGGCGACAGATAGCTGGAATGCGGGTCAAGCGAGGTCAGCATGCCGTTGATCGCGGCTTCGATCAGGTCGGCTTCGTCGACTTCCTCGACATATTGGGCGCGGATGCGTTCGAAAATATCCCCGAACAGGTCGAGCTGTTCATAGACGTTGCTCTGGCGTGCGTTTTCCTGAGCCAGGAGCGGCCCGGCCACCTGGGTCGTGACCAGAAGCCCGGCCATGACACCCCCTGCGGCGGCAGCGACGAATTTCTTCATAGGTTATCCATCCTTGTTGGTGCGGAACCACGTTTCCGGGTCCACCGGCGATTTGCCTTCTCTGACTTCTATATAGAGCGTTTCTGTGCGGTCATGACCAGTGCCATCACTCGACTGTGAGAGAATGGCACCGATTTCAGGGTCATTTCCGCCCATCAGACCCACGGGAGAGCCTTCTGGCAGCACCTGTCCGGGGGCGCCAAAGACCTTTTCCATGCCGGCCAGAACAAAGAGCAGGCCGGGCTGGGGTTCGAGGATCATGACGTTGCCATAATCGAGCAACGGGCCGCGATAGCGGATCGTGGCCGCGAGCGGCGCGACAACGAGCGCATTGGGGCGGGTGGCGACAACAAGGCCGGGGCGGCGGATGCCTGCGGCGTCGGCCTCGCCCGCGCGGCGCAGAACGGTGGAATCGACCGGTAGCGGCAGGACGCCCTTGAAGGCTGTGGCGTCGGGCAGGTCGATCTCGTCCATACCCTCGACCTGCAGGTCGACCAGCGCGCTGGCAAAGCCTTCGAGCGTTTCGGTCGAGGCAATCAGGAGAGCGGTCTGGACCGGGTCTTCGTCATAGCGTTTGGGCAGGTCGGTGCGGTCGGCAATCGCCTTGCTGAGTTCGGTGCGCGCGGCCTGTACCCCGGCCAGCCCGTTCTGAAGGGTTTCGGCGGCGCCCTCCTGAAGGTCGCGTAGGATCACCACCTCTTCGAGATCGCGGCGCAGGCGGGCGGCTTCGCTTTCCAGTCCCGGCGTGACATCAGCCAGGATCATACCCGCCCGCGCCGTGCCTTCGGGGCCGTGCGGATGCAGGAGCATGACGGGTGGCGGGCCCGAGCCGATGGATTGCAGCGCGCCGAGCAGGCGGGCGATCTCGCCCTCCTGTGCCTTGAGCTGGCGGTCAAGCTGGGCCTGGCGGATGGCCGCGCGGCGCAAGCCGGCGCGCAGGGCAGTCAAGCCCGCCTCGTAGGCATGAACCACTTCGGTCAGGGCCTTCACGCGATCCCGTGCGCTGTCGGTCTGGGCAAGGGCGACGGTGGCGGCTTCGAGCTGATCTGCGGCGGCGCGGGCGGCGTCTGCCGGATCGGTTTCGGCACGGGCGAGGCCCGCGACAAGTCCCGCGACAAGTCCCCATGGCAAAAGCAGCGCGGCAAATCTCATCGGATGATCAGGCTCTCTCCGGTCATTTCTGGGGGTTTCTCGATCCCCATCAGGTCCAGAAGTGAGGGTGCCAGATCGGCCAGCCGTCCGCCAGAGCGAAGTTGCGCGCCCTCGGGGCCATTGACGAGGATCACCGGCACCGGGTTGGTGGTGTGGGCGGTGTGCGGCCCGCCGGTGGCATCGTCGAACATGGTTTCGCAATTGCCGTGATCGGCGGTCACGATCATCGCCCCGCCCGCCGCATCCAGTGCGGCGCGCACGGCGGCCAGCCCTTCGTCCACGGCTTCGCAGGCTTTCATGGCCGCCTTGAGGCTGCCGGTATGGCCGACCATGTCGGGGTTGGCGTAGTTGGTCACGATGAGGTCATAGCCTTCTTCGATGGCACCGACGAAATGCTCGGTCACTTCGGCAGCGGACATTTCCGGCTGGAGGTCATAGGTCGCGACCTTGGGCGAGGCGGCCATGTAGCGATCTTCGCCTGCTTCGGGCGCTTCCTTGCCGCCGTTGAGGAAGAAGGTCACGTGCGGGTATTTCTCGGTCTCGGCAAGGTGGAACTGGCGCAGGCCCTGCTTGGCGACCCATTCGCCCAGCGTGTTGACGATTTCCTGCTTGGGATAGGCCGTTGTCATATAGGCGTTGTGGGCATCGGAATAGTCGACCATGCCAAGGAGGCCCGCCCAATCGGGGCGGGCACCGGTGTCAAAGGCATCGAAATCGGGCTGGCCGATGGCGGCGAGGATCTCGCGGGCGCGGTCGGCGCGGAAATTGAGACAGAAGAAACCGTCTCCGTCCCTGGCACCGCTATAGCCACCGATCACGGTGGCGGAGATGAACTCGTCGGTTTCCGAGCGTTCATAAGCGTTGGACACGGCGGCGTGGGCGGTGCTGGCCTTGTGGCCCGCGCCCTTGATCCACGCGTTATAGGCTTCGGCCACGCGTTCCCAGCGATTGTCGCGGTCCATCGCAAAATAGCGCCCGGTGATCGTGGCGATACGGGCGTTTTCTGGCAGGCCCTCGGAGAGGGTTTCGAGATAGGAGAAGGCGGATTTCGGGGCCACGTCGCGCCCGTCGGTGATCGCGTGCAGCACCACCGGGACGCCCGCATCCGCGACAGCGCGGGCAGCGGCGAGGATATGGGTGATGTGGCCATGCACGCCCCCGTCCGAGATCATGCCCATGAGATGCGCGGTGCCGCCGGTTTCCTTGAGCTTGGCGATGAAGGCCTGCAGGGCTGTGTTTTCAAAGAAGGAGCCGTCTTCGATGGCAAGGTCGATCTGGCCCAGATCCATGGCGACCACCCGGCCCGCGCCGATATTGGTATGACCGACTTCGGAGTTGCCCATCTGGCCGCTGGGCAGGCCGACATCCGGGCCGTGGGTGATCAGCGTGTTGTTCGGGCACTCGGCCATCATCGCGTCAAAGGCGGGGGTATTCGCGAGATGCGGGGCGTTGTCCTTGGTGCGCTCGGAGAGGCCCCAGCCATCGAGAATGCACAGAACGACAGGCTTTGGCGTGGTCATCGAAAACTCCCGTGTGAAATCGGGGGCGTTCTAGCGCGTGGGGCGCTTGGGGGGAACCG
This sequence comes from Shimia aestuarii, assembly GCF_900114635.1. Lineage (GTDB taxonomy): Bacteria > Pseudomonadota > Alphaproteobacteria > Rhodobacterales > Rhodobacteraceae > Shimia > Shimia aestuarii. The sequence continues at coordinate 132,905 of NZ_FOTQ01000003.1, forward strand.
GTTTTTGGGTGGATGCGCCGAAATGCGGCGGCGGCGCGGATCAGCGCCGCCCTTCGCGCAGCCAGCCGGTGACGATCAGCAAACCCGTCAGCAGCAGAACAAGCCACGCGGGCAAGAGCGGTGCGCGGGCGATGTCGTGGGTTTCATAGGCACCGCGTGGGGTCAGGCCGATCCAGCCACGCCCTGCCGCCGGGCGCCCTTCGCGGGTATTGCGGATGGTGGGCAGCCCGTCTTCGAGCGAGAAGACCCCGCCGCGCCGGGCGTCAATCAGCGGCGTCATGGGCGCGGCGCTGGCAATGGTTTCCTCGAACTCGCGCGGGGCGGCGGGACCAAGGCCGATCACCGCCTCCTTGTCGCCGTTACTCAGCCGATAAAGGCCGATCTCGGGGCCATTGTATTGGGCCTCGAAATGGCCGGGAGACACCTCGTTCAACGGGACATCTACGGTTTCGCCGGATGGGGTTGTGACCGTGACGGGGCCGACGCTGTCTTCGATGCTGCGGCGGATGATGCGCATGGACTGGCCGGTGGCCTCGGCCCAGAGTGCTTCTTCCTCGAGCTCGGGCTCGCCCATCATCCAATGGGCGAGACGGCGCAGCAGTTCGAGCTGGGGGCCGCCGCCTTCGTAGCCGCGCGCCCAGAGCCAGGCGTGATCCGAGGCCAGAAGCGCGACGCGCCCCTCGTCGACCCGGTTCAGCACAAGGAGCGGGCGCTCTTCGTGGCCGGTCATCAGGACGGTGCCCGCATCGGGCAGCACATCGACCTGGCGCAGCCAGCGGCCCCAGCTGCCCGCGTCGGGCAGGCCCGCCGTGACAGGGTGGCGCGCGCCGATTTCGGAGATCTCGGGCGTGAAAGCCTCGTCCAGAACGCGGGCGGTGGGGCTGGCGGGCAGGACGTCGGCGAGCGGCGAGCGGTAGATGCTGTCCGCAGTGGCAAAATCCGGGCCGGCGGCGACCAGCACAGCGCCGCCTTCGCGCACGTAGCGGGCGACGTTTTCAAGGTAGATCGACGGCAGGATGCCGCGACGTTGGTAGCGGTCGAAGATGATCAGGTCGAAATCTTCGATCTTTTCAAGGAACAGCTCGCGGGTGGGAAAGGCGATCAGCGAGAGTTCGGAGACCGGCACGCCGTCCTGTTTCTCGGGGGGGCGCAGGATGGTGAAGTGCACGAGATCGACCGAAGCGTCGGATTTCAGCAGGTTGCGCCATGTGCGCCCGCCCGGATGGGGTTCGCCCGACACGAGAAGCACGCGCAATCGGTCGCGCACACCGTTGATCTGCACGAGGGCTGCATTGTTGCGGTCGGTCAACTCGCCCTCTTCGGCGGGTACGGAGAACTGGATCACGTTCCGCCCACCATGGGGAAGTGTGACGGGCAGGTCGATGTCGCGGCCGGTGGGCACCATGAAGCGCTCGGGTTCCCCGCCATCAATCGAGATATCAAGCGGGGCGCGATCGACGCCAGCGGGGGAGGCGCCGCTGTCTTCGATGCGCAAGGTGAGGGTGACGGGTTCGCCAAGGATGGCAAAGGCGGGGGCGTTGCGCACGCTGAGGCGGCGGTCCCAGTCGGTGGACTTGCCAGTGTGCAGAAGGTGGACCGGGGCGGGCACGTCGGGCATGCGGTCCATGTCATGTACGCGCCCGTCGCTGAGCGCGATGACCCCGGCAATTCGCCCGCCGGGTTCTTGTGCGAGCGCCTCGGTCAGGGCGGCCATCATTTCGGTGCCCGCATCACCCGCGCCGTCCGGCACGTTGATGCGGCGGATTTCGGTATTGTCGCGCGCAGCGAGGCGGGTGGCGAGCGCCTCGGCGGCGGTCTCTGTGCGCCCGGTCCGGTCGGCAAGGCGCTGGGACGCGCTTTGGTCGACCAGCATGAGCACGATGTCGGTCAGGGGCGCGCGGTTCTCGGTTTGCAGGACAGGGCCAGATAGCGCTGCAAGGATCACCAGCTCGGCAAGGCCGCGATAGGCCCAGCCCGACAGGCCACGCCAGAGCGCGACAGAGATCGCAACGGCGCAGAGCAGGGCCAGTGCGATCAGTGCCCAAAGCGGGACGAGCGGGTCAAAAAGCACTTGTCCGGTCATTGGCCCAGCCTGTCCAGCAACGCAGGCACGTGGACCTGATCGCTTTTGTAGTTTCCGGTCAGCACATGCATCACGAGGTTGACCCCGAAGCGATAAGCCAGTTCGCGCTGGCGTTCGCCGGCGCGGCCCCGACCCACGGGAAAGAGCGCGTTGCCCCGCTCATCCATGGCCCAGGCGGCGGCCCAGTCATTGCCGCCGATCACCACAGGCGTGACCCCGTCATTAAGGTTGCGGAAGGGCATGCCTTCGATCAGTTCGGCGTCGGGTGGGGCGGCCTCGACCCAGACATCGCGGCTGTCATAGCGGCCTGGGAAATCCTGCAGGAGATAGAAGGTGCGCGTCAGGACGTGGTCGGCGGGCAGGGGATCAAGCGGGGGAATATCGAGCCCGGCGGCAAGGCTTTGCAGCTTGCGCCCATTGGGGCTTGCCGCGCCGAAGCGGGCGACGTCGGCGTCGCGGGTGTCAAACAGGATCATGCCGCCCGAGCGCAGGTAGTCATTGAGCCTGGCATAGGCTTCGCGCGAGGGGCTGGGCTGATCCGGGGTGATCGGCCAGTAGAGGATCGGGTAAAAGGCCAGCTCGTCACGTTCGAGGTCGACCGAGGCGGGTGGCCCGGGTTCGACAGAGGTGCGGAAAAAGAGCGTTTCGGTGAGGCCGTGCAGCCCGGCGCGGGCGGTGTCATCCACGGTGCGGTTGCCGGTCAGCACATGGGCGAGGACCATTTCGCGGATCAGGGGATCGTTGGACTGGGCCTGCGCCTGTGGCGTGGGCATCAGGACGGCCAAGGCCAGAACGGCGGCGGCGCGTGCGCCCCAGAGGCGCCCCGACACGGCCAAAGAAGCCAGCACGTCGGCGGCCAGAAGGATCAGGGCGGCGGCCAGAAGATAGCCCGAGAGGTCCTTGCTGACCGCGCCGCGCAGGCCTTCGACCGGAACGGAAAGCGGCCAGCGGGCGGGCGCGAGCGTGGTCTCCGCGTCCAGCACGTTGAGCGCCAGCAGGCGATCGCCGTCGCGGTAGAGGCCGGGGCGCAGATCGCGGCTGATCGCGCCCGAGAGCAGATTTTCGCCGGGGACGCCGGGCAGGGATTGCCCGTCTTCGAGCCGCCCGAACCCGTCAAGAACCTTGAGTGGCTGCCAGATGGTGCCTGCCATGCGGTCCTGAAGGTCGGCGGCGGTGCTGCTCAGGACGGCGAGCCGTTCGAGCATCTGCACGAAGAGGCCCGAGAGCGGCAGGCCGGACCATTCGGCGTTGGCGGTGACATGTACAAGCACCACCTGTCCCTGACCGATCTGCTTGCGGGTCACGAGGGGGGTGCCGTCGCTGAGCGAGGCGATCACACGCGAGGCCAGAGTGGGATCGGGCTGGGCCATGACCTGCGCGGTGACGGTGACTTCTTCCGGAACCTCAAGGCCGAAGAACGGGCTGTCCTCGGGGAAGGGGGCGAGGGATTTGGGTTCGCCCCAGCTCATCGCGCCACCGACGCTGCGCCCGCCTGCGCGCAGGCGGACGGGGAGGAGCGGGTCTTCTTCGGTGCGGCTGATTTCGCTGGCGGCAAGGCGGGGACCGGCAAAGCGCAGCAGCAGCCCGCCCTTGTCGAGCCAATCGAGCACGGCGGCCTCTTCGCCCTCGGACAACACGGCAACATCGGCCAGCACGATCACGTCCGGGTTGGCCGGGAGCAGGTCGGTGAGGGCGCCTTCGAGCACGTCGGCGTTCTCGACAAGCGCCTGACGCAGGTAATGCAGGGGCGAGAGCAGTTGCAGTCCTTCGCGGTCTTCGCGTCCGGCGATGAGCGCCACCTCGCGGCGGCGCAGGCTGTCATCCGAGAGGGTCACGGCCCCGGCGGAGCGCAGGCCCTGTACCTCGAACCGCGAGATGCGGGCGCGCAGTTCGGCGGGCAGGGAAAGGGCGTTGGTTGCTTCGTTTTCGCCGGCTTCGAAGGTCATGGGCAGGGTGGCCAGCACCCGTTCGGCGCCGCCGGGATCCTGTCCGATGGCCTGCACGGTGATGTCGCGCGCCAGTGCCGATTCCGAGCGGGTGGCGGTCAGGAGAACCTTGCCGTCTTCGAAGGTGGAAGGTTTGAGGCCAAGCGCGCCCTGTCCCGTTTGCACGACACGCACCGATCCGGCGGCTTGCAGCGCGTCGAGCAGGGTATCGCGCCCGTCGCGCGCCACCCCGTCGGACAGCCAGATCGTGTCAAAGCGCTGACCATCCGTGGCCCGGGCAAGGGCGGACATCTGGTCGGGCGTGGCGGCCCATGGCTGGGGCAGGACCCCGGCAAGACGCGAAGCCCAGCTGTCGGCGGGCAGAAAGCGCAGTTCCTGCGGGTCGTTGAGGCGTTGCAGGGACACGGCGCGCCCGTCGCGGGCAGCTTCTTCGAGCAGGGCGGATACCATGGTGCGGCGGGCCTCCCAATCGGCGGCGGAGGCCCAGCTTGCATCCATCGCGATCAGCAAGGGGCCCTTGCCGCCTTGCGACTTCTCGGGATTGAGGAGCGGTCCGGCCAGCCCGATGATCACCGCCGCCAGCGCCAGCATGCGCAGGAGCAGGAGCCACCAGGGTGTGCGGTCGGTCACGGTGTCGTCGTCGCTGAGCCCCAGAAGGAGTACGACGCCGGGAAAACGTCGACGGATCGGGGCGGGCGGGATCGCGCGCAGGATCAGCCACAGGATCGGCAGAAGCGCCAGCGCCGCGAGCACCCAGGGGGCCGTGAAACCGATGGGCAGGCCAAGGATCATTAGCGCTTCTCCATCGCGCGGTGCAGCCAGAGGAGCGCGGATTGGGCGGATTCGCCGGTGTGGTGCTGGCCGTAGTGCCAGCCGGTCATACGGCAGAGGGCGCGCAGGCGGTCCTTGCGTTCAAGAAGGCGGTCCATGTAGCGGTCGCGCAGGTCGTCGGCCTTGCGGGTTTCATGGCGCAGGGTTTCCCCCATGCTTTCAAAGATGGCGCGGCCCTTGAAGGGGAAGCTTTCCTCGGCCGGGTCCAGCACCTGCAGGCAGACACCGCGCACGCCGCGATCGGCGGCCTTGGTCAGCGCGGCTTCGAAACTGTCGAAATCGCCCATGAAGTCGGACACGAAGAGCGCGCGGGCATGGGGCAGCATGGCGCGGGCCTCGGGGGTGCCGTAATCACCGCCTTCGTCACGCAAGAGCATGTCCGTCAGGCGCAGAATCTGGCCTTCGCCCCGGCGTGGGGGCAGGAGGGTGCCGGTCAGGCCGACGCGTTCGCCGCCCCGGATCAGAAGGATCGCCACAGCCAGCGCCAGCACGCGAGCGCGGTCGGCCTTGGTCGGCAGGGACTTGTCGCTGGAAAAGACCATCGAGGCGGCCTGATCGACCCAGAGCATGACGGATTGGGCCACCTGCCATTCGCGCTGGCGCACGAATTGCGCGCCGGTCTTGGCCGAGCGGCGCCAGTCGATCATGCGCAGGCTGTCGCCCGGTTGCACGGGGCGGTATTGCCAGAAGTCATCGCCCAGCCCGGCCCGGCGGCGGCCATGGTCACCAAGCAGAACCGTTCCGGCCAGATGCTCGGCCTGCGCCAAGAGGGGCGGCAGGCTGGCGGCTTCGGCTTCGGCCCCCGTGCGCAGGTGGGCGGAGGTGATCACGCGGCGGCCCCCATCGGATCAAAGCGGTGCACGGTCTCGCGGATCAATTCAGGCAGGCTTTCGCCGCGCGCGCGGGCGGCGAAGGTGAGCGCCATGCGGTGACTGAGCACGGGTTGGGCCATGTCGATCACGTCCTGCGCGCTGGGCGCGAGGCGGCCATGCAAAAGCGCCTGGGCGCGCACCGTCAGCATCAGCGCCTGCGCTGCGCGGGGGCCGGGGCCCCAAGCCACATGTTCGCGCACCGCATCGGTGGCGGTTTCGTCCTCGGGGCGGCAGGCGCGCACGAGATCGAGGATCAGTTCCATGACGCTGTCCCCGACGGGCATGCGGCGCAGGAGGGTCTGGGCGGCGATCAATTCCTGCGCGGTGAAGACCTGGTGGGCCTCGTCCTCTTCCACCCCGGTGGTGGCCAGAAGGATGTCACGTTCGGTGTCGCGGTCCGGGTAGGGGACGTCGATCTGCACGAGGAAGCGGTCAAGCTGGGCTTCGGGCAGGGGGTAGGTGCCTTCCTGTTCGATCGGGTTCTGGGTGGCAAGCACGTGGAAGGGGGCGTCAAGCGGGCGGTCTTCGCCGGCGACGGTGACGCGCTTTTCCTGCATCGCCTGCAAAAGGGCGGATTGGGTGCGCGGGCTGGCGCGGTTGATTTCGTCGGCCATGAGCAGCTGGCAGAAGATCGGACCCGGCACGAATCGGAAGTCGCGCCCGCCACCCTTGACCTTTTCGAGAATCTCGGAGCCAAGGATGTCGGCGGGCATCAGGTCGGGCGTGAACTGAACCCGGTTGCCATTGAGCCCCATGACGGTGGAAAGCGTATCCACGAGCCGGGTCTTGCCCAGCCCCGGCAAACCGATCAGGAGCGCGTGACCCCCGCAAAGCAAGGCCGAAAGCGTTAGGTCGACGACCTTTTCCTGTCCGATGAAACGGCGCGTGATCGCGTCCTTGGCGTCGGCTAGTTTCACGCCAAGCTGTTCGATTTCTGCAACCAGATCGGTCTCTTCGCTCATGACAAGGCTCCCTGCTCTCCTATATGTATACGAAGCTTAGCGCGCACAGATGAAATGGCAAAAACAATGAGCGGACAAATTCCTGTGAAACCGGATGCGAAAGGCATCGAAGAAGCGGCCCGTGCCGCCAAAAAGGGCAGGGGACCGGCGCCGGTGCACCTTTGGAACCCGCCATTCATGGGCGATATCGACATGCGGATCGCAAGGGACGGGTCGTGGTATCACGAGGGCGGTCGGATCAACCGCGAGGCTTTGGTGCAGCTTTTTGCCTCGATCCTGTTGCGCGAAGGGGAGGATTACTTCCTTGTCACCCCGGTCGAAAAGGTCGGAATCACGGTCGAGGATGTGCCGTTCGTGGCGGTGGACGTGGATGTCGCGGGTGAGGGCGCGGCGCAGGTCTTGCGGTTTGAGACAAATGTCGGCGATGTGGTCGAGGCCGGACCGAGCAATCCGATCCGGGTGGAAACCAGTCCCGAGCACGATGAACCGGCGCCTTACGTGCTGGTGCGGGCCAACCTTGAGGCGCGGATTGACCGCAAGAGTTTCTACCGGATGGTAGAGGCCGGCGCGGTCTCGGAGGTCGAGGGCGAGAGCTGGTTCGGAGTCTGGTCGGGAGGGGTGTTTTTTCCGATCCAGCGGGCGGAGGAGTTGGGCTGATTCCTGGTTGGCGCGCTTTTGCTTGTCCCGCCGGAAATTATTGACCTTTACGTAGGCTTCGCTAACCCTGTGGCAAAGGATCACCCATGCCAAAATTCGCCGCCAATCTCAGCATGCTGTTCACGGAACTGCCCTTCCTTGAGAGGTTTGACGCGGCCAGTGCGGCGGGATTTCGGGCGGTCGAGGTCTTGTTCCCCTATGAGTGTCCGGCGCGCGATATTCAGGCGGCGCTCAGGCGCAACCAGCTTGAGTTGGTGCTGATCAACACGCCGCCGCCAAATTACACGGGTGGCGCGCGGGGCTTTGCGGCCATTCCCGGCGGGCAGGCGCGGTTTCAGTATGATTTCAAGCGGGCGCTGCGCTATGCCGAGGCGTTGGGCGCTGGGCTTTTGCACATCATGGCGGGCGCGGCAGAGGGCGCAGAGGCGCGCGAAACCTTCATCGAAAACCTGACATGGGCGACGGAGTTTGCGCCCAAGCAGCGGCTGACCATCGAACCGATCAACAGCGTCGACATGCCCGGCTATTTCCTTGATGATTTTGACCTGGCGGCGGAGATACTGGATGTGGTCGCGGCGCCGAACCTCGCAATGCAGTTCGACACCTATCATGCGTACCGGATCACCGGGGACGTTGAGGCGTGCTGGAACGCGCATGCGGATCGTGTCGGGCATATCCAGATCGGCGGCATCCCGGACCGGCACGAGCCGATGGGTGGTGAATTCGATTATCCGACGTTTTTCCGAGGACTGGATGCGCGCGGTTACGGGGGGTTCGTCAGTGCAGAGTATCGGCCCAAGGGGCAGACCGGGACCGGGTTGAGCTGGTTCAGGCCGCGCTCCGTGTGATCCTTTGAGGGTGCAAAGTCGGTGGCAGAATCAAACCAGACCGTGCTAGGTTTTGCGGTATGGCCCAGACAGACCCCAAGATAAGCGAAAATCGCCCCGTAATCCGCCAGTTGGATGATGCCGCGATTAACCGGATTGCCGCCGGGGAGGTCGTGGAACGCCCCGCCTCTGCGGTCAAGGAGCTGGTGGAGAATGCGATCGACGCGGGCGCGCGGCGGATCGAGGTGGCCTATGCGGACGGGGGCAAGACGCTGATCCGGGTGACGGATGATGGCTGCGGGATCGAGGCCGAGTCGCTGCCGCTGGCGCTGTCGCGCCATGCCACGTCCAAGATCGACGGCACGGATTTGCTCGACATCCACACCTTCGGGTTTCGCGGAGAGGCGCTGCCGAGTTTGGGCGCGGTGGGGCGGCTCACAATCACCAGCCGGGTCGGACGCGCCGAGGCGGCGTCGATCAGCGTTTCGGGTGGCAAGATGGGCGCGGTGAAACCCGCCGCGCTGTCGGGTGGGACGATTGTTGAGCTGCGCGATCTTTTCTATGCCACGCCTGCGCGGTTGAAATTCATGCGCTCGGATCGGGCCGAGGCGCAGGCGATCACGGATGTGGTCAAGCGGCTGGCCATGGCCGAGCCGTTCATTGCCTTTACCTTGCGCGATGTGACCGGGGGCGGCGAGGGGCGGGTGACCTTCCGCGCCGAGGCCGAGAATGGCGATCTGTTTGACGCACTGCACGGGCGGCTGGCGTCGATTTTGGGGCGCGAGTTTGCCGAGAATGCCCTGCGGATCGATGCGACGCGCGAGGGGCTGCGGCTTTTGGGCTATGCCGCCTTGCCGACTTATTCGCGCGGGAGTTCCGTGGCGCAATACCTGTTCGTGAATGGACGTCCGGTGAAGGACAAGCTGTTGGTCGGGGCGTTGCGCGGGGCGTATTTCGATTTCCTGAGCCGCGACCGGCATCCGGCGGCGGCGCTGTTCATTGATTGTGACCCGCATCTGGTGGACGTGAACGTGCACCCGGCGAAATCTGAAGTGCGGTTCCGTGATCCGGGGCTGGCGCGCGGGTTGATCGTGAGCGCGCTGCGCCATGCCTTGGCCGAAGCTGGGCACCGGGCATCGACCACGGTGGCGGGGGCAACGCTTGGCGCGATGCGGCCCGAACCGGTGGGCGCGGCGCGGGTCTATCAGATGGATCGACCCTCGTTGGGGGCGCGGTCGGCTGGCTATGCGGCGCAGGCACCGGAAACCGGGTTTGCCGGGTTTTCAGAAAGCTACAGCGCGCGGGTGGAACCGGTACTGGACGAGGCGCCGGAAGCGGACGCAGAAAGCCCGGTTGAGGCGTTGCCATTGGGCGCGGCGCGCGCGCAGGTGCATGAGAATTACATCATTGCCCAGACCGAAACCGGGATGGTGATCGTGGATCAGCACGCCGCACATGAGCGGCTGGTCTATGAAAAGCTGAAACGCCAGATGGCGGAGAACGGCGTGGCGGCGCAGGCGCTGTTGATCCCCGAGATCGTGGAACTGAGCGACGGGGATTGTGCGCGCCTGCTGGCAGTGTCGGACGAGTTGAGCAAGCTGGGGCTGACGCTGGAGCCGTTTGGCGGTGGTGCGGTGGCGGTGCGCGAGACACCGGCGATCCTTGGTGAGGTCAACGCGCGGGCCATGGTGCTCGATATTCTGGATGAGCTGGATGACCAGGGCGAGAGCATGCTGGTGCAGGCCCGGATCGAGGCGATCCTGAGCCGGGTGGCCTGTCACGGGTCGATCCGGTCGGGGCGGCGGATGCGAGCCGACGAGATGAACGCGCTGTTGCGCGAGATGGAGGCAACGCCGCATTCGGGGCAGTGCAACCATGGGCGGCCCACCTATGTGGAGTTGAAGCTGAGCGACATCGAGCGGTTGTTCGGACGGAGTTGAGGCGCGCGCTTCGCCCCCGCGGAGGGGGCGAAGCGCGCGGCCCGACCCCCGGAAAGGGGGCGGGCGGAACAGGCAGTGAGGCAGGCATGATAACGGTTGGCGAGTACGTTCTTGGCCCGGTCGAGTTGGCGGCCTGTGGCGTTGCGGCGCTGGTGATCCTTTTGTTGATCCTATCGATCCGGGCGGCGGGGCGGTCGGCGCGGATGGCGGAGCCGTTGGCGCACCAGATGGGCGCGCTGGGGCAACGGGTGCAGGCGTTGGGCGATGGCCAGCAGCAATTGGCGGGCGGGCTGACGCAGGTTGTCGAGAGCCAGGCGGCGGCACAGGCCAACCTGTTGCAGCATCTGGAAAAACGGCTGGCACAGGTCAACCACCAGATGACCGAGAACCTGCAAGGGTCGGCGCGGCGCACGGCGCATTCGCTGGGAGAGCTGCAGGAGCGGCTCAAGACCATCGACAAGGCGCAGGAAAACATTACCCGCCTGTCGGGAGATGTGCTGTCGTTGCAGGATATCCTGAGCAACAAGCAGACGCGCGGGGCGTTCGGGGAGATCCAGCTCAATGATATCGTGTCCAAGGCGCTGCCTGCGGACAGCTATTCGTTGCAGAAAACCCTGTCGAACGGCCGGCGCGCGGATTGCCTGATCCATCTGCCCAACCCGCCGGGGCCAATCGTGATCGACAGCAAGTTTCCGCTGGAAGCCTATGAGGCGCTCAGGAATGCCGACAATCAGGGTCAGCTTAACGAAGCGGCGCGGATGCTGCGGGGTGCGGTGAAGAAGCACATCAAGGATATTTCCGAGCGCTATATCCTCGAGGGGGAAACGGCGGATGGGGCGCTGATGTTTCTGCCTTCGGAGGCGGTTTATGCGGAACTGCACGCGAATTTCCCCGAGCTGGTGCGCGAAGGGTTCGCGGCGCGGGTTTGGATTGTGTCTCCCACGACATGCATGGCGACGCTGAACACGATGCGGGCGATCCTCAAGGATGCGCGCATGCGCGAACAGGCGGGCGCGATCCGGCGCGAGTTGGGGCTGCTTTACAGAGATGTGGAGCGGCTGGGGACGCGGGTGGAGAACCTTGACCGGCATTTTGGGCAGGCGGCCAAGGATATTGCCGACATCAAGATCAGCGCGGACAAGGCCGGACGACGGGCGCGGCGGCTGGACAATTTCGATTTCGAGGAACTGGCGCCCGAAGACAAGAAGGTGGTGCCGTTGGGCAAGCCCAAGGTTTGAGGCGGGGACGCAGGGCGCTCAGTCTGTCAGGTCGTCGAGGATTCCGGCGACCTGCTCGCGCAGCCAGCGATGGGCCGGGTTGAGCGTTGCGCGCTCGTGCCAGACCATGCACAGCTCGGGTTCAGGGGTTGGCATCGGGGGATGGTAGATCTCCAGCCGGAAGCGTTTGGCGCTGTGCTCGGCGAATTGGTGTGGCAACAATGCGATCAGATCACTGGCGGACACGGCGTTCACGACGCCGGAGAACACCGGCAGGGTCATGACAACACGGCGCTTGCGCCCGGCAGCAGCGAGAGCCGCATCCCCCATTCCGGCCCGTTTGCCCTCGGGCGAAAACAGGACGTGTCCCATGTCGCAGAAGAGGTCTATCGGGATGGTGTCGCCGGGGCGAAGTCCGGCGCGGTGCAGGCGATCATGTCCTGCGCGGGCGATCACCACGAACCGTGATCGGTGCATGGGGTGGTGTGCGATCCATGCAGGAAACGGGGATTTCGGGATCAGGGCGATGTCGATCTCTGCGTTCTCGAGGATGCCGACATAGCTGTCCGGGACAAGGTCGACCAGTTGTACGGTCATGTTGGGGGCCTTGCGCCCGAGGAGCTCGGCCAGTTTCGGCATCAGGAGCGTGGCATAGAAATCCGAGCCGGACAGCTTGAACGACGACGTGGAGCGAGCGGGGTCAAAGCCTTCGGGACCGCTTAGCAGGGTCTGCAATTCGTCCAGCGTCCGGCGCAGGGGAGTTTCCAGTGAGCGGGCGAAATCGGTGGGCACGAGGCTTTGGCCCTGGCGGACGAAAAGGGGATCGTTCAGCGCATGGCGCAGGCGCCCCAGCGCGGCCGAGACGGCGGATTGCGTCAAACCGATACGCTGGCCAGCGCGGGTTGTGGAGTTTTCGGCCAGCAGCGCATCGAGAACACGCAGGAGATTGAGGTCCAGCGTAGATAAATTCATGGCGTTCATAATGAGTATAAGAACAATTTGTTTCAATCATGAATATGGGTCTGGCAGCCTCTGACGAAACAGAAAGGAACTCGTCATGGACCGGACAGTGCCGCGCCCGATGAATTGGAACGGAACCGAATATCACATTCAGTTGTCGTCGGAAGAGACAGGCGGATGCATCGGGATATTCTCAAGTGTCTGCCCACCCGAGAGCGGGCCGCCGCGTCATGTGCACGAAGCAGAGGACGAAACGTTTCATGTGCTGAGCGGCGAGGCGCTGTTCTGGCTGGCGGGGGCGGAACAGGTGGCGCAGGCCGGGGAAACGGTTTTTGTCCCTCGGGGCGTGGAACATGCGTTCCGTGTGATCGGGCCGCGCCCCGCACGAATGCTGACAATCCTGACCCCGGGCGGTTTCGAAGGGTTCTTCCGTGAAATGGCCGAGGGGCAGTATCGCATCCCCGAGGACATGGCGGCGATTGGCGCGATTGGCGCGCGCTACAACATGACGTTCACCGGGCCGCCACTTGCGGCATGAGAAGCAAGAATAACGCAATCGGAACAGTGAGTTGAAAGGAAACAACATGCGTGGAATCTCTTTTTGGTTTTTCGGGCTGGCAGTGCTTTGCGCCCTGATCGGGATGGGCTGGGGCATCCAGATGTCAGCGACCCACAATCACGATCTGTCTCCGGCACATGCCCACCTGAACCTGATTGGCTGGGTCGGGTTTGCCATTGCCGGCTTTTATTATCACCTCGTTCCCGCAGCGGCGGATCACTGGCTGGCGCGGGTGCATTTCGGGGTGGCGGTTCTGGGGCTCGTGCTGATCGTGCCGGGTATCGTGCAGGCCTTGCAGCAGACCGGGGAAACGCTGGCCAAGGCGGGGTCGGTGCTGACGCTCGTGTCGATGGTGATCTTTGCCGTGACGGTTGTGAAAACGCGGGCGTCCTGAACGGGGTATGCGGAATTAATATTTGCGCAAGATCAAGGACGGGTTGCATGATGATGTCTCAGATGGTCTTAAGACGACGGACCGCAAGGAGACGTGACATGTTGGAGATTACCCCCTGGAAAGTGGCGCAGGTTGTGCTGATGTCGCGCGAGCTGGACCGGGCCGAAGGTGAGCTGCGTGGCTTTATCGAACGGCTGAACGAAGAGGAACAGGCCAGCCTTGTGGCTGTCATGTGGATCGGGCGTGAAGCCTTTGGGGCGGATGAGCTGGAAGAGGCGATCCGCACCGCCAAGTCCGAGGCGACGACTCCGACCGCGGACTACCTTCTCGGCACGCCGCACCTGTCGGACCATCTTGAAAACGGGATGGAAGAGCTGGGCATGTCGCTCGCGGATGAGGAAGACGATCTCGTTCGGGGCGGCTGATCCGCGAATCGGGGTTAATTCGTTGAATTTCCTGAAAAACCGGTTTTGGTAAAACTTCGGTATTGCATCGGTATCGCGTCGGTGCGGTTTACGGTAATTCGGGCAATTAACGCCCCGCGCGGTTATGCGTCAGCGGGGCGGCATCAGCCAGGCATCAAGATAAACCGTCAGCCGCGCGCGCAGGTCGGTTTCGTTATGCAGGGCGCAGAATACCAGCGCCATGGCCTGAACCGCGAAGGCCTGCACCCCCTCGGCCAGAAGCCCGCTGTCGATATCGGAGCGGAACGGGCCGTTGGTCAGTTTGTCTGCCAATAGGTCGATCTGACGACCGAAATTCATCGCAATGGGCCCGATTTCGCTGCGTGCGGCGGCCCCCGAATGGCGCAGGATTACATCGAACACATAGCGTTCGCAGGTCATGAAGCGCAGCAGGGGCATGAGGGAATCAACGAGTTCGGCGGTCGAGCGCGGCGGTGGGCGGTGCCCAACCTCGTCCAGAATCGCGTCCATGCGTGCGCCCATCAACAGATCCATCAGCGCGTCCTTGTCCGGGAAATGCGCGAAGAATGTGCCTTTTGCCACGCCGGCGCGCTGAACCACTTGTTCGACGCGCAGGCCATCGTATCCGACCTCTGAAATGACCTTTTCTGCGGCCGCCACAAGGCGGGCGCGGGTTTCCAATGTACGTTTCTGAACTGCTCTGGCCATGGGGTCTTTTGACATGGTTTCTGACCGTGGTCAAATTTTATATTGACCGCGGTCAATTATTGAGGCTAAGAAAATGACCGTGGTCAATTTAATGGATTCGAGGAGTGAGAATCATGAAGGGCAAACGGGTTTTTGTATTGAACGGGCATCCGGCGGAAAGTTCTCTGACGGGCAGCCTTGCCCAGGCTTATGCGGATGCGGCGCGGGACGCGGGACATGATGTGCGCCTGACGCATTTGCATGATTTGCAGTTTGACCCGGATTACGGGTTTGGCGGTTACGTCAACCAGAAGCCGCTGGAACCGGGGTTGGAGCAGGTGTTGCAGGATATCGAATGGGCCGAACATGTGGTGGTTGCGACCCCGGTCTGGTGGGGTGGGTTCCCGGCCAAGCTCAAGGGGTTGATCGACCGGGCATTCCTGCCGGGGCGGACCTTTGACACGCGCAACACGACGGCGATTGGGTTGCCCGCGCCGCTTTTGAAAGGGCGCACGGGGCGGGTGCTGATCCTGTCGGACACGCCGAACTGGGTGTTCCGGCTTTTCTATCGGAATGCGTTGATGGTGCAGTTGCGCGGGCAGGTGCTTGGCTTCGTTGGAATCAAGCCGCTGAAGATCACCCAGTTCAGCGGGGCCAGTCATCCAAAGGACGGGATGGTGCAGAAATGGGTGCGCAAGGTGACGGCAATCGGGGCCGTGGCGGGGTGAGATTGGAAGGCTTCGGCATGGCGACAATGCCAGTCGCCATGCCAGGCGTTTGAATAAGCAGTGGAAGGTCGTTTGAGACCGTACCCACTAAGCATCCCAGAACAGACATGGGAGGTGCTTGGTGTTCAGGGATGGGCCAGAACCTGCTATGCATCTGAAATGGTAGGACTTGTTTAGGCGGATAGCCGATATTGATGCAATGCGCCGCGAAGGGCAGGTTTGAGCCCTTCGTGTCGGCTGCTGCGTTGCAGAAAGTAGCTCGGAGGGAGGTTGCTGATCGAAGTGTGTACCAACTCGCTCGCAAAAACGAGAATACGAAGCGGACGTTGATTTTAACCGCATTTCGGGACCAAGCGAGCAGGTAAGCAACGTTGCGCCTGGAACGGAAATGACTTCCAAAAGCGACGGCCGCGACCGTAGACGATCCGAGTGCAACACTGTCCCGCCTCAAACCGAAGCCAAAACTCATGCGGCTGCTGCGCGTCGTTCGTGCGCCAGAGTGCTAAGGCCCAGGTCATCGAGAATCGCGTATATGGCGGGAAGCGCGAAGAGAACGATCAGGCTGGCCGTCAGCAGTCCGAAGACCAGGCTGGCCACCAGTGGTATCAGGATTTGCGCTTGCAGGCTGGTCTCGGTCAGGATCGGCAACAGCCCGGCCGCGGTCGTCGTGGTGGTCAGGAAAATTGCCCTGAACCGGGCACGCGCGGCGCGGGCCGCCGCGATGGCGACAGTTGCCGCGTCACCGTGTTCGCGCTTGACGAAATCTACCAGCAGGATCGAGTTGTTGACCACCACGCCTGCCAGCGCCACGAAGCCCAGCATGCTGGGCATTGAGAAATCCAGCCCCATCGCCATATGGCCGAATATCGCCCCGGGCAGCGAAAGCGGAATGACCAGCATGACCACGATCGGTTCTACATAGGACCGAAACAGAAAACTCAGCAGCAGGAACACCCCGATCAACCCGACAAGAAACCCTTTTAGCATAGATTGCTGGGTCTTCCCGGCTTCGGCATTCTGACCTTCGACATCAATCGCGACACCGGGGTATTTCGCCTGCAAGCCGGGCACAAACCGCGTCAGTGTGTCACCGACAATCGCGTTTGCATTGGCGATTCGGGTGTCGATCGACCCCTGTACGGTCACGGTCCGCATGCCGTTTTCGCGGTTGATGCGAGCATATCCCTGGCCGGTCTCGATATTTGCCACAATGCCAAGCGGGACGTTCGATCCGTCGCCCCTGGCGATGATGAAATCGTCGAAGGCCCGTTCACTGCTCTGGGCTTGAGCGGCAAGCTGGGCCGTGACCTCCAGCAGGCTGCCGTCGACCTGCATTTCGCTTATGGTGGTTCCGAAATAAGCCGCGCGCAGCTGATCGGCGATTATCGCGGCGGTCACCCCCATTGGTCCGGCGGCATCGTTCAGGCTGATCCGCAACTCCCGCTTGCCCGGTCGCAAGTCATCCAGAATCGAAGTGACGCCGTTGTATTGCCACAACCAGTCCTGCAATTCGAGCGAGGCCGATTTGAGCAGGGTCAAGTCATCGCCCTTCAGGCGCAGGTCGATGGCGATGCCGGCGGGGCCGATGGTCGATTCAGCGTATTTCAGGCTGATCACGTCGGGAACCTGCCCGACGATGTCACGCCAAAGCTGCATGATCGCATCGGGACGACTGGTGCGCTCTGCCGAGGGCAGGAGATCGACGCTGACCGTCGCGACGTGGGCGCCGGTTTCGAACGCATCGCGGTTCAGGCCGTAATAGACCGAGACATGCCGGATCAGGTCGGCACCTTCGGGCTGTTCCGGCGAAAGCCGTTCGTTGACCTGATCAAGCCCGTCTTCCAGCCGCGCCACGATCGCCTCGGTGCGCGACAGCGGCGTGCCTTGCGGCAGCAGAACCCGCGCCACAATCGTGTCGCCGTCCAGTTCCGGGAAGGCGGTGAATTTCAGATAGCCGCCCGCCAGCATGGCGACCGAGACCAGCAAGACCGCAAAACTCACGCCCGCCGTCGCATAGCGCCAGCGAATGGTGAAATCGACCAGCGGCCCCACCAGCCGCTCGCGCGTCCACGCCAGCGCAGCCTCGACCCGGGCCGAGATGCCGCCCGGCTTTGTGCGCGCCTCAAGCGAATGGATAAGATGGTGCGGCAAGATCAGAAACGCCTCGATCAGCGAGATCATCAGCACGAACAGCATCACCACCGGCACGACCCGCAGAACCGCGCCAAGGTCGCCCTGCAAAAACGCCAGCGACCCGAAAATCATCGCCGTGGTGCCGAATGACGCCAGAACGTTGGGAAACACCTGCGCTGCGCCCTCGACCGCTGCGTCCATCGCGCTGCGCCCCTTTTCGCGCAACCGGGCGATGTTTTCGGCAATCACGATGGCATCGTCCATCAACAGACCGATCACGATCAGCAGACCCAACGTCGTCATCAGGTTCAGCGAATAGCCGACCAGCCCCATCAGCGCGACGCCGCCCATGAACGAAACCGGCAGCCCCATCGCGACCCAGAACGAGAACCGAAAACCGAAAAACAGCCACAGCACCAGGAACACCAGCGCCAGACCCTGCAAGCCATTGACCACCACCAGCGTCAGACGATCGCGCACCACCGAGGCCGCATCGGTGGTGATTTCCATGATCACTCCGGGCGGGGCTTGCTGACTCTCTGCCGCCAGAAACGCCTGCAACGCATCGATGATGCGCAGCGAATCCTCGGCCCGGGTCTTGTTGATATCCAGAATCGCCGCAGGCCGCCCGTCGAACATGACCACGTCATCATCCAGCGCGAACCGTTCGGTGATCTCGGCAATATCGCCCAGCCGGACCTGTCCGCCTCCGGCTGACGAGCGCACGATCAGCGCCGCCAGATCGGCAACGTCGCGGCGTTCCTCGGCTATTCGGATCAGCAGGGTCTCGGTCGAGGTCTCTAAGCTGCCCGCCGGCAGATCCAGGCTGCCCGCCTGCACCGCCCGCGCGATATCCGAAACCGAGACGCCGAACTGGTGCAGCGCCCCGGGTTTCAGGCCGATCTGCAATTCCCGGGTGGAAAACCCTCGAATATCCACCTTGGGAATGCCGCCCCATTGCAGCATCCGGGTGCGCACATCCTCGGCATAGTCTTTTAGGCCGGTTCTTGTATCGGGGCCGGTGATGGCAATCGAGGCTACGAAATCGGTCTGACCCAGCGGCCTGACGCGGGCGGCTTCGGCGCGATCCGGAAAATCGGTGATGGCGTCGATTTCGGATTTCACATCCGCCACGAAGCTTTGAAAATCTTCGCCTTCGCGCATTTTCACGATGGATCGCGCAGACCCTTCACGCGCCTCGCAGGACTGCCGCTCGATGCCCGTCACCGCGTCCAGCGCGTTTTCGATGCGCTCGCATATGGCGCTTTCGACGTCTTCAGGGCGCGCGCCGGGATAGGGCACCGTGATCTCGACCTCGTTCTGTTCGGCACGCGGAAACGTCTCGCGCAGCAGGGTTGGCGCCACGAACAGGCCCGCCACCAGGAACAGGATCATCAGCAGGTTGGCAATGGTCGGGTGGCCGGCGAAGAACCTGATCATTCGGCACTGCCTTCCGCGGCAAGCCGCGCCATCAGGGCCCTGTCTTCGGTCACGGCCAGCAACATGCCCGGAATGGCCGGGCTGGGTGCGCTGACGACAATGCGCGCGCCCTCTGCAATACCGCCTGTGATCAGGGCGATCCCGTCCTGCACCAGATCGAATTCGACCGGCACCAGTTGCAGCCGGTCATCGGCATCTGCCACCAGTAGCTGCCCATCCCGCAAGGCGCTGCGCGGAACGACAACACCGCTTGCGGGTTGCGCCTTTAGAATCACTTCGACGAACATGCCTTTGGTCAGTGGCGGGCGTCTGCCCGGCTCCAGCCCGGAATAGGCGGTATCAACGCGCACGATCACGCCCAGCGTCCCGGTCTTTTGATCAATCGTGTCACTGATGCGATCCACCGACGCGGCCCATGTCAGAACGTCCTGACCCAGCCGCAGGTGCACCTCTGCCGAAAGACCCAAGGCACGAAGCGCCTCGGTCATCGCTGACGGGTCGAGCGGCACCGCATCGGTACTGATGTGGGTCGAATGCATCAGATTGCGCAGCGCCGCGATCAAAACTTGCGCCTCGACTTCGGCGGCGTCGATTCCGTCCAGTACGGCGGCGGTCTGGCCGACGCGCACGAACTGCCCGACCTCGACCGAAGTGGACGCAACCCGCGCCGCGAAGGGCAGCGACAGTTCGGTGCGTTCAAGGCTCAGCCTGGCGGTCTCGAGGTTCGATCGGTAGACGGCAATCTGCTCGGTCTGCACCGCCCGCTGTGTTGGCAACAGGGCCAATGTGCTTGCCACATTCTGGACCTTCTGGCGCTGTGCCAGAAGTGCCGCGCGGGCGGCATCACGCACCGTCTGTGGAACGGTCCCGCCTGCAAACAGGGTTTCGGCGCGGTCCAGATCCGCCTCTTTCAGCGCCAGCGCCTGCTTCTCGATCTCCAGCGCCGCGGTCTGGTTGACCTCGGACACCGCCAATTCCTCCAACCGGGCCTCGGCGGCGCGGATGTTGGCATTGGCCTGCGCGATGGCCAGGTTGAAATCGACCGGGGAAAGACGGACCAGCACCGCGCCCGCGGGCAAAATCGCGCCTTTCGCCAGGCCCGGGTTCACATAATCCACCGTGCCACCGACCTGCGCGATTGCCTCATAGGTTCTGGCCGGGTTGATCAGGCCAAACCCGGCGATGCTGGGTGTGACGGCCCGGACGCGGGCGATGATCGAGCGAACCGGTGTCGCCCGCTCTGTCAGCGTAATACGCTCCGGCGGCGGGCTGTTC
Source organism: Shimia aestuarii (assembly GCF_900114635.1). Lineage (GTDB taxonomy): Bacteria > Pseudomonadota > Alphaproteobacteria > Rhodobacterales > Rhodobacteraceae > Shimia > Shimia aestuarii. Next base: position 152,841 of record NZ_FOTQ01000003.1, read on the forward strand.
GCGATGATATAGGCAAGTATGCCAGCCCCGATCGCCACCAGCGGCACCGTGACAAACACCAGTTTCAAGGCATTTCTCAATTGCTGTCTCCATTCTCGGCTAGCAGCGACAACTGCAAATCCAGCAACCGCTCGCCTTCGCTCAACAAGATCTCCGGATCACGCGTTAAAAGCAGCCGCAAAACCAAGCCCTGTATGATCCCGAAAATCAAGGTTGCACCATCCGACGCGCCGATATCGGCCCGGAAACGGCCGGCAGACTGCGCTTGGCGAATGGCGTCGATCAGGTTGTCGCGGAACTTCGACATGCTTGCCCTGATTTGTGTCAATGACGCGTTCTGCGCCTCTGTGGGGTCGCGCATCACCATGATTTGCGGCAGGGCAGGATTGTCCCGCACCAGACGCAGATGGCCCAGAACAAGCCGTCGCAAGCTGCGCTCGGGTGTCATTGACGTATCCCGTGACTTTGCGATGTTGGCCGCGATTAGGTCGCAAAGACTGTCCGCCACACCCTGCCAGATGTCTTCCTTGCTTCTGAAATGCTTGTAGATCGCAGGCTGTGTCAGCCCAAGCCGATCCGCAATCATCCCCGTCGTCAGCCGATCCGGCCCCGCCTCGAAGGCCAGGTCAAGGGCGGCTTGCACTATCTCGGCCTTTCGGTCCTGTTGCGATTTTCGCGCTCTCACGGCCGGCCAGTCCGACGGAACAGAAGCATTGCGATCACTGCCCAGAAGCCCGTTCTGACGGCCAGCGCGCCCACGGTTCGCATCTCGAAGGCGCTGCCCTGAAGCACCTGGATGCCAAAGACCAGTGCCGCCATCGCTGTTGCCGCCGCGATCAGGGCCGACAGGCCGAATGCCCAAGCGCGCCCCAGCCAGATGCCAATCCCAGCGAGAACGTAGAAGAACCCTGCAAGGAAGTTGAACCAGACGACAAACGGCACATAGGCGCCCGCCAGTTCGCGCGCGTCGTCTGGGCCAAACAGGACATTGCCGCCTGAAAACAGAGTCAATAACCCGAAGGCGATTGCAAACAATGCAACGCCCTTCACCCATCTGGACGAGCTTGTCGAATGTTCGATAGGGGGTTCCATAAGCCACACCTCCATTGCACCGGCAATAGGCACGAACCTGTCCCGGATTGGTTATAAGTCTATAACTAATATCGCTCACGCGAACTTACAACTGTCCCAGCGTCAGATTTTCGGTTCAGGCTCTTTGAGGTCCGAGCGACTATTGTGAGGCTGGGGTGATACGGCGATGTCGCCGAGCCAGTTGTTCTGATTTGGCAACTCATTTGGCCGGACCAGCGGATCCGTTTGGAAATCCAAACCTATGCTTCCAGGCATCACTGAAGTCACGTCCAAAACTGCGACCTGGCAGTGCTGGTCAAGCGGGTACGACACCAACTTTGAACCGTCCGAACGGCTGGTTCGCAGGACGGGGAGCCCGAGGAAGAGGAGCGGATGCACGACTCCGAGCGGGCATCTTTACAACTCCGCTTCAGAAACTGAACGGCGGCTCCGTCCCGCACTGCAGACATTGCTCCTGATCAGGGCGAACTTCCGCTCGTCGCCTATGTGGATGCGGGCGTCTGTTGAGATCCTTCTGGATCAAAACCAGTCAGAAAGAATTGATTGCCATAAACCGGGTCTTGCGATGACTGGGGCATGAACACGGCGCGCAGTTGGGAGCGCGCCGTGCTTATCTCGGTGTCGTCACTTCAGGCCGTATGGTCGACCACGTCGAGATGCTGGGCCAGTTTGCCAACCTCGTCGAGCCACGCGTTGAACAGTGCAGGTTCGCTCGGGGCGGCGTGCACGCCGGGGGCGATGTCGCCCGCGAGCACGGATTCGATGGCCAGCGATACAGGGACCGAGACAAGCCGCGCCATGGCGGTGCTGTTTTCATCGCCCCATGCGTCCATCACGTAGGTCTTGTGCCAGACGGTCTCGCCGTCTTTCTCGGCCTTTAGACCAACGCAGAGCACCACGCGGTCGGGTTCGCCTTCGTCATAGGCGTTGTCAGCCCAGAACTGGTCCGACATTTCCTTGAGACGAGCATCGCCTTCGGGTCCTGCAAGGGTTTCGATCTCGCGGAAGACGTCGCTCCATGCGTCGGCCCAGCCGTTGAGCCGCAGGGTGCCGCGCACGAACTCTTTGACCGACCAGTCGGGGTCGAACTTGTAATCCTCCATGAAGGGGATCGAGTCGCGGTTGGGATAGACCTCGAAGGTCTCGGGGCTTGGCAGCGGGGCTTCGTAGCTGCTGATCGCGTCCCACGGGCGGGCCACGTCAAGCGGCGCGTGATCGCGGATCGAACGCGAGGCGGAGCGCAGGGCCTTGAGCACGCCAAGCGGCGACCAGCTGAACTTGTAGCGGAACGGGTTTGGGTGTTTCGGGATGCCGCCACAGTAGGAGATGAACGAGAGGGTGTTGCCCGCATCATAGGCATCCGAGGCGCGGTAGTCGGCAACAAGCGCGTGGGCCATCAGGTGGTCGATGCCGGGGTCGAGGCCAACTTCGTTGACGCAGGCGATGCCGGCGGCCTGCGCCGCGGCATTGAGTGCCTTCATCTCGGGGGCGATGTAGGACGAGCTGACGAAATTGGCGCCCTTGGCGATGCACAGTTCGGCCAGTGGGACGTGCCAGTCGCCCGGAAGCATCGAGACAACCACGTCGCCCTTGTTGAGCGCCGCGCCCAGCGTGTCGATGTCAAAGGCACGAATGTCGTCGGTCAGGTCGCCCACGGTTTCGCTGGCCTTTTCGACGGTCCGGTTCCAGACGGTAACGGGATGGCCCGCCGCGATCAGGCGGCGCAGGCCGGGAATGGCCGAGAGGCCGGTGCCACACCAGTGGATGGTCATGTTTTGCGCTCCTTCTCAGAGGTCTTTGGAATGGGTGATGAAATCGGCCTCGGCGCGGGTCCAGACCCCGCTCGAGAGATCGTCGAGGCTCAGCAGCGTGCCGAGAAGCTGGTCGGCGTAGTCTTGTGAGGACTCGACAGGCAGCATCGAAGGCAGGTTGTCGATTGCCATGACGTCGAGCACCGGGTCGGTGGCCACGCGCAGGGCGGGGGCATCCCAGGTGGTGGCGCGGTCATAGACCGGCACCGGGTTGTAATCGCTGTCTGGATCACAGGCCACGTCGCCAATCGCGGTGAGGGCGCGGGGCGCGGTGAGGGCGTCGCGCGGCACAAAGACCGGGGTGCCGGGGCGGGCGAAGATGCAGTTGAGGAACAGGTTGTGATCAAGGATTTCCGGGAAGGGGCCGCCGCTTGCGGTTTCGGCCATGTCCCACTTGGTCACGGCACAGCCCATTGCCTCGAGAAGATCCGCCGCGCCGGTGCCGACGCGCCCCAGCGCACCGATGACGATGGCGGTGGGGCGGGGGGTGTTTAGCGCGTCAAGTTCGGCGCCGAGATCGGCCAGAAGCGTATCCTTGCCCGCATAAACCCCCACGGGGCCACAGGTTTCGCCACGCTGTTGCGCGGCCCATGTCTTGAGTGTGACCGCCGCCCCGGCATAACCGGCCCAATAGCCAAAGGCCGCGACGCGGCGCCCGGTGTCGTCAACGAGATATTCGAGGTCATAAAGCGTCCCACCCCCGGCCTTGAACCGCTGCAAGAGCGCCTTGCCGGAATGCTGCCCCTTGAAGGCATGGCCGAACATGATGTGGCGGTGCGGTAGCGGGGTGCCATCCTCGGGCAGCTCCTTGAGACCAAAGATGATGGCGTCACGCGGCGCGTCGGGCCAGCTGTTCTCCGCAGCAATCTCGCAACCCGCCGCAACATAACCCTCAATCGGGATCGCGCGCACCGAACTTTCCTCGACCGTAACCCGAATACCTTTGCCGAGAAGTGCCTTTGCGCCTTCGGGGGTCAGCCCCACGCGTTCTTCATTGGGCCGCTGCTCTGCCCGCACCCAGAGATGTGTCATGTGTTTCCCCTCTTTGAAGCGCAAGACAAACGCTCTCGTGGCGGAGTCGTCAAGTCCTGAACAGGTAAAACAATCCCCACCCCACCTCTTCCTTTTGCCAGAAATATCCCGGGGGTGAATTGAGCCATCGGCTCAAGAGGGGGCTGGCCCCCTCATCCACCGCTTTCCATCTGGCACCACCGCGCGCGGCATGGCACAACGGGACCAACAGGAAACGGGGAGCGCGTTACATGAGTTTCGGCAAGGGTTGTCACCTTCACCTGATCGACGGATCGGCCTTTATCTTTCGCGCCTATCACGCGCTGCCGCCGCTCACGCGCAAATCCGACGGGTTGCCGGTGGGCGCGGTGGCGGGGTTCTGCAACATGCTGCACCGCTATGTCGAGGCCAATACCGGGCCGGATGCGCCGACGCATGTGGCGGTGATCTTCGACTATTCCGGCAAGTCGTTCCGCAACGACATGTACGATCAATACAAGGCCAACCGCCCGCCTGCGCCCGAAGACCTTGTGCCGCAGTTTCCGCTGACCCGCGAGGCAACCAAGGCGTTCAATATCGCCTGCAAGGAGATCGAGGGTTTCGAGGCGGATGACATCATCGCCACGCTGGCCTGTCAGGCACGGGATGCCGGGGGACGGTGCACGATCATCAGTTCCGACAAGGACCTGATGCAGCTGGTGGGGGATGGCGTGGAAATGCTTGATGCGATGAAGAACCGCCGCATCGACCGGGACGGGGTGATCGAGAAGTTCGGAGTTGGACCCGAACGGGTGGTCGATGTTCAGGCGCTGGCCGGGGACAGCGTGGACAACGTGCCCGGTGCGCCGGGGATCGGCATCAAGACGGCGGCCTTGCTGATCAACGAATACGGCGATCTGGAAAGCCTGTTGGACCGGGCCGAAGAGATCAAGCAACCCAAGCGCCGCCAGACGCTGATCGAGAAACGCGACCAGATTGAACTGTCCAAGCGGCTGGTGCAGCTGGATTGCGACATGGAGCTGGATTTCACGCTGGACGAGTTGGAAGTGCGTGAACCCGAGCCGGACGTCTTGTTAAGCTTTCTGGCCGAGATGGAGTTCCGCACACTGTCCAAGCGGATGGCGGACCAGTTGGGGGTCGAGGCGCCGAGCATTCCCGAACCGCAAGCGGCAGAGACCTCGGATGCAGGCGAAGAATCGGTGGCCATTGACCCCGACGCCTATGAATGCGTGCGTGATGCGGCGGCCTTGCAGGCGTGGATCGGCAAGATCCATCACAGGGGTTACGTCGCCGTGGACACCGAGACCACCTCACTTAACGAGATGGTCGCGGAGCTGGCCGGGATTTGTCTGAGCGTGGAGCCGGGAGAGGCCTGTTACATCCCGGTCGGGCACAAGAAGGGCGCGAGCGACGATCTTTTTGGCGGCGAGGAATTGCAGGACGGACAGATGGCACTCAACGAGGTGCTGGATATGCTCAAACCGGTGCTCGAAGACCCCGCCGTGCTGAAGATTTTCCAGAACGCCAAGTATGATTGCAAAGTGTTGAGCCGGTACGGGATCACTGTTGCGCCAATCGATGACACGATGCTTCTGAGCTACGCGCTGCATGCGGGGGAGCATAATCACGGGATGGATGCGCTTTCGGAGCGGTATCTGGATCACACGCCAATCCCGATCAAGACGCTGCTTGGAACGGGAAAATCCGCGATCACCTTTGACAAGGTGCCGATTGATGAGGCGGTGAAGTATGCCGCCGAGGATGCGGATATCACGCTGCGCCTGTGGAAGCTGTTCAAGCCGCGCCTGCATCAGAAACAGGTGACAACCGTCTATGAGACGCTGGAGCGCCCGTTGGTGCCGGTGCTGGCCGAGATGGAAATGCACGGGATCAAGGTGGACCGGGATACGTTGTCCCGGATGTCCAACGCCTTTGCCCAGAAGATGGCCGGGCTGGAGGCCGAGATTCACGAGTTGGCCGGGGAAAGCTTTAACGTCGGAAGCCCCGCGCAGCTTGGCGAGATTCTGTTTGACAAGATGGGGATTGAAGGCGGCAAGCGGGGCAAGAACGGCAAATATTCCACCGGGGCCGATATTCTCGAAGAGCTTGCCACGGAACATGAATTGCCGCGCCGTGTGCTGGACTGGCGGCAGCTGAGCAAGCTCAAGAGCACCTATACGGATGCCTTGCAGGATCACATCAATGCCGAGACCGGGCGGGTACATACGTCTTATGTGCAGACCGGGGCCAATACGGGGCGGTTGGCGTCGACCGATCCGAACCTTCAGAACATTCCGGTGCGCAGCGAAGAAGGGCGGCGCATTCGCGAGGCGTTTGTCAGTGAGCCGGGCAAGACGCTGGTCAGCCTCGACTATAGCCAGGTCGAACTGCGTATCCTGGCGCATATCGCGGGGATTGATGCCCTGAAGCAGGCGTTCAAGGACGGGCAGGACATTCACGCCATGACCGCGTCCGAGATGTTTGACGTGCCGATGGAAGAGATGACGCCTGAGTTGCGGCGGCGGGCCAAGGCGATCAACTTTGGAGTGATCTATGGCATCTCGGGCTTTGGTCTGGCGCGCAACCTGCGCATTCCGCGCGGCGAGGCGCAGGATTTCATCAACCGCTATTTCGAGCGCTTCCCGGGCATTCGCACCTATATGGACAACACCAAGGCCTTCGCCAAGGAACACGGGTACGTTCAGACGCTGTTCGGGCGCAAGATTCACACGCCCGAGATCAACGCCAAGGGGCCGCGCGCCAGCTTTGCCTATCGCGCGGCGATCAACGCCCCGATCCAGGGCACGGCGGCGGATGTGATCCGTCGGGCCATGGTGCGGATGCCGGCGGCGATTGCCGATCTGCCTGCCAAGATGCTGTTGCAGGTGCATGACGAACTGATTTTCGAGGTGGATGACAGCGCGGTGGACGAGGCAATCGCGGTGGCGCGGGATGTGATGCAGGGCGCGGCGGAGCCTGCGGTGAAGCTCGACGTGCCGTTGATCGTGGATGCGGGGCGGGGCCGGAACTGGGCCGAGGCGCATTGAGGATTTGCCGCGTTGCGCGTGGTGATGGGCTTGGTTAGGACTTGGCCAAGCCTGAGAAAGAGTGAGATGTCATGACCCCCGAAGAGATCGAGAAACTGCCCTATCGCCGCAATGTCGGTGTGATGCTGGTCAATGCCGACGGGCATGCTTTTGTCGGGCAGCGACTGGATAGCGAGGTGCCCGCGTGGCAGATGCCGCAGGGCGGGATCGACAAGGGCGAGACGCCGAAAGAGGCGGCGTTGCGTGAGCTGGAAGAGGAAACCGGCGTGTCCCGCGATCTGGTGACGGTGGAGGCCGAAACCGAGGGCTGGGTGGCCTATGACCTGCCGCATGACATCGTGCCGCGCATCTGGAAGGGGCGCTATAAGGGGCAGGAGCAGAAATGGTACCTGCTGCGGTTCCATGGCACGGACGATCAGGTGAAGATCGAGCAGGAGCACCAGGAGTTCTCGGAATGGCGCTGGCTGCCTGCGGACGAGTTGGTGGCCAATATCGTGCCGTTCAAGCGGGCGGTCTACGAAGAGGTTCTGGCGCAGTTCGCCGACAAGCTCTGAAGACTTAGTACAGGCGGATATTGCGGTAGCGTTTGAGCTGCAGGATGGTGAGCGCGATCAGGGTCACGAAAAGCGCCGCCAGAATGGTGTCGGACAGGAAATGCCGCCCCATCAGCACGCGGAAGGACAGACCCATCCCCGCAATGATGAAAGCGGCGATGGTCATGTGCCTTGTATAACGGCCCGGAGCCATGTTGCGCACAATCAGCAGGATTGCGATTAGGAGTGCGGTCGACCCTGCACCTTCGCCGGAGACAAAGGAACAGTTGGTGGCGCATTGATCCGAGGGGATCAGGGCCGGGGTGAAGTCGCGCGTGCCGCCGAATTCGGTGATGGTTGACGGGCGGGCGCGGCCCCAGTGTTCCTTGAGGATGGCGTTGACCAAAAGGGCCGGGCCAAGGAGGTAGGTGAGCACGATCACCTCCCAGACCTTGTCGAGCCGGGGCGTGGTGGTGCGCACGATCTTTGAGAAGATCAGAGCGGCAAGCGAAAAGAACAACGTGAGCAGGATCAGCGACCAGATCGCCTTGCGCAGGTTCTGGATCACGTCGACCTTGCCCAGCCAGAATCCGTGTGTGTTGGAATAGAACAGGCCGGACACCCAGAGATCGAGCGCAGGCCAGACCGTGAAGACCATGGCGAGGATGGTGGTCAGGACGATCCCGTCGCGCAGGGCTTTGGTGTTGTTGCTCATCGCAGGCACTCTGCGTCGATGACATAGGCCGGGAAGGGTTTGCCCGCCCAGCTTCCGATCTCTTGCGAGAGGTCGACCACCGGGGTCAGGGTTTCCCCGTTGCACGTCAGGGCCGCGTCGTCGGTAACAAACAGGACCGGGCCGGTGAGGTCGGCGGGCAGGGCTTTTTTCTGCTGGTAATAGTGGTTCGGCGCGCCCTTGGGGGGCGTAGCGTAGAAGGTCATGTCGCTGTCCGCGCCGGTGAAGAAGAAATCGGCCAAAATGCCGCGATGCTTGCCGACGATGACCGTCAGGCCTTCGGCGCGGGCGGTGGCAATGGCGTCATGGGTGATGTCGGCAACATTGACATAGCGCTTGGCAAGCGGTTGGCCCTTGGCGTCGGTGATCAGCGTCGGAAACAGCGTCATCAGCGGAATGGCCACGCAGACCACGGCATTGAGCGCAATACCTGCCCAAAGCGTGCGGATGCGACCGCGATCGAGCGCAAAGAGCAGGGCGGCGATGGTGGCCGCGGGGATCGCGGCAAAGGCCCAGTTGGCATAGGCGCGCGACATGAAGGCCTGGATCAGGACGATGGTCCAGACGGGGATCGAGAACCAGATCAGCGCGCGTTGACGCCCCGGAGCGGGCGCGCGCAGGGCGGCGATCCAGAGCACCATGAAGACCGGGCCGAAGACGAGGAATTGCGAGGCGATGAATTCAAACGCGCGGGGCAGGCTGGGTTTCGGGCCTGCGCTTTCGGCCTTGAGCCATGCGGCGTTGTCCATCGTGTGGCTGACCGTGGTCAGGTCATTGGCAAAGTTCCACAGGATATTGGGCGATGCGGCGGCGAGGAAGGCCAGCGCATAGAGCGCCAGCAGGCCTGCGCGCGGGCGCATCGACGGGATGATCAGGTAGGCAATCAGCGCGCCGGGCAGGAAATAGATCGCGGCGTATTTCGACAGGAAGGCGCAGCCCAGCAGCAGGCCGCCAAGGATCGCGTCGCGCGCGGTACCGCCCGCGCAGAGGCGCCAGTAGAACAACAGCGCCCCGGCAAGGAAGGGGGCCATGATCGTGTCGGTCGAGATCAGGAAGCTGCCGACGGCGACGATGGGCAGAGAGAGATAGGCCATCGCCACCCAGAGACCCGCCATGCGGTGCGCCGGGGCAAGGCTTTGGGCCCACGCGCCGAGGATCAGCGCGGTGATGCCGTGAAACAGCGGCGCGGGCAGGCGCACGGTAAAGGCGCTGCGGTGGATGGCCAGTTCATCAAAGAGGCGTAGCACCCAGCCGATCATCGGGGGTTTGGAATAATAGCCGAAATCGAAGTTCTGACCCCAGAGCCAGTATTGCGATTCATCGACATAAAGGTCGGTCGGGCTCCCCCAGAGGGCGACCACGCGCAGAAGCGTGATCAGGCCAACGGCGACGAGGGTCGGCTTGAGCCAGTCGCGCGACTCAGCCAGCGGCATTTTCACGGCGCTCGCGATAGATCAGGAAGAGGTTGCGCGAATAGATGAAGAGGCCGAGCGACTGGCCAAGGATAAAGACCGGGTCGGCGCGGTAGACGGCATAGGTGAACAGGATCACCCCACCGGCCATGGAGAAATACCAGAAGGCCAGCGGCACGGTTGAGCGGCGCGCCTTTTCCGAGGCGATCCATTGTACGATGAAGCGGCCCGAGAACATGAGCTGACCAAAGAGGCCGAACATGACCCACCAGAATTCGACCCAGTTGTCGACCTTGAGAAAGGAAAGAACCGCTTCCATCAGCTGTCTCCGTTGAGTTCTGTTGCCCGCGCCTTTTTGCGCCGCCGGATCAGCCATGCCACGCCGAAGAGGTCCACCGCCCCGACCAACCCGCGTTGCAGGTTGGAATAGTTCGAGCGGCCCGAATGGCGCGCTTCGTGGGCGACATCGACATGGGCCACGTCAAAGCCGTTCATCGAGAAGAGCGCAGGCAGGTAGCGGTGCATGTGATCGAAATAGGGCAGGTCCAGAAAGGCATCGCGGCGGAAGGCCTTGAGACCGCAGCCAGTGTCGCGGGTCTTGTCCTTGAGCACGAAGGAGCGGATGCCGTTGGCCGCCTTGGAGGCGAGTTTCTTGGACATGGTGTCCTGACGCTTGACGCGCTGGCCCGCGACCAGACCCAGCTTGGCCGGCGCATCGGCCGCCATCAGCGGTGCGACCAGTTTCGGGAGTTCGGATGGCGGGTTCTGGCCGTCGCCATCGAGCGTGCAGCAGATTGGGGCGCGCGCGGCTTTGACACCCGTGTGCACGGCGGCGCTTTGGCCACCGGATGTGGGGGTGTGCAGGACGCGCAGGTTGGGCATGTCAGCCTGCAACGACTTGAGGCGTGCAAGGGTGCCGTCTTCGGAGCCGTCATCGACGATGATGATCTCGATTGCGTGGCCCGTCCCGTCAAAGGCGGATTGAATGCCTTGGATCAGGGTGGGCAAGTTGGATTCTTCGTTCTTGGCCGGAACGACAACAGAGATGTCGGGCTCGCTCATGCACGCACCTTTTGGGACGCCATCCGCCTCGGAAATGGGCGATGGTAGACTAAAGGCCCCTTCTTTCCCTTTAAATCCCCATCGTCAAGGGTTGAGACAAGGGCAATGCGCGGCGGATTGCCGGGATTGTGTCAGGAATCGACAGACACGCCGAAACTCTCGACCGGTTCCGAGACATTGCGCAATGAGAGGGCGCCCAGCGGCTTTGCGTCCTTGTCCTCTGCGGCGACCTCGGCGGTGGCGACGATGCGGTGGCCGACGCGTTTGCCGTAGTCGCCCAGTCGCGCCGCGATATTCGCAGGCTGGCCGATTACCGTGAAGTCGAGCCGCTCTTGCGAGCCGACATTGCCATAGGTGACGCGGCCATAGGCGATGCCGATGGAGCATTCGCAGTCAAGGTGAGCCGCCTCGGCCACATCGCGCAGATCGCGCACGATCTGCTTGGCGGCAACAAGCGCGTTGGCGCAGGCGTCGGTGGCATCGCTGGGGAACACGGCCAGCACCGCATCACCGATGAATTTCAGCACCTCGCCGCCATGATCGTTCACCACTGCGGTGACGGTGTCGAAGAATTGGTTCAGGAGGTCGATATAGACGTCGCGGCCAAGCTCTTCTTCAAGCCGGGTCGAGCCGCGCAGGTCACAGAACATGATCGCGGCGTCGATCTCGTCTCCGTCGCCCCGGCGTATTTCACCGCCCAGCACACGCGCCCCGGTGCGGCGGCCAACATATGTTTCCAAAAGGCTTTGCGCGTTCTCCTTTTGGGTGAAGACTTCGAAAAAGCGGCTGATGACCGAGGAGATTTCGAAGATCAGGCCAAGGTTGGCGGTGGTGAAGCCGTCCGGGTGATCGCTGGTGAGGGTGAGGACGTTGATTTGCCCGTTGGAAAAGGACAGCGGCATGGCGACATAGTCGGTATGGCCGTCCTTTTTGAGGTCTTCCATGATTGGGAATTGCATCTGGTCCACGGGCACGTCGAGTTTCTGGCGCACCCCGCCAAGCCCGGCGGCGACGTGGCGCAGGGGGCTGTTGACGTAGGAGGGGTGGTCATAAAGCTCGTAGGACGGGGCGAAGGTGGTGATCTCGTCCTTGCCCTTGTGCCAGATATAGTTCTTGCCCGCGATCATCGGGTGCAGGGACCAGATCATCAGGCTCATGCGGGAAACGGCGATGCCGCTTTCGAGCATCTTTTCCGCAAGCGCGCGGGTGAAATCTTCCGGCGTGGTGTTCGTGGAGGCCCCGCGCATGAGCCAATCAACCAGAGGGCCGGAGATGTTGCCGGAGTCATCGGGGCTGAACTCGGCGCCTCCGAGGTCAAGCTCGGTATAGGTGTTGGGCAGGAAGCCAATGTGGCCCTGAATGTCCCGGCTTTCTGGCAGGGCATCATCATAGGACCACGTTCCGTTCGCGAGGGTTTGACCGTCGAGTTGAATGTCGCGATAGCGGGCGGTGCCTTTGAAGGGGCAGAAGGTTTGCAGATCGGTTGGGTCGGAAAGCGGAATCTGCACGTCTTCGGCAGGGATGTAGACCTGAGGCGGCAGGCGGGTTTCATACATCACCTTGGCGCGGGTGCTCTGGGCGAGGACGTGGCCTTCACGCAGGACGCGCACCGTGCCGTCAAGCGGTTCGATGCGAATGCCGTAGCCGGAATTGGAACCGAAACGGGAGCCTTCCATGGGGCGGCCTTTCTGATGCCGGGTGAGACACAGTATATGGGGGCGAGGGGGGGTTTCCAAGCTCAGGTGATGTGCGTCTGCGCGGAACAAAGGCGCGCTTGCGCGCCGCCGCGCATCGGTGCCGCGCCCCCACGCGGCGGCGATTTGATGAGGCTTGGCGCTTTATTTTGGAGGCGCGTTGGGGTGGCGAGATAAACCGCGTTGCAGAAAGTTCGGGTCGCCACCGCGCGCGGCGCCGATGCGCGGCCGCTAGAGCACCCGGATCACGTCCTTGTCGATGGCCAGCATATAGCCTTTGCGGGCGATATTCTTGACCAGAAGTTCGCTCACCATCTGGTTGCCGAGACTGTCGCGCAGGCGCTTGATACGGGTCGCGCCTGCGGCCTCGTCACAATCGCTGCTGGATTTGCCGGAGATCATCGCTTCAATCTCGACACCGGACAGCATCTCGTCATCCATGCGGGCCTCGGCCAGAACCGAGAGGGTTTCCATGGCCGCGTCGGTGAGCTTGAAGCCCATGTTGTTGAGATAGACGGTTTTCTCATCCCGGCTGATCAGGAGGGAATTGACCTGGATCCCGGCGCGCTCGATCTGGGCCATGCGGCGGTTCATGGTGATCAGCATGATCAGGAAGACCAGCGCGGCGATCATCATGCCGGTGGCAAAGACCAGAAGCACGAGGATGACCATGCGATAGCTGGCCAGCGTATCGGCAAAGGCGGTGCCGGATTGGGCGAGGATTTCCAGAAGCTTGATTTCCGCCTGCCCGGTCAGGGTGTCGTTTTCCAGAAACAGCTGTTCCACCCGCGCATTGAAGGCGTTGGCATCGGGCAGGGTGAACACGAGCACGACCGCTGCGATCAGGAGGATCGCGACGATGGCGGTGAGACCAAGAGTGACGACCCGGCCAGCCTGACGGCGGGCGTCAATAACGGAGGTAGAATTGTCCGGCACTGGATTCCTTTCCGGCAAGCTCCGAGCCATCGAACACGGAGAGGACATTCAGAAGTTTCCAGCCGTCGCCCTTGATCCGGGCGGCGACCTCTTTCTTGGCGTCGGCCTTGGAGCAGCCCTGATGCAGTTGCATGACGCCGTAATGCAGGCGCAGGGGGCTGTCCTTCTTGGCCTTGTAATCGGCATAGCATTCGGCGGCGGCTGCCGGGTTGGGGAGCGCCAGCGCCAGCAGCATGGCCGCCATGAGGGCGATATGTCTGAGCGTGTACATCATGGGCCAATCTTTGCGCCAAAGGCCCGTGTTATTCAATAACCAAGCCGTTTTGAGTGCCTGATATGGGATAACAAGGCGCTGATATTGTGTGGCTTTTCGATGGTGCGGAATTGTTGGGGCACATCGTCCGGTGCGCAAGACCGGGCACTGAGTTGTCACAGACAGGAAGGAAGACCCAAGATGCAACCCCGTCACTTCATCACCACCGTTCTCGCCGCTGCCATCGCCATTACCGGGCTGACCGCCGCCAAGGCACATGCCGGGCCCGATGCGGATGATATTGCCAAGGTTCTTTTCGGGACGGCCGCGATCGTGATCATCGGCAAGGCGCTGGAAGACGAGAACAAGAAAAAAAAGCGGCGCCAAGTCTATGATGCGCCGACGCGGCGGTACGAACCAGCCCGCGATCCCTATAACCCCTATGCCACGCCGCGCCCTGCGCCCCGAGGCAATCCGCACCGGTTCAACCGGGAACTGCCGCTTGCCTGCAAGCGCGATTACTGGACCACAAGCGGCGAGCCCGTGCGTGGGTTCGGTGTGCGCTGCCTGTCACGCTCGGGTTTTCCCACGGCACACCTGCCGCGCAGCTGCGAACGCGAGGTCGAAACGCGCCGGGGGTACGGCACGATCTACAAGGCGGGATGCCTGCGCCGCAGCGGCTATCGCGTGAGCCGTCGATAAGACATCGAGCAGAAGGCCGGCAGCAGACCGGCTGGCGGGCCGGGCGGTGTGGAGCCGCCCGGCCTTTTTCATGTTGCGATTGGTCTGCGGGCGTGGTTGTGAAGAGCCATGGAGATGCCGGATTATTCTTTGGAGCAGGGCGCGCTGGCGCAGGGGGCCACGCGGGTGGCCGGGGTTGATGAAGTGGGACGCGGGCCGCTGGCCGGGCCAGTGACGGCGGCGGCGGTGGTGCTTGACCCTGACAGTATTCCCGAGGGGTTGAACGATTCCAAGAAGTTGAGCGCGAAACGGCGCGAGGCGGTCTTTGTCGAGATCATGAAAAAGGCCGAAGTCAGTATCGCCCATGCCAGCGTCGAAGAGATCGACGAGATCAATATCTTGCGGGCCAGTCATCTGGCGATGGAGCGGGCGGTTGCGGGGTTGCCGCACGCGCCCGATTACCTGCTCATTGACGGCAACATGATCCCGCGCGGTCTGACGCTTCGGTCGCAGGCAGTGGTCAAAGGGGATGCCCAGTCTTTGTCGATTGCGGCCGCGTCGATCGTGGCAAAAATCACGCGCGATCGCATCATGTGGGATTTGGCGCAACAGTTCCCTGGCTATGGCTGGGAAACAAACGCCGGATATCCGTCAAAAAGCCACAAGGCGGCGCTCCAAAATCTTGGTGTGACCCCACACCATAGACGTTCGTTCAGGCCTGTCCACAATATCTTGTATCAAGGGTAAAATGTAAGCTGTTGATTCAAAAAAGAAATTGACGCCGAATCACGTTTGAATCATCCTTGTCTCATCAACGAGCGCATCAAAAAAACCGCGCCGTGAACGAGGCAGAGAATGAAAACGATGACCAAAGCGAAGAGCGCAACTGCGCTCCCACTCAACACGATTCTGGATGGTGACTGCATCGAAGTGATGAACAGTCTGCCGGAAAACTCGATTGATCTGATCTTTGCGGATCCGCCCTATAACCTGCAATTGAAGGGCGATCTGCATCGTCCCGACAATTCCAAGGTGGATGCGGTCGACGATGAATGGGACCAGTTTTCCAGCTTTGCCGCCTATGACAAGTTCACCCGTGCCTGGCTCAAGGCGGCGCGCCGTCTTCTCAAGCCGAACGGCGCGATCTGGGTGATCGGCAGCTATCACAATGTCTTCCGCATGGGTGCGGAATTGCAGAACCAGGGGTTCTGGATCCTGAACGACGTGGTGTGGCGCAAGTCGAACCCGATGCCGAATTTCCGTGGCAAACGCTTTACCAATGCCCATGAAACGATGATCTGGGCATCGAAATCCGAAGGCGCGAAGTACACGTTCAACTATGAAGCGCTCAAGGCGCTGAACGAAGGTGTGCAGATGCGCAGCGACTGGGTTCTGCCGATCTGTACGGGCCATGAGCGGCTCAAGGATGAAAACGGCGACAAGGCGCATCCGACGCAGAAGCCCGAGAGCCTGCTGCATCGGGTGCTGGTGGGATCGACCAACCCCGGCGACGTGGTTCTTGACCCGTTCTTCGGCACCGGCACGACCGGCGCTGTTGCCAAGATGCTGGGCCGCGAATTCATCGGGATCGAGCGCGAGGAAGCCTATCGCAAGGTGGCAGAGAAGCGCCTCAAGAACACCCGCAAGTTCGACCGTGAAGCGCTGCAGGTTTCGGCAAGCAAACGCGCCGAGCCGCGCGTGCCGTTTGGGCAGCTGGTGGAACGTGGCATGCTGCGCCCCGGTGAGAACCTGTATTCGATCAATGGCCGCCACAAGGCCAAGGTGCGCGCCGATGGCACGCTGATCGGGGATGACGTGAAGGGCTCGATCCATCAGGTCGGTGCCCATCTTGAAGGCGCGCCGAGCTGCAACGGCTGGACCTACTGGAGCTACAAGCAGGACGGCAAACGTGTGCCGATCGACGTGCTGCGCCAGCAGATCCGCGCAGAGATGGCCGAGCGTCCGAACTGATTTTTCAGACGATCCCAATACCTCTACCCAAGACAAATGAATACCGCCGGTGCCTGTGGCCTGACGATTAAGAACAGGCACCCTGACTTGCCCCGCCCATGTTGGCGGGGCTTTTTTTGGGCTTTAAGTTATTCCAGTTGCCACTATTTAAGGCAGATCGTTTCAGGAAGGTCCAAGGCAATGAATACCCAGACTCCGATCCTGTCCCTTTTTGCGCGCCGTAGGTCGGATGACCTGCCGCATAAAGACAGCCCGGAATACCAATATACCGAGGCCGTTCTGGAGCGTCACAAGCAGCAGGGGCTGGAACTGGCGGTCCGTGTGCGTTGGGCCGCGCTGTTCGTGATTGCGATTCTTCTTCTGTTCCTCGTGCCGATGCCGGATGTCTGGTATTTCGAGGGTATTCTGGCGCTTCTGGCGTTGAATGGCTGGCTGATGCGGCGCGTGGGCAAGGTGGGCCTGTCGCGGGTCGAGTTGCTTTTGATCTTTTTTGACCTGTTCCTGATGACGGCGGGCATGGTCGGGCCGAACCCGCTGAGCGAGCATACTTGGCCGCACGCGATGCAGTACCGGTTTGGCAATTTCATCTACCTGTTCGTGATCCTCGCCGCCGGGACGCTGGCCTATTCGTGGCGGACGGTGATGGCGATCGGGACGTGGACGACGGGTCTTTGGCTTGGGGCGTTGTTGCTGTCCTTGTGGTTTGTCGAGCCGTTGCCCGGATTGAGTGAGGCGATGATTGCAGCCTATCCGGATCAGCCAGAGATGGCTGCCTGGCTCGACCCGAACAGTTATGTGATCCAGATGCGGGTTCAGGAGATTGCAGTGTTCCTGATCGTGGCGATGATCATGGCGGTATCGGTGCGCCGTTTTAATGGGTTGTTGCGCTCGAATGCGGCGCTGGAGCGGGAGCGCACGAACCTCAGCCGCTATTTCTCGCCCAACGTGGTTGAGGCGCTGTCGACCAATGACGAACCGCTGAAGCGTATTCGCAACCACGAGATCGCGGTGTTGTTCGTGGATATCGTCGGGTTCACGGAATTCGCCGCGCGACGCGCGCCCGAAGAGGTGATCGAAACCCTGCGCGAGTTCCATGGGCTAATGGAAAAGGCGGTGTTCAATCACGGTGGCACGCTGGACAAGTATTTGGGGGACGGGTTGATGGTGACCTTTGGCACCCCGGAGCCGACCGACAAGGACGCGATCAATGCTCTTGAATGCGTGCATCAGATGATGGACGACCTTGATGCTTGGAACAATGATCGCATCGCGCGCGGACAGCCGCCGCTTCGGGTGGGGTTCGGGGCGCATTACGGTCCGGCAGTTCTGGCCGATATCGGGGCGAACCGGCTGGAGTTCGCGGTGGTCGGCAATACGGTAAATGTGGCTTCGCGGCTTGAGGCGCTGACACGGGGTCTGAATGCGCGGCTGGTGATCAGCGACTCAATGCGCGATGAAGTGGTCAAGGAAGGCGGGCATGCCTGTCTGGCTGGCCTGCGCCGTTTTGAAGATCAGGACATTCGGGGGGTCGAGGACAAGTTGACGGTCTGGGCGTTTGAGCGGCCGCAGGATCAAGGTTAACGCGGCATCGGCGTTTTGGCCTTGGTGTAGGGTTTCCAGTCGGTGATCTCGGGATAATACATGCCGCGCCACTTGCGCACGCGGGGGTTCATCACCCGTTTCCAGAGTGGCGGCACCATCGCGAACATGGTCATCATCGGATAGCCATAGGGCAGCTGCGGCGCGTCGGCCTCGGTATAGTTCTGCAAGAGCGGAAATCGGCGGTCGGGCTTGTAGTGATGGTCCGAATGGCGTTGCAGGTTGATCAGGAGCCAGTTTGAGGCTTTGTGGGCTGCGTTCCACGAATGATGCGGCTTGACGTGCTCGTATTTGCCTTCGCTCAGATGTTTTCGGGTCAGGCCGTAATGTTCGACATAGTTGACGATCTCAAGCTGCCAGATCGCGATATAGGCCTGCCAGATAAACAGGAAAAACCCGGCCCAGCCGCCGATCAGGAACGCCAGCAGCAACATGCCCCCCTGAAGTGCCCAGTAGCGCCAGAAGGGGTTGGATAGGTCGGTCCAGGGCAAGTCCTTGCGGGCCAGCATGTCCTTTTCGGCGCGGAAGGACGATTTCAGCGAGCCGATCAAAACGCGGGGGAAGAAGCGGTGGAAGCCTTCGTTATACCGCGCGGTGACCGGGTCGCGCGGGGTGCCGACATAGCGGTGATGCACCAGAAGGTGCTCGGAGCGGAAATGGGAATAAAGCACCATGGCCATGAGCCAGTCACCAAGCCAGCGCTCGGTTTTGTTCTTCTGGTGCATGAGTTCGTGGGAATAGACGATGCCCACGGTGCCGGAAATCACGCCGACGCCAAAGAACAGGCCGATCTTGGCCGCAACGGACAGGTGGTCGGTGTGGGTGGCAAAATAGATCAGGCCGAAGAGGGTGACGAACTGGATATAGGGCCAGATCATCGTGATCAGGCGATACCAGTAGAGATCGTCTTCGCTGGTTTCGAGATCGGCGTTTTCAAGGTTGAGTCCGGTGACGGCGTCGAGCGCGGAGAACAGGTACCAAGTGGCCGCAGGGACAAGCAGCACCCACCACGAGCCAAGCCCTGCGACGATCCAGATCAGGGGGATCAGCAGCAGCGACAACCAGAAGGGCAGGGCGCTGGAAAGCTTGGCAACTTGCTTGGACGGGATCATGTGGTGGCTCCGTAAGGGCTGCGCGCGCGGGCAGTATGCGGTGCCTTTCCGGGGGCCGCAACGTGCTTCACCCTTCGCGCATGAGATCGAACGCCTTGCGCATGACCGTGGGCAAGTCGGATGGGCGGAAATCGGCCTGTTCGAGGAAGTCGCCAACCCTGGCGGTGCGGTCCATGGGCACAAGCGCGGTCTTGACCGTGAGGCGCAGGTGGAAATGGGTGAAGGTGTGACGCGCCTCGGCAGGCAATGTCTTCCATTCTGCGCGGATCGGGGTGTCGTGGGGCGGGGTTTCGTTCTCGCTCCAGTCCGAGCCGGGCCAGCCCAGCATGCCGCCGAGCAGTCCCTTGTCGGGGCGGCGTTCAAGAAGGACCGCGCCGTCGACACGGCGGGCGATATAGACGGTGCCAAAGCGGATCGGCTTGGGCTTTTTCGGGGTCTTCTTGGGCAGGCCTGCGGCGGTGCCCATGTCGCAGGCCTTGCAGGGGATGCGCCACGGGCAGATGCCGCAGGCCGGGTTGCGCGGGGTGCAGATCGTGGCGCCAAGGTCCATGACCGCCTGTGCATAGTCGCCGGGGCGCTGCGTGGGTGTCAGGCGAGCGGCGTGTTCGGTCAGGATCGGTTTGGACGCGGGCAGGGGGGTGTGTTCATCGAAGAGCCGCGCCATGACCCGTTCGACATTGCCGTCGACCACGGTTTCGGGGCGGTCAAAGGCGATGGCGGATATGGCGGCGGCCGTGTAGGGGCCAATGCCGGGAAGCTTCAGCAACTCGGGCAGCGTGTCGGGGAATGCGCCTTTCAGATCCTCGCTGATCACGCGGGCGCATTTCAGGAGGTTGCGTGCACGGGCGTAATAGCCGAGCCCCGCCCAGGCGCCCATGACATCCTCATCCCGCGCCGCTGCGAGTGCGTGTACGTCCGGCCAGAGCGTTGTGAAGCGCAGGAAATAGTCCTTGACCGCGGCCACGGTGGTTTGCTGCAGCATGATCTCGGACAGCCAGACGCGGTAAGGATCGGGGCGGTGGCCCGAAGCGCGCTCTGCCGGACCAATGCGCCACGGCATCTTGCGCGCGTGGGTATCATACCAGTCGAGCAGGTCGGCAGGTTCCGGCAGGTCACGCAAGTTTTATCCCCCCATGGAAGCGGTTTCGCTGGAACAGCGCGGCTGGCACACTACAATAGTGCCTGATCCAAGGATGCAAGACTCGACATGCGCCGCGCCACGACCAAAGGTTTCAAACGTACGTCATCGCTGTTGCGGGACCGAATCCGGCAGGCTGGCGAAAGTCGGGGCTTTGCCGTGACCAAGGTGCTGACCCACTGGGCCGAGATCGTGGGGGAGGATGTCGCGCGCATCTGTAAGCCGGTTGATGTGAAATACGGCCGTCAGGGGTTCGGCGCGACGCTGACCGTACTGACCACGGGGGCGCAGGCGCCGATGCTCGAGATGCAGAAAGAAACGCTGCGGGCGCGGGTGAATGCGGCCTATGGCTATAACGCGATTGCAAGGCTGCGTATCACCCAGACCGCGCCCACAGGATTTGCCGAGGGGCAGGCGCAGTTCGCACCAAAACCCAAACGCGAGGCCGCGCCGGACCCGGAGGTGCGCAAAGAGGCCGCCGAAGTGGCCGCGCCGGTCGGAGATGCGGATTTGCGACAGGCGCTTGAACGCCTGGCGTCAAACGTGCTTTCAAAACGAAAAACCACACGAAAGGTTTCTGAATGAACCGTCTACTACCCATCGTCCTTGTGGCGCTGATTGCCGTTGCGGGCGGCGGATACTGGTACAGCCAGTCCACCAACACCACCGTGCCGCTGGCCAATGTCGAACTGGTCTCGTCCGACGGGGCCGAAGCCTCTTCTTCGGAAGTGGTCGAGATGGTCATGGGGGCGGAAGATGCGCCGATCACGCTGATCGAATACGCGTCGTTTACTTGCCCGCATTGCGCCAGCTTTCACGAAAACGTCCTGAAGCAGCTCAAGACGGATTACGTGGATACCGGCAAGGTGAAGTTCGTTTTCCGGGATGTCTATTTCGACCGGTTCGGCCTGTGGGCGTCGATGGTGGCGCGGTGTGGCGGGCAGGAACGATTCTTTGGCATTGCGGACCTCTTGATGAAATCGCAGTCGGAATGGAGCCGCGCCGGTGATCCGGTGGCGATTGCCGACGCGCTGCGCAAGACCGGGCGTCTGGCCGGACTGGAGGATGACCAGCTGCAGGCCTGCCTGCAGGATGAAGACAAGGCCAAGGCGTTGATCGCGTGGTATCAGAAGAACGCAAGCGCGGACGATATTTCGGGTACGCCGACGTTGATCATCAACGGCGAGAAGCATTCGAACATGAGCTACAAGGATCTCAAGGCGATCCTGGATTCGAAGCTGTAAGACGCTTTTTGCCCGGACGGGTCAGTCCTGTCCGGGTAGCAATCCATCGAGGGCGGTGTCCAGCGCGGACCAGTCGTCGATTTCCAACCGGACAGGCAGGGTCAGAACGTGCGGGCGCATGTCGCGGGGCAGGCGTACGGCGTCCTTTTCCGTGGTGACAAGCTGTGCGTTGTGTTGTGCCGCTTCCTTGGCGAGGCGCGTGAGCAGGGCCGGAGTCAGTGTCTGGTGATCATCCAGCGGTTGTTCGCGCACGATGTCGGCGCCAAGGCCGCGCAGGGTGGCAAAGAACTTGGCCGGGTTTCCGATCCCGGCAAAGGCCAGGAATCGTGTGCCGGTCCAGTCCATGCCGGTTTGCAGCGGGGCGAGGTGCCCTGTCAGATGCGGCAGCGTGAGGTGACCCCCCCAAGCGGATTTGAAAGCGGATTGCGCCGCGTCGGGGCCGATGGACAGCACGATATCAGCACGTTTCAAGCCCACGTCGACAGGTTCGCGCAGGGGGCCCGCGGGAATGCAGCGCCCGTTGCCAAAGCTCTTGGCCGCGTCCACGACGATGATCGACAGGTCCTTTTGAACCGAGGAGTTCTGGAACCCGTCGTCCAGAAGGATCACGTCCGCCCCGGCGTCCTGCGCGGCGGTCGCACCTGCAGCACGGTTCTTGGCGACCCATGTCGGGGTGAAAGCGGCGAGCAGGAGCGGTTCGTCGCCGGTTTCGCTGGCAGCGTGGCGCACTTCATCGACGCGTACGGGCCCTTCAAGCGATCCGCCGTAGCCGCGCGAAACGACATGCGGAGTCAGGCCGCGCGCCTGAAGATGCTGCGCGAGGGCAATGGTGGTCGGTGTCTTGCCCGTGCCTCCGGCGTTCAGGTTGCCGATGCAGATAACGGGGACGCGGGCCTTCAGGCCGTTCTCGCCTTGGGCTACGCGTTTGCGTGTCGCGCGGGCATAGAGTGCTCCAAGAGGAGCAAGCAGGAGGGCCTGCCATCCGGGGCGGTCGGTGGGGTTGTCCCAGAAACGCGGTGCTTTCATGAAAAACTGTCCTTTGCGTCAAGCATGTCCTGAGACAGGCCGATGATGGCATCCGAGACTTCGGCGCCGTCCGAAACTACCTGCCAGCCGGCATGGGCCATTGCCGCGACCTGATCGGGGGCAAGCAGGTGGATCAGCGCGGCGGCGAGGCTGGATGCGTCCCTGACAATGCGCGCGCCACCGGCATCGACCAGCCGCTTGTAGGCGTCAAGATGATTGCGCACCCCGGGCCCATAGAGCACGGCAGAGCCAAGTGCCGCCGGTTCGAGAGGATCACGCCCGCCAAAGCCCGGCGCCATGGATGACCCCATCAGCGTGACCGGGGCGACGCGGTACCAGAGCCCGAGTTCGTCCGGGGTCTCGGCGAGCAGAACATGTGTATTGTTGTCGGGAAACTCGCCATTTTCCCAATCCACGAGCCGCAACCCGGAGTCGGCAATCTGGCGGCGGATGGCCGGTGCCTTTTCAAGACTGTCCGCGGCGAGGATCAAAAGCATCCTGTGTGAAAGTTTGAGCACTTTGCGATAGGCGCTCAGAACAGCGGGCGTTTCCTCGGGCTGGATATGGGCAGCGAGCCAGACGGGGCGCCCTGTCAGTACGGAGCGCAGCTCTTCCAGGTCGGTTTCATTGTAGCGCAGGACCGGGCTTTCTTCGAGCAGGCGGGCGCTGTCGATGACGGTGGGGCCATCCAGTGGCAGGGAGCGGCGAAACCGCTCGGCGGCGGCGTCATCAAGTGTCATGAGGGCGGAGAACCGCATGATGGTCGCACGGGTCGGTTCGGGCACCCAACGCCAGCGGCGGTTTTCCAGCCCGGGATTGTCGGCTTCGAGCAGGATGGCCGGAATGTCGCGTTGGGCGGCTGCGTCGATCAGGGCTGGGCGCAGCCAGGGACCGTGCCACAAAAGCAAATCCGGCCGCCAATGGTTCAGAAAAACGCGGACGTCACCGGGGTTTTCCGAGGGGCCTTCCTGCCAGGTGACGCCGTTGGGAAGGCTGCGCGGCGGGCGCTGACCGGGCGACGTGGTCAGCAACAGGTGCGTGCCGGGCCGGTTCGCGGCAAGCCGCAGACCCATTTGCGCCATGGCGCGCGCGCGTGTGGGATCGGCGCAGTGCATCCAGACCAGTTCCCCGTCGGGGCGCGGGGTGGTGATGCGGGACAGGCTGGCCGGTTGACGGCGCGCAAAGGCCAGATAGGCCGCAAGGCTGAGCGAGCGCGCCATCGGGGGGATCAGCCCAGTTCTTCGGTCGAGGACGCCTCGGCCTCTTCGTCGCGCAGGCGATGCAGGTGGGCGATGAAATAGCGCATGTGAGCATTGTCCACCGTGCGCTGCGCTTCGGCGCGCCAGGCGTCATACGCGGATTGGTAGTTCGGGAAGATCCCGACGATATGAATGTCGTCGACATTCTTGAACGCGGATTTGGTGGGGTCCACCAACTCGCCGCCGAAGACGAGATGCAGGCGCTGGGTCATTGCATGACTCCTGAAGTTTGAGTTCGCTGGCAACCTAGGGCCGATGGGCCGCGGCCTCAAGGGCAGAGCGCTTGCGCAACCTTGCCCTGTTGACGCATCCGGCGCAATCGGGCAACCACGGGCGGCATTACTTTGGATGGCTACCGATGAAACCTTTTCTGATCCTGCAACTGCGCCCCGAAACCGAAGCCTCGGATGACGAGTTCCAAGCCATTCTGCGCAAAGGCGGGCTTGACGAGGCCGAAGTGCACCGCATCCGGCTTGATCAGTCTCCGTTGCCCGAAGGGTTGCAGCTCGAGGAGTATGCCGGGGTGATCGTAGGCGGTGGACCGGGGTGCGTGAGCGACCCGGAAGACCAGAAAACCCCGGTCGAGGCGCAGATCGAAACGGCCGTCTTGGGGTTGATGCCGGAGATCACCGAGAAGGACTTTCCGTTCCTTGGCTGTTGTTACGGGATCGGCATCCTCGGGCATCATCTTGGCCGTGTGGTGAACAAGGAAAACTATTCGGAAGCGGTGGGCACGGCGGATTGCGTGCTGACGGAAGACGGCAAAGCCGATCCGGTTCTGGCGGGTGTCCCCGACGCGTTCCATGCCTTTGTCGGTCACAAGGAGGCGGTGCAGCGTCTGCCAGAGGGGTGCGTGCACCTGGTCAGTTCACCGACCTGCCCCTACCAGATGATCCGCTACGGTGAGAACGTCTATGCCACGCAGTTTCACCCGGAGGCCGATAGCGATGGGTTCGAAGTGAGGATCAACATCTACAAGCATCGCGGCTATTTCCGCCCCGAGGATGCGCAGGGCCTGATCGACATGTGCCGCGCGGCGGATGTGCACGCGCCCGAAAAAGTGCTGCGCAACTTTGTTGAGCGCTATCGCGCGGCTTAGCGTCCCGTGAGCGCGTTTTTGATGTCGCCATGCACGGCGGCATTGGCGGCAATCACCCCTTTGACGCGCGGGTCGGGGTTGTTGAAGCGCAGCGGCGCGCCTGTGCGATCCGAGGTGGTGGCCCCGGCCTCGCGCAGGATCAGGTCTCCGGCGGCAATGTCCCATTCCCATGTCGGTCGGATCGTGAGCATGGCGTCATAGCGGCCCTCGGCCACGAGCGCGAGGCGATAGGCCAGCGAGGGGCGGTAGCTTCGGAATACGTTGGGGGGTGCGGCTTTCCAGTGCTTGGCGTCCATCACCGGGCGCGCGACCAGCATGTTGGCCCCGGTGAGCCTGTCCCGCGTGGTTGGCGAAATAGGTGCGCCGTTGAGGTGGGCACCCCGGCCGTCCGCCGCGCTATAGAGCTTGTCGCGCAGGGGCAGGAACACGACTGCGGCGGTGACGGTGCCGTTTTGCGCGATGGCCAGCGAATGCGCCCATGTATTCGAGCCGTCGATAAAGCTGCGGGTGCCATCGATCGGGTCGATGATGAACACCTTTTCCGCTGCGAGCCTGTCGCCGCTGTCGAGCGATTCCTCGGACAGCCAGCCATAGTCGGGCCGGGCCGCGCGCAATTCACGTTCGAGCATCTCGTTGACGGCAAGGTCGGCCTCGGTCACGGGGCCGGCGCCTTCGGGTTTGTGCCAGGCCTGGGCCTCGGGGCCGGAGAAACGCGTGGCAATGCGTCCTGCCTCGCGCGCAGCGTCGATCAGGAGGTCGAGGTCAGTTCCCGGCAAGAGTCAGCCCTTCGACCAGCAGGGAAGGAACCACGCGGGAGAGATAGGTGCGCGCGTCATTGGCGGGGATCATCCCGCGCAGCATGTCGTGCAGATTGCCCGCGATGGTGCATTCGTTGACCGGGTAGGTGAGTTCGCCATTCTCGACCCAGAACCCCGCAGCCCCACGGGAATAATCGCCGGTATTGTGGTTGATGGTCGAGCCGATCAGGGATGTGACCAGAAGGCCGGTGCCCATGTCGCGGATCAGGTCTTCGCGGGATTGGTCACCTTGGGTCAGGGCGACGTTCCATGTGGAGGGCGAGGGTGGTGCCGAGACACCGCGCCCGGCATTGCCGGTCGAGGCCATGCCCAGCTTGCGCGCGTTCACGAGGTCGAGTGTCCAGCCGGTGAGGACACCGTTGTCCACGATCTTGCGGGCGCGTGTCGGCAGGCCCTCGCCGTCAAAGGGGCGGGACCCGGAGGTGCGCGGGCGCAGGGGGTCTTCGATCAGGGAAAGACCCTCGGGCAGCACTTGCTGCCCAAGTTTTTCGCGTAGCCACGATGAGCCGCGCGCCACCGAAGAGCCGTTGGCGGCAACCAACAGGTGTCCGATCAGCGATGAGGAAATGCGTTCGTCAAACAGCACAGGGTAAGCGCCGGTTGCGGGTTTGCGGGCCTCTAGCCGTTCAACTGCGCGCTGCCCGGCGGTGGTGCCGATGTCTTCGGGGCGGCGCAGGTCGCTCTGGAAGATGCGCCCGTCCCCGTCATAGTCGCGCTCCATGCCGTCCCCGGTACCGGCGATGGCGGTGCAGTAGGTGGCACGGCTGGTGCGATCATAGCCGCCTGAAAAGCCATTGGTGGCGGCAAGGTGCATCTGGGTGTGGCTGAATCCTGCAGTCGCGGATTGCACCTGCGTGACACCCGATACGGCCAGCGCGGCAGCCTCGGCGGCGAGGGCGTCGGCCTGAAGCGCGGCCGGGTCAGGCTCGGGTGAGGGATCAGCCAGTTCGAGAGCGTTGATGTCCCATTGCTTGGCCAGCTGATCGGCCTCGGCCAGTCCGATATAGGGATCTTCGGGCGCTTCACGCGCCATGGCGACGGCGCGTTCGGCCATGGTGGTGATGGTTTCGGGGCGCGCGTCGGAGACGGACACGTTGGCCTGACGCTGTCCGACGAAAACCCGAAGCCCCAGATCAAGCCCCTCGGAGCGCTCGGCCTGTTCCAGCTTGCCTTCGCGCACGTCGATGGAGAGCGAGGTGCCCTGAACCGTGATCGCGTCTGCGGCGTCCGCACCCGCCTTTTGGGCCGCGTCAAGAAGCTGCTCTGCGAGGGTTTGGAGATTTTGGCTCATGATGCCCCTGTGATCTGTTTCACCTGAGGTAGACCGGGCGGGGGGCCGGTGCAAGTCCCACAAAACGAAAGGGGCCGCGCGCGGCGGCCCCTCTGCGTGCTGAGTCTTGGGTTACTTCAGGCGCTGTCCATTTGCCAGTACATGGCCCTGTTCGTTGACCTCGATCCGCGAGGTCAGTTCGTCTTCGCCAGCACCGGGAACCGAGAACATCGACAGCATCATGCGCGCGCCCATGACCTGATCCTCGGGCAAAAGGCCCATCTGGACCAGCTTGTCCATCAGGCCGTTTACACCCTTGATGTTGAGATCGAGCGCGCCTTCGGGGCGCGGCAGGCCGTCAAAGGACTCCATGTCGGAGTTGTCGAAGGTGAAATCACCCATGCCGGTCAGGCTTGCCCCGGCGATGTGCAGTTGCAGATCCTTGAGCGACATGGCGTTCAGCTCGCCCGGCACCTCGTCGGAGTTTTCGTCCAGCGTCATGATGTCGGTAAAGACCGTGGCCTTGCCGACGATATCAATGATCATCGTCGCGGGGTCATGCGGCAGAACCTGGCCCGGATCGACCATGCCCCAGATCATTTCAGAGACAGCAAGGTCGGCGAGTGTGAGATTGGCGGCAAAATCCTGCGGCTGTTCGTCCGCCTTGAGCGGTACCTCGAACCCGTACCCGAATTCGCCCATGGCCACGTCGATCGGCAACGGGATATCCGGCCCCATCGCGTTGAGCTGAATGTCCGCAAGCGTTCCGGAATAGGCCATGGCCATGTCGTTCATCTTGATGGCCATGTTGGAGGCGCCGGTGGTAATCGTGGCGTTGGTCTGCGCTCCGTCCTCGGTCAGCATGAAGGCGAGGTCGGAGCCTTTAAGCGCGTAGGACCCGGCAATGTCGAACCCGGCGGCGAACATCGCGGCGGGATCTTCGCCATAGTCGCCGGTCGGCACAACGGCATCCGCGTCCATTTCCAGCCCGCTCATGCTGCCCTTGATATCCACGGTGCCACCGCCTTCGGGGTCCTCGGCCTGAACAACGTAGGTAAGCGTATCGACGCTCATTTTCTGTTGCGTGGTGATCGTTTCCCCCACGGCCATCTTTGAGCGCCCCATGACACCGCTCATGATGGCGTTGACGACCATGCCCTCGGGCATCGGTTCACCATCGGCGACAAGGCTGGTCAGCGCCACGCCGAGTTCCGAGGCGTTGTAGGTATAGGTCATTTCTTCGGGCGTGCCCGATACGATCGTGCTGAAACCGGTGTGGCTTATCGTGACCACTGCGTCGACGGTTTCGCCTTCGACATCTGCAAGAATGCGCATCGGCATCTGGTTCGGCATCACGATTGCAACCGTGCCGTCGCCGTTTTCAACAAACTGCAGGCTGCCCATTTCGACGGTCACGGTGCCGTCTTCGTCAGGGATGCTCATGCCGAGCGTCAAGTCGTTGATGCTGAGCGTATTTCCGTCGGTCTTTTCCGAGGCGGAAATATCATATCCAAATCCCCCCAGATATCCGCGCCAGCTTTCCCAGACATCGCGCGCACCGACATCGGCCATGGCAGTGGTGGAAAGCAAAAATGTGGCCAGCAGGCCCGACCCTGCAATACGTTTTTGGAAATTCATTGGGACATCCCTCACTTAATCTTCGGCCATAGCTTCGGACGATGGCGCGGCGGGGTCAAGGGTGAAGGGGTGGACCCGGCTTCACTTCGCGATTACCAGTGGGGCAAATCTTGCGCGAGGAGAAAGATTTATGGCGGATATGTCAGGAAAAACGGTGATCATCACAGGCGCAAGCCGCGGGATCGGTGAAAGCGCGGCGCGGATCTTTGCACAGGCCGGCGCCAGCGTTGTTCTCACGGCGCGCAGCACCGAAGCGATTGCCGCCATCGCGGACGAAATCGGACCGCAGGCCATGGCCATCCCCTGTGACGTGGCCGACTATGGCCAGGTCGCAGCGATGGTGTCGGCTACGGTCGAGCGGTTCGGTGCGGTGGATGTTCTGATCAACAACGCCGGGGTGGTCGAGCCGATCGCCCATCTGGACCAGTCTGTTCCGGACGAGTGGGGGCAGGTGATCGACATCAACCTCAAGGGGGTTTACCACGGCATGCGTGCTGTCATGCCGGTGATGGAGCGCGCGGGAGGTGGCTCGATCCTCACGATCAGCTCGGGCGCGGCGCATGGACCCGTCGAGGCCTGGAGCCATTATTGCGCCTCCAAGGCGGCGGTGAACATGCTGACCCGTTGTGTCGACAAGGAGGCACGCGACAAGGGGATCCGGGCAATTGGCCTGTCGCCCGGCACCGTGGCCACACAGATGCAGCGCGAAATCAAGGCCAGCGGTATCAACCCGGTAAGCCAGCTGGAGTGGTCCGATCACATTCCACCGGAATGGCCTGCAAGGTGCCTGCTCTGGATGTGCGGTGCCGAGGCGGACGCATGGCTTGGCGATGAAATTTCGCTGCGTGACGAAGACATCCGTCGGAAAGTGGGCCTGGTATGATTGAGCTTGTCAAAGAAGAGAACGGTCTGTGGGTGGTCACGATCAACCGTCCCGACAAGGCCAATTCTCTGACACACGCGATGCTTTCGGAACTGGCAGACATCGCGGAGTCCGCGCAAGAGGCGCGTGCATTTGTCCTCACAGGCACTGGAAAAGTGTTCTCCGCCGGTGCCGACCTTGAAGAGGCGCGTGCTGGTCTGGCCACGAGCGATGTCTGGGAACGGCTGTCGGGCGCCATTGCTGCTCTGCCGGGATTGAGCATTGCGGCCCTGAACGGAACCCTTGCCGGGGGTGCGATGGGTATGGCGCTGGCCTGTGACATCCGCCTGGCCGTGCCCGGGGCCAAGTTCTTTTATCCGGTCATGAAACTCGGCTTCCTGCCGCAACCCTCCGACCCCGGGCGCATGGCCGCGCTGATTGGCCCGGCTCGCACCAAGCTCGTTCTGATGGGAGGGCAGAAGTTGTTGGCCGATGAGGCACTTGCCTTTGGGCTGGTGGACCGGATCGTCGAGCGCGAGGTGCTCTTGGACGCCGCGCGGGAGATCGTGGCGGATACGCTCGCTGCGAAACCGGAGATCGCGCAAGGCATCAAAGAGATGTGTGGCTGAGCGCCCCATTGGCGCGCTCAGCGTTTGCGTCGCGGGCCGGGTGTTCGCGAATGGAACGAAGGTGGACGTTTGGCGATCCATTGGATGAAGCGGGCAAGCCGCGGGTGCGCGCGCAGGGCCTCGACCGTGTGATAGTCCCGGGCCAGTTCTGCCTCGGTAAAAGTGGCGTGAATTTCGTTGTGACAGATCTGGTGCAGTCGCACGACCGCCCCCCCCTTGCCGCCTTTGAGCCGGGGGATGAGGTGGTGCAGGCTTTGCGGCGCTTTTGGCGGAATCGGGCGGCCACATAGGGGACATATCGGATCCGGCACGGGGTTTCCCTTGAGTTTGCCAAGACATGCGGGCATGAGATTGTCGGAAGGGTATCTCGGTATGAGGGTATGATGGAAGGCTCGGAAATCGCGCAGGAAGCGCTGGAGCAGGCGCAACAGATGTGGTCATTCGCCGAGGGCTGGGTGATGAGCCCGGCGGCGTGGTCACAGTTTGCTTTGCTGGTCGTTGCATTCGTGATGGCGCTGCTGGTGGCGCGCAGGGCGCGGCCGCTGTTGACCCGTTTGCTGACCCCGCCGAAAGAGCAGACCCACGCGCTTGCCCGCCTGCGGCGCTTTGTTCTTGTCTTCGTGCCGTTGCTGCTGCCCCTGCTGGCGTACCTGTTCACCGGATTGGGGGAAAGCGTCACGCGGTCGGTGTTCGGATCGGGCGCGGTGATTGCCTTTGGCAAACGGGTGTTCCTGTTCATCGCAGTGCGTATTCTCGTACGCGAAATCATCCATGATCCGCTGATGAAAGTGCTCGGGCGTTATGTGCTGATCCCGGTTGCTGCGCTTTATGCGCTGGGTCTTCTCGATCCGGCGATGCAGAAGCTGGACGAGACCATCGTGCCTCTGGGCAACCTGTCCTTTTCGTTGCTGTTCGCAATTCGCTTCTTGATCGTCGGGGGCGCGATATTCTGGCTGGGAAGGTGGTCGAACGAGCAGTCAAACCAGTTCATCAAGAAGCAGGAAGAGATGCGCCCGGCCATGCGGGAGCTGACTGCGAAGGCGATGGAAATCGCCATTTTCGGCGTCGCTTTCCTGTTGGTGATGAACATCATGGGCATATCGCTCACGTCGCTGGCGGTATTGACCGGTGTTATCGGTGTCGGGCTGGGCTTTGGCCTCCAGAAGATTGCGTCGAACTTCATTTCCGGTGTGATCCTTCTGCTCGAGGGGCAGGCCACGGTGGGGGACTATGTCGAGCTGGACGGCGGCGAGGCGGGTACCATTGTCAAGATGACCGCACGCGCCACGATCCTGGAAACCTTTGATGGGCGCTGGATCGTGGTGCCGAACGAGGACTTCATCACTACGCGGGTGGTGAATTTCTCGGACCAGGGAAGCGCCAACCGCTACGAGGCGCCCTTTTCGGTGAGCTACGACACGGATATCAACCTGATCCCGGATATCGTGGAGGCCGCCGTGGCCAAGCATCCGGGTGTTCTGGACAAACCCTTCCCGCCGGATTGCGAGTTGCGTGGATTTGGAGATAGCGGGGTCGATTTCGCGGTGGAATTCTGGGTCGAGGGCATAGATGACGGCAAGAACAAGTTCATGTCGGACGTGCTCTTCCTGATCTGGAATGCGCTCAAGGACAATAGCATCGAGATTCCCTATCCGCAGCGTGTGGTCGAGCTCAAGGGGTCGATCGAGACCCGGTCTTCATGACGGAGGCGCTGGTCATCGGGGCCGGTCCTGCCGGGCTGATGGCGGCGGACGTGATGTCGGCGGCGGGGCTGGAGGTGGTAATTGCCGAGGCCAAACCTTCACCCGCGCGCAAGTTCCTGATGGCCGGCAAGTCGGGGCTGAACCTGACCAAGGCCGAACCTTTCGAGACATTCCTTGCGGCCTATGACGAGGCCGCGCCGCACCTGCGCCCCATGCTTGAGGCGTTTGGGCCGGACGAGGTGACGCATTGGGCCGAGGCTCTGGGGCAGGAGATGTTCACCGGGTCGTCGGGCCGGGTTTTCCCCAAGGTGATGAAGGCATCCCCCCTGTTGCGGGCCTGGCTGGCACGGTTGGAGGCGCAGGGCGTCAGCCTGCGGCGCAGGTGGCGATGGGTGGGGGGGGGATTTCGGTTCGACACGCCGCAAGGCGTCGAGGAGATTGTCCCGAAGGTGGCGGTTCTGGCCTGTGGCGGGGCCAGCTGGGCGCGGCTTGGATCGGATGGGGCGTGGGCCGAGCTTGCCGGGGTGCCGGTAGCACCATTCCAGCCGGCCAATATGGGATTTCTCGTCGACTGGTCGCCGCACATGGCGCGCTTTTTCGGGAGCCCGGTCAAGAACGTGGTTCTCCGAGCAGGGGACAAAGCGGTGCGGGCCGAGTTCGTGATTTCGCAACGCGGGATCGAGGGGGGCGGGGTCTATGCCGTGTCCAAGCCGATGCGCGAGGGGCAGGTCCTGACGTTGGACCTCTTGCCGGATCTGGAAGTCGCAGAAATTCGCAAACGGCTGAGCAAACCGCGGGGCAAGGCGAGCATGGCCAACCACCTGCGCAAGGCGCTGCGGCTCGATCCCGTAAAACAGGCGCTCTTGATGGAGTTTGCGCGCCCTCTGCCAGACGATCCTGCGCCGCTTATCAAGGCGTTGCGGCTTCGGCATTCCGGGCCGCGACCGATGGACGAGGCAATTTCGACCGCCGGTGGTATTCCGTTTTCGGAAGTGAACCAGGACCTGATGCTACATCGGTTCCCCGGCGTGTTTGCGGCTGGTGAAATGCTGGACTGGGAAGCGCCGACAGGTGGCTACCTGTTGACGGCCTGCCTGGCCACGGGGCATTGGGCCGGCGGGCAGGCGGCCCGTTTTGCAGGACTTGAGTGGCAGCCGGTCATTAGGCGTCACGATTGAACGGCGCGTGGGACAAACCGCATTTCGTGCGATAGTATTGTCACATGTGGCTTGTATCCGGCATTGCGCTTTCCCGTCTCGCCAGGCGGGGCCAGATCGTCTTTTGAACTGGAGGTGCATCGCACAGGTCCGACATGAAGGAGGTCAGAAATGAAAACTTGTATGACGCTCTCGGCAACCCTTGCCGCGTTCAGCGCCGTTGCGTCACCGGCGTTTGCCCAGCAAAGCAACTGGAACTACGAGGCGACGGTCTATCTTTTCATGCCGGAGACGAACACGGCGATTACCACGCCTGGCGGGCGGATCGAAGGCACGCTCAGCTTTGCAGATGCGTTGGCTAACCTGGATTTTGCATTCATGGGCGCCTTCGGCGCCTCCAATGGAAAGTGGAGCTTTCTGGCGGACTACATGTACAATGATCTGTCTTTCAGCAATCCCAGGCCCGGACCCGCTTATTCGAAAATGAATGCGTCGATGACGACGCAGATTTTTAATGGATACGTGGCCTATCAGGTGTATGAGAGTGACGCGGTTGAACTTGATCTGGCTGCCGGTTTCCGGTGGTTCGACACAAATACCACGCTGGCTCTAGTGCCGGGAGCGGCGGCGCCGCGCAGCGCGACCGCGAAAGCGGGCTGGGTGGACCCGGTTGTCGGCCTCCGTGCACGGGTCGCGTTTTCAGAGCGCTGGAACGGAACCGCCTTTTTCGATTATGGCGGGTTCGAAAAGGGGAATGAAACCTGGCAGGCGCTCTTGACGGCGGATTATCAGCTCAATGACAATTGGGTTCTGCGCGGCGGTTATCGACATTTGTCGATGGAGAGCGTGGTAAACGGAAATCCGTTCGAGTTCAGCCAATCCGGGCTTATTTTCGGCGCCACCTATCAATTCTGACGTGCGAGCGCTGCATCTGGCGCTTACTTTGCCGCCGCGACCTGTTGGTGGAGAGAATGGTAATCTGCACCCAAATATCATTGGGAAGGCGAAGCGTCGGGTCTCCGAGAATCGCAAGTCAGCTGCTGGCAAGAACACAAGATATTGAGGTCACGTATCATTGCCGGAAGGCAGGTAAACCGGCGGGTAAGTGCAAGCCTCACGCCTGATCGCATCAAGACGGAACAAGTCTTGCGTGACGAATGCCTCAACGTTTCGAAACTTGGGAACTATTCCTTTCGGCTTCTTGTTTGTTTTCCCCTGTCCTCCGGTTTGCTCAATATGGCGGTGAACCCGTTCCGTGGCTGGATTCAAGCGGTCGCGTCATCAGAGCCAGCCGGAAATCAGGGCCATCTTTGGCAAAAACCACGTAGGCGTTTGAACGCCGGACTTTCCTTGCTCGCAGCCTGCATGCATGGCGTACCAACTACGTTCAATTCGCACGACAAAGAGGCGATTGATGCGAGTTCGCCACGAAAACCCAGATGCCGACAAGAAGTGTGTCCGTCTACAGAGTTTTTCGGAAAGGGTTGGTGTTTTCGTAACGGAGGCTCTGGTTCGGTTTTTGTTTGATTTTGAGCGGCAGCGGCTTGGTGCTGCAACCTGCGGTTTCTGATTCTCTCTTTCTTGATCTCCTCACTCATTTTCGCAATCTTCGCAAACCGGCCCGAATAGCCGTCTGCGGCTGTCGAAAAGCGTGGACGCGGACTTTTGCGTGGAGGCCTTGAAAGAGGCTTTGGTCAACCACGGTAAACCAGAGATCTTCAACAGCGACCAAGGCAGCCAGTTTACCAGTGGCGCTTGGTTCGACGTGCGGGTGGACGCAAAGGTCAAGATCAGCATGGATGGAAAAGGCGCATGGCGCGACATCCGATTGATCGAACGGCCGTGGATGGCGACGACATATGAATGCGTGAATTTGAATGCCTTTGAGACGGGATCAGAAATGCGCCCCGGTATTGGTAGGTGGCTGAGTTACTACAACACCGAACGCCCCCACTCAAAGCATGGCTTGTTGACCCCAGATGAGGCCTATGCCAGCAGAATACAACCAATGAGAATAGCAGCCGAAATGAACCCCTGATCCAACTTAACCCAGCTGCAAATTGGTTTAAAATTTTGGACTACTTCTGTTCCAGAAAGGGTGTAGCCCACACTCAGGCAACGGTTAAAAGAAATCTGTGAGGCAAAGAAGCACCAGGCTCCAATGGACATGGAGCCAGTCACTGAATAACCTTGGTGCAGTCCCGGGCAATCAACCAGCGAGGTGCAATAGCTGTTACATCGCCAACACATTACTTTTCTTGGAGAAAAATGGTGCGGGGGCGGAGTTTAAAAAGAAGGGTAAGTAACAGATTTTAAACTGAAAATTATCTATAAAATTACTTGTACCCCATTCGGTATCCCCAACCCCGAATTTGCCTCTGGGCGAGCACGAAAACTGGTTTTGAAACCTGGTCACGCGCCCTTTTGTGAACGAATATCAAATAATTGTAGCAGACGGGAGCTCCAACTGAGGGCGATCGACCAATTTCCGTGTCATTCAATGTAACGTCGATGACGTGAAGGCCGCCGCGGAAGGCAGCCCCCAGATTCTTGTCGGCAAGATGGGCTGTCGGGCCCAGAGCAGTCGTTCATGAGGTTTGCGGCGAACGACCGTTTCGAGCCCAGAATAGCCGTTTGCACTGCTATTGGAAAAGAATACGATCATTTGGATCGTGACAGGAGGCGAGCGATGGCGCAACGCAGACTTTCTAGCATTTTGGCAATGGACGTGGTCGGCTACAGCCGCTTGATGCAAAAAGGAAGAGATGAGCTGCTGCACGCGCTCGATGTGTTATTTCGCACAACTATTAGACCTACAGTGAAGGCGCAAAGTGGGCGCGTTGTAAAACTCATGGGGGATGGTGCCATCGTGGAGTTTGGGTCTGCAAGGGACGCGGTTCTCTGTGCAACAGAAATCCAGAAGCAAGTGAGCTCGGTACCCGCTCTCTATGACGATACGGAGCGGCTGTGGCTTCGGATGGGTATTCATGCTGGAGACGTCACTGTTTCAGAAGGAGATATCTTTGGCGAAGCCGTCAATGTAGCGGCAAGGCTTGAGGCTGCAGCACCCGAAGGCGGGGTTTTTGTTTCGAAGCTTGTGACAGACCTGGCCGGGAGTGGTCTTCCAGTTCAGTTTCAAAATGAGGGGACCCATCGGTTCAAGAATATCGAACACCCGCTGCAGATCTTGTCGATCGTTGTAGATCAGGTTGGCTCAGCACCGGAAGCGTTGAACGTCGAAAGGGGGCATGACATTCGCTTCGCTAAAAGTAGTGACGGCGTAATGCTGGCTTGGACAGCCGTCGGAGAGGGCTCGCCAGTGGTGCGGGCACCTGCGTGGATTAGTCGGTTAGATATGGATTTTCGTCTTCCACACCTAGCACATTTCATCACCTCACTTTCGAACACACACAAGTTCATTCGTTTTGACGCACGCGGGAATGGCCTTTCTGATCGAGATATACCCGACATTTCTTTCGATACAATGATTGAGGATTTGCGGGCTGTCTTTGATGCTGCCGAAGTCGAGAGAGCCCCCATTCTTGGTATGTCCCAAGGATGTGCGGTGGCAGCTGCTTTTGCAGCGCGTTTTCCGGAGAGGATCTCGGGTATTGTGATGGTCGGAGGGTTCCCGCTTGGCCGATCCAAACGTCCTGTAAAAAGGGATCAGGAGAAAGCAAGTGCCATGCAGACGATGATGAAGGTTGGATGGGATGACGACTATCCTTCACTTCGCGACATGATGGCTGACATGATTGTGCCACTGGCCAGTGTCGAAGATCGTCGTCAATTCGCAGAGGCAATGCGCGACATGGTAACACCTGAAGTGGTTAGCAGCTACCGTAAGGTTATCGATGAAATAGACGTGACCGATATTCTCCCGGATATTCAAGCTCCTTGCCTTGTCCTGCACTGCGATGGCGACCGAATGCACCCTGTTGAGCAAGGACGGCTGATGGCATCTCTCCTACCAGAGGCTCGGTTTGTGACATACGAAAGCTCTAGCCACATACCTTCTGCGAATGATCCCTGCTGGCCTTTGATGAATGCCGAGATTGAGCGGTTTCTGAAACAGTGCCGGGCTAGTTGATAGCTGCCAAACTTGCTTGCGTTCAGGTGCCGGGTTTGAAACGGAAACGGCGGATACGGCCGCCAGACCGGACCA
This sequence comes from Shimia aestuarii, assembly GCF_900114635.1. Taxonomy (GTDB): domain Bacteria; phylum Pseudomonadota; class Alphaproteobacteria; order Rhodobacterales; family Rhodobacteraceae; genus Shimia; species Shimia aestuarii. The sequence continues at coordinate 189,796 of NZ_FOTQ01000003.1, forward strand.
TAAACCGTTTAGACCCTCAAAGGCTGACGAAATGCGGCAGGCGGCAAAATTGATTCCGATCTAGTCCCCATGTTCAGGGTGTCCTTTGGCTGAACTCGACCTGTTGTGCTAAAATCTTAGAGTTCAAACGATATCGGAGCGGTCAAAATGACGACGTACGAGGGCTTTGCGGAACTAGAAACGAAAGGCTGGTCTAACGATACGATTTCATCCGGCTACGTAAACATGTTCTCTGAAGCGAGTGACATGGCAATTCCTTCCATTGTGTCCAGTATCAAAAGTACCGATAAGGTTCTCGACCTCTGCTGCGGGCAAGGTAATGTTACCGAGGCACTTGCCCAATCTGGGTATTCGGTAACGGGGGCAGATTTTTCCGAACAGATGCTCTCACATGCACGCAAGAGGTTTCCTGCAGGAGACTTTGTTGAAGCCGACGCCCAAGATCTACCTTTCGAGGACGGGAGCTTTGACTGTGTCGTCTGCAGTTTCGGCTTAATGCACGTGCCCGATCAACCAAAAGCGCTCTCGGAAATTCGCAGGGTTCTGAAACCAAAGGGTCAGTTCATTATGACGTCTTGGTGTGGCCCAGATATCTCCCCTGTCTTCCAAGTTTTTTATAGCAGCGTGCAAGAACACGGACATGTTTCCGTGAAGATGCCCGAGAGTCCGAATTTTCACCAGTTTGCAAACGAGGAAATGGCAAAGTCGATCTTGTCAGACGCGGGTTTCGACGTGGAGAACCAGCACCAGGTCGATTGTTTCTGGATGTTGGATGCTCCAGAAAGCTTGGCGGAGATTTTCCAGAACGGAGCGCCTCGCGGTGGATACTTGCTGTCTCAGCAACCAGAGGTGAACAATGCAGCAATCAAAGCTGCGGTGGCCGAAAAAGTCAGTGAACGCTTCATCCACGGTGACAAATGGCGGGCTCAAATTCCGGCATCCTTGATCGTAGCGCGTGCTCGGTAAACCAAACTAGGCAATACCGTGTTTGTCCGCGGAGTGGAAGTCAGCCACAGTTCAGCCTTTGCTTATGCAGTGATTGTCCGTGCCGCAGCCTGAGCCGCCGGATCAGCGGTAATCCAGCGACGGCTTGGAAACATAACCAAACTAGTGAAGCATTGCTACGCTTGGCATGTCTGGTGTTTAACTAGGTTCATGGTCAGCACAAGCAAACAAGGCGAACAGACAACGTCCACGCTCTTCGGCATCTTATGTGGACTTGGGGCAGTTGCGATGTGGGCGGCGTATCTGGCCTACGCGCGCGCGGGGATCAAGGCAGGGTTACAACCGCAAGACCTATTGCTTCTTCGCTATGGCGTTGCGGGACTTGTCATGCTTCCCTGGATGCTCCGGGCAGGCTTCCGGGATCTCGGCGGTGTTGGCTGGATGCGCGGAACACTTCTGGCCATTTTCGCAGGCCCCATATTTGTGCTTCTCGGAACCTCCGGGTTTCTATTCGCACCGTTAAGCCACGGCGCCGTCATTCAACCGTCCACGGCAACGCTTGTTACAATGCTCTTAGGTTGGTTCGTTCTAAAGGAACAGGTATCGCTTATAAGGGCCATTGGTACCATCTTGCTGATTTCAGGTTTGGCAATCGTTGCATCGCGATCTGTCGGTGGCGCTGTCGATCATCCGCTCGCATGGATTGGTGATAGCTTGTTTTTCTTGGGCGGCTTGTTCTGGGTCGGCTTTACGCTTTGTCTCAGGCGCTGGAGCGTGAACGCCGTCGCCGCGACGGCTTCGGTTTCCATTCTGTCTGCAGCGGCTGTTGTGCCACTCTTCGTACTTTTGCAGGACTTTGGTCGTCTTGCCGTCCTGCCTACCCAAGACCTCCTTGCTCAGCTTTGCGCCCAAGGGCTAGGAGCAGGTGTCTTGGCTTTGATCGCTTATGCAAAGGCAGTGCAACTGCTTGGGGCGGCGAGAGCGGCCCTGTTTCCAGCCGTTGTCCCGGTAAGCACGCTTTTGGTGGGCATACCGGTGACGGGTGAAATTCCCGCTCTGCCGGAAGCAATCGGGGCACTGCTTGCGAGTCTCGGCCTTGCTGTAGCATTGGGCGTCTTGGACCCAATCTTGTCCTCAAGAAAACAGAAAAGTTGACCCCCAAAAAACGTCTCTTTCGTCCGCTTAGCTGACCTTCAGGGCAGTCAGGCTCTCGCAAGTACAGGGAATGGCGGCTGTGAGCCCGGAGCAGACGGAATGAACCCGCATATCGGGTGCTTCGAAACTGTGCTAACTTAACCGGCAAGATAGGAGGGGCTCAAATGACTGATGCAAAAGCCATTTCTGATCACTGGGGCAAGGGAGACGTATATGCCCGAATTTTGGACACAATGGAACTCGCAGGCATCGACCCCAACTCCGTGACAGTCGAACAGCTTGCGCCTGTGGATCATTTTCATGCGAGAGGGTTCCCCGCGACCGTTGAACTTGCAGATGCGTTACCAATCAAAGAGGGTGATCGACTTGTCGACATCGGCTGTGGGCTCGGCGGTCCCGCTAGGTATCTGGTAAAACGGTTCAACTGCCATGTTGACGGTATCGACATAACGGCACCATTCGTGGACGCTGCCAACAAACTGAGTGTGCTCGTTGGGATGGAAAGCGCAGTGGAATGCCGCCACGGTGACGGGCAGAAGCTCCCCTATGGTGATGAAACATTCGATGGAGGTTACACGCAGCACGTCACAATGAACGTGCCCGATCGAGACGTTTTCTTCGGCGAAGCCTGCCGGGTATTGAAGCCTGGTGCATTCTTCGCGCTTACGGAACATGGGCTGGGCGAAGTGGGTGAGCCACATCATCCGGTGCCCTGGTCAGAAGACGGAAGCGGCGCCTACCTGATGCGGCCCGCCGATACAGTTGCCGCGCTGGAAAAGGCAGGTTTCGCCGACATCGAGGTCGCCGATACAGGAGAAAAGTATTTGCAGGGCTATGGACGTGCTATCGAACTTGCCGAGAAAGGTGAAGCACCAGTATTTGGCACTCATATTCTGTTAGGCAAATTGGCTCCGCAAATTGTGCGAAATGCCGCGCGAAACATCGAAGAACGCCGAACCCACCCCGTGCAGATAATCTGCTTCAAGCCCAAATAGGTTAGTTGCCGAACCTTGAACGCAAGGACTGCTCCGTTCCGCTGGGCAGACCTCAATCCCAAGTGTAGCTAATGGCTGAAACGAGCCCAAAAAGACGTTGATCACGCGCGATTACGGCGTTGCTTCGAATACACCTCTTGATCCCATTGCCGAGGCTCAATGGAGCCTCAACTGATGGCGACTGCTTTGAAGAAAAGGACGCGTTGTTGAACTAAGGTGGTTCGTTGGTATGATCGGCCATCGTCATAGCCGGTCTTGTTCTCGCGTAACGTGGTTCGTTTGAGTTCCGGCTTGTTGGTGCAAGAGGGGGAAAGGGTGGAACGTAGGCTAGCGGCGATTTTGGCGGCAGATATTGTTGGCTATTCAAAGCTTATGGAACAGGACGAGACGGGAACTTTATCGTCTCTCAAAACGCATCGTGTTGAAGTCTTTGATCCCATCGTCGGCAAGCATAATGGCAGGATTTTCAAATTAATTGGTGACGGGGCGCTGGTCGAATTTGCTTCCGCGGTTGATGCGGTCAAGTGCGCCATCGAAATCCAGCGACATTTGATCCGAGTTGAAGGCGGCCTTGTTCTAAGGGTTGGCGTCAATTTAGGCGATGTCATCGTGGATGGCGATGATATGTACGGCGACGGCGTGAATATCGCCGCACGCCTTGAGTCGATAGCGAAGCCGGGAAGCGTTTGCTTGTCGGGAACAGCCTACGACATGGTTTCAGGAAAGGTTGACTGCGAATTCGAAAACGGAGGAACGCGACGCCTAAAGAACCTGTCCAAACCTGTACGCGTCTACCATTGCAAAATTGGAACAAGTGATTATTCGCGAAAACGCGCTGAAGAGCAGGGCCAGACAGAAAGAAGATCGATTGCGATTTTGCCCTTTTCAAATATGAGCGGCGACCTGGAGCAGGAATATTTCTCCGACGGCATAACTGAGGACATAATAACTGACTTGTCCAAAGTCTCTGAGCTTCTCGTTATCTCGCGAAATTCAACTTTCTCCTACAAAGGTCAAGCTATCAAGATTCAGCAAGTCAGCGCGGATCTGGGTGCACAGTATGTGGTGGAAGGAAGCGTCAGAAGATCTGGCAACCGTGTCAGAGTTACTGCGCAGCTCATAGATGGGGCTTCGGGCGGTCATTTATGGGCAGAAAGATACGACCGTGAACTATTGGACGTTTTTGAGGTTCAAGATGACGTGACCCGCAATATCGTTGATGCCCTCAAAGTTGCCATTGCGCCGAAGGAAAGGCGGGCGATCGAGCGTGTACCCACAAGGAATTTCGATGCCTACGACCTCTGTTTGCAGGGGCGCAACTTACTTTATGAAATGAACAGGAAGAATTTGTACAAAGCGCGCCAGCTATTTGAAAATGCGGTTGAACTTGATCCAAATTATGCGCTTGCATTCAGCGGTTTGGCGGACTGTGAGTCGACTATCTTCCAATTCTACTCGTCGGATGAGACCTTTGTTGAAGCCGCGATCAGTAATAGTAGCAAAGCAGTACAACTAGATCCTGATCTACCAGAGGCCCACGCTTCTTTAGGGCTGGCACATTTCTTGCAGGGTGACTTTGACGAGGCGAAGGCAGAACTTGAACGCGCGCTTGAACTTGATCCAATGCTCTATGAAGCGTTTTGGCACCTAGGAATAATCAGCCTCACTCAAAGAGATTTTGAATCAGCCGCGGTAGCCTATTCCAAGGCTTCCAAAGTGCGTGGAGACGACCTGCAGTCAAACATGATGCTGATGAATTGCCTGTCAAAACTCGGTCTCGAAGTAGAGCTTACGTCAATATCCCTAAAGGCGCTCGCAATCGCGGAGCGTCGCTTGAAACTAAATACGACTGACGCGCCTGCCATTTACGTGGGTGCGTTTGCGTACATTCACATGAACCGGGTCGAAGAGGCCCTTCCATGGCTTCGGCACGCCGAAGAAATCAAGTCTGCCGATCCAAGAACGACATACAATCTTGCGTGCGCTTTTTCGATGGCCGGAAATGTCGATAAAGCGATTGAGTTCATGGAACAGTCAATTCAGGCCGGTCGCCCGGTGAGAATGCTGGATTGGGCATTGTATGACCCTGATCTTGAACTGACCCGAAAAGACCCGCGGTTTGACGAGTTGATCGAAGCTTGGCGCAACAAGGCGAAGTAGGTCGTCCCAAAACACACCTGCGGCGGTCGAAAGCTTTTAGAATACTTGAAACATTGTCGTCCGACGCCGCTCTGTAACGAACGACGGCTTCGTCCCGCTCAACGGACATAGGGCAGCGATGCAGCTAATGACCGGAATGAGCCCATTTCGTCCATCGTTGGGGAACGCAAGAAAGTTTGCAACCGTCGTAAAGCCATCCTTGCCAATTGGATCTTGGCTCCTTCCCGCAGCTGAAGAAGGCGCTTGATATTCTTGGTTGAGGACTGTCAACTCTGCCGTTGTGTGATCGTTCAATCGCAAAAGATGAGGTTCCCCGGATTACGAAGCCAGAAGGCTATCGCTCCAACGAGAAATCGGGCAGGCTATCAAGCGCGTTTTTCAGGGCATCCCCCCACCCTTGCGAGACAAGCTTAAAATATGAGTCTTCCTGTTCAATTCGGCCCCCGGTTTCAATCCTAAGTGCGTCCTTTCGATAGAGATGGAAATCAAACGGAGCACCCACGGAAAGGTTCGCCTTGACTGTCGAGTCAAAGCTTACCAGCAGGAGTTTCATTGCCTCCTCGAAGGACATTTCGGGATCGTAGGCCCTCACCAGGATGGGACGCCCGTATTTCGTTTCGCCAATCTGGAAGAACGGTGTATCGGTGCTGGCCTCGACGAAATTTCCTTCGGGGTAAATCATGAAGAGCCGCGGTGGACCGCCCTTTATCTGACCACCTAGGATCAGTGTCGCGCCGAATGCGCTGTCGGCCTGTTGGCCCGCGGCATCATGCTGGGCAATCACTTCGCGCAGTGTATCGGCCACCATCCGCGCTGCCTGAAACATCGAAGGCGCACCGAGGATCGAAGGATCGCGCTCGTCATGTGCTTGAGTACGTTCATCGAGAAGGCTGACCACGGCCTGCGTCGTTGCCAGGTTCCCCGAAGACAGGAGTGTGATCGCCCGTTCTCCAGATGTTTCCCAGCAGGTCATCTTCTTGAAAGTCGAAATGTTGTCCAGCCCGGCATTGGTGCGGGTGTCGGACATGAAAACCAGCCCAGCATTGAGCATCATTCCCACACAATACGTCATAGAGGCCTCACTGTTGCGCCACTTCGATTTGAACGTCGAGCACCTCTCCGGCACCTCCTATTCGCGTTCCAGATACAGGCGCCGCATCGCGATAGTCCAGCCCCGTGGCAACACGTACATAGCGCGCATCGGGCGAGATACCATTGGAAACATCAAAACCAACCCAGCCCAACCCTTCGACATGGGCCTCGGCCCAAGCATGCATGGCATCTTGCGTAGTGCGGTCATTCAACATGAGGTAGCCCGAGACATAGCGCGCCGGAAGGCCCAGTTTACGGGCACCAGCGATGAAGACATGCGCATGATCCTGACAAACGCCGCTGGCCGCTTCGATCGCATCCTCCGCGCTCCAACCCGCGTGTGATACACCGATTTCATAGGCAACTTTACGTTGGATACGGGCCGACAGCTCGTGAAGCATGTCAACGGTATCACGATTATCAAGGTCGCTTACCAGTTCGCGGACCCCCGCGCGCGCCTCCGTCAACGGGGTGGCGCGGGCATAAAGCCACAACGGTGACGGACCTCGATGACGGCCCACCACCCCATGGGTGTCATTCAGTTCTACCCGCCCCTCAGAAATCAGTTCGAGTGAAGAGCTCCCAGGTTCGAAGCTGATCAACTCGGTTGTATTGTGATGATGATCCTCGAAGGAAAGCTCCTTGCGCCCGCCGTTGATGCGTGTGTGCCATTCCAGCACATGTTGGTTCGGGGTGTTTTTCGGTGTCTTGCGTAATTGCTGCAGGCCGAAGGTTACCGGCTGATCAAAGCTGTAGCGGGTGGTGTGATGAATGGTCAGTCGCATGGCTCACTCATAGAATCGATAGTCGAGTTGGATTTGGCCCGCGAGCTCTGCGAGCAGTTCCAGCATTTTCTCGATGAACTCGTGCAGGCCGTAATCGAATACCTCTTCGATACCGTGCGAAAGATAGGTGTTTTCAAGATGGGTCACCAGTTTCTGGGATTGCGATGGTTTCGATTGTCCGGCGTTCAGATAGCGCAAGTTGTCCTTGATCTTAGCTACGCAGAAGGCAAGGCTGCGCGGCATACGCTTGTCGAAGATCAGGAAGTGCGCGATTTCCTGCGGTCCTCCCTCGGCGCCATATTCCATGCGAAAACCGCCACGTGCGGAAACCGAACGCAGGATGCCTTCCCACTGCACGTTGTCGATCGAGCTGCCAACGGCGCTGACCGACGGCAAGAGCACGTAGTATTTCACATCAAGGATGCGGGCTGTGTTGTCCGCCCGCTCAAGGAACGTACCAATGCGTAGAAAGTCATACATATCATTGCGCAGCATCGTTCCGTGAATCATGCCCCGTACCAGCGCCGTGTTCTGTCGGATCGCGGCAAGCGCGGAGGGCAGGTCACGTTCGCTGACTTTGCGTGCCAAAAGGGTACTTGCCATCATGTAGGTGGCGTTGACGGCTTCCCAAACCTCACCGGTGATTGCGGTCCGTACCAAACGGGCGTTTTGTCGGGCAGAAGAGATGCTGGTCTTGATCGAAGAGGGGTTGTCGCGACCGCGCAGCATCCAATCTATGGCAGCTTCAGCGCCGGGGGTTTCATAGGCCTCGTGAAAACCACCCAAAGACCCTGCGGATTGCAGCACGGGTATCCATTCTTCTTCTCCGCTGCTCAACCTAGTCAGCGCAATGCGTTGTCCGGTTTCGATAAGACGCGCGGTGTTTTCCGCCCGCTCCAGGTAACGTGACATCCAGAAGAGGCCGTTTGCGGTTTTGCCCAGCATCGTGTCAGTCCTCCAGAACCCAGGTGTCCTTGGTGCCACCCCCTTGCGAGGAATTGACCACCAGCGACCCCTTCTTCAGCGCCACGCGAGTAAGACCGCCTGGGGTGATTTCCACTTTCCCGGGGCTGCACAGAACGAAAGGTCTGAGATCAACATGTCTGGGGCTGAGCCCCGCACGTGAAAAGATCGGAACGGTCGAAAGCGCCAAAGTGGGCTGGGCGATATAATTACCGGGCCGCGCCTTGAGCTTTCGGCGGAACGCCGCAAGATCCGTCTTGGTGGCAGTCGGACCGATGAGCATCCCATACCCGCCCGAACCATGAACTTCCTTGACCACCAATTCTTCTAGATTGTCGAGCACATAGGCCAACGCCTCGGGTTCCGAGCAACGCCAGGTTTGCACGTTTTGCAAGATGGGGCGTTCTCCCGTGTAGAACTCGACGATCTCGGGCATGTAGCTGTAGATTGCCTTGTCATCGGCAATGCCGGTGCCGGGCGCGTTGGCAATGGTGAGACAACCCGCGCGGTAGGCGTCCATGATCCCGGGCACGCCAAGGCCACTTTCGGGGTTGAAGTTCAGCGGATCAAGGAACTCGTCATCTACCCGGCGGTAGAGCACGTCGATCGGTTTGTAGCCGCGCGTTGTGCGCATGGCGACGCGGCCATCGACAACCCGCAAATCATGCCCCTCGACCAGTTCCACGCCCATCTTGTCGGCCAGGAAGGCATGCTCGAAATAGGCAGAATTGTAGATCCCGGGCGTCAGCACGGCGACCACAGGCTCGCTTTCACACGCCGGCGGCGCGCACGCGGCAAGAGAACGACGCAGATCAGTGGGATAGTTGGAGACGGGCTGAACTCTGTTCTGACTGAAAAGTTCAGGGAACATTTGGAGCATCGTCTCGCGATTTTCCAACATGTAGCTGACGCCCGAAGGCGTGCGGGCATTGTCTTCAAGCACGAAGAACTCGCCCGGGCCTGTGCGAACCAAGTCGATCCCGACGATATGTGTGTAGACCCCACCCGGGGGGGTCATTCCGATCATGTGAGGCAGGAAGGCCTCGTTTCGGCTGATCATTTCCTCAGGGATACGGCCTGCCCTCACGATTTCCTGCTTGTGATAGATATCGTAGAGAAAGGCGTTGATTGCACGCACACGCTGTTCTATCCCGCGTGAGAGGCGAAACCATTCGCTGCCTGAAATGATCCGTGGAATGATATCAAACGGGATAAGGCGCTCTTCGGCCTCGGCCTTGCCATAGACATTGAAAGTGATCCCGGTCAGCCGGAAAAGTTCCTCCGCGTCGCGCTGTTTCTTGCGCAGGCGCGCGGGATCCTCGCTTTCGAACCAAGTGTTAAATTGACGATAAGGTTCTCGAAGAGCGCCGCTCACTCCCCACATCTCATCGAAGCTTTCTGGTTTTTCCATGGGTTTTCTCAGGCCGAATTTCTTAGCGACGATCATAATTGAGGAGCACAGCTCGGAAAGCGCATCCTTCTACAAAGGCGTGAATTACGCCTATTTATGGCATTGTAATCTAAAAGCTGCCTAATATTACGGCACATACCGCGAGGTGAGGCATCTACCAGCACTTTGGCCAAAGGTGCTGAGGCGAAGGCAAGCAAAGCACCCGCTTGGCAGCTCGCCATGGTTTAGACCGATTTTGCCGCCAATTGGTCCCACATGACGATTGGGTTTTTGTCAGCGACCCGGCCTTTGCCTTCCGTTGAACAATGCTGTGCATAGGAAAAGTGGCACCTATGTCGAGCCGCGCCGCAGAAATGATATCCATAGCTCGATGACGCTGGGGCTGAGTCTGGTAGATGCTGCCCGCTCCGTGAAAGCTGACAAAGTCCGCGTTCTGTGAGTGCGACCCGCATCAGGTTTTGCACTCACGGCGAATGTTGGCAATGCGGGCTGCTGCCGCTGCGGCGAAGAACGGGGTCGGATGTCGGCTATGGGCCGAGAGCTGCCGTTGCCCAATAAGCAATCGTCGGTAGGTTTGTCCCGCAGAGCAGCCTTTCAGTCGAAATCGGGCGGCGTCTGCTCAGTTTCCAAGTCGAACTGCTCTTTTATGCAAGCATTGCCCTGTTCTCAGCCGCAAAGGATCATGCAAAGATAATACTGGAGCACACCGTCAGAAACCTCATCTGCTATGCCGAGTGAATTGCGCATTTTTGTACCGGTGGCGATCCGGGCGATCATGAATAACCTCGTTCCGCGCTTGGAAACGGCAACGGGTGCATCGGTCACTCAGTTGGTTGATCTCAACCCTGCGATACCTGAGCGCATCTCGGCGGGTGAAGCTTATGACATCGGTTTGACCAATCCCCCTTACGCTAAGGGGCTCATAGAAACTGGAAATGCAGAGGCAGCCAGTCACCGAGCTTTTGGACGTGTGCCCCTTGCCATTGGCCGAAAAGAGGAAACCGCAGGCTCAATCACAAAAGACGTCGAGACTATCAGAGGCCTTTTTCATGAAGCCGACAGCATCGCCTACACGGGTGCAGGTACAAGTGGCCGCACCTACTTGGATGTGATCGGGCGGCTCGATCTGAGTACTGCACTTTTACCAAAGAGCCTGGCCATGGGTGGTGGCGAGCCGGTCGCATCCGTCGCCGCTGGCCAAGTTGAGCTTGCGGTCGCTCCGCTGACCACGGTTATTTCCACACCTGGGGTGGTTCCTGCGGCAATCCTGCCGGAAGAGCTTGGGACTCATATCGATATGTCGATATTCCTTAGTCGAACCTCTCGGGCCAGCGCGGCATCTGCCCTTGAATTTCTGACGGCAAGGGAACTCGATGATGAACTTGCCGCAGCGGGCGTCCTACGGTTCGAGTTGGATTGACGCGGATCGACAGAGTTGCGCCATTTCTGAAAGGAATTTGCGGCTACGCCCCCACACCTGGCATCGTTCGCAAGTCTGGCAGACGGCCGCTCCAAGTTAACTCAACCGACCCATGCCCCTTTCCTGACTTGGTCTGCTTCGAAGGCAAAAGGGGTAATGATAGCGAGTTCGCTTCAGGGTTCTCCTGGCATTGGAGCTGCGTTTACTTCGATAGTGTTGAGGTCGGGATCAAGCAGATAGAGTTGTGGGAACCCGGCGAGGCCTTCACGCAGAATAAGTAGTCTTTTTCTGTCACCCTCCGGCAAGTCCTCCCTAAATCCAGCCGCCTCCAAGCGTTCGACCATTTCTTCGAAGTCGTCGGTGCAGAATGCAAAGTGAACGTCAGCAATGTCAGGAGACGATTTGGTGCGGTAGGTTCCAGCTTCGTTCAGCACTAGGTGAATTTGGCGATCGTGACATGCCAACCAAACTCCGGGTATCGAAAATGGTGGGCGGTCAAGGCGTTCTAGGTTGAAAAGACTTTCGTAGAAGGCAGCTGACTCCTCAATATCCCTGACGGGATAGGAAACATGATGAAGTAGTATTTTGGGCATGAAATCTCGCTTCTCAGAGGCATCGATAGGAACAGTACCAGATGTGGTACCAAATGTCCGTTTCGTCCCGCAATGTCGGACATCAAACTGCAGGGCGACGAACGGCCGGTTTCGATCCGGCCGTTTTAGCAATGCTCAAACGACAGCTTCCGGGAAAGCGAGCTGCGGCGCAGCGATTAAATAACGAAGACACGCCGTTCAGTCCTCTGTCATTCTTGATCTTCCAACTTCTTTAGGACTTCAGTGTCGGCCAGCTTTTTGTTGCTGGAGCCAAAGTCGAACACAGTTTCACCCATCTCGGTTTTGACGGACGCATCTGCTCCTGCCTCAAGCAAAGCCATGACTTGCTCCTCGGAACCAAACTTCGCAGCACCGTGGATTGGGGTCCAGTCATTGGCAGTCTTGGCGTTTACGTCAGCTCCAGCATCTATGAGCAGCTTGATGTTTTCGACGGATCCTGCCGCTGCCACAAAATGCAGAGGCGTCCGTTCCAATTGATCCCGTGCGTTTACATCAGCGCCAGCCGCGAGCAGTGCCACAACCACGCTCGGCGACGCCAGTGCGACCCAATGCAGAGCAGTCTTTCCAACATCGTCCCGCGCGTTAACGTCGGCTCCGCCATCCAGTATTTCTCTTACGTCTGCAACTGTTGCGGTGGTGTAGAATTTTGCGTCGCAGAGATGTCGGCAATCACCGCCCGCAAAGACTGATCCCGCGGATATAACAGCCACATACGTGGCGAAAAGCAGGCCTCTGGTCATCCCTGGCTCCCTCAGTTCCACGTCAGAATAGCACGAAGCCTTAAGCTGCAGCGCATATTTGTTATCCGCCTTCTGTGACTTGGCGAAAGGCCGCTTCGTCCGCAATGCAGGCGTAGCCGCTGCTCAAATAAGGGGCAGCTGTCTGAAGAAACGGTCCCCACATGTTGTCCGTTTGCCGATCCGACTTTTCTTGCTAGGCTAGGCAGCGGAGGAACAGGATGCGTTCGCGGATCACGACATTGATGTTCGTCGATATGGTCGGATACTCGCGAATGATGAGCGCCGATCAAGACGCTGCGATCGAGGCGGTTCGTGAACTGAAGAACAAGCAGCTAGAGCCCGTCCTTTCTGATTTCGGTGGCGAAATTCTCAAACGTATGGGAGATGGCTGGATCATCGCGTTTTCCTCTATAAGCGCGGCTCTGGACAGCGCTATTCAGGTGCAGACCAACCTCTACGATCATCGGAAACTGAAGCTGAGGATCGGTTGTCACCTGGGCGAAATCGTCGAAGATGAAGATGATTTCTACGGCGCCGGTGTGAATATCACTCAGCGTATCCAGACCGAAGCGCCGCCGGGAGGCGTGATGGTGTCGGAAGATCTGTTTCGGCAATTGTCCAACGACCGCGCCAAGCTTCTTAGCGACGCAGGCACGTTCAACCTGAAGAACATTTCGCAGCCGGTCAGGCTTTATCAGTGGCGCCCGGCTCCCGGTCTGAAACGGAAACTGGACGATGTTCCATCAATCGCAGTGCAGGCTTTCGAATTCGCCCCGATCGATTCTGAAACTGCTGCTGTGGCCGGCGACTTGCGCGACCAGTTGATCGTTCGTGTCTCGCGTCGCAAGGGCGTGTTGATATTCGACGCTTCCGACAAAAACGTGGAAAAGGCGACTTATGACTTGCGCGGACGGTTGCGCATAGCAGGGGGAAGAGGCCGGTTCACTGTAACCATGACCTCACGGGCAGATGCCCGGCCCGTCTGGTCGCAAACATACGAAGCGCCAACAGAGGATATCTTTGCCTTCTGTGACGAAGTCCTCGAACTGGCGGAGGGTGACCTGCGTCTGCAGACCAATGCATTCGACGGGGATCGTCTGGTCGATATCCCTCTCGAGGACTTGAGTGTCTCGGAACTCAGGGCACGGGCAGCCAACGAATACTACAAGGTCACAATGGAGAGTTGGTCGTACGGTCTCGCACTGATGGAACGGGCGATTTCGCTCAATCCGCACGACGCAGTATCGCTCTGCATGCGGGTCGAAGCTCAGATCATGCTGCATGGAGCGCGCTATGAAGACCTGCCCGCGCAGCTACGTGAAATCTATTCTGATGATCTGAACACCGCGGTAATCCAGTCCCCGCAGAGCGATTATGTGTTCTGGACGCGTGCATACTTCCGGCTCGTCGTTGATGATGACGTTCCAGGCGCCCGCGCGGATCTGAAGCGAAGTGCGGAAATCAATCCGGCGTATCTCGAGAACTACGAACTAAGAGGGCAGATCCTCCTTCGGGAGTCCGATTTCGAGGGTGCCGATACCGCCTTTTCCCGGTTAATCGAGCGTGGCGCTCAGAACCCGCTTCAGCCTTACCGACTGTTCATGCGAGGTGTGGCCAGGTTCTGTGGGGGAGACTTCGAAGGAGCCGCCCACGATGCTGCCGCAGCTTCTGATCTGCGCCCGAACGAAGCGGGACACCTGAAACTCCGTGCGATGGCCCTGAACGAAATCCAGATGGATAAGCAGGCCGAAGTCTGTCTAACAGCGGCCCGCAAGCTTTCATCGGAACCGATGATGACAACCAAGCTTCCGGTGTTGCCGCCAGAGTATCGCTGGATTTCGGATAAACTGAGGCCTGGAGCCTGACGCTTTCGAACAGCTAGAGGCGCCTTTTTTGGACCCCTCGTCACTGTCCGCTTCGTCCCGCTCAGCGGACTTCGGTGCAGAGCACAACCAATGGCTGAAACGAGCCCATTCTGACCGATGCTGCACCTTTCGCAGACAGTTGCGAAGCGCCGATTGACGACATTGGCGTTGGTAAGCAAGGCCCAGTGCCCACAACTTTCGTAGTTGTCCGTCGCTGTACGGCGGCCCGTCATTCCAGATTGCTGCGCATTTTCAAACCCTCGATGAAGCAGGGCAGCAACTTGAACTCGCCTTGTGGCACTCCAAACGTAGCGGCAATCTCAAGCTTTTTTAGTCAGTCTAGGCCATAGGTGCGTTCTTTGATATCAATGGCGTTCAGCTCGGCATTGCATACCGACAGGAACTCGGCCTCGGCATCTGACTGGCGGCGTGCCGGGTTGGTGATAAGGTAGATGTTCACCATGGGCAGCTCGTCATAGGGCGGCAACTGCCGGATATTTCCGGCCAGAACGTCCAGTTTTGCAACGTGAAGGGGCAGGGCGCCAATTCCGACATTCGCCATGATCAGACGACGGATTTCATTAAGGCTTGAGGACACGCCACGCCAGCTGGTGGCCAAACCCAAGCGTGCGCGAAGCCGTGAAATGGCATGCAGCGGTCCGCCCTCGGCCTCAGTCTGGAAGGCGACGAAGGGTTCCCCTTGTAGATCTTTGGGATTGATTTCCTTGGCGTTGAACAATGGATGGCGCGCCCCGCAGTAAAGGCCGAAAAACTCTCGATAAAGGATTACAGAGTCCAGATTTCTGGGCAGTTTGGAAAGTAGGCAAATTCCGAAGCTGGCCCGGTTCTGGTTCACCATCGTTTCCACATCTTCACTTTCGTGGACTGAGAAAGAATAGGTGACATGTGGATGAATCTTGGAGAAATTGCTCAGGATCGCGTCGAAATGCTCGGAAATTACGGAGCTCGTGATGGCGATCGACAGATGCCCCCTGAGTTCGGCGCGGTCGACATCCAGCAAGGAGGGAAGCTGAGAGATGGTGCCGAAGATATTGGCGCATTCGGTGTAAAGCGCCTGTCCGGGTCGCGTGATGGTAAACTCGTTGGGCTTGCGAATAACAAGCTGCTTGCCTGTCGATTGCTCAAGGCGTTTTAGGGCTGCAGAAACGGTGGGCTGCTTGAGACCCAGAAAGTCGGCGGCTTTGGATATGCCGCCCTGTTCGACCACAACCATGAAGGTGCGCAGAAGGTTCCAGTCCAGGTTCCAGGGAAAGCGTTGCTGCTGCGGAAGGCTCATAGATGAAATCTATATTGAATGTAGTTATTATCTGTTTGCGCAATATTGCTGAGTTATGCAAGTTTTTTCGCAAGCGGGTCCGCCCGCAGGCATTGATCGGGAAACACCCCGGCATGATTCTCACAGGGAGACATTAATGACTTTTCGCCGTACCATCTTGAAATCCGCAATTGCCGCCGCTGGCCTTGCGGTGTTTGGCTTGAATACCGCAGTCGCAGAAGAGCTCGACGCGCTGAAAGAAAAGGGCGTGATCCGCATTGCGATGTCCGGCGCATATCCTCCGTTCAACTTCGTGAACGATCAGAACGAAGTTGTTGGTTTTGACCCGGCCATTGGCACTGAGATTGCCAAGCGCATGGGCATGGAAGTGGAAATCGTAACCACCGCGTGGGACGGCATTATTGGCGGCCTGCTGGCCAACAAATATGACGCCATCGTCGGATCGATGACCATCACCGCAGAGCGCGATGAAGTGGTTGATTTTGTTGGTCCCTATTACTCGGACAAACGTGCCATTTTCAGCAAGCCGGGCTCGGGCATTTCGAGCCTCGAGGATCTGGAAGGCAAGAAAGTCGGCCTGACCCTGGGCGAAACCCACGAAGATTGGGCGCGCGAAAAGGGCTATGACATCAACACCTACAAAGGTCTGCCCGAGCTGCTGCTGGAACTGGAAAACGGCCGTGTGGACGCCATTGTCAACGACTCGATCGCGGCCATTCTGGCCATGACCGAGAAAGGGCAGGAGTTCGAGATGTTCGGCGACCCGACTACCGAACCGTTTGGCGCGGGTATCGCCATTCGCGAAGGCAACCCGAAACTGGCCGCAGAAATGCAGGCTGCGCTGCAATCCATGATGGATGATGGCACTTATCTGACCATTGCCGAAAAATGGATTGGCGCAGACATTCGCTAAGACACATCTCCCCGTCGCCCAACGGCGGCGGGGATCTTCATCGTGGCGACGGTTAAGGGACCGATGATCCTTTACTGCCCCATCCACGGGCGCCAAAGTTATCCGATACTTTACGCAAAACGTGCCGAGACAGCCTTTGCGCCGTCCGGACGATTTCGGGTCGGATACCCAAAAGGAGTGACTCATGGACATTGATCTGATGTTGAAGGTCTATCCCTTCTTTCTGGAGGCCGCGTGGGTCACCATTCTGCTGTCTGTTCTGACAGCGATTCTGGGCTTGATCTGCGGCACGCTTGGGGCCGCTGCCCGTCTCTCGCGATTTGCGGTTCTCCGGTTCCTCGGTGCAGCTTATGTCAGCCTGTTTCGCGGCACGCCCGCGCTGATCCAACTCTTCATTCTCTACTTTGGCGGACCCCAGATTGGCATTCAGCTGGACGCGTTCGAGGCCGGCGTGATCGGCCTGGGCATAAATGCTGGCGCCTATATGACCGAGACGATCCGCGGCGCGATCATCGCCATCGACAAGGGACAACGCGAGGCTGCCCGCACGTTGGGGCTGAGCAGCTGGCAGGCCACTTACAAGGTGATCTTGCCGCAGGCCGCGCGCCTGATGGTGCGTCCGCTGGGTGTGAACCTGAATATGCTGATCAAGGCCACTGCGCTGGTGGCGGCGATTGCGGTGGTCGAGCTGACCTACACCGCGCAGCGCTATATCGGGTCGACCTACAAGCCCTTCGAAATGTTCCTGCTCGCGGGGGTTCTCTACATGATCATCATCTACGTGGTCGGCCGTGGCGTTGCCTGGCTGGATCGCAAAGTACAGATCACCTGATCGGAAAAGGACAGACAGATGGGCCTAGATTTTTCGATTATTCCCAAATACATGGACATCATCCTGCTGGGTGTTGGCTGGACCGTGGGGATTACGGTTGCAGCCGCCTTGCTGAGCTTTGTTGGCGGCATCATCTTTGCGGTGATCGCCCTTTACGCCCCCTGGCTCATTCGCCAGCCGTTCCGGTTGACCGAATGGGTGTTCATGGGCACGCCGCTGTTGTTGCAGCTGTTCCTGATCTATTTCGGGCTGGTGCAGATCGGCATTGACCTGCCCGCCTTTGTGGCCGGGATCATTGGGTTGGGGCTGCACTTTGCGGTCTACAATTCCGAGCTGATCCAGACCGCCATCCTTGCCGTGGACAAGGGCCAGATGGAAGCAGCACGCACATTGGGTCTCAGCCGCACGCAGGCGCTGCGCAAAGTGGTCATTCCTCAGGCGGTGCGCGCCGTCATCCCGCCGATCGGGAACAACATGATCGCGCTCTTGAAAGACAGCGCGCTGGTGTCAGTCATCGGCGTCAGCGAGCTTACGCTGTCCGCGCAGAGGGTGATCGGCAAGACCTATCGTCCGTTCGAGTTCTATATCCTCGCCGCCGCTTTCTATTATGTCATCAACCTTTGCATGGAATGGGTGCAGCGCAAGATCGAACGCCGCATTTCCATCTCGCGCTGATCCAAGAGGCCAATCATGAGCGAACAGACACACTTTGTCGAAATCCGTCACGCCCAGAAATCCTTTGGCTCGCTTGAGGTGCTCAAGGACATCAGCCTGAACGTCGAGCGTGGCCAGATTGTCGGGATCATCGGATCGTCAGGATCGGGCAAATCCACGCTACTGCGGGCGATCAACGATTTGGACCCGCTGACCGGTGGCGAGATCTGGCTTGACGGTGTGCAGGTGAACAAGACGCTGCCGCATCGCCAATATGAAAAGCACATCAACGAAATGCGGCAGCAGGTTGGGATGGTGTTCCAGCACTTTAACCTGTTTCCGCACATGACCGCCCGCGAAAACGTCACCATGGCGCCGAAGCTGCTGAAAGGCTTGTCGCAAGCCGATGCCGACAAGCTGGCCGAGGAGCAACTGGACAAGGTCGGGATGCTGGAGCGGATCGACTATTACCCCTCGCAGCTTTCCGGCGGTCAGAAGCAACGCGTCGCGATTGCCCGAGCCTTGGCCATGAAACCCAAGCTGATGCTGTTTGACGAGGCCACTTCCGCGCTCGACCCGGAACTGGTGGAAGAGGTCAATATGGTGATGAAAAAGCTCGCCGAAGAGCACATGACCATGATCATCGTCACCCATGAGATGGATTTCGCCGCCTCGGTTTGTGACCGCGTGCTGTTCATGGACAAGGGCGTCGTGGTTGAAGAAGGCCCGCCGAGCGTACTTTTCAAAAATCCGACACAGGACAGAACCCGCGAATTCCTGCGCAAACATATTGAGGGTGCGTCGTGAGCGAAGAATCCTACCTGTTCTACCAAAGCCGCAACCCACGCCCGTTTCTGGATCGGGGTGAAGGCATCTACTTGTTCGATGAAAGCGGCAAACGCTACATAGACGGCTCTTCGGGGGCGATGGTGTCTAATATCGGGCATTCAAACCCGCGCGTGCTGGAAAAGATCAAAGCACAGATGGACCGTGCGACTTTTGGCTATCGACTGCATTTTCGCACGCACCCATCCGAGGATCTCGCTGCGAAAACCGTCGCCATGACGCCTGACGGGCTGGACCGTGTGTTCTTTGTTTCTGGCGGTTCAGAGGCCGTGGAAAGCGCCGTGAAACTGGCGCGACAGTATGCTCTGACACAGGGACAATCCGACCGCTATAAAGTGATTTCGCGCTTTCCTTCGTATCACGGCTGTACGTTCGGGGCGCTGGATCTGACCGGGTATGACCCGCTGCGAGAGCCTTTCGCGCCGATGTTGGAGGGCATGCCCAAGATCGCCGCCCCGGCCACCTATCTGGACCGCGACAACCTGAGCGAAGAGGCGCGCGGTTTGAAATACGCTGAACTGCTTCGGGACAAGATCCTTGCCGAAGGGCCGGATAGCGTGTTGGCGTTTCTGATGGAACCCGTCGGTGGGGCGTCCACCGGCGCTCTGGTGGCCCCTGACAGCTATTATGGTCGCATTCGTGAAATCTGCGACGAGTTCGGCGTGTTGCTGATCTATGATGAGGTCATGACCGGTGCGGGTCGCACGGGTAAGTTTCTGGCGGCGGAACATTGGGGGATCACCCCGGATATCGTGGTACTCTCCAAGGGTTTTGGCGCGGGCTATGTCCCGCTGGGGGCTGTTGTTGCCGGTAAGCGTCTGGTCGAACCGATCCTGGATGCCGGCGGTTTTGCGCATGGCTTCACTTATGCGGGCAACCCCCTGGCTTGCGCTGCTGGGTTGGCGGTGCTGGAGGAGTTGGAAGACCAGAACCTGATCGCCAATGCGGCTACCATGGGCGTGGTCCTGATGGATGAGCTGCGCGCGCTGATGGATCGCTATCCCTTTATCGGCGACGTGCGCGGCAAGGGTTTGTTGACCGCGTTCGAACTCGTTTCGGACCGAGACACGATGGAGCCGCTGGAGCCGCGCCTGAACGCCTATGATCGTCTGGTCGAGCTGGCCTATGAACGGGGGCTGATCATCTATTCCCGTCGCACGCGCGGCGGCACGGCTGGGGACCATTTTCTGATCGCACCGCCGCTGATCATTACCGAAGCGCAGATCGCTGAGCTGATGTCCATTTTACGCGACTCGCTGGACGCTTTTGCTGCAGAGGTTGGCCTACCACTGGAGGTGGCCGCATGAGACTGCCGGACAAACGCTGTGACATGGCGGCAGCCGTGGCCCATATCAAAGACGGCGATACAGTCATGGTGGGCGGCTTTGGTGTGCCGGGCACGCCGATGGCGCTGATCCATGCGCTTGTGGATCATGGTGCCCGTGATCTGACGCTGATCAAAAACGACGCAAATGAGCCGGGTATGGGCATCGACCACCTGCTGCAAAGCGGTCAGGTGGCGCGCCTGATTACCACCCATCTGGGACTGAACAGCCATGCCATCGACCTAATGAACAGCGGCCGGATCAAAGTGGAGTTCAACGCCCAAGGTATCCTCGCTGAGCGCATCCGTGCAGGAGGCGCCGGGATCGGAGCTGTGCTGAGCGATATCGGGATCGGCACTGAACTGGCAGATGGAAAGCAGCTCGTCGAGGTGGACGGCAAGCCGCACCTTGTCGAAACGGCGTTACACGCTGATTTCGCACTCATCCATGCCGGTCGGGCCGATACCTTTGGCAACTTGGCCTATGTCGCGACCGCGCGGAACTTCAATCCGCTTATGGCCATGGCCGCGACCCGCGTGATTGCTGAGGCTGAAACCGTCACACCATTGGGTGCGCTGGACGCGGACGCCGTTCACACAAGCGGTGTGTTTGTTGATCACGTCACCGAATTGGGTGCGCTTTCCAAGGAATACGCCGTTGTCCAGCGCTAAAACCCGCATGATCGCTCGCGCTGCACGCGAGATTGCTCCGGGCATGGTTGTGAACCTTGGTATCGGGCTGCCAACCAAGGTGGTTGATCATCTGCCACCCGACTTTCCAGTTTGCCTGCACACCGAAAACGGGTTGACCGGAATTGGTCCGACCTTGCCTGCGGATCAGGCCAACAGAAACTTAATTGATGCAGGCGGGGCCTATGTCTCGACCGTGCCCGGCTCGGCCTTTTTTGACAGCGCGACCAGCTTTGCGATGGTGCGCTCGGGCCGTCTGGATCTGACCATGCTTGGGGCATTCGAGGTAAGCCGTCAGGGAGATCTGGCCAACTGGAAAATCCCCGGTAAATTCAGCCCCGGCGTGGGCGGCGGCATTGAGCTGGCGCAAAAGGCGCGCCGGGTTGTGATCCTGACCACCCATACGGACCGGGCGGGCAACCCGAAGCTCAAGGATGAATGTACCCTGCCACTTACGGCACGGGGTTGTGTTTCGCGAATTTTTACCGAGATGGCGGTCATTGACGTCACGCCGAAAGGCTATGCGCTTGTCGAAATTGCCGAAGGGGTCAGCCTTGCCGAGGTCCGCGAAGCGACCGGGGCACCCTTGGTCGTATCCGATACCACTCTGCCCGTTTTCTGAGGTTGTTTATGCAAACCGAACTCAATAGCCGTTTGTGCGATGCCGTGGATGCGGCGTTTGACCGGCAGGTCGCCTTTCTGTCTGACCTCACCGCGCATCCGTCGACCCGAGGGCAGGAGCAATCCGCACAGGCTTTCATGGCCAGCGCGTTGGCTGACCGGGGTTATGAACTCGATCAATGGCAGATCGACGTCTCTGAAATTCAGCACCTGCCCGGGTTCTCTCCGGTGATTGGGCCGTATGAGGATGCCGTGAATGTCGTGGGCACGCACCGTTCCAAATCCGGGACAGGCCGCTCGTTGATCCTGAACGGGCATATCGACGTCGTGCCCGCCGGACCGCTGGACATGTGGGACACCCCGCCGTTTGAACCACGAGTCGAGGACGGCTGGCTTTATGGCCGGGGTGGCGGCGACATGAAGGCCGGTCTGGCCTCGAACCTCTTCGCGCTTGATGCCCTGTCGGCCTGCGGGCTCGCGCCCGCAGCGGACGTGTTCTACCAATCGGTGGTCGAGGAAGAGTGCACTGGCAATGGCGCGCTCGCTTGCCTCGCTCGGGGCTACACCGCTGATGCCGCACTGATCCCCGAACCATTTTCGGAACATCTGGTCACGGCGCAGCTGGGTGTCCTGTGGTTCCAGGTGCATCTCAAGGGGTTGCCGACCCATGTGGCCTATGCCGGTAGCGGTGCCAATGCGATTGAAGCGGCCGTTCCTCTGATCACCGCGCTGCATGATATGGAACACCGCTGGAACGCGGCGGAAAACCGGACCAGTGACTACGCTCATATGGATCACGCGCTAAATCTGAATGTCGGCAAGATCGAAGGTGGTGACTGGACAAGCTCGGTCCCGGCCTGGTGTGTGTTTGACGTGCGCATGGGGTTGTTCCCGGGGCAATCCATCAACGCGGCAAGGGCCGAGATCGAGCAGGTCATTCTGGATGCCGCGCGGCAGAACGATTTCCTGCGCAACTCTTTGCCCGAGATCGTCTATCACGGGTTCCACGCCGAAGGGTATGCGCTGTCGCAGGACAGTTCGGTCAAAGCGACTTCGGCGATCGAAGCACTCGAGAACGCCCACCGCACCGCCACCGGACAGGGCCTCGTCCGCGAAGCGATCACCGCCACGACCGACGCGCGGTTCTTTGGCTTATATGCCGATACGCCTGCGCTGGTCTATGGCCCGCGCGCCGAGGCGATCCACGGTTTCAACGAGCGGGTTGAGCTTGAAAGCATGCGCCGCGTGACCAAGGCCACGGCCATGTTCATCGCCGACTGGTGCGGCGTTGAAAACATCTGAGGATTTGCCCATGCGACAGGCAGTTATCGTTTCATACGCCCGCACACCGATTGGCAAGGCCTATCGCGGTGCGTTCAACAACCTTGAGGCCCCGAGCCTTGCCGCCCCGGCGGTCAAGGCCGCGCTGGACCGCGCGCGCCTGAGCAGTGGGGAGGTGGAAGAGGCTGTGTTCGGATCAGCGCTCACGCAGGGTTCGTCCGGTGTCAATGTCGCGCGTCACATTGTGCAAGCCGCGGGTCTGCCCGACAGCGTCGCGGGTGCCACCGTGGATCGGCAATGCGCCTCGGGTCTGAACGCCATCGCCATCGCCTCGCATATGGTGCAGGGCGAAGGGGTAGACATCGCGCTGGCCGGTGGGCTGGAGAGCATTTCACTGGTGCAGAATGCGCATTGGAACGGGTATCGCTACAACGATCCGTCGGTGGCAGAGGCCTATTACATGCCCATGCTGGACACCGCCGAAGTGGTCGCGGACCGTTACGGCATCAGCCGTGCAGCGCAGGATGCCTATGCCCTGCAAAGCCAGACTCGTACAGCCAAAGCGCAGGCCACCGGTCTGTTTGCCGATGAGATCATTCCGGTCACGGCTACAAAGACCGTCGCGGACAAGGCCACCAAGGAAACCCACAAGGAAACCGTCACGCTGACAGCCGACGAATGCAATCGCACGGGCACGACGGCTGGCGGGCTGGCCAGTCTCGCCGCCGTGCGTGGCGAAGGCATGACTGTCACCGCGGGCAACGCCAGCCAGCTTTCGGATGGTGCGGCCGCGCTGGTCGTGATGGATGCGGCAGAGGCAAGCCACAGGGGGCTCGAACCACTCGGCGCTTTGCGCGGATTTGCCGTGGCTGGCGTCGCGCCTGACGAAATGGGCATCGGGCCTGTCGTCGCGGTGCCCCGTCTTTTGGAGCGCAACGGACTGCGCATGGAGGATATTGATCTGTGGGAGATCAACGAAGCCTTTGCCGCGCAACTGCTGTACTGCCGCGATCGTCTGGGCATTCCTGACGACCGGCTGAACGCCAACGGCGGTGCAATTTCCATCGGTCACCCCTATGGCATGTCCGGTGCGCGCATGGTGGGGCATATTCTGCTGGAAGGACGCAGGCGCGGTTCGAAATGGGGCGTGGTG
Organism: Shimia aestuarii; assembly: GCF_900114635.1. GTDB lineage: Bacteria > Pseudomonadota > Alphaproteobacteria > Rhodobacterales > Rhodobacteraceae > Shimia > Shimia aestuarii. Next base: position 213,552 of record NZ_FOTQ01000003.1, read on the forward strand.
TCCATGTGTGTCGGCGGCGGACAAGGCGCCGCTGGTCTGGTCGAGATTTTCTGAGGGGACAAATATGCAGGCTCTTTCATCAGAACAGTTGGATCATCTTGTGGCCCTGCGCCACGCTTTGCACCAATCGCCCGAGGTGTCCGGTGAAGAGGCGCAGACAGCAGAGCGCATCGTCGCAGAACTCACCAAACTGGGGGCAGACCGGCTTTGGCGCGGGCTGGGCGGGCATGGTGTTGCTGCCGAGTTTTCCGGGCGCGAGGAAGGCCCGACGGTTCTCTTGCGGTGTGAACTGGACGGATTGCCCATCCGCGAGATCTCGGACCTCCCCTACAAATCGACCATTCCTGGCAAGGGGCACCTGTGTGGCCATGATGGCCACATGGTGTCAATGCTGGGAGTTGCGACACGGTTGACCACGCGTCCGCAAAAGGGGCGCGTCATTCTGCTATTCCAGCCTGCCGAGGAAACCGGCGCTGGTGCTCAGGCGGTGATTGACGATCCACGCTGGCCAGAAATCCGGCCCGACTTTTCCTTTGCCTATCACAACGTGCCCGGTCGTCCGCTGGGAGAGGTTGGCCTTCGCAAAGGGCCCGGCAATTGCGCCTCACGCGGCATGCAGATCCTTCTTGAGGGCAAAAGCTCACACGCCGCTGCGCCCGAGGATGGTGTGTCTCCGGGGCCAGCCATGGCGGCTCTGATGGCCGGCCTTCCCGAACTGAGCTGCGGCACCATTGGGGATGAGGCGTTCTCGCTGGCGACCTTAACCCATGCCCATTTGGGTGAACCAACGTTTGGCATTGCCCCCGCGGATGGCGAGTTGCGCGTAACGCTGCGGTCGATGACCAATGAACGTATGGACGCGCTGATGCAAGAGGCGCTGCACAGGGTTGAAAAACACGCTCTGGGGCTTTCCGTCGATATCCTGTGGCATGATGTGTTTCGCGCCGTGGTGAATGATGTCGAGGCCACCAGCATTGCCCGCACCGCAGCCGGGGCCTTGGGGCAGCGCTGCCGCGAGATGCCGACGCCCATGCGCTGGTCCGAGGATTTCGGGCGGTTTGGCGACGATGGGGCCAAAGCTGCCTTGCTCTACCTTGGAGCTGGCGAAAATCATCCCCAACTTCACAACCCCGACTATGATTTCCCCGATGCCCTTGTCCCTGTTGCGGTGGATCTGTTCTGCCAAATTGTGCAGGACATGCTGGGATCCGAGGCGCAGTAACTATGCGCGACGTAAACCCCACATCCTGGTGCACCATTCACCGCGACCGGATTTCGCGAAACCTGGAGCTCGCGCTGGGTCTTGTCCCTGACGGCCGCAAGTTTTGTGCGGTGCTAAAGGCCGATGCCTATGGGCATGGCATTGCGCAAGTCGTGCCCCTGATCCGGGAGCAGGGGGTAGAGACAGTCGGCATCACATCTAATGCCGAAGCGCGTGCTGTTCGCGACGCAGGGTTCGACGGCACGCTGATCCGTTTGCGCGCAGCGCGACTGCAGGAAATCGAGGGCGCGCTGGATGATCGTGTCGAAGAGCAAGTCGCCTCAGTCACCACTGCGCTGCAGCTTCGCGCCCTTTTGGATGCAGGAAAACTGCGAACCGGTGCCCATCTGGCGTTGAATACAGCGGGCATGTCGCGCGACGCGCTGGAGATTTCGACGGCGGATGGGCAGAACACATGCCACGAAATCCTTGCCGCCCTTGGGGCTAACATTCATGGGATTAGTTCGCATTTTCCATCCAATGAGCCCGCACATCTCGGGCAAATCGCGGATCAGTTTCAGCAACAGGCCGCGTGGGTGTTCAAAAACAGCAATCTGAAACGCCGTGAGACGCTGGTCCATGCGGGCAGCTCACTGACGCTGATCTCGGACGTGGATGTTACAACCGACATGTATCGCTGTGGTGCGATCCTCTACGGGATCTTGCGGCCTGATCTGGGGTTTCGACCGACAATGGATCTCGAGGCCCGCGTCGTCAGCATGCAGGACTATCCGCAGGGGATGACAGTCGGCTATGACCGCGCGCAATGCCTGTACAGGGATTGCCGATTGGCCTGTATTTCGATCGGCTATGAAAACGGGTTCAGGCGCGTTGCACACGAGGGAAGTACTGTCGCGATACGGGATACACTGGCGCCGGTTTTGGGTAAGATTTCCATGAATGCGATCGTGGCGGATGTGACCGGCATCAGGGATATCGCTGTTGGCGATATCGTCAGAGTGTTCGGCGAAGGCGATGCCGCAGCCATCCTGCCCGAACGGGCGGAAACCCAATTCCGAACCATCATGGCAGACCTCTATACGGACTGGGGACAGCGCAATCACCGGGTCTATCGCTGAGACACTTTAGCGCATTGAAGCGACACCCACGGGATGCTAATGGCGACCTATCCTCGAAGCGATAGTCCAGGCCGTCGACCTCGTAGCCGAAAATCCGCGAGCGCGCGCCCAGCACGTCGCCATAACCAAGCCCGGCACCGTCAAAGGCCCAATGGTTGTCACGGTAAATCGTAAAGCCTCCCGCACCGCCGCCAACACAGTTGCCGAGACCGGCATAGATACCGCGCAGGGCGTTGACACCGTTGTCATGAAACCGTCCGAGCAGACGCCTCTGACCGCACTGGCCTTTGCCGATATCCTTGCCGATATCCTGCCCGAAGGCGTTGTGAACGTGATCGTCGGCAAGGACGGTTCGTTCGGGAGCACGCTGATCAACCATGACGGGGTCGATATGGTCTCGATCACCGGGGATGTGGCGACCGGCAAGAAAGTGCTTCAGGCCGCCTCGCGCACCGTCAAGCGCACCCATCTAGAACTGGGCGGCAAGGCGCCCGTCATCGTCCATGATGATGCCGACCTGTCGGCGGTGGTCGAGGGGCTCAAGGCCTTTGGCTATTACAATGCCGGGCAGGACTGCACCGCGGCCTGCCGGATCTATGCGGGCGCCGGGATCTATGAAAATCTTGTGGCCGAGCTGTCTGCCGCAGCGGCCAGCATCGTCTATAACAACGCCGATGACAGCCTGAACGAGATCCCGCCGCAGATCTCGCCGCGCCAACGCGATCGGGTCGCTAGCTTTGTCCAGCGCGCCGCTGACCTCTCGCATGTCGAGATCGCCACCGGAGGCGCGATGGTCGTGGTCCTGGCTTCTACTACAAGCCCACCGTCGTTGCAGGCGCCCGGCAGGAGGACGAGATCGTCCAGCGCGAAGTGTTCGGCCCCGTCGTCTCGGTTACCCGGTTCACCGAAGACGACCCGGTGGTCGATTGGGCCAATGACAGCCAATACGGTCTGGCCTCGTCGGTCTGGACCGGAAATAACGGCCGCGCGATGGATGTCGCCGTCAAGCTGCAATACGGCTGCACCTAGGTGAATACGCATTTCATGCTGACCACGGAAATGCCGCATGACGGGCCCAAGCAATCGGGCTATGGCAAGGACATGTCCATGTATGCGCTCGAGGATTACACCGCGGTCAGGCACATCATGGTGGCGCATTGATTGTGCAACTGGAGTTTTCGGTCTTGGACAACTCGGCACTTGGGACAGCGTCGCGTCACCCCTTGCAACGGGGGTGTCTGGACGTTTGGAAAGTTGGGCGCTTTGCAGGGGAAGCCGACGTTCGCAATTCTGACTACAGGGCCCGAAAAGGTCTCGCGTTGCGGGCATGGGCGCATGAGGCAACGAATGTCCGCTCGCGCTCATGAATACGACAAACTAATCAGTATTAGGCCGCCATCAAATCCTGGTCCAACTTCTCAAACATCGCGACATCTTCCTCAGCATTCTCAAACAAGTGCCCGTAAACATCCATCGTCATGTTGATCGTGGCGTGGCCAAGCAGCGTCTGGATCTTCTTCGGGTTCCAACCTTGCTCAATGAACAGTGACGCCGCAGCGTGTCGCAAAGCATGAATGCCGAACTTAGGCTCTCCGGCGGCATTGGCAATGCCTTCCCTCGCGAGCATTGGCTTGAACACACGATTATAGATGTTCGAATAGTTCTGCACTTTCCCGACCGAATTTGGAAAGACGAGACCGAGGTCGCTCTTCGGCACCTTGCCCTTCCATTCTTCCAGCGCCGAAAGGACTGTTGGCGCCATCGGGATCTCGCGTGTTCCTGCCCTACTCTTTGGAAGTCCGATTTCGCAGTATTCATCCGCACGCTGGTAGACACGGAGAACCTTGCGCTCGAAATCGACACCCTCCCATGTCAACCCGCGCAGCTCGGAAATCCGCATTCCTGTGAAGATTGCCGTTACGAACATCGCCCGATGTGAGTCCGGGGCGTTGGCGATGATTGTGCGGATTTCTTCCTTGGTCGGGATATCGATGCGCCTGCCGATCGCCCTTGAGCTGCGTTTGAGTTTCACTTCTGTTCCAACATTATGCGAGAGCCATTCGCGCTCGACGGCCTCTGTCAGAACCGCCCGCAGGCTAACCATGATCTTCTTTGTAAGGGCGCGTGACACGCCCTCATCCAGCAACTCGTCCATGAAATCCCGGACGTTGCTGCGGGAGAGCTCTCTGAGCAGAAGATCACCTATCCTCGGTTCAATATGGATGTTCACATGGCTGCGATAGGCCTTGAGCGTAGATCGCTCCAGCTCGTTGCGTTCGCAGGATTTGAGCCAGCTCTGGCAGGCATCGGACACGGTTTTCGGCTGACGGGGCATGCGTATTCCTTCGGTAGTTTCTGCATGCCCATATTATACAGCCCCGCCCAACGTCCGTCGGGCATATTCCTCCGTTCTCCTAGGATTATTTTATTGGTGTCAGTCCGTACGAAAACCAACTTGCAAGACCACTGGTGAAGCTTGAAATCAGAGCATGAGGACATAGGTGGAAATACAAGATTTACGTTTTCACAACGGAAAGAGAACGCATTGCCGATCGCCTATGTTCTCCTAACGCACGGCGCCAAGCCCAAGGGCGGCATTGCTGGTCACCCGGCTGCGAAACAGCAACTCGAGAATCTCCAATTTGCCGCGGTGAAAGCTGGAAAACCTGATGCGCTCTTTTGGCAATATGATCACTCAAGAAAGTTCCAATGCCTGAATGATCTCCCAAAACTGAAGAGATCGCTTGAAATCGCGAAAGAACATGGAAGTCATGTCCTCATCGATGATTTCCGGCGATTGGTAGCTCATTGCGAGAATAATCGGGGGCCTCACCTTTTCTTCGAATTGCGCGAGTATCAGGGCCATCTGATGGAGCTGCGAACGGGCAAAGACTGAGGTGCCCCTAGATTTGTAGACGCTTTGCTTCCAAAATTACCAAGCAAAGCGTCTACAAATCTAGGGGCACCTCAGAGCATAACAAGGGAGTTATGGGAGAAGTTTGTATTCTTGGCTAGCTTTTCTGGGATTACCTGTTTGACCAGGCAGCCAATCGGTTTCACCCAACAAGAGCAGTCCGCAAAAGAACTATTTGAACAAGCGTTGAAGGAGGCGGTCGCTGTTGCCGATGCCGAGGCTGTAAAACTAGACGACGGCTTTGTAGGAAAAACAATGGCGTTTGCCATGGGCATGGGGGCGAGCGCGCAGTCTTCAATGCTAACAGATTTGCAAAATGGAAGACCTTTGGAAAACGCTTGGCTGTCCGGGAAGATCGTCGAACTGGCGAGAAGGCACAAAATATGCACACCCGCGCACAAAGCGTTTTACGCGGCTATGAAGCCTTTCGAGACTGGCACTGATTGAACCAACGCATCTACGGAGGTAGGAGGCGACTATAATTGGGGTCCTGACCGTATCCTTTCAATTGGACGCGATGGAGGTTTGGTGTGGGGGCGCTGGCGCAGAGGTAGGCTATGAAGCGCTGGTTGGGAGCAAAGACAGGATTTTGAAGGTAGGCCCTGAGCCCGAATGAAAAAGCTCTGTTGTTGACCGTCTTCCTAAACACTGTGTTGTAGAGCCATGCCACAAACACTGTGGGCAAACAGTGTGTTACGAACACTGTGTTCAACACCGCGATTCCAAACACTGTGTTCGACACAGTCTTTCAGCGCTCAAATCCACCCAGCAACGCACGAAAAACTGTGCGATGACTGTGCAATGCAGGAAGTAGAAACTGTGCGATGCTGAAGTGCATTTTTTTATGGCTAAAGTGGTGCCCGGGGGCGGAATCGAACCACCGACACGAGGATTTTCAATCCACTGCTCTACCCCTGAGCTACCCGGGCACGGGTGAACGTCTTGCGTTCGGGTTGCGGCGTTCTATGTCAGGCTAGGAGGCGTGTCCAGAGGGATTCGACAAAAAAATCAGTGCAGATGCGGGGCGTGTTGCGATATCTCGTCGATGGCCGTTTCCGCTTCTTCGGGATCGCCTGATGGTAAGGCATAATCTCCGCTGAGCCACTTGCCGAGATCCACGTCGGCGCAGCGTTTGGAGCAGAAGGGGCGATACTTGGCGACCGTGTCTTTCTTGCAGATCGGGCAGCTCATGACAGCACCTCGGACAATGCGATGCGGGCATTCTTGCGCTGCAATTCGTAGTGCCCCAGCGGGGTCCAGCCCACCAGCGTTGTGTCGATCGTGTCCCGGCGGAAAGCAGCCCGTAGAGCGCTTTCAAAGGCGCGGCGGTCCTTCTTGGGCATTGGGGCAAGGTCAACGACGATCTGCCCGCCAAGGCCCCGTACCCGCAGTGCGCGCGGCAGCAGTTTGGCAGTGGCCATGTTCGCCTTCAGCCCGGATGCAGGTGATGTGTCGGCGCCTGTGTTCACATCCACCGCGACAAGGGCGCGGGTGGGTTCTACGAACAGGCTGGCGCCGCCACCAAGCGGAACCCTGGGGCCCTGCGCCTCTTCTAGCGCGTCAAGCACGCCGTGGGTCTCAAAGCTGCCAGCCTCGGTAACGATCTCGGCCGGATCGCTCCAGTCGCGCCAGGCCGCTACGTGCGGGCCATCGCCCTCGGCCAGCAGTTCAGCGCCGCCTTCTGTGTCTTTCAGAACCGCGCGCGCCAGATCCAGCATCGCGGCGATGTCTTCGGCGATCTCGTCCTCATCTGCGCCGTCACAGGCCGACCGCAGGATCAGACCCATGTCGGCGTCCCCGGCGACGTCATGCGCGATTTCGAGCAGGGTGTCGCGTGTATCTTCGTCGCGGATCGCGCGACTGATATTCAGGCCGGGTGCGTCAGGAGTGACGATGGCAAAGCGGCTCTTGAACAAGAGCTTTTGCGTCACTGGAATGGCTTTGCCCGGCTCGGCATAGCCTGTCACCTGAACGAGCAGAGCCTGTCCCGGCGCGAGACCCTTGACCTGGCGCAGAAAGGCCGGGCCGTCCGGCGTCTTGAGGAACATGCCGCCCTGACCCTTGACCGGTCGGTCGGCAATCGCGCGGTAAACCGTTCCGGGGCGGGGGGCATCGCCGTCGACCAGAATGTCGTCAAGCTGCCCGTCTACCATTAGCGCGGCGGCTTCGCGGCCTTCGATATGGTCGAGAATGATCTGGCGGCCTTTCATGTGCGCTCCTTGTATAACGGATAGCCTGCGGCCTGCAAAAGCGTGGCGGTTTCGGCGACGGGCAGGCCCATGATGGCGGAAAACGATCCGCTGATCCACGGGATGAACGCGCCCGCTGGGCCCTGAATGGCATAGCCGCCGGCCTTGCCCTGCCAGTCGTCGCTGACGAGATAGGCGTTCAACTCATTGTCCGAGAGGCGCTTCATCTTGACGGCGCTGACGACGTCGCGCTGCCAGATCTGGTCGCCCCGGCGGATGGCCACGGCAGTAATCACCCGGTGCCGACGCCCGGCCAGCGCCAGCAGGAACTCTGCTGCTTCGCCCGCGTCGCGCGGTTTGCCCATGATCCGGCGCCCGAGTGCGACGGTCGTGTCCGCACACAGCACGATATCGTCCGCATCCGCCTTGACCGCCATGGCCTTTTCATATGCGATGCGCTGGCAATAGGGCCGCGGGAGTTCGTTTGTCAGGGGATCTTCGTTGATGTCGGGCGGGCGGATATCATCCGCCACCACCCCGATTTGTGCCAGGAGTTCCCGGCGGCGCGGGCTTCCCGAACCCAGGATCAGTTTCATCCGAAATCCTCGATCCGCCCGCGCGGGGCGCTTACTTGAAGCGATAGTTGATCCGACCCTTGGTCAGATCATACGGGGTCATTTCGACCTGCACCTTGTCGCCAGCCAGAACACGGATGCGGTTCTTGCGCATCTTGCCTGCCGTGTGTGCGATGATCTCATGGCCGTTTTCCAGCTCGACCCGAAACGTCGCATTGGGCAGGAGTTCCTTCACGACACCGGGAAATTCGAGCAGTTCTTCCTTGGCCATGGTTTCTCCTTTACATAATACCCGCCATTTGCGCGGGCTGCCCTTAAATGGGCCTATATGCACAGGTTTTCAAGGGCAATCTCAGCGCAAAATCTGGTTTGTGACTTGGGAATCACGGCCCAGTTGATTGGCCCAGTCCCAGCGGTTGCGCACCCTGCCGGTTTCGCGCACTGCGTCAATGGTTTGCAGGTCGACATCCCCATATGTCCAGCCGGGTTGGTTCAGGGTGCCTTCGGCAATGACGCCCGTGTCAGGGAAGCCGGTGTCGGGTGGGCCAAAGATGCCTCCCATGCCGGTGTTCATGTCGACGGCTTCGGACCATTCTGCCGTGCCAACCAGTGACGCCATGGCGACAACGCACTGATTTTCGAGGGCGCGCGCCATGGACCCGACACGCACGCGCCAATAGCCGGAGAGCTGTTCCGTGCAGCTTGGCGTTAGGATCACGTCGCACGCTTCCAGCGCCTTGCCGAGCAGGGGGAATTCGCTGTCATAGCATATCAGCACTCCGATCTTGCCGATGGTGGTGTCGAAAACCTTCAACTCCCCGCCGGGAACGACATTCCACGGATCGGTTTCGAACCGTGTCATGATCTGCTTGTCCTGGAACCCGATTGCACCGAAAGGCGCGAAGATGTGAGCGCGGTTTACCGGGCGCGGGCCACCGTCAAAAACCGGGGCGGAGGCGCCGAGGATATGCACGCCGAATTCTTGCGCCAGGCGGGCGTGCAGGGCATTGGCTTCGGGCATGCGTTCGGACACGGCATGCAGCGATTGTTCAAGATCCCGGGCCGCATCGGCCCCCGCAAGCGTGGCCAGTTCCATCGCGCCATATTCGGGGAAGACCAAAAGGTCCGCGCCGTTTGTCGCTGCATCGGAGACCCATCGATGCAGCTTGTCTTCGTAGGCTGCCCAGCTATCAAAAAAATCGAGCGGGTATCCGGCGGTTGCAAGTCTCATGGATGTCTTCCTTTTCACAGGTCCCGGATCCAGAATTGCAGTGCCTTTTCTGTTTCCGCACCCTTGTCGATGTCTTTCCACTCAAACCCGGCCACGGCCCCTTTAAGCGGGGCATAGCCGCGCTTGCGCCAAAAACCATCGAGCGGCACGTAGCCTTCCGGTCGGAGGGGATGGCCATTTTCACGCAGAACAGCACAGAATGCTGCCTTGGAAAACCCCAGCGACCGCGCGTGTGCTTCGCGGTGATCAAAAAAGTCATGACCGAGTCCCATTCCCCGATACTCGGGAAGAAGGACAGACTCAGCGCAATAGAACACGTCGTTCAGCGAGATGTGGGTTTCTGCAAAGGCGGCTGCGAAATCGTCGGCATGGTCGCGCAGCGGGGTGCCTGTTGCAGCCCCGACAAGCCGATCGCCATCAAATGCGCCAACGATGATGGCCGAATCGCTTTCGACATAGGGCCTGAGATAGTCGCGCTCATAGGCAAGGTCGCCATCATAAAGATATGGGAAAGCGCGAAATACCTCGATACGCAAGCGCGCGACGTCGTCCAGCGCGTTCGCCAGCGCATCGCCAACCAGCTTGCGCACTTCCATCACGACACCTGCCTGATCCAGTCGTTGAGGTTGTAATAGGTTGTCACGCGCGTGATTTTGCCATCCTCAAGGGTAAAAAATCCACCTGCTGGCAGGACGTAGGACTGGCCATGTGCCTTTGGCAGAGACCCGTCTGTTTCAAGATAGGTGCCGTTGACGGTGAACTCGGCCGCAGCGCGGGTGCCATCTTCGCTGACCATGATTACCATGTCGGTCAGCGTCTCCTTGTAACAACGATTCATATGCGCGCAGAAATCGGCAAAGGCCGCCTTGCCATCACGGCGCTGCCCTTCGTTTACGTCATGGACAAAGGCGTCAGACAGGCAATCCACCATGCCATTGATATCACCGGCGTTGAAGGCGTTGTAATAGGCGCGAATAGTATCTGTGCTCATGTGGCTCCCCTCGTCGATCACACACGAATCCTAGCGGCGAGTCCGTGTGCCCGTTGGGTCGAAAGCGACCTGTTTCAGGTCGCGCGCGGATCGCCCCAACGCTCGACAAGGTGTCCGATGATCTCATCGCGGGATTTGCGATAGGCCTCCAGCCGGGATTCGCGGTTTTCACCCATGCCGGAAGGGTCCGAGATCGGCCAGTATTCGAGGTCGAGGTGATAGAACCGGGTCAGGTCTCGGGCTTCGGCGCGGCTTGCCGGAGTGAGGGCTACGACGAGATCGAAGGACGAAAGCTGATCGCCCCATTTCTCCATCTCTTCAAAGCTGCGCGAGCGGTGGCGCGACAGTTCCACACCGATCTCTTCGCAGACCGAAATCGCAAATCCATCAATTTCCAGATCGTTGCGAATGCCGGCAGACTGAACATAGACGTCGGTGCCAAAGAACTTTTTCATGATTCCTTCGGCCATGGGAGAGCGCACTGCGTTATGGTCGCAGCAGAAGAGAACCGACTGAGGAAGTTCTTCGGCCACGCGCCTCAGCCTCCGAAATGCAGGACGCAGATCAGGGTGAAAAGGCGGCGTGCCGTGTCGATGTCGATCTCGGCCTTGCCTTCCAGTCGCTCCTGAAGAATGCGGGCCCCTTCGTTGTGAATTCCGCGCCGTGCCATGTCGATGGTTTCGATCTGGCTGGGCGGCAGGGATTTCACCGCGTCGAAATAGCTTTCGCAAATTGCCCAATAGTCTTTGACGACCTGGCGGAAGGGCGACAGGCTCAGGTGGAACTCGGCGGCCTTGTCGCCGTCTTCGGTGGCGACATCGAATACCAGCCGTTTTTCACGGATCGAAAGGTCCACCTTGTAGGGGCCGTCCGGCACCAGGCGATCGTCCCGCTTGGGAAGGGCAAATGTGTTCTCTTCCAACAGGTCAAACATGGCCACCTTGCGCTCCTGTTCGATCTCCGGAGTCGGAGGGGGCAGGTTGCGGTCGTCGATCTCGATCTGGCTGATATGGGACATGGGCCGTCTCTTGTTTAGCGTTGCGCATGAGTAGCGCAGAGTGGCGATCTGGGCAACGCCGCAAAGCCATGTCGGACAAAGGGGCAGCGAGGGCGTTACCCGAAAGCCCCTGTTGCGCAGATGTGTGGCAATGTTAAGGATCGGGCAACCTGTTAATCACAACCCAAGGAGCCCCGCATGTCGCACCTTATGAAAGCTGTCGAAATCACCAAACCCGGTGGCCCAGATGTGCTGCAGCTGACCGAACGCACTGTGCCCCAGCCTGGCGCTGGCGAGGTGTTGCTCAAGATTGCCTATGCGGGGGTGAACCGCCCGGATGCACTGCAGCGCGCGGGCATGTACGCGCCGCCGCCGAATGCGTCCGATCTTCCCGGACTGGAGGCGTCGGGGACCGTTGTCGCGGTGGGAGAAGGGGTGAGTGAATGGGCGGAGGGCGACGAAGTCTGCGCGCTCTTGCCCGGTGGGGGATATGCCGAATACGCGTTGACCCCGGCGGCGCATTGCCTGCCGATCCCGGATGGCATGGGATTGAAAGAAGCGGCCTGTTTGCCCGAAACGTTCTTCACGGTGTGGTCGAACGTGTTCCAGCGCGGCGGATTGCAGGCAGGTGAAGTGTTCCTTGTGCATGGTGGATCAAGTGGGATCGGCACGACGGCGATCCAGTTGGCCAGTGTTCTGGGGGCGCGGGTCTTCACAACGGCTGGCTCGGATGAAAAATGTCGTGCCTGCCTTGACCTTGGGGCGGAGCGGGCCATCAACTACCGCGCCGAGGATTTTGTCGACGCGATACAGGCCGAGGGCGGTGCGAACCTGATCCTCGACATGGTGGGGGGCGACTATATTCCGCGCAATATCAAATCACTGGCTGATGACGGCCGCCTTGTTCAGATCGCATTCCTGAGTGGGCCAAAAGTGGAGCTGAATTTTGCGCAGGTCATGACACGGCGGTTGACCATTACCGGGTCAACTCTGCGCCCGCAGAGCGACCTGGCCAAGGCCAGGATCGCTGATGCGCTTCGGCAAAACGTCTGGCCGCTTCTGAACGCGGGCCGCGTTGCGCCGGTCATGGACAGTGAATTCGCACTGGCCGAAGCTGCCGCCGCCCATGCGCGGATGGAAACCAGTGGACACATCGGGAAGATTGTCCTGAAGGTTGCCTGACGCGCCTAGCGGGTCATCTCATGCACATAGCGCTGTTGGGCAATGGCCTCGTTCTTCTTGAACTTCTGGTGGTCTGACAGCGCCTGCTCGACATAGTCGAGATGCGCGGTCACGGCGGCGCGTGCGGCGTCGGCGTCGCGCGCCTGAAGGGCCGTGTTGATGGCGCGGTGTTGCTCAAGAAGGTCCGAACGCGTGGTGCGTTGCTTGAACATGATCGAGCGGTTGTAGAACACGCCCTCGCGAAGGAGCTGATACATCGAGCGCATCATGTGCAGCATGATGACATTGTGACTGGCCTCGATAATGGCGAGGTGAAAGTCGGCGTCCAGCTGAGCCTCTTCGGATGGGTTGCGCTTGGTATGTGCGGCTTCCATCTTTTCAAAGACGGTCTGAATGACCTGCAGGTCCGTATCCGACGCCAAAGTCGCAGCGCGTTCCGCAGCAAGCCCCTCCATGTCCCGACGAAACGAAATATAGTCGAAAACAGCTTCGTCATGCGCGGCGAACAATTGCACGAGAGCCGCGGAAAAGGCGCTGCCCAGAACGTCGGCCACGAAAATGCCGGCACCGGCCTTTGAGGTCAGCAATCCTTTGTCCTGAAGTGTGGAAATCGCCTCGCGCAGTGACGGGCGCGAAACGCCCAGTCGTTCGCTCAACTCGCGTTCGGCAGGCAGGCGTTCGCCGGGGCGCAGGATGCCGCGCAGGATCAGGAGTTCGATCTGGCGGACGACGGAGGTGGAGAGTTTTTCGGGCTGGACCTTCTGGAAGGGCATTCTGAAACCTCGCAGGATTGGTCAAGTGAGTTGACCATGGGCGCGCGGAAAGGGCAAGAGGGCTTGGGGAACTTCACGAATTATGTCATGTAGGTCAATAATATTGACTTATAATGAGCTGGGCTTCTAGCTTGGGCCTGACCAGCCGGGGAGGAAGCGTCATGAGTCTCGAACAGGTTTTTGCCAGTCGCACCAGCCAGATGAAGGCGTCCGAAATACGCGAATTGCTCAAGCTTCTCGAACAACCCGGTATCTTGTCCTTTGCCGGCGGTATTCCGGACCCCAACCTGTTTCCGGCTGAGGCGTTTTCCGAAGCCTATGCCCGCGCGCTCTCGCCGGAGAACCAGGCGGTTGCGTTGCAGTATTCGGTGAGCGAAGGATACCTGCCGCTGCGCCGTTGGCTGGTGGGGCAGATGGAGCGCATGGGGGTGCCGTGTGACGTTGACAATATCCTGATCACATCGGGCTCTCAGCAGGCGTTGGATTACCTGGGCAAACTGTTCCTGAACGCAGGCGATACCGCTCTTGTCGAAGGGCCGACCTACATGGGTGCCTTGGGCGCGTTCCGGGCGTATGAACCGCGCTTTGATCGGTTGAGCGTCAATGGCAACCGTCCCGCTCAAGATTATGCGGATGCCGCGCAAGCGGCTGGGGGAAAAGTGAAATTTGCCTATCTCACCCCTGATTTCGCAAATCCGACGGGGAAAACGATGGACCTGCGCGGACGAGAAAGCGTGCTGGACCTGACCGAGGCGCTGGACGTGGCGTCGATCGAGGATGCGGCGTATCAGGCGCTGCGCTATGACGGCGATTCGGTGCCGCCGATCCTCGCCCTTGAGGTCGCGCGCAAGGGCGATCTTGAAGCGTGCCGAACCATCTATTGTGGGAGCTTTTCCAAGACCTTGACCCCCGGATTGCGGGTGGGCTGGGTGGTGGCTGCAAAGCCCGTGATCCGGCAGTTGGTTTTGACCAAACAGGCCAGCGACCTGCACTCTCCAACGATCAACCAGATTGTCGTGCACGAGGTCGCCGCGCGCATGTTCGAGAGCCATGTTGGCACTCTGCGCCAGAGCTATGGCGCGCGGCGGGATGCGATGCTTGCCGCCCTTGAAAAGCATATGCCAGAAGGGGTGGAATGGACCCGTCCCGAGGGTGGAATGTTTGTTTGGATGACATTGCCCAAGAACATGGATGGGGCGTCGTTGCTGGCCGAGGCGTTGCGTAGCGAGATGGTTGCTTTTGTGCCGGGGAGCGCTTTTTTTGCCGATGGGGCGGGAGCAAACACCCTACGTTTGAACTTCTCCAGTCCGACGGTCGAACAGATTGACGAAGGTATGCTGCGGCTGGGACGGGTGCTGCGTGGGGCGCTGACCTGACCAATTCGGGCTTTCGGTTTCACGTCGGTATCACGTCGGTATTGCGTCGGTAAACCCACGTGAAAAGGGCACCCGAAGGCGCCCTTTTCGTTCTCGCGGAGGAAATCGATTATTCGGCCGGGACGGCGGCACCCGAGGCGGGTTTGCCGAAATGCTGCCGGTTGAGGCGCAGCACCAGCACCACCATGGCAATCTGAAAGGCAATCGCGATCGCGGTGATCGACCAATAGGCAATCCCGAACTTGGCGATGATCCCGGCGCCGACCAGCCCCTTGTTCACGAAGAACTGGGTCATCACCGAAAGGGCCACACCGGGGCAGACCAGCGCATAGGAACCGGGCGAGGTTTTGGAGCCGAACACGAAATCCGCGAAGTAGCTCTGACGGCGCAGAACGAGCAGCCCGAGCAGCAGGAACAGGATCTGGATCGACAGCAGGCGTGCCAGGAAGATCATGGTCTCGGCGGCTGTGCCATGGACTTCGAAAGTCGCGTGCAGCCCGTGGTTCTGGCGCAGGAACATGATGCCCAGAACGGTCAGGATCGGGACCACCACCATCAGGGTCGGGCCAGCCTCTTTGGCGGTTCCGTGATGCAGCATCGAATTGAAGGCGGTGAAGATCGCGACCAGCGCGTAAACGATGGCGGCCGTGCCCATGAAAGTGGACAGGACCAGCGAGATGCCGACGGTGGTCTGGGCGGTGCTCATGGCAGCAGGAGCGGACAGACCCACGGCGACCATCGACAGGGCAAAGGCTGGGAGCATCTGGGCAAAGCTGTTGTTGGCGGTGACGTCAAAGATGCCGCCCTGCGAGAGAACGCGGCCAAGGAAATTGGCGATCAGGCGGAATGCCAGGATACCGATCAGGACAAAGGCGACGAGCGCGGCGGGGAACAGGTATTCCACGATGTTCCAAAGCCCGGGTACGAATACAAGCCCCACGATGAACAGCGCATTGACGGTCATGGCCATGGCCAGCGGCATCGCGAGAAGCGTGGATTCGGCGTTGGAATTGACAAGCTTGAGATAGGCGCCAGTTTGCTTGAACGCGGACAGGGCGCGCAGGTTCCAGATCAGGGACTTGATATTGAGAACCGTAAAGACGGCAATGCCCAGCACGGCAATCAGGAAGGCGGCTTGCATGGGCAGGTCGCCGGTCTGGAATGCAACCGCGATGTCTTCGAAGGTGGGAACGGGTTTGCCCTTATGAGGCACCCAGAACATCAGGTACATGAAAAACGTGACAGACAGACCGCCCGCGCCAAGTGAGGCGAGGAAATAGAGCGGCGAATAGCTGTCGGCAGGTCTTTGGGCCGTGGTGGTCATGACGACTCTCCCATTACATTCTGAACATGGAATATATAATATATGCGAAAGTTGGAATGTGACTGTGACAAACGCGCACAGGGGAGGTGCGGAAGTTAAGGAGGCGTTAACCCAAGTTTGAGAGAGTCTCGCTCATGCGATGGGTGTTACTGATGACTTGCCTGATGGCTGTGGCCTGCAATACACCAACGCCCCATTTTCGAGGGGCGGAGGTGACGCGTGTCTCGGTGCAGGGCAGCACATTTGATATTCGCCATCGCGGGCGTCTTGCCGAAGCCATTCGCGTCAATTCGGAATATGCTCCGCGACTTGGTCCGATCGGGCGTCGCGCGGAAATTGCCATTGAGGCGGTCACGGGATGTGACGTGATTGAGATTCGCGGCGATGCGGCGCTGATCCTTGGGATCATGGATTGCCGTGATAGTGCGCGTACAGCCCCCCTGGCGAGCTATGTGCCGCTTTATCAGGATTGCGAAGTGGTCGATATCTGGGTGCCGAGTGGCGGCAGCACCGGCTATCTCGAAGCGGAATGCTGATCCCTAGTCGAGCGCCTTGGTCATGAAGATCGAGGTGGAATTGGCTTCGTAGTCACCAAAGGGCCCGCATTCGACAAAGCCGTGCGCCTTGTAGAGCGAATGCGCCTGTTCCAGCTTGTCACCGGTTTCCAGCTTGAGCGCGCTGAGCCGCTGCGCGCGTGCCTCGGCATCAAGGCGCTGCATGAGTTTGTGCGCTATGCCCTTGCCGCGTGCAATGGGATCCACGAACATGGATTTGATCTCTCCATATTCCCCACGGTTTGCCAGCGCGGCGCAGCCAAGGGTCTTGTCGTCCTCGCGGGCGATAAAGAAACGGATATCGGGCGTGCACAGTTCATCGACCGAGAGGAAGTGGTTTTCCTCGGGGTTGAACAGGGATCGCATCAGGGCGTGGCTGGCCTGCAGGAGGGCCGTTGCCTGACGGTCACGCGGGTTGCCGGGAACAACACGAATGGCAGAAGCTTTCTTGATCACGGTGTTTCGATCTCCGTTGCGTTGTGCGAAGCCTTGTGTCGCATTCCCCGGCCCGTTAGTCCAGTTCTTGTGAAACAGGAGGCCTTCTCATTGGGTGATGTTGTCTATATCTGCGACACCTGCGCGGCGCCGGGTGAAGCCCCCGAAGGGGCGGGGTTTGCGGCCGATTTGAGAATGGCAGCCCCGGTTGAGGTGGAGGTGCGCACGACGTCCTGTCTCAACATGTGCGACGCGCCGCTTGCGTTGGCGTTGAGGGGGTCGGGCAAGGTGGCCTATCTGTTTTCCGGGGTGCGCCCGGCGGAAGATGTGGCGGACACGCTTGCCTTGCTGAAGCTCTATCGGGACGCGCCGGACGGGGTGATCCAGGACGCGCGCCCGGCGGGACGTTTGCGGTTTTGCCTTCAGGGGCGCGTGCCGCCGCTTTGACTAAAGGGGGCGTTGCCCCCGTCTCCCCGAGGGTGACTCCCCCAGGGTATTGGAGACCATTGAGAAGGGCCGTCGGTTGATGTGGCCGGTCTTCGCTATTTGCGTAGCTTCTGGAAGGCAGGGCGGGCGCGGGCGTTTTTCAGGTAGGTTTTGAATTCGGCGTTGTCGGTCGGAAACTTGGCCGACAGGGCCCAGCCGCCGCAATGGGTCAGGATGATGTCGGGGATCGTCATCATGTCGCCCATCAGGTAGGGGCCCTTGGCGCGTGCCATGATGTTCGCGACGTTGCGGCTGTATTCCCACATCAGCGAGGGTTTGACGTCGGAAACGCGCTTGTCTTCGGGCAGGACAAAGCTGTGGCGGGCGGCGGTCCACAGCACGGCGTCGATCTCGTCGAGAATCTGGTGGGTAAGGCTGTCCTGTTGGGCGCGTTCGACGGTGCCCGCCGGATAGGTGAGGGCGCCATGCTTGTCGGCGAGATAGGTCAGGATGGCGGTGGAGTCAGAGATAACGGCATCTCCGTCTTTGAGGATCGGGATCTTGCCGGAAGGGTTCAGCGACCTGACCCGTTCGGAGTGGGGCTTCTCAGGGGAAAACTCGTATGGCTGGCCAAGTTCCTCGAGCATCCACATGACGCGAAAGGCGCGGCTGGCGATATTGCCGATGACTTCATACATGGCGGTTTTCTCCTGTCTGATGCCGGTGAGAGTGTCAGCCGGCAGGGGAGGAAGGCAAGTCACGAATGGCGGCCTGACGCCGGGTCATCGCCGCGCGTGGTCGCTTTGCACAGCATCGTGCGGCAGCGACGCGCAGGATCGTTTTCGCGGGACAGGGTGACAAGGCGTGGGTCCTTTGGCATAATTTTCGGCAAGGCGGAGAAACCGCAGGATCTGGCGTATTTTGGCAGTAGCAGGGCTTTGGGACGCGCGTGAAGAATTACTATTCAGACCTCGATAGGCGGGCGTTCTGGAAAACCGGTGTTGTCGCACCGAGCCATTTGACCGTGCCAGAGATCTACCAAAAAAAATGGGAGATCGGTCCGGATCAGAAGATCGGAACGGCCGGGAGTTGTTTTGCGCAGCATATCGCGCGGCATCTGACCCAAAACGGGTATCGGGTATTGGATGTGGAACCGGCGCCGAGGGGACTGTCCGAGGTGCAACATGCGGCGTTTGGATACGGGATGTATTCCGCTCGCTATGGCAACCTTTATTCCGCGCGGCAATTGCGCCAGTTGGTCGAGGCAGCGTTCAGTGACGATCCGCGACCGTTCCTGATCTGGGAACGCGAGGGGCGGTTTTTTGATGCATTCCGCCCGACTATCGAGCCAAACGGGTTTCTGTCGCGCGACGAAGTGATCGAGGCGCGAAGATACCATTTGCGCTGCGTGCGGAGGCTTTTCCTTGAGGTCGACGTCTTTGTTTTCACATTGGGCCTGACCGAGGCGTGGGTGCACAAGGAAAGCGGGCAGGTGGTTCCTTTGGCACCGGGAATTGTTGCAGGGGAAGATCGGGCGCAGGACTATGAATTCGTAAATTTTTCGTATGGTGAAGTTGAGGCCGACTTCAGAGCCGTCATGCAGATGCTGGACGATTTGCGCGGCCGGAAAAGGCCGCTGCGCTATCTGTTGACGGTGTCGCCTGTGCCATTGACCGCGACGGCCAGCGGGCAGCATGTTCTTGCGGCGTCCACTTATTCGAAATCCGTGCTGCGCGCGGTGGCAGGGTGGCTTTGCGAGACCTGTGACAACGTCGATTATTTTCCCAGCTATGAGATCATCACCAACCCTGCCGCACGGGGGACGTTTTTTGAATCCAATCTGCGGTCGGTCATGACGGAAGGGGTCGAGGTTGTCATGAACGCCTTTTTCGCCGCCCATCCGCCCCGGTTGCGGAGGGAGGAGACGGGACAGCGCCCAACCGAGGTTCCGGCCAATGAGGATGTGCAATGTGACGAGCAGATGCTGGAGGCTTTTGGTCGGTGAAGCGGCTTTGTTTCCTTGGAAATTCGCATGTGGCGGCGGTTCGGGCGGCGTTGAATGACATGCGCGTGGAAGGTGGGCTTGCAGGCGTGGAGGTCGACGTGTTCGGAAGCCAGCGCAATTCACTGCGCACGGCCACTGTCAGGAATGGGGTTGTCGGATCATCCAGCGCTTTTGTGCAGAAGAATTTCCGCTGGACGTCGGGCGGCATGTCAGAGGTTGAAATCGCACGGTATGACGAGATCATCATTCTCGCGGGGATATCGGTTTTTTCATCGGCGCATTACCAGGCCGGGACCGACCTGCCGATGATCAGCAGCGGGATGGCGGATGCCATCATAACGCACCACATGGAACAGGACTGGGCCATTGGCCTGGCGCGCCTGATTGCCGAAGTGAGCGGTTCGGTGCAGGTGTCCTTTGTGGGCAGCCCGTTGATTTCGGTCGACAGCCCGCGTGCCCAAAAGTTCCTGGCGCAATACCATGATCGGGATACGGGTGTAGGCGTGCGCGCTCGAAATCTGAGAACCATGATCGACCGAAGTGTTGTCGCGCGATCCGCCGGGAATTTCAGGATGAAAGCCCCGCCCGCCGACGCGTTGGAGGACAGCGGGTTTTTCACCCGGTCCGCGTATTGCAAGGGGTCGATGCTGTTCAAGCCGGAGGTGGATGCACAGCACCCGGGCAACGATTTCGTGCACATGAACGCCCAATATGGCCGATTGCTTTTGCAGGACGCGCTTGGCTAGGTCCGGCGGGTGCGGTCACCTGCGCGCCAACATGGCAAGCCGTAGGAACAGCCGTTCCACGAGCGCCATTTCGGGGGCGCGTTGTCCGGCAGAGCGGAGTTGCAGGTCGGTGTCGGTCAGACCGGTGAGCGCCTGTTCGAGCTTGGCCGGGCCCCAGTTCGACGCCTGCCGTAACATGCGGTCGCGACGCGGGCCGAAGATGGGCGGGCGCATGCGGGCAATGCCTGCCGCCGCGCCGCCGGGGTCGGAGGCTGCGGTATAGAGCGCACGGAAATGGCGGGTGGCAGAGATGATCAGTGCCACGGGGTTGACCCCCTGAGCCTCGAGTTTTCGCAACACGGGGCCGATTTCCTGGGGGCGGCCTTCGGCAACGATGTTGAGAATGTCGTCCAGCGCGGCCTCGGTCGAGACCGGGGCGCAGTCGATGACATCCTGCGAGGTCACGGGCAGATCGTCGTTCAGCTTGTAGAGCGAAAGCTTTTCAAGGGTTTGCCGGAAATCCCCCGGGTCCAGTTCGCGTGACAGGTTGGTCAGGTCGGTCATCGCGTCGTGGTCGATATTGTTCAGGCCAGAGCGTTTGAGTTCGGCCTCGATCTCTTCACGGCTGGGCGGATCGTTGTAGATGCCGACGGCATAGGCATTGGGATGCGTTTCGAACGCCTTGCGGATCTTGGAGCTGGCCTTGAGCTGCCCTGCGGTGACGATGATCTGGGCGTCACCCGGCGCCCAGTCTTCGAGCGCGGAGAGGATCGCGGAGGCCGCCACATCGGTAGCGTCTTCGACAAAGGCGACCCGGGGGCCGGGGAAAAAGCTGACTTCCTTGATGGCGTCATTGAGGCGTGCGGGGTCCTTGCGCAACTCGGTGCCGGGGATGCGGGTGAGGCGCATTTCCTCTTCGCCCTCTGGGCCGATCAGGGCAGCGATGACCTCTTGCCGCTTGAGGGCCGTGCGCATCGCGTCCGGCCCATAGATCAGGAGACCCGTGCGATCGGGATCGGGTTTGGCGAAATACCTCGCACTGTCGCGGGCAGACAGCTTCATAGTGGGTTCGAGGTGGCGTAGACCTGCAGATCGGTCACGATCCGATCGGCAAGGATGACCATGAGACGTTGATAGGCGTCTTTCTCGGCAGCGAGTTCGGACACGGTCGAGCCGGTGGTCGAATAGCTTGTGAACGTATCAACCTTGCCCGTGGTCATCACCTCGTTCGTGCCGATATCGCGCAGCGCATAGGTCACCTCGCCCACGACGTTGTAACGGGATGTGACCTGCGCCACCGTCTTGCCGACCGATTCCTGCCGGGTCTTGAGCGACAGGGTGAGGCCATAGGCTTCGCCCCCCGTCCCACGGCCCAGCCGGTCTTCGAGTTCGCGCACGAGCAGGTAGGACGCGTTATCGGTGGGTTCGTCCACCAAGACGTTCTGGTGCAGCCCGCGGGCGCCGCCGCCGGGGCCATAGACCGGCGTGAAGCCGCAGCCCCCGACAAGGGCAGCGGCAGAGAGCAGGAAGATTCGGCGGTTACAAGACGACATTCACGATCCGACCGGGGACAACGATGAGTTTCTTGGGCTGGGCCCCTTCCAGCCGGCTGGTGACAGCTTCGTGGGCGAGGACCAGTTTTTCAACCTCTTCCTTCGGCATGTCCTTGGGCACGCTGATTTCCGCGCGGCGCTTGCCGTTGATCTGGATTGGCAGGGTCACGGTGGATTCGACCAGCATCGCCTCATCCGCCTCAGGCCACGGCGCGTCGATCAGAAGACCTTCGCCCCCCAGCATTGACCAGATTTCCTCGGAGAGGTGCGGGGTCATGGGCGACATCAGCTGTGCCAGAACCAGAGCGGCTTCGCGCTTGGCCGCCGCGCCCGCCTTGGATTTGGCGAGCGTGTTGGTAAAGGCATAAAGCTTGGCGATGGAGGCGTTGAAGCCAAAGCTTTCAATGCCAAGCGTCACGTCGCGGATTGCCTTGTGCATTTCGCGGAGCAGTTCCTCATCCGCCCCCTGTGGGCCATCTTGGGCACCTGCGATGTCGCTGGAGATACGGTGCACGCGTGCAAGGTGTTTGTAGGCGGCTTCGGCACCGGAAGCGGTCCATTCCACGTCGCGTTCCGGGGGCGAATCCGACAGCACGAACCAGCGCGCGGTATCGGCGCCATAGCTTTTGATGATCTCGACCGGGTCGACCACGTTGTTCTTGGATTTAGACATCTTGGCCGAGGGGATGACCTCGATCCGTTCGCCGGTTTTCTTGACGAAAACGCCGCCGTCCCGTTCTTCGACCTCGGCGGGGTAGTGATAGATCGCGCGGCCGTTTTCGTCGGTGCGCTCGGCGTTCTTGAAGATCGCGTGGGTAACCATGCCTTGGGTAAAGAGCGCATCAAACGGCTCTTTGGATTTTTCGGGCAGGTGGCCGCAGATATGCATCGCGCGGGCGAAGAAGCGCGAATAGAGCAGGTGCAGGATCGCGTGCTCAATGCCGCCGATATACTGGTCGACATTCATCCAGTATTCCGCGTCCTCCATCGAGGTCGGCGTTTCGGCGCGGGGCGCGGTGAATCGCGCGAAATACCACGAGCTGTCCACGAAGGTGTCCATCGTGTCGGTTTCGCGTTTCGCCGGAGCGCCGCAGGACGGGCAGGCGCAATCGCGCCATGTCGGGTGGCGGTCAAGCGGGTTGCCGGGTTTGTCGAACGACACGTCATCGGGCAGTTCGATCGGCAGGTTTTCTTTCTTCTCGGGCACCACGCCGCAGCTTTCGCAGTGGACAACCGGGATTGGGCAGCCCCAGTAGCGCTGACGGGAAAGGCCCCAGTCGCGCAGGCGGAACTTGGTCACGCCCTTGCCCCAACCGGCCTGTTCCGCAAAGTCGATGGTGACGTCGATCGCTTCCTGACCGGTGGCTTCGTCGAGGCCGGCGAAGTGGTTGATCCATTTCACCTTTTGCTCTTTCGGCGGCACGAAGGCTTCGGTCTCGACAGGCTTGGGATTGTCGAGATCAAAGAAGGTGTCGATCACCGGCAAGTCGTACTTGCGGCAGAAATCGAGGTCGCGCTGATCATGGGCCGGGCAGGCAAAGATCGCGCCGGTGCCGTAATCCATAAGGATGAAGTTGGCGATCCAGACCGGGAGTTCCCAGTTCGGGTCAAGCGGGTGTTTCACCCGGATGCCGGTGTCATAGCCCAGTTTCTCGGCGGTTTCGATGGCTTCTTCGGTGGTGCCGCCCTTGCGGCACTCGGTGAGGAAACCGGCCAGTTCGGGATTGTCCGCTTCCAGTTCTTTGGAAATTGGGTGATCCGGCGAGATGCCTACAAAGGATGCGCCCATGAGCGTGTCAGGACGGGTGGTATAAACGGTGATCGGGTCGCCATCGTCGGTGCGGTCAAAGGAAAACTCCAGACCGCGGGATTTGCCGATCCAGTTCTCCTGCATCAGGCGCACCTTGGCGGGCCAGTTTTCAAGCGTGTCGAGCGCGTCGAGCAGTTCTTCGGAATAGTCCGAGATCTTGAAGAACCATTGGGTCAGTTCGCGGCGTTCCACCAGAGCGCCCGAGCGCCAGCCGCGCCCGCCTTCGACCTGTTCGTTGGCAAGCACGGTCATATCGACCGGATCCCAGTTCACCACGGCGTTCTTGCGATAGACCAGATCATGTTCAAGGAAATCGAGGAACAGCGCCTGTTGCTGGCCGTAATATTCGGGGTCACAGGTGGCAAACATGCGCGACCAGTCGAGCGAGAGGCCGAGCGGCTTCATCTGTTCGACCATGGTGTCGATGTTGGAATAGGTCCATT
Source organism: Shimia aestuarii (assembly GCF_900114635.1). Taxonomy (GTDB): domain Bacteria; phylum Pseudomonadota; class Alphaproteobacteria; order Rhodobacterales; family Rhodobacteraceae; genus Shimia; species Shimia aestuarii. The sequence continues at coordinate 237,395 of NZ_FOTQ01000003.1, forward strand.
CCTTGGGGTGGCCACCTATCGCCATGGCGGCGTTTTCCGCAGGCATACCAAACGCGTCAAACCCCATCGGGTGCAGCACGTTATGCCCGGTCGAGATCTTGTAGCGTGCAATCACGTCGCCCATCGTGTAGTTGCGCACGTGGCCGATATGCAGCTTGCCTGAAGGGTAGGGGAACATCTCGAGCACGTAGTATTTCGGTTTGCTCTCGTCCCGGACGGCCTTGAAGGTTTGTGCCTTGGCCCAGGCTTCCTGCCATTTGGCTTCGATCTCTGCGGTGCTGTAGCGCGACATGGTCGGGTTCACCCTTTTGATTCTCGTGGTGCCGCTGGTCTCGCGGCGCGGTTCGCAAGCGGTGATATGCGTGCTTTTCCCTGTGGTCCAGTGCCGATGCTGTTGCAAATCGTAAATTGGGCGGGCTTTGTTGTGGGAAAAACTGCGATATACAGGTCGCAACCGCGACTATGTTGGGTACGTTTTTATGAAAATCCTTTTCATCCACCAGAATTTTCCGGGCCAGTTCAAACATCTGGCGCCAACACTTGCCGAAAAGGGGCACGAGGTCGTGTGCCTGACCTTGCGCGTAAAGGAACCCTCTCTTTGGAAAGGGGTGCAGGTGCTTCCTTATTCGATCCAGCGCAAGCCATCGCAGGGGTTACATCCGTGGTTGGTGGATTTCGAAACCAAGCTGCTGCGGGGTGAGTCCTGTTTTGTTGCGGCGCGCAAGCTGAAGGCCGAAGGGTTTGAGCCGGATGTGATCGTGGCGCATCCGGGCTGGGGCGAGTCGATGTTCCTGCGCGACCTGTGGCCCAACGCGCGGATCGGGCTGTATTTCGAGCTGTATTATTCCAACAACGACAATGATGTCGGCTTCGATTCGGAATTCTCCAAGTTCGATCAGCAGACCGACACGATCCGGTTGCGGCTGAAGAACCTCAACAACATGATGCATCAGCAGATCGCGGATCGGGGCATATGTCCGACCGAGTTCCAGGCGTCCAGCTTTCCCGAGGAGTATCGCCAGATCATTGACGTCATCCACGACGGGATCGACACGGACGTGGTGCGCCCCAACCCGGACGTGAGGTTTTCCTTGTCGGACGGAACGGTTCTTGATCGCGGCGACGAGGTAATCACCTTTGTGAATCGCAACCTTGAACCCTATCGTGGGTATCATGTTTTCATGCGGGCCTTGCCGGAGCTGCTCAAGGCGCGTCCCGATGCGCGGGTGTTGATCGTGGGTGGGGACGAGGTGAGCTATGGTGCCCGACCGCCGAAGGGACAGACGTGGAAGCAGATATTCATCGACGAGGTGCGTGGGCGAATTCCGACGAAAGACTGGGAGCGGGTGCATTTTCTGGGACGTATTCCATATGATCAGTTCCTGCGCCTGCTGCAGATCAGCAAGGCGCATGTCTATTTGACGTATCCGTTTGTCCTGAGCTGGTCGCTCATCGAGGCCATGGCGGCGGGGGCGCCGATCGTGGCAAGCGACACCGCCCCTCTTAAAGAGGTGATCCGGCATGGCGAAACCGGCCGGTTGTTCCCGTTTTTTGATGGCGCGCGATTGGTTGAAGAGGTTTGCACTGTTCTGGACAGCGCGGAGATGCGCGAGGCGCTGGGACGAAACGCGCGGCGTCTTGCGGTTGATACCTATGATTTGCAGGGAGTCTGTCTTCCACGGCAGCTTGACTGGATCGACCGGCTTTTTGAAATGAGCCCCCGTCCGGTGCGGACCTGATTCAACGAAAAAGGGCCGCACCCCTTTTAGAGTGCGGCCCGCAAAGCGCTCAGAATGCGTTGATCAGAGCTTGCCGTCTGCAATCCGCAGTTGGCGGGCACGGGTCAGGATGGCATCTTCAACGGCACGCACCGTACCCGCATTGACCGAACCGCCGCCGCGGGTCTGCATCGCGACGTTCAGGGAACGTGCATCAAGTGCGGGGTCACGGATATAGACAGTTGCGCGATAAGAGCGCCCACCGCCCGGTGGCACGCCGTATCCGGTGGAGATCACTCCGGAGAACGGATCAACACTTTCGATGGGCAGGAAGTCGAGAACTTCAAGCGATGCGGCCCAGAGGTATTTGTTGACCCGAACCGTGACATCAGAGTTGTCGTCCTTGAAAATATCCCAGATGGTCGAGCCGGTCTTGGTTCCGGTGATCTGCTGGTTTTCAATGGGGTTGCCGACGTCGTCACGTTCCAGATACCCCTCGGCGTCGCCCTGAATAACAACCGTCCTGCCGCCACAAGCGCCAATCGTCAGGAGCGCGACCATCGCGACCGTGATGCCGAAAATGCCGGATTTCTTCATCTTTCTGCCCCAAGCGTAGCTTTGCCTAACGTCCTAGCCAACAGGGGCTGGATGGGCAAGGGTTATAGTAGGCGCGCCCGGTTTTGGGCGGCCAGACAGCAGTTTGGGGTTGGTGGACGTGGGGGGCGCCGAAGAACTGTGACATGTCTGCACCATATCCGGCGACTTTGTCCCGAGGCATCGGCCCGTGCTTGCAAAGACCCCCCGAAAAGAGCGAGAGACTACGCATACCCAGTTTGGGATTCTCCGGCTGGGCGCATGAATTGGAAAACCGAGGGAAAAACTATGAAAAAAGTTCTCTTCGCAACGACTGCTCTCGTCGCCACCGCCGGTGTCGCCGCAGCAGACGTGACCTTCGGCGGCCTGGGCCGCTTTGGTGTCTACTACAACGAAAACGCAGCTACCGAAGTTACGCTGGAAAGCCGCTTCCGTCTGATCGTGACCGGCACTGCAGAGTCGGACAACGGCCTGTCGTTCGGCGCACAGATCCGCTACCAGTCGAACGAGCACCGTGACGGTTACGGCGCCCCCCAGGGTAACGCCGCGTTCAACACCCCGCGTTTCTGGGTTTCGACCAACGGCTTCACCGTGTCGGTTGGCCAGGTTCTGGGCGCAATCGAAAACATGCCCGGCATGTACACCGGCTCGATCGGTCTGACCGGCCTGAGCTACCGCAACGTTGTTTATAACTTCGGCGCAGACGCATACACCTCGGGTTCCACCGGTTCGCAGGGTGTTGACGTGATCTACTCGTCGGGCGCATGGGGCGTTCACCTGTCGCATTCGTGGGACGGTTCGGGTAACGCCGGTCGCGGCTTCGACCGCACCGCAGTCCACGGTTCGTACAGCACCGGTCAGTACACCTTTGCTGTTGGTTTCCAGGATTCGGACAACGCTGGTGACACCGAGTGGGCCGCAACCGCAACCGGCACCTGGGGCAACTTCACCGGTACCCTGGCATATGCTGACAACGACGGTAACGCCAAGTACGGCATCGCTGGCGACTACCAGGTTGGCGCAGCAACCTTCATCCGCGGTTACGTGAACCACGACGAAGGCCTCGGCGCTTCGGGTGACGAAAACTACGGCATCGGCTTCCAGCATCGTCTGGGCGGCGGCACCTTCCTCGAAGGTGGTGTTGCTTCGCTCGGCGGCGCAACCTCGACGACCGTTGCTGACCTGGGTCTGCGTTTCTCGTTCTAATCTGAACGACAAACCATCCAAAGAGAGGGCAGGTCTTTTGACCTGCCCTTTTCTTTTGCGCGCATTTGGTGTTCCTTGCCGGCAGATGACCCGGGCAGGAAGGATCACGAAACATGTCGCTGACAGATATTACCGCACGCGTTCACAAGGCTGAGGCTGCTGCCGGACGCACGGTTGGCGAAACCAAGCTGATCGCGGTGAGCAAACGCCAGCCCGACGAACGGGTCGAGGCGATGTTGGCCGAGGGACATCGGCTTTTTGGAGAAAATCAGGTTCAGGAAGCTGCGGGAAAGTGGCCGGATTTCCGCGCGCGCTTTGACGGGGTCGAAGTGCATCTGCTGGGGCCGTTGCAAACCAACAAGGCCCGTCAGGCGATGGGGTTGTTTGACGCCATTCATTCATTGGATCGCCCGAAGCTGGCCAAAACCCTTGCCCGACTGGCGCAGGAGATCGGGCAGTGCCCGGAGCTTTTCATTCAGGTCAATACGGGCGAAGAGCCGCAGAAAGCTGGCGTGATGCCGTTGGAGGCAGATGCGTTTGTCGCAGAGTGCCGGGCCTTGGACCTGCCGGTGGTCGGGCTGATGTGTATTCCGCCAGTTGAGGAAGAGCCTTCGCTGCATTTCGCGCTCTTGGCCAAAATCGCGGAGCGCAATGGTTTGACCGGTCTGAGCATGGGGATGAGCGGCGACTTCGAACGCGCGGTGGCGTTGGGCGCAACGCATGTGCGGGTCGGGTCGGCCATTTTCGGGGATCGCGCTTACTAAAGGCGTTGCCGCCGTCCTCAGAAATGCCGGACAAACACAGCACTCAGGGAATAATTAGCCGGGTGCCGGGCGGAGCGTTGGCGGCAATCCAGCGTATGTGAGCACGCGAAAAGGCGAGGCATCCTTCGGTCGGGTATCCGGGGCGGCGCCATTGGTGCAGGAAAATCGCCGAACCGCGTCCGGGCGTAGCCTTGGGCCAGTTCCAGTCGGTCAGCATGATCAGGTCATAAAGAGGATCAGCCCGCCGCAGGGTTTCATGGCTGGGGGCGTAGGGCGCGCGGACCTGTTGGTTATAGTCCGGGTCGGCGGGGTCGTCAGACCACAGATCACCCAAACGAATCGGGATGGCCCAGGGCGCTGGACAGGTCATGCGGTCGGGGCGATAGAGCAGGCCGGTGATACAGTGCGTGCCGCGCGGCGTCGCACCATCCCCCTCGCGCTTGGTGGCTGATAGACCGCCGCGCCCGATAGTGCAGGGAAAAAGCTGCCCCATAAAGCGCAGACCGCGCGGGGTCAGGACAAGATCGAAAGGGGTCACAGCAAATGGCCGGACTTGGCGGCCTTTGTGGCGAGATAGGCGCGGTTCTGAACGGTTTCGCCCACCTTGAGCGGCACGCGCTCGGCCACGGAGATGCCGGTTTTCTCCATCATTTCGATCTTGCGGGGGTTGTTCGTGAGCAGGCGGACCGAGGAAAACCCCATTTCCTTCAGTATCTTGGCGCCGATGCGGAAATCGCGTTCGTCGTCTTCGAAGCCCAACCGGTGATTGGCTTCAACGGTGTCGAACCCCTGGTCCTGCAGCGAATATGCGCGCATCTTGTTGGCCAGCCCAATGCCGCGCCCTTCCTGGTTGAGGTAGAGCAGAACGCCCGTGCCCTCGGCCCCCATCTGGGCCAGCGCGCCGCGCAGTTGAGGGCCACAGTCGCATTTCAGCGAGCCCAGAACGTCGCCGGTGAAGCATGCCGAATGCAGGCGGGCGAGGACGGGTTTGTCACGGGGGGGGCGGCCGATTTCGATGGCGTAATGCTCTTCGCCGCCATCTTCGGGACGGAAGATATGCAGGCGGCCCGCCTCGGCGGCGGCCATCGGCAGGCGGGCATGCGCGACCGGGTGCAGGGGGCTGGTGGCGGCCAGATGCGGGGCGGCGAGGTCGGCGGGAATCACGGTGAGGCCGTGCTCCATGGCGAAACGGGCAGCATCGGCAAGGGGAAGGACCACGGCGGCGGGCAGGAGTTGCGCGGTTTTCACCAACTGCGTTGCGGCGCGGTGCAGAGTGGCGGGGCCGTCACGATCGCTGGCCAAGGGGCCTTTCATCGGGCTTCGCAGGTCGTCATCCGGGTTGGCGATGGACAGTACCCATGCAAGCCCGGCATCCGAGGGCAGCAGGATTCGGGCGACATCGCCATCATAGGCGCGCGCCTTGAGCGTTTCGGCGCGCCGCGACGTCAGGACCAGCACTGGCGTTCCGGGCAAGGCGCGCAGGTCGCAGAGCCGAGTGTCGGTCAGGGTTTCAGCCGCCAGCACCAGAAGCGCCTGCCCGTCACCCGTCAGCACGATGGGCACGCCCATGCGCAAATCTGCACGGGCGCGGGCGAGGCGTTCGATGATATCGGGCGAAAAGCTCATGGGAAGGTGATCTGTCCGGCGAAGATAGGCGTAATGGATATAGCTGTGATGGCAGCAATATGAAACATTTACCAGTGCTCGTACACGAGGCCGTGAGCGAAATGCAGCAAATCTTGTCGTGGACGTGAAGCGGGTCCACATCGCGGGTGTACGTAAGAGAGGGCGAGGAGGTCACATGGCACAGCTCAAGAAAATCCTGTTGGTGGATGACGACGAGGACCTGCGCGAGGCGTTGTCCGAGCAGTTGATCATGACCGAAGATTTTGACGTGTTCGAAGCGGGCAATGGTTCGGAGGCAATGAGCCGGGTCAAGGAAGGCCTGTATGACATGGTCATTCTCGATGTCGGGTTGCCGGATACGGACGGGCGGGAGCTTTGTCGGCTGATGCGCAAGCAGGGGGTGAAAAGCCCGATCCTCATGCTTACCGGGCATGACAGCGATGCCGATACGATCCTTGGCCTTGATTACGGAGCGAACGACTATGTGACCAAGCCGTTCAAGTTTCCGGTACTTCTGGCGCGGATTCGGGCGCAGCTGCGTCAGCACGAGCAGAGCGAAGATGCTGTGTTCCAGCTTGGGCCGTACACGTTCAAGCCGAGCATGAAGATGCTGATCACCGAAGACGAGCGCAAGATCAGGCTGACCGAGAAAGAAACCAATATTCTCAAGTTCTTGTACCGGTCGACAGATGGTGTCGTGGCGCGTGATGTGCTGTTGCACGAGGTCTGGGGATACAATGCGGGTGTCACGACACATACGCTGGAAACACATATTTACCGGCTGCGTCAGAAGATCGAACCCGACCCCTCTAACGCCCGTTTGCTGATCACGGAATCGGGGGGCTATCGGTTGGTGGCGTGACTCCTATGCCGCAGTTTTCAACCTTTTGTTGATAAGCGCATGGCAGAATGAGCGGATTCTTGATATGTATCAAAGAAGCATATGAACGATACCTTATATCAAGTCTTTACGGATCCCGCGCATGTCCGGGTTATGACATGCACCTCCCTGTTGGACTGAGCCCGGATATGATCCGGGCTCTTTTTTGTTTTGGGCAGGTTTGTTCATGGGGCAGGGGGCGCAGCCGCCGTCGCAGCAAGCTGCGACTCCCCCGGAGTATTTCTGGCAAATTGAAAGCGGGACGTGGCGCATATGCGTTGGCAAGCCGTGATCGGGCGGGGTAGGGTGCGCCGATCACAGGCAACGGGAGCGCGGCATGAGCTTTTCACTGGCAACTTGGAATATCAATTCGGTGCGGTTGCGTGAGCCGATCGTCCTCAAGCTGTTGCAGGAAGAGGCGCCGGACGTTCTGTGCCTTCAGGAGTGCAAGAGCCCGGTGGACAAAATCCCGACCGAGGGGTTCGCCGCATTGGGGTATCAACATATGATCGCGCGCGGACAGAAGGGATATAACGGTGTAGCGATCCTGTCCAAGCTGCCGATCGAGGATGTCGGGGATAAAGATTTCGCGGGGCTGGGCCATGCCCGCCATGTCGCGGGGCGGCTGGAAAACGGGGTGACGATCCATAACTTCTATGTTCCGGCAGGGGGGGACAAGCCGGACCGGGAGGTGAATGAGAAATTCGGGCAAAAGCTCGACTATCTTACCGAGATGCGGGACTGGTTTCATGGAGACAGGCCGGAGAAGTCGATTTTGGTGGGGGATCTCAATATCGCGCCGCGCGAGGATGATGTCTGGAGCCACAAGCAGTTGCTGAAGGTCGTGAGCCATACGCCGATAGAGGTGGAGCACCTCGCGCAGACACAGGAGGCCGGCGGCTGGGTGGACATCACCCGGCAGGATATTCCAGAAGGGCTGCTGTACAGCTGGTGGAGTTATCGTGCGCGGGATTGGGATGCGGCGGACAAGGGGCGGCGTCTGGACCATGTGTGGGCGACGCCGGATATTTCGAACGCGGGCCATTCCAGCCGTATCCTGCGGGCGGCGCGGGGCTGGGAGAAGCCCAGCGATCACGCACCGGTCTTTGCCAGTTTTGATCTCTGATGCGGGGCGGCCCGCACAAGAAGCCGCTTTTTCGCAAGGTGAACACGCGCACGTTTCGTGTCCGGCACGGGTGTCCGCGACTGGAGGGCCGTGATGGCAACACCAAAAAAGCGCGCGTGAGTGAGGCCACGCAGCAGGGCATGCGGCAGGGGTTGCGGCACGGGCTGGACTATACGCCGCTTTACAAGTTCCTGCTTTCCAAGGTGGGCCAGCCCTGGGATGCAGTCTATTCCGAGGCGGTGGCGCGCCTGGAGGAGGATGCGGCCATTTGGCATCTGGTCGCGCGCTCGGAAGTTGAGCGGCGCGCGGTGGTGCGGTGCGGGGAGTCGAGTTTTTACAGCGGGCTTCATGTTGATGAGGCCGGGCGGCTGGCCAAGGTCGATCCCGGGTTGGATGCATCGTCGATGCGTCCAGATTGCGCCTGTTGCACGCATACCTTCAACGGGGAGCGCTTTGGTCTGCCATTCGAGGCGCCCTGATGGTGATCTGAGCGAAAAATCATGCAAAGGCACTTTGAAACCCCGTTGCAGGGGGTCATATAGGGGCCAACAGACATGAGGAATGACGAGATGCTTGAACTTGGACAAGGCACGGCGGCGCCTGGGGGCGATCTGATCAAGGATGTCAGCGAAGCGGAGTTCATGACCGACGTTGTGGATGCGTCGATGTCGGTGCCGGTGATCGTGGATTTCTGGGCCCCGTGGTGCGGGCCCTGCAAGACCTTGGGGCCAGCTTTGGAAGCCGCCGTGACAGCGGCGGGCGGGGCCGTAAAGATGGCCAAGGTCAATGTAGACGAGAACCAGATGATTGCCGGGCAGATGCGTGTCCAGTCGATCCCGACTGTTTATGCCTTTTGGCAGGGCCAGCCGATTGACGGTTTCCAGGGCGCGTTGCCGCCCAGCGAGATCGAAGCTTTCGTGACCAAGGTGGTGGAAGCATCCGGCGGGCAGGTGCCCGACAACGGGTTGGACGATGCGCTGGCCGCCGCCGAAGAGATGCTGGCCGAAGGTGATGCGCAATCAGCGGGTGAGACCTTTGCCGCGATCATCGAACAGGACCAGAGTGTCGTGGCCGCCTATGGCGGACTGGCGCGGGCCAATATCGCTATGGGGGCGCTGGATCAGGCGGAGGCGGTGCTGAATGGCACGCCTGCAGAATACTCCGGAGCGCCCGAGATCGAAGCCGCGCATGCGCAGCTTGAACTGGCGCGGCAGGCGGAAAATGCCGGGCCGGTGGCCGAGCTGCACGCCAGGGTCGAGGCCAACCCGGATGACCACGCGGCACGGCTTGACCTTGCGCAGGCGTTGCATGCCGCCGGGCAGGTAGAAGAGGCCGTCGCAGAATTGCTCGAGCTGTTCCGGCGGGATCGCGAATGGAACGATGGGGCTGCCAAGGCACAGTTGTTCACCATTTTCGAGGCATTGAAGCCCAACGATCCGGTTGTGCTGAACGGGCGGCGCAAGCTAAGCTCGATGATCTTTGCCTGATCGGGCAATCCGGGCTAGGTTCGTGACATGATCAAAGCCGCAGACCTGCCCGATACACTGGCCGTGTTCCCCTTGCCCGGGGCGTTGCTCTTGCCCCGGGCACGGTTGCCGCTACACATTTTCGAACCCCGCTACCTCGCGATGTTCGACGATGCGCTGAAGTCGGGGGGGCGGCTCATTGGAATGGTGCAGCCCAACGAGGTCCCCGGCCGGGAAGACAATGGGTTGCACCGGATCGGTTGTGTCGGGCGGATCACGCAGTTTTCAGAGACCGAGGATCACAGGTATCTCATCACGCTGACCGGCGTGTCGCGGTTCCGGGTCCTGAGCGAGGTGGAGGGGTTCACCCCTTATCGGCGCTGCGAAGTGAGCTGGGACGGGTTTGCGCGCGATCTTGGGCCTGCGGAGCGCGATGCCGGGTTCGACCGGACCGGGTTCATGGCTTTGCTGCGGCGGTATTTCGAGACGCTGGAGCTGTCCACGGATTGGGAAACGCTCAAGGATGCCAGTGATGAGTTGCTGATCAACTCGTTGTCGATGCTTCTGGATTTCGAGGCCGAGGACAAGCAGGCGTTGCTGGAGGCGCCATCGTTGTCGACACGTCGCGAGACGTTGGTGACGTTGATAGAATTTGCGCTGCGGGGCGGCGCCGGAGAGGACTTGATGCAATGAGTGAACAAGGTGAATTTGACCGTCGTATGCTGGAGGCACTGATCTGCCCGCAGACGCGCACGACGCTGAAGTATGATGCTGCGGCGCAGGAGTTGATCTCCAAGGCGGCTGGGTTGGCCTTTCCGATCCGCAATGGCATTCCGGTCATGCTGATTGATGAGGCACGGGTACTGGACGGGTAGGCGGGGGCGCTGCCCCCATCGCAGCGAGGCTGCGATCCCCCCGGGGTATTTCTGGAAAAAGAAAGACTGGAAGCGCGCCTTGTGAAACAGGGCGCGCGTTTCATTAGCGCATCAGGTCGGGCAGATTGCCGGTCAGGCCGGCGGCTTCGCGGATGAAAGTGCGGCGCAAGCCGGGGACGGCGTTGACCAGACCCATGCCGATGTCACGCCCGGCGCGCAGGATTGGATTGTCGTTCGAAAACAGCTTGTTGGTGAGATCCGTGGCCATCACGAGAGCGGCGGTGTCAAAGCGGCGCCATTCCTGGTAACGCTCGAGGACCAGGGTGGAGGCGATGTCTTCGCCGCGCTGTCGGGCCTCGCGCAGGACCTGGGCGAGGGCGGCGACATCGCGCAGGCCCGCATTCAGTCCCTGCCCGGCAATCGGATGCATGCCGTGGGCGGCATCGCCGACAAGGGCGATGTGATCAGCCACGAAGTGGTTGGCGACGCTCAGAGAGAGCGGATAGGTGAAGCGGTTGCCGACCAGTTCGATTTTGCCAAGGAAATCGCCGAAACGGGGGCGCAACACCTGCATGTAGTCGTCATCCGAGAGTGCCTGGATGCGGGTGGCGTTTTCATCGGTTTCCGACCAGACGATCGAGGACATGTTGCCGGGAAGCGGCAGGATGGCCAGCGGGCCCGGCGGCATGAAGAACTGATGCGCGATACCGCCATGTGGTTTTTCATGTGCAATGGCGCAGACCAGTGCGGTTTGGCCATAGCCCCAGCCGGTGCGCCGGATGCCGGCGCGTTTCGCGACACCGCTGCCGCGCCCGTCACACCCCACCAGCAGGCGGGTGCGGTGGGTTTCGCCGGTGGAGAGCGACACGGCAACACCCGAGGCATCCACATCCTGATCGGTCACGCCTGTTTCAGAGAGGAGCGTGATGCGCGGCTCGTTCTGCATCGCGGTCAGGAAGGCGCGGTAGAGGTAGCGGTCTTCGAGCATGTAGCCCATTGGGCCTTCTTCGATCTCGGCGTGATCGAAATGCAGGAAGAAAGGCGAAGGCCCTTCTCCGGCGCGCCCGTCAGAGACCTTGATTTCGAGCAGGGGCTGGGCATTGTTCGCCACGTCGTCCCAAACGCCAATGGCGCGCATAAGGCGTTGTGAAGCGAGCGCTAAGGCATAGCCGCGCCCATCAAAATTGTCGCCTGCACGGTCCGGGGCGGGACGGGCATCGACCACGGTTACGTTGAAACCGGATTGGGCAAGGGCCAGCGCCAGGGCGGGGCCGTTCAGCCCTCCGCCGGCGATCAGAATGTCGCTGTCGTAAGTCATGGGGCCAATATGGGTGCTGCTTCGGGATTGTCCATGCGCATCTGCGTCGCTACCGTTATTTCCAACAAGATTGGAGGAGAGGGCAGGCGATGTTTCACTGGCTGGGCATGAGTGCAGGGGACCTGGGGCGCGCAATCGGGGAAGGGGCAATCGATCCGGTGGCGCTGACTCAGGCGTTCCTGGGTGCGATCGACAGCCATGATCATCGGGACCGGATCTATTCGAAAGTGACCCATGAGCGTGCGCTGGCCGAGGCCGAAGCAGCCGCTGAACGCGCGCGGGCGGGGATGCGCCTGTCGCTGCTGGATGGGGTGCCGATCAGCTGGAAGGACCTGTTTGACAGTGCCGGGGTCGAAACCGAGGCCGGGTCCGCGCTGTTGAAGGATCGCATTCCGGGGCAGGATGCCGAGGTGTTGCGCAATGCGACGGCGCAAGGCCTGGTGTGCCTTGGCAAGACCCACATGTCCGAGCTGGCCTTTTCCGGGCTCGGCCTCAACCCGGTGACGGCGACGCCGCCTTGTCTCAATGATCCCAAGGCGGTGCCGGGGGGATCATCGTCAGGCGCGGCGGCGTCGGTGGCCTTTGGTCTGGCAGCGGCCGGGATCGGGTCGGACACGGGAGGGTCGGTGCGGATCCCCTCGGCGTGGAATGACCTTGTCGGGTTGAAAACCACCGCCGGGCGGGTGTCCAACGACGGCGTGGTGCCGTTGTGCCGGAGTTTCGATACGGTTGGGCCCTTGTGCCGGACGGTGGAGGATGCCGCGCTTTTTCTGGCGGTTCTGGAAGGGGGGCGCGCGGCAGACCTGCGCGGGGCGGATCTACGTGGTGTGCGGCTAGCGGTGCTGGAGACCGTGGCTCTGGAGGATGTACGCGAGGCACCCCTGGCCGGATTCGAAACTGCCGTGGCGCGGCTTCGGGACGGCGGGGCAGAGGTCCATGTGATCCGGGCACCGGAAGTGGCGCGGGCGCTGGCGTTGAGCGGAGTGTTGTTCACATCGGAAGCTTATGGCGAGTGGCGTGAGGATATCGAGGCGGCGCCGGACCTGATGTTCGACCAGATCCTTGAACGTTTCCGTGCCGGAGCGCAGTTTTCCGGGCCGGATTTCGTGGCCGCCTGGAACCTGCTCAGGGATTTACGGCGCCGGTGGAATGCGCGAGTGGCCGGTTTTGATGCGGTGCTTTTGCCGACGTCACCGATTCTGCCGCCCGATGCGCAGAGGTTGATGCAGGACGAAGACTATTACGTGACAGAGAACCTGCTGGCGTTGCGCAACACAAGGATCGGCAACCTGATGGGCAGTTGCGGGGTCAGCCTGCCGACCGGACTGCCGAGCTGTGGATTGATGATGCTGGGGAGACCCATGCAGGAAGAACGTCTCTTGCGGGTTGCGGCTGCGGCAGAGGCCGCGCTGAGGTAGGGGGCGCTGCCCCGTCGCCGTGCACAGCGACTTCCCCGGGGTGTATGGGACCATTGAGAAACAGGGTACGACGTGGTCGTGGTGGCGCAGAGGCCACAAGACGCGGATTCGCGGGCATTTTTCTGGACGAGCGGAGTGGGTTTCGGTAACTTGGGTACAAACGGGGCGAAATGATCCCGAAGCTGAGGCAGTTGAAGAATGGTGTTCCCCGAGCGGTTTTCGAACCTACCGGCCTATGCGTTTCCGCGTTTGCGGGCGCTTTTGGACCATCTGGACCCGGGCGGTCCGGTGGTGCACATGACGATTGGCGAACCCAAGCATGCTTTTCCAGCATGGGTCACCGATGTGATTTCCGAACATGCCGAAGGGTTCAATCAATATCCTCCCAATGACGGCACACCGGAGTTGCAGCAGGCGATTTCGGATTGGATCTTGCGGCGCTATGGCGTTGCGGTGGACCCGGCGACGCAGGTGATGGCGCTCAATGGCACGCGCGAAGGGCTCTACAATGCCGCCATGGCGCTTTGTCCCGAAGAGAAGGACGGGCAGGCGCCTGTCATTCTCACGCCGAACCCGTTCTACCAGGTCTATGCGGTGGCGGCGATCTCGGTTCGGGCAGAGCCGGTTTATGTTGCGGCGCGGGCGGAAAACGGATTCCTGCCGGACTATTGCGCCCTGCCCGAGGACGTGCTGCGGCGCACGGCAATTGCCTATCTCTGTTCGCCGGCCAACCCGCAGGGCGCGGTGGCGGATCGCGCCTATTGGGAAGCGCTGATCGCGCTGGCCGAGCGGTATGATTTCCGCATTTTCGCGGATGAATGTTATTCGGAAATCTACCGGGGCGAGGCACCGGTGGGCGCGTTGCAAGTTGCTGCGGAGATGGGGGCCGATCCAGAGCGGGTAGTGATTTTCCATTCGCTTTCCAAGCGGTCGAACCTGCCGGGGCTGCGGTCGGGATTTGTTGCGGGCGGGCCGGAGAGCCTCAAGCGTATCATGCAGCTTCGGGCCTATTCAGGGGCGCCCTTGCCGTTGCCGTTGCAGCGCGCGGCGGAAAAGGTTTGGGCGGATGAGGCGCATGTCGAGGAAAACCGCCGACTTTATGCCGAAAAGTTTGACCTGGCAGATGAAATTTTCGCGGATGTGCCGGGCTATGTCAGCCCGCGGGCCGGGTTTTTCCTGTGGCTGCCGGTCGAAGATGGCGAGGCAGCAGCGGTGAAGGCGTGGACGGAAACAGGGGTCCGGGTGTTGCCGGGCGCGTATCTCAGTCGCGATGTAAACGGGGAAAACCCCGGTAAAGGGTATGTTCGGGTCGCGCTGGTGGCCCCAAAGGCCGAGGTGGCTGAAGCGCTGACAAAGCTGCGCGACTGCCTCTACGGATAAAAAGACGAGGGAACGAGATGGCATTTCAGGCACGAGGGCGGGACCCGCTGTTGGACAGCAACATGCAGGCAGCAATCGAGAAACGCGGCAAGGAGCTGATCGGGATCGTGCTGATCGGGCTGGCCTTGATGTCGGCTGCGATGATCGCCTCGTACACGCCCAATGACCCGAGCTGGATTTCGGTCACGGATGCGCCGGTGCAGAACTGGATGGGGCGGATTGGCGCGTCGATTGCGGCGCCGCTGTTCATGATTATTGGCTGGAGCAGCTGGGGATTGGCCTTTGTGCTGGGCGCATGGGGTGTGCGGTTCGCGATGCATTGGGGTGAGGAACGGGCAATCAACCGCGTGATCCTGGCGCCAATCATGCTTGCGCTTGGGGCGGTCTATGCCTCGACCCTGACGCCGGGCGAAACCTGGACGAACAGTTTCGGGCTGGGGGGTATGTTCGGCGACACCGTTACGGGCGCACTGTTGACCATTCTTCCGGTGAGCGCGTCGACCGGCGTCAAGCTTTTGTCGCTGGTCATGGGGCTGGCGTTCGTGGCGATGAGCCTGTTTGTTCTGGGATTCACCCGTGACGAGCTTCAGCGCCTTGCACGGATGGCGATTGTCGGGATCGTTTTGACCTATGCCGGGTTGATGACGGTGATCGGGCGTGGAGCCAACGGGGCATTCGCCGCCGCAAAGACCGCACAGGCTCGTCGGCAGGAACGGCGTAGTGAAGCCGAGGCCAGAGTGCAGGCCGCCGCCGAGGCTGGCTGGCAGGACGCGGCCGTGATCGAGGACGACATGGCCGAACCGATGGACGCCGCACCTGCGCCAAAACCGCGCCTGCGGATGCCGTCCCTGATCAAACGGGCCGAGCCAGCGCCCGAGCCGATGCCGGAGCCGGAGCTGGTCGAGAACATCTTTGTCGACGAGATTGACGATGCGCCGGGTGAAGACCGTATCAAGGCCAAGATTGCCGATGTGGTGCGCAGCCGTGCGCGCCGGGGGGCGCCGGTTGCGCCGCCCGACCTGCATCCGGACAAGCCGCTGACGCGTGGCCGGGGGCGTGGCCCCGATCCGTTGGTTCTTGAGGAACAGCCGCACCCCGAGCATGCGCATGTTGAACTGCGACCGGAACCGCCGCTGACGGCATCCGCGCCCCTGCGGGCGGAACCGCCGTTGTCGGCGCCTGTGCAGGATGCGCCGATGGCGATGGATGTGGCCGAAGAAGCGCTTCCCCTGCAAAGCCCGGCCCCAACTGCGGCGGCTTATCAACCGATCCCCGTGGCAGAGCCCAAGAAAGTTGTTCAGCCGCGCACCCGCAAAACGGTGCAACCGTCGAGCCGGGCCAAGGCCGAAGCCCAGCCGTCGCTGGCGTTCGAAGAAAACAAGGTCGCCTATGAGCTGCCTCCGCTGAGCCTTTTGTCCAACCCGATGGACATTCAGCGCCATCACCTGAGCGACGAGGCGCTGGAAGAAAATGCGCGGATGCTGGAAACCGTGCTGGATGATTATGGCGTGAAGGGCGAGATCGTTTCGGTGCGTCCGGGCCCCGTCGTGACCATGTACGAACTGGAGCCCGCTCCGGGGCTCAAGGCGAGCCGCGTGATTGGTCTGGCGGACGATATCGCGCGTTCGATGTCAGCCCTGTCTGCCCGTGTGTCGACCGTGCCGGGCCGGAGCGTGATCGGGATCGAACTGCCCAATGAAAACCGCGAGATGGTGGGCTTCCGCGAAATCCTGTCGAGCCGGGATTATGGCGACGGCAACCAGAAGCTGCCGCTGGCGCTGGGCAAGGACATTGGTGGCGACCCAATCGTGGCGAACCTTGCCAAGATGCCTCACCTCCTGATCGCGGGGACCACCGGTTCCGGTAAATCAGTGGCGATCAACACCATGATCCTGTCGCTGCTCTACAAGCTGACGCCGGAGGAATGCCGGTTGATCATGATCGACCCCAAGATGCTCGAACTGAGCGTTTATGACGGTATTCCGCACCTTCTTTCGCCGGTTGTGACCGACCCGAAGAAGGCGGTTGTTGCGCTCAAATGGACCGTTGGCGAGATGGAAGAGCGCTATCGCAAGATGTCCAAGATGGGCGTGCGCAACATCGACGGCTATAACAGCCGCGTGGCAGATGCGCTGGCCAAGGGCGAAATGTTCAGCCGCACGGTACAGACCGGGTTTGACGACGAGACGGGCGAGCCCGTGTTCGAGACCGAAGAACTGATGCCCGAGAAAATGCCCTATATCGTGGTGGTCGTCGACGAAATGGCCGACCTGATGATGGTGGCGGGCAAGGAGATTGAAGCTTGTATCCAGCGCCTTGCGCAGATGGCGCGGGCCAGCGGCATCCATATCATCATGGCAACGCAGCGCCCGTCGGTGGACGTGATTACCGGCACGATCAAGGCCAACTTCCCGACCCGGATTTCGTTCCAGGTGACGTCGAAAGTGGACAGCCGTACGATCCTTGGCGAGATGGGCGCCGAGCAGCTTCTGGGCATGGGGGACATGCTTTACATGGCTGGTGGCGCAAAGATCACCCGCTGCCACGGTCCGTTCGTGAGCGATGAAGAGGTTGAGGAAATCGTCAACCACCTCAAGAGCTTTGGCCCGCCGGAATACATGAGCGGTGTCGTCGAGGGGCCGGACGAGGAAAAGGCTGACGATATTGACGCGGTTCTGGGCCTGTCGACAGGCGGCAACACCAATGGCGAAGACGCGCTTTATGACGCGGCCGTTGCCATCGTGATCAAGGATCGCAAATGTTCGACATCTTACATCCAGCGCAAGCTGGCCATCGGCTATAACAAGGCCGCACGCCTTGTGGAACAGATGGAAGACGAGGGGTTGGTCAGCCCGGCCAACCATGTGGGCAAGCGCGAGATTCTTGTGCCTGAGCAATAATTTGCGCGCGCGATTTCGTGATGAACCGCCGGGGCTGAAATCCCGGCGGTTTGTGTTTAGATGGGACTCATGATGATGAAACGACTTCTTCTGGCGCCGGCCCTCTTGGTGGCCACGGCATTTCCTGCGATGGCTGAAAAGCTGTCGCTGGACGCGCTTTCGACCTATCTCAATGCGATGAAAACCGTGAAATCCGAATTCACCCAGATTTCAGATGATGGCTCGGTGCAGACGGGCAACCTTTATATCAAGCGTCCGGGGCGGATGCGGTTCGAATACAACCCGCCGGAAAAGGCGCTTGTACTGACCAGCGGCAACACGGTGGCAATCTTTGACGGGCGGTCGAACCAGCCGCCCGAGACCTATCCGCTTCAACGCACGCCGCTGTCGATCATTTTGGCAAAGAACGTCGATCTCCAACGCGCGAACATGGTTGTCGGCCACGACTATGATGGCACGGCGACCATCGTCACCGCGCAAGACCCCGAGCACCCGGAATATGGCAATATCCAGCTGAAATTCACCGCTGACCCGGTGGAGCTGCGGCAATGGATCATCAATGACGGCAATGGCAGCCGGACAACCGTGATCCTTGGAGAAACCGAACGGGATCTCGCTCTGAAGAACTCGATCTTCAACATCGAGCTCCTGCTCAAGCGGAACAACTGAGGATCAGCGCGCCTTAGCGAAGGCGCGTGCATTTCTCGAGCTGGTGGCGATACCGGCGTGAACGGTCGTCGACCTGATCCGCCACGCGGAGAAGCCAGGACTTGTTCTTGTAGGTGCCGCGATTATAGCCGGTGTGCCCTTCGTGATAGGCCAGGTATTGACCCCGCGCGTCCGACAAGGCGACGCCGTTGCGCTCCTTGGTCTGGTTCATGTACCAGCCCATGAAATCGGTCGCATCTCGGATATTGGTGCGTTTGGCACTGCGGTTGCCCGTGCTCTGGCGGTAATGATCCCAGGTGGCATCCAGCGCCTGTGCATAGCCATAGGCGCTGCTTTGGCGGCCCATCGGCAGCACGCCCAGAACGTATTTGTTGGGGGTGCGCGCATTGGAGACGAACTTGCTCTCCTGATAAAGGATGGCCATCTGCACGTTGATCGGCACGCCCCATTTGCGTTGCGTTGCCTTGAAGGCGCGTTTGAAATGCTTGCGTTCCTGAAGGATGGAACACGCGTTTTCCATGTTGCGCGGTGGCGTCTTGTCGCCGCCGCCACAGGAGGCAACGAGCACAAGAATGACCAGGGCGCGAAGAAGTCTGCTCATCTGCCTCTCGCTATGTCTTGTTTTTTCTTTGCAGTTTAGAGGATTTTGCCCGGAAGGGGAAATCACAATTGCCCCAGGGATTTGACCTCAGACAAGCAGGCCCAGCAAGAGCGGCAGGCCAATGACCGAGGTCAGGGTCGAGACCACGACGAAACCGGCCACCGCCTCGCTGTCGGCCTCGTATTTTTCGGCCAGGAGATAGGCGGTCACGGCAACCGGGGTGGCCAATTGCAGGACGAGCACGCCAAAGCTTGTCCCGGTCAGGCCAAAGAGGTGGGCCACGCCCCAGCCAACAGCCGCACAAAGCACGAGCTTGACCAGCGACAGCCAGACCGCCGTCACGACACGCCCCGGCGTGAGACGGGCTACGGCCACGCCAAGTGTGATCAGCATCAACGGGATTGCCATCTGTCCGATCAGGTCAAGCGTGTTGGTGAGAAAGCGCGGCGTTTCCCAGCCCTGCCAGAGAAACAACGCCCCGAGAATGGTTGCCCAGATCATCGGTTCCTTCATCATCTTGCCGAACGAACCCCGCCCGGCCACGAGCCAGATACCAATGGTGAAAGACAGGATTGCCGAAAGCGCCAGCATCACGACGGCTTTTTCCAGCCCCGGCTGGCCGAATGCAAAAAGCGCCAAAGGGATGCCGAGATTGCCGGTGTTTCCGAAAATGAAGGGGGCCAGATAGGTGCGGAGATTCAGATTTGCCACAACCAGAAGGGACAGTCCGAGCGCGCCAATCGCGGTATAGCCGACGGTGCCGGCGAGCGTCAGCGTGACGAGCGAGGCCAGATCCGCCTCGGTTTTCATCAGCGCCGTGAAGATCAGGCAGGGCACGGCCACGGTCATCGCCAGACGGGTAACAAATTGAATTCTATACTCGAATCCCGCCTTGACCCACAGGAAGCCAAGCCCGGCCAAGAGGAAGACAGGCGCGACGATCTCAAGAACTGTCAAGATAAGGTTCACAGACTGTTTCCCGGGAAAATGTGGCAAAAATTGGACAAAACCCCCTTGAAGGGTCTACCTTTGGGGGGTAGGGGCTGCAAGTAATGTTGAGAACACGCGCAAAATATCATCTGGGTCAGGTCGTCCGTCACCGCAAGCATCCGTTCCGTGGTGTGGTGTTTGACGTCGATCCAGAGTTCGCGAATACACAGGAGTGGTATGAAGCCATTCCCGAAGACAGCCGACCGTCGAAAGAGCAACCGTTCTATCACCTTCTGGCGGAGAATGATCAGAGCTATTACGTGGCGTACGTCTCCGAACAGAACCTGGTCGCGGATTACTCGGGGGAGCCGGTCAGCCACCCGGATCTCGACGAGATGTTCGGACCGTTCGAAGACGGCACCTACCCGCTCCATTTCCATTTGAACTGACGGAAAAGGCACGTCGGGACGCGCCATTTGCCTGCTTAGTACCCGATTGCGCAACCGTCCTTGCGGGGATCGGATGCGCCTTCAAGCACCCCGTTTTGGTGAATACGAATGGCCTGTGCGCCGCCGATGGGGACGTCCGGGACCTCGATGTCATGCCCCATATCGGCCAGAGTCTGCCGCACCTTGTCCGAATACCCGCGCTCGACCTTGAGCCTGCCGCCATCGGTAAAACTGCGCGGGGCGTCGATGGCGCTTTGCGGGTCCATGCCGAAATCGACCATGTTCGAAAGAAAACGGGCATGGCCGTTGGGCTGATACTGACCGCCCATCACGCCAAAGGGCATCTCGACACGGCCATCACGGCGCAGCATGCCCGGAATGATCGTGTGCATCGGGCGTTTGCCGCCCTTGAGTTCGTTCGGATGCCCCTCTTGCAAGGTGAAACCCGCGCCGCGGTTCTGAAACAGGATACCGAACTTCTCGGACGCGATGCCGGACCCGAGACCGTGAAAAATCGAATAGATGAGCGACACGGCCATGCGATCCTTGTCGACCACGGTTATGTAGACGGTGTCCTTGTGCACCGCCTCTCCGAGCGTGGCGGGGGCGGTCATTGCCTTATTCGGATCAATAAGTGCGGCCAGTTTCGCGGCGGTGTCGGGGGCCAGAAGGTGATCAAGGCGCGTCGTATGATCCGGATCGGCGATGAAGCGATTGCGCGCGTCATAGGCCAGCTTGGCGGCTTCGGCTTCGATATGGACCCGCTCGGCGCCAAGGGGATCCATGCCGGCAATGTCGAAGTGCTTGAGGATGTTGAGCAACAGGATCGCTGTCGCGCCTTGCCCGTTGGGCGGATGCTCGACCAGTTCGGAGGCCTTGTAAGTCCCTGAAACAGGGGTGGTTTCCATGCCGGAAACGTCGGCAAAATCGTCCATCGTATGCGCACCGCCGACGGCGTTCAGCGAGGTCACCATGTCCTCGGCAATCTCGCCCGAGTAGAAAGCATCACGCCCGTCACGGGCGATGCGGCGCAGCACTTCGGCCTGGCCGGGCGCGCGGAAAATCGACCCAAGCACCGGCACGGCATCGTCATGAAGATAGTGCCGTCGCGACGCGCCCTGAAGCACCTTGGCCTCGCGGGCGAGGTCAAAGGCGACACGCTGGGCAATCGGTACACCGGCTTCGGCATAATGGATCGCCGGGGCAAGGCTGACGTCGAGGCCCAGTTTGCCGAACCGTTCGGACAGGGTGCAGAACATGTCGACGGCGCCGGGCAACGTGACTGCATGCACAGAATGCAGGGGAATTGTTGCCAAACCCTTATTGCGCAGATCGGCCGCGTCCGCTGCGGCAGGCGCGGTGCCCGATCCGTTGAAGGCCAGTACGTCGTCGCAGCCCGCCGGGGAGACCAGTGCAAAACAATCGCCGCCGATCCCGGTGGACTGCGGCTCGCACAAGCCCAGCAGCACCGCGCCGGCAATGGCGGCATCCATTGCCGTGCCGCCGCGCTTGAGAATGTCGACGGCGGCTTCGGCCGCAATCGGATGGGACGTGGCGCAGATGCCGTTCATGGCCATCACCGCCGAACGCCCCGGACGTTGCAAATCTCTCATCGTTGTTTTCCCCTTGCTCGCCACGCGAGACTAAGCGCGCGCATACGGGATGCCAAGGCTCAGCAATCGACCCGCAAGGACAACGTGTTCCAGCCGTTGTTACGGTGGTAATGAATGTCATGCGCAAGCATGCGAACCAAGGACCAGCCAAACCCCCCTTCGGGAAGGTCCGCCATGGCAATGCTGACATCCGGGGCAATGCCCGAGGGCAGGTTGTTGTCCGGCATGGGCGCACCGTTGTCGCGCACCAAAACGTTCCAGCAGTTTTCACCAAGGTCGCAGGTCAACGCGATCCGCCCATCCTTGCGCCCCGCGAGCGCATGTTCGACCACGTTGTTGAGCACCTCTCCCAAAACAATTTCAAGGGTTCCGACGTCAATATGGGCGAAGCGCGGCAGCGAGAGCTTGCTTCGCAGCCGGATCAGGGCCGCGCGCACCTCCTGCGGGGTGCCTTCCAGTTCGATATGGATGGGCGAAGGAGAATTGGTCACGCTGCAGCGCGCTCCTTTTTCTGGGACCATGCCGGGTTACTGGGAAAGCGCCTCGCCCACCGTCCCGTGGATACGGAACACCGTGTCCATGCGAGTGAGGCGAAACACCTTGTCGACGTTTTCGTTGAGACAGGACAGATCCATCCGGTGATTTGTACCAAGCTGCTTCATGGCGGCGACAATCGCGCCAAGCCCGCTTGAGTCGATGAAATCCACCTGTTCGAGATTAAGCACGACGCGGCCCGTGACCGCGTCGGTTTCTTCGCGCATGCGATCCTTGAACTGGATCGCCACCGAGGCGTCGATACGGGTTTCATTGACCGTGACCACGAGTATGTCGCCCTCAACCGCGCTGGACAAATCCATGCCTGCCGCTCCTTCCTTGCAGAGTTTGGCCAAGCATATGCGCGATTCCTTACCAATCCGTGAGCAGGGTGCGACTTGCGCTTTGCCGCGCAACGCGCAATCTGTTTGCAACACCCCTGCAACAGTTGCGGGGCAGGAATGGGCCAGCGATACAAATCCGAGGAGAATTGGCATGAAAAACGTGGTGATTGCAGGGGCAGCCCGCACGCCGATGGGCGGCTTTCAGGGGGTATTTGACGGCATCGAGGCGGCGGAACTGGGCGGCGCGGCGATTCGCGCGGCGCTGGAAAACGCAGGCGCCAAGACGGTGGACGAGGTTCTGATGGGCTGCGTTCTGCCCGCCGGACAGGGCCAGGCCCCCGCGCGCCAGGCCGGGTTCAAGGGTGGGCTGGGCGAAGAGGTGCCCGCCACCACGCTCAACAAGATGTGCGGATCGGGTATGAAAGCGGCGATGATGGCGTTTGACGCGGTCGCTTTGGGCGATCGCGAGGTCATGATCGCAGGCGGCATGGAGAGCATGACCAACGCCCCTTACATCCTGCCGAAAATGCGCGGCGGGGCCCGGATCGGGCATCAGCAGGTACAGGATCACATGTTCCTCGACGGGCTCGAAGATGCCTATGACAAGGGGCGCTTGATGGGCACCTTCGCCGAGGATTGCGCCGAAAGCTTCCAGTTCACCCGTGAGGCACAGGATGAATACGCGCTGAAATCCCTGTCCAACGCGCTCGAAGCCCAGAAATCCGGGGCTTTCGAAGGCGAGATCGCACCGGTGACGCTCAAGACCCGCAAGGGCGATGTCGAGGTGTCCGAGGACGAACAGCCGGGCAATGCGCGCCCCGAAAAGATCCCGCATCTCAAGCCCGCCTTCCGCAAGGATGGCACGGTCACACCGGCCAATTCCTCGTCGATCTCGGACGGGGCCGCGGCGCTGGTGATTGCCTCGGAGGAGGCCGCTGAAGCGCAAGGGCTGCAGGTGCGTGCGCGTATCGTGGGTCATGCCAGCCACGCCCAGGCGCCGGGCCTGTTCACCACCGCGCCGGTGCCGGCGGCACAGAAATTGCTGGAGAAAATCGGCTGGTCCAAGGACGATGTCGACCTCTGGGAAGTGAACGAAGCCTTTGCCGTGGTGCCGATGGCGTTCATGCATGAAATGGGGTTGAGCCGCGATGTGGTCAACGTCAATGGCGGTGCCTGCGCGCTGGGCCACCCGATCGGCGCGTCGGGCGCGCGGATCATCGTTACCCTTTTGAATGCATTGGAAAAACGCGGCCTGAAACGCGGCGTCGCGGCGATCTGCATCGGTGGCGGCGAAGGCACGGCCATCGCGATTGAGCGGGTCTGATCTTTCTTTTTCCAAAAATACCCCTCGGGGGGAGCGTTTCAAAACCTGTTTTGAAACCGGGGGGCAGACAGCCCCCCTCCCACCCCAACACGCAGGACCGCCATGCAGGTTGACTACGACACGCTTTCTCAAACCATCGCCGCCCTGACAGAAGGCGAGGCCGATGTGGTTGCGCTTATGGCGACGGTGGCCTGCGAGGTGCACCATTCGGATGACCGGTTCGACTGGACCGGCTTTTATCGCGTGACCGCGCCCAACCTTTTGAAAATAGGCCCCTATCAGGGCGGCCACGGCTGCCTTGTGATCCCGTTTGAACGGGGCGTTTGCGGGGCTGCCGCGCGCACGGGCGAGGTGCAGCTGGTGCCGGATGTGGAGGCGTTCTCAGACCATATCGCCTGCTCCTCCTCGACCCGATCGGAGCTGGTTTTGCCGGTGTGGGACAAGGACGGAGCGCTGATTGGAGTCTTTGACATCGACAGCGATCAGCCGGACGCCTTTACCCGGAAGGACGCCGAAGAGATGAACAGAATCTTAAGCGCGGTGTTCGGGCGGGTTTGAGCCTGACCGTGCGAATCATCCTGACTCCCCTTGGTTAATTGACAAAATCGGCTGCGGTAGAACGTCGGTATCACGTCGGTATTGCGTCGGTATCCAACGCCGAAATCGCGCAGTGAACGTAGCGTGCGCTGCGTTTATCCGCCTTTGGGCGTCTGGCGCCGCGCTGCGGCGTGAAATTTTGCTTGAAAATTTCACCGCTCCCGGTGCAGCGTGAAAATCGAGATGATTTTTTCACGGGGGCGGGCATGCTGCACCAGTTACCGGACGATCTTGGCACGCTGGGGGCCGATATCCGCGCCCTGCGCAAGGCACGGGGAGTGACGCTGGCGGAGCTGGCCGAGGCGCTGGGCCGTTCGGTCGGTTGGTTAAGCCAGGTCGAGCGGGACAAATCGGAGCCGACGATTTCCGATCTGCGGCAAATCGCGATGCTCATGGATGTGCCCATGTCGATGCTGTTCGGCCAGTCGCGCGGCCCTGCCGAGGAGCAAGGCTATGTCGTGCGGGCGGGTGCGCGGCGGCAGATGGGTTCTTACGAGGAGGGGCTGGTCGAGGAACTGCTGTCCCCCGACCTGACCGATGATTTCGAGATGGTGCATTCCACCTTTGAACCCCATTCCGAGATGCAGCTTCCGGCCAAACGGCCGACACAGGAGGTGGGATATATCATTTCCGGGCGTCTCGACCTGACGATTGGCGAGCGGAAATTCACCGTTGGCGCGGGTGACAGTTTCCGGTTCCGGAACGAGCTTTACAAATGGGCCAACCCCTATGACGCGCCTTGCGTTGCGATCTGGGTGATCGCGCCGCCGGTCTATTGAGGAGACACGATCATGCTCAAGGGAAGCTGTCTGTGTGGGGATGTCCGGTTCGTGGTTCACACGGCGGCCAAGGGGGCGTCGATGTGCCATTGCCCGCAATGCCGCAAACAGTCGGGCGGGATCTGGTCTTCGGCCTATGTGCCGGAGGCGGATCTGGAGATCTCCGGGCCGGTTCATTGGCACGAGTCAAGCGCCACGGCCAAACGCGGATCATGCCCGCGCTGTGCGTCCTTTCTGTTCTGGAAGGCGCATGACGAGGACACGATCAGCTTTGCCCTTGGGGCGATCGACGGGCCGACGGGGTTGCGGCTTGAGAAACATATCTTCGTGGCTGGCAAGGGCGATTACTACGACATCGCGGACGGGGTGGTGCAACATGACTGAGTCCCGACACACTGAGCCCCGCCACACCGGGCGCTGCGAATGCGGTGCGGTCCGGTTCGAAACGCACGGGCCACTGCGCCCGGTCATTGCCTGTCATTGTGGCCAGTGCCGCCGCACCAGCGGGCATTTCTGGGCGGCGACTGCCGTGATGCGCGAGGGGCTGACGATGATCGCGGACCGGGGGCTGCGCTGGTTTGCATCGTCGGAAACGGCGCGGCGCGGGTTCTGTGCCTATTGCGGATCAAGCCTGTTCTGGGATCACGAGAGCGCGGACACGATCTCGATCGGGGCCGGGACGCTGGACGCGCCGACCGGGATGCAGGTGGCACGCAATATCTTCGTGAAAGACAAGGGCGATTATTACGACATCGACTGTCGCGCCGAGCAGTTCGAGGGCGACGGATGATCGACACGCTGTTGGCCATGGACCCGGTGCTGATCCTGACCTTCGTATCGGCGGGGATCGTGCTGAACCTGACGCCGGGGGCGGATGTGGTGTTTGCCACAGCCTGTGGCGTGTCGGGGGGATGGAAGAGCGGCGTGGCGGCGGCGGCGGGGATTTCGCTTGGCGGGCTGGGCCATACGGTGCTGGCGGCGGTGGGCGTGTCGACGATGCTGATGGCGATGCCGGGGGCCTATGATGCGATCCGCTATGCGGGCGCGGCGTACCTGATGTTTCTTGCCGTGAAAGCGTGGCGGGCACCGGCCGAGATTGGTGCGGCCAGGGGCGCAACCAGCCTGCGGCGCGCGGCGGCGCGCGGGTTTCTGACCAATATGCTCAATCCCAAGGTGGCGCTGTTCGTGCTGGCATTCCTGCCCCAGTTCACGCGCCCGGAGGTCGGGCCAATCTGGCAGCAGATCCTGATCCTTGGCGGGCTGTTCTGCGTGACCGGGTTTTTCGTGACCGCCGGCTATGGCGCGGCGGCGGGGGTTTTCGGCACGGCGCTGCGCCGGGTGTCGGGGATCATGAACAAAGTGACGGCTATCGTGTTTGGCGGGCTTGCGGCCCGGCTATTGTTGGACTGAAGGAGAGCGAGATGTCTGATTTTCCAAAGAAGGCCCGCGTGGTGATTATTGGCGGCGGTGTGGTTGGCACGTCTTCGCTCTATCATCTGGCCAAGAAGGGCTGGACCGATTGTGTCTTGCTGGAGAAGAACGAGTTGACCGCGGGGTCGACATGGCATGCCGCGGGCAACGTGCCGACCTTTTCGACCAGCTGGGCAATCATGAACATGCAGCGTTATTCCACCGAGCTTTATGCGCGGTTGGGGGACGAGGTGGATTACCCGATGAACTATCACCAGACCGGATCGATCCGGCTGGCGCATACGCGGGAGCGGATGCAGGAGTTCGAACGGGCCTGTGCAATGGGCCGGTACCAGGGGATCGGCATGGAGATGCTGACGCCCGAAGAGGCAAAGGAGCGTTATCCGTTCCTTGAGACGCATGACCTTGCGGGGGCGCTTTTTGATCCTTCGGACGGGGATATCGACCCGGCGCAGCTTACGCAGGCCTTGGCCAAGGGCGCGCGGGACATGGGCGCGCGGATTATGCGGTTCTGCCCCGCGACGGGGGTGAAGCAGCAGGCGGATGATACGTGGATCGTGCATACCGAGAAGGGCGATATTGCGTGTGACTACGTGGTCAATGCCGCCGGGTATTACGCGCAGCGGGTCGGGGAGTGGTTCAAGCCCCATGGCGGGCGCACGGTGCCGATGATGGTGATGAGCCACCAGTACCTGTTGACTGAGCAGATCCCCGAGCTTGAGGCGTGGTCTCAGGAGAACGGGCGCAAGCTGCCGCTTTTGCGGGACGTGGACGTGTCCTATTACCTGCGCCAGGAAAAGAATGGCATCAATATCGGCCCCTACGAGCCGAATTGCCGGGCGCATTGGGAGCATGAGGGCGACCCGATGCCGGATGATTTCAGTTTCCAGCTGTGGTCGGATGACCTTGACCGGATTGCCGATATCGTGGCGGACGCGATGGAGCGGGTGCCGGTGTCGGGCGAGGCCGGGGTGAGCCGCATCATCAACGGGCCGATCCCCTATGCGCCGGATGGGTTGCCGCTGATCGGGCCGATGCCCGGGGTGAAGAACGCGTTCGAGAACTGTGTCTTCACCTTCGGGATCGCGCAGGGCGGCGGCGCCGGGAAGGTTCTGGCCGAGTGGATCGTGGACGGGGCGACCGAGTGGGACATGTGGTCGGTCGATCCGCGCCGTTATACTGATTACACCGATCATGAATACTGTGTGCAGAAGGGCATGGAGGTGTATGGCAACGAATACGCGATGCACTTCCCGTGGCACCGCTGGCCTGCTGCGCCGGACAGGAAGCTGTCGCCGGTGCATGACAAGGTCAAGGCGCTGGGCGGCGTGATGGGCGTTTATAACGGCTGGGAGCGGGCCAACTGGTTCGCGAAAGCAGGCGATGACACCTCAGAGGAAAGCACCCACACATGGGGCCGGTCCGGCCCGTGGGAACAGCGGATCAAGGAAGAGTGCGAGGCGGTGCGCGACGGGTGCGGGGTTCTGGACCTGCCGGGGTTCTCGCGGTTCATGGTGGAAGGCGACGGGGCTGCCGAGGCGCTGCGCGGGCTGGTGACCGGGGGATTGCCCAAGGTGGGGCGGATGAACCTTGTCTACATCGCGGATGCGCGGGGGCGCATTCTGACCGAGATGTCGTGTATGCGGCTGGGCGAGGACCGGTTCGTGATGATCACCGCGGCCACGGCGCAGTGGCATGACCGCGATATCCTGCTGAATGCCATGCCCGAGGGCGTGACGGTGGAAGACGTGACCACGACGCGGGACACGCTGATCGTGACCGGGCCGAAATCGCGCGACCTGCTGGCGGGGCTGAGCGACGCGGATCTGTCACTGGGGTGGCTGACCCATCAGGCGGCAAACGTGGCGGGGCGGCCTGCGCATCTGATCCGGGTGAGCTTTGCCGGAGAGCTGGGCTGGGAGGTGCATGCGCTGAACGAGGATATGCCCGCGATCTATGAGGCCATTCTTGACGCCGGGGCTAAGCCCTTTGGCATGTGGGCGCTGAATTCGTTGCGGCTGGAGAAAGGGTATCGGGCGTGGAAGGGCGACCTTTCGACGGATTACTCGCTGCTCGAAGGCGGGCTGGAGCGGTTCGTGAAGCTCGACAAGCCGCAGGATTTCCCCGGCAAGGCGGCAATCATGGCCGAGAAACAGCAGGGGGTGAAAAAGCGGTTCGTGACCCTGACCGTGGATGCGGGCGAGGCGGATGCACCGTACATGTCCTGCATCTGGCACGATGACGAGATCGTCGGGGAAACCACGTCGGGCGGTTGGGGATACCGGGTGAATGCCTCGATCGCGCTGGGCATGGTGCGCAGTGACCTGGCGGTGCCGGGAACAGAGCTGGCCGTGGAAATCTATGGCGAGAAATGCCGCGCCGTGGTGCAGGAGGACCAGCCGCTTTGGGACCCGGAGAATGCGCGGTTGAGGGCGTGAGTTTCGCGTTGACGAATAGCTCAGCCCGGCACCGCCGGGCAGCGCCTCATTGCCGGCAGGCGATCGGCTTTTGCCGATCTGCCGAGAGGGCCTGTCCACCGGCAGGCGCTTTGCGCCTCCCCAGGCAGGCGCTGCCCTTTACCAATCTGGGAGGAAGATCGTCATGATCCCTCGTACAATGAAAGGCGTATACCTGACCCGCCACGGTGGGCCGGAGGCGCTGGAGTGGTGCGAGGATATTCCGGTGCCTGTTCCGGGACCGGGACAGGCGCTTGTGCAGGTGCTGGCGGCGGGGGTGAACAATACCGATATCAACACGCGCATAGGCTGGTATTCCAGCGATGTGACCGGAGCCACGGAGAGCGGCGAGGTCGGTGAAGCGGGGGGGCATGCCGGGGCGCTCGATTTTCCACGCATTCAGGGCGGTGATCTGTGTGGCCGCGTTGTTGCGGTGGGCGAAGGTGTGGCATTGCCGATTGGCGCGCGGGTGACGGGGCCGATCAACCTGCCGCGCCCAACGGCGGAAAACCCGACCGCCTATATCGCGCTTGGCTCGGAAGTGGACGGTGCGTTCGCGCAATTTTGCCTCGTGGACGCGGCGGATGTTTACGATGTGAGCGCATCGCCCCTCAGTGACATTGAAATTGCGGCCATTCCGTGTGCCTTTGGCACGGCGGAGAACCTTCTGACCCGCGCCGGGGTGCGGGAGGGGCAGGAGGTGCTGATCACCGGGGCGTCGGGCGGTGTGGGGCTGGCGGCGGTGCAGCTTGCGCGACTGCGCGGCGCGCGCGTGACGGGACAGACCGCTCCGGCCAAGGTGGCGGTTGTGCGCGAGGCCGGTGCGACGGATATTCTTGAGCGGGGCAAGGTGCCGGCGCCGAGCTGTTTTGACGTGGTGATCGACGTGGTCGGCGGGCCGCTCTGGCCCGACCTGATCCGCGCGCTGAAACCGGGGGGGCATTACGCCGTGTCGGGCGCGATTGCCGGGCCGATGGTGACAGCGGACCTGCGCGAGATTTACCTGCCGGACATCACCATTCATGGATGTACCTACCAGCCGCCCGTCGTGTTCGAACGGCTGGTCGGGTTGATGCGGTCCGGGGATATTCGCCCGCTGGTGTCGCGCACCTATCCGTTGCAGGACATCGCGCGGGCGCAGGAGGACTTTTCCTCGAAGACACTGCCGGGCAAGCTGGTGTTGATTCCCCCACAGGAGACCGAGACATGACAAAAGTGATCCTCAAGGATGGCGGTACCGGACAGGAGTTGATCCGCCGGTCCGCGATGCCTGCACATCCGCTGTGGCCGGCCAAGGTGATGATGGAAGAACCGGATGTGGTACAGGGGGTGCACGCGGATTTCATCCGGGCGGGGGCGCGGCTGATCACGTTGAACACGTATTCGGCCACGCCCGAGCGGCTGGCGCGCGAGGGCGCGCCGGAGCTTTTCCGCCCGTTGCAGAAGCGCGCGATCGAGCTGGTCGAGGCGGCGCGCGAGGAGGTCGGGGCCGAGGGGGTGCGGATTGCCGCCTGCCTGTCGCCCCTGCACGGGTCCTATCAGCCGGACATGAGCAAGAGCCATGCCGACCTGTTGCCGCTTTATCGCGAGATCGTGGAAGGGCAGGCCGGGGCCAGCGACCTGATCCTGTGCGAAACCCTGTCGGCGATTTCCGAGGCGACGGCAGCGGCAGAGGCCGGGGTGGAAACCGGCAAGCCGACTTGGGTGTTCCTGACGTTGAAGGATGACGCCAGCGGGCAGTTACGGTCGGGCGAGGCGTTGCGCGATGCGGTTGACGCGCTTGCGGGGGCGGGCATTGCCGGGATTGGGCTCAATTGCTGCAAGCCCGAGGTGGTGTCGGCCAATCTGGACACCATCCGGGCGGCGGGCCTTCCGGTGGGGGCCTATGCCAACGGGTTCACGGGGATTGACGCGCTGAAGATCGGGGGCACGGTGGATGCGCTCAGGGCGCGCACGGATCTTGATCCGGCGGCCTATGCCGGGTTCTGCATGGGCTGGGTCAGGGAGGGGCTGCAGTTTGCCGGGGGCTGTTGTGAAGTCGGTCCGGCGCATATTGCGGAACTGGCATCGCAGTTGCGCGGGGCCGGGTATGAGATTGTGTGAATGACCGGGGATCAGGACAAAACAGACGGGCAAGGGGCGCTTGTGCGCTTTGACATCTATGTCTCCGAAGAATTCGTGCTGATCGAGCTGGCCGGGCTTTTGGAGGTGCTGTCGATCGCCAACCGGGTCGGCGCGCGACCCCTGTTCGAGTGGCATTTCCTGTCGGCAAAGGGCGGCGCGATGCGCAGCCGGACCGGGGTGATCGTGGAGACGGAAAAGGTGCCCGCGCGGATCAGCGCGGAATACCTTTTTGTGCTGGGCAATTCGAACCCGGACAACCCGGCGCTGTCAGTGGGCAAGCTGGTATCGGATTACACGTTCCGCGGGGCGCAGGTGTTTTTGCTGGCCGAGGCGGCGAGCCGCTATATCGCGGAGCACGGGGACCGTCATGCGCATCTGACGACCCATTGGGAAAACAGCGCCCTGTTGCGCGAGCGCGGGGGCGTGTTCGAGGCGGGATCGTCGCTGGTGACGGAAGACGGGCGGATCGTGACCTGTGCGGGCATGGAGTCGACCATCGACCTTGTCCTGTGGTTGATGGGGCGGCATGTCAGCAAGGCGCAGCAGATGACGATTGCCGATGTCATGCTACATGAACGGATTCGCGATTTCTCGACTCAGCAGCCGTTCAGCGGTGTGCGGGGGACCGAGACCGGGGATGCGGAGCTGGATGAATGTATCGAGCTGATGCGGGCCAATATCGAAGAGCCGTTGCCGATCAAGGAGATCGTGGCGCTGTTGGGGATTTCGAGCCGGTCACTGGAGCGCAAGTTCCGGGATATCTTGGGGTCGACACCGAACACCTATTACCGCGAACTGCGCATGGCGCGGGCCAATAACCTGTTGATGAACACCACTATGAGCGTGCGCGATATCGGGCTGGCCTGTGGATTCGCGACCGGGTTCAGCGGGCTTTACAAAAGCTTTTTCGGCATCACCCCGGCAGCCCGGCGCAAGGCGCGTGGACCGGGCCCGGGCGCGGTGCGGAGATTATCGAATAACAGCTGACGTTTTTGCCACATTTGTCGTCGCCTTGTCGTGGCAGGCTGTGGCCAAATCGGCATGACAGGAGAGCGAAATGGCTGATCTTCCAAACAAGGCCCGCGTGGTCATCATCGGCGGTGGTGTGATTGGCTGTTCCGTGGCCTATCACCTTGCAAAACAAGGCTGGAAGGACATCGTTCTTCTGGAACGCAAGCAGTTGACAAGCGGCACGACATGGCATGCTGCCGGGTTGATCGGGCAGTTGCGCGCGTCGTCGACGATGACCAAGCTGGCGAAATACACCACCGATCTTTATCACAAGCTGGAAGCGGAAACCGGCATCTCGACCGGGATCAAGGCCAACGGGTCGATCTCGGTGGCGATCACGGAAGAGCGCAAGGAAGAGCTTTACCGGGCGGCGGCGATGGCGCGGGCCTTTGACGTCGATGTCGAGGAAATCTCGCCCGAGACAGCCAAGAAGATGTACCCGCACCTGAACATCGAGGATGTGTGCGGCGCGGTGTACCTGCCCAATGACGGGCAGGGCGATCCGGCCAACGTGGCGCTGGCGCTGGCCAAGGGCGCGCGCATGATGGGGGCGATGATCCGGGAAAACGTCAAGGTCACGGGCGTGAGCCGGGCCGAGGGGCGTGTGACCGGGGTGGATTGGGCCGCCGGAGAAGAGCAGGGCCATATCGAGGCGGAGTTCGTCGTCAACTGTGCCGGGATGTGGGGGCATGAGGTGGGCCGGATGGCGGGGGTGAACGTGCCGCTGCATGCCTGCGAGCATTTCTACATCGTGACCGAGGCCATCCCGGAACTGACGGAATTGCCGGTGCTGCGGGTGCCGGATGAATGCGCCTATTACAAGGAAGATGCGGGCAAGATCCTGCTTGGCTGTTTCGAGCCGCACGCCAAGCCGTGGGGCATGAACGGTATCTCGGAAGATTTCTGTTTCGACCAGCTGCCCGAGGATTTCGACCATTTCGAGCCGATCCTTGAAATGGCGGTGAACCGCATGCCGATGCTGGCCGAGGCGGGGATTCACACGTTCTTCAACGGGCCGGAAAGCTTTACGCCGGACGATGCCTATCACCTTGGCGAGGCGCCCGAGCTGCGCAACTACTATGTCGCCGCCGGGTTCAACTCGATCGGGATCCAGTCTGCGGGGGGCGCCGGAAAGGCGCTGGCCGAGTGGATGGAAGCGGGTGAGAAACCTTTTGACCTTGGGGGGGTGGACATCAGTCGGATGCAGCCTTTCCAAGGCAACAAGCATTACCTTTTTGAACGCTCCAAGGAGACGCTAGGCCTGCTTTATGCGGACCATTTCCCCTATCGCCAGAAAGCCACTGCGCGCGGGGTGCGGCGCACGCCGTTCCATGGCCTTCTGGATCAGAACGGCGCGGTGTTCGGGGAATCGGCGGGTTGGGAGCGGGCCAACTGGTTTGCCAATGAAGGCCAGGAACGTGAATACCAGTACACGTGGAAGCGCCAGAACTGGTTTGAAAACTCGGCCGCTGAACATCGCGCGGTGCGTGAGAACGTGGGCATGTATGACATGTCCTCCTTTGGCAAGCTGCGGGTCGAGGGGCCGGATGCGGAAACCCTGTTGAACCATGTCTGCGGGGCCAACATGTCGGTGCCGGTGGGCAAGATCGTCTATACGCAGTTCCTCAATTCCAAAGGCGGGATCGAGGCGGACGTGACCGTGACGCGCCTGAGCGAGACCGCTTATCTGGTGGTTACGCCGTCGGGCACGCGGCTCGCGGATCAGACACGGCTTCAGCGGCATGTGGGCGATCTGCGGGTGGTGATCACCGATGTGACCGCAGGTGAGGCAGTGCTGGCGGTGATGGGACCGAATGCGCGCGCGTTGTTGCAGAAAGTGTCGCCCAATGATTTCTCGAACGCGGTGACCCCGTTTGGCACGGCGCAAGAGATCGAGATCGGCATGGGCCTCGCGCGGGCGCATAGGGTAACTTATGTCGGTGAGCTGGGTTGGGAAATCTACACGTCGTCGGACATGGCCGAGCATGTGTTTGAAACACTGATGCAGGCCGGGCAGGACATGGACCTGAAACTCTGCGGCATGCATATGATGGACAGCTGTCGGATCGAAAAGGGGTTCCGCCATTTCGGACATGACATCACCAGCGAGGATCATGTGATCGACGCGGGGCTGGGCTTTGCGGTGGACATGTCGAAACACGATTTCATCGGTAAGGCGGCTGTGGCGGCGCGCAAGGAAAGCGGGCCGAAGATGCGGATGGTGCAGTTCAAGCTGACCGATCCCGAGCCGCTCCTGTATCACAACGAGCCGCTCATTCGCGACGGCGAGATTGTCAGCTATATCAGTTCCGGAAACTACGGCCACACGCTGGGCGGTGCCATCGGCATGGGCTATGTGCCCTGCGAAGGCGAGAGCGCGGCGGATGTGCTGGCGTCGAGCTACGAGATCGACGTGATGGGCACGCGGGTCAAGGCGGAGGCCAGTCTGAAGCCGATGTATGACCCCAAGGCGGAACGCGTGAAGGTTTGAGCGAGGAAAGGCCAGCCCGAGGGGGCTGGCCTTTTGGCTGACGCGGTCTAATCTGCGCCCAAACGACGGGAGGGCGCGGGATGGTCGTGGTGATCTTGGCAGTGGGGGTGCTTGGCGGCATTGCCGGGCTGCATGGGCTTTGGGCAATGGGGATCTGGTTTCCCGGCGGAGACGAGGCCCGGCTGGCGCGCCGGGTGGCCGGGTTCGAAGGCATGCGGAGGATGCCGCCCAAACCGGCAAGCCTGTTCGTGGCGCTGGTTCTGGCGGGCGTCGCGCATGTGCTTTTGGTGCGTGCGGGTCTGGCGGCGGCGCTCCTGCCCGGCTGGATTTACGGTCTGGCGATCTGGGGTGCGGCGGCGGTGTTCCTGGGGCGCGGTGTGGCGGCCTATCTGCCGGGATGGCGGCGGCTGACCCCGGAAGAGCCTTTTGCCACGCTGGACCGTCGGGTCTATGGGCCGCTGTGCCTGGCGCTGGGGGCGGTTTGCCTTGGGCAGGCCGTATGACTTTTGACGGTTTTTGAAGGGGCGCCTTGCAGGCGCGCAGGGGATGCACGCCCACAAGGGGGCGTGCGGTGCGAGGCGCTGCCTCGCGCTCCGGGGTATTTCGGGAAAAAGAAAGTGAATGTGCATCACGGGGTGTGATGAATGTGTTCACAAAAAGCGGATGTTCCCAGAAGTGAAGCGGCGCTATGCCGGTTGGGCAGCGGGTGAAACGAGGGTTGGTGATGCAGGACACGGGGCGGGATGAGCCGAGGGGCGTGGCGCTTGCGGTCACGGCCTATCTTCTTTGGGGTGTGGCGCCGATCTACATGAAGTTGATGGCGCATGTGCCCGCGGTGGAGTTCGTGGCGCACCGCGTGTTGTGGTCGCTTCCCGTGGCGGGGATCGTGCTGATCCTGCTTCGGCGCACGGACGATCTTGTGGCGGCGTTGCGGGACCCGAAGATGCTGCGCATGGCGTTTCTGACCTCGGGGCTGATCTCGGTGAACTGGGCGATCTTTGTCTGGGCAATTTCCAATGGGCAGGCGATTGATGCGGCGCTGGGCTATTACATCAACCCGCTGTTCAGCGTGGCGCTTGGCGCGCTGGTGTTGCGCGAGCGGCTGGCGCGCAACCAGCTGATTGCCATCGGGCTGGCGGCCTGCGGGGTGCTTGTGCTGGTGATCGAGGCGGGGGACCTGCCATGGGTATCGCTGGCCCTGACGGTGAGCTGGGGGTTTTACGCGCTGTTCAAGCGTTCGTTGCCGATCGGGCCGAACCAGGGGTTCCTGCTGGAGGTGCTGATCCTGTGTCCGCCGGCGCTGGCCTATGTTCTTTGGCTTGGCGTTTCGGGGCAGGGCACCTTCGGCATGTCGGGGCTTGATACGCTGTTGTTGATCGGGCTTGGGCCGGTGACGGCGGCGCCGCTGATGATCTATGCCAATGCGGCCAAGCTGGTGCGGCTGTCGACCATCGGCATCCTGCAATATATCGCGCCGTCGATGATCCTTTTGACGGCGGTGTTTCTGTTCGGGGAAGAGATCGGACGCGGGCGGATGATTGCCTTTCCGCTGATCTGGGCGGGGCTTGTGGTCTATACGTTGCCGATGCTGCGTCAGGTGCGGCGCAGCTGAGCAGCGAGGAGGTCGGCCCAGACGGTATAGGCCGCCTCGGAGGGGTGGAAGCCGTCGCGGGCCACGAAGCGGGGTTCGTAAGGCAGGTCCAGCGGCAGGTGGGTGACGGCGGGATCGTCGCGTGCGATGTCGGCGAGCATCCGGTCGAGCCGCTCGGCGTGGCACCCGAGCACCCAGCGCAGGGGCTGGGGCAGCAGCGGAAAATGATGCATGGGCGGCACGCCGGAGAGGATGATGTGCGCCACGCCGTGGCGCTGGCGCAACGCGTTGATCAGGGTTGTCTGGCGACTGCGGAAGCGGTGCGGTTGCGTGAAACGGGTTGTGTCGTTGACGCCATGCACGAGAAGGGCCGCGTCAAAGGGGGTATCCGGCAGGCGGTCGAGCCGGGCCAGAGAGGTTTTGGTGGTGGCGCCGGTTTCCGCCTCAAGGTGCCATGTCAGGGGGGCGAGAGCCTGCGAAAGCTGGCCCGAGAGGGCGGTGGACTGGTGCGTGGCGCCGACCCCGGCGGCCGAGGAATCGCCCAGGATGAGGAGGCGCGGGCCCGCGTCGCCCCCGGCGCGTGCGCCCGGTGGTTCGGGCAGTTTCAGGGCGCTGAAACGTACCCAGAGCCCCTGCGCCAGAAGGAGCGGGGAGAGGGGCAGGCGCAGGAGGCGATCCAAGGCCATTGGCGTTCAGCGCATGGCGCTCATGTATTTCAGGAAGCGCGCGTCCTTGCCGATCCGGGACATCATCTCTTCGCGCAGGACGGCGATGGATTTGAGCGGGCGCATGACAACTTCGAAGGTCTGGATCAGGCCGTCGTCATTCAGCGTGATCAGGTCGACGCCAACCGCGTCGAGATCGCCGATCCTGCACTGGAATTCGAGCGCCCAGTCGGCACCTTCGCCCATGATGCGGCGATAGGTGAAATCCTCGAAGATCTGCCCGACATGACCGAGGATCGCGGCCACGGGTTCGCCGCCGGTCCAGGTTTTCCAGTAGGTCGGCGGCAGAAAGGCCACGTCGGGGGCCAGGATGTCGATGATCTTGCTGTCATCGCCCGAGGCGACGATTTCGGTCATGCGCTGGATCGTGGGGTGCATGGGGGATCTCCTCTTGTTGCGTATCAGCCTGCCCATTCCGGGGCGTCAGGCAAGGCTGACGTCGGGTTGCCGACGCCGCGTCGGCGCTCTATTGCGGGCGCATGAGTTTTTCGACCGAATATGACCCGCCCATGGACCCGCTGGTGGTCCTGCATGAGGACAGTGACATTGTCGTGGTGGACAAACCTTCCGGGTTGTTGTCCGTGCCGGGGCGGGGCGCGCACCTTGCCGATTGCCTGCTGACCCGCGTGCAGGCGGCGTTTCCGACCGCCCTGTTGGTGCATCGGCTGGACCGGGACACGTCGGGGGTGATGGTGTTCGCCCTTACCCCGCATGCCCAGCGGCACCTGTCGATGCAGTTCGAGCAGCGCAAGACCAAGAAAACCTATGTGGCGCGGGTTTGGGGCCGACTGGAGCCAAAGACCGGGACGGTGGACCTGCCGTTGATCGTGGACTGGCCGAACCGGCCGCGCCAGATGGTGGATCATGAAAACGGCAAGCCCGCCGTGACGGATTGGCGGGTGCTGAAACAGTCAGATGCCGAGAGCCGCGTACGGCTGATGCCCAAGACCGGGCGGTCGCACCAGCTTCGTGTGCACATGCTGGCGCTGGGGCACGTGATCCTTGGCGATCCGCTTTATGCCGAGGGGGACGCGGCGGCCCATGACCGGTTGATGCTGCATTCCGAGGAATTGCGCATCAACCATCCCGAAAGCGGGCAGGGCATGAAGTTTCGCGCGAAAGCGCCATTCTGAGCGCGCACGCGCCCGGTCGGTTCAGAAATTCAGAACCTTGTAGCCAACCTGGATGGACCAGTCTGCCGGAGCGTCGCCGCCGAACATCACACCGGGTTTGATGAAAAGCTGCCCATCTCCGCCAAATGCCTTGCCCGTCAGCATGCCGAACGTGACCTGAAGGCTACCGAAGGTGTCGTTGCTTTCCCAGTCATGAATGATGGCCGGGTCAAAGGTCATGTAATATTTGGGGTTGGCGAGCTTGGGCACGTAATAGAAGTCGATCGTCGTCGTATTGACGTCGACGCCGTCCTTGTTGCCGCCTTCAAGGCCGAATGTCTGGACCCATGCAGGCGCAAATATGGACCCGTTTTCGAGGAACCATGCATAAAACACGGAGGTTTCCATCGCGAATTGACCGAAGCCGGAAGTTGGTGTTTCCGCCGTGTCGAGGAACAGTTCCACCGTAAAGGCCGCGCCATTGCTTTCCGTCAGGTGGAACACGTCGATATAGGTGACGCTGATGTCACCCAGGCGCATTTCGTCACCACCCAGCCCGGTTGCGCTCCCGGCCGCAGACGCGCCGCCGAAATTTGGCGCCGCGTTGAAGGGGCTGTCGGAAACGGGAAGTGTAAAGCGAAACGCCTTGCTGCCGTCACCGAAGGGGCGGGTGTAGAAGGCTTCGAGCAGCCCGGTGTTCAGGGACGAATTGATCTGGTTGAACTGGTACTGCAGGCCCATTTGGGTGGTCAGCAGTGTCGGGTTGGTGCCGTTGTTGATTTCTTCCACCGCGCCCTGAACCTGGTTGAGGTTCGAGCCGTCCTGCGCCGCGACAGGAGAGGCCAGCGTCGCGCCCAGCATCAAGGAAACAGCAATCGTGTTCATGGCGGTGTGGTGTGTTACGGAAGATGTCACGTCGGACTCCTTGAGAAAACCGTCGGGAAGATGAGGTACGGAGCGTACCGACCGGGTAAGTTGTCGCGGCGCGCAGCGGGCGCGCGCCGCAAAAGGGGTCAGTTGAGCGTGTTCTTGTAGATCACGCCGTCTTTCATGATGAGGTCGAAGTTCTTTGCGGCATCTGCGACAAGGTCCAGATCATCAAGCGGGTTGCCGTCAACGAGAAGAATGTCGGCATAGGCGCCTTCCTCGATCACGCCGAGCGGGCCTTGCTTGTAGGGGTTCAGTTCGCCCGACATCTTGAGCAGTTCGGCGTTGTCGCAGGTCGCCATCTTAAGGGTTTCGTAAGGGGTGAACCATTTGCCCAGTTTGGCGAGGATGGCCCCCTGTTTCGCGGCCAGTTCCGCGCTGAACAGCACGTCGGTGCCGAAAGCGAACTTGACGCCGATTTCCTTGCCGACGGTATAGACGAATTCGGTACCGTTCACCACGGAATCGTATTTCGCCTGCTGGAACTCGTTAAGGGCCGGGGCGCTGTCATCATTCAGGAACGGCTGCATCGAGAGCCAAGCGCCTTCGTCCTTGATCCGCTGAAGCGTTTCGCGCGTGGAGGTGTGGCCGTGTTCAATGCTTTTCACCCCGGCATCCAGCGAGTGATTGACCGCAGCGTCGTTGATGGCGTGGGTCAGGACATAGGTGCCCCAGTTTTCGGCGGCCTCGACAGCAGCCGCCATTTCGGCCTTGGTGAACTGGATCGTGTGGATCGGGTCATAGGCCGAGGTGACACCGCCACCGGCCATCACCTTGATCTGGGTTGCGCCCTGCATCAAATTTTCGCGTACGCGCTTGAGCATTTCGGGCACGCCGTCCGCGATATAGAACATGTCCGAGGTTTCAAATGAGTGCAGCTTGTCCGGTGTCGCGGGCACATCGCGTGTCAGGCGGAAATCCTGGTGTCCGGAGGTTTGTGACAGCGCGGGGCCGGAAGGATAAATACGCGGGCCCACGATGGTCCCGTCGTTGGTTGCACGAGCGATGTCGAACATCGGGCCAGCCGTGTCGCGCAGCGTGGTGAAGCCGCGCATCAGCGCGTTCTTGCTGGCGCGCGCAGCCAGCAGGTTCCAATAGCCTTCGTTGGTGGTGAAAAGCTTGCCGATCGTGGCCTCGGCAAACACGCCGTGCCAGTGAGCGTCGATCAGGCCGGGCATGAGGATGTGGCCGTCGGCCTCGATCACGGTGGCGAAATCGGGGGCCTCGAGGTTGGGGCCGATCTTGGAAATCAGGTTGCCCGCGACATAGACGTCCTGACCTTCGAGAAGGTCGGGCGAACAGCCGGTGAAAATGCTCGCTCCTCGAATCAGAACGGCATTCGGCGAACCTTCTGCCCCGTTATCCTGGGCCGCCGCCGCAAATGGGGCAATCGCAGTTGAAATTGACAGAAGAGTCGTCAGAACGAAGTTGCGCATGGTATACTCCAGCTAAATCAGATTAGCTCAGCATAGTCCCAGCGCTTCGCTTTGTTTCGAAATTCGATATGCAAAAATTAAAATCCGAGACTAAAATCCTGCAAACTTCAATCCGCGAAGCCTATGCGTCTGGTTTGGTGGATGGAAAAATTGTGCAATATGGCAAGGGGTTGGACGTGGGCGAGTTGATTGTCGCAAAGTTCGGCGACTCACGTCTTCTGAGGCTGGGTTTCGAACCTCAGGCGCTCATAAATACAGCACAGCTCAGGCTGAACGCAAATTTCACGGTGCCCTATGACGCTGGCAGCCATTGGAGGATCAACGGCCATATCCTTGAGCGAGACACGTTCTTCATGAACCTGTTTTCGGATGAAAACGAGCTGTTGGCCGAAAGGCGCAAGGTGCTGTGTGGCCGTGTGCCGCTTGTGCCCTTCCTTGAGGAATTGGAGGCCCTGACCGGGCGCGACCTGCCGGATGGGCACAGTCTGACGCTTTTGTGCCGTTTGCCTGCCGCGCAATACAGGCAGCTTGTGTTCGAGATGGAACACATCCTTGAGCAGAGATGCATGCGCGGGGATGGCCATGGTGGCGCGCAGGCGTTGATCCGGTTGCTGGCGGCATCGGTGGCGGCGTCTTCGATCCGGGATGCCGATCAAAAGACACCGCTTCGCAACAAGGCGGCATTGGTCAGGCGTATCCGGGACTATGTCGATGAAAGAGATCCGGGAACCGTGTCCATGGCGCAGCTTTGCGCCGCGTTTTCCATGAGCGCACCCACGTTGATCAGCGTGTTTCGTGATATGACCGGGCAAACCCCGAACCGGTTTTTCATGCTGCAACGGCTTGCGCGTGCGCGTTCGGCCCTGGCCGGGAGCGAGTCAGGCGCCGCACCGGTCAAGGCGGCGGCGCTTGAGCAGGGATTTACCGAGCTGGGTCGGTTCAGCGCGCAATACAAGGCCGTCTATGGCGAGCTACCATCCCAGACCAATGCGCGCCTTTCGGGATAGGGCTTTGGGCGATAGTCACGCATGAAGGCTGGACAAACGAGCGGTGCTGGAAAATGTTGAGGGCGCTGGTGCAGACTTTGCCCGAGACAGGTTCAGGACATCTAATTCACATAAAATCACAGGCAGGCCATGTCATTTCTCAAAGAACCTTTCGTTCATTTTGCCGCCATCGGTATCGCCATTTTTGCATGGTTTGCGTTGGCAAACGCGGACGCGCCGCCAGAGCCGGAGCCGGATGCGAAGCGCATTCAGGTCGCACGACCCATGGTCGAGACGATGGCCGCCCAGTTCGAAGCCAAGCTGAACCGGGCGCCGACGGTTGATGAATTGTTCGCACTTGTCGAGAACTATGTGCAGGAAGAGGTGATGGTGCGCGAAGCGCGTGCGATGGGGTTGGATCAGGGGGACGGAATCATCCGCAACCGGCTGGTTCAGAAGATGGGGTTTTTGACCACGTCGCAGGCGCAGGCCATGATCCCCGACGATGCGACGCTGCAGGCGCATCTGGAAGAAAATGCCAGCCGCTACACCAGAAGCCCGCAGATCGCGTTTGCGCAATATGGCCTGCCGCGCGGCGCGGACAGCGCGACGATTGCAGCCGCTTTGGAGGTGTTGCAGCGGGGGGAGGACCCTGCGATGGCGCGCCGACAGCAATTGCTGCCGACCGATTTTGCGCTCAGCACCGACCGACAGGTGGACGGGGTGTTCGGAACCGGGTTCTTTGCGCAGGTACAGGCGCTGCCGGTCGGGGAGTGGGCCGGTCCGGTGATGTCCGGTTATGGGCCGCATCTTGTGCGGGTTTCGACGTATCAGCCGGGTGAACTGCCCCGCCTTGACGACATCCGGGACGACGTGCTGGCCGATTGGCGCAGGGCGCTGGGTGCCGAGATCACCGAAGCCTATGTGAAGTCGCTTCTGGGGCTGTACGAGGTAGAGCAGCCCAGCGCAGACGACATTGCGAACTGGATGTCCCAATGAGCCTTTTGCGTGCTTTGATGGTTTGTTGCCTGTTCGTGGTTGCGGCGACTGGTGCGCGCGCCCATGCGCTTGATCCGGGCTACTTGAGCCTGCGTCAGCTTGATGCGCGGGCGTGGCAGGTGTTCTGGCGCAAGCCGGATGTGCAGGGTACACCCATGGCGATCACCGCCCGGTTGCCCGAAGGCTGTGCGCCTGCAACAGGGCCGGCGCCGGTGTCGGACGGGCAGGCGTGGGCTTCTGGCTGGACTGCAATCTGTCCCGAAGGGATGGCCGGTCGGATGATCCGTATCGAGGGGCTTGAGCGGCAGGCCACGGATGTTCTGGTGCGTTTCGAGGCTCTGGAACAGTCGCCCGTGACGTTCCGGTTGACCCCGTCTGCACCGGAATTCGTCGTGCCGGAGGTGCAAACCGTGTGGGGGGTTCTGGGGACATACGGGGTCTTGGGGTTCGAGCATATTCTCGAAGGGTGGGACCACCTGCTTTTCGTGCTGGCCCTCGTGCTTCTGATCCGCGCGCCCCGGCGGCTTGTCGGTGCGATCACCGCCTTTACCGTGGCGCATAGTATCACCCTCGCGCTGGCGGCGCTGGGGCATCTGTCGATCCCGGGCCCGCCGGTCGAGGCGATCATTGCGCTTTCGGTCGTGTTCCTTGCGATCGAAATGCTCAAGCGCAA
Source organism: Shimia aestuarii (assembly GCF_900114635.1). Classification (GTDB taxonomy): domain Bacteria; phylum Pseudomonadota; class Alphaproteobacteria; order Rhodobacterales; family Rhodobacteraceae; genus Shimia; species Shimia aestuarii. The sequence continues at coordinate 280,468 of NZ_FOTQ01000003.1, forward strand.
CCATGCACATCCCCGGTTGTCCGAGCGGGCACCGTGGATGGTCGCCTTTGCCTTCGGGCTGTTGCACGGGCTGGGGTTTGCCGGGGCGCTTCGCGAGATCGGTTTGCCCGAGTCGGATGTCGCGGTTGCGTTGCTGGCGTTCAATATCGGGGTGGAGACCGGGCAGCTTGTCTTCGTGGCGGTCATCCTTGCGGCGATGTTTGTCGGGGGGCGGGTCGTGAACGGTATCGGGCTTGGCGGTCCGGCGGTGATGCGTCTGGGGGAGCGGGTCGCGGGGTATGGGATCGGTTGTATCGCGACCTTCTGGCTGGCTGAACGGGTCGCGGGGTTCTGAGGCGGGTTTGTCATGGAAGGGCAGGCTCAGCTTGCTGAGCCGGGCCCAAGCTCTGGCAGGGGCCGTCAGGCCCCGAAGAGGGCGGGAGCGCCTGCCGGTCGAGTGGGGCCCATCAGGAAATGTGCGCTGGCAGGTCACACATATTGATTTCCATGGCGGGTGACATTGGGGCAAGATTTCGGTCATGACGACTGACCTTCTTGCGGCGCTAAGCCTTTATGCCTTCGTTTCCTCGATCACACCGGGGCCGAACAACCTGATGCTGATGGCGTCGGGCGCAAATTTCGGGTTCTGGCGCACGATCCCGCATATGCTGGGGATCGGGGTCGGGTTCACGGTGATGATCGTTTTGGTCGGGGTCGGGCTAATGCAGGTGTTTGAGGCCTTTCCGGTGTCCTACACCGTTTTGAAAGTGCTTTCGGTGGCCTATCTGGTGTGGCTGGCGTGGAAGATTGCCCATGCGGGCGCGCCCGAGGCGGGGCAGGAGGGCGGGCGGCCGTTGACGTTTTTGCAGGCGGCGCTGTTCCAATGGGTCAATCCCAAGGCGTGGAGCATGGCGCTGACCGCGATCACGCTTTATGCGCCGGACCGGACGCTCTGGGCGATTGGCCTTGTGGCGGCGGTGTTCGGGGCGATCAACCTGCCGAGTGTGAGCTGCTGGACCGTTTTGGGCCAGCAGATGCAGCGGGTGCTGACCTCGCCCCGGCGGCTGGCGGTGTTCAACTGGAGCATGGCCGGGCTGCTGCTGGCGTCGCTTTATCCGGTGCTTGTGACGGGCTGAACCGGCTGACGCAGGAGCGTGCGGAGTTTTTCCGGGGCGGTGCGACGGGGGTCGGAGAGGTAGATTTCGTGATGCGGGCCGTGGAAGGTCAGGTTCTGTTCAGGCATCAGAACATCATGCAGATGGGCCAGCGTAGGAGCCTCGTCGGTATAGGGACCGATATGCAGGGTTTGCAGACAGTCGCCTTCGGTCCGGGTTTCATGGCGGAGTTCCGCGAGCGCACGTGTGTCGCTCCCCTTTTTCGAAAGCTTGGCGGCGGCGTTGTCGCGCGCGGTGTCGAGGTCGTCTTGTGTCACGTCATCGGGCAGGCGCAGTTGGGCAGTCCATTGCCATGCGCTGCGGGTACCGCTGACAAAGACCGAAGGGTCGTCGGCCCACCAGAGCGCCTCGAGCGGTGGAACGACAAAATCCGCGCCGCGCGCCTTGTGGGCGAACTTGATCGCATAGGCGACGGGGTAGAGCACCGCGAGGGCCCGGGCATAGGTCGGGCCGTTGGGATCGCCCTGACCAGTGATGCAGAGAAAGGTCATGGCGGGGATGGTGAGCCGGTCCCAGCGGGCTTGCTTGCCCGCATAGAACGCCTTGTCGCTTTTTTTGAAATCCAGCTTGCCGGTCATTGTTCCGGCTCCCTGAGGGGCAGGCAGATTTCGGTCATCAGGTCCCGTGGCGGAGTGGTCATCGGGGAGTTGAGCGAGATCTCGTAACAGGGATCATCGGCGGGCAGTTCGCCCGAGTGCGGCAGCCATGTACCGTAGAACATGTCATAGGCCTTGGGCAGTTCGGCATAGGGGCCCTTGAAGGTCATGACCGCAACGCGTCCGCCGGGAAGGTGGCGCTGTTCCAGCCCTTGTGGGCTCTCCTCGCCGCGCCATTCGGCCCCGGCAAAGCTGGGCAGGTCGGCTTCGGGTGTGATGCTGGGGTCGTCGTGATACATGCCGATCATGTGGCCAAGCTGGGGCCATAGGTTGCGCGATTGGGCCAGCGCGGAGAAGGCATCAAAGCTGCGTCCGATCTGGTTGTAGGCGCCGGTATGGGGCAGGCCGACAAGGGTGCGGGGCGGGTCCGTGCGGATCGTCACGGGATGCATGGCGGGGGCCTTTCTGGTACGGGTGAGAAGCGGCGTCAGGGGACCGCCATTTTTGCGAAAACTGCTGGGCGAAAGGGTGTATTCCGCGCGGAAGGCGCGCGAAAAGCTGCGCAGGTTGTCATAGCCGACCGTAGAGGCGATGTGATCCAGCGCCATGTCGCTTTCCAGAAGCAGGTTGGCGGCGCGGTGCAGGCGCACGCGGCGCACGGCCTGTGCACAGGTTTCCCCGGTCATGGCGTGAAACACGCGGTGCCAGTGAAACCGTGACAGCGCGGCGACGTCTGCGAGGCGATCCAGCGACAGGTCCTCGGCGGGGTTGTCGTGGATGTAGCGCAAAACGCGCATCAGGCGGTCTTCGTAGCTTTGCATTACAGTTTCCTTGTCACGTCCCAAGCCATGGCACAGGCCGATGTCACAAATCTTGCTGAGTTCATGGCGATCCCTGCCCTTGTCATCGGACCGTTGCAATTACCCTTGGTCAAGGTCATATAGCGAGAGAAATAAAGTCGTCCGGAGTGCCCAATGACCAACTATCTCGACTTCGAAAAACCGCTGGCCGAAATCGAAGGCAAGGCAGAAGAACTGCGCGCGATGGCGCGGCAGAACGAAGAGATGGATGTGTCCGAAGAGGCGGCGGCGCTGGACCGCAAGGCGGCCGCGCTTCTGGATGAGCTTTACAAGGACCTGACGCCGTGGCGCAAATGCCAGGTGGCGCGGCATCCCGAGCGGCCCCATTGCAAGGATTACATCGAGGCGCTGTTCACCGAGTACACGCCGCTGGCCGGGGACCGGAACTTTGCCGATGACCACGCGGTCATGGGCGGTCTGGCGCGGTTCAACGACAGGCCGGTGATGGTGATTGGCCACGAAAAGGGCAACGACACCAAATCGCGCATCGAGCGCAATTTCGGCATGGCGCGCCCCGAAGGCTATCGCAAGGCCATCCGGCTGATGGAGATGGCGGACAAGTTCGGCCTGCCGGTGGTGACGCTAGTGGATACGCCCGGCGCCTATCCGGGCAAGGGCGCGGAAGAACGCGGCCAGTCCGAGGCGATTGCGCGCTCGACGGAAAAATGCCTGCAGATCGGTGTGCCGGTGGTGTCCGTGGTGATCGGCGAAGGCGGATCGGGCGGGGCGGTGGCCTTTGCCACGGCGAACCGAGTCGCGATGCTGGAACATTCGGTCTATTCGGTGATCTCGCCCGAGGGCTGTGCGTCGATCCTGTGGAAGGATGCCGAAAAGATGCGCGAAGCGGCCGAGGCGCTGCGCCTGACGGCGCAGGACCTCAAGAAGCTGGGCGTCGCGGACCGGGTGATTGGCGAACCCAAGGGGGGCGCGCATCGGGACCGCGCGGCGACGATCAAGGCCGTGGGTGCGGCGATTGCCGGCATGCTCAAGGAAATGGACAACCAGGGGCCGAAAGAGCTGATCAAGGCACGGCGCGAGAAGTTCCTCGGGCTTGGCTCCAAGGGACTGGCGGCCTGACCCCCTGAATTGACAGGTCAGGGCGGCGCGCTACACTCGGACACCGAGAGGCGTGCCCGTGACCGATACACCTGCACCAGAAATCGTTGAGAGCGTTGATATTTCTGCGTTGTTTGGCCCCGACGGGGCGGCGCGGGACGCCTGTGTTGCGGCGCTATGGGATGGGTTGAGACGCACCGGGGCGGTGGTTGTCACCGGCTATCCGGATGCCGACAAGGTGGATGCGCGGGCGCGTGTGGGTCTCAAGGTATTCGACTTGCCCGAGGACACGCGTCGCGCGATCACGACGCGACATATGGCGCCGGAAAACAGATTCTACTATCGGGGCCTTTGGCCGCGCAGTCCCGAGCGGCTTTTGCAGAATGACTTCTATGACGTGGGGCCGGAGCGACCGGCGCCGGGGCCGGATCTGCCGGGGATGGAGATCCTGAGCGAGCCGACGCCTTGGCCCGATCCGGAGCCGGAACCGGGGTGGCGGGCAACCGTCCGGGCGCATTACGCGCATCTGAACCGGGTGGCGCAGGCCATGATCCTTTCCATCGGGCGGTCGGCGGGGTTTGACGAGGCGACGATCCGTGCCCGGTTCGAAGGGGATCATTCGACCCTGCGGTTTCTCAGCTATCCGGAGGGGGCGGCGGCGGCCGACCCGGCGGCGGGCGGTGCGGTTGTGTCCGCCGGGCGGCATACGGATGCGTCGGGCCTTTCGCTGTTGTGGCAGGCCGCGCCGGGCTTGCAGGCCGAGGGGCCGGACGGGGTGTTCCGGGATATCCCGGTCCGTGAAAATGCGATTTCGGTGCATGTGGGGGACGTTATGACCCGGCTGACGGATGGCGCGGTGCCCGCGACGCCGCATCGGGTGCTGAGCCGTCCAGGGCCGCGCCATTCGGTCGGGTTTTTTCTTGAACCGGCGCTGACGGCGCCGGTGACCCCGGCCAGTCACGGGCAGGCGACCGGGGTTCGCGAGACCTATGGCTGGCAATTGCTGCAAACTTTCGCCGCGCGGGCACAGTGGAAGGGTGTGATCGCGGACCCGGACGACACGGCATGAGCCATTGCGCCCGGCGGCGCGGCGGGTAGGCTGGCGCCATGCTGGAGATTCTGAAACATCGGGATTTTGCGCGCCTGTTCGCAGCACAGGTGGTGGCGTTGATCGGCACCGGGCTGTTGACCGTGGCGCTGGGCCTGCTGGCCTATGATCTTGCGGGACCGGCGGCGGGGGCGGTGCTGGGCACGGCTTATGCGGTCAAGATGGTGGCCTATGTCGGCTTGTCCCCCATCACCGGCGCGCTGGTGGCGCGGCTGCCACGCCGCGCGGTGTTGATCGGGATGGACGTGGTGCGGATGGGGGTGGCGCTGTGCCTGCCCTTTGTCGAGACCGTGGGGCAGGTCTATGGGCTGATCTTCCTGTTACAGGCGGCTTCGGCCACGTTCACGCCGACCTTTCAGGCGACGATCCCGGATATTCTGGAAGACGAGGGGGCCTATACGCGGGCATTGTCGCTGTCGCGCGTGGCGTATGATCTGGAAAACCTGCTGTCGCCGATGCTGGCCGGTTTGTTGCTCTTGGTGATGAGTTATCACGGTTTGTTCGTGGGGACGGCTTTTGGGTTTCTCGGATCCGCCCTGCTGGTGTGGCAGGCGCGGATACCGCAGCGTGGCAGCGATGTGCCGCGTCCGTTTCGCGAGCGGGTGACGCGGGGGATCTGGATTTACCTCAACACACCGCGTCTGCGCGGGTTGCTGGCCTTTAACATGGGTGCGGCGGCGGTCGGGGCCTTTGTGCTGGTCAACACGGTGGTGATGGTGCGCGAGACATATGGGTTGGGCGAAAGTGCGCTGGCCGTGGCGATGGCGGCGTTTGGCGCGGGCAGCATGGCAGCAGCGCTGATCCTGCCGGGGGTGCTGGAACGGTTGCGGGATCGCCGGGTGATGGCGTGCGCGGCGGTTCTACTGACGGTGCTGACCCTGGCACATGGGCTGTGGATGGCCATGCAGGGACCGCTGGCCTGGGGGGTCTTCCTTGGCGTCTGGGCCGTGACCGGGGCGCTCTATTCGGCGGTGCTGACCCCGTCGGGGCGGCTGTTGCGGCGATCGGCCCACGCCGAGGACCGCCCGGCAGTGTTCACGGCGCAATTCGCGCTGAGCCACCTGTGCTGGCTGGTGACATATCCGCTTGCGGGATATGGCGCCACCTATGGCTCGCTTTGGGGGGCGCTGGTGCTCATGGGGGCGATTGCCGCCGCGAGCACGGCGCTGGCGCTTTGGTTGTGGCGGGGGGAGCGCGTCGTGGAGCATGTGCATCCCGACCTGCCGGAGGATCATCCGCATATTCTGGAACATGGTGGACGACGGCATCGTCACGCGGTGGTGATCGACGATGAACACCGGGTCTGGCCAACACAGGGGTAGTGGGGGGCGCTGCCCCCCGTCGCAGCGGGGCTGCGACTCCCCCCGGGGTATTTGGGGAAAAAGAAAGAGGGGTCAGCCGGCGAGCAGACGCAGCCCCTGGGTGACATCCGAGCGCACCGCGAGGCGCAGGCCGGGTTCGTCTCCGGCGCGCAGGGCGGCGATGATCAGGCGGTGGTAATGCGGCGGTTCGGTCTTGCGCAGCCGGCCATAGAGCGCGCGCATGGTGGGGCCGAGTTGCAGCCAGACGGTTTCGGCCATGGCAAGCATCGCCGGGGCCTGGGCGCGCAGGTATAGCGTGCGGTGGAATTCGAGGTTGGACTGAATATAGCTGACCGCGTCGCGCCGGGCGACCGCTTCGGCGACGTTGCCGTTGATCGCCGTGAGTCGGTCGATCAGGGCCATGTGGGCGCGCGGCAGGGCGCGGCTGGCGAGTTCGACCTCGATCAGGGCGCGCAGGGCCGCAAGCTCTTCGATCCGCTCGGGGGTGAGTTCCGGGGTGGAGACCCGGCCGGAGTTGGACAGGAACAGCGCGCCTTCGGCAACAAGGCGGCGCACCGCTTCGCGCGCGGGGGTCATGGAGACATCGAATTCCTTGCCGATGCCGCGCAGTGTCAGGGCTTCGCCCGGAGAGAGGCGGCCATACATGATGCGCGCGCGCAAGGTGCGGTAGACGCGGTCATGGGCGGAGCTGGAAGGGTCCTGAGCGGAGCGGCCGGATGTGATCATGGGGTGAATGTGATCACAAAACCGCGCCGGGTCAATTGCGCGTTTCAGTCGCGGGTGAAACGGTACTTGTGCAGTTCCTGCCCCTGGTCGCGCAGCCAGCGGCGTGCCGTGTCATAGGGGCCGTGAATCCGGGTGACGGTGTTCCAGAAGGCGGGTGCGTGGTTCATCTCTGCAAGATGTGCAACCTCGTGGGCGGCAACGTAGTCGAGGATCTCGGGCGGGGCCATGACGAGGCGCCACGAGAACATGAGCGCGCCACGTGACGAACAGGAGCCCCAGCGCGAGCGGGTATCGCGCAGGGTGAGACGGGTATAGGGGCGGCCAAGCCGGGCGGCGTAGTGATCCACGGCCTCGGCAAGCCGGTGGCGGGCCAGTTCGCGCAGGTAGCCCTGGAGGCGCGCACCCACGTCGTCGGCTTTGCCGGGGGCAGCAAGGGTGTCGGCGCCAAGCACGACCGAGCGCCCGGTGCCGGGGACAACCTCGCGGGGGCGGCCGGCCACGGGCAGCGTGGTGCCAAGGCCGACGGCGATGCGATCCGGGCTTTTGGCCTGTTGCGCGCGCAGCCAGTCGCGTTTTTCAAGCGCAAAGGCGAGGGCTTCGCGTTCGGACACGCCGGGGGGGATGGTCAGGGTCACGGTGCCGTCGAGTCGCGACACGCGCAGGCTGATCCGGCGGGCGCGCGGCGCGCGGCGCAGATTCACCGTCAGCGGCGGCGATCCGGGGAGGATATGTTGCGTCATGCGCGCTCCTTGGCCGGTTGTCGCGTGTTACCCTTTGACACGCCGTTCCTGATATGGCAGGTGGCGCGGATCGTCGAGAAACAACTCACACCGAATTGAAGGGGATTACCCATGCCCAAAGAAGAATGGGGCGTCAAGCGCGTGTGCCCGACCACCGGCAAACGCTTTTATGACCTGAACAAAAACCCAATCATCAGCCCCTACACGGGCGATGTCGTGGAAGTCGAAGCCGGCAAGAGCCGGATGATCGCAGCTGATTCCGAGGATGCGGAAACCATGAAGGCAAAAGCCATGGCGTCCGATGATGCGGATTCGGTTCTGGAAGATGATGATTCCGTCGATCTGGACCTCGATGACGATGTTCTGGACGACGAAGAGGACGACGACATGTCGCTCGATGAGATCGCCGACGTTCCGAGCAATGACGACGACGAATAATTTTGGCGGGGCGGGATTTTTTCGCTTGATCCCGCCCCGGCGAGCGCCTAAATAGCGCGTCACAAGCTGACAAGCTTGGAAAATTTGGGGCCTTAGCTCAGCTGGGAGAGCGCTACAATGGCATTGTAGAGGTCAGGAGTTCGATCCTCCTAGGCTCCACCAAAACCCTACATACATTCCTGAAATGTTTCCAACGTGTTAAGCGGTAACCTGTTACCGTTTCGGCATCGTGTCACCGTTTTGGTAGAGGTCCGCGGTCACCTTCGTGTCACCACGGGTGATGTGAACGGAGCTGTTGGAGTTGTCAAAACATAGCTCGTACCAATACTTCGGACACGCTCGGAAAATCGGTCAATTTGAGGCCTCCGTCAGATATCCGAGTCGGCTTATGAAACAGGTACGAGTTCGAAGTGATGCGCATGGCGCTGAGCGAAGAACTGGTTTTCACAGCTACTTCAAACGCGATAGCCGACATTTAACATGCCCAACATTCTAGCCCGGCACTGCATCAGCGCATCGCACCTCCGAAGCAATTTCGGACCCTAGCAACAAGTTGTTTTTCCACAGAATGGCCGGACACTGGCCATTCTCTGCGACCGCGAGAACACCGAGTCGAAACGGCGGAAGCGGACTTTCAAATCGGGCTGGCAAGCCCAAACCTGAACCGGTCCTTCGCTGCGCCGCTGCCGAACTGGGAAGATGCGGACAAACCATCCCTCCGTTGTACTAATGCCAACGTCTGCTTCCAGTCTTTTGAAGTCAGTGGGGTTTTGAGTTGTTTGTTCGTCAAGCGGCGGCCGCGTTTCCAGCGATACGCCCCAATACCACTGCCGCCAGCAGGCCGTTTCCGGATAGATACCCACTGTCTCCACGACCGGACACACCGCAGGCAGCGCCGCCGCCTGCGAATAGGTTGGGGATTGGCAAGCCATCGCGGGTGATGACCCGCGCCGAGCTGTCAACTTGCAGCCCCCCCTGAGTGTGAAACAGCGCGCCGGTCACCCGCACGCCGCAATGGGGCGGTGAAAGACGTGTCTTTCCGAAGGTGCGTCCAAAGCCATCCGTGCCATCGGTTGGGATATTATCCATGGTTTCTGAAAGTGCGTCGGCGGGCAGGCCAAGGGCATCGGCCAGTTCGTCCAGCGTATTGGCGGTTTTCACCGCGCCCTGCACTTCGGCGCGTTTGAAATCTTCGAACTGCCGCGCGATAGTGGCGATACGCGCATCAAAGATGGCAAAGGCCTCGCCACCGGGTTGCGACAGCACGGCGCGAGCGGCCTCGGAATAGCCCTGCGCCTCATTCCAGAAACGCTTTCCTGCGCGGTTCACTTGCACGCCGCCTTCAGTGATCGTGGCCCAGGTGATGAGGATACCATGGGGGTGGGCCACGTTGCCATGGCCCTGATAGGCGCCCAGATGCCGGGTTGCCGCGCCAATCTGATCGGCCCAAAGCACGGCCTCGCCTTGGTTGCCATCATGGCCAAACCAAAGACCGCTTTCGATCTCGGGCATATGCCGGGCCACCAGCGCGCGATTGCCGCCAAAGCCGTTGCACGCAAGGATCAGGCGCTTGCAGCCGATGGTTTCCACACCGCCGTCGGGGCGACGTGCGGCGATGCCATGCACCAGGCCGTCAGCGAAAAAAAGCGTCTCGGCGCGGCGTGCGCAGATGATGTCGACGTCTGCACGCTCGGCGGCGCTGCGCAGTGCGTCTATCAGTTCGGCACCCGCGCGCGTCGGCAGCCCGTGCATGCGGCGGCTGGAATGGCCGGGGTAATCGAAATCATCGACAACCGAGAAGGGCAGCCCATGCACCTCGGCAAGCCAGTCGATCACGTCGGCGGAATTCTGAGCCAGAAGGTCAACAAGTTCCTGATCATTTTCACCGTGAGCCTTGGCCTGGATATCTGCTGCGAACTGCGCCGGGCTGTCGTCAATGCCTACCGCCTGTTGCAGCTTGGTTCCCGCCGCCGGGATCAGCCCAGCCGAAAGAGCCGTGGACCCTGAAGGGATAGCATCGGCTTCGATGACCAGAACTTCCTGCCCGGTTTCCTTGGCTGAAAGCGCGGCGATCAGACCGCAGGCGCCCGCGCCGATTATCAGGAGCTCTACCTCAAGATCAAAGCGATCGGGGGGCGGCTTAACTGTCGGAACCGTCATACCGCGCCCCGTTCTTCAGCATCTCGTCGGTCCCGATCACGCCGTTAAGGCCGCCGAAATCAAACATTCGGTCGGCAAAGGGCTTGTTCGAGCCGTTGGTAGCCAAGCTCTGGTAATAGTCCAGCGCAGTCCGGGCCAGGGCACGGACAATACCGCCGGGAAAGATCACGATGGAAAACCCAAGTTTTTCAAGGTCATCCGCACCAGTGATTGGTGTCGCTCCGCCCTCTACCATGTTAGCGAGAAGTGGCACGCGCGTAGCAAAGCGCGCTGCGACCTGTTCCAACTGCGCACGGTTTTGTGGCGCTTCGATGAAGAGCACATCTGCGCCCGCTTCAAGATAGGCCTCGGCGCGGTCTTCGGCGGCGGCAAAACCTTCAACTGCAATCGCATCGGTGCGCGCAATGATCAGCGTCTCGTCAGAAGCCCGAGCATCGGCCATCGCGGCAATCTTACCAACCATTTCCGAGGCCGGGATGAGCGATTTGTCGGCTAGGTGCCCGCAGCGCTTCGGATAGGTCTGGTCCTCCATCTGCAGGGCCGAGGCCCCGGCCCGCTCATAAAGCCGCATTGTGCGCTGCGCGTTGAGCGCATTGCCAAAGCCTGTGTCGGCATCAATGATCACAGGCAGCGCCGTGCGGTCGGCGATTAACGTCATCGTATCGGCCATCTCGGAAGCCGTGGTAAGGCCAATGTCGGGCCGTCCCAACCGCGTGTAGGCCACGGCCGCGCCGCTGAGGTAGAGCGCCTCGAACCCTGCTGCCTCGGCGAGCGATGCTGTCAGCCCGTCATAAACTCCGGGCGCCACGACGATTTCCTTGTTCTGAAGATGTTTCCCAAGGCTCATGACGTGCCCTCGATCAAGGCCAGTGCCTCGGCGCAGCTCATCTGCTGGGTCACCGTCCCCAGCGACAGAAGCGTAGCCTCGTGCACCTCTGGTTTGAAGGCGGCGCAGCCATCTGTCAGCATCACGGTTTCGATGTTGCGCAGATGGGCATCGCGCAAGGTAGACGCGACGCCGCCATTGGTGACGATGCCGCCCACGATAAGATGGTAGATTCCAACGGCGCGCATCAGGTATTCCAGCCGGGTCTGGTAGAATGCCGAATAAGCCACTTTTTCGATCACGAAATCCGCAGGTTGGAGCGTATCCACAAGCGTATGCCCAAAACTGCCAGGCGCAAAATCACCCTTGCCCAGAAAAGGGCGTAACTCCTTGAGATGTGGCGCAATCAGCGGTTCGCCGTCTTTGTCTGGCACCAGAGTGAACTGCGCCGAGAAATAGCGCCCGCCCCTGGCTTGAAGCGCCCGCGCCATCGGCGCTATGCGATCGGGCAAGGCCGCAATGCTTTCTGCTGTCTGGCCAGCGCGGCCATAGGCGCCCTTGGGGTGTATGAAATCATTCTGTAGGTCAATCGTCAGAAGTCCCGTGCGTGAGATATCCCATGTGGCTGGATTACTCATGATGCATCCTCCAGGGGTTCGATAATGGTGTTGCCGAACCGATCAACACGGCCTTGCAAATCGGGCTCGATGAGCACCGTGGTGTCAGGCTGCGTGAGGATCGCGGGGCCCGTGATGACAGTTCCCACAGGCAGGGCAAGCCGATCATAGATCTTCGTGGAATACCAGCCATCGGCGAAATGCACCTGCCTCTGGCCCATAGGCTCGGCCGAACCTGTCTTGGACGGGGCCAAGGTGCTCAGGTCAAACTTTGGTCGCTTGCCGGTCACAGCACTGCGCAGATTCAAGATCCGTCGCACGCCGTTCTGCAAGAGCCTGCCAAAGGTTGCGCGGTAGGAGCTATCAAAGGCCTCTTCGATTTCAGCGGGTGTCGGTGCAGCCACCTTGCCCTCCACCGTTTTCACGGTCAGGGGAACCGATACCGTATGCGTCTGCCCGATATAGGCCATGTCAAGCTCGAAGCTCAACTCACGCGCTTCGAATGTGGTGCGGGCCGCATCGAGCAGCGCCATGCCCTGGTCAACATGGTCCTGCATGAAAGCGCCTAATGCCGTCTCATCCAGCGCATCCACCAGCGAGTTGATTGTCTGTACGAAATCCTGACGCATATCGGCAATGACGCAGCCCATGGCCGAAGTCACTCCGGGATAACGCGGCACGATGGCCCGCGATATGCCCACTTCGGCCAGCATTGCACCTGCATGAAGCGCGCCGCCGCCGCCAAACGGCATGAATGCGAAGCGCTTGGGGTCAAAGCCACGCTCGATACTGACAAGGCGGATCGCGCCCGCCATGCGACTGTTGGCGACCTTGAGGATCGCCTCGGCGGCGTCCACCGTGGAAAGCCCTAGGGGGCCGCCAACATGTTCATCAATCGCCCGGCTTGCCGCGTCCACATCCAACCGGTCAAGCTTGCCACCGATGGGGTTGTCCGGATCTATCCGGCCTAGGACCACATTGGCGTCGGTCACTGTCGGGCGGGTGTTGCCAAGGCCATAAGCCACGGGGCCCGGGTTGCTGCCTGCGCTTTCGGGGCCAATGTTAAGCAACCCGCCCTTGTCGACCCAGGCGATGGACCCCCCGCCCGCGCCGATGGTGGTGATCTCGATCATCGGGTTGCGCACGATCATACCGAAATCAATCGAGGTCTGTGGAGACAACATGGACTGCCCTTCGGCAATCAGCGACACATCAAAGCTTGTCCCGCCCATATCACCGGTGATGATATTCTCGAACCCCGCCGACCCAGCAATATAGCCCGCGGCGATCACACCGGCCGCCGGGCCAGAAAGCGCGGTGCGCACGGGAAGACGGCAAGCGGTATCCACGGCCATGACACCGCCATTGGATTGCACAATCATGAATTCGCCATCGAACCCGCCCGCCTTGAGCGCGTTTTCAAGCCGTCCCAGATAACCCGAAACCTCGGGCTGCAAATAGGCGTTGAGCGCAGTGGTCGAGAAGCGTTCGAATTCGCGGATTTCGGGCAGGATCTCGGAGGAGGCAGAGACATGCTCATTGTGCCAGACTTCGCGCAGCGCTGCCAAGGCAGCATCTTCGTTGGCGGTATTGGCGTAGGAATTGGCAAACAGGATCGCAGCGCCTTCGCAGCCTTGTGCCTGCAACGTTCTGGCGGCGGCCCGCACGGCCTCAAGGTCTACGGGGGTGCGCACAATGCCATCGGACAGGGTGCGTTCGGGAACCTCGAGGCGATTGCGACGGTCCACCACGGGTTCAAAGTCGCCGCGCAGCCCCCATGTGCGCGGCCTGTCGCGGCGGCGCATTTCCAGCACATCACGCAGACCTTCGGTGCAGATCACACCGGTTTTCGCGCCCTTGCGTTCCAGAAGCGCGTTCGTGCCGGCTGTCGTGCCATGCACCACCACGGTAATCTCGGACAGGTTCTGAACCTCGCGCCCGATTCCATCAAGGAAACCGCTCGATTGGTCGGGCCGTGTTGTCGGAACCTTGGCGACGCTGGCGGTGCCTTCGGCCTCATTTAAAACGAAGACATCTGTAAATGTGCCGCCCACGTCGACACCGATCATCAGACTGCTCATGCTGTGTCCTCTCGCCATTGCGTGCCATATGCGGCATCTGCTTCTGCGTCGCTTACCAGTCCTCTCGCAACATCGCGGGCCACGGCTTCGGGGTTTCGTTCGGACGCCGCGCCATATCCTCCGCCGCCCGGCGTTTCCAACCGCACGGCTTGTCCCGCTTTGAGCTTGATGCCTCGCATTTTGGAGGCCAGTGGCGGGCTGTGCCAGCCGTCATCCTGCTCATAGGTGAAGACGTTAAGCGCGGCGTCGCCGCCGCCGGCAATTCCCTTGGGAGCAAAGCGCCCGCGTTCACCAAAGAGGAACGCCTCGGCGCCGTTCTCTTCCAATACCTCGATCTCGTAGACCGCGCCAAGCCCGCCGCGGTGCGCCCCCGCGCCGCCGCTGTCTGGACGCAGCGCCCATTTGCGGAACATAACGGGATAGGCCGCCTCGAGTATTTCCATGGGCGGGATCGTGGCGGTTGAAATCGGCGCATTGCCGTGGTTGAGCCCGTCCGTTTCAACCGAACCGCCATGGCCGCCGCCATAAAACGAGAACATGACCCAGGGCTGGCCATTGCTGCGCTTGCCGGCGATGGAAAGCGCATTGATGGTGCCATAGGCGTTGGCAACGACGCGCTCGGGTGCGGCTTGCGCGAAGGCAGAAAAGACCACGTCGATCATCCTCAGGATGGTTTCCGTATAGCCCCCCGTCGGCGCGGGAAACTGCGCAGCCAAAAGGCTGCCCTCAGGCACGATCACATCTATGGGCCGCATCACACCTGCATTGGCGGGCAGCGCGGGAAACACATGCTTAATGGCCACATAGGCGGTCGCTACAGTCGTCGGCAAGGCGATGTTAACAGGGCCAGCGCATTGCGGCGACGACCCGGTAAAATCAAGTGTCATTTCATCGTCTTTGATCTCAAGTGCGATCTTGATCTTAAGCGGTTCGTCGGTGATGCCGTCATTGTCCAGGTAATCTTCGGCCTCCCAGCGGCCATTGGGCAAATCGGTCAATTCTGACCGCATCAGCGCCTCGGCGCGGTGGCCGAGCGCCACAAGCGCAGCGGTAATCGTCTCCGCGCCGTATTCGTCCAGCAGTTCGTCCATCCGCTTGATACCCAGATCCAGCGCGCCAAGTTGGCCGTTGAGATCGCCCATGGCTGATTGCGGCAGACGCGTGTTGCGCAGGAGAATGTCGATGATGTCCTGATTGATCTCGCCTTGACGGGCAAGCTTCACAGGCGGCAGGTTGAACGCCTCTTGGAAGACATCAGTTGCCGCCGGGTTATAATTGCCTGGCACAGCCCCGCCCACGTCATGCCAGTGCCCGACCGAGGCGAGATAGCAAAAGAGCTTGCCATCGCGGAAGTAAGGCCGCACGAGGCGCATGTCCGACAAGTGCGTGCCGCCAATGTGGGCATCGTTGAAGATGTAGATGTCGCCATCTTCCAGATCGCCATCCCTAGCGGCCTTTTCGATCACAGCTTTCACAGCAAAGGACATGACGCCCACGAAAATGGGCAAACCCGACTTCCCTTGTACGAGCGTATCGCCCGACACCGCGTGATAGATCCCGTGACTGGCATCATGCGCCTCGGCGATGATCGGGTTGAAGGCCGCGCGAAACAGCGTGGCGTCCATCTCGTCGGCGATCTGCTCCATGCGGCCCGCAAGAACCGACAGGGTAATTGGGTCAATCTCGCTCATGCATTCGCCCTCACTTCGGCCATGTCGTTCCATACATCCTGCCTTGTGATCTTTCCGCCGGTGATCTCGAAACGGTCAACGAAACGGATGCCTTCAAAGGTGCTGCCATCGTGGAATTCGCCTTTCAGCGTACCGCGACAATAGACGATGGCGGCGTCCCGCACGCCCTGCATCGCATCAAAACCGTCATACGTTTTCGTGACAAATTTATAGCGCGGCGTTGACCATTCGAACAGTTGCTCAAGCGTGCGCATGGGCGCTGTTCCGGGGAAGGTCATGGCAAAGCCGTCCCCCAACATGGCGCGCGCCGTTTCCAGTTCTCGGGCCTCCATCGCGGCAAGGTAGTCTTTTACGATCTGCGCCGGGTCCGGACGCGCGGGTGCGGGGCTTCGCTGAATGCGGCCACGGTAGTAATTGTCCCTGGGCACATCATGGATCATCACCGTCACAAGCTCTGGCGCGGCGGGGATGACGAATCGCACCGCATCCGTCAAAACTTCGCTTAACCGTTGTTTTTCCTGAGAATTATAACCTTCAAGAACATGCAATTCGACGATCGGCATGACTCCCCCCCATGTCCAATTGGTATTATTTGTAATACAAATCCTGTATCTTTCCAGAAAAAAGATATGGATATCTGAAATACTAATACTTGCTTTTAGAGATAACATATCTACCCTTCAATCAGGAATACGGGGGAATCACAGGTGCGGGCTGAAGCTGTGCAAATACTGCCAGAGGGGGTTAAGGCGCAGCGCGTTTACCTTTCTTTGAGTGATCAGATCACCGGTGGTGTTTTGCGCGATGGTGAGACTTTGCCTGGCGAACAAAAGCTTGCCGAATCCTTTGGGGTAAGCCGTGTCACAGTGCGCCGCGCACTTGATGCGCTGGCCCAAGGTGGTTTGATTGAGCGGCGCGCAGGCAGCGGAACCAAGGTGCGCGCGCGCAACGCCAGCGGCCAGCCCGCCGCGATGGATTTCAATACGCTGATGCCACAGTTGGTCGAGATGGGCGAGAAAACCACAGCACGGCTCTTGTCGTTTTCGTATGGCCGCGCGCCTGATTTCGTGGCCTCTGCTATGCGGCTTGGGGGCGAAAGCAAGGTCCAGATCGCCACGCGCGTGCGCCTGACGGGGCATGTGCCGTTTTCTCATCTCACAACCTACGTGCCGGCCCAGATCGCGCAGAACTATTCCGAGAATGACCTTGCCACGAAGCCGCTGTTCAAACTTTTGGAACGTAGCGGCGTGCAGATCGAAGAGGCGCATCAATCGGTGAGCGCCACGCTCGCGGGCCCGGATGTGGCCGAGGCGCTTGAGGTCGATGTCGGCTCGGCGCTTCTTTCGCTGCGCCGTGTCGTTCGCGACATCGACGGCAATGGCGTTGAATATCTCTCGGGGCTTTACCGCCCGGATATGTTCCGCCTTGAAATGCCGCTTACCCGCGTCGGCCAAGGCGCGGCTCGCCATTGGGAGCCCACGATTGGTCAGAGCGAGGGAGAGGGCTGATGCGCGCCCTGCAGACCATGCTCGACAAGCTTTGGGCCGCGCATGAGGTGCTGCAGCGCGAAGATGGCGTTTCTCTGCTCTGGGTCGATCGGCATCTGGTGCATGAGGGCTCGCATCACGCTTTCGCCAAGATCAGCGAGCGTGGCCTGCCCGTGGCCGAACCTTCGCTCACCTTCGCAGTGGTCGATCATTACGCGCCAACGCGGGGCCGCTCAAGGATCGCCGACCCCCAGATCGCGCGGATGATCGACACTCTGCGCAGCAATGCCAACACGCATGGCTTGCGGCTCTATGATCTTACTGATCCGTATCAAGGCATCGTGCATGTTCTGGGGCCGGAAGAAGGTCTCACGCTGCCTGGCCTGCTGATAAACTGCGGTGATAGCCACACATCCACCCATGGGGCATTTGGCGCGCTGGCCTTTGGAATTGGCGCGACCGAGGTGGCCCATGTTCTGGCCACGCAAACGGTCTGGCAGCGCAAGCCCAAATCCATGCGCATTACCATCGAAGGCGCGCTTGGCGCCGGCGTCACTGCCAAGGATCTCGCGCTTGGCTGGATCGCCAAGCTGGGCACGGACGGCGCGCAGGGCCATGCGGTCGAATACGCCGGTAGCGCGGTCCGGGATCTTTCGATGGAAGGCCGCATGACGCTATGCAACCTGTCGATTGAAGGCGGTGCACGTTTGGGGATGGTGGCGCCGGACGAGACAACGTTCGCCTATCTCGAAGGTCGCCGTTTTGCGCCCAAAGGCGCAGATTGGGAGGCGGCCTGCGCCGATTGGGCATCTCTTGCAAGCGACAAGGGGGCATCCTTTGATCGCGAGGTCACGCTCGACGCTGCCGAGATTTCCCCCACCGTCACGTGGGGCACAAGCCCCGAACAGGCGATACCTATCAGTGCGGCCATCCCCGATCCTGCTGACGTGCCTTCCGAAAAGGTCGAAGCCGCGCGGGCGGCGCTGGATTACATGGGGCTGAAGGCCGGAGAGATGATTGAAGGCACGCCTGTGGATCACGTCTTTATCGGCTCTTGCACAAATGGCCGGATCGAAGATTTGCGAGCCGCGGCCGCTGTGCTTCGGGGGCGCAAGGCCAAGGTGCCGGGGCTGATCTCGCCCGGTTCGACACAGGTCAAGGCGCAGGCCGAAGCCGAGGGGCTTGACCGGATCTTTACCGAGGCAGGCCTCGACTGGGTCGCCTCTGGCTGTTCCATGTGCGTAGGCATGAACGGCGATCTTTTGGGCGCGGGCAAGCGCTGCGCCTCTTCCACCAATCGTAATTTCAAAGGCCGCCAGGGCCGCGGCGCACGCACGCATCTTATGAGCCCGGTCATGGTTGCCGCCGCTGCCGTGACAGGTGTTCTCACCGATGTCCGCCCGCTTCTTGAAGGAAGGGTGGCCTGATGACAGGGTGGCGCACACACAAGGGCAAGATGCTTGGCCTGCCGGTTGCGAATATCGACACCGATCAGCTGATCCCGGCGCGCTTCATGTCCGTGCGGCGGGGCGAGGGCTACGGGTCTTACCTGATGCACGATATGCGCCGCGATAAAACCGGAGCGCTTCGCGCGGATTTCCCGCTTAATGTCCACCCGAAGGCAAGCGTGATCCTTGCAGGGCGCAATTTCGGCAGCGGATCTTCGCGTGAGGCCGCGGTTTATGCGCTTGTCGATGCGGGTATCCGCGCGGTCATCGCGCCCGGCTTTGGCGATATCTTTGCCTCCAACGCCGTCAACAACAGCCTGTTGCCCGCCAAGATTGATGAAGAAAGCTACGCCGCGCTCGATGCAGCACTGTCAAAGGGCCCGCAAGAAGTCACCATTGACATAGATGCCCGCAGTCTCACGCTTGGCACTCTTCAGGTCGGCTTCGCGCTTGATGACAGCTGGGCGACAAAGCTCATCAACGGCTGGGATGACATTGATCTCACGCGCAACCATGACGCGGCCATCACCGCGTTCAAACACATCCGCAGTCAAACCGCAGCCTGGGCATGGCCCGCAGCGGCGGATTGAAAACGGCCGCAAGACGCGGCAGCCACGGCCTGAAGAAGGCCAGACAAACGGGGCACAGGCCCCACTTAGTGGAGGACGACAAGATGAAGATGAAACTACTGGGAAGCCTGCTTGCAGGGGCCACGCTCGTTGCGGGCACACTCAAGGCAGAAGAGACCATCTCGGCGGTACATGCCTTCCCCGAAACGCTGATCTACACAAAAAGCTTTCTGAGCTTTGTCGACAAGGTCAACGAGGCAGGCAAAGGCGTGATCCAGATCGATGTGCGCGGTGGCCCCGAGGCTATCGGCATGTTCCAACAACCCGATGCCGTACGCGACGGTATCGTGGATATGGTTTACACGCCCGGCTCGTTCTATGGCGGAGCGCTGCCTGAAAAAGATGCGATGGTCGCATCGAACCTGACGGCCGTCGAGACACGCGCCAATGGCGGCATTGCCCTGATCGACCAGATCCATCAAGAAAAGATGGGCCTAAAGTACCTTGGCTGGTTCGACAGCGGCGTCTGCTACAACCTCTGGACACGCAACGAGCCGAAATTCGATGCGGCAGGCAATCTTGAGGTCGAGGGCCTCAAACTGCGCGGCAACAACGTCTACAACGCATTCTTCACCAACTATCTCGGCGCGCAAGTGATCGATCTGCCCACAGGCGAGGTTTACTCCGCGCTCCAGCGTGGCGTTGTGGATGCGACAGGCTGGACGCAGATTGGCCTCATTGATCTCAAGTGGAACGAGTTCCTCAACTACCGTATCGAGCCGTGTTTCTTCTCGACCGACCTTGGCGTGATCGTGAACAACGAAAAATGGAATTCGCTCTCGGATGATGCCAAGAAAATCCTTCAGGAGGTGGCCATCCAGCATGAGAAAGACAGCGTTGAAGCCCTTCGCGC
This sequence comes from Shimia aestuarii, assembly GCF_900114635.1. Taxonomy (GTDB): domain Bacteria; phylum Pseudomonadota; class Alphaproteobacteria; order Rhodobacterales; family Rhodobacteraceae; genus Shimia; species Shimia aestuarii. The sequence goes on from NZ_FOTQ01000003.1 coordinate 300,260, forward strand.
CAAGCGTGATGAAGACTTTGCCGCGCTTGATGCGGCTGGCATGAAAGTTGTCTCGCTCGAAGGCGAAGCCAAGGCCAGCTACCTTGCTGCGGCCCGTGAAAAAACATGGGAGCGCATGAAAGAGGTCATGTCAGACCAACCCGGCGGCACTGGCAACTATGATCGCCTGATCGAACTGTTCTACGATCTCGGCGCCGATTGATAAACCCAGATGCAGGCCTGCCGATTGGCAGGCCTGCATCTCCTTTGGAGCCAAGCAATGATCAATACAACGTACAAGGCGCTGCTATACGGTTTGGCCGGCGTTTCCGGCCTGATGCTCGTGTGGATTATGGTCTCTGTCATTGTATCTGTCGTGATGCGCAACATGGGCCTCCAGCCCTTCGCATGGCTTTTCACATCTGCTGAATACGGCCTTCTTTACATGACGATGCTGGGCGCGCCATGGCTGGTGCGCGAAAAAGGCCATGTGCATATCGAACTGCTGACAGCCGCTTTGCCCGGTGCCGCCCGCCGCCTTCTGAGCCGCGCCGTGGCCGCCGCCTGCGTGCTGATCTGCGTTATTCTCACATGGAAGGGAATTGAGCTGGTGATGACCAATATCAAGCGGGGCGATTTCGACACGCGTGCCTATTATTATCCCCGCTGGCTTCTGACCATCGCTTTTCCGCTTTCATTCGGACTGATGGCTGTTGAATTCTCCCGCTTTGTGTTTGGTCGAGAGCTTATGCATAGCGGCGAAGCAGGGATACACGAATAATGGAATGGTTCGAGGCACTGGCCCTGCTGCTTGGAACGATTATGCTACTGATGGCGATCGGAATGCCAATTGCGCTGGCCTTTCTGGCGGCCAACATCATCGGCGCATGGGTCTTCATGGGTGGCGAACGCGGCGTGATGCAGCTTTTGAACAACGGCCTTGGGGCGCTCACAAAATACGCACTGATGCCCATTCCGCTATTCTTGTTGATGGGTGAGATCTTCTTTCACACGGGTCTTGGCGGGCGCATGTTCACCGCGATCGACAAACTCCTTGGCCGCCTGCCGGGACGGCTCAGCTATGTCACGGTTCTGGGCGGCACCGCCTTTTCCACACTCTCGGGCTCATCCATGGGGTCAACAGCGCTTCTGGGCTCTCTTATGGTCCCAGAGATGAGCCGCCGGGGCTATAAATCTCACATGAGTATCGGCCCGATCCTTGGCACGGGCGGTCTTGCGATCATCATTCCGCCCTCGGCTCTGGCCGTGCTTCTGGCAACCCTGGCGCAGATCGACGTGGCAGCGCTTCTCATCGCCGGTGTTGTTCCGGGATTGGTCCTTGCGGGGTTTTACATTGCGACGATCTGGCTGCAGACCCGAATCGACCCGACAGCCGCCCCGGCCTATGACGTGGCACCGATGTCATTCCTATCAAAGCTGGGTCTTTTGCTGCGCGAAGTCATCCCGATGGTCAGCGTTATGGTCATCATCATCGCGCTGATGATCCGGGGGTTCGTCACCCCCTCCGAGGCCGCGGCCTTTGGCGCGCTGGGTGTTTTGATCCTGGCCGCGATTTTCCGCTGTCTGACATGGAAGGCGATGAAGAAATCGGTCATCGGCGCGCTCAAGGTCACGCTCATGGCCTATCTGATCGTTTTTGGTTCGGCCACGTTCAGCCAGCTTCTGGCCTTCTCGGGGGCATCGCGGGGGCTTGTGACTTGGGCGACCAGCTTTGACCTTGCGCCTTTGGCTATGCTGCTTGTGATGTTCGCCGTGCTGCTGCTTCTCGGCATGTTCATGGAGCAGATCTCGATCATGTTGTTGACGGTGCCGATATTCTTTCCGCTTGCTCAGACGCTTGGCTTTGATCCGATCTGGTTCGCGCTCATCATGTTGCTTTCCCTGGAGATCAGTTTTACCACACCGCCCTTTGGATTATTGCTGTTCGTGATGAAAGGGGTGGCGCCCGCAGGAACAACCATGCGTGAGATATACACGTCGGCTTTTCCGTTCATCTTCTGCTCCCTGTTCTTGGTGGCACTACTGATCGCTTTTCCGCAATTGGCTCTTTGGTTGCCATCGCTTTAGTTTGGTCTCCCATTAGGAGCGGAAGATCGTGTCTCCCCGAAAACACGAGACCACCGGATCTGCTGCGATTTGAAAACGGTACGCGTATGGCGGCCCAGGGTTTCAGCCAATCCGCCGCAGCCAAAGCAAGGATCAGGAAAACCTGAAATACTCAACGTAATGTCGTGTAGCGTAACGGGGGCGCTCCATTTCAGCTTGCCAGCCACCATGTGCCAGGATCCGCCGCGAGCCAATTCGGGAATTGAGCCGACACTCGTCATTACTGTCACCCTCCCGCTTAATCTCACACTCGACACGTCATTCCACTTGCTTCTGACAAATCCTCTAAGACCTTTCGCGCCTACCAAGTCTCGAAAAACGGCCATTCGACTGACAAGCAGCATTCGTTGCTCTGGGCTCAAACCGGCCCAATGCGCCTGCGGCATTGCACAAAGAACATCCGCTCGGACAACAGCCATTCAATATTCCTGTAAACTGAGACGTCAGCGCGGTGCTGATGTCTGGGCCTGGGGGGGAGGATTGGAGGGCATACCATGCCAGGAATCCAACTTCCCGCCGTCACCCCGAAACGAAGAGCCTGGAACAAGGGCCGGATTATTGGCCAGAAACGACCGCTGCTACCGAAACAGGTGTGGGCGATCCGTGCCCGGCTGGAACTTGCCGGCAATCTGCGTGATCTTGCGCTTTTCAATGTTGCCATCGACAGCAAATTGCGTGGATGCGATCTGGTCGGGCTGACGGTGGCCGACCTGGTGCGGGATGACCGGGTGCGCGAACGCGTCTCGGTGATCCAGAGCAAGACCAAACGCCCAGTTCAGTTTGAACTCACTGAAAACACCCGCGATTGCGTTGCCGCTTGGGCCAAGTCTCCGGAGATGATCGGTTGTCGGTACATGTTCCCAAGCAGGTTTCACGACCGTCCGCATATCTCGACGCGGCAGTATGGCCGGCTCGTGGGCGATTGGGTCACGGCGATCGGGCTGGAACCGAGCGGATACGGCACGCATTCGTTGCGACGAACCAAGGCAGCGGAGATTTACCGTAAGACAGGCAACCTTCGAGCGGTACAACTTCTGCTTGGTCACACGAAGATCGATAGCACGGTCCGATATCTCGGTGTTGAACTCGAAGATGCGTTGAGCATTGCAGAGCGAATCGACATTTGAAGAATAGTTGGCGGGCGGCATGTGCCGTTCGCCAATCTGAACCAGTCCTTCGCGCTTGATGCAGCAGAGGTTTGGATTGAGCCCTTTGTTGCGGATGCTGCATCACACGAGAAAGGGAGCTAAGTTCCGGATAGGGGACTTTCGCTGCGCCTGCTCGCTTCAAGGCGCCCTGTCTTGTGGCTAAAGTCGGCTGAGCGGGTAGGACATTCTTTGGATGCAAGGCGAAAATCGTACCTAATTTGGGCGTGCGTATGACGCTTCTTCAATTTAGGCTGTTCCATCAGAGTCCTCAGCCTTGTTTCACTTTCATGTTAATGCGACAAGTCGTTTGCAAAAATGAGCAAAGTGCTGAAACTAAATGCGAAACCTTAAGTGAAGACAGGCCAGGATTGGAGACAGGTAGTCTAGCCCTCATGTTATTGGCAAGTATCGCGCCTTTCGCTCTTCTAGCGCGATGGCATGAAGCTTTTGGCATACTGGGTGTATGTGGTCTGCTGACAGGTCTGTTTTACGGGTGGATATGGCTACTCGAACGCAGGGCGATCCGCTTACTCCAAGAGAGATACGGCCATCTGGATATCTATCCCAAAGATCATCTCCCCCGAGGCTGGCATAGCATCGTGAAGGATTTCGAGATGCATGTTTTGCTGTCAATCTGGGTGGTCGGCACGCTTCTCTTTTTTGTGAAATTCATTTCCGATTTGGATCGGCGCTGATCTGACCAGGTTTACTTTGCAGTGCCAGGACTGCGGCATCACATGGCGTGCTTGGTGTGCAGTCGATCGCATCCATCGTCCGGTGAGGTTTGATCGACATCACTGAGAGTTTCGAAGACCTGTGCAAAGCTTCGCGAACCAAGTGCGTGGAGGTACGAGAAACATGACGAGGCGTAGAAAGGTAGCGATCTTGATCTGTGCGATCATCGCAGCACCATTTGTCTTGTTCTATGGCTACTTCATCTGCGCGATCCCTCTGCTTTGGCCCTATTACGAGCCGCAAATGGAGGGTGCTGAAATCATCGATCCAGCGGCATGGTTCTTACCTCGCACGAATTCTACGCCCTATGCGAAGTTTCCACTCGGCCATGGACAGTACGTGAAGGTTTTCTCCAACTGCTATCCACTCAAAGAGCAAGGGTATCGGGCTTGTGCGATCAAGATGCATTTTACCATTTCCACCGGAACCGAAATCTCCTTCGCAGACATGCCTATTGTTGCGAAGTCACCGGATGGTGAGGATTTGGTAGATGTAAAATTGTACGAGGAATTCGCAGGAAGATTGCCAAATGTCGTTCGTGACGGTCAAGTATTTGTCGAATACTCTGCTTTCATGCAGGTAGCCATGGTCTCGCTCAAAGCCTCGACGGGATACGCCTACACCGCCAATATTCCGGACATTATTATTGGAGCTGAGCGAATTTCTCTGCCCGAAATACGGTTCACTCGCGTTGACAACCTGACATGCGTCGGAGTTTTCTCTAACTTCTAGGTAGTGTCTGAGCAACGTCTCCCGCTATTGCGAGAAAGCCGTTTGAGCGCCACGGCAAGCGGAGAGTCGGACGAATTGGCCGGATTCGGTGTTTCTAGCCAGCTTGCGTCTGGACGCGGTGCCTGCAGATCATAAAGACCGTCTTCAAGTGGTAGCAAGGTGTGGCGCCGAAAAGCCCAATCATTCTTCTTCTTCGGTGAGAACGCTGAAAGGCAGCGCCACCAGCACCGTTCTTCGATCTCGGCCGTCTCTCGAATCCGCCCTTTCACGACCATTATCGGGTTGATCCCGAGTTCCCTGCTCAGCGCTGCGGTCGAAGTTTGCAGTCGCTATCTTACTGCTCAGATGGCGGCGATCTAGGTAGTCGTGGGCTTCTACCTAATTGTTTTTCTTGGAGGGAGAAGGAAAGCCGCTCCGAATAGTACACACAAAGATACAAAGATTAGAACCTTCGGGTCTGGAACCACCTCAAGACGGGCCATTTTCAAAACGAACGCGAACAATAGCGCCCCAAAAACAGAACCCAAGGCTAAAGCCAAGATTGGCGGCGTCCGGCGTGAACGTCGCCTACCGATAGGCGAATGTCTCCGGATCGAAAGAGACGGCTAAAGAGCAAGAACTTGGCGCTCTTGGCGAACGGCCGGTTTCATGCAGCCCGAACTCAGCGACCTGCCGCGGTGGCATTGGGCGGGTCAGAGCCCAAGGCCGACTTTCGAGAATTGCGTCAGTGTCAGAAGTATGCCGAGCTCAAAGGATCAGTTGCAGCCTGAAGCGAATGAATAGATTTCGACACCGTCTTGATTGACGTACCGCTCTCTGCCATCGCCGTAGACGAAAGCAAGATCTGGGCGGAATGGGCTTCCTCGTAGCCGCTTGTCGTCAAATGTGATGGCCATCCGGCCTTCAGGGTCGATGTAGCCGGAGCCATCTTCAAAGGTGACATATGCAAGGCCGCCCGAGAAGTCGGTGGCCTGCTTGAACAGGGCTGGGATCGCAATATTTCCCGCCTCGTCGAGGTAACCAAACTTGCCCGCGTCTTCAAAAACAGCGCGTCCCTCATAGACCATCCCGATTGACGTAAATACTGGTTCGATTAGGACTTCGCCGGACCTTGTATCGATCAACCCAACGACCTGTTGGCGACGCTTCACATCGATGTACTTCCTGATCGGGCTTAGTTTCCCGCCTTCGAAGTGAAACTGGCCAAAGTTCGACATTAAGCGCTTGTTCGGCTCACGGGGTTCCACGGTGAAATTGCCTGACCGATCAATGAAGCCGGCTGCATTGCCTAACCTCACCTCGGCGACGCCGTCACCGAACGGAGCGGCCCCGTCAAAACTGGGCTCGATCTGCCATTCGTTGCTTGCGACGTTGAAGTAACCCGCCTTTCCCTCGACGACGACATTCACCAAGTCCTCCGAAACCACGTGAACTTGATCGAACTGCGCATCTGCTAGCATCTCACCACTAGCATGCAGAACTCCTTGCTTGCCTCTGGTTTCAAACATCAGGTACGGGCCATGCGTTAGGAAGCGTATGATGTCGTATACCGGCTCTACGATGTAGTTGCCGTCGTCGGCGATAAGGCCCCACCAACCGTCGACCATCACGACGGAGGCGCCTTCACGGAAACCTGATGCGTAGTCGTAGTTGAACGAGATCACCTCGGCCCCAGTGGCATCGATGAAGCCCCACTTTCCATCGCGGGATACCGCGGCTACCCCGTCGCGGAAACCGTAGACCATGTCATAGACAGGAGGAACAATCTCTCCTGAAGGACCTACGAAGCCCCATTTCATTCCGACGTGGCCAGAGGAAACGGCGACAGCAACCGGTCCGTCCGCGCCGAGAACATTGGGGGCATATCTGAGGTCGGTACACCCGGGGAAGGGGAAACGGAGGCCCTGCAGGCTGTCGTAACTCGGCGGTGTGATGACGTCTCCTGCCTCAGAGATGAACCCCCACTTTCCGTCCACGAGAATTGGGTAAAGCAGACCTGATCCGGCAGTTTCCTGAGCGTGGGACGGCATTGCTGCTTCAAGCAATAGAAGGCACGGAAGCAACAACCCAAGTGGCCTAAACTTCATCTTCGCTCTCCTGTTTTCTTTTCCCGTAACTGGCGTATGCGAGCGAAATTGCTCCAGCAGCGAACTGCGCAAAGAGGAACACCAGCGGAGTTAACGGCCAGAAATTCTGCCTTATCGCGATATTTTCATAGCTGTGCTGCGTCCTGTTCCAGCTTGCGTATAGATCAATAGTTGGACCCGACTGGCGACCGAACAAGACGAATACGTTCGAACCTCGCGCGCTCGGAACACGACCGGCGACGACGCGCCAGCCCTGCGCAATAAGATGCTCTTCGAGGCCACTTAGGGCCGCCAGCGTTTCGCCCTGCGGGTCAAGATGATAGATGATGCCCGGACCGCTGGTGGAATTTCCGAACGGATCAGGCGTTACAAGTGAGACCTCAAGGTTGGCTCGGTCAAGAATGCTTTCGGATCGAAGAAGCAGTTCCAGACTTGCCATGCCGTACGGCAGGTATCCGCAAGCAGGAACTCCGACAATCGTCACAAAAAGTGCAAGCGTCGGAGAGACCGAGCGAAATCGACCCTTTGATCGCATTGCGACCGTCCAGATGCCCCATGCAGCGTATGGCACGAGCAGGATCGGGGCAATGAATAAGATGAGCCCAGACGCGGCACCCAGAGGTGGTCCTAGGTTTTCGACCAGTTTTCAGCCTTGTTAAGGTGGATCAGGTTTTCATTTCAGGCTGCTAATCTCATTGGTTCTGCTTTGCTGGCATGGGCTTCATCGGGGGTCAATATGCCGTGTGTCGAGTGGGGGCGCTCAGCGTTGTAGTAGGTCAGCCATTTTCCGATGCCAGCCTTCGCCACTGAGCCTTTTTCAAAGGCATGCAGATAAACGCATTCATACTTCAGCGACCGCCACAGCCGCTCGATCATGCGGTTGTCGCGCCAGGCACCTTTGCCGTCCATGCTGATTTTGATTTTTGCGTCCGTCAGCACGTCGATCCAGGCACCACTGGTGAACTGGCTGCCCTGGTCTGTGTTGAATATTTCCGGCTTACCGTGCTTGACCAAAGCCTCTTTCAGGGCCTCAACGCAGAAGTCCGCGTCCATGCTGTTGGACAGTCTCCAGGCAAGGACCTTGCGGCTGAACCAATCCATGATCGCTACCAGATACAAAAAGCCACGTCGCATTGGGATATAGGTAATATCAGCGCACCAGACCTGATTGGGGCGATCGATTGCCACGTTCCTGAGCAGATATGGCCAGATTTTGTGCTGTGGATGCTTCTTGCTGGTGTTGGGCTCCTGGTAAATCGGCACCAGCCGCATGAGACGCATCAAGCGACGCACACGATGCCGCCCGCATTTGTGGGTGTTGCGCTGCATAAAGCGCGCCATTTGGCGTGATCCATACCAGGGCGTTTCCAGAAACTGCCTGTCGATGATTTCCATGAACCGCAGGTTCTCAGCACTCTCGCCCTTCGGCTCATAATACAGATTGGACCGTGCCAGCGTCAAAAGTGCACACTGGCGGCGAACGCTCAGCTTATGATCTCTGCTCACCATTTTTTGCCTCGCGTCCCGAGCAACCGATGCGAGGCTTCGGCCAAAAAATCCCGCTCCACGACCAACTGCCCAATCTTGGAATGCAGCTTGTCGACGTCAGCCGCGCTCACTTGTTCTGGGGCCGCTCCTCGGCGTGTAAATGCTGTCGACATGTTCTCTATCGCTGCACGTTTCCAAGTGCCGATCTGCGTCGGATGAACTCCGTATTTCTTGGACAATTCCGCCAGCGTCAGCTCCTCACGGATCGCTTCAAGCGCAACCTTGGCTTTGAACTCTGGCGAATGGTTCTTTCGTTTCTTCATTCTGGATCACTTCTTTCGTCATGCGATCCACCTTAACGAATGGTCCGAATTTCCGCGACCACCTCTCCCACCATGGTGACGGATGTTAGGGTGCCCAGACATGCACTGATGCAGAACACTGTTAACAAACCGTTAAGCTTACTATCTGACTGCATAATATGACCGTAACCAAGGGCCGCCCTATCGCATTGATTTATGTCAAGGGCGGTTTTGTCCGCAACTCGGTCATCGCGCCTGATCTTGGGAATGTCTGCTGTCGGCAAAAGCGGACGTTCAGGCCCGAAACCGCGTTTTGACGGCCTTGGATGACCGCTAAGCGCCCAACAGCGGTCACCTGACAGAAACAGTCAGATGACGGCATCGAGCCCGAAGCAGGCGTTCTAAAACCGACCAAAATCATTGGTAGCAACTGGACCGCGAAAATGTTCTCGGAACTCAAAAACGAGAAAGTTCGAGACTGCACCTTCTAGGGCCGCGGATACCCCGTACGAATATCCGCTGATCGTCAACACTTCCTCTGAAGGCGATCGGCTGAAATGGTACAACTTCACCGAGGACTTGGGTTTCGGTCCATTGAAACTGACCCACGGCCTTTACAATGCCCGCCTCAGTAATCGCAAACTCCATGATCTCGTAGAAAGGCTCGCCACCGTCATAGGTTTCGATGGGTTCAGAACGACCTAGGCGATACGTGGCAGCGCCATTTCTCACGCGAAGGAGCATTGGCCTTCCTGCCTGCGTCTCGAAATCAGCAAGAGGTCCATCGCCAGCTCTCGAGCAATGGAGTGCGCCGGAATAATAGCCATCAAAATCAGACGTCAGTTCGCTGCCATCAATGTCAATCAGTGTGTGCGTGGGGAGCGGACCCAAGTGATCTGTAGCCTGATTACGTAAGTTCCACCACCACGCAGCCCCAACAATACCCGCCGCAAATAGTGCCGCGGTCAGGACAGCTAGTTTTCGTCTTGATCTTGAGAGTTTAGGTGGCCCGTTTTCAGCACTGGTCACTTGATACACGCGAACCGGCTTCGCCATATTTTTTAGATGCTTTTCGCCAAGTGAGCGATAGCCCACATCGACTTGTGTCTTCAGCATGTCATATGCAGTACCAGAGACGACTATTCCACCTGGCTCCGCCAAGGTTTCAAGGCGGGCTGCGATGTTTACTCCGTCGCCATACAAGTCATTGTCGTCTGAGATCACATCACCCAAATGGATTGCAATTCTGTATTGAATACGTTCTTCCAGTGATCGCTCGCTCTCACGCTCGACTAGTTCCTGTTGAACTTCGACAGCACACTGTACGGCTTGAACGACCGATCCAAACTCGACAATTAGCCCATCGCCAGTTGATTTGATTACTTTGCCGTTGTGACGGCCAATCGTAGGCTCAATGACATCGAGGCGAAGTTGTTTCTGGCGAGCGAGAGTGCCAACCTCATCAAGTTCGATGAGGCGGCTGAAGCCCACCATGTCGGTGGCAAGAATTGCAGCAAGCCGTCTTTCCAACGCCCTAATCCCTACAATCGTCTCATTGAACAGTTTTGCCTTTTGCGCTCAACTTTTGACTGATAGTCCTACTGCTTGATCACCCTACCACCACGAGCGATGAAGTCGCTTTTCTCGTTTGAACGGTGCCTGAAAACTCGCTGCGCGTTGAAGTAACCCAGCTTTCCTATCGTCGACTCGTAAACTTCGCAGTTACTAAGGCCGAGTTTTTTGCATGTTGGAGCAGTACCGACAGCAGAGAAATAGGCCCGTACGTCCTTTGGGTTGCGGTATCGATTGAGCTTGATCCGATAGACGCCAAATTTGAACGGAATGTTGCTGGCTTTCTTCGACGTATCGCCGCGATACCCCACTACCTTTTTCCCATCTATCCAAAAGTCGAAAGCGCCCCTCTGACCGTCATCCCAAACAGCCCGAACGACCACCTGGACCCACCGGCCGGTGAACCGACGTAGAGGACCGAGCAAAATGTTTGTATCAGTCCAATCGCAGTACGAGTTGCTGGTACCGTTTCGTTCGGAACCAACGATGCAATCGTAGTCTTCAAAACGGTGTGTCAGCTTGAGAGCAGTGCCGCCCCCGTCATCGCTGAGACCTAATCCGACCAGTTGTCCGAATGTTTGTCCGCGCCTATTGTCCTTGAAATCAAAAAGCCAAGTATGCTCGCGGGAAACAGTTCCGTTTGGCAGCCACAACAGCATGTGCGTCCAGGTTTCCCGTCCAATACGCTGCCCTGACTTTGAGTGTTGTCCGAACTCAAACCTCTGCGCGTAGCCTTCTTGGCCTCTGCTGTACCAGTCGTCCTTGTGACCTTTCATCGACACTGACATAGTTATCTCGGCGGCCGGGCGACCTTCGTGCATAACCATACGAAGGGCCTTTTGCTTCGGGACATTTCGCCCCCCGAAACGAAATCCTGGCGTTTGGCCAATCAGAATCTGCCTAATGTTCTGGCTCTTCAGAAGGTTGGTTTCGGCGGTTGCTTGAGGTGACAAGCAAACAAGCACAAGCGACAAGTATGCAATAATTCTTGAAAATGTGGAAAATCGGAGGTGTGACATGCTTTCAGTGTCTTAGGGCGTTTGTTGGTCAAGCATGACGACTCCGCGGCCTTTGTCAAACCTTGCGAGCCTCACTGTGGCGTCGGCCACGAAGCGCAACAGGCTCTGAAATTTCCTACGCATTAGTTTCCTTGCCCGCGCGCAAATATGATTGTGTCGAAAACGGTACTCGTGGCTGTAGACTTTGGAGTCGGCTCCGTCCGCTTTGCGTGAATTCGCCCTCCGCCGGAGTTCGCAGGAGCGGCGAACGGCAGGTATGAAGCACCGCGCCGCTGCAGTGAGTAGAGGTTTTGATGAGCATGCAAAGAGGTTTTCACCCACCTCCAAACACCCACCACCTTGAGGTGCCCCTAGATTTGTAGACGCTTTGCTTGGTAATTTTGGAAGCAAAGGAAGACGCAAATGCCAGGGCAAATTCGCTACTCAGATGAGTTCAAAATCGACGCGGTGTCACAGGTCACAGAGCGTGGATATTCGGTCAAAGAGGTTGCTGAACGTCTCGGGATCAGCACCAAATCGCTCTACACTTGGATGGCACAATTCTCAAAGCCGCAAAGGCAGACGGACCAAGAAGCGGAGGTCAGGCGTCTTAAGAAGGAACTGGCCCGCGTGACCGAGGAGCGTGACATCTTAAAAAACCGTTCCGGGCCGCGACCCGCCTGTGCGCGGTATAAACAGCCTGTGCTATG
>NZ_FOTQ01000010.1:0-2500 GCF_900114635.1 Shimia aestuarii
TGGTTGCGGGGGTAGGATTTGAACCTACGACCTTCAGGTTATGAGCCTGACGAGCTACCGGGCTGCTCCACCCCGCGACAGGCGGCTATTTTGGCCGCATGGCCTCATGCTATAAGGAAAGAGGCCAGATAATCATCGAATTGAGAGATACGTTAAGGGAAGTCGTTTACTAGGTTTGGCGATGACCTACTCTCCCACACCTTAAGATGCAGTACCATCGGCGCTACGGTGCTTAACGGCCGGGTTCGGGATGGGACCGGGTGTTTCACTCGCGCTATGATCACCAAACCGAGTAAACGGCTTCGCTTAATTTCGCCTTTCGGCGTGTCCAAGTCACGTACGTCTGTGTTTTGTGTATGCTTTTGATTTCCAGTCTGTCTTTTACTGGATCAAATCAAGCCTATCGGGCAATTAGTACCGGTCAACTGAATGCATTGCTGCACTTACATCTCCGGCCTATCGACGAGGTGGTCTACCTCGGCCCTCAGGGATACCTTGTTTTGAGGGGGGCTTCCCGCTTAGATGCCTTCAGCGGTTATCCTGTCCGATCATAGCTACCCTGCACTGCTGCTGGCGCAACAACAGGTCCACCAGTGGATCGTTCACCCCGGTCCTCTCGTACTAGGGGCAACTCCTCTCAAGTATCCTACACCCACGGCAGATAGGGACCGAACTGTCTCACGACGTTCTAAACCCAGCTCACGTACCTCTTTAAACGGCGAACAGCCGTACCCTTGGGACCTGCTCCAGCCCCAGGATGAGATGAGCCGACATCGAGGTGCCAAACACTGCCGTCGATATGGACTCTTGGGCAGTATCAGCCTGTTATCCCCGGCGTACCTTTTATCCGTTGAGCGATGGCCCTCCCACTTGGGACCACCGGATCACTATGGCCGTCTTTCGACTCTGCTCGACTTGTCAGTCTCGCAGTCAGGCTGGCTTCTGCCATTGCACTCAACGAGCGATTTCCGACCGCTCTGAGCCAACCTTCGCGCGCCTCCGTTACGCTTTAGGAGGCGACCGCCCCAGTCAAACTACCCGCCACGCAGGGTCCCGGATCCGGATAACGGACCGCGGTTAGACATCAAGCAGAATAAGGGTGGTATCTCAAGGGAGGCTCCACCGGAACTGGCGTCCCGGTTTCAAAGCCCACCACCTATCCTGCACATATTGTGCCTGATGCCAGTGCGAAGCTGTAGTAAAGGTGCACGGGGTCTTTCCGTCTAACCGCGGGAAGCCTGCATCTTGACAGGCAATTCAATTTCGCTGAGTCGATGTTGGAGACAGCGGGGAAGTCGTTACGCCATTCGTGCAGGTCGGAACTTACCCGACAAGGAATTTCGCTACCTTAGGACCGTTATAGTTACGGCCGCCGTTTACCTGGGCTTCAATTCAGAGCTCTCACCCCTCCTTTTAACCTTCAGGCACCGGGCAGGCGTCAGACCCTATACGTCGTCTTGCGACTTCGCAGAGCCCTGTGTTTTTAGTAAACAGTCGCCACCCCCTGGTTTGTGCCCCCAGCCAATACTTGCGTAGAAACTGGGCCTCCTTCTCGCGAACTTACGGAGGTATTTTGCCGAGTTCCTTCAACATCGTTCTCTCAAGCGCCTTGGTATGCTCTACCAGTCCACCTGTGTTGGTTTAGGGTACGGTCTGATGGAGGGCTATTTCCAGGAACCGATCAGCGGCCCACCCAATCCGATAAGGGTGAACAACAGTCACGATCCGTCACATCCTCCTGGCCCAGTAATATTAAACTGGTTCCCATCGCCTACGGCTTTCGCCCTCGGCTTAGGGGCCGGCTTACCCTGCTCAGATTAGCTTTAAGCAGGAACCCTTGGACTTTCGGCGAGAGTGTCTCTCACACTCTTTGTCGCTACTCATGTCATCATTCTCACTAGTGATCTCTCCACCGGATCGCTCACGCGCCGGCTTCACAGAAAGCTCCTTATCCTCCATGACCTTCCGAAGAAGGCTAAAGAGGACAGGAACTATGTCACACTACGCTCTGCTACCATGCACTATGTGCATCCTAGACTTCGGCTCATGGCTTGAGCCCCGTTACATCTTCGCCGCAGGACAACTTATTTAGACCAGTGAGCTGTTACGCTATCTTTAAAGGATGGCTGCTTCTAAGCCAACCTCCTGGTTGTTTTGGTCGTCCCACCTGCTTTCCCACTTAGCCATGAATTAGGGGCCTTAGTCGTAGGTCAGGGTTGTTTCCCTCTCCACTACGGACGTTAGCATCCGCAGTGTGTCTGCCATCTAGTACTCCCGGGTATTCGGAGTTTGGTTAGGATCAGTAAGCCTGTGGGGCCCCATTACCCATCCAGTGCTCTACCCCCCGGGGTATTCGGATGACGCTCTACCTAAATAGATTTCGCAGAGAACCAGCTATCTCCGAGTTTGATTGGCCTTTCACCCCTAGGCACAACTCATCCCGACCTTTTTCAACAGGTGTGGGTTCGGACCTCCAGTAAGTGTTACCTTACCTTCATCC
>NZ_FOTQ01000010.1:7500-103114 GCF_900114635.1 Shimia aestuarii
GTATATCACCGCATATGGGCTTAACCTGACGTGGCAATGCCGTCGCCTTGAAGGGCTGACCGACATCAAACCGCAGGCAAGCAAACCGGTTCTCGTTATGAGCTTTGAGGATCAGGCACCGCTCTGCATTCCCAAATACCTCGCCCATCGCACCCGCTTTCTTCAGGACATGCAGGAGATTGCGCACGACAATGCCAACAACGGTGCAATCGTTCCGTGGACGCTTCTTCGCGCACAAAAGAGCATGTGACCCGAACGCGCATTCATCCGCAGCACCCCTCGCCTTTTTGAACCGGTGGGCAGGGTTCTGTTCCATAAGAACAGAAGACACAGCAATCCCCGGCCTTGGGTCGCAGGACCACATGACAGGCCGGGCATTCCAGAAACCACTGGCATGCATCCTCGGGCATCGTGAATCGCTCGACATACCTGCATTCAGGGCATGTCAGTTCGGATGTCAGTGTCGGTGTCAAAAATGCACCCTCAGGTCCATGCCCTGGTAAAGTGAAGCGACCTCTTTCTCGTAGCCATTGAACATCAGGGTTGGCTGACGCTTGGCAAACAGGCCGCCGCCGATCGGACGTTCGGTGGCCTGACTCCAGCGCGGGTGATCCACGGTCGGGTTCACATTGCTATAGAACTTGTATTCGTTCGGGATCGCGCGGTTCCAGCTGGTTGGCGGCTCTTTGTCGGTGAGGGTGATGCGCACGATCGACTTGATCGACTTGAATCCATATTTCCACGGCACCACGAGGCGCAGCGGTGCGCCGTTCTGATTGGGCAGAGGTTTGCCATATATCCCGGTCGCCATCAGGGTCAGCGGATGCATCGCCTCGTCAAGTCGCAGCCCTTCGACATAGGGCCATTCGATGAACGGCGTGCGTTGTCCGCGCATTTCCTCGGGACGATAGAGTGTTTCCATCGCCACGTATTTTGCTTCGGGTTTCACACCGGCCAGATCCAGCAGATCCTTAAGCTCGAACCCGTTCCACGGCACCACCATCGACCAAGCCTCGACACAGCGGAAGCGATAGATGCGTTCTTCCATGGTCATCTTCGACAGGATTTCGCCCAGCGCATAGTCGCCCGGATTGTGCACCATGCCGTCTATCCGGATCGACCAAGGGTCGGTTGTCAGCGCGTGGGCGTATTTCGCCGGGTCGTCCTTGCCCGTGCCGAATTCATAGAAGTTGTTGTACTGGGTGATCACGTCCCAAGGCGACGGCTCAAGTGCGCCGGCAGCCCGTGCAGGTGCGGCCAGCCCAGCCAGTCCCAGCCCGGCGATCCCCGCCATGATCTGTCGACGGTTCAGATAATGGGATTCCGGCGTCACATCCCCCGGGGCCAGATCATTTGTCCAACGCTTTGCCATCTTGTCCTCTTGGTCTTTGGTCTTGTCTGGTCCTAGCGCAGTTTGGCGGCGCGGGGCCAAACACGTCGTCTCACGATGGCGTGGTCATGTTGTAACTTGGATAGATCTTGTTCATCGGGATCGAGCGGCCGTTGGGCTGGACCAGACGTACATGCCGGCGACGCAGCAAGCGCGGCTCGGACACACCCACGGAATGCGCGATGGTTTCAACCTCGTGAATGATGCCCTTGGCATAAAGCGCGACCCGTTTGTATTTGCGTTCGACCACCAGCCCCTTCTGGAAACGGGGATCATGGGTGGTGATCCCGGTCGGGCAGGTATTCTTGTTGCATTTGAGCGCCTGGATACAGCCCAGCGCGAACATGAAGCCGCGCGCCGAGGTGACAAAATCCGCGCCAGCCGCCAGCGCCCAGGCCACGTCGCCGGGATTGACCAGCTTGCCGCTGGCAATCAGGCGAATGCGGTCCTTGAGGTGAAATTCGTCACGCAGGTTGGTGATCAGCGGCAGCGCCTCGCGCACGGGCATGCCGACAAGGTCGATCAGCGGCATGGGCGCGGCGCCCGTGCCGCCTTCGCCGCCGTCTATGGTGATGAAATCCGGCGCCGCGTCCGACCCGCGTCGGGCGATGGTTTCAAACAGCTCGCGGAAAGTGTCTTCGGCCCCGACAACGGTCTTGATGCCCACGGGTTTGCCGGTGACCTCGCGAATGCGGACAATCATGTCGAGCAGGTGGTCGTAATTGTCGATCTCGCGATGGCGGTTGGGTGAGATACCGTCCTGCCCCACTTCGAGCCCGCGGATCTGAGCGATCTCTTCGTTGACCTTTTCGCCCGGCAGGATGCCGCCCTTGCCGGGTTTGGCCCCCTGCGCCATCTTGATTTCGAACATGCGGATCGTGTCATGCGCGGCGACGGCGCGCAGCTTTTCGTCGCTCAGCCCGCCATCCTTGTCACGCACCCCATATTTTGCCGTCCCTATCTGGAACACGAGGTCACAACCGCCTTCGAGGTGAAACGGCGACACGCCACCCTCGCCCGTGTTGAGCCAGATCCCAGCCTCCTTGGCGCCCCGGCTGAGCGCCTGTACCGCCGGTTTGGAAATCGCGCCATAGCTCATGCCCGAGATGTTGAAGATCGAGGGTGCAAGGAACGGCTTGCGCGCGGTTGGGCCGATCAGAAGCGGTTCGGTCTTGGCATATTGATCATCCAACGGCGGAAAGGGTGCGTTCACGAAGATTGGGGTGCCGGGGACGTCGAGGCTGCGGGTCGACCCGAAAGCAACGGTGTTGCTGGAGCCGCTGCCCGCGCGCGCCACCCATTCGCGCTGCGCCCGGTTGAAGGGCAGTTCCTCGCGGTCCATGGCAAAGAAATACTGCCGGAAAAACTCGCCCAGTTCCGTGAACAGGTGCCGGAACCGCCCGATAACCGGGTAGTTACGCCGGATCGCGTCCTCGGTCTGATGACGGTCGATCACGAACATCACCGCCGCAATCACCAGCACAAGGCCAAAAAGCAGAACAAACATGAGCCCGAGAAACTCGACGATATCAAAGGCGCTTTCCATTGAAACATTCATATCTGTTATTCCTTTTTGATATGCGTCAAAGTCGATCCGGGACGTGTTGATAGAGTGTCGTGATGAAGAATTTGTCGCAAGACACGTTCACACAGAAATGGGGAGGAATAACCATGAAATCGTTCTTGTTGGCCGCCGGACTGGCGTTGACCGCCACGGTTGGCTTGGCTGAAACCGCAGTTACCTACACCGTTGACCAGGATTATGACGACGTCACATTTGGCCTTGAAAGCGCGATCACTGACCGGGGACTGGTAATTGATGCAGTGAGCCACGTCGGCGCCATGCTTGAGCGCACCAAGGAAGATGTCGGCTCGGACGTTACCATCTTCACCCGCGCCGAGGTCTATAGTTTTTGCTCCGCCGCCCTGTCGCGCAAGGTAATGGAAGCGGATCCTATGAACCTCCAGTTCTGCCCCTATGGCATCTTCGTGATGCAGAAACCGGGCGACGCGCAGACCACCATCGGCTATCGCGCAATGCCCGATGGGCCGATGAAGGAAGTGCAGATGATGCTGGACGAGATCGTCAAAGAGGCGATTGGGGAGTAGGGTTCTCCGTTCTTGAGACTCCAGACTCTCTTGAACTCGAGTCAGGTTCAGGGTTGGCCTCCTGGGTTCGCGCTGCTCCAAGCGCGCCCTCACCTTGAATGGCCGCCCTGATCCGACAACTCCTGTTGTCGCGACATGCGTTCACGACACGTCGCTAGGATTGATCCGGCGCCAAGTGATGGGGTTTGGCTTGGCTCTCGCGCATCTCAGGCAGGCCAAACGCCGCCTGAACCTCTTCGACCTGTTCGATGGGTCCGCTTTCAACGGAAATGCGCGCCTGACCGAGCCGCGGATGCAATTTGCGGGCAAGGACCCAAGTGAGAAGCAGCCCCGCTCCACCTGCGGTGAATACCCCGGCCAAAGGAGAAAAAAGAAGCACGACCCACGCGGCACCGGGGGTTAGGATGCCTGATACATCGCGAAAACTGGAATAGATGGCAGACATTTCCGTGCGTTCGGATGGCTTGACCGCAAGAAGGAAAGGCAGGCCCGCGGACACATCGAGCAGAATTAGGAAGATGGACCCCATCATCAGCAGGATAATCGCTATCTCGGGGACGCCAAATGGCATACCAGCCAGAAAGAACAGCGCCCCCGACATCAGAAATCCAATTCTGACTGCGGCGCGCACCGATCTGCGCTGCATGAACCGCAGCATCAGCGGCGTAAAGAACAATGCGGCGTTGGACATCGACAAGGCAATGCCCCCAAGTTGACTGCCGAGCCCGTTCTGGACCGCGTAGATCGGCAGATAGACCACATAGACCCACCAGCCGCAGGACCGCACAACAGCAAAAATCCACCCGGCGACCAATCGTGGTTGAGCGACGAACCGCCCGAAATAGGCGAAGGGATTGGTGGGAGCACGTCGGCTCTTGGCGATCAACTTGCCGTTTCCGAGGCGCATCACAAGAAAGATGAGCAACATGGCACCCGATGCAGCAGCCGCGATCAGAAAAGGTGCGGGTCGCCACCAGTCATAGAGAAACGCACCGAGCGCAGGCCCGACAGTCCAACCAAGCGCACTATAGAAAAGACGTGATGTTTCGAATTTGCTGAGTTCGATCTTGGCGACGTGGTCGAGAACATAGGCATTGAAACACACAAACGTTGTCACAACCGCGAAAGTCGTAAGTGCAAGCCCGGCAATGGCCGTGGCGGGCGTTGCCAAGGTCGCGATCCCGGCACCAGACATGAACATCAGCGCCCCCAGCACGTACACCCACCGCCGTGGGATAAAACGGATCAGGTAGGGAATGAGCAGACCGATCAGGAGAGAGATCGCGCCTATGATGAAGTAGACTTTTGACACGGTACGCGCATCGCTGAGCGCGCCGTACATGACGAGCGGCATGACCGATACCAGCATCCCTCTGGCGATTGCTTCCGTTCCTGCCAGAATGGCAAATCCACGCACACTTGGCGCGGGCGCATGGCGAAGCCATTCGGGTATTCGGCGTTCATGCATCGGGATTGCTCACGTTGTTCACAATCAGCCAGCACGGATTTCGAGATGCTTCTTTCCCACACGCGACCCGATGTCGTTTTCATCTTGTCGCTGGGCAAGTTCAAATTGGGAAACAAGACATCCCATTGCTTTTGCGTTGCGCCGCCTGGTCCCATTGGCGGGTTTTGGCGCGCGAAAAAGCCCCGGGCAAAAACCCGGGGCTTATTCATGTCTTACCTGAGCCAGATCAGTGCACCACGGCATCGTCCGGCTTGGGCCGATCTGTTGTGCCAACCCGGTCGCCGATGATCAGCCCTTCTACGCCGGCGCTCACCGGGACGGTGTCGCCATCGCGAATATCGCCAGCCAGAATCGCCTCGGCCAGAGGGTTTTGCAGGGCACGCTGGATCACGCGCTTCAGAGGACGTGCGCCGAATACAGGGTCATAGCCTTCGTCCGCCAGCCAGGTCTTGGCCGCCTCATCCAGCACGATTTCGATCTTGCGACCGGCGAGGCGTTTCTTGAGCAGGCCAAGCTGAATGTCGACGATGCCATCCATGTCCGCACGGGCCAGACGATCAAAGATGATGGTCTCATCCAGACGGTTGAGGAACTCGGGGCGGAAATGGGCGCGCACGGCATCCATCACGTCCCGCTTGGCATCCGAGGCATCCGCCCCGTCCGGCAATTGGCTCAGCGCCTGCGCACCAAGATTGGACGTCAGGATGATCAGCGTCTGCTTGAAGTCCACGGTGCGGCCCTGACCATCGGTCAGAACGCCGTCATCAAGCACCTGCAACAGCACGTTGAACACATCCGGGTGTGCCTTTTCGACCTCGTCAAACAGCACCACCTGATAGGGGCGCCGCCGCACGGCCTCGGTCAACACACCGCCTTCGTCATAGCCGACATAGCCCGGAGGCGCACCGATCAGGCGGGCAACCGAATGCTTCTCCATGAACTCGGACATATCGATCCGCACCATGGCGCTGTCATCATCGAACAGGAACTCGGCCACGGCCTTGGTCAGTTCGGTCTTACCCACACCCGTCGGGCCAAGGAACAGGAACGACCCCAGCGGACGATTTTCGTCGTTCAGGCCCGCGCGCGCGCGGCGCACGGCGTTTGCAACGGCAGTGACCGCGCTGTTCTGACCGATGACGCGACGATGCAGATCGTCTTCCATGCGGAGAAGCTTTTCGCGTTCGCCTTCGAGCATTTTCGAGGTGGGAATACCCGTCCAACGCTCGACCACCTGCGCGATCTGCTCGGGGCGCACGGCCTCTTCGACCATCATGTCGCCCTCGGCTTCTTCGGCCTCGGAAAGCTGCTTTTCAAGGTTCGGGATCACGCCATAAGACAGCTCACCCGCCTTGGCGAGATTGCCTTCGCGCTTGGCGATATCCAGATCGGCCCGCGCCTGGTCGAGCTGCTCCTTGAGGTCTCGCGCCGACGCCAGCTTGTCACGGCCCGCCTGCCATTGGGCAGTCATCTCGGCGGATTTGTCCTGAAGATCAGCAAGATCCTTTTGCAGGGTTTCGAGCCGGTCCTTGGACGCCGCATCATCCTCAAGCTTGAGCGCCTCTTCCTCGATCTGCAATTGCAGGATCTGGCGGTCGAGCGCGTCGAGTTCTTCGGGTTTGCTGTCCACTTCCATGCGCAGACGGCTTGCGGCCTCGTCCACGAGGTCGATCGCCTTGTCCGGCAGGAACCGGTCGGTGATGTAGCGGTTGGAGAGGGTCGACGCCGCCACCAGCGCGCTGTCCGAGATGCGGACACCGTGGTGCAGTTCGTATTTCTCCTTAATACCACGCAGGATCGAGATCGTGTCCTCGACGGTCGGTTCCTCGATCATCACCGGCTGGAAACGACGGGCAAGGGCTGCGTCCTTTTCCACGTATTTGCGGTACTCATCCAGCGTGGTCGCACCGATACAATGCAACTCACCCCGCGCCAGCGCCGGTTTGATGAGGTTGGCCGCATCCATCGCGCCATCGGTTTTGCCCGCGCCCACAAGCGTGTGCATCTC
This sequence comes from Shimia aestuarii, assembly GCF_900114635.1. Lineage (GTDB taxonomy): Bacteria > Pseudomonadota > Alphaproteobacteria > Rhodobacterales > Rhodobacteraceae > Shimia > Shimia aestuarii. Next base: position 14,476 of record NZ_FOTQ01000010.1, read on the forward strand.
GTCGATAAAGAGGATGATTTCGCCCGCAGCCTCGGTCACTTCGGTCAGAACCGCCTTGAGGCGTTCTTCGAATTCACCGCGGTATTTCGCACCGGCAATCAGCGCACCCATGTCGAGCGCCAGAAGCTTCTTGTTGCGCAAGGATTCCGGCACGTCGCCATTGACGATACGCAACGCCATACCCTCGGCAATCGCGGTCTTACCCACGCCGGGTTCCCCGATGAGAACCGGGTTGTTCTTGGTCCGGCGGCTCAAGACCTGCATCGCGCGGCGAATCTCATCGTCGCGGCCAATGATCGGGTCGATCTTGCCCTCGGCGGCCGCATCGGTCAGGTCACGCGCGTATTTCTTGAGCGCGTCATAGCCCTCTTCCGCCGACGCGCTGTCGGCGGTGCGCCCCTTGCGGATATCATTTATCGCGGCATTCAGCGCCTGCGCATTGACCGCGCCTGCCTCCAGCGCCTCGCGGGCCTTGGATTTCACCATGACCAGCGCCATCAGAATGCGCTCGACCGGTACAAAGCTATCGCCCGCCTTCTTGGCAATCGCTTCCGCTTCGCTCAGCACTTTGGCCGTCGTGTTGTCGAGATAAGGCTGGCCGGTATCGCCGCTCACCTGCGGAATCTTGGCCATCGCGGCCTCAACCGCTTCGCGTACGCGCTCGGGCGCGCCACCGGCACGTTTAATCAGGTTGGCGGCGAGCCCCTGATCATCATCCATCAATGCTTTCAAAAGATGTTCGGGCACCAGACGCTGGTGGTTTTCCCGCATGGCGATCGTTTGAGCTGCCTGAATAAAGCCGCGCGACCGCTCCGTGAACTTGCTCAAGTCCATCGTTCTTCTCCTTCTCATAAGCGCCCGGGTCTGTTTGGCGCCCGCTTAGCGGCACGCCCCGTTTCGGGCCTCAGGTTCAATTTGGTGCGCGATGGCGTCATGTTCAAGAGATCGTGACAGTGTTTTTGCCGCAGGCCGTCGCCCCGGAAAAGCGCCCATATTTCCCCGCTTGCAGACCAATTTCGCCGCATTTTCGCGCCACCCTTGCCAAACGAGCAGCAAACAAGTGAGGGCGCCATGTACGTCACCGATATCCAGATTTCCAACCCGACCTATCGCCAGTCCCTGGGAGAGCTGAGTGCCGTGGTGTCGCTTCACGCAGACGCGCGTGACGTGAACCTGTTGTGCGCGGTTCCCAGCGCGCCGGAGAAGAAAGAAACCGAAGGTCGGTTGGACCTGATCCGCGAGGCTTTGCGCCAGATCCGCCGCATGCCCGAGATGCGCACCGGGCGCGAAGAGCTGTCCTTTGCCCCCGGCGTCTGCCCGGTAGAAGTCTGAGCAGGACTTGACGCCGCGCGCGAGGGCGGCAAAAAGGGCGCGACCCCATATTCAGGAGCGCCCCCATGTCCGACGACCGTTTGATCGTGGCCCTTGACGTGCCCAACGCACTTCAAGGGCTTGAGCTTGCCCAAACCATCGGCGATGCCGTGTCTTTCTACAAGATCGGCCTTGGCATGCTGACGGGCGGCGGGCTGGCGCTCGCCAATGAGCTGAAGCAGGATCACGGCAAGCGCATCTTCCTCGACATGAAACTGTTCGATATCGGCGCCACGGTCGAAGCGGCTGTGCGCGGGTTGGCGCAGTTCGATCTCGATTTCCTGACCGTACATGGCGACCCGCATGTGGTGCGTGCCGCCAAGGAAGGCGCCGCAGGCAAGGATCTCAAGATCCTTGGCGTGACCATCCTGACCTCTCTGGATCGCAGCGACCTTGACGCCAGCCTGATCAAACCGGGCGACGTGCAGGACCTGGTTCAGGAACGCGCGGCCAAGGCGTTTGAAGCCGGGGCGGACGGGGTGATTGCCTCGCCCCAGGAAGCGGCGCTGATCCGTGCCCTGCCCGAGGCCGCAGGCCGCCTGATCGTCACCCCCGGCGTACGCCCCACGGGGGCTGCGCTTGGCGACCAGAAGCGGGTCGCCACGCCGTCCAGCGCCATCGCGGATGGGGCTGATCACATCGTGGTGGGCCGCCCGGTCTGGCAGGCAGAAGACCCGCGCGCCGCCGCGCAGGCCATCGTCGATGAACTGGCAGCACTCTGAGCGCGCCCTCTTTCTTTTTCCAAAAATACCCCTGGGGGAGACGCGCCAGGCGCGGCGGGGGGCAGCGCCCCCCTACCCCCGTTCGGCCAGGTAATCCGCTAGCCGGGATTGAAACTGCGGGATCGCCAATTCTCGCGTGAGGTATTCGCGCGGCGAGATCGCCTCCCACCGTTGCCCCTCTGACCCAAAGCGAATCTGGGGCAGTGTTTCTGCGGGCATCTGCGCGGCAAAGAACCAGAAGGCCCGCCCCTTGCGCCAGTAGAGCCGGCCCCAACTCAGTGCAGCTTCGGGCAGGATCAAACCAAGTTCCTCACGCGTTTCGCGCAGCACGCACTGTGCTCCGGTTTCGTCTCCCTCACGCCCGCCACCGGGCAGGTCCCAATGTGCAGGCCAGGGAATATCCGGCTTGTCATCGCGCAGGATCGTGATCAGGTTGGCGCCGATGAACAGCGCCAGCTTGGCCCCGTGAAAGACCGTGTCCTCGTCCCCGTCAAATGATACACTCACGTCACCCACTCCTTGCCTCGAGACCCTTGTCATGCCCGCTCTTTGCCGCGATTGCCTGAGCGCCCTACATCAGGAACGGCGCTGCCCGTCCTGTGGCAGCATGCGCATCGTTCGGCATGACGAACTGTTCGACCTGACCATCGCCCATATGGATTGTGACGCCTTTTATGCCAGCGTGGAAAAGCGCGACAACCCGGAATTGGCGGACAAGCCGGTGATCATTGGCGGTGGCCGGCGTGGAGTCGTATCGACCGCCTGTTACGTGGCACGGATTCGCGGGGTTCGGTCGGCGATGCCGATGTTCCAGGCGCTCAGGCTTTGCCCCGAGGCGGTGGTAATCCGCCCGCGCATGTCGGTTTATGCCGAAGTCAGCCGCGAAATTCGCAAGATGATGGACGAATTGACCCCGGATATTGAACCGCTGTCTCTGGACGAAGCCTTCATGGACCTTGGCGGGACGGCCAAGCTGCACGGCGCGCCGCCTGCCGTGATGCTGGCGCGATTGACGAAGCGGATGAAGGACGAACTGGGCGTGACCGGCTCGATTGGACTCAGTCACAACAAGTTCCTCGCAAAGGTCGCGTCCGATCTCGACAAGCCGCGTGGCTTTTCAGTGATTGGCAAGGCGGAAACGGATGCCTTCCTGCGTGACAAGCCGGTGCGGTTGATCTGGGGAATCGGACCTGCGGCACAGGACAGCCTGGAACGGGCCGGAATACGGACGTTCAACGATCTCTTGCGTTGGGAGCAGGAGGACCTGACGGCGCGGTTCGGGTCGATGGGCTATCGCCTGTGGCATCTCGCGCGTGGGCAGGATCGGCGCAAGGTGTCGGCACATGCGCCGATCAAGAGCATCAGCAACGAAACCACCTTTTTCGAAGACACCGGGGATGCGGAGATTCTGGATGGGCACCTGTGGCGCATGGCCGAAAAGGTGTCAGACAGGGCCAAGGCCAAGGACAAGGCCGGGCGGGTGGTCACGCTCAAGCTCAAGCGCGCCAATCACAGCCTGATTTCGCGCCGCCTGAGTCTACGCGACCCGACCCAGATGGCGGACACGCTTTATCGCACGGCGCGCGGGTTGTTCGATCAGGTGGGCGATCAGGGGCCTTATCGCCTTTTGGGGGTGGGGCTGGCCGATCTTGTGCCAGCAGACCAGGCGGATCTTTCGGGCGACCTTCTGGATCCGCAGGCGGCACAGCGCGCCCGCGCCGAACGCGCCACGGACGAGATACGCAAACGCTTCGGGTCGGATGCGATCCTGAAAGGGCGCGCGATGCGTTAGGGGCTATTCCGCCGCAAGCGGCCGCTCTTCGGGGCGACCGATCTCTGCAATCCGGGCGATCACACCGCGCAGCCGGGCGCGGAAGGTCTCGAAATCGGAATGCGGTTCAATCCGCGTTTCATCCATGTAGAGCGACCGGTCTATTTCCACCTGTATCGCGTGTTGGCGGCGTGACGGACGTCCGTAGTGCTGCGTCACAAAGGCGCCTGCGAAAGGGAGATTGCGCGAGACCGCAAAGCCCGCCTCCACAAAAGCTGCCTCGATCTCGTCGACGACCTCGGGGTGGGCCGCTGCCCCGAAGCGATCACCAAGCACGATCTCGGGTCGCCGTCCGCTGGTCCGCGACGCGTTCTCGACGGCTTCGCGCGGCATCGAGTGACAATCAATCAGAATCGCACGGCCAAACATCTCATGCGCGCCGCCCAAAAGCTCTGCTAGGGCGGCATGATAGGGCCGCCAGTAGGTATCGATTCGCCGGTTCGCCTCGTCCAGCGCCATCTTGCCGTGATAGATCGGACGCCCATTTGCCACCACGCGGGGAATAACCCCGAGCCCGGACGCGATTCGCGGATTGTGACCCACTTTGCGAACCCCGTGAATCAGCGCCGGATCAAGTTCGTCCGCAGACCGATTCAAATCCAGCAACGCGCGCGGGGCTCTGGCCACCAGAAAAGGCGCACCCACTTCGGGGGCCGAATCAAATAGCATGTCGACGAAAGCGTCTTCGGAAGACCGGATCGAATGCGCATTGAGCAAGGAACGCCGTACAAACCACTCCGGATAGTCGCATCCACTGTGCGGAGAGGCAAAAACCACAGCAGAGTTGCGGGTTTCAGGTTCAAGGATACGATAAGCTTCTTGCGACATTGCGACTCCTGTTCCAATAAAATATTGCCGCAAAAACTAATGTATCAAAAGCCCTTGATCCCCCCGACGACTCCTTTTATAGAAGCCGCCACCGGCGCGGTTTTCCGCGCCCCCTTTTGTTAGGGGACATGGCAATCAAGCCGGTTCATGGGCGATTAGCTCAGCGGTAGAGCACTTCGTTGACATCGAAGGGGTCACTGGTTCGATCCCAGTATCGCCCACCATGAATTCACTGCCCCACAACAACGTGGGGTGCCCGCAACCACAGGCGCACGCCGCGCCGCGAAATGAGGAGAAGGCCCATGAAGGTCAAGAACTCGCTCCGCTCGCTCAAGAACCGGCACCGCGACTGCCGTGTTGTGCGCCGCAAGGGCCGCGTTTACGTGATCAACAAGACCCAGCGTCGCTTCAAAGCACGCCAGGGCTAATTCGCCCGGTCTGACGATCCGACAGAACTGAAAAAGCCGCCCTTCGGGGCGGCTTTCTCTTTTGTAGCAAAGCTCTATCCAAACCTAGCGGTTGTTGATCACCGTCGCGATCACGCTCCAGACATGTTCATCGACATACCCTGTCGTCGGACGTTTGATTTTCCGCTGCATCCGCCGGATTGCCTCTCGGACCTCCGGTGTGATCGTCGTGGCTTTGCTCTTGAGATAGCCAAGCCGGCGCAACCCTTCCAAAAGGTTGTACATGTCGCGGTCCGTTTTGATGATGCTGCGCTCAAGCGCCTGAGCGTCGCCGGGGGTAGGTTCTGGTTTTTGTCTTTCTAGCACCTTGATGTTTGCCTTTGCTTTCTGGGAAAAGCGACCGTTTGGATACTGACGCAGATAGTTGCGGTATCCGGAGATGGTGTTTTCCTGCTTGGCGGCAAGCCAAGCGCGGTGCTCGGCCTGCTGCCTGTCTTCGTTGCTCCCACGCAGTTCCGCGATCCGGTTGCGCGCCTCCGGCGCCATGCGACTTTGGGGATAGCGTTGCAGGAAATCACGATAGGCTTCGATGGTGTCCTGACGGCGCGCGGCGCGCCATCTGGTTTCTTCCTGATCCGAGGTCAACTGCCGAATGCGGGACTTCGCCTCAGAGGCGTATCGACCTTGGGGGAAACGATCAAGATAAGACCAGTACGCGTTCACCGTGTTCAGGTTTCTTGCCTCGTCCCACGCGGCCTCTTCCCGGCCAGAGGTCAGCTCTCGGATTCGCGCCCGCGCTTGTGTGGCGTAGCGGCCATTGGGATAGCGGTCGAGATAAGCACGGTAGGCGTGCGGTGTATCCCTATTGCTGGCATCGCGCCATGCGGCGGCTTCCTGTCCTACCGTCATTTCCCGAATGCGCATCCGGGCATCCGACGCATAGCGCCCATTCGGAAAGCGATCCAGATAGGCGCGATAGGCACTCACCGTGTTCTGACTTCCCGCTTCACGCCACGCGATCTCGTCGCGACCAACCGTCAAATCGCGGATTCGAACGCGCGCCTGATCGACGTACCGACCGTCAGGGAACCGTTCGAGATAATCACGGTAGGCGCGCACCGTATTCTGATCGCTGGCCTCGCGCCACGCCGCATCATCGCGCCTGCGGCCGTCGCGATCACCTTGCCCCAGCTGGTCCCGGGCATAAGACGCATAAACCCCGTTCGGGTATCGCTTGAGATAGGCGCGCATGCCGTCGCGGCTACCCCATTTTGCCCCCGTGGTTTCCCAATACCGCCGATCCTCGACCTCGCTATAGCGCTGCTCGGGCCGCTTGTCGCGAGCTGCAGCGCGCATCTGACGAACCTGATCGCGTGTCAGGTAGCCGCTTGGCCAGTGGTCCATGGAAAACTGCCAATCCCAGATGGCGCGACGCGTCAGACGCCCGAAAGATCCGTCAACCGGACCCGGGTCATAGCCCAGCACCTTGAGGTCAGATTGTATCTGCCGGCGGTCGGAATAGCTGAGTCCCAGTTCCGCCTCTTCGTCGCGCGCGCGGGCTTCGGGTGTGCGGTGCTGGGTCGCGCCAACCTGTGCATCCCAATGCAGCGATGCCGCCGGCGCCCCCTGAATGGGCACAGAAGGTGTCAGAACCGAAGCCTGCGCACCCATTGAGACACTTAGGGCCAGCCCCGTGATAATCCATGTTGATGTGGTGCGCATGGCGCCCTCCTGCAGTTGCGTGTCTGGCTACAGGATGGAAGTCTAAGGGTTGATATTCAATAACAAAGGGGAGCAATCCGATATCGCTCCCCTTCGCCAGGTATCCATATAAAGGACTGATAATCAGTCGTATTTACGCTGATCCTCAATCACGATCCCATCGTTGGGCAGGCTTCCAGGCGCGACGATTTCCACCGCCCCCTTGAGCTTGAGCGTTTCGGCCACCGATTTTCCATAAGCGCCTGCATCACCGCCTTCGGCCTCGATGCGCACGGTCATGACGTCCATTTCGCCTTCGCGGGTGGCGATGACGCGGGCCTTGGCCACTTCGGCGTGCTTGGCCACGAGGGCCGCAACCTGTTCCGGACGGACGAACATGCCCTTGATCTTGGCGGTCTGGTCGGCACGACCCATCCAGCCCTTGATCCGCATGTTGGTCCGCCCGCAAGGGCTTTGCCCGGGGAGGACGGCGGAGAGGTCGCCGGTGGCAAAGCGAATAAGGGGGTAATCCGGGTTGAGCGACGTCACAACAACTTCGCCCACCTCGCCCGGTGCGACCGGGTTGCCGGTGCCGGGGGTGACGATTTCGACGATCACGCCTTCGTCGATGATCATGCCTTCCATGGCCTCGGATTCGTAAGCAACCGAACCGAGATCGGCGGTGCCATAGCCCTGCAGGCAAGTCACACCGCGATCGGCATATTCCTGGCGCAGCGACGGGAACAGGGCGCCGCCACCGACGGTGGCCTTGGTGATGCGAAGCTTTTCGCCCATCTCGTCGGCCTTATCGAGGATGATCTTGAGATAGTCCGGCGTCCCGGCATAGGCGGTCGTGCCGATATCGGCGGCCGCACGCACCTGAAGCTCGGTCTGGCCGATGCCTGCAGGCAGAACCTTGGCGCCGACCGCGTGCGCACCACTTTCAAACATGATCCCAGCCGGGGTCAGGTGGTAAGAGAAGCAGTTCTGAACGATGTCGTCCGCGCCAATCCCGACCGCGTGCAACACACGGCCAAAGCGGAACCAGTCATTGCCATTGCTGCCCGGTTCATAGATCGGACCCGGCGATTGGAACACATGGGTGATGCCGGGACGCGACAGGTCCGCATAGCCCCCCAGCGGCGCATGCGCCGCCTGTGCCTTGCCGATTTCGGATTTGCGCAACACCGGCAGGGTGGCCAGCGCGGCCATGTCGGTGATCGAGGCCGGATCGACATCGGCCAGCGCGCCGCCATAACCCGGCAACGCCTTTGCATTCGCGATCTGCTGGGGCAGCGCCGCCGCGAGATCAGCCGCGCGCTGATCCTCGGAGCGGGTTTCCAGGGCATCAAAATACCGGCTCATGTGGCCATCCTTTTCCTGTGTTCTTGCCGCGACGTAATGCGGAATTGAAGAGGGCCGGGCACAGCGGCATAGCTGCACGCGGGAGTGAGTGTGTGACCCTTGGGTAATAGAGGAGTGCCCCTATGGCCGAATCGACCGGCATCCAGACGCAAGAGGCGACCAACGCCTTTGATCCGCGCATCATCTTTCACGAAGCGGAGCAATGTATGGAGGTCGATTTTTCCGGCTTTCACCTCGACACCAGCGCGACCGTGAACAATGTCTACGACCGGATCGAGGAGAGGATCGCCCAGACCGGCGAGCCCAAGTGGTTCTTTTTGATCAACTATTCCGGCTGCAAGATCGACCAGCCCGCGTGGCTGGCCCATTCCCGCCGGGGCCGCGCGCTCAACATGGCGCACAGCCAGGGCACGGTGCGATTTGAAGCCAGCGAAGCGACGCGCCGCCAGATCGAACGCAGCGCCAATACCGAGAGCTTTGACGCCAACCTGTTCGCCGACCGCGCCTCGGCCATGCAGAGAAGCGCCGAACTTCCGAGCCAGCGCCGCACCCGCATCAGCCATGACCCGAACTACACGGAACATGATTTTTCGCGGCGCCTGCGCTTTGACCATGACACGGTCGTTATGGACGTCGATTTCTCTCACTTCATCTTTCACCACGCCCGAGATGTGGACGATTTCTATGATTTCATCGAGGACCGGATCAAAGAAACCGATCGCAAGTGGTTCTTCCTGATCAACTACAACGACTGCCAGATCATGCCTGAGGCGTGGGTACGCTATGCCTATCGCGGCAAGCGACTGAACGTCGCCGCGTCACTGGGGTCGGTGCGGTATGCCGCAGGATCGGAGACCGAGGCCGATATCCGGCTGCGCGCAGAGTCCCAGGGTTTCCGCCCTAACATCCGCAACACCCGCGAAGAGGCATTGGAGCGGATCGAGGAGATACGGACGGAACTTCTCGCGCAGCACGGGTGATCGCCCTCAGCTGAGCCAGCGCTTGCGCCGGCGATAGGAGCGCACGTCACGGAAGGACTTGCGCCCTTCGTCGGACATGCCGAGATAGAATTCCTTGACGTCCGGGTTCTCGCGCAGTTCGGCGGCTGGACCGTCCATCACCACACGTCCAGATTCCAGGATGTAGCCGTAATGCGCAAAGCGCAGCGCGACGTTGGTGTTCTGTTCGGCTAGAAGGAAGGTATATCCCTGCTCTTCGTTCAGCGATTTGACGATGCTGAAGATCTGTTCCACCAGCTGCGGAGCAAGGCCCATGCTGGGTTCGTCCAGAAGGATACATTCAGGACGGCTCATCAGCGCGCGGCCAATGGCGACCATCTGTTGTTCCCCGCCCGACGTATATCCGGCCTGGCTTCTGCGGCGTTCCTTGAGGCGCGGGAAATAGTTGTACACCATCTCCAGATCCTGCGCGGTTTCCGCCGCGCTGTTCCGGGTATAGGCCCCGGTCAGCAGGTTTTCCTCGACGGTCAGGTGCTCAAAGCAGTGACGCCCTTCCATCACCTGGATCACGCCCTTTTTCACGAGTGCCGCAGGATCGAGATCCTGCACGCGTTCACCGCGATAGTTGATGCTGCCCTTGGTCACTTCGCCCCGCTCCGAATGCAGCAGGTTGGAAATGGCCTTGAGCGTGGTGGTCTTGCCTGCCCCGTTGCCCCCGAGAAGCGCGGTGATACCGCCCTTGGGAACACTCAGGCTGACCCCTTTGAGCACGAGGATCACGTGGTTGTAGATCACCTCGATGTTGTTGACCTCCAGAAGGGTCTCTTGGGTGCGACCAGCGTCAAGCATGTGCGTTGTCTTTCTTGTCGAATGTGGCGGTGTTCCGGCCGGTGGACCCGGCCGGAACAGGGTTCAGAGGCTTAGTTGCAGCGCTCTTCGATGTTGTTTTCGGATGCATAGGAACCCGAATCTTCGGCGATCAGCTTGCCGATCACTTCCATGTCTGTCGGTTTGAAGTCCGAGATCAGCGACCAGGTTTTGCTCGATGCATCCCACTGGGTCACACCAACCAGACCGGTGCCGCCGTGGTTTTCACAGCTTACCGAGAAGGCCGGACCAAAGTTCGGCATGCCGAGCGCGGTCATTTTCTCTTCGGTGATTTCCAGAGCTTCCATACCGTCGCGCATCATGGCTGCGGTGATGTCCTTGGTGCCGTGGATTTCCTGAGCAATTTTAGCAGCTTCAGCGGCGAGCATCGCAGCGTACATACCACGGTTGTAAAGGACGTTACCGATCTGGTCGCCAGCGCCAGCAGCTTTGCCGGTGTCGACAACATATTTCTGGATGTCGTCAAAGACCGGGAAGTCACGGCCAACGTTGTGGAAGGTCAGCGCCTTATAGCCGTTGGCCTTGTCGCCCGCGGACAGAACGTCATGCTCTGCGCCCGACCACCAGATACCGATGAAGTTTTCCATCGGGAAGCGGATGTTTGCAGCTTCCTGAACGGCAACCTGGTTCATCACGCCCCAGCCCCACATCAGAACTGTGTCAGGCTTTTCACGACGGATTTGCAGCCACTGCGACTTCTGCTCCTGACCGGGGTGGTCGACGGGCAGCAGGCTCAGTTCGAAACCGTGCTTCTTCTGCAGCTCTTCCAGTGTGCGGATCGGTTCTTTGCCGTAGGCCGAGTTGTGGTAGACCAGCGCAATCTTGTGACCCTTCAGGTCGCCGCCGTTTTCTTCCAGCAGGTAGTTGATCGCACCCGATGCACCGTTCCAGTAGGTGCCCGGATAGTTGAAGGTGTGGCTGAAGACCTTGCCGTTTGCGGCAGAGGTACGGCCATAACCCATGGTGTGCATCGGAATGCCATCAGCCGTGGTTTTGGGGATCAGCTGGTAGGTGATGCCGGTCGAGAGCGGCTGATACACCAGAGCGCCTTCGCCCTTGGTCGATTCGTAGCATTCCACACCTTTTTCGGTATTATAGCCGGTTTCGCATTCCAGCAGTTTGGTCGGAACGCCGCCGATGCCACCGTCACGCTCGTTGAGCAGGGTGAAATAGTCGGCATAGCCGTCGGCGAAGGGGATGCCACCTGCGGCATACGGGCCGGTGCGATAGCTGAGCGACGGGAACACGAGGTCTGCCATCGCTGGGGCTGCGGCCATCAGGCCTGCAACTGCGGTTACGAGAACTTTTTTCATCGGGTAAATTCCTCCCTTGGTTTTGTCCGATGTTTTGGCCGGGAGCTCCTCCCGCCCCCGGTATGGTTTGGTCATGGCCCCGCCTTAGTGCGGGAAGGGCCACAGCCGGAGTTTTTGCTTGGTCACGCGCCAGAGCTGCGCGAGCCCATGAGGTTCGAGGATCAGGAAGAGGATGATCAGACCACCCACGATCACGAGCTGCAGGTGCGCAACCATGTCGGTGGGCCAGCCCAGCCAGTCCACGCCGACGATCTTGAGCACAACCGGCAGCAACACAAGGAAGGCCGCGCCAGCGAAGGAGCCAAAGATCGAACCCAGACCGCCGATGATGATCATGAAGAGCACAAGGAACGATTTGTTGATGCCGAATGCTTCGCCAACTTCGACTGCGCCGAGGTAAACCGAAAAGAACAGCGCGCCCGAGATGCCGACAAAGAAGCCAGAAGCCGCAAAAGCCGTCATTTTTGCCTTGAGCGGGTTCACCCCGATGATTTCGGCGGCGATGTCCATGTCACGGATTGCCATCCACTTACGACCGGCCATGCCACGGGTCAGGTTACGTGCGATCAGGGCGCTGGCCACCAGGAAGACCAGGCAAAACAGGTAGGTTGCCCAGGCTTCGGTGTTGGGCCCGGTGATCTCGATGCCGAACACGGTACGTTCCGGTGCGTTGATCTGACCCGAAGCGGAGTAGTTGTAGAACCACGGCACCCGGTTGAAGAGCCACACGAGGAAGAACTGCGCCGCCAGCGTTGCAACTGCCAGGTAGAAGCCCTTGATCCGCAAGGATGGCAGGCCGAACAGTACGCAGACAAAGGCGGTGATCCCCCCGGAAATGATGATGTGGAAGAAGATGTTCACTTCCGGCATCGATGTCATCAGCTTGTAGCAGGCATAGGCACCCACGGCCATGAAGCCCCCGGTCCCCAGTGAGACCTGACCACAGTATCCGACGAGGATGTTCAGCCCCAGCGCGGCAATTGCGTAGATCAGGAAGGGCAGAAGGATCGCGTTGGCCCAGTAGTCGTTGATCACGAAGGGGATCACCAGAAAGGCGACGACCAACGCGGTGTAATAACCCATCCGGTCAAACTTGATCGGGAAGGTCTGGTTGTCCTTGGCATAGGTGGTCTTAAAGTCACCGGCCTCACGATACAGCATCAGGCGCTCCCCCCATTGAATTCATGTTCAAGATGTGACCGGTCCGCCCGGTTCGGTTTCTTTGCATAGCCGGTGCGCTCGGAATGGCGCACAAGCTGGAAGTAGGCCCAGATCCCGATGGCGGCGCCCAGCGCGGCCAGGATCGCGGCGGTGGTCATCTGGCCCGATGACCTCTCCGCCCCGAGGGCGAGGTAGCCGAAGGCCCAGAAGCCGGACCAGGCCACCACGTTGAGAATGGCGATCAGTTTCGTCATGATCCGTTACACCCTCTCGATGATCTTTTCGCCGAACAGCCCCTGCGGACGGAAGACGAGGAAGACCAGCGCCAGAACATAAGCGAACCAGTTCTCGGTCGCGCCGCCGACAAGCGGGCCAACCCAGAATTCGAACAGTTTCTCACCCACACCGATGATCAAACCGCCGACGATGGCACCCGGGATCGATGTAAAGCCGCCCAGCATCAGAACCGGCAGAGCCTTGAGCGCGATCAGCGACAGCGAGAACTGCACACCCGACTTCGCGCCCCACATGATACCCGCGACCAGTGCCACGAAGCCCGCGACCGACCACACTAGTACCCAGATGAAGTTGAGCGAAATGCCAACCGACAGCGCGGCCTGGTGATCGTCCGCCACGGCGCGCATCGCACGGCCATGCTTGGTATACTGGCTGAAGGCAACCAGCGCGATCACGAGCAGGATCGCCACCACGGTTGCGGTGATGTCGAGATTGTCGATGAAGAAACCGTAGCCAAACAGGTTGTAGGTGGCTTCGTCGATGGCAACATTGATGCCCTGCGGCAGACAAGCGCTTCCCGCGAGGCAGAAATCAAGCGTCTTGATTTCCGAACCCCACATCAGGTCGGCAAAACCTTCGAGGAAATAGGCCAGACCGATGGTTGCCATGAACAGGATGATCGGTTCCTGTCCGACCAGATGCCGGAACACGAAACGCTGGATACACCACGCCAGAAGGATCATCACACCGACCGTCAGCAACAGCGAGACAACCGAAGGGATATTCCATCCAAAATGCGTGACATGGGCACCGAACATTGCGTTGATCAGGTGTGAAAACGGCACCTGACCGTTCTGGATGCCCACAAGGGTCATCGCCGCAAACAGCGCCATCACGCCCTGTGCAAAGTTGAAGATCCCGGAGGCCTTGTAGATCAGGACGAACCCCAGCGCGACGAGCGCATAGAGAACACCCGCCATGAGGCCGTTGAGGAAGACCTCCATCGCGAATACGAGTTGTTCAGGCATCGCTTGCGCCTCCGGTTTTCAGATTGAAATCAGTATGTTGATTAGTCATGTGCCACCCCCAGATAGGCGTCGATGACGTCCTGGTTGTTGCGCACTTCGTCCGGGGTGCCATCCCCGATCTTCTTGCCGTAGTCCATCACGACGACACGATCCGAAAGGTCCATCACAACGCCCATGTCGTGTTCGATCAGGGCGATCGTGGTACCGAATTCGTCGTTCACGTCGAGGATGAAGCGGGACATGTCCTCTTTCTCTTCGACGTTCATCCCGGCCATCGGTTCGTCGAGAAGCAGGATCGACGGCTCCGCGGCCAGCGCGCGCGCCAGCTCGACCCGCTTTTTCAGACCGTACGGCAGACGCCCCACCGGCGTTTTGCGGATGTGCTGGATTTCGAGGAAGTCGATGATTTTTTCGACCTGCTCGCGGTTGGCAACCTCTTCCTTCTCGGCCTTGCCCTTCCAGAGCGCTTGGCTGAACAGCCCCGACTGCATCTGGCGGATCCGGCCCGTCATCACGTTGTCGAGCACGGTCATGCCCTCGAAAAGTGCGATGTTCTGGAAGGTGCGGGCAATGCCCTGCTGTGCGACCTGGTACGGTTTCATCGGCGGGCGCTTCTTGCCCTTGTACCAGACCTCGCCTTCCTGCGGGACGTAGAAGCCCGAGATCACGTTCAGCATCGACGATTTTCCGGCACCGTTGGGGCCGATGATCGCGCGAATTTCGCCCTCGCGGATGTCGAAGGAGATGTCGGTGATTGCCTTCACGCCACCAAAGCGCAGCGTGATGTTCTTCATTTCCATCACGGTCGGGCCAATGGTGCGGCCGTCGTCCGTGACGTAGCTTTCTGCTTGTGCGTTCATTCTGCTGCTACCTTGCTGGCCACGGGAACAACCTTGGCGTCACGGAGCTCAAGGGTCGCGCTGATGCTGCCCTTGCGACCGTCTTCATAGGTCACTTCGGTTGTGGTCGAGATCGTGGTCGAACCGTCATAAAGCGCATCGATCAGATCCTTGAACTTTTCGGCCACGATCACGCGGCGCACCTTGCGGGTCCGGGTCATTTCGCCGTCATCCGCATCCAGTTCCTTGTGCAGGACGAGGAAGCGGTGGATCTGACATCCCGCCAGCATGGGGTCTTCGGCCACAGACTTGTTGACCGCTTCGACATGCTCCTGGATCGATTCAAGCACCTTCGGGTGCCCTGCAAGTTCCTGATAAGATGCATAGGCGATGTTGTTACGTTCGGCCCAGTTGCCCACCGCCGACAGGTCGATGTTGATGAAGGCCACGCAACGATCCTTGCCGTTGCCGAACAGTACTGCTTCGAGGATGTCGGGATAGAACTTGAGTTTGTTCTCGACATATTTCGGCGCGAACATGCTGCCATCGGCCATTTTGCCAACGTCCTTGGCGCGGTCGATGATGCGCAGATGCCCCGATTTCTCTTCGAAGAAGCCTGCATCGCCCGTGGCAACCCAGCCCTCGGCATCTTTGGTCGACGCCGTCGATTCCGGGTTGTTGTAATATTCGACGAACACACCCGGCGAGCGATAGAAAATCTCGCCATTGTCCGCGATCTTGATTTCCACGTCCGGCGCAGGAACACCAACCGTGTCGGCCCGCACTTCGCCATCAGGCTGTACGGTGATGAAAACGGTGGCTTCAGTCTGGCCGTAAAGCTGTTTCAGGTTGATTCCCAGCGAACGGTAGAATTCGAAAATTTCCGGCCCGATCGCCTCACCGGCAGTATAGCCCACACGCACCCGGCCAAAGCCCAGTGTGTCCTTGAGCGGCCCATACACAAGAAAGTCCCCAATCTTGTACTTCAGGCGGTCCATGAAACCGACAGGCTTGCCGTCAAGAATGTCGCCGCCCACCTTCTTGGCGTGCGCCATGTAGTGATGGAACATCTTGCGCTTGAATTTCCCTGCGTCTTCCATGCGGATCATAACGCTGGTCAGCTGGGTTTCAAACACGCGCGGCGGGGCAAAGTAATAGGTCGGCCCGATCTCGCGCAGGTCGGTCATCATGGTGTCCGCGCTTTCCGGACAGTTCACGCAGAACCCGGTCCAGTACGCCTGACCCACCGAGAAGATGAAATCCCCGACCCAAGCCATCGGCAGGTAGGCAAGAATTTCGTCACCCGCGTTCAGGTTGTCGAAATCCGAGCTGTTCTTGGCGCTTTCGATCACGTTGCGGTTCGACAGAACCACGCCCTTGGGTTTGCCCGTGGTGCCCGAGGTGTAGAGCATCACGCAAGTGCTGTCATAGTTCAGCTTCTCGCGGCGCGCCTTGAGATCGTCGATCCATTCGTAATAGGCCGCGCGGCCCTGTTCCTGAATGTCGACAAAACGGTGCAGCGCGTGGTGATCGTATTTCCGCAGACCACGCTGATCGATATAGATCATGTGCTTGAACTGGTGCAGGTGCTCCTGAATGTCGATGACCTTGTCGACCTGCTCCTGATCTTCGACGATGGCATACTGAGCGCCACAATGGCTCAGGATATACTCCATCTCCTCGGCCGCGCTGTCCTGATATACAGGAACTGGCACTGCGCCGACGGATTGGATCGCAACCATCGACCAATAGAAATACGGGCGGTTGCGCCCGATGATCGCGACGAAATCGCCTTCGCTCACACCAAGGTTGATCAACCCCAGCGCCAAAGCCTCGATTTCTTTTTCGGTGTCCGCCCAGGTCCAGCGCTGCCAAATGCCGAACTCTTTCTCCCGATACGCGTCCTTGTTCGCATAAAGGGTGGCGTTACGCTGCAAAAGCGCCGGAATGGACTCGAGCCCACCGGTCGCCTGTGACGACTGTGCCAATATATCTTCCTCCCTTGGTCCCGCCTCCACGGGTCGGAACCGCCAAAGCGATTCTCCACCTCCTAAGGTGCGGGTTTCAATCTGCGGGTCAACTTTTTCCTGAACATTTCTCAATCCTTACGAATTGTAACAGCAAACATTTCAGGCTTTGCGCGCCCCATTCCCGGTGCTAGCCCTAGGGAAAGGGAGACCAGAATGGAGCGGATATCCGGCAGTACCCAGGCGATGACCGTCGCCGGGCTGAACCTGATCAAACAGGCGTTGTCGATCTATGACAGCGATCTGAAGCTGGTGGTCTCAAACGAGCGGTTTCGCGAGATGTTTTCCATCCCGGATCACCTGACCCAGCCTGGCGCAGATTTCGGCGAAACCATTCGCTTCCTGATCGACCACGGTGAATACGGACATGTCCCCCCCGACGAGCAGGACGCCTTTGTCGCGGAACGGGTCGAACGGGCGCTTGATTTCGAGCCGCATTATTTCGAACGCCAGCGCGCCGATGGGCGCTGGATCAGTGTCGAGGGATCCCCCCTGCCCGAGGGGGGATGGGTGGCGGTTTATACGGACATCACCTCGGCCAAGCGGCAGGAAGGCCTGTTGCGGGCGCGCTCCGAAGAGCTGTCGGATCAGCTTCTGCAATATGCCGAGGAACTGTCCGCCACCAACCGCGAACTCGAAGCCACGGTGAGCGCCCTTGAAGAAGTGCGGCGCCAGCTGACCGCATCCGAAGCTCGGATGCGTCTTACGGCCGAAATGATGCCGGCCCACATCGCCCATGTCGGGCCAGACAGGCTTTACACCTATTCCAACCGGCGGCTTTCTTCTGTGATCCCCGGACGGCCAAGCAATATCGTGGGCATGCATATCAGCGAGGCCCTCGGAGAGAGCGCCTTTCGCGCCATTCGCCCGCATCTTGATGCAGCGTTCAAGGGCAAGCCGTCGGTGTTCGAATTCAACGAACACCCGAGCACCCGGCGCATCCGCACGGCATTTACCCCGGATGGCAACGGGCCGGAAAACCGTGGCGTCTACATCCTGTCGATGGACATCACCGAGGAAACCCAGACCCGCGTCGCCCTGCAACAGACCCGCCGCCGCGAGATTGCAGCCCAGATGACCAGCGGGCTGGCACATGATTTCTCCAACTTGCTGACCATCATTCTTGGCACGCAAAGCAAGTTGCAGAAGATGGACCTTCCCGGTGATGCACAGGCTTTGATCGACGCAACCCTGGGCGCGGCGCGGCGCGGGGGGGCACTGCTCAACCGACTGGCCGACGTGACCGGGCACCGCGCCCCGAAACTGGCCCCGACCGACATGAGAGCCTTCCTGTCGGATGTCGAAACACTGGCCACGCCCACGGTCGAAGGCAAGGCGCGGCTGACCATCGAAAACAGCATTCCCGAGGATCCGCTGATGCTGGACCCGGCGATGCTGCAGGACACGCTGGTCAACCTGCTGCTCAATGCCCGAGATGCCTGTGGCGCGGGCGGCAGTATCCTGTTGATTGCCGAA
The DNA here is from genome assembly GCF_900114635.1 of Shimia aestuarii. Taxonomy (GTDB): domain Bacteria; phylum Pseudomonadota; class Alphaproteobacteria; order Rhodobacterales; family Rhodobacteraceae; genus Shimia; species Shimia aestuarii. The sequence goes on from NZ_FOTQ01000010.1 coordinate 32,629, forward strand.
CTGGTGCAGGAAACCTGGGTTCAGTTCACCGTACGCGACACGGGGCCGGGGTTCTCGGACGAGGCCCTGAAACGTGCCCTGGACCCGTTTTTCACCACCAAGGGATCGGAAGGTTCGGGGCTTGGGCTGGCCATGGTCTATGACATGACCAAGCTGGCTGGAGGGGATGTGCGCATCGCCAACATGGAGGGCGGCGGCGGACAGGTCACGGTGCGTCTTCCCCTGCGCCGGGCCCCCAAGGACGTCAAGCCGGGGCTTGCCCTTTTGGTCGAAGACAATCCGGACCTGCGGACCATGATCCGCGACATGCTGACCACGATGAAACACACCGTCATCGAGGCCGCCAGCGTCGATGAGGCGCGTACGCTTCTTATGGAACTGCCCGAAATCAGGCTGGTTCTGTCCGACATCATGCTCGAAGGCGACCTGACGGGCGTCGACCTGATTCGTGAACTGCCCACAGACAAGGTGCCGTCGTTCCTGATGACTTCCTTGCCCCAATCCCATCCACTCTATATCGAAGGCGCCGCACGCGCGCCGGTGCTGCCCAAACCGTTTACGACCGAGCAGCTCGATCAATTCCTGCACCCAAGGTGAATGCCATGACTGCCCCGCTTGTCACCATTCTCGACGACGAACCCGAAATCCGCTCGATCCTTGCAGACGCGCTCGAAGACGCCGGGTTTCGCACCATGGGGTTTTCCCGCGCAACCGAGTTCGAAGCCACGCTCAAATCCACAACGCCTGACGTCTGTCTTGTCGACCTCGGGTTGCCGGACAAGGACGGGTTAACGCTGGTGCATCGGCTGGCGCTTGAGCTGGGCTCGGCGGTGATCATCATTTCGGGGCGTGCGCAGGTTCAGGATCGGGTTACGGGGCTCGAACTGGGCGCTGATGACTATATCATCAAACCCTTTGACCCGGCCGAGGTGGTGGCTCGCGTGCGGGCGCGCCTGCGCAAGGACAGACCCGCTGCACCCACCTCGAGCAATACAGCGCGGTTCAATGGTTGGACCGCCTATTTCGATCGCTACGTTCTGGAAGATGAAGAGGGCACTGAAACCACCTTCAGCCATGCCGAGGGCGAGGTGCTGCGCCTTTTTCTTGAAAGTCCCAAACGGCTCATCAGCCGCGCGCACATGCAGGAAACGCTTGGCGGCGCGGCAGGCGAAAGCTTTGACCGCGCCATGGACGTGCGCATTTCGCGCCTGCGCACCAAGCTTCGGGAAGACCCGAAGAACCCCCGGTTGATCAAGACCATCTATGGCGCCGGGTATATTTTCCTTGGCGATGTGCGCTGGGGATGACCCCCAACCCCGGTTGTAGACGCTTGATCCACGGGCACAAAACTACCATTTGCAACCCCGGTTGACTGGTCTTGATCGCGGATTGCGCCAACTTCTCTCCTGTCGCGGCGCTCGTGCCCGACCCAAGACAGGAGACCCCAAAATGACATTCAACACACTGCGCGTTGCCGCCCTTGTCACCCTGCTGCCCGTCGCCGTCTGGGCATCGGACTATGCCAAGCCCGGTCTGACGCAAGAAACCGAAGCCCAGATCCGGACCACCCTGAGCGCTCAGGGTTACGACGTGCGCAAGATTGATGACGAGGATGGCCTTTTCGAAGCTTATGCCATGAAAGATGGCAAGCGCCATGAGATCTACCTCGATGCCGATATGAACATCGTGAAGATCGAGTTGGACGATTGACCCTGCCAAGCGGCGGGGACACCTCTCCGCCGCGCCCTCTTTCAAGGACGACACCATGCAGAAACTCAAGGTCTGGGATCCGTTCATCCGGATATTTCATTGGGCCGCCGTAGCCCTGTTTACTGCCAACGCCCTGTTCACGGATGACGAAAGCACCACGCATGAATGGATAGGTTATGCCCTTGGTGCGCTGGTGATTGCCCGCCTGCTCTGGGGTGTCGTCAGCTCCCAATATGCCCGTTTCACCAGCTTTCCACCCAGCCTGGCCGCAGCCGCTTCACAGCTGAGCGATATCGCAAGGGGACGGCATCAGCGCCACCTTGGCCATTCGCCGCTCGGGGCGTGGATGATCTACAACCTTCTGGTGGCGTTGCTGGTCATCGTGGCAAGCGGCCACTTGATGACCACGGACATGTTCTGGGGCACGGAAGGCCCCGAAGAGCTTCATGAATTCGCCGTCACGTGGGCGGAAATCTCGATCGTCATCCATGTCGGGGCAGTGCTCTTTGAAAGCCGCAGGACCGGCGTGAACCTTCCCCGCGCCATGATCACGGGCTACAAGACGATCAGATCCCGCTAATACGAGAGTTTCGTTCAAATGCTGTCGCCCAAGCCGAAACCCCCTGTCGGATTGCTGTTGTTGATTGCGGCGCAGATCATCTGCGCCGTCTTTTTCCTCGCGGACGCGCTTGAGGACCTGCGCGCCTTCGGGCTGGACGCCTTCACCAGTTTCTACCTCCTGGTCGAGATGTCCGCCGCGCTTCTACTCTGTGCCGCGATTATCTTTGAAATCCGTGTGGTACTGGACCTGTTGCGCCGCAAGGCCGCTCTGGAACACAACCTGTCGGTCGCTCAACAGGCCATGCATGACGTTATCGAAGCACATTTCGACGGGTGGAAGTTGACCCCAACGGAACGCGATATTGCGACTTTCCTCGTCAAGGGCATGGCCATCGCGGAAATCGCCACCCTGCGCGGCAGCGCCGAAGGCACCGTCAAGTCCCATCTCAACGCCATTTACCGCAAATCGGGCACCGGCAACCGAGGCGAATTGCTGGCCCTGATCCTCGACAGCGTAATGCAGCCTGATTAGCTCTATATAGCAAGAATCTGCCGACTCCTTCCCATATATAGATTTCTACCACAAAATGAGGTAGAGTGTCCGACATGCACTACTACCACTCCTGCAGGCAATTGCCTTTTCGAGCAGCTGGGGAGTCCGCAGGACAAGAACAAGCGACACACACGGAACACTCCCGACTCCCCGCAGACCTGATCATCGGCTGCGGGGAATTTTTGTGCGCCCTCAGGCGACAAAATCTGCGCGATGCGCCCGAAAATGCGGGACCAGCATGTCGCGAAACGCGGCGACCCGCGCCGACGGCCAGACATCGCGATGCCCTACCACCCAGATATCCGCGTAAGGCGCCGGATCCAGCGCGGGCACCTGCACCAGCCCCGGCGTGACCCTCCCCAAAAACATCGGCATTCGCACCAGCCCCAGCCCGGCCACCGCCGCCCCGACCATGGCGGCCATGTCGTCACAGGTCATTACGACACGGGATTTCGGAAACCGCGCAAGCGCGGCCTTTGGGACATCCTGGAACCGTTCGTAAACGATCCAGTCGACAACCGTCTCCGCCCCTCCGGCCAACCGCGTGGCCCAGGCGGGGGCGGCAAAACTCGCGGTCTGCTGCTCTGAAACCCGCACGCCCATGAGCGCATCCCCCGGATCGCGCGAAATACGCACGGCCAGATCGGCTTCGCGCCGCGTCAGGTCCACCAGTTCATTGGATGCCTTGATGTGAAGATTCACCTCGGGATGCGTCGCGTTGAACCGCGCCATAACTGGCGCTACGTAAGGCCCGATCAAGAGCTGCGGCGCCGTTACCACCAATGCCCCGGACAATCGTTTATCCCCGCCCTGAAGGACGCGCATCAACGACAGCTCCCGTGCCTCCATCTCGGCGGCATACTCCGCCACACGCCGTCCGGCCTCGGTCGCGCGATACCCGTCAGCGAGCCGCTCGAACAGGATCGTATCAAGCGCTTGTTCCGCACGCGCTACACGCCGCGCCACCGTGGTATAATTTATCCCCAACGCCGTTCCGGCCCCGGCAAGTGACGCCTCGCGTACCAGGTAAAGCACCGTTTTGAGATCGTCCCAGTCTGCATTCATGACAAGCATTTTTGCACAAGCAGAATGCAAACTCACGCGTTTTCGCACCCTCCTCCGCCACATAAACTGACGCCACAACCACGCAACTGGAGATGTGAAATGATTTATGCCTATGCCAAACTGACCGTCACCAACCCCGAGGCGCTGGCCGCGTATCGTGAACAGGCCGGTCCGGCTCTGGCCCGCCACGGCGGCAAGGTCGAACAGGGCAGCGCCGAGGCGCTGGTTCTGGATGGCGCACCGGATCTGCCCGACGTCGCCGCCATCCTGTCCTTTCCCGATCGCGCCAGCGCCGAAGGCTGGATCAACGATCCCGACCTTGCGGATGTACACGCCCTGCGCCGCAGCGCGGGTGCATCCGATATCGTGCTTTTGGGCTGAAATAGTCTCGAATTCAGTGCTGAGTCAAAAGCCTATTGCGCGCCGATTCGGGGTGCAATAGGCTTGGATCATGGCCATCTGCATTCTTTACAAGCCATCACTTAAAACCCGGCCGCGTTTCTACCGGGTCGAGATCGCGATGAACCTTTTCGAAGAGGTTTCGGTGATGCGCGAATGGGGCGTTTCGGGCGGCAAAGGGCGCATGATGGTCAACATCTTCGGCAACCTGCGCGAGGCATCGAACGCCGCCGACAGCTTTCGCAACCGCGCCCTGAAACGTGGCTACGAGCGCACCTAGTTCGTCAACCGCGCCACCGCCCCAGCCAGCACGTCCAGCCCCTTGACCAGATCGGCCTCATTCGTGTCTTCGTCGAAGGCGTGACTGATCCCGCCAATCGACGGCACGAACAGCATCGCCACCGGCATGTATTTGGACACGTTCGTGGCATCATGAAGCGCCCCCGAAGGCATCTCCCGCCACGCGCCGGGTGCCTGCGCCTCAGCACTCTCGGCCAGCGCCCCGCGCAGACGCGCATCCATCCTGACCGGTTCCAACCCCAGAAGATCGCCATAGGCCAGCTCAAGACCCCGCGTATCCGCCACGGTCGCAACCGTCTCGCGGATGATCGCCTCCATTTCGGCCAAGCGCGTTGTTGAACTGTCGCGCCACTGCATTGAGAAAGTGACCTGCCCCGGCACGATCGAGCTGGCATTGGGGTGCAGGTTCACATGTCCAATCGTCCAGACCGTGGACGGTGTCACCACCTCCTCGAACGCTGCATTCAGCCGTGTGTTGAACTCGGACAGCGCCTGAAAGGCATCCTTGCGAAGGTGCATCGGCGTGGTTCCGGCGTGGTTCTGTTCTCCGGTCAGGGTGATCCGCATGTCGCGAATGCCGACAATATCGGTCACGACCCCCACCGACTCGCCCGCCTGATCAAGCCACGGTCCCTGCTCGATATGCATCTCGATAAAGCCGGTGAACTGGGCAGGGTCCACCCATGTTCCCGCCAGATGCGCCATCTTCGCCCGCGCCTCGGCAAAGGTGACGCCATCCCGGTCGGTGAACCCCTCCGCCACCTCGAGCGACACCGCCCCCGACCAGACCGTGCTGCCCGTGGTCACGCCAAAACGCCCCTCTTCATCCTGAAAGGACACAACCGAAACGGCAGGGCCACCCGCCTCCTGCGCCGCGCGCGCAATTTCGAGCGCCGCAATCACGCCCAGCGCGCCATCCAGCCAGCCCCCCTCGGGCTGGCTGTCAGAATGCGACCCCAACAACAGTGACGGCCCCTCGGCCAAACCCCAGACCGACCCCACCGGATCAACGTGAACCTTCAACCCGGCATCAGCCATCTGCGCCATCAGCCATTCGCGCGCCGCGATATCGGCCTCTGAATACGCCGGGCGCACCACGCCCTTGCCCACGCCCGAGGCACCAAAGCTGCGCAACTTGTGCAAATCTGCAAGGAATCGATCCGGGTTGATCATGTGAAACGCTCCATCTTCATCTTGCCAAAAATACTCAAACCCGCGCCCACGGCAATCGTCCCGTTTCCCCTCTTTTCCCCGACGGGCTCCTGTCTTACACACAAGGCTTACCAGCGAGGTTCCCAATGCCCCACATCACGCTCGTCCGCCACGGTCAGGCCAACACAGACGCCCGCGACGAAGAAAGCTATGACAAGCTCTCTCCACTGGGCCATCAACAGGCACGCTGGCTTGGGGGCTACATGCAGGACACAGGCGACCGGTTTCAGCGCGTGTATTCCGGCACCATGCGCCGCCACGTGGAAACCGCGACCAGCATGGGCGCCCCCGAACATGCCGCGCTTGTGCAGGACCCGCGCCTCAACGAATTTGCATATTTCACCCTGTCGCAGCTGATGGAAGAGCAGCACGGCCTGACCATCCCAACGGAACGCGAGGGCTTTGTCAGCCACCTGCCGACGGTGCTTGGCGCATGGGAGCGGGGCGAAATCGAAGGCGCCCCGGAAAGCTATGCGGATTTCGCGCAGCGCATTCGTGAGGTCATGGAAGAAATTGCCGCAGGTCAGGGCCGCGCCTTGGTGGTCACGTCTGGCGGATTGATCGGCACCGTTCTGCGGCAGACTCTGGCGCTGGACGTCTCTGGCTGGGCGCAAATGTGCCTTGCGATCATGAACACGTCCGTCCACCGCTGGCAGATGGTGCTAGGCCGACCGCTGCTCACGCAATTCAACAGCGTCGCGCATCTTGAGGACCCCGCACGCCACCACGCACAGACCCATCTTTGAAAGGGCGCGCGCGCCCTTTCAGTGTTTCAAACAAACAATGATGGCAGGAGATCAGGCCGCCTTGTCGGCGTGATCCTTGTGCACGTATTTGCAATCGCAATAGGGGCATTCGACCCAGCCGTGCTCGTTCGGGATCTGCAACCAGACACGCGGATGCCCAAGCGCACCTTCGCCGCCGTCACAGGCCACGCGATAGCTGTCTACAATCTTGGTTTCAGGCGGTTGGATGGTCATTTCTGGCAAGTCCTCTGATTGAATCGCCGACATACCCGGTTGTTGTTCCGGTCCGGTTTCTTTAGGCCCGAATATGATTGAATGCGCAGCCGGGAGCAAGTGCAGCCATGACGCAGAACGCCATCGAGATCCGCGACCTGAAAAAGACCTATCGCGGCAGCAAGGGCGAGCCGGAAAAACACGCGCTCAAGGGGATCAATCTCGACATCCCCGCCGGGTCGATCTTTGGTCTGCTCGGCCCCAACGGCGCGGGTAAATCCACGATGATCAACATCATGGCCGGTCTTGTCACCAAAACCTCGGGCACGGTACGTATCTGGGGTTTTGATCAGGACGAAAACCCGCGCCAGTCCCGCGCCGCGATCGGGGTCATGCCCCAGGAGCTGAACCTTGACCCGTTCTTCTCGCCTCACGGCGCGCTCGAAGTGCAGGCCGGGCTTTATGGCGTCCCCAAATCCCAGCGGCGCAGCGATGAAATCCTCGCCATGGTGGGCCTGAGCGACAAGGCCAACGCCTATGCCCGCACCCTTTCGGGCGGCATGCGCCGTCGCCTGCTTCTGGGCAAGGCGCTGGTGCACAGCCCGCGTGTTCTGGTCCTCGACGAACCGACCGCCGGCGTGGACATCGAACTTCGCCAGATGCTCTGGACCAATATCCGCAAGCTCAACAAGGAACAGGGGATGACCATCATCCTCACCACGCATTACCTCGAAGAAGCCGAGGAAATGTGCGACGAGATCGCCATCATCAACCATGGTGAATTGGTTGCACGGGACAGCACGGCCAACCTCCTGGGCAAGATGGATGCCAAATGCATGGTGATTGATCCGGTCACCCCCCCCGCGCAACTGCCCGCTGCGGACGGGGTCGAGGTCACGCAACGCCCGGATGGCACGCTCGCGCTGGCTTATCACGCCAGCCAGACCACCGCCGAAGACGTGCTGCGCGCCGTGCGCGATGCAGGCATCGCCATTCGCGACGTGAAAACCGAACAGGCCGATCTCGAGGATGTCTTCCTGACCCTGACAAGGGGCCACTGACCCTGCGTCTGTCGAGGCTCAGCTCCGCTGAGCCTCGACCAACAACTGCCAGCCGCCGAACGGCGGCGAAGATGGCGGGAGCCGCTGCCTCAATCCGCAAACAGGTGGTCGGTTTTGGCGATCCGTGTCGCGACATCCTCGGAGACAGACAGGAACGCCATCAGCGCGCTTACCTGATCGGCGGTGTCTTCGCTTTCACGCATCCACCGCACATTCTCGAAACCCGCATCACGAATCCGGTCACTTTCATTCAGAATGTCGCGCCGGATAGTGGGCAACAAGCGCTCAAGCGTTTCACGCGGCGTCTGATCGCCAGCCAATCCGATACGGGTCGCGTGGCCAGTCAGGTAATCGTCGGTGAACTCGCACTGCACCTCGAGCATCCGCGTGACCGAACGGTCATCAAAGAAATCCTGCATCAGGTCCATGTTGGATGGATCGAGACAGATCACCAGCCGGTTCGTATCGTAATAGTCGAACAACATCCGCATCAGCGCGCGTCGATGCCGCGTCCGTTTTTCCAAAGTCGCCTGAATCCCACCAAGATCAGGCAGCGGCGTGCTTTCCTCATTGAAGAGATAGGCAATGGCCGGAATACCGGTTTCCTGCTGAATGCTGGTCAGCATCCGCTTGGCGACGTGCCATTTCTTGCAGACAAGAATCATCAGTTCCCGATCCCTGCCCAGCGTGGATTCCGTTTCCCAGAAGCGACTGGCAAAACGTTTGCCGACGCGCCCGCGGCTGGTCAGGAACTTGAACAGGCTCGGCCCCTCGGCGGAAATCTGGAACTGCGCCCCTTCCTCGGCATATAGCCGCCCCAACCGTTCTTTCAACTCCAGCGCCTCAGGGCTGATCTTGCGGGCAAACAGGTAATCCTGGCTCAGAAGCAGGTCGTAATGGTCGTTGTAAAACGTGAGCGGCATCCCGTAGTCGGTGAACATCAGGAATGTGAGCGTCCGGGTCCGGATGTCCTTGGCTGGCACGAGATGGCGCACGATGGTCTGAAAAAAAGTCTCGTCGGGAATCCATGTAGATCGGAAGAACCGCATGACGTCGCGCCGCTGCTGCGTGAAATGCAACACCGCCTCGATTGTCTGGCGCCGCAAGCACCACCACTGGCTGCCGATCATGACCTGTATGTCCGACGGAATCTCACGCGTCAGACCAAACCGGCGCTGCAGGTTGAACGAGGTATAGAACCGCCATTTCTGCGTTCGCTCGTTGAACCAGTGGCGATAGATCAGCCGCTCGCCCTTCATCCCGGTCTTGATCCAGTCGCTTTCAAAGAAATCGAAGCTTTCGATGAAGTCCACATCATTGTCGTCGAGGAAATCATGGATGTACTCGGACGACTTGATCACCATGCAATCGCCCGACACCATGTAGAAATGCGTGGCGCGGGGAAAGCTGGAGACGGCGGTTTCTACCGCGTAAAGCGTTGCCTGCACCAATGACCATTCGCCCCATCCGCATTTGATCCGCTTGTGGGCAAAGGCCACGTTCGGATTGCTGGCCAGCGCGCTCTGGATCATCTGGAAATGCTCGGCCTTGGCGCTGGCGTCGAAATGGATCGAGATGTAATCGCCCGTCGCTGTCAGGCGTTCGGCCTGTTTGATAATGGCCTCGGGGTCCTTGTGGCACAGCAAGATATACGCAATTTGTGCCATTCCCGAAACCGTAACCCTGCTTGCCCGTTGATTGTTTACCCATTTAATGATGAAGACACGTTGAATAAACAGACTTTATTTGGTTTTTTCGTGGAATTGAGGCACCTGACCTGCAAGTCGGGGCATTTGACGGAGGCAAACACATGGGCTTTCCCGGCACCTGGATGACCGAAAGCGAAAGCGTCGTCTATCGGGTGGTCCCGAAATGTGCCTGTTCGACCATCGGGCAGATCATGTATTTTTCGGACCACGGCGAATTCTTTGACGGTGATATCCACGACGCCACAAGCGGTATGCACAAATGGGCGATCGAAGAAAGCCATCAGCCGATCATGAACAATGTGCGCGAGCACACGTCCTACGCCTTTACCTGTGTGCGCAATCCTTACACGCGTATCCTGTCGTCGTTCTTCGACAAGATCTGCGGCATTCAGCGCAACGGCAAGCGGTATCGCGGAAACCTCGTGCCGATGCTGATCCAGAAATACGGGATCGAGGTCGGCGGCGAAGACGGCAAGGAAGAGTTCGACCAGATCAAGAGCTTCCGCCGCTTTCTTCTGTTTGCCCGTGACACGATCCGCTGGCGGCGCCCGATGGACCCCGACATTCACTGGTCCGCCATGTCAGGACATATCTCGACATTCATCGTGAATGGTGGCCAATACGACAATATTTTCTGGACCGAAGCTTTCAACGACGGCATGCAACAGGTGCTCGACGCGATCGAAACGCCACATGCGGTCGACCTTGCCGCGATCCCGCGTTTCAACGAATCCGAAGGCCACGGCCCCAAACGCGCGCATCCGGTCGAAGACTATTTCGACGACCTGTCCATGCATCTGGTCTATGAAATCTACAAAAAGGATTTCCAGCTCTTCAAATACGATTTCGAAAACCCGGGCAACAAGATGCCCATCGGGGAAATCGACCTTGATGAGGTGCACGCCAAGCTGGGTGACTGAGCGACCAAGGCTCTTGGAAGAGCCTTACCCAAGCGGTTTCAAAACCACTTTGCACCGACAATAAGAAAGGGCGGGGATATCCCCGCCCTTTCGTGCTTCTCCGGCCTGCTTTACTGGCGCGATACCAGCTTCCAGCCGCCACCTTCGACAACCGAGATGGTCACTTCGTCCGCACCGCGGTGGTCGCCCGGGCCATAAGTAATCTGCGCATCGGTCAGTTCGTCAAAGTAATCGAGCGATTCCATGCCTTTGATAAAGGCTTCATGGGTCAGGTCGGGACCAGCCGCCTCAAGCGCGCGTACCAGCGTCTCGGCTGCGGAATACCCCAGCATGGCAAAGCCGCTGGCGGGCTGGTCATACTTGGCCTTGTAATCCGCGATGAACTTGCCAGGCACCGCATCTGCAGCACGCGAGTAAAGGTCCACCCAACCGGCAGCCGCATAAAGGCCATCGGTCACACCGCCCGGCACCATGGCAACCGGCTCAAGGAAGCCTGCCGAGGTGTTCATGAACTTCACGTCGGTCCAGCCCAGCTTCTTGGCCGTCCCCACGACGGTGATGCCCTGACGGACACCCAGCGCCATGGTGACAACGTCACAACCTGCCGATTTCAGCTTGGTCAGCGAGCCGACAAAGTCGAGCTCGTCCGGCTTGTGCGTGGTTTCGCCTGCCATTGTCAGACCAAGCGCGGCGGTCACATCCTTGGTCGAATCGGCGATCTCCTTGCCGAAATCCGACGGGATATACATGGTGCAGACTTCCTGTGCGCCAAACTCACCTGCAAGGTATTTCACACCGACCTGCACCTGGTCCCAATAGCTCGAGAACCCGGTGAACTTGTTGTCCATCGGCTCTGCCAGCATCTCACGTGCCGCCGAAAGCGGGCCGACATTCGGAATACCCTTGGGATCCATCAGCTTGAAGCCCGCAATGTTCATCGGCGTGCCCAGCGACAGGAGCATGGCAAACGCCTTGTCCTTGTTCAGAAGCTTGTTGTAGCCCTGCATCGCGCGCGGGATCTGGTAGCCGTTATCCTCGACAACGAAGCGAATCTTGCGGCCATGCACACCGCCCGCCGCGTTCACTTCGTCGAATTTCATGTTAGCGCCGTTCACAGCCGGAACACCCACCGCGGCAAAGACGCCGCTGAGGTCGTTGACCGAGCCGATCACCACCTCGTCATCGCTCACGCCCTGGGTTTCGGCCAGGCCCTGCGATGCCAGCGCCACCGCGCCCGCCGCAAATGCGGTCATCAGTTTTTTCATGTTTTCCTCCCGTTGGTTACGTGGTCTCCAGCCACATGATTTCTAGTCTAGTACATTTCCTCGATCAGTGCGGAATGTTTCTTTTCAACAAAGCCGCGCTTGAGCTTCATGGTCGCGGTAAGCTCCTCATCTTCCGCGGTCAGAAGCACGTTGATCAGGCGGAAATCCTTGATCTGTTCGACCCGTGCAAAGTCCTTGTTGACCTCCTCCACTTCCTTGCGGATCAGGTCGACAACCTCCTGCGCGGCACAGAGCGAGGCAAAGTCCGAGAACGGCACCTTGCGGTCCTGCGCGAATTTCTCGACGTTTTCCTGATCGATCATGATCAGACAGGTCAGGTATTTGCGCGCATCGCCGATCACCACCGCATCCGAGATATAGTGGCTGAACTTCAACCGGCTCTCGATTTCGGCAGGCGTGATATTCTTGCCCCCAGCCGTGATGATGATGTCTTTCAGGCGCCCGGTGATCGTCAGGAATCCGTCATCGTCCACCTTGCCCACATCCCCGGTGCGCAGCCAGCCATCGTCGGTAAAAGTTTCGGCCGTCTTTTCATTGTTGCGCCAATAGCCCTGGAAATTGTTGAGGCCATAGGTCTGAATCTCGCCATCCTCGGCAATCCGCACCTGAAAACCGGGAACCGCCTTGCCCACCGTGCCAGGCTTGTTGTCATCCGGCAGGTTGATTGTGGCGAGCCCGGTGTTCTCGGTCATGCCATAACCTTCCAGAAGCTGCACGCCAATTGCCCAGTACCACTTGATCAACTCGGGTGAGATCGGCGCCGCCCCGGTGCCGCCGCGCCGCATCCGGTCCATGCCCAGCATTCGCCGCAAGTTTCGCAGCACGAGGAAGTCCCAGATCAGGAAGTTGAGCGCCACCATCGCTGGCACGGGCTTGCGCGCCAGAAGGTAATCGGCCCGTTTCAACCCTGCCTTGACCGCAAGCTTGAAGGCCAGCCGGCCAATGGGCGTGGCTTCCTGCGCCAACACCAGAACCCGCGAATAGACCTTTTCCCAAACCCGCGGCACCGCCGTGAAGTGGCTGGGCGAGACTTCCTGCAGGTTGTCGAACACCGTCTCGGGGCTTTCCGCGAAATTCACGATCGCCTTGCCCGCCAGCGGGAAATACACCGACACGTCCCGTTCAAGGATGTGACAGAGCGGCAGGAAACAAAGCTGTTCATCCCCCGGCATCGTCGGCAGCGCATGTGCGCCCGACACCATCGCGCCAATCACGTTCTCCTGGCTGAGCATCGCGCCCTTGGGCATACCGGTGGTGCCCGAGGTATAGATCAGAAGCCCGGTGTCGCCCGGTTGCGACTTTTCGATCTCCGCCTCGAAATACCCGTGGTTTTCCGCGTCAAACGCACGGCCCGTGTCATAGAGATCGTCGATGAACACGCATTTCTCGTGACGCAGATCGTGCAGGCCCTCTTTTTCAAAGATGATAACCTTGACGACCTGCGGGGCCTGATCCTCGATCTCCAGAAACTTGTCGAGCTGCTCGTCGTTTTCCACGAACAGGAACCGGCTGTCGCTGTCGCGCAAAAGGTATTCCAGCTGGCTGGCCGAGTCGGTGGTATAGACCCCCGACGCGATCCCGCCGACCGCCTGAATACCCATGTCGGCGTAAAGCCATTCCTTGCGGTCCTCGGACAGGATCGACACCACCTCGCCGCGTTCAAGCCCGAGGGCGCGCAGGCCAAGGCCGATCCACTTGGCGTGGTTCCAGTAATCTTTCCACGAATAGGCGCGCCAGATGCCAAGGTCTTTCTCGCGGTGCGCGGTCTTGTCCCCCAATTGTTCACACCGCTTGGCAAACAGCTTGGGCACCGTATCGCAACTGTCCACAAGCGCCGGGCGCTGGCCCGGATTGGCGGTCACGATCACGCCGTTGATCTCGATCTGGTCGGTCGTTTGAATGTTCATGCCAACCCCTCCCTCAGCGCCACGTCTTCTTGCGTTTCCAGCGCCGCTCGCCGCGCGCACCTTCTTCCTGGTGACCCAGGTAGAACGCCTTGATGTCTTCGCTCTCCATCAGCCGATCGGCGCTGCCATCCATCACGATGCGCCCGATCTCCATCACATAGCCCATATCGGCCAGTTCCAGAGCGACCTTGGCGTTCTGTTCCACCAGCATCATGGTCACGCCTTCATCTTCGTTAAGACGCTTCAGGATCGCGAAAATCTCCTGCACCAGCAGCGGCGACAGGCCGAGGGACGGCTCGTCCAACAGCATGATCTTGGGCCGCAGCATCAAACCCCGGCCAATCGCCAGCATCTGCTGTTGCCCCCCAGAAAGCGTACCCGCCTCCTGACCGCGCCGCTCTTTCAGAATGGGAAAATAGTCGAAGACCATTTCCCGGTCCTTCTCGATCTCGGCTTTGTCATTGCGGGTATAGGCCCCCAGCGACAGGTTCTCGTCCACGGTCAAAAGCGGAAACACCTCGCGCCCTTCGGGCACATGCACAATGCCCCGGCGCACGATGGAATGCGGTTCCTTTCCCTGGATTTCCTCTCCCTCGAAAATCACCTGCCCTTTTTCCGGGTCCATGATCCCCGAGATGGTCTTCAAAAGGGTTGACTTGCCCGCGCCATTGGCACCTAGCACGGTCACGACCTGCCCTTTTTCCACCTTCAGGCTTGCGCCCCGGATCGCCATGATCGGGCCGTAAAAGCTTTCAAGGTTCTTCACTTCAAGCACGGTTTCACTCATCACGCGGCCCCCGCACCAAGATAGGCTTCAATCACGGCCGGATCGCTCTGCACCTCTGCAGGCGTTCCCTCGGCCAGCTTCGCGCCATCGGCCAGCGCCAGAACCCTATCGGACACGCCGGACACAAGCCCCATGTCATGTTCCACCATCAGAACGGTGATCCCCATCTGTTTGCGGATATCGTCGATCCACCAACGCATGTCCTGCGTTTCCTCGACCGACAGACCCGAGGCCGGTTCATCGAGCAGCAACAGACGCGGCCCGGTGGCCAGCGCCCGGCCCACCTCGACCACCTTGCGCACACCGTAAGGCAGCCCGGCGATCATCTTGTTGCGATAAGGTTGCAGATCAAGGAAGTCGATGACCTCTTCCACCGCCTCGCGATGGCGCTTTTCCTCGCGCCGCACACGCGGCGTGAACAGCATTTCCTCAAGCATGGTCGTGCGCCGATGCCGATGCCGTCCAACCAGCAGGTTCTGCAGAACAGTCGCGTGATCGAACAGCTCGATGTTCTGAAAAGTCCGCGCGATGCCCAGATCGGCAACCTGATCGGCGTTACGATCCAACAGGTTCTTGCCGTCAAAGGTGATCGACCCGGAATAGGGATCGTAAAACCGCGAGATCAGGTTGAACACGGTGGATTTCCCCGCCCCGTTCGGCCCGACGATGGCATAGACCTCGCCCTCTTCCACGGTAAAGCTCAGATCGTTGACAGCCACCACGCCCCCGAACTTGAGCGTCGCATTCTTGATTTCCAGCAAACTGCTCATCTCAGGCGCTCCGTCTTGAGGTAGGATTTCTGGCGCTTGAACATGTCCTTGCGCGCAAACGGGAACAGCTCGAACCAAATGCGTATCTTCATCCACCGTCCGTAGATGCCCATCGGCTCGAACAGGATAAACAGGATCAGGATCGCCCCGAACACGCCCGTCTCCAGCCCCGGAATGGCCACGCCCCCCCCACCAATGGCGTCCTTCGCGATGGACAGGAATTGCGGCAGGTAGGCAACGACCACAGCGCCGAAGAACGCACCGTGGATCGACCCAAGACCGCCGATGACGATCATCATCAGCAGGGTGATCGAGATTACGATGGAGAAGGTCTCGTTGTTGAACGCCCCTGCGTAGAACCCCATCAGCGCACCCGCAAGCCCGGTGATCCCGCAGGAAATCCCGAACGACGCCGCCTTGGTCCGCGCGATATGCACGCCCATGGCCGTGGCGGATACTTCGCTATCGCGCACGGCGGCAAAGGCCCGCCCCAGCGGCGAGCGCAGCAGATTGCGATAGATCAGCGTGCAGATAATCGTGATTGCCAGCACCAGCCAATAAAACCGATCCGGTGTCGTCCAGCGTTCGATCTCGATGCCGAAGATGGTGATCATCGGGGCAAACTTGCCCGAAACGCCGTCGGTGATCGGCTCCATCAGAACGATCAGGTCATCGGTCAGGATCGACAGGGCAATCGTTGCAATCGCAAGGTAGATCCCGTGCAGGCGCACTGCCGGGATGGCAATAATCGTGCCCACGATCCCGGTCAGGATACCCGCCGCCGGAAACGCGATGAGAAACGGCAACCCCTGCTCCATGAAGATCACGCAGGAATAACAGCCCACCGCCAAAAACGCAGCATGACCGAGGCTTGCCTGCCCGGTCTGCCCGGTCAAAAGCATCAGCCCCAGCCCGGCAATCGCCCAGATCAGAACGTTGGTCACTTCACCCAGATAAAAATCGTCCATGATCCACGGCAGCAACACCGCCACCACGATCAGCGTGGCATAGACAAAGAACGTCCACCAATCGGGAAACAGGCGAATGTCGTGTTCGTAAGAGGTCTTGAAATGTATGCGCATGGGATCAGACCTTCTTCGTGCGGACCTGGCTGAACAGGCCGTGAGGACGGAACACCAAGACAAACAGCAAGAGCGCATAAGGAGCGATCTGACTGTAGCCAGCAGCAAGGTAGCGCGATGCAAAGGGTTCGATCACACCCACGATGAGACCACCTGCCAAGGCACCGGGCAACGAGCCAAACCCGCCGATCACCGCCGCCGCAAACGCCTTGATCCCGAGAAGGCCTGCGTTTGGATCAATCGCGCCTTTCGAGGCAAAAAGAATGCCGGCCACGGCGGCCACGGCCCCCGAGAGGCCCCAGATCATGCCCTGCACCCGCTTGACCGGAACCCCCATGAAATACGCCGCCATCTGGTTCTGAGACGCCGCCTGCATGGCAAGGCCGAGCTTGGTGCGCTGGAAGAACTGGTAGAGGAAGATGGTGAGCAGAACCGTGACGACAATGACCGCCACATCAGCCATACCTAGTACCACACCTCCCAGCCTTATGTCCCCAAGCGCGAGCGGGCTTTCAAGCGTTTGCGGCTCGTGCCCCCAGATCGCCCCGGCAATAAACCGGATCACAAAACCCAGTGCGATGGTCAGGATCACAACCGCCGTCTGGCTCTGTCCAAAAAGATGCCGCAGCACGAAGAAGTCGAGCAGATAACCGAGTACTGCCATGATCGCGATGGCCATTGGTGCCGCCACCCAGAAGGGCAGCCCCATGTAATGCGCATTGGTCAGGCCCAACGTGACAAAGGCCCCCAGCATCATGAAATCGCCCTGGGCGAAGTTCACAGCTTCGGTGGCCTTGTAGATCAGAACGAACCCAAGTGCGATAAGGCCGTAAACACAGCCATTCGCAAGCCCGCTGACGAGCAGTTGCAAAACTTCCATTTATCCTCCCCGTGCCGGTTGTTCCGGCTTTCCTTGGATTCAGTCTCGTCGCTGGCCCCGCGCCCCGTCAAGCATACAGACGGGTATGGTGCCGATCCGCCGTAACGTCACACGTCGCGTTCCTTACAGCCCGCGCTGCCGCAAAAGCCAGTTGGTATGGTGCCCCGCATCCCCGAGAAACTCGGTCAGCGCGCGGTCCCGTTTCATGAAAAGCCCAAGGTCCAACTCGTCGGTCATGCCGATACCGCCATGCATCTGCACACCTTCTTCCGTGGCCTGCCGTCCGGTCGTGGCCGTCTTGGCTTTGGCTGCACGGCTGAGCGCTTCGGCATTTTCCGCGCCAGCGTCCAAAGCGTTCAGAGCAGCGGAAACCAACGACGCGGTCTGCTCGATCTCGCAATAAAGATCAGCCGCGCGATGTTGCAAAGCCTGAAACCGCCCGATCAACGTACCGAACTGTTTGCGCGTGCGCAGGTACTCATTGGTTGTCTCTGCCGCAACACGCGCCACGCCAAGCTGTTCTGCCGCCGTCACCGCACGCCCCGCTGCCAAGGCAGAAGAGAGCGCATTCGCGGCCGCCTCTCCCTCTGCCAAAAGCGCAGAGGCATCCAGCTGCACATCCTCAAGCATCACACTTGCCGCATTGCGATGGTCCAGCAAGATCTGCGCTGCGACTGTCACGCCATCCTGTGTCGGATCCACCCAGAACAGGGCGGGCGCCCCATCCAAAAGCGCAACAACGATCAGCCGATCCGCCCCGAACCCATCCACGACAAAGCTCTTGCGACCACCAAGAACAAATCCGTCGCCTGTCCGGGTCGCGCCTGTCGCAATTCGCTCGGGGCGATGTTTCGCGCCTTCCTCCAAGGCCAGCGCAATCACGGCCTCACCCGCCGCAATCTTTGGCCCCCACTGCGCCGCCACAGGTCCGCCGACCTGCCGCAGGATCGTGGCCGACAGGATCGCGGTCGACAGGAACGGCGCCGCGGTCAGGTTGCGCCCCATCGACTCGGCAATCAGCCCCGCCGCGCGGAAACCAAAATCCGCGCCGCCCATCTCTTCGGGCAAGACGATTCCCATCCAGCCAAGCTCGGCCATGTCCGACAGGATCGCCGGGTCATAGCCCAGCGGCGCACCGGAATCGCGCAACGCACGAAAGGCGCTGATGGAGTGCGACTGCGCCAGAAACCCGTCTGCCGCTTCGGCCACCATCCTGTGATCTTCGCTCAGAATTTCCATCTCTTCCCCTCAGCCCGGCAGTTTCAGAACAGCCTTGGCCAGAATGCCAAGCATGACTTCCGAGGTGCCACCCTCGATGCTGTTGGCCTTGGAGCGCAACCAATCGCGCGCCGCCTGCCCGGCATCGTTGGACGTCCCTTCCCAGACAAGGTCATCCGACCCGCCCGCAGCCACCCGAAGACTCTGGCGCCGCTTGTTCAACTCTGTGCCAAGATATTTGAGCTCGGCCGAGCGCGCGCCAAGCTCCTCGCCCTTGCGCATCATGTCCCGCGCCATGCCCATATGCGCATCAAACGCCATCTCATCGACAAGGAACCGACCCAGATCGGCGCGCAGCATCGGATCGTCCAGCCGACCGCTCTCGTCCAAGCCAATACAGGTAACCGCATCGCTCAGCAGATCCGACTTGGCAAAAAGCGCCACGTCCGATCCGCCAATCATCTCGCGCTCGTGGGTCAGGAGGTATTTGGCAATGGTCCAGCCCTGCCCGCGCTCTCCGACGATCTGATCCTTTGGCACTTTCACAGCATCAAAGAAGGTCTCGCAAAATGGCGATGCTCCGGAGATCAGCTTGATGGGCTTTGTGCTGACTCCTTCGCTTTCCATGTCGAATAGAAGGAAGGAAATACCGGTGTGCTTGCTTTCGTCCGGCTCTGTCCGCACAAGACAGAATATCCAGTCCGCCTTGTCCGCATAGGACGTCCAGATCTTCTGACCTGTCACCTCAAAATAGTCGCCCTTGTCCACGCCCTTGGTCTGCAATGAAGCAAGGTCCGACCCAGCCCCCGGCTCTGAATAGCCCTGGCACCAGCGGATTTCACCACGCGCAATCTGCGGCAGGTAATGGCGTTTCTGGTCCTCGCTGCCAAAGGCCAAAAGCGCCGGCCCCAGCATCCAGATGCCAAAGCTCTGAAGCGGGGGGCGTGCATTGATGCGGCGCATTTCCTCGGCCAGCACCTTTTGCTCCGGCCCTGAAAGTCCGCCGCCACCATATGCCTTCGGCCATGCCGGCACGGTCCATCCGCGCTCTGCCATAACCTGCATCCATTGTTTTTGCGCCGGTGAGCGGTACGTGAAGTTGCGCCCTCCCCAGCAAATGTCGTCTTCGCCCATTGGCTGACGCATCTCGACCGGGCAGTTCGCCTCCAGCCAGTCCCGCGTCTCTTCCCGGAACGCTTCCAGGTTCGACATGATCTGATCCTCCCTGCACCCCGGCTTTCTCTTCCGGAAAACGAGGCATTGCAGGATCAAGCAAGACATACTACTCAGTATGTTGTCAATTGAACGCTCCGCGATTGACGCGGCGTCAGAACCTGCTATCTCCGCGCGCGGTGACGACTGGAGCAGACATGAAAGACCAGATGGCCCCTGTAATGAGCGCTTCGAAGTCCGAAATTCTGGACGCGGCGGCGGTTGTTTTCATGGATCTGGGCGTGGATGTCGCGTCGATCGACGACATCGCACGCCACCTCGGGTCGACCAAGGGCCGGATCTATCACCACTTCGCATCCAAGGGCGTTCTGCTGTCCGAAGTCTGCCTGCGCGCCGCCGATTTCACCTATCGGAAAGTCGCCCTGGTGATCGACCCGGACGCCGCCCCCGACAAAAACCTGCGCAACATGATCCTGGCGCATGTGCCCGAAGTGTTGCGCACCCTGCCCTATCACAAGGTCATTCGACAGACCTACCCGGGCATCAATCAGAAATCGACCACGCAGGTCGAACGCGACCTGCACCAGCGCATCCACGCCGAACGTGATCGTTATGAAGGCCTGTTCCGCGCAGAACTGCGCCGCGGCATGACCGATGGCATTTTCCGTCAGCAAAACGAAACCATCGCCCTTCACGGCATGCTGCTTTTGGTGAACGCGCCCGTGATCTGGTACACGCCCCGCGCTGACGAGCCCGAAGGCTTTGCGCTGGAAATCGCCCGTCAGACCGCCGACATGGCGGTGCGCGCCCTTTCCTGAAGCCCCGGCGCCTGCGGCGGGCAGGCAAGGGGGCCAGCCCCCTCGCAGGAAAATGCGGGCATTTTCCAGCTTCACCCCCGGGGTACTTCTGGAAAAAGAAAGTCCATTAGGACGAGATTAACCAGAATCGCGCTTTCCTTAAGTCGCGGTACAGGCTGGGGAGCCGATGACCGCGAAATGGAAAGTCGCCCTGTTCAAGGCGTAAGCATCGCGCAAAGTCGACCGGCGTGGCGAACAGGGCGCACCCATTCACACTTTCTTTTTCCCAAAATACCCCCGCCGGAGGCTCCCGAAATTTCCTCCAGCGCTGCGGCTTTGTTGGTTCAGCCGATGAGGCCTTCTTTCTGGAAAAGCGCCTTCACATCCGCCTCGGGGCGGGCGCCGTAGTGGCTGATGACCTCGGCGGCAGCGATACAGCCCATACGGCCCGAAACCTCAAGGCTCTGGCCGGTCGCGACACCATAAAGGAACCCGGCGGCGAACTGGTCACCCGCGCCCGTGGCATCCACGGGGACGATTTCGTTCACGGGCACCACGGCCTCTTCATCGCCCTGCACCAGAACCACATCATGTCCCGAACGCGTGCAAACAATCAGACCGCTTTCCGCCGCCGCCTGCTCGAGCGCCGACGAAAGGTCGGTCTGATAAAGCGATTCCCATTCGTGCTGGTTGCCGATCACGAAATCCAGATCGCGCACGAGGCGGCGGAAGTCGTCACGGTGGCGATCGACACAGAACGGATCGCTGAGCGCGATACCGGCCTTGCCGCCGCCGTCACGGCACAGCTTGGCGGCGCGCTCGAAGGCCTCCTTGCCCTTGTCCTTGTCGTAGAGATACCCTTCGAGGAACAAGAGCTGCGCCTGCCCCGCGACATCGTCTGACACATCTTCCGGCCCCAGCTCCGAGGAAATCCCCAAATAGGTGTTCATCGACCGCTCGCCGTCAGGCGATACGAAGATCATCGAGCGCGACGTGGGCAGCTCGCCGCCCGCAACCGGCGCATTCACGAAATTCGTGCCTTCGGCCTGCATCGAAGAGGCATAAAACCGGCCCAGCGCATCATCGTGCACGCGCCCGATAAAACCAGTCGAGAGACCCAACGACCCCAAGCCAGCGACCGTATTCGCCACCGACCCGCCCGGCGCCTGCGTGCGGTTGGTCATGGCGGCATAGAGCATCTCGCCGCGCTCGCGTTCGACCAGCTGCATGATGCCCTTCTCGATCCCCATCAGGTCAAGAAAGCTGTCATCGGATTGCGAAATCACGTCCACGATGGCGTTGCCGATGCCGACAACCTGGTATTTCTGGCTCACAGTTGTTTTTCCTCGAACATGCAGAGATCCCGGATCAGGCAATTGCCGCACATCGGCTTGCGCGCCTTGCAGACATAACGTCCGTGCAGGATCATCCAGTGATGAGCGTGGAGTTGGAAATCCACGGGTATATTGTCTTCGATGGCGCGTTCAACCGCGACCACGTCCTTGCCCGGGCACACGCCCGATCGGTTGCCGAAGCGAAAGATATGCGTATCCACCGCCTGCGCCGGATAACGCCACCACATGTTCAGCACAACGTTGGCGGTCTTGCGCCCCACCCCCGGCAGGCTTTCCAGGGCGGCACGAGAATTGGGCACCTCGCCGCCGTAGTCGTCGACCAGAATGCGCGACAGCTTCATGACGTTCTTGGCCTTGTTGCGATAAAGCCCGATCGTCTTGATGTGCTCGATCAGCGCTTCTTCTCCGAGATCCAGCATTTTCTGCGGCGTATCCGCGATCTTGAACAGTTCAGCGGTGGCGCGATTTACACCGACATCCGTCGCCTGCGCCGACAGGGCCACGGCCACCACCAGCGTATAGGCGTTGACGTGATCCAGCTCGCCCTTGGGCGCCGCGTCCGCCTCATGAAAGCGGGAAAAGATCTCTCGGATCGTGTGATAATCGAGTTGCTTGGCCATGGGCGGCGGTATGCACGGGAACACCCATACTGGCAACCCTTGGCCGGACCAGAGCGGGCCGTGTTCGGGGGGTAGGATATAAAAAGAAGGCCGGAACAATTGTCCGGCCCGGAAATCCTGCATGAATTGGGTGCAAGGCGCGGTGCTCAGCCGTTCAGATTGCGCTGTTGGCGTTCATCCTGTTTCCAGTCACGCTTGTCAGCACCGACAAGTCCTTCGCTCGCGCGGCAGTCCTGACGATCACCGCGGCGATCCTGACGGTCGTCCATCCGGTCTGAACGACGATCCTGACGGCGCTGCATGCCGGCGGTCTGGGCCACTTCGAAGGGTACAAAGCTTGCTTCCGACGCCGAAACGCTGGGGGCGGTGAAGGAAACCACGGCGAGCGAAACTGCGGCGGCGGCGGTGACGGTTATTGCGACTTGTGCGAACATGGTGAGACCTCTCTTCTCTGGAGTGTGATCTTGTTGGCTATGTTGCCTTACACATCAAAAGTTGAGGGCATGTGCGGATATTGCGTTGGTTTTTGAGACGTTTTGATTGGAATACGGGAAATATTCTTAGACTTTCCACTATCTGGGCTCCGCACAAAAAAGAAGGCCGGGCTTTTGTCCCGGCCTGAAGTCTTGCATGAATTGAAAACCCGAGGCCCTGGCTGGATCAGCCGCGTGCCCCATCGTCTTCATAGCAGATATAGCCAGCCTGCCCTTGAAACGGATGTTATTTCAGGCCGGAATTTTTGGATTTCAGGACCGCAGAAAATTGCTTCGGAACGCACCGAAACAGGTCTCAGCCGGATTTGCCGCGCGGGGTATCCTTGAGGAGCTTCTCGATGTCGTTGAGACGCGCCAGAACCTCATCCCGGTAGTCATCCGTGCGCTGGTCGGCCTCGACATGATGCGCATCCTGCATCGAGTTCACCACCAGACCCACAACAAGGTTCAGCACGATAAAGGTCGTCAGCAGGATGAAGGGCACAAAGAACAGCCACGCATAGGTATAGGTTGCCATCACAGGACGCACGATCCCCATCGACCAACTCTCCAGCGTCATGATCTGGAACAGGGAATAGGCCGACCGCCCCAGCGTTCCGAACCAATCAGGAAAGGCCGCCCCAAACAGTTTCGTCGCCATGACCGCGCCGATGTAAAAGATGAGCGTCATCAAGAGAAAGACCGACCCCATCCCCGGCAACGCATTGATTAGCCCCTCGATCACACGGCGCAGCGACGGTGCCACTGACACCACCCGCAAAAGCCGCAGGATGCGCAGCGCCCGCAAAACCGCAAGACCCTGCGCCGCCGGAACAAGCGCGATGCCGACAATCACGAAATCAAACAGGTTCCACCCGTTTCGGAAAAACTGTGCCCGCTGCACGAATAGCTTGGCCAATATCTCGACCACAAAAATCGCAAGACACACACCATCCAGCGTCACCAGCAACGGTCCGGCCACCTCTATCGCCGTCTGCGAGGTCTCCAGCCCGAGAATGATCGCATTGAACAGGATCACACCCAGAATGGTATTGCGAAACGCCTGCGTGTCGATGAATGCGCCAATACGGTCTCGGAGCGTCATGAAAGGGATCCAGTTGTCAGCAAATTGTATCTCTGTGCGGTTTCATATGGGCCATCCGCCCACGGTGACAACCCGGACATGCGGGTTTGTCGACAACAGTTTCCCTTTCTGTACTCAAGCCATCTTGGTCGAGCGCCTCTTTGGTGGCAATCTGGTTGCGACGCACCACCGCAACGCGAGCCGAAAACATATCGCAGGAGACGACCATGCAGCATCGACAGAAACTTCTTGGAACTACCCTTGCGCTCGCCACGGCATTTTGCACGCAGGCCGCCCATGCAGAGGACAACAACCCGCTGAGTTTTGACTTGGGCGCCGGGAACAACCTGACATTTTACGGCTACATCAAAGGCACCTATATCAAGGACTATGATTTCGATCTGGGCGACACCACCAAGGGCTTGGCGACGATCGGGCTGCCCGGTGGATCGCCTGCCGGAGAACATGAACGCACGCATCTCAAGGAAACCCGGATTGGCCTGACCTACACGGCGCCGGATCTGCTGATCAAACTGGAAGGCGACTTTTTTGGAGCGGATGGCCTGCGCACACGACTGGCCTATGTCGATTTCTTCGGGGTCCGCGTCGGTCAGGACTGGTCCAACTTCATGTCACTGGAAAACCTTGGCCCCACTGTCGACTTCCAGGGACCGGCCGGTGTTCCCTTTGCCCGCTTACTGCAGGCCCGCTACACTTATGCGCCCACCCCCGATTGGACCTTCTCGGCCTCTGTCGAGGAAGATGTGGGCAACAATGACGATCCCCATTTCACCCTTGCAGCTCGGCGCGGTTTTGACGGCGGCATGGTACGCCTTGCCGGACTGTATCGCGACACCACGATTGGCGGCACGCCCGTGGAAGGCTGGGGTCTGAGCCTCGGGGCAACCTATGATGTCTGGCAGGGGGGCACCCTGGCGGGGATTTACACCACCGGCGAAGGCATTTCGGACATTCTCGCCTTCGGTCTGTCAGGCAACGCGCTGGTATCTGGCGGCAAGACAGTGGGGGTCAACGCGGTTTCAGTCAGCCTGAAACAACAGATTTCCGAAAAACTCACCGTCGCCGCCACGCTGGGCATGACAGATCTGGACACCGCCGCCGGGACCGACACCAAGAAACTGACGACCGTGCACCTGTCGGCCTATTACAATGCCACCAAGAACCTGCAACTGGGCTTGGAATATTTCACCGGCACGCGCAAACAGGGCAACGGCACATCCTTCGATGCCGACCGTGTGACGGCAGCGGTGAAATACACGTTCTGAACCTCTGAGCTTTGCTCAAGAAACGGGTCGCCTGTTGCGGGCGGCCTCCCTATTCTGTTGTCTCGTGACAGAGCAGGAGACATGCCATGAGCGACATGGAACAAGGCTATCACTTCAACGTCATGCGCCGCGCCATCGAGCTGATCGACGCGGGCGGCGAGTCCATGACGCTTGAAGAACTGGCGCAGGCCATGGACATGAGCCCGGCGCATTTCCAGCGCCTGTTTACCAAATGGGCGGGCGTATCGCCGAAACGGTTTCAGCAATACCTGACCCTCGGCCACGCCAAGGCTTTGCTGCACGATCACTTCACAACCCTGGAAACCTCAAATGCCGTGGGCCTATCCGGTTCGGGACGGCTGCACGACCTGTTCCTGCGCTGGGAGGCGATGAGCCCCGGCGAGTTCGCCAAGCGCGGCGACGGGCTGACGATCTATTGGGGTTGGTTTGACAGCCCGTTCGGCCTGTCGTTGGTGATGGGTACCGAAAAAGGCATCTGCGGCATCGGCTTTGCCGCCGAAACCGGCGAAGAGTCGACCATGCAGGACCTGCTGTCGCGCTGGCCCAAGGCCCGTTTTGTCGAAGACCCGATGTTTCTGCGCCCTTGGGTTCTTGCAGCCTATAACGCCCAGAGCGGGGACCTCGACAAGGTGCCGGTCTACATGATCGGGTCGGCCTTGCAGATCAAGGTCTGGGAAGCGCTGATGCGTATCCCCTCGGGGCAGGTCTCGACCTATTCCGAGATCGCGCGCGTGATCGGCAACCCGCAGGCGGTGCGCGCCGTGGGAACAGCCGTGGGCCGCAACCCGGTCAGCTGGCTGATCCCCTGCCATCGCGCGATGCGCAAATCCGGCGGGCTTGGGGGGTATCACTGGGGCCTGCCGGTCAAACGCGCCCTGCTCGCCTATGAATCGGCCCGCGCCGAGGCCTGATTTCGGGGCTGATATCGGCACCGAACCGCCGACATTTGATCAAGCAGGCTTGGGATGTGGCAAGTGATCGGCTATATTGCGCCGAAAGCCGCGCCAAAAGCGGCGCAAGATCTGAGGCAACGAGATGACAAGACTTCCCCTGACCCTGTGCGCTGTGTCCGTATTGGCCGTATCGGCCTGTACCGATCCCGGCTATGTGACCGGCAGCTACGAAGAGCGCAGCGAGAAACGCAACACCCAGACGGGGGCCATACTTGGCGGCATCCTTGGGGCGGGGGCCGCCGTGGCGGTTGATGGAAACCCGGTCGTGGGGGCCGCGATTGGTGCCGGGGTCGGAGCGCTCATCGGGGCCGACCTCGATCGCCAGGAAAAGGAATTACGCGCCTCTCTGGACGACGATGTGCGCATCGAAAACACGGGCGACCGCCTGATCCTGACCATGCCGCAGGACATTCTGTTCAATATCGACAGCGACGTGGTCAGCGCGAGTCTGCGTGACGACCTTCTGAAGGTTGCCAACAGCCTCAACAAGTATCCCGGCACCACCGTGCAGGTTCTGGGCCACACCGACAACACCGGGTCGGCCACCCACAACCAGGCGCTTTCGGAACGCCGCGCCAATGCGGTTGCAGATGTGCTGATGGAGGGCGGCGTGCCCTTTGGCCGGATCCAGGCGATTGGGCGCGGCGAGGATCAACCCCTTGCCTCGAACCTGAACGAGGAAGGCCGCCGCCAGAACCGCCGGGTGGAAATCGTGATCCTGCCCAACGCGACCTGATCTGACGGTCAATTGCTTGGCCACCGGTTGCAGCGGTGGCCACGCGCCTTACATAAAGCGGACCGTTTTCAAAAACAGGTGCGCACATGCCCCATACCCTCCTCGGCCTTTCCGGCGCCTTGCGCACCGGCTCGACCAACCGCAAACTGCTGCGCGAAGCAGCCCGGCTTTATGGGGCGGACAGCTATATCGAGGCCGATCTCGACCTGCCGCTCTATGATGGGGATGACGAAGACCGGGACGGTATTCCCGAGGCTGTGAACCTCTTGATCCGCCAATTGTCCGAGGCCGACGCGGTTCTGATCGCGACGCCCGAATATAATGGCGGCATCACTGGCGTTCTGAAAAACGCGCTCGACTGGATCAGCCGCCATTCCGAAAAACCGCTGGTCGGCAAACCCGTCGCCGTGATGAGCGCTGCCGCGGGCCGCGCCGGCGGCGTGCGCGGACAAACCATGCTGCGCACCTGTCTCGTCCCGTTCCGCCCCCGCATCGCGCTGGCGTCCGAAGTTGGCATCGCCGACAGCGGCAACGCCTTTGATGCGGACGGCAAGCTGATCAGCGATCGTTACGCGGCCAGTGTACAAACCCTCATGGACACGCTGCGCGCCGAGGTCGACGGCTAGGCGCGGCGCGCCCGCCCTCTTCGTGGTTTAGCGGCCCCTGCCAGAGGTTGGGCGTGGCTCAGCAAAGCTGAGCCTGTTTTTTGAGTATTTTTGCCAAGATGAAGGAGCGGCGGTTTACGCCTGATCACGCGCCGTGCTGACCTCGAGAAGGTTATTATCCGGGTCGCGAATATAGAGCGACAGGATTGGCCCCGTTGCCCCGGTGCGCGCAATCGGGCCTTCCTCGACCGTGATGCCCAATCGCTCGAAATGGGCCTGCCAGACGTCCAGCGCGGTGTCGCTCAGAAAACAGAGATCAGCAGACCCCGGTGTCGGGTGCGCCGCTTTGGGGTCAAACTCCTGACCGGCGAGATGCAGGTTGATCTTTTGCTGCCCAAATTTGAGTGCCCAGCGCGTGCTCCCGTCTGCGGGCGTGAAGCGGCCCGCCTCCATACCCAGTACCTCGCGATAAAAGGTGACGGTGCGGTCCATATCGGCCACCGTGAGAACGAGGTGATCCAGTGATGTCAGTGTGGGCATGGCACCCCTTGTCCTTGTGTATGCACGGGCCTAGCGTGGCCCCATGCAGAATGACCTTTCCACAACCCATCGTCAAAGCGATCCCATCGACCCGGCCCGCGCCTCGGCCTGCCTGATCGCTCTTGATCACCCCTCCGAAATCGATGTTGGCACTCCCCTGCCACCGTTTTTCCATCACCTTTATTTCTGGCAGGCGATGCCACCGGGCGCATTGGGCCGGGATGGTCATCCCAAGGTGGGCGGGATCATTCCCGACATGGGCCTGCCCCGGCGCATGTGGGCCGGTGGGCGGCTGGAATTCCTCACACCCTTGCGTGCAGGCATTGCCGCGTCCAAGACAACCACTGTCGCCAAGGCCGAACACAAAGAGGGGCGCTCGGGGCCTTTGGGCTTTGTCACGCTCTGTCACGAGATCGAACAGGACGGCGCGATGGTACTGCGCGAGTATCAGGACCTTGTTTATCGTGAGGATCCCGCGCCTGACGTTGCCAAGCCTACGCCTCCACAGGCCCGGACCGACGAGGATTTCGCCTATACGCGCGGCTTCGACAGCACCTTGTTGTTCCGTTACTCGGCGCTGACCTTCAACGGGCACCGCATCCATTACGATCTCGACTATGCCCGTGAAGTCGAAGGTTATGACGGGCTTGTGGTGCATGGGCCTCTGCTGGCCCAACTGCTCATGTTGATGGCCGAGGAAAAGCTCGGGCAATTGCGCAGGTTTTCCTTCCGCGCCACCGCGCCCCTGATGCATTTCGAAGAAGCGGCCTTCTGTTGGGGCGGCGACGGCACCTGTTGGGTGCGGGG
Organism: Shimia aestuarii; assembly: GCF_900114635.1. Classification (GTDB taxonomy): domain Bacteria; phylum Pseudomonadota; class Alphaproteobacteria; order Rhodobacterales; family Rhodobacteraceae; genus Shimia; species Shimia aestuarii. The sequence continues at coordinate 61,458 of NZ_FOTQ01000010.1, forward strand.
ACCGGACGGGCGGCAATGCATGATTGCCGAGGCTGGCGCCTGAAGCCTTAGAGAGAGGCTTCTGCGCGGAATCCTTCCGGTATCTGGTCCTTTCCCTCCAACACGAGGTCGGCCATCACCTCGCTCACGCCCGGTGCCATGCCAAAGCCGATCTTGAACCCGCCATTGGCAATGAATTCCCCATCTCGTAACGGGTGATTGCCCAACATCGGCGCGCGGCTCTTGGCGCGCGGGCGCACCCCGGCCCAGCGCTCGATCACAGGCGCGCCCGCCAAGAGCGGGAACACATCACATGCCTGCGCGATCAGCTCTTCCAGCAACCCATCCGTGGCATCGGGAGACGCATACTCCCGCTCACTGGTCGAACCCACGGCCAGTGTGCCATCCGCATGTGGCACCACCAGCACCCCATCCGCCGACGAAAGCGGCGCGCCGCGCGCATCCAGCCCGAACAGCGCGGCCTGCCCCTTGACCCCGTTGCCCACCTGCCGTCCCAGCGCGTCGTTCAACCCCTGCAACCCGGCGACCCCGGTGGCCCAGACCACCTTGCCAACGAGATTCTCCGCCTCGCCGGTTTCCACCACGCCACCCCGTGCGCGGATCGCCCCGGCAAGCGCATGGCAGGCGCGGCGCGGATGCACCCGCGCGCTCAGGGTTTCGCGGATCACCTTGCCCGAGGTGCTTGCCGGGCACCAATCCCCCGCATCGGCGGCGTCGATCACCTCCCACACCGCCTTACCCTGCCAGAATGTGGCGGCGTTGACCGACCGCTCTTCGGCCAAGATCAATGCACGCTCGGTGTTGATCGGCTGCAACCGCCCAACCCGGCCAAAACCGGTGGGCAGGCCCGAGATCACTTCGACTTCGCGCCAGAAAGCTTCTGCCCCGATCAGACTCTGGAACTGGAACTCCTTGATGGCATTCCATCGTTCGGGCGCGTGGGGCGACAGCATACCAACGATCCCGCCGGAACAACCGGCGGCAATCCCGGTCCGGTCAATCACCCGCACCCGTGCCCCGCGCCGTGCACAGGCCCATCCGGTGGCAAGCCCGTAAATCCCGGCTCCAACAACCGTGACATCCACCATTGCCAAATCACCCCCGCTGGTCCAATCCTGCTGTTCTGACCTTCCATAAGGTATCCACGCATGAGCGACCAGCACGCAGATCTGGACTGGCGCGATGGGGCCATTCCTGTCTCAACCCGGTTCGACGACCCCTATTTCAGCCTCGACAACGGGCTGGCAGAAACCCGTCACGTGTTTCTGGACGGCAATGACCTGCCCAATCGCTTTGCGCCCGGCTTTCACATCGCAGAGCTTGGGTTTGGCACCGGGCTCAACCTGCTGACCGCGTGGATGGCATGGGACGCCTCGGGTCAGGAAGCCCCTCTGCGGTTCACCAGTTTTGAGGCTTTCCCGATGTCGGCGGATGAAATGGCCCGCGCGCTTGCCGCCTTTCCCGAGCAGGGAGAGTACCGCGACCGTCTGGTCACGGCCTGGCGCGAGGATCAAACCCTGCGCAGCCTCGACAACATCGACGCGCAGGTGATCATCGGCGACGCACGCGACACACTCGCCCAGCAGGATTTCCAAGCCGATGCTTGGTTCCTCGACGGGTTTTCCCCGGCCAAGAACCCTGAACTCTGGGACGCCAACCTGATGACACAGGTCGCCCATCACACAAAACCCGGCGGCACGGCGGCCACCTATACGGCGGCCGGTTTCGTGCGCCGCAACCTCACAGATGCCGGCTTTGACGTGACCCGCATCCCCGGCTTTGGCCGCAAACGCCACATGACCATCGCCCGAAAGCCCGCGCCATGACCGTTATCCGTCAGGACAACAATCGACTTGGCATCCTCCTGATGTGCCTGACGACCTTTGTCTTTGCCATGCAGGACGGCATTTCCCGTCTCCTTGCGGCAGAGTACAACACCTATCTCGTGGTGATGATCCGCTACTGGTTCTTTGCCCTTTTCGTGATCGCAATCTCCGCGCGGCGCAGTGGCGGGTTAAAGCGCGCCATCGCCACACAACACCCGTGGCTACAGGTCTTTCGCGGCGCGCTTCTGGCGTTGGAAATCTGTGTGACCGTGATCGCCTTTACTTTGCTGGGCCTGACAGAAACCCACGCCATATTCATCTGCTACCCCTTGATGATCGCTGCACTTTCCGGCCCGGTGCTTGGTGAGAAGGTCGGCTGGCGCCGCTGGGCCGCCATCGGCACCGGAACGCTCGGGGTTATGATCATCCTGCAACCGGGAACCGGCGTGTTTTCGCCCGTGGCCGCCATCCCGCTGCTGGGGGCGGTAATGTTCGCCGTTTACGGGCTGGTCACGCGCTATGTCTCTCGTCGTGACAGCTCGCAGGTCAGCTTCTTTTACACCGGCACCGTAGGCTGCGTGGTGATGACCGGGATCGGCCTTTTCTACTGGGAGCCGATCGCCGCCAAGGATTGGGCATGGATGGGAACGCTCTGCTGCACCGGCGCCCTTGGCCATTGGCTTTTGATCAAGACCTACGAGGCGGCTGAAGCCAGCGCGGTTCAGCCCTTTGCCTACCTGCAACTGCCCTTTGCCGCGGCGCTTGGCATGATCGCCTTTGGCGAAACCCTGAGGGTCAACGTGGCCGTCGGCGCGGTGATCGTGGTGGCCGCAGGTCTGTTCACCCTCTGGCGAGAGCGCCAGGCGGCATAGGCGCAGGACAACGTCCGAAACGCGGTCTACCCCTCGACCAGTTCATAGTGATGGATCATCCGGGACTCGACCAGTTCCTCTTCGATCGGGTCGATATGCGGCGTGCGGTAATCGTCGCCGACAAAGTCCTGCAGCGCCGCCAGATCGCGCCAGATCATGACAAAGCTGAACATGCGCGGATCGTCATGCGGCGCACCCGGCAGCACCTGAACAATACCTTCTGTCCCATGCATCAGGGGAATGGCGGTTTCGTGAAAGAACCGGGCAAAAGCCTCTTCTTGATGAGGACGGGTGCGAACCTGGAAAATGCGCATGATCATGGGAGCCTCCCTTTTGGAGCGCCCGCATCGACCTGCTCAATGCTCACATCCTATCAGAAGTTGGCTCTGATCACTACCGAATGCTCACCTTGTCGGCTTCACTGTCCCGCCCGCGATCTCCTGTCCAAACGGCACCGGGTGCGGGTCTTTGCCAAGCCGGGCGCGGTACACCGGCAGGCTCTCGGACACGCGCATCACGTAATTGCGGGTTTCGTTGAACGGGATCATCTCGATCCAGTCGACCATCTCTTCGGCGCTCTTGCCGCGCGGATCGCCGTTGCGCTCCATCCACTGCACGGGCCGCCCCGGTCCCGCGTTATACCCGGCGGACACCATGATGATGTTGCCGTCAAACTGATCCCCAAGCCCGGCAAGGTAGGCACTTCCAAGCCGCGCATTGTAATCCGGATCGGCGGTCAGCCACGCGTGGGAATAGACCTCGCCCGTCGCCGCCGCCACCTGACGCGCGGTGTTTGGCATCAACTGCATCAGCCCGCGCGCGCCGGCATGGCTCACCACCACCGGGTCAAACTCGCTCTCACGCCGGGCAATCGCCAGCGACAACTCTGTCGGCACGGGCAAATCCATGTTCTTGAGCGAATGCAGCGCATAATACGGCCCCGGCAGGGTGATCCCGCGCCGCACCATATTCTTGCCCAGCATAACTGCCACATGCGGCGCCCCGAGTTCCTGCGCCATTGTCCCCATCTGGCCCAGCCCGACACGGTCCTGACTCTCGCTCAGATGCACCCAGAACCTTTCGGCAAGGCTCAACTCCCCCGCATCGAGAAACAGGCGCGCGGCCTCGTGCACACTGGATGTTGTCCACGCGGCCTGCCGCCAGTCCGGGAACACCTCGTCCCCCCGCAGCGACTCGTCCCAGCCCATCCCGGCCTTTTCCGCCGCCAGCAACCCGTAAAAACTTGTTTGATGGGCACCACCAGCGGCATAGGCCTTCTGTGCGGTTTCCGCATCGCCCATCGCCTCATAGGCCCTGCCCATCCAATACCCCGCACGCCCAAGCGATATTGGCGTTTCCACCGATTGCGCAAAGCGCACGAAATGCGCCGCCGCCAGCTCTGGCTGGTTAAGGAACCGCAGCGCGATATAGCCGGCCAGCCACTCGCAATCGGAAAACCCATAGCCGATGTCCGGGGCCATCCCGTGCACTGCAGCGATGTCATAAGCCGTCTGATAGTTCCCGGCGCGCATCTCGCTGCGCACGAGGGAGCGGCGGCGCGGCGCCCATTCCGCAGGTTCACCCAGAGTCTTGGCCCGGCTCCGCTCCAGCAGGATTTCAATCGCCGCCTCGTCACGCCCCTTGCGATGCCGCCAGACAAAACGCTCATAGGCCAACCCCGGATCGTCCTGCAACGCCTGCGGAACCGCGGCAATCAGCGTATCCACCCCCTTGACCTGATCGCGTAGACCCAGCCGCGCCTTGGCCAGCAGAACCCAGCCCTCGGGCACCAATGGATACATGCGTTCCGCGTTGGTTTCCCAGCCCTTCCACAGCATCGCGTCAAGCCGCGCCGTGTGATGCGGTGCAAGCAGTTTGCCATAGCGTTCGACGAATTGCGCCTGCGTGCCCGCGTCCATCGCCATCGTGCGCCAGGCAACCACGATCCCGGCTTCCGCCGCACCCTGTTCGCCCTCTGCCCGCAACACGTCCGCATGACTCAGCGCACCAATTGCCGTCTGGGCGGGGCCATGCACATAGAATGACAATCTTTGCCGGGTCGAAGCGTCTTCGAAGGCCTCTTCCGACTGCTTGCGCAAATAATCCAGCCCCGGCCAGTCGCCCCGCCGTTCGAGAAACGCCAGAACCTCGTCGGGAGAACCTTCACCCGCACGCAGCCTGTGCCACTCCACGATATCGCGGGCCACCGGGCCAATCGGACGCACCGCTTCTGTGGCCTCTGCCCAGTCCTTGGCACGCACGGCCTGCAAAGCCGCCTTGAGCTGCGCATTGTCCTGCGCCGAAACCGGGATAACCAAGGAAACCAACACAAACAGTGCCAGGAGGAGACGCAACATGGCTTGCAATTTCCAATGCAAAAACGGATAGAGCCTGAACAATAAATCGCGGTCCAGCCTGCCTTCAACTCACAATCTTGGCAAGGCGGCGACTTATCGCTAGTGTCCGCGCGATTTCAATCCGGGCGATTTCCGCCCAGCTGCGCAAAAAAAGGAGCGTGCCATGTTCAAAGGGTCCTTCCCCGCACTCGTCACGCCGTTCACGAACGGCGAGCTGGATCTGGAAACGCTCAAGAAGCTGGTCGAATGGCATATCGGTGAAGGCACAAACGGCTTTGTTCCCGTCGGCACCACCGGCGAAAGCCCGACCCTGACCCATGCCGAACACGAATCCGTGGTCGAAGAGGTCGTGCGCGCCACCGCAGGCCGCGTGCCCGTCATCGCCGGTGCCGGGTCCAACAACACGCTCGAAGCGATCCGCCTTGCCCAGCATGCCGAAAAGGTCGGGGCCGACGCGATCCTCGTCGTCACGCCCTACTACAACAAGCCGACCCAGCGCGGCCTGATCGCGCATTTCACCGCCGTGCATGATTGCTGTGAACTGCCGATCATCATCTACAACATCCCCGGCCGCTCGGTTGTCGACATGACCCCGGAGACCATGGGCGAACTGGCCAAACTGCCCCGCATCGCGGGCGTCAAGGATGCGACCGGCGACCTGGCGCGCGTCAGCCAGCAGCGCGGCGCCTGTGGGCCCGATTTCATCCAGCTCTCGGGCGAGGACGCCACCGCCTTGGGGTTCAATGCTCACGGCGGCGTCGGTTGCATCTCGGTCACGGCCAACGTCGCGCCCAAGCTCTGCGCCGAGTTCCAGGCTGCGACGCTGGCGGGCGATTATGCCAAGGCGCTGGAATACCAGGACAGGCTGATGCCCCTGCACGAGGCCATCTTTGTCGAACCGGGCCTCGTGGGCGCAAAATATGCCATGTCCCGCCTTGGTCTGTGCAGCGACGAAGTGCGCCTGCCCCTGACCGGCCTGACCGATGAAACCAAGGCCCAGATCGACGCCGCGATGCGGCACGCCGGCCTGCTCTGAGCGCAAGGTATCCCCGAAAACAAAAGCCCCGGTCGCGTGACCGGGGCTTTTTTTGTCGCCGTAACCCTATCCTTGGGGCGTGTACCAGATCGGCGTTGTATAGGCGCGTTCCTGTTGTTCCGTCGGCGCCCCTTCCGGCATCTCCGCCCCAAGCCGCACCACGTCGTAGACGTACCAGGGCGGGGTTGGGATCTCGAGCACCCGCACGTAGTAGAACGCCCGCTGGCCAGCATCGAAATCCGGGTCTTCCCAGACCGCCACCAGCTCGGGCGCCCCGATCGAGTTGCTCCATGTGGCGGTGGCGACATCCACCGTGCTCCCCACCGCGGGCACCTTGCCGTTCTCTCCCGGCACGCGATCACCCGACCAGGCCACGTCATAGACCTTCTCTCCGGTCGTGCCATCTGCATTCACCCAGCCTTTGACAATCTGGATGCGATCCAGATTGGCCCCGATCGGATCACGCAACGCCGCCACAAGGAACGTGGGCGCCTTGCCCTCGGGCGCGGCAACCAGATCGCCACCCATGGGAACACCCTTGAGATACCCCACGGCAGACACCTCGCGGGTTTGCAGATCGGATTGGGCAAAGTCATACCCGCCAAAGAACCGCACGCTCATACGCGGCCCCGTGGTGCCATAAACCTCTTTGCGATCCATCGCGTCAAACAGCGACTCCCGCGTGTTTTCATGTGCCCAAACCGCCGTCAGCCCAGACGACAGCATCTGCCACGCAAACAGTTCGCCATTTTCGGTTTTCATGAACGGGTGGGTCATGCGTTCCGCCGACGGCTCGTACCCCGCATGCTTGCCCCAGAAGTTCTCTTCTTCGGCCGTGGCCAGCGATGTATGGGAATCGGTCGCCGCGATCATCCCGAACTTATACGGGTTGGTGCCAAGCTTCTCTTCCAGAACCAGACCGTTCTTGAGCGCTTCGCGGGCATACTCGTATTGCAGCATGTCTTCCGTCTTGGCTTCACTCAGATCAAGGTTGCCCACATCCCAGTTGTAATAATCCGCAAACTCATCATCCGGCGACAGGAACGGATGTGCCTCGCCATCGCCCTTGATTTGCGTGACCTCGTACATGCGCTCCCACTTGGCGCGCTGCCGGACATAGGTCTCGTCAATCGCACGCCCACTATACTGGGCATCCACCGGGAACATGATGCCGTTGGACAGGTTGCCGTTATGGGCAAACGCCATTGCCGCGCCGTTTGTTTTTTCCTCGTAGACCTCAAGGTACTTGTAGAGGTCCAGCGGGTCGGTGCTGCCAATCGGGGCCTGCGTGGTATATGGCACCACCAGCCCTGCCCGCTCTCTGCCATCGCGGAAGATCACGTTGCGGTGCATGTTGCCGCCATTGACCAGCGAGGTCCATTCAAAGCCGATGAAGGCAGTGAACTCGCCCGGTTCGTTATAGCGCTCTGCCGCGTCAATCACCTGTCCCCAGATGTTGGCATAGACCCGCGCGCCCGGCGAGTATTGCGCAAACATCTCGGGGTCTACTTTACCCTGCGAGAAGGTGGTAATCAGGTCCAGCGCCGTGTTCACGGCTTCCTGGCCGCCCGCTCGGAACCCTTTGGACCATCGCGCACCCTGCTCGTATCTTGTCACGTTGGGCGAGGCAGACAGTGCATCTATGATCATGCCCATGCCATCGGAATGGTCGGTCACCGCCAACCAGTCCAGCGGCCGCGACAGGCGCACGGGCAACCCGGTCGACGACATCACCTGTTCGCCGCGCGCAAACCGGTACGCTTCATCAAGACCCAGCCGGTTACCGAATCCCCCCGCGTCCATGCTCAATGCGGTATGAAGGTGATTGTCTCCCCAAAGCGGACGCTCCGGGAACTTTCGCTCGGCATATGGAGAGTAGGGTTTGCCCGCCGGGAAGACGCCCTCCAATTGTTCTGCACTTCCTTGATATTCTTGTGCCATTGCGGGCACCGCGCCCACTGTCAGCACGGACAAAGCCGTCGCCAAAACTGCATTTTTCATGATGCACACCCCCTTGAAAGAAAACTGAAATAATGATCTTCGCGCTCCGGTAGACTCAGCTTAGCGCAAAACACTCGACAAAATCACAAATTTTGCAATCAAAGGCTCATCCCGCATCAGTTGGCTTGCGCGCCGCGCGCCGCGCCAGTTTGGCCGCGAGGCTGGGTCCAACTCCCGGACGCGACCACGGACAGACCGAAATACAGATCGCACATCCATGGGTCTGGTTGAAGAACGGCAGGCATTTGTCAAAGTCGACATACCACTTGGACTCACCGCGTACGGTCTGCTTTTCCGCAAAAATCGCCTCGGGTGGACAGGCATCCTCGCAGATCCGACAATTGGCGCAAAAACCATCTATTCCGGTCTCAACTGCAGGCGTCGGCGCAAAAGGCGCATCGGTGAGCACCGCCGAGAGGCGAAAGGATGATCCCACCTCGGGGTTGATGATCGAACCGTGTTTGCCCAGCTCTCCGAATCCACAGGCCAGCGCGGGCGGGATCATCAGCAACGCCCCGGTCATCGGCCCCGTGACCGGTTCGGCCTCCCAGCCCTGCTCCCGCAACCAGCCCGCAACCATCTTGGCGACCGCAGCGGCCCGCCCGTATTGCGCCATCACTTCAAGCCCTGCGGCCAGGTCCGGGGATTGCGAAATCTCGGAGTAATCGTGTTGAACCCCCAACATGATCACACGTGACCGCGTGATCTGATGGCCTTGCATCACCCATTCCGGGCGCATCTCGGCCACGCCGGTCAATTCACACTCCCCTGCTGTCACAAACGCCGCAAGCGCCTCGGTCCAGTCATCCCGCTCAACCCTCTGTTCGGCCAATGCTGGCAGGGGCGCGTCCAGCACCACCTGCCGCGCGGCCCGCGCGTCTGCAAAAGCAGGCTCCTTGGCCGACTGACGATAGAAATACGCCTGAAGATCGCCATGGGGGATTTCGCTCGGATCCGGTGCCCAATACACCATGCGCGCCGCGCGCGGCTCTGTCTCGCCCAACCCGTTGATCACATTGCCCGACACATCCGGCACAAGCTTCACTTGCTCGGGATCAGGCGCAAAAGGTCGAAGATCAGAAACACGCGGCATAGCTCCAGCCTAACGACCCCGCCCTGTCTGACAAGAGTCATGATCCAGCCGGATCACACCGACGCCGACACTTTCTTTTTCCGAAAATACCCTGGGGGAGTCACAGCCGCGCTGTGACGGGGGCAACGCCCCCTAAACCACCGCCATCACCAGCGCCAGCACCCCGGCGCCGAAGACTGCTCCGCCGACCCCACCCATCAGGGCCACGGGCCACAAGCGCGGCTTGACCTGCTCCACCGGTGTCGCCTGCCGGATCAGCGCTTCTTCCACCAGCCCCGGCAACCGCGGCCCGAACCGCGCCAGCACGCGCGCAGTCTTGAGTAAATCCCGCCCAAAGGCGCGCGGCCCGATGCTGTCCTTGATATAACCAGCCACCACCGGCTTGGCGACGTCCCAGATGTTCACCCCCGGATCAAGCGAGCGCGCCACACCTTCGACCACGACCATCGTGCGCTGCAACAGGATCAGCTCGGTCCGGGTTTCCATCCCGAACCGCTCGGTCACCTCAAAGAGATAGTTCAGCAACCGCCCCATCGAGATCCGCGTCGCGTCCATGCCAAAGATCGGCTCACCCACGGCCCGCAGCGCCCGCGCAAACTCATCCACATCCCGGTCCGCCGGCACGTATCCGGCCTCGAAATGCACTTCGGCCACCCGCATGTAATCGCGCTGGATAAAGCCATAGAGGATCTCTGCATAAACCCGCCGCGTATATTCATCGATATGGCCCATGATGCCGAAATCGTAGGCGATGATGTCCCCGTTCGCGGCCACCTTCAGGTTGCCCTGATGCATGTCCGCGTGAAAATACCCATCCCTGAGCGCATGGCTCAGGAACAGCTCCAGCACCCGGCTGCCCAGCGCATGCCGGTCATGCCCCGCCGCGTCCAGCGCCGCATTGTCGCCCAGCGGCGCCCCCTCGGCCCAGCCCAGCGTCATCACCCGGCGCCCCGAGAACTCCCACTTGACCTCGGGCACCTGGAACCCGGCGTCATCCTTGGTGTTGGCGGCAAACTCGCTCGCCGAAGACGCCTCCAGCCGCAGATCCAATTCACCCGTCACCACCCCGTCGAAATGCTCGATCACGTCGCGCGGACGCAATCGGCGCGACGCGGGGGACAGGAACTCGATCGTGTCGGCGGCGAAATAGAAGGCGTCGATATCCTTGCGAAACGCCCGCTCGATCCCCGGACGCAACACCTTGACCGCCACCTCTTCGCCGGTCTCGCTCAGCCGGGCGCGGTGCACTTGCGCAATTGACGCTGCCGCGACCGGCTCGGAAAACTCCGAAAACACCTCGTCCACCGAGCGGTCCAGCTCGACCTGTACCGCCTGTTTCGCCAACTTTATGGAAAACGGCGGCAACTTGTCCTGCAACACGCGCAGCTCGGTCGCCATGCTTTCGCCCACCACGTCCGGGCGCGTCGAAAGCACTTGGCCGAACTTGATATAGGCCGGGCCCAGCGCTGTCAGCGCGCGCGGCACCGGCGGCATCGCCGGGTCACCCTTGTAGCCAAGCCATTGAAACGGCCAGACCAGCCCGCGCGCCGCAATCCGGATCAGCCGGGGCGCTTCAAAGGCATCCAGCACCACTTTCATGGCGCCCGTCCGCTCAAGCGTTGCGCCCGTACGGATCAGGCGCAGGATGTTATGCGGCCCTCTCACAGCTTCCAGCCCGAATGCAGCGCGGCAATACCCAGCGTCAGGTTACGATACTTGGCATTACCAAACCCGGCGGTTTTTACCATATCGAGAAAGGTCTCCTGATCCGGGAATTTGCGGATCGATTCCACGAGGTACTGATAACTGTCGCGATCATTGGCAATTGCCTGCCCCATACGCGGGATGATGTTGAAGGAATACAGGTCATAGACCTTCTGCATCATATCATTCGGGATCTGGCTGAACTCCAGCACCATCAGACGCCCGCCAGGTTTCAAAACCCGGTAGGCTTCGTTCAACGCCTCTTGCGGGCGGGTCACGTTCCGAATGCCGAAACTGATCGTGTAAACGTCGAACGTGTTGTCCTCGAACGGCAATGCCATCGCATCGCCCACCACCCAGTTCAGGCTGTCGGCCATCTGGTCGGCCTCGGCGCGCTTGCGTCCCTCGACCAGCATCGGCTCCGTCAGGTCAAGCACCGTGGCATGCCCGTGCCCGGCGCGCTTCAGGAACCGGAACGAGATGTCCCCGGTGCCCCCGGCCACATCCAGCAGACGTTGACCCGGGCGCGGCGCAAGCCAGTCCATCATCGCGTCCTTCCAGACCCGGTGAATGCCCATCGACATCACGTCGTTCATAATGTCGTATTTGCTGGCGACAGAGTTGAAGACCCCCTGCACCTTGCCGGCTTTTTCCGCTTCGGGGACAGTGGTGAACCCGAAATGTGTGGTGGTCTGATCTTTGTCGCTCATGGCCCCGACCGTCTTGATACGTCCCGCACTTCATATAGAGGCTTTGGAGGGCATACAATGCGGCGATTTCTTTGACTGAAATACTGGCCAGCGCCTGTCCGCGCGCAGCGAAAGCGCCGTGGTCCCGGCCACGGATACACATGCTTCACGCGCCTACCACTACCGCAGAAACCGACTCCCTCTGTGGCGTGCTTTATGCAAAACAGGAACGGCGCAACAATCTCCGAGGCCGCCCATGCCCGAACTCCCCGAAGTCGAAACCGTCCGTCGCGGCCTGCAACCCGCCATGGAAGGCGCGGTCATCGCAACAGCGCAGGTCAACCGCCCCGACCTGCGCTGGCCCTTCCCGGAAAACATGGCACAACGACTGACCGGCGCGCGTGTCGACCAGCTGCGCCGTCGTTCCAAATACATCCTCGCCGATCTCTCGACCGGGGAAACCCTGCTCATTCATCTGGGCATGTCGGGCCGCATGACCGTGTCCGGCGATCCTTTGGGCCAGTTCGTGCATGAACACCCCAAGGCCGAAAAACACGATCATGTCGTGTTTGACATGGACAACGGCGCGCGCATCACCTTCAACGACCCGCGACGCTTTGGCGCGATGGATCTCTTGCCGACGCCTGAGATCGACACCCACCCGCTTCTGGCCAAGCTTGGCCCCGAGCCCTTGGGCAACAGTTTTCACGAAACATACCTCGTAGAGCGACTCAAAGGGCGCAATACCCCGATCAAATCCGCGCTTCTGGATCAGCGCATCGTGGCCGGGTTGGGCAATATCTATGTTTGCGAGGCCCTGTTCCGGGCCGGGATAACACCACGTCGCAAGGCCGGAGCGCTGTCTTCCACTCGCGTGCACGCGCTAGTCCCCATCATCCGCGACGTGCTTTCCGAAGCCATCGCCGCCGGGGGATCGTCGCTCAGGGATTTCCGCCAAGCCGATGGCGAGCTTGGCTATTTTCAGCACAGTTTCGATGTCTACGGACGCGAAGGAGAGCGCTGCCGAAAGACGGGGTGCAATGGCACGATCCGGCGAATCACACAGTCCGGGAGATCCTCCTTCTACTGTGCGCAATGCCAAAGATAACTTGATCCATGGCGCGCAAATGGTAAGGAATCACTCCTGACCGGAACAAGAGAAAGCACGAAACCATGGCTTTTGAGACGATCATCGTCGAAATCGAAGACCACGTTGCCCTGATCAAGCTGAACCGCCCCGATGCGCTGAACGCCTTGAATCAGACCCTCACCCGCGAACTGATGCAGGCGCTGGAAGAGGCCGATGCCAATGACAAGGTGCGTTGCATCGTCCTGACCGGCTCCGAGAAAGCCTTTGCCGCTGGTGCCGACATCAAGGAAATGGCCTCGATGAGCTTTGCCGAGGTGAACACGGCCAACCTGTTCGCCGCCCTTGGCGACGGCATCCAGCAGATCCGCAAGCCCGTGATCGCGGCGGTCTCCGGCTATGCGCTGGGCGGTGGTTGTGAGCTGGCAATGGCCTGTGACTTCATCATCGCGTCCGACACGGCCAAGTTCGGCCAGCCGGAAATCAACCTCGGCGTCATTGCCGGGATCGGCGGATCCCAGCGCCTGACCCGCGCCGTGGGCAAGGCCAAGTCGATGGACATGAACCTGACGGGCCGTTTCATGGACGCCGAAGAGGCCGAGCGCGCCGGACTGGTCAGCCGCGTCGTCCCGGCCAAGAAGCTGATGGAAGAAGCGCTGGGCGCTGCCCAGAAAATCGCCGAGAAATCGCTTCTCACGGCACGCACCGCGAAAGAGGCGGTGAACCGCAGCTTCGAAAGCACCCTGGCCGAGGGCCTGCTGTTCGAACGCCGCGTGTTCCATTCGCTGTTTGCAACCGAGGATCAGAAGGAAGGCATGGCCGCGTTCATCGAAAAGCGCCAGCCGCAATTCCGCGACAAGTAAGCGTCAGATCACCTGCCGCAATTCACGCCGCCCGCGCCCGCCGGGCGGCGTTTTCATGCGTACTTGTTGACGGGCCCGAAATGTTTTCGGGAATGGCCGGAACCACGCGCCGGGCACCGGATCGCCTGAATCGTTCTGGAAATACGGACGCAATACCGACGTTATACCGACGCGATACCGATGCCCGTTTTTTGCCGCTCCCCGACCGACTCAGATTCGCCTTGGCAAACCGACCCAAAGAAGCTATACGCCGCCCCCATACATGCGCGTGCAGCCCGCTCAGGCTTGAATCGATTCTCTCCAACCGGGAGAGGCCCGTTCGGGACGTGGCACGCATTAACATACGAACCGAACCAAGTAAGGGTCTAAGATTCATGGCAAATTCGCCCCAAGCAAAGAAACGCGCCCGTCAGAACGAGCGTCGTCTGGCCGTCAACAAAGCACGCCGTTCGCGCATCCGCACCTTCCTGCGCAACGTTGAAGAAGCCATCGCCTCCGGCGACAAGGAAGCCGCAACCGCGGCACTTCGCGCAGCCCAGCCCGAACTGATGCGCGGCGTCACCAAGGGCGTCTACCACAAGAACACCGCTTCGCGGAAAATGTCCCGCCTCGCGGCTCGGGTCAAAGCTCTGGCCTGATTCCGGCGCCAAGCTATTGATTGAAAAGACGTCACCATTGGTGGCGTCTTTTTGTTTTTCCCCCGACCAAAATGGGGCTTGGAGATTCTTTTTGGCAAAACCCCGAGTCAAGTTCGAAGATCGGTTGCCGGGCCACGGATCAACTTGCTAATTTCGGTCTTGCGATTCACATCGCGTTGGGGGGAACAGACGCCAAAACGTAATGGTTTGCGCCATTCCGGGCGACTCTTCGGGAGCACTCTGCCAGAGCGCCGACCGATCGGGTCTCGGGTTTGTATGGTCTGCACCTGTTCCTATGGAATTGCGCACATGCGCATTTGACAAACAACTTGGCCGGAAATGGGACTCCGGGCGAGAGGGGTAACGTTTGTTCAAGGAAGCCGTAACTTCCTTCCGCCAGAATGATGTGTTTCGGGATCTATGGGATAAACCGGGCAGAGCCCGGTCACGCACGGCTGAAGGAAAACGGGGACAGATGACACAGGAACAATGGGGCGTATTGCGGCAAGACCTTCTCAAGACGATCGGGCAGAACAACTACAAAACGTGGATTGAACCCATCGAATTTTCCGAGGTTTCGGAGGGCGTTGCGACATTCCACGTGCCAACCAATTTCATCGGGAACTATGTCTCGCAGAACTATGGCGACCTGATTCTGCATCAACTCACCAAGTCGGGTGCATCCGTTCAGCGCATCAACTTCAAGGTTCCCGCCAACCTGTCCACCCGTCCGGCGGCCTCGCCGGCAGCCAAGCCAGCCGCTCCGAAGGCAGAGGATACCCGTGATAATGACATCGCTGGGGCCCCGCTTGATCCGCGCTTCACTTTCGATAGTTTCGTTGTCGGCAAGCCAAACGAGTTGGCCAATGCCGCCGCGCGCCGCGTGGCCGAGGGTGGTCCGGTCACATTCAACCCACTGTTCCTTTATGGGGGCGTCGGCTTGGGCAAAACCCACCTGATGCACGCCATCGCATGGGAGCTTCAGGCCCGTCGCCCGGAATTGAACGTGCTCTATCTTTCGGCAGAGCAATTCATGTACCGTTTCGTTCAGGCTCTGCGCGACCGCAAGATGATGGACTTCAAGGAAATGTTCCGGTCGGTCGACGTTCTCATGGTCGACGATGTTCAGTTCATCGCTGGCAAAGACAGCACACAAGAAGAGTTTTTCCATACCTTCAACGCGCTGGTGGATCAGAACAAGCAGATCATCATCTCTGCCGACCGGGCACCGGGCGAAATCAAGGATCTCGAAGACCGCATCAAGAGCCGCCTGCAATGCGGCCTCGTTGTGGACCTGCATCCGACCGACTACGAGTTGCGCCTTGGCATTCTGCAATCCAAGGTCGACAGCTACCGCGCACAATACCCCGAGCTTCAGCTTGCGGATGGTGTTCTCGAGTTCCTCGCGCATCGGATTTCTACCAATGTGCGCGTTCTCGAAGGCGCTCTGACCCGTCTCTTTGCCTTCGCCTCGCTCGTGGGCCGCGAGATCACCATGGAACTGACGCAAGACTGCCTTTCGGACGTTCTGCGCGCGTCCGAGCGCAAGATTTCGGTCGAGGAAATCCAGCGCAAGGTGGCCGAGCATTACAACATTCGCCTTTCGGACATGATCGGCCCAAAACGGGTACGCACCTTTGCCCGCCCGCGGCAGGTGGCGATGTATCTTTGCAAACAGTTAACTTCGCGTTCGCTGCCCGAGATCGGGCGCCGTTTCGGCGGGCGCGACCACACCACGGTCATGCATGGCGTCAAGCGCATCGAAGAGCTGCGCGCACAGGATGGCCAAATGGCCGAAGACCTCGAACTTCTGCGCCGCGCACTCGAAGCCTGAGCGACAAGCAACTCAAAACCGATTTCCAAGGCGTTTTCAAACGCCTTGGCCCCTCTCCGGTGACGCTGGAATGCCGCGACTCTGGCGGTTTGCAGGAAAAACCGCCCCCAAACGCACCCGCATTTCTCTCCATGTCTTGACGCTCCCCTGAAAGCGTCGGAAAAAACAACAAAAAGCTTGAGCCGACGGGGGATTGCGTTACCTTGCCCCTCCCCGGCATGGATGAGGGAAGAGGATATGAAACTCAGTATCGAACGTGGTGTGCTGCTCAAGGCCGTTTCTCAGGCGCAGTCTGTTGTTGAACGCCGCAACACCATCCCGATCCTTGCGAACGTCCTGATCGAGGCCGAAGGCAACACGGTTCAGTTCCGCGCGACCGATCTTGATATCGAGGTTGTCGACAAGGCGCCCGCCATGGTCGAACGCGCCGGCGCCACCACTGTTGCGGCGACCACGCTGCATGAGATCGTGCGCAAGCTTCCCGACGGGGCGCTCGTCACGCTAACCGACGACGGCGCCGCTGGGCGTCTCACCGTGGAAGCAGGGCGGTCCAACTTTTCGCTGGCCACCCTGCCCAAGGAAGACTTCCCGGTCATGGCGAGCTCGGAGTATTCCAGCAACTTTTCGGCCCCCGCACCCGTGCTGCGTCGCCTGTTCGACAAGTCGAAATTCGCCATTTCTACTGAAGAGACCCGTTATTACCTGAACGGTGTATACATGCACGTCTCCGATGCCGACGGCGGTAAAGTGCTGCGTTGTGTCGCCACAGACGGTCACCGCCTCGCACGCATTGATGCGGACCTGCCCGATGGGGCCTCGGACATGCCCGGTGTGATTGTGCCGCGCAAGACCGTCGGCGAATTGCGTAAGCTTCTGGACGACGATGACATGTCGATCGCCGTTTCAGTGTCGGAAACCAAGGTGCGTTTCGCTACTCCCGACATCACGCTGACGTCCAAGGTAATCGACGGCACTTTCCCGGATTACACCCGTGTGATCCCCGCCGGAAACACCCGCAAGATGGAAGTGGACGCCACGGAGTTTGCTCAAGCCGTCGACCGGGTCGCCACCGTGTCGTCCGAACGCTCACGCGCAGTGAAACTGCAACTCGACGAAGACCGCCTTATCCTGTCGGTCAACGCCCCGGATAGCGGAGCCGCCGAAGAAGAATTGGCAGTTGCCTATGGCGACGAGCGTCTGGAAATTGGTTTCAACGCGAAATACCTGCTCGAGATTGCCAGCCAGGTGGATCGCGAAAACGCCGTGTTCCTGTTCAACTCGGCCGGTGATCCGACCCTGATGCGGGAAGGCAATGATACCAGCGCGGTCTATGTGGTGATGCCGATGCGCGTGTGACGCGCGTCGGAACGCCAGCAGCGCGCGTATTTTGGGAACATGAAAGGGCGGCATGGGGTCTCTGCATCTCTCACACCTGTCGCTTTCGCATTTCCGCTCGCACAAGAAGGCGACCATCGCCTGTGACCCGCGCCCCATTGCGATCTTTGGTCCCAATGGGGCAGGCAAAACCAACATCCTTGAGGCAGTCTCGCTGTTTTCTCCGGGGCGTGGCCTGCGCCGCGCCAGCGCCGAGGACATGACCCGCCGCCCCGAGGCGTTGGGCTGGAAACTCTCAGGCCTTTTGCACTCCGGCGACCAAACCCACGAGATCGATATCCGCTCGGAAGGCGGCACGGCGCGGCAGGTTCGGATCGACGACAAAGCTGCCCCTCAGACCGCTCTGGCGCGCATTTCGCGGGTGCTCTGGCTGATCCCGGCCATGGACCGGCTCTGGATCGAGGGCGCGGATGGGCGGCGGCGGTTTCTGGATCGCATGACGCTGAGTTTCTTTCCAGATCATGCCGAGGCGACGCTCGCCTATGAAAAGGCCATGCGAGAACGCAATCGTTTGCTCAAGGAACAGGTGAGCGACGCGCATTGGTACGCCGCGCTGGAGCGTCAGATGGCGGCGTCGGGGCATCGCATTCACCGGAACCGCCAAGAGGCGTTGGCACGCCTCTCAAGCGCGCAAGAGGCCGCTGAAACCGCCTTTCCCACCGCTGAACTGGAGCTGACCCAAAGCGAAGGCGGCATGCCGGATACCGAAAAGGATTTGCGCGCGGCCCTGTCCGAGAGCCGCTTTCGCGATATTGCCGCCGGGCGCGCTTTGGTGGGTCCGCACAGAAGCGACCTCTACGGGGTTTTTGCGGCCAAGGGCGTTCCGGCGCGAGACTGTTCAACGGGCGAGCAAAAGGCGTTGTTGGTGTCACTGATCCTGGCTAATGCCCGTGCGTTGAAACAGGACTTAGGGGCCGCGCCCTTGTTGTTGCTGGACGAGGTAGCGGCGCATTTGGATCAGGACCGGCGCGCGGCGCTCTACGACGAGATTTGCGCACTGGGCGCGCAGGCTTGGATGACAGGGACGGAACCGGGGCTATTCGAAGCGTTGAGCGAACGCGCACAGTATCTCGAAGTGACCGAAACCCAAGGCATTTCAGAGGTTTCGGAAAGTCGCTGATACGCGCCGTAACGTTGGTGGAAATTTCGGTCAATTGCGTGACATCCCCCCCAAAGACCGATATAAATTCGTGAAACGAAAAAGGGCGGCATGAATGTCTGACAACGCGCAAAACACCGAGCAATACGGCGCGGATTCCATTAAAGTTCTCAAAGGCTTGGAAGCTGTTCGCAAACGGCCCGGCATGTATATCGGCGATACCGATGATGGCTCTGGCCTGCACCATATGGTGTATGAGGTCGTGGACAACGGCATTGACGAGGCGCTGGCCGGTCATGCCGACGCCGTCACCGTGAAAATCCACGCCGATAGCTCGGTCTCGGTGAGCGACAACGGGCGCGGTATCCCGGTTGATATCCACGCCGAAGAAGGCGTCTCCGCTGCCGAGGTCATCATGACCCAGCTGCACGCAGGTGGTAAGTTCGACAGCAACTCGTACAAAGTGTCAGGTGGTCTGCACGGTGTGGGCGTTTCAGTTGTGAACGCTCTGTCTGTTTGGCTTGAGCTGCGCATCTGGCGCGATGGCAAAGAGCATTTTGCCAAATTCGAACACGGCGAAACCTCTGAGCACCTGCGTGTCGTGGGCGACGCCAATGGCCGCAAGGGCACCGAGGTACGCTTCCTTGCCTCGACTGACACATTCTCCAACCTCGAGTATTCGTTCGAAACGCTGGAGAAGCGCCTGCGCGAACTGGCCTTCCTGAACTCGGGCGTGCGGATCATTCTCGAAGATGAACGTCCCGCCGAGCCGCTGCGCACAGAGCTTTTCTATGACGGTGGCGTGAAGGAATTCGTCAAATATATTGACCGCCACAAAACCCCTATGATGGAAGCCCCGATCTATGTGAAGGGCGAACGCGATGAAATCGGCGTCGAGGTCGCGATGTGGTGGAATGACAGCTACCACGAAACCGTCTTGCCCTTTACCAACAACATCCCTCAGCGGGATGGCGGCACCCATATGGCGGGCTTCCGGGGAGCGCTGACCCGGACCTTGCAAAAATATGCTCAGGAAAGCGGGATCGCAAAAAAAGAGAAGGTCTCCTTTACCGGTGATGACGCTCGTGAAGGCCTGACCTGCGTACTCTCAGTCAAGGTGCCTGATCCGAAATTCTCCTCCCAAACCAAGGACAAGCTTGTTTCATCCGAGGTGCGTCCGGCTGTTGAAGGGCTGATGAACGAGAAACTGGCTGAATGGTTCGAGGAAAACCCCACCGAAGCCAAGGTGATCGTAACCAAGATCGTCGAAGCCGCGCATGCCCGCGAAGCCGCCCGCAAGGCGCGTGAACTGACCCGTCGTAAAACAGCGATGGATGTGAATTTCCTCGCAGGGAAACTGAAGGATTGTTCCGAGAAAGACCCCTCCAAGACCGAAGTCTTTCTGGTCGAGGGGGATTCGGCAGGTGGATCGGCCCAGACCGGACGGGACCGGATGACCCAGGCCATTCTGCCCCTGCGCGGCAAGATCCTAAACGTGGAACGCGCCCGGTTCGACCGCATGCTGTCCAGCCAGGAGATCGGCAACCTTGTCATGGCGCTTGGCACCGGGATTGGCCGAGACGAGTTCAACATCGACAAGCTGCGCTACCACAAGATCGTCATCATGACCGATGCCGACGTGGACGGCGCACATATTCGCACCCTGCTCCTGACCTTCTTCTATCGTCAGATGCCGGAACTGATCGAAAAAGGGCACCTCTACATTGCCCAGCCGCCGCTCTATAAAGTGGCACGTGGCAAATCCGAGGTCTATCTCAAGGATCAGGCCGCGCTGGATGACTACTTGATTGAACAAGGCATCGAGGGTGCCTCGCTGCGTCTGGGTTCTGGCGAAGAGATTATCGGGCAAGATTTGGCGCGCGTTGTAGGCGAGGCTCGTCAACTCAAACGTGTGCTGGATGCATTCCCAACACATTATCCGCGCCATATCCTTGAACAGGCAGCCATTGCCGGGGCCTTTGTGCCGGGTGCCGTAGATGCCGACCTGCAAGGCGTGGCCGACAAGGTCGCCGCGCGGCTCGACCTGATCGCACTGGAATATGAACGGGGCTGGCAGGGTCGGATCACGCAAGACCACGGCATTCGCCTCGCGCGCATCTTGCGTGGTGTGGAAGAGGTCCGCACGCTGGACGGCCCCATGCTGCGCTCGGGCGAGGCGCGCAAGACCGGCAGTTTCACGCAGAGCCTGCAAGAAATCTATGGCACCGCGGCGACTCTGAACCGCAAGGATCGAGCGCAAATCATCCACGGTCCACTGGACCTGTTGGATGCCATCTTGAAAGAAGGTGAGAAGGGGTTGTCCCTACAGCGCTACAAAGGTCTGGGCGAGATGAACCCGGATCAACTTTGGGAAACCACGCTTGACCCTGATGCCCGCACTTTGCTGCAGGTCAAGGTCGAAGACATGGCCGAAGCTGACGACCTTTTCACCAAGTTGATGGGCGACGTCGTCGAACCCCGCCGCGAGTTCATCCAGAAAAACGCGCTCAGTGTTGAGAATTTGGATTTCTGAGAGAGTTGTAGGGATTCCCACAGCACTGTGGATTTCGATCAAAGCGTACGTGAGCCCTTTCGATTCAAGATGCCCCGCCAAAAGACGCAGGGCATTATCGTAGGGAATCCTATGCATCAGCCGGACCTTGATGGTGGCACCCAAATCCACCTCCGTCTTTGTCCAAATCCTGATGGCTACCCGAGAATTGCCGGTAGTCTCAGGCCATGCGCCCGCGCGCAGCCCTTGGCGAGTTCATAGCCAGCGTCCGCGTGACGCCAAACGCCCGACGCCGGGTCATTCCAAAGCACGCGTTCCAACCGTTTGGCTGCGTCCTCTGTGCCGTCAGCACAAATCACCACGCCCGCATGCTGAGAAAAGCCCATGCCAACGCCGCCACCATGATGCAGGCTGACCCAGGTCGCCCCAGACGCCGTATTGACGAGCGCATTCAGTAGCGGCCAGTCGGAAACTGCGTCCGATCCGTCCATCATGGCTTCTGTTTCCCGATTGGGCGAAGCGACAGAGCCGCTATCCAGATGGTCACGACCTATGACCACCGGGGCCTTCAGCTCGCCGTTCTTCACCATTTCGTTGAATGCGAGACCCAGGCGATGGCGATCTCCAAGGCCGACCCAACAGATACGCGCGGGCAACCCCTGAAAACTGATCCGCTCGCGCGCCATGTCCAGCCAGTTGTGCAGGTGCTTGTTATCCGGCAGCAGTTCCTTGACCTTCTGGTCGGTCTTGTAGATGTCCTCGGGATCACCTGACAGTGCAGCCCAGCGGAATGGACCAATCCCACGACAGAACAGCGGGCGGATATAGGCCGGGACAAAGCCCGGAAAGGCGAAGGCATTCTCCAACCCCTCCTCCAGCGCCATCTGGCGAATGTTATTGCCGTAATCCACCGTGGGCACGCCGTCTTCGTGGAAGGCGACCATGGCCTCGACCTGGACCCGCATTGACGCGCGGGCGGCTTTCTCAACTTCCTTGGGCGCAGTTTCGGCTTTGGCGCGCCATTCGCCCACACTCCAGCCCTGCGGCAAGTAACCGTTCACCGGATCATGCGCCGAGGTCTGATCGGTTACGATGTCAGGGCGGATTCCACGCTTGTAGATTTCCGGGAAAATGTCGGCTGCATTGCCGATCAGCGCCACTGACTTGGCTTCGCCCGCCTTGGTCCAGCGGGCGATCATCTCTAGCGCTTCATCCAGAGAATGCGTCTTCTCATCGACATAGCGGGTGCGCAGGCGGAAGTCGGCACTTTTCTCGTCGCATTCCACCGCAAGGCAGCAGGCGCCAGCCATAACTGCAGCAAGAGGTTGCGCGCCTCCCATGCCACCAAGACCACCGGTCAGAATCCAACGCCCGGTGAGATCGCCTCCATAGTGCTGACGACCCGCTTCCATGAATGTTTCATAGGTGCCCTGAACGATGCCCTGCGACCCGATATAGATCCAGGACCCAGCCGTCATCTGACCGTACATCATCAGACCCTTTTTATCGAGCTCGTTAAAGTGATCCCAGTTGGCCCAGTGCGGCACAAGGTTGGAATTCGCGATCAGAACCCGAGGCGCGTCCTTGTGAGTTTTCACGATGGCAACAGGCTTGCCCGACTGAACCACGAGAGTTTCGTCCGCCTCCAGCTCCTTAAGGCTTTCGACAATAAGGTCGAAGTCCCTCCAGGTGCGGGCCGCCCGGCCTATCCCACCATAGACCACCAGCTCATGCGGGTTTTCCGCGACGTCCGGGTGCAGGTTGTTCATCAGCATCCGCAGGGGGGCCTCGGTCAGCCAACTTTTGGTATTCAAGTCGGGTCCGGTTGGCGGATAGACATCCCGGGTGTTCTTTCGGGGATCGGTCATCTCGGGTCTCCTTGTCGGGTCAAAACGCCTGATCGGGCGATATCGGACAACTTTCGCAGCATGGTTTTCAGATGGGGCCGCAGTTGTGCAGCCCGGTCGGGGCGATAGGTCCAGGGGGCGGCCTCATCCATATAGGCACGTTGCGCAAGCTCCATCTGGATAGCATGAATCCCGGAGCGCGGCTTGCCGTAGTGGCGCGTTGTCCACCCCCCTCTGAAACGACCATTGAGAACCGCATCCATGCCCGACGCTTGCGCCGCATCGTCAACCGCGACCTCGATTTCGGGCGCGCAGGTCACACCCAAATTTGTGCCAGTATTGAAGACAGGCAATTCGCCTTCAAATAGAAACGGTATGTTGGAGCGGATCGAGTGGCAGTCAAATAGTATCGCCACGCCATGTTTGGCCCGCACACGGTCGATCGCCCCCCGCAATGCATCATGATAGGGTGTGTGATAGGACGCCCGGCGGGCGGCGATCTCATCCTCCGTTGGCTCCTGCCCGGCACTCCAGATCGACCGACCATCGAAATCGGTCAGGGGCACCAGCGTCGTTGTATTCTGCCCCGGATAAAGCGACGCGCCTGCCGGGTCGCGATTGGCATCGATCACATAACGGTGCACATTTGAGCGCACCACGGTGACATCAGGTAGCAACCCCTCAAAAAGTCGCGATATGTGCCAGTCGGTATCGGCCAGCGTCTTGCCGGTGTCATTCAGGCGATCCGCAATATCGGGTGGCACAAAGGTGCCGCCATGTGGCTGCCCCAAAACAATCGGACCATCTCCGTTGCTAACGTCGTACACGTTCACCGGCCAAGCTCCGGCAGGTCAATGTCCAGAGCGTTTAGAATTGCCCCAGATGCGACCAGGTTCTTGGCCATTGTAAGATCAGGGGCCATGTAGCGATCCTCCTGAAGCGCCGGGATTTCTTCGCGCAGGCGCTTCATCGCCCTTCGCAAAATCGGGCTTGTCGTCAGCGGCGTGCGGAATTCGATCCCCTGAGCAGCGCACAAGATCTCGACACCAAGAATGTGGTTGAGGTTTTCGCACATCTGCCCCAACCGTCGCGCCCCGTGGGCCGCCATCGACACATGGTCCTCCTGATTGGCAGAGGTCGGCGTCGAGTCGGTTACACAGGGGTTGGCCAAGTGTTTGTTTTCACTCATCAGGGCCGCAGTCGTGACTTCCGCAATCATCAGCCCGGAATTAAGGCCGGGTTTCGGTGTCAGGAATGGCGGCAGGTCATGACTCAGGGTCGGGTCTACCATCAGAGCAATACGGCGCTGCGCAATTGCGCCAATTTCCGATACCGCCAAGGCGATCATGTCCGCGGCAAAACCCACGGGTTCGGCGTGGAAATTCCCACCAGAGACAATCATCCCGGCTTCTGCCAGCACCAGAGGATTGTCCGTGGCGGCGTTTGCCTCGATTTCCAGTGTGAAGGACGCCTGCCGCAACAGGTCCATCGCGGCGCCAGTGACCTGCGGTTGACACCGGATACAATAGGGATCCTGTACGCGGGTGTCGCCTTCGCGGTGGCTTTCGCGGATTTCACTTCCCGACAGAACAGCGCGCATCGCAGCGGCAGCCGCAATCTGGCCGGGCTGGCCGCGAAGTGCGTGTATTTCCGTTTGCAGCGGTGCGGTCGACCCCATGATGGCGTCAGTTGACATGGCCGAAATCACCAGAGCATTCTGAGAAGCGCGCCACGCTTCAAACAATCCGGCCAACGCAAAAGCAGTGGAAAACTGGGTGCCGTTGATATACGCAAGCCCTTCCTTTGGGCCGAGCGGGATCGGGCGCAACCCTGCCCTTTCCAACGCTACTGCCCCGGACATTACTTCTCCTTGGTATTCGGCCTCGCCCTCTCCAATCACAACCGCCGTCATGTGGGCCAGGGGAGCCAGATCACCTGATGCCCCGACGGACCCCTGTGCCGGGATCACGGGGGTGACGCCACGCGCCAGCATGCTTTGCAACAGTTCGACATGCGCCCAGCGCACACCCGAGGCACCCCGCCCAAAGCTCAACAGCTTCAAGGTCATCACCAACCGGGCCAGGCGGCGCGCGATTGGTTCCCCGACCCCGCAGCAATGCGACAGGATCAGGTTGCGTTGCAGTGTTTCAGTGTCTTCGGGGGCGATTTTCAGGCTTGCCAGTTTACCAAAACCGGTATTGACGCCATAAACGGCGACCTCTCCAGCGGCGGCGGCAGCAATCCGCGAGGCTGCCTCTTCCACGGCGGGTTTGCATGATAGGTCCAAGGCGACCGAAGTCTCATTCCAATAGACATCCGCCAGCTGCGCCAAAGTGGCCGCACCGGGAGTGAGATTCAGCACGCTCATGCGTGTCCTCCGAAAAAGCGTTTAAAAAGAGGGTTGAACCCGATGCGATAAGCCAGCTCTGAAGGATGGGCGACATCCCACACAGCGAGATCCGCACGTTTGCCTACTTCGATTGTGCCACAGTCGCTCAACCCAAGGGCGCGTGCGGCATTGCGCGTCACGCCGGCCAATGCCTCTTCCGGGGTCATCCGAAAGAGCGTGCATCCCATGTTCATTGTCAGAAGTAGCGAGGTCAGAGGCGACGAGCCCGGATTGGCGTCAGTTGCCAACGCCATGGGGACACCCATTTCGCGCAGAGCCGCAAGGGGCGGCTTTTGGGTTTCCCGCAATGTATAGTAGGCGCCGGGCAAGATAACGGCCGTGGTACCGGCATTGGCCATGGCCGCAACTCCGTCTTCGTCCAGATACTCAATGTGATCCGCCGACAGCGCCCCGTAGCTGGCGGCAAGTTTCGCTCCACCAAGGTTCGACAACTGCTCGGCATGCAACTTGACCGGCAGACCAAGTTCCTTGGCGACATCGAACACGCGTGCAATCTGGTCGGGCTGAAACGCAATCCCCTCGCAGAACCCGTCCACGGCATCGACCAGCCCTTCCGCATGGGCCGCACGCAATGCTGGAATACACACTTCGTCAATATAGGCTCCGTCTCGCCCTGAATATTCGGGCGGAACCGCATGGGCACCGAGGAACGTTGTCACCACGCGCAAGGGGCGCATGTCAGCGATCCTGCGCGCGGTGCGCAGCATTTTCAGCTCCGTATCCTGATCGAGCCCATAGCCGGACTTGACCTCGATGCAGGTTGCTCCCTCTGCGATCAGGCTGTCCGCCAATCGCAAGGCAGACTTCAAAAGCTCCTCTTCCGACGCCTCTCGGGTGGCTGTCACAGTCGAGACAATACCGCCTCCAGCGCGCGCAATCTCTTCATAAGAGGCGCCTTTCAGACGCATTTCGAACTCACGCGCTCGGTTGCCACCGTGCACGATATGGGTGTGGCAGTCGATCAGCGCTGGCGTCACCAAACGCCCCGCAAGGGATTGCGGTGGAAGACCAGCAAATCCGGATGGTCGCTCCTCCGCTCGCCCAGACCAGGCGATCCGACCATCCTCGATGACGATCGAAGCGTCACCCAACAAACCGTAATCAACCGCATCAGGAGCCATGGTTGCAACGGTCAGGTTCGTCAACAGGAGAGGCGCGGACATTGTTTATCCTTGATTATGTAGCTACATAAAAATAATATGACGCTACATATTAAGTCAATGGACTCCCGCTGTGAAGAAAATCATCGCAAAACAGGCCCTTACCGAAACCGGCTGGCAAAACGATGTTGAGATCGGGATCGAGAACGGAAGAATCGCTTACATAGAGACGACGCCAACGGGCGCAAATTCGACCGTAAGTTTGCTGCTGCCCGCCCCCCTGAACCTGCACAGCCATACTTTCCAGCGTGCCATGTCGGGGCTGACCGAAGCAAGGGGGCCGAATGCGAGTGACAGCTTTTGGAGCTGGCGGCGCCTGATGTACAAGTTCCTCGATCAACTGACGCCCAAGCAGGTGCAGTCAATCGCCGCGCAAGTGTTTCTGGAAATGCTGGAGGCCGGTTTTGCCAGCGTGGCCGAGTTTCATTATCTGCACCACGATCATGGCGGGAAAAGCTATTCAAATCTTGCCGAAATGTCTGAACGCATTGTGCAGGCAGCCATGGATGTCGGCATCGGTCTCACCCTTCTACCGGTGTTATACCAGCACGGCGGGTGTGACGCCCGACCACTGCACGGCGGCCAGAAGCGTTTTGGAAATGATCCGGATCAGTTTCAACGCTTGCACGAAAGTGCCGCGCGCGCCCTGACTGCGGGGCCTGCGGATTTCACAATTGGTGCGGCGCCCCACTCCTTGCGCGCAGTGGATGCCGAAGGTCTTGCCCGGTCAATCGCCTTGTCCTCAGGCGGTCCGATCCACATGCACCTGGCCGAACAGGTTGCAGAGGTCGAAGAAGTGGTTGCCCATATGGGCGCACGGCCGACGGAGTGGCTCTTGAACAATCAGGATGTTGATGATCGCTGGTGCCTGATCCACTCCACCCAGATGATCGAAACAGAGACCCGGAGCTTGGCAAGATCCGGCGCAGTTGCCGGGCTTTGCCCAATCACGGAATCCAACCTTGGAGACGGTATCTTCAACGGCACGCAGTTTCTGGCCGAAGGTGGGCGCATTGGCTTTGGCTCTGATTCAAACGTGCACATTGACTTGTTCGACGAGCTTAAGACGCTTGAGTATTCGCAGCGTCTGCGGGATCGCAGCCGCGCCTCTCTGGCAACTCCGGCTCGTTCCACCGGCCGCGTGCTGTTCGATGCAGCAAATGCAGGAGGCGCCCAAGCCGGCGGGCGGCAAAGTGGCAAACTTGCACCCGGAATGTTTGCGGACATCATCGCGCTTGATCTCGATAACGAATGGGGGGTCAACCGGCGCGACGACATTGCGTTGGACACGCTGATTTTCGGCGGTCACGGTCAGGACTGCATCACAGATATCTGGAGTGCAGGGCGCCACGTCGTGAAAGACGGTCGTCACGTTGCCCGCGACCGTATAACAATGGATTTCATCAAGGTCATGGGAGAGCTGGAGCAGGAAATATGAATGCAGAACGCCAGTCCTGGAAAGAAGTGAGGGACCGGATTCGTGACCAAATTCTTGATCGCACCTACGCTCCCGGAGACAAGTTGCCGCGTGACGCGGACATTGCCGAACAATTCGGCTGCGCACGCACAACGGTGCAACGCGCCATGCAGGACCTTTCCGACACCGGACTGATCGAACGCAAGCGCAAGGGCGGCACCCATGTCCGCACAGATCCGGTTTCGAGGGCGACGCTCGACATCCCGATTACCCGGCTGGAAGTTGAAAAAAGCGGCGCTACTTACGGATACCAGTTGATAGATCGGCGGAAACTGCCCATGCCTCGGGACATCGCGGCCAAGCTTGAGCAGGTTGAGCCAATCCCGATGTTGCGAGTACAGGCGCTGCATCTGGCAGACCACAATCCACACATTTTTGAAGACCGCTGGGTGAGCCTGGAAACCGCGCCGGAAATTCTTGATGTTGATTTGACGCGTTACAGTGCAAATGAATGGTTGGTACGCAACAAGCCCTACACACGTTTTGACCTGCGGATCTATGCAATATCCGCGGATGAAAAGATCGCCAAAATGCTGGCAACCGAGCCCGGCAGCGCCTTATTGGTGATTGATCGAACCACATGGATCGGCACAGCGACGATTACATCAGTCCGTTCCTTCACCGTTCCCGGATATCAATTGCTTGCCAGCAACTGAGGAGTATCAAGGTCGCCGCCCTCTGTTTCAAAAGGCGCCCCTTGTTTCCAACAAGAGGCGCCTCGGGTCCTTCACATTCGAAAATGCGTCAGGTCACTTTTTCAGCAAAACGCCCAACGGAACGGCCTCGCTGATCGTCCAGCTGTCCACGGCAGCAGGGGTCCCTTCCGTGATCTCGATGATTTGCATTTCCGCCGAATTTTGATGGTGCAGTTCGCCCGTAAACGTACGCGGACCGAACGCGGTGGGCTCGCCATTCATCTGCTCCAAAGCTGCAGTCACAGCCGCCCCGTCAACGGTTCCTGCACGTTCCACAGCCTTGGCCCACAGGTCAATCAGGATGTAACCGGGATAGGCGTACTGGCTGGCCGGGCGCGCGCCTGCAGCTGCTTCATAAGCAACATTGAAGGCTTCCACTGCCGCGCGTGGGTCGTCTCCATAGATCGAGCCCTGCACTGGCACCACAAAGCCGGACAGGTTCGGCGTCGCATTAAGCCAATAAGACCCGTCTACCGCCGAGCCGTTGAGGATCAGCGAATTGATACCAGCCGCCCGGATTTGACGCACTGCGGCGACGGCACCCGGGATGTACGAACACAGCATGATGACATCCGGTTCCTGCGGAAGCGCCTTGATACGGCTGATCTGGCTGGCGATCGAAGCATCATTGTTCTTGAACGTGTCGCGCCCGACAATCTCTCCGCCCGCTTTGGGGAACATCCAGTCAAAGCCGGTGCAGATACCCTTGTTGTATTCGATAGTAGTATCAAGCAGCACGTAACCGGTCTTGGCGTCGCGCTTGGCCTTGGACCATTCGGCCATGGTCGCACCCTGAACGGCCGCAAGGACCGAACCGGAGAAGCTGTTGGGGCCGACACCCTGGATACCGGCCTTTACGTCCTCGGCACAGAGGAAGAACGAATTCTTGCCTTCTGCCTCGGCAGCCAACGCCGCCGGCGCCCCAAAGTCGTAGTCGCAGCTGACGACCATCATGTCGGCACCATCATCAAGCACCTGAAGGCCAGCCTTGGCAGATTGCGCGCGGTCCGTTTTGGTGTCCGCCTCGATCCACTTCACTTGTTGTCCCAGAAGGCCGCCATTGGCGTTGATCTCGTCAATGCGGATCTTGGCGGCGGTCGCGGCAGGCGTGTCATAGGCTTCCATCCAGCCAGACTTGGCGATGGCAAAACCGACGGTGATATCCTCAGCGAACGCGGGCGCCGCGATCGCCAGGGTTAATGCAGAAGCAATAAGCGTGTGTTTCATTGGAAGGTCTCCTCAGTTGGATTGGTTAGTTGTTGGAGGTTTTGTAATCAGGTGAGCGCGGCGCAAAGCGCGGCATACGCAGTTCCTTGCCCGCCATGAGGCCGCTCGGGCGCAGGATCAGGACAAGGATCATGACAATGCCGATCAGGATCTCCTGTGCGCCGCTTGGCAGGGCCAGCTGGGTCTCGCCAATCGAAATGCCTTGTTCAAAGCGCACCAACGCTTCGATCATCATCGACAGGCTGAGGACACCGACAACTGCGCCCGACAGGCTTCCGATGCCGCCAACAACCAACATGGCGAGCGAGATGAACGTGATGCCGAGATAGAAGCTGTCGGGATTGAGCACACCGATGGAATGCCCCAGAAGCGCGCCGGAGACGCCGGTGAAAAAGCCGCTGACTACAAGCGACAACAGACGATGACGATACATGTTGATGCCGGATGCGCTTGCGGCGGCTTCGTCTTCGCGGGTGGCGCGCAGCGCAAGGCCGCTGGCGGAATTCGCATAAAGGTTCGCGGCGATGATCGCGGCGGCGGCCCAGCCCAGCGCGACCCATTGATCGACATACCGGGCCAGCCCGACCAGCGACGACGTTGCCCCGGTCACACCTTCCCAATTGGAGTAGACGGTATTGACGATCGCCAGGAAGGCAAAGGTCGCGATCGAAGCCGCGATACCGGAAAGACGCAGGATCGTGGCACCGGAAACAAGTGCGACAAAAGCCGCCAGAAGACCCGACGCGACAGCCGCAGGCAGCACCGGCCATTCCGCCTGTGCGAGCCAAGACGGCAAATCCGGCAGAAACAGTGACTTCATCTGCGGCTTGAGCGTCAGCCATGCCGAGCAATAGGCTCCAATGGCCATGTATCCCGCGTGACCGAAGCTTACGACTCCCGAGTTGCCCACGAAGATCCAGAGACCAACCACCAGAACCACACGGATCAGGGTTTCGGCGGCCATGCGGCCAAGCGCCTTGTCTCCGGTCAGAGTGATGGCGGCGACGAACACCAGCAGGATACCGATCAGTACCAGGGGGGTGGAATAGGCTAAAATCCGGTTTTGAGCGTGTTTACCCATCATGTTTCAAATCCTCGGTTTGGCAGAGCTGGCCGCGAACAGGCCTTGCGGACGAAGCAGAAGGCAGGCGATGACAAGCGTGTAGAGAAAGGCGTCACGGAAGGGCCGAACCTCGAGCGGCAGGAAAGCCTGCAACAACACCGATGCCCCGCCGATCAGGAAACCGGCAGCGACTGCACCGGGCAAAGAGCCAAGCCCTCCAATGACGGTGGCGATGAAGGCCACCAGCATGATTTGCCCACCCATGCGCACGTCAGCCACACCGGTCTGGGTCGCCATGATCAACGCCACAGCGGCGGCAAGAGCACCAGACAATGCAAACGCTCCGGTAATGACCACGTTCGCACGCACGCCCAACAACCGGGCCATGGTGAAATTCTCGGCAGCCGCCCGCATTTCCAACCCCAGCCGGGTCTTCTTCAGCAAGAGCGCCAGCGCACAAACCACCAGGAGCGTTGTCAGAACCACGATCAACTGCAACAAAGGCACCTGTGCCCCGAGAACACCCACTGGGGTATTCAGATCAGGCCACAGGCTGATCGCCTTTGGCCGCCCACCGTAGACTGCGAGCAGGGCATTCTGGATCACGAAACCCAGTGCGAAAGAGGAAATCATCATCGCCACAGGCGTTGCTTTGCGCATATGGCGGAACACCACGTATTCGCTGGCAACTGCGGCCCCGGCCCCCAAACCCAGGAGGACAGGGATCAAGAGGAAGGCCGGGGCCTTGCCCAGGAACATCACCGCGACAGCCTCGGTCGAGGGGACGATCAGGGCAAAGACGCAAAAGGCGATGTATTCACCATGGGCAAAATTGACGAGGTTCATCACCCCGAAAATCAGCGCGATCCCGAGGGCGGCCATCGCATAGATGCCTCCAAGAGACGCTGCATCGAAAAAGAGTTGAGCCAGAGAGGTCATTGTGCGGCCTCCTTCTTGGGTTGTGCCTTGGATTGTCCGAAGTAGGCCTCGCTCAGCAGGTCCTTTTCGGCAAAAGCGGCGGCATCGCCGTCACCCACGACAGACCCGCCGCGCAACAGGATCATCCGGCCGCCGACACGAGCGGCACGCGTGGAACTTTGCTCCACGATCAAGAGCGTCAGACCGCGCTCTTCCTGAAGCTGCACGAGCGTGTCATAGACTTGATCCACGATCTTTGGGGCAAGGCCCAAGGATGGTTCATCGACCATCATCAGTTTCGGGTTGGTCATGAGCGCGCGACCAATGGCCAGCATCTGCTGTTGCCCCCCGGACAAGGCCCCAGCGCTGGCATGGCGACGTTCGCCAAGTATCGGAAAGGCCTCGAAGATTTCTTCGATATCGCCTTCAACCGCGCCTCGGTCGCGGCGCAGGCCGGTTCCAACCCGCAGGTTCTCAGAAACGGTAAGACTGCCGAAAATCTCGCGCCCTTCGGGCACCATCGACAGGCCCAGCCGGGCGATGGCCTCGGGTGCTCTGCCCGTCAGGAGGTGACCATCCATTTCTATCCGGCCATGGGTGGTGGCGACCGCACCGCTGATGGCCCCGAGCAAAGAGGATTTTCCGGCCCCGTTCGGACCCGAGATGAATACCCGTTCCCCCTCTTCCAGATGAAGGGTCACATCGGTCAGCGCCGGCACCTTTCCATAGCGTACGGACACATCAAAAACACCAAGCTTGGACATCATGCGGCCTCCTGATCTGAGCCGAGATAGGCATCGCGTACGGCCTGGCTCGATAGGATGGCGTCGACGTCGCCTTCCTCGATGATCTGGCCGGCATCCAGCACGTAGACATGGTGGGAAACCGACAGGACTAGCCCGACATTGTGTTCGATCAGCAGAACCCCGGTGCCAAGTTCCTCGGCCACACGTTTGATAAGGGAAGCAAGGTCGGCTGCCTCAGCTTCCGACATGCCCGCCGCCGGTTCATCCAACAGAAGGAAGTCCGGCGCAAACATCAGCGCGCGCGCGATACCCACACGTCGTTCATCCGTATAGGGAAGCCCGGCCGCAGGCTGCTCGGCCAGATGGGGCACGCCCATCCAGTCAAGCAGCCGCAGTGCTTCGGCCTCGGAGGTCGACCGGGAGTGCCCCAGACCCACGCCTGTAACAGCGAGGTTGTCCAGCACATCCAGACCCGGGAACAACCGTCCGGCCTGGAAGGTCCGAGCCACACCGGCCCGGCGCATTTCGTGCGGCGGCAAGGTTCCTACATTGCTGTCCCCAAGCGTGACTGTCCCGGTCGTCGGAGCCTGAAACCCGGTCAACGTGTTGACCATCGTGGTCTTGCCTGCACCGTTGGGACCAATCAGCCCATGCACGGCACCCGGAGTGATCGTCATCGTGACATCCGTCAGGGCCTTGAACCCCCCGAAGGCCACCGTCACACCGGACGCCGCCAGGGAGGAACCCTTATCTTTCCGCCGCACCATCGTTCAGGCCTCGGCCAGTTCTTTGCGAGACTCGGCCTGACCCTGCTCTGTCGCCGCATCTGCGGTGAGAACATAAACGCCGCTGTCATGCAGATTGACGGTCCAGCCAGGCTCGACCACGATGGTGGTCGTGACCTCTTCGATCACGGCGGGTCCGTGCAACGTGTCACCGGCCCCCATGAGCGAGCCGTCATAAACCGGCGTGTCCTGGGCGATGCCGTCGGCGTTGAACACCATGGGGCGCGTGCCCTTCAGGGTTTCATGCGCCCCTTTACCCGCACCAATCTTCATGCGTTCCGGCTTGTCCACGTGACCCGCAATCGTGCTTTCCACGTTGACGATTTCGACCGCGTTGTGCGGTTCGTCATAGGTGTAAAGCTCTTTGTGACGCGCGTGGAACGCGGCCTTGATGTCCTCGATCGTGGCCTCGGTCACTTCGAACGGATCAATCTCGACCGTACATTCGTGCACCTGGCCCACATAACGCATATCAAGCGAGCGGCGGATTGAAATTCGCTCTTCCGAGAATCCATCACCTGCAAGGTCGACCTTGCCGCGCGCTTCAAGCGAGTTGAAAAGGTTGTCCAGCTTCTTGGCTGCTTCGGCCCCTTCCAAACGGATCGGTGCAGGCGCCATGTAGTTGTATTTGACGTCCGAAATGATCTGTCCATAAGCGCACAGACCCGAGGCCAGCTTGGAGATCAGCACTTTGGAAATGCCCATTTCACGCGCCAGCGCCGTTATGTGCGCACCGGTCGCGCCACCGGCACCCATCAGCACGAAGTCGCGCGGGTCATAGCCACGTTCGACCGACACCCGGCGGATGGCGTTGACCATGTTGTTGTTGACGATGGTGAACATGCCATACGCGGCTTTTTCGACCGAGATACCCAACGGGTCGGCGAGTTTCGTCTTGATCGCACCGCGGGCTTTGTCGACGTCCAGCGGCAGACGCCCACCAACAAGACCATCGGCATTCAGATAACCCAGCACAAGGTTGGCGTCGGTCGTGGTCGGGTTTTCACCGCCCTGTCCGTAACAGGCCGGTCCGGGTTCGGACCCTGCCGACTGCGGCCCCATCTGCATCAGGCCCATGGAGTCGATCCAGCCGATCGACCCGCCGCCCGCGCCAAGCGTCTCTACCTGGATCATCGGGATGCCGATACGATAGCGCAGGAAGTCGATGTTCTTGTTGACGTTGGCCTGGCCGTCCTTGGTCAGCGTGATGTCGAACGATGTCCCGCCCATGTCACAGGTAATGATGTTCTTGTCACCCCATGGTTCCGCCACATCCAATGCTGCCTGAGGTGCCGAGGCCGGACCCGAGTTGATCGCATAAACCGACTGGTCACTGACCACCTTGCCAAGCGCCAGACCGCCGTTCGACTGGAAGTAGCGCACAGGATGCTGGCTGCCCAATTCACGGAAATAGGCATCAATCGCTTCGACATAGCGCTGCAGGATCGGCGCCAGATAAGCATTCACGATTGCGGTCGAGGTGCGGGTGTATTCGCGCACCTGCGGATAAAGTTGGCTGCCCACGGTCAAACGCACATCGGGCATCATTTCGCGCACGATCTCGGCGGCGCGGTTTTCATGCTCGGGGTGCAGCACCGACCAGACAAAGCTGATCGCAACCGATTCAACACCTTCCGCGATGAAGTAACGGCAGGCGTCGCGCACATCTTCCTCGTTGATCGGTGTCTTCACCGACCCGTCCGAGATCACCCGCTCGCTGACCCCCTTACGCAGGTGACGCGGAACCAGCATAGTCGCGGGGGGGTAGTCCGGGTCATAGCGATAACCGTCTTCCTTGTGACCCAAGCGGATCTCGATGGAGTCCTCGTGCCCCTTGGTGGCAATCAGGCCGGTCTTGGCCCCGGTATGGGTGATCAGCGCGTTCAGGCCGACTGTGGTGCCGTTGATACACAGGTCCGAGTTGGACACGATCTCTTGCGCCGTCAACCCGGTTTCCTCGGTGATCAGTGCTAGGCCGTTTTTGATGGCCTTGGTCGGTTCTGTTGGGGTCGACAGCACCTTGAAAATCCGGGTTCCACCTTTTTTGTCGGCAAGGATGAAGTCAGTGAATGTGCCGCCGGCGTCGATGCCCAGACGATATTGGGTACGCATAGTAATATTCCTTTCTGTCAGGAGCTTCAGGCCGCCGCGCGGGCTTTGGCAGTGGCGTCTTCGTCGATGGAAAGCGTGTCGGCGTCAGCAATCACCACGCCGTAGTCCAGCCGCGCGCCCTCGATCGACACAAGGCCATTGCGGACATCCTCGACCACCTTCAGGGGGTCACGCTCAAACGGGTTGCCAAAGCCGCCGCCGCCGGGATTGAGGTTGGCTGCGATCTCGCCGGGTTTGATGGTTTCGATCACGTTGTCGGTAATGATCTGGGTTTCCCCGTCGCGGGTGATTTCAAGACGGCCAACCTTTTTGTGCACCATTTCGGATTTTGCCCCGGCGGCGCCCATGGCCGGAATGCGGCGGCCTTCCCCGAAGGTCACCAGCGTCATGTCTGTGTCCAGCGGCTCGACTGCCCAGCGTGTGCCCGAACCTCCACGGAACTTGCCTGCGCCGCCGCTGTCTTCCATCAACCCATATTCGTGGATGATGATCGGATAGCTGTGCTCGAGCATCTCGATGTCGCCCGAGGTCAGCGCTCCGAAACAGCACTCGGGCCCGCAGGCGTGCCAGCCGTCCTGGCTGGCCGTGGCCCCTGCCCCCGAAATGATCGAGGCCAGCACCATGGTGACGTATTCTTCGTCATGGCGGCTGTCCCACCCGGCAATGTTGCAGCCATTGGCATGGCCCCAGCTGGCAGACACCTTGTCGGGCGCGGCCTGTTCAAAGGCGAGGCGCACGGCATCAGTCAGCGTTTCCATCGGCGTGGTGGTGCAGTTCATATGCGGCGCGGGCGATTGGGCGTTGCACAACGTGCCCTTTTTGCCCATGTCCACAGTCACGTTCCGATAAAGCCCCTCGTTATAAGGCGGTGGCAGTTGGGCGAACATCATCAGGCCCAGATAGACTCCGGAATAGGAGTTGCCCTCGTAAGAGTTGATGAAATAGGGCACCTGCGGTGGGCTTTCGATCTCGATGTGGCAGCTGTCGCCCTTGATGGTGACAGTCGCCGTGATGTCGAAATCCCCAAAACCGTGACCTGCATCTTCCAGAACGGCCGTACCGGAATAGGTCCCGTCCGGTACTTGCGCGATCAGACCGTTCATGTGCGCATTCGCCATGTCGAGCAGTTCGGCAATGCACTCCTGAACAGTATCTTTGCCGTACTTGTCCATCAGCGCGATCAGGTTGCGCGCCCCCACTTGGCACGCCCCAATGAGTGCGTTGAAATCACCTTCCTGGTCGCGACGCGCGCGCATGTTGGTGAGAAGCATGTTCATGATGTCGTTGCGCGGAACACCCTTGTCCCACAACTTGATCGGCGGAATCCGCAGACCTTCGGCAAAGATCTCTTTAGCTTCGGGGTTATAGCCCGCAGGCACAGGACCGCCGATATCCGTCAGGTGGCCCTTGCAGACCGTCCAGAAAACCAGCTCGCCTTCATAAAACACCGGGTAGTACATGCAGGTGTCGATGATGTGGCTGCCGCCATAAGCCGGATCGTTATGAAGGATGAGATCGCCTTCGTGGATATCGCCCTCAAAGAAACCCGCAACCGATTTCATGGCTGGGATCAGCGACCCAAGGTGAATAGGAATGTCCTGACCCTGCAGGATCATTTCGGGCGTGTGGTTGAACAACGCCGTCGAATAATCATGCGCCAGGTTGAAGACAGAGCTGCGCGCGGTCTTTTCCAGGGCCAGCGTCATCTCGCGCTGTGTTGTTTCCAATACGCCCCGCACCACGGAAAGTGTGATGGGGTCAACTTGTCTCTTAGCCATTCGTTCTGGTCCTCTGCATGGGTGCAGAAAAGCCGCCTGACGGGTGTGGTTGTTTTTCCCCGATCCGGCGTGCTCCTCCTGCACGTCGATCACATGCAACCAGCTTGTCTCAGCGCGTCGCGGCGGTCTTGACGATCAGCGCAAGAGCGTTTGCAGATTTGCGCAGAACAATTTGTCACACAGCGCAGAACTGTTTGCCGCTGAGCGCAGAGTGGCCAATTTCCTTTGTTTTATTGATCCTTTGGACTATGCTTTCCGACGGGAGGAACGCATATGACCGCCGAGCTCACATTCTCGACGGCCACGACTGAGCCGCAGCACCGCTCCAGCAAATGGAACGCGGTGGTCAATGACTCGTACTTTCCTCTCGAGCTTCAGTTTCGTGATCCGATCCATTTCAACGGCCAACTCAGCCGCATGTCCATGGGCCATGTCGCAATGTCCCGCCTGACATCGGACCCTTTGAGCTACGAGCGTCGGCGCGCGCATATTCGTGACACGCACGAGGGCGAATACCTGATCACCCTACCCCGGGCGACCTCGGTCGAATTCCGCCAAATGGGGCGCGAGGTGCGTTGTGATCCGGGCGGCTTCATCCTTGAACGTGGCGACGAGCCGTACCGGTTCCTTTATGAAAAGCCCAATGATCTGTTTGTTCTGAAGGTTGGACGTAAGGCGCTTGAAGAACGCGTGCGGCAACCCGACCGGTTTTGCGCCCAGGTGTTCAACGCCACAACGGGCACGGCGGGCTTGTTTGCCTCGATGGTGGACCAAGCTCATTCAAGACTCGCAGACCTTGGACCCGCAGCAAGCGAAACCGTGGGTCGCCAGCTTTTGGAACTGCTCGGCTTGGCGCTTGATGAAACCGCCGACGCCAGCACCAGCAACCTTTCAGCGGTTCGCTCAGCACACATCGCGCGGGTTGAGAAATTCATTCGGGAGAACCTGAAAAACCCAGACCTGTCGCCAGATCTGATCTCAGAAAGATGCGGTATCTCGAAACGCTACCTGCACGACCTTTTCAAGGACGTGAACGGCACGGTCAGCCAGCAAATCCGCGATCAACGGTTGATTGCGGCGCGCGATCGCCTGGCCTCGGCACCGGGCCTACCGATTGCGGAAGTGTCCTATCGTTTCGGTTTCTCAGATCAGGCGCAATTCTCGCGCTTGTTCAAGAACAAGTTCGGGATCACACCGTCTGCATTCAAATCCGAAATCAGCGGATAGCGCGACGGCCTTCGCCCCGGACAGGGCGAAGGCCCATTTTCAACTCCGTATCAAAGCCCCTTGGAGCGGTAGCTGTCGGCAATCCTTTCGATCGACACGCAATAGGCTGCCGTTCTCAGGTCCCCGATATCGGGCCGCACATGCCACAACGCGCGGATGGATTGATAGGCGCTCCGCATCGTGTCATCGAGACCGGAACGCACAAGCTCAAGCTCATCAGCGCCGCGCAGGTACCGCGACTTGAAATCCGCCGACAATTCCCAGGGCGTTCCAATCGCTTTGGACAATCGCTCCAGTTCGTCCACAACAAGCTGATGTCGGGCTTCTTCCTGGCGCCTCTGCATGCGTCCGAACTTGATATGGCTCAAGTTCTTGACCCATTCAAAATAGCTGACGGTCACACCCCCGGCATTGGCATAGAGGTCCGGAATGATCACCGTGCCTTTCGCCCGCAGAACTTCATTGGCGTGGAATGTGATCGGCCCGTTGGCTGCCTCGATGATCAGGGGCGCCTTGATACGCGCTGCGTTGTGCTGATTGATCACACCTTCAAGGGCTGCCGGGATGAGGATTTCGCAGTCCTCTTCAAGCAGGACCGGAGCATTCTCGACGTAGAGGGCATCGGGAAACCCGGTCACTCCGCCATGTTGCAGGATCCACTGACGCACAGCCTCGACATCCAGCCCGCTCTCGCTGAACAGACCGCCATCATGCTCTAGAATGGCAATGATCTTGGCGCCATCTTCTTCGGACAGGAACTTGGCCGCGTGATAACCCACGTTACCCAACCCTTGAACAATCACCCGTTTTCCGTCGAGCGATCCTTGCAAACCGGCGCGTGCCACGTCTTCAGGATGTCGGAAGAACTCACGCAGGCCATATTGCACGCCACGCCCCGTCGCTTCGACCCGGCCTTCGATTCCGCCCGCAGAAACCGGTTTTCCTGTCACACAGGCTTGGGCGTTGATGTCGGTCGTGTTCATGCGCGCATACTGGTCGGCAATCCACGCCATTTCTCGTTCACCCGTCCCCATGTCGGGGGCGGGCACATTCTGTGACGGATGGATCAGGTCTCGCTTTGCGAGTTCATAGGCAAACCTGCGCGTGATGCGCTCAAGCTCTTCCTCGCTGTATTGACGCGGATCGATGCAAAGGCCGCCTTTTGAGCCACCAAAGGGCGCCTCAACCAACGCACATTTGTAGGTCATCAGCGACGCCAGCGCTTCGACTTCGTCCCGGTTCACATCCAGCGAATAGCGGATTCCCCCCTTCACCGGCTCCATATGTTCGGAATGTACCGAACGGTAGCCGGTAAAGGTTTCAATCCCGCCTCGCAGCCGGACACCAAAGCGCACGGTATAGGTGGCGTTGCAGACGCGAATCTTCTGCTCAAGACCCGGCGAAAGGTTCAGGAACTGGACCGCCCTGTCGAACATGTGATCGACAGAGGCGCTGAAGCCATGTTCCACGAGCGGATCGGGAATCTGTACGTGTTCCATGACACCCTCACAGTTTGTCGGTGAGTTCTGGTACGGCTGCGAAGAGGTCTGCGACGAGGCCGAAGTCTGCGACCTGGAAGATCGGGGCTTCTTCGTCCTTGTTGATCGCGACGATGATCTTCGAATCCTTCATGCCCGCGAGGTGCTGGATGGCGCCCGAGATGCCCACGGCGATGTAGAGCTCGGGGGCGACGACCTTGCCGGTCTGACCCACCTGCCAGTCGTTCGGAGCGTAGCCCGAATCCACGGCAGCGCGCGACGCGCCAACGGCGGCGCCCAGCTTGTCGGCCAGTTTCTCGATCAGGGCAAAGTCCTCTTCCGAACCCACGCCACGGCCACCCGACACGACAACGCCGGCCGAGGTCAGTTCGGGGCGGTCGCTTTCGGCAACCTTGTCTTCGACCCATTCCGACAGACCCGGATTTGCGGCCGCACCAACGGTTTCGACCGAAGCGGATCCGCCTTCACCGGCCGCGTCAAAGGTCGAGGTCCGGAAGGTGATGACCTTCTTGGCGTCGTTCGACTTGACCGTCTGCATCGCGTTGCCGGCATAGATCGGGCGCACGAAGGTGTTGGCGTCGACCACGTCGGTGGCTTCCGAGATCACCATCACGTCCAACAACGCGGCCACGCGGGGCATCACGTTCTTGGCGTCGGTGGTGGCGGGGGCCACGATGTGCTCGTAATCGCCGGCCAGCGACACGATCAGCGCGGCGGTGGATTCCGCGAGGCGATGACCCAGCGAGGCGTCTTCGGCGACCAGAACCTTGGCCACGCCGTCGATCTTGGCAGCGGCTTCGCCCGCCGCTGCGGCAGAGGCGCCCGCGGCCAGAACGGTCACGTCACCCAGCGCCTTGGACGCGGTGACAGCCTT
This sequence comes from Shimia aestuarii, assembly GCF_900114635.1. GTDB lineage: Bacteria > Pseudomonadota > Alphaproteobacteria > Rhodobacterales > Rhodobacteraceae > Shimia > Shimia aestuarii. The sequence continues at coordinate 102,282 of NZ_FOTQ01000010.1, forward strand.
GGCGGTGGCGTCCAGCGCCAGTTCGCCATTGTTGACTTCTGCGAGAAGAAGAACAGCCATTACACAGCCCCCGCTTCTTTGAGTTTTGCAACCAGTTCGTCGACCGAACCCACCACGATCCCGGCGGCACGCTCGGCCGGTTCCTCGGTTTTCACGATTTCAAGACGCGGGGAGACGTCGACGCCGTAATCGGCAGCGGTTTTCTCATCCAGCGGCTTTTTCTTGGCCTTCATGATGTTCGGCAGCGACGCATAGCGCGGCTCGTTCAGGCGCAGGTCGACGGTGATGATGGTCGGGGTCGACACCTTGATGGTCTGCAGACCGCCATCCACTTCGCGGGTCACGACGGCGGTGTCGCCGTCGATGTCCACGTCCGAGGCAAAGGTCGCTTGCGACCAGCCCAAGAGCGCCGACAGCATCTGGCCGGTGGCGTTCATGTCGTTGTCGATCGCCTGCTTGCCGCAGAGCACCAGACCGGGGGCCTCTTCCTCGACGATCTTGGCAAGGATCTTGGCAACCGCCAGCGGCTCAACATCGGTGTGCACGTCATCCGCAGCAACCACCAGGATCGCACGGTCCGCGCCCATCGCCAGCGCCGTGCGCAGCGTTTCCTGGGCCTGCTTGACGCCGATCGACACGGCCACAACTTCTTCGGCCTTGCCGGCCTCTTTCAGGCGGATCGCCTCTTCAACGGCAATCTCGTCGAACGGGTTCATCGACATCTTCACGTTGGCGAGATCAACTCCGCTCCCGTCCGCCTTAACACGAACCTTCACGTTGTAGTCAATCACGCGCTTCACAGGCACAAGTACCTTCATCGGCGGTAGACTCCT